>NZ_JACHYJ010000004.1 GCF_014192745.1 Luteimonas sp. RC10
TACCTACAACTGGCATCGTCCGCATGCCAGCCTCGACTACAAGCCGCCTATCTCCAGAATTCCGATGCCTGTGAACAACGTGCTGGCTTTACACACCTAGCTAACTGAAGCGGGCAATTTATTTCCATCCAGACAAAATCTCATCCTGCATTTATTTTTCATTCACAACTAAACTGTGATTGATTGCACTTCTAAGTTAGCTTATTTACTGAATGCAGTAAGCTAATGAATCCAGGACCGGGATTCGAGATCACCGCAACCATTTGATTTTAAAAGCGTGACTGCGGGCAACAAATCAGCGAGTTCAATGAGCCCAGTGCCCGCGCCAACCAATGCTAGGTCACGACTATCCGGGCAGATTTTTGAAACAACCCCATTGACGATTTCGATGCCTGATTTATTGCTGTTTCCATAGTAAACAATGGAAACCCAGCAATGACCTCCCTCCTCATTTCGCAACTAGAAGATTACGCCAGCCATCCCTTCGGCCTGCTCCACCTCAAAGGCCTGTCCATCGGGCGCCTACAGATCGATGAGGCTTGTCTTGGTCTAATTCTGGCGGACACCTCGATAGGGATGATCATCGCCAACGAGGACCGAACACAACATGACATCCCGCCCCCGCAGAAATTTCGACACCGCCTTCAAGCTGCAGGTGGTGCAGATGATCCGAGACCATGGCCTGAGCGTGGGCTAAGTGTGCCGCGACCTGGACGTGGTCGATAGCGCGGTGCGTCGCTGGCTGACTTAGTACGAGCCGAGCAGGCCGGCAGCCGGGACAAGGCAAGCCGCTGACACCCGAGCAGCAACGCATCCGTGAATTGGAGCGGGAGAACCAACGACTGCGTGAGGACAGCTTGCTAAAAAAAGCATCGGCCTTCTTCGCCCGGGAACTGAAGTGATCCAGCAGATGATCGATCAGTGGCAGGAGAAGGCCGAGACCGCCCGCCTGTGCCGACTTCTGGGCGTGAGTCGTTCGGAGCTGTATGCCGCCCGCCGGCGGCGGGCGGCACCGAGATCCTACTCGCTCGCGGCACCTTTGCAGGCCGCCTTCCTGGCCAGCGGTGGCACTACGGTAGCCGTCGGTTGAGCGCGAGCTTGAAAGCCCAGGGCCTGCCGGCCCGGCGCTACCGGGTGCGCCGGCTTATGAAGCAACAGGGTCTGACGGCGCGCTGGAAGCGCAAGTTCGTCCATACCACCGACAGCCGGCACGCGCTGCCGGTGGCGGACAACGTCCTGGACCGACGCCTCAACCCGGAGGCCCCCGATCAGGCCTGGGTGGTCGACATCACCTACATCCGCAGCGAGCGTGGCTGGCTGTACCTGGCTGCGGTGTTGGACCTGTATTCGCGCAAGGTGGTCGGCTGGGCGATGGCACCGAACACGCCGGCCGAACTGGTCTGTACCGCCTTGCAGATGGCCATCGCCCTGCGCCAGCCCAAGCCAGGCCTGATCGTGCACACCGACCGCGGCAGCCAATACGCCAGCCAAGCCCACCGCGACCTGCTGACCAAGCACAAGCTGGTCGCCAGCATGAGCCGCAAGGGCAACTGCTGGGACAGCGCGGTGATGGAGCGCTTCTTCCTGAATCTGAAGATGGAGCGGGTCTGGCAGCGCCGCTACGCCAACTACAGCGGAGCCATCGCCGACATTACCTACTACATCGTCGGCTTCTACAACACCCACTGGCTGCACTCCACCCTCGGCTATCAATCCCCGGCCGACTACGAGAACGCCACCGCCTGAAAATCCCTTATCTACGCGTCCACCAAAACTTGACCACGACGGTCCTTGGACAGCTTCGCCACGCGTTGATCCCTCAACAAACCGAAGAGACGAGCATAGCTGGCGGCGAGCAGAAGGGCGCGCACGCGGGCCAGCGGAAGGTCGTTCGTACGCAACGAGCGCTTGAGGAGATGGCAGCCGAAAACCGGCTTGAGGTCGAGAGGGACGCGCTGGCGAAACGCCCAGCGGCCGGACGAGGATCGAGACATGTGGTGAGGGATACGCATCGGGTTGTGACCCGATTTGTGTCCTGATTCGCCAACACTAAAATCGAAATTTATCTAATAAATCAGATAGATGCGCTGCATTGGCGGAGAGAGTGGGATTCGAACCCACGGAAGGTTTGACCCTTCGGCGGTTTTCAAGACCGCTGCCTTAAACCACTCGGCCATCTCTCCGTTGTTACTGCGCTCCCACACTACACCGCGCTTCGCGCTGTGCGGGTGGATCAGTGCTGGACCTGCGGGCCAGCCCCGCCTCAGGACATTGTCGCACGCGGTGCGCATTGCGCGATGCGCGGCGCGGGGGTCGGGGCGCAATCGCGGGCTTTGCGGTCGCAGTTGCGGCAATCCAGGCTCGAGGCTTCGATCAGCGGGGGCAGCTTCTCGGCCAGGAAGTCGATGAACACCCGGACCGCCGGCAGCAGGCCGCGGCGCGAGGCGAACACGGCGTGGGCGATGCCCTGCGGCAGGTGCCAGTCGGGCAGTACGACCTCGAGTTCGCCATTGCGCACGGCTTCGGCGCACAGGGTCTCGGGCAGCATCGTGATGCCCAGGCCCTGCTTGGCCAGCGCCATCAGCATCGGGAAGTCGAAGCCGGCGACGCGGGGCTTGAGCTCGACGCGACGGGTGGTGCCGTCGGCGGCCTGCAGGTCCCAGCGCTGCTTCACTTCGTCCTCGCCCATGCTCATCGTGGTGTGCTGGCTGAGTTCGTCCGGGTCCTTGGGGCGGCCCATGCGATCGAGATAGCCGGGGCTGGCGACCAGCAGTTCCTGGATCTGGCCGAAGCTGCGCATGACCAGGCTGCCGTCGTCATCGAGCTTGGCGCGCACGCGCACGGCAACGTCGAAGCCCTCGTTGATGACGTCCACGCGGCGGTTGCTGACGTGCAACTGCACGCGCACCTGCGGGTAGCGGGCCAGGAACTCGGGCAGCATCTGGGGAATCGACTGCTGGGCGATGCTCACCGGCACGCTCACGCGTACCAGGCCGCGCGGCTCGGCGCTGAGCCGGTCGACGACCTCACGCGCAGCGGTGGCCTCGGCCAGCATCGATTGCGCATGGCGGAACACGCTCTGGCCAACATCAGTGACGGCAAAGCGGCGGGTCGAGCGCTGCAGCAGGCGCACGCCCAGTTCGGTTTCCAACTGGCTGATGCGCCGGCTCAGCCGGGACTTCGGGATCCCGAGCGCTCGCTCGGCTGCGGCGAAGCCGCCATGCTCGACCACCATGGCGAAGTAATAGAGATCGTTGAGATCCTGCATGGGGAGCCGCCTTGCTATCAGGACAATAGGCGATATTGGACCACTTCCATCCTATTTCCACAACGAATTCCACCGGGCGGCTTCCCGGCGGTTCATCGCGGCCATGCGCCGTCGGCGCCCCGCCGCCGGCCTTCAGCCCAGGCGGGTGGCGCCGCCCATGTACGGCTGCAGCACCTCGGGGACTTCGATCGTGCCGTCGGGGTTCTGGAAGTTCTCCATGACCGCGATCAGCGTGCGGCCCACCGCGAGGCCCGAACCGTTGAGGGTGTGCACGAGTTCGGGCTTGCCGGTCTCGGGATTGCGCCAGCGCGCCTGCATGCGGCGGGCCTGGAAGTCGCCGCAGTTCGAGCACGAGGAGATCTCGCGGTAGGTCTGCTGCGAGGGCAGCCAGACTTCGAGGTCGTAGGTGCGGCGCGCGGCAAAGCCCATGTCGCCACTGCACAGCAGCATGCGGCGGTACGGCAGCCCGAGGCGCTCGAGCACGGTCTCGGCGCACCGGGTCATGCGTTCGAGTTCGGCGTCGCTGTCGGCCGGGCGCACCACCGAGACCATTTCCACCTTTTCGAACTGGTGCTGGCGGATCATGCCGCGGGTGTCGCGGCCATGGCTGCCGGCCTCGGACCGGAAACACAGCGAATGTGCGCTCATGCGCAGCGGCAACCGCTCGGCCTCGACGATCTCGTCGCGGACCAGGTTGGTCAGCGAGATCTCGGAGGTGGAGATCAGGTAGCGCTTCTGTTCGCCCAGCGCGGTGGCGAACATGTCTTCCTCGAACTTGGGCAGCTGACCGGTGCCGTAGAGGCTGTCGGCGTTGACGATCACCGGCACGCTGGTTTCCTCGTAGCCGTGTTCGCCGGTATGCAGATCGAGCATGAACTGGGCGAGCGCGCGATGCAGGCGCGCGAGCGGGCCGCGCAGCACCGTGAAGCGGGCGCCGCTGAGCTTGGCGGCGGCCTCGGCATCGAGCCAGCCGTCGCGGGCGCCGAGCTCGACGTGGTCGCGGACCGGGAAGTCGAAGCTGCGCGGCGTGCCCCAGCGCGCCCGCTCGACGTTGTCGGCCTCGTCGCGTCCCACCGGCACGCTGGCGTCGGGCAGGTTCGGCACGCTCAAGGTCAGCGCCTCGAGTTCGGCCTTGATGCCGTCCAGGCGGGATTCGCTGGCCTTGAGTTCGTCGCCGAAGCCGGCGACCTCGGCCAGCAGCGGGGCGACATCCTCGCCGCGCGCCTTGGCCTGGCCGATCGCCTTGCTGCGCGTGTTGCGCAGATTCTGCAGTTCCTGGGTGCGGACCTGGATCTGCTTGCGCTCGGCCTCCAGCGACTCGATGCGCGACACCGGCAGGTCGTACCCGCGGCTGTCGCGCAGGCGCGCGGCGGTGTCGGCGAGGTGTTGGCGCAGCAGGCTGGGATCGAGCATCGGGGCGTCGTCATCGAAAGCGGGAGCGGCATTATCGCCCGGATCGGCGATGCGCCGAAGCGGCGGCCGCGCGGCGGACGTGTGACAGAATCGGGCGCCCTGTCCGCTGGAGCCCGCCGTGTCCGCACCCTCGCCCGCCTCGCGCCCCCGCCACGCGGTTCGGCAATGGCTGCCGACCCGGCGCGCGTGGCTGATGATCGCGGCGGCCTGCGCGCTGGGCGGCCTGCTGTTCGCGGGGCTGTGGTGGCAGCAGCGCGACACGCGCACCTCGGCCGGCGACATCGCGATCGGCGGTCCGCCGGACGCACCCGATCGAACCGCCACGCCGTTGCCGGCCCCGCTGCCGGCCAGTGTGGACGGGGCCAGCGGACGCTTTGGCCCCTCTGAAAGCGCGCCCCAGGGGCCGCCTGCCACGATCTCGCCGCCGGTCGCGAGCGGGCCGGCACCAGCCCCGGCAGCGCCGCCGCCGGAGGCAACCACGCAGGCTGCCGACAGCACGCCCCGGCCACTGTCCGCGCCACAGCCGCGTTACCCCCGTGCATCGCTGCGGCGGGGTGAGACCGGCGATGTGATGTTGCGGGTACAGGTCGGGGCCGATGGCCGCGTGGCGGGCATCGATGTGATCGCCAGCAGCGGACACGCGCGCCTGGACCGCGCCGCCGTCAGCGCGGTCCGCCGCTGGCGCTTCGAACCGGCGATGCGCGCCGGTCAGCCGGTCCCCGGCGAGGTGCGCGTGCCGATCGCATTCTCCCCCGCAGACGAGTCCTGAGCCCCGCCCGTCGCTGACAAGCTCTCCACATCGGCGGTGGGAGGCTCGGCGCATCTTCCGGCGTGGAGCTACGACGATGAGCGATCCGATGCGGCGTCCTGACGATGTGCCCCCTCCGGCCGCCCCACCTCCGGAGCCGCCCCGCAAGGGCTCCAGCCCGCTGATCTGGATCCTGCTGCTGGTGGCGCTGGTGGCGCTGGGCTGGTACTTCCTGAGCAAGCGCGATATGCCGCAGAGCGAGCCGCTGCCGCCGCCACCGACGATCGGTGATGGCGTCACCCCGCCGGCCGAACGCGAGCCGACGCGGACGCCCGACCGGACCTCACGCCTGTCTGCGACCACCGCGCCTGCGGATCGTCCTGCCCGCGTGGTGGACCAGCCGCGTCCTGACTATCCGGCCGCGGCCCTGCGCAATCGCGAAGAGGGCTCGGTCACATTGCTCGTCCAAGTAGACGCCGCCGGCAAGCCGACCGATATCAGCGTCGAGCAGCGCAGCCGCTCGCGCGATCTCGATCGCGCCGCGATGGAAGCGGCGCGGAACTGGACCTTCGAACCGGCGATCCGCAACGGCAAGCCTGAGGCGAGTTCAGTCCGGGTCCCGGTCGACTTCACCCTCGAAGACCAGCCGGGCACCACCGCGCGCAACTGAGTGCGTCGCGACGTCGACGTCATCGGCCTGCTCCCCGTCACGGGGAGCAGGCTTCAACATCAGCATTGCCAACTCGGCGGGGGGTGACGGCGCTGCCGCGAGTCTGAAACAGCAGGCGTGACCTTGCACGCCGGCAGAACGCCGCCGAGCCCTCTCAGTCGCCCTGCAGGCCGAACCCGGCCCCGCGCGCCAGCCGCACGAACCCGGGGAACGATGTCGCGACGTTGGCGGTATCGCAAATCGCGACGTCGCCAGCTGCGCGCTGGGCGGCCACCGCAAACGCCATCGCGATGCGATGGTCGCCGTGACTCTCGACCTCACCACTGCCGAACACCACCCCGGCCCCGGCGCTGCCAGGAATCGTTGCGCCGTCGGGCGCTTCGTCGATCGCGATACCGAGCCTGCGCAGCCCGGTGGCCATCACTGCGATGCGGTCCGACTCCTTGACCCGCAGCTCGGCCGCACCCGTCACCCGGGTCGGCCCGTCGGCGCAGGCAGCGGCGACGAACAGCGCCGGGAATTCGTCGATCATGTCCGGCACGTGAACTTCCGGCACATCGATACCGCGCAGCGATGCGTGACGCACGCGCAGGTCGGCCACCGGCTCGCCGCCCTGCTCGCCGGCATTCGATGCCTCGATGTCCGCGCCCATCAGTCGCAGTACATGCAGCAGGCCGGTGCGGCGCGGGTTCATGCCGACCCGGCGCAGCAGCAGATCGGAGCCGGGCACGATCGACGCCGCCACCAGGAAGAACGCCGCCGACGAGAAGTCAGCCGGCACGTGCACGTCGGTCGCGCGCAGGCGATGGCCGCCGGACAGCCGTGCGAGCCCCGGCGAGAAGTCGATCGGCCAACCGAACGCGGCGAGCATGCGCTCGGTGTAGTCGCGGGTGGGCCGCGGCTCGTGGATCACCGTCTCACCGTCGGCATACAGGCCGGCAAGCAGCAGCGCCGACTTGACCTGGGCGCTGGCCAGCGCGTTCTCGTACTCGATGCCGGCCAGGCGCTGGCCGCCCTGCACGCGCAGCGGCGGCACCCCGCCTTCACCGGTGTCGATGCGCGCGCCCATGCGCGCCAAGGGCTCGGTGACGCGCCGCATCGGCCGCTTGGACAGCGACGCATCGCCGACCAGCTCGCTGTCGAAGGTCTGGCCGGCGAGCAAGCCGGCCAGCAGGCGCATGCCGGTGCCGGCATTGCCACAGTCGAGCGGACCGTCGGTGGCACGCAGACCATCGATGCCGACGCCGTGGACGACGCGCTCGCCGGTTGCAGGTGTCTCGATGGACACGCCCAGACGGCGGAAGATCGCCTCGGTGGCACGGGCATCTTCACCTTCGAGAAAGCCCGTAATGCGCGAGGTGCCGTCGGCCAGCGAGGCGAGCATGATCGCCCGGTGCGAGACCGACTTGTCGCCCGGCACATCGAGTTCGCCGCGCAGCGGCGCGCCGGCGGTGGCGATCCAGCGGGCGGCGCTCATGGCACAGCCACCGGGTAGGAGCCCAGCACTCGGACATCGCCGGCGAAGGCGTCGATCTCGCCCAGTGCGTCCTTGAGTGGGGACTCGTCGACATGGCCGGCGACGTCGATGAAGAAGGCGTACTGCCACAGCGCGCCGTGCGCGGGCCTGGATTCGATCCGGTTCATGCTGATGCCGCGCCGCGCCAGCGGCTCGAGGATGCGGTAGAGCGCGCCGGGCTGGTCGCGGATGAACACCATCAGCGAGGTACGGTCATTGCCCGACGGCGGAAAGGCGCCGCGGCCGATGACCAGAAAGCGCGTGGTGTTGTCGCTGCGGTCCTCGATCGGCCCCGCGATGACTTTCATGCCGTAGACGTGCGCAGCGTTCTCGCCGGCAATCGCCGCGGCATCGTCGGATTTCCGCGCCCGGCGCACGCCCTCGGCGTTGCTGACCACCGCGTGCTTCTCGGCCTGCGGCAGGTTCTGGCGCAGCCAGCCCTTGCACTGCGCCAGCGACAATCCATGCGAATACACCCGCTCGATCTCGTCGAGCCGGCCCGTGCGCGAGAGCAGATACTGGTGCACGCGCAGCTCGACCTCGCCGCAGATGCGCAGCGGCGAGGTCAGGAACAGGTCGAGCGTGGACTGGATCGTGCCCTGCCCGGAGTTTTCGACCGGCACCACACCGAAATCGGCATGGCCGGCGGCGACTTCGTCGAACACCTCTTCGATGCTCGCCAGCGGCAGACCCATCGCCGAGTGGCCGAACTGCTTGTGCACCGCCTGCTGGGAGAACGTGCCTTCCGGGCCCAGGTAGCCGATCTTCAGCGGCTCCTGCTGGGCCAGGCACGCCGACATGATCTCGCGGAACAGGCGCACCAGTTCGGTGTCCGACAACGGGCCATCGTTGCGGTCGACCACGCGGCGCAGCACCTGGGCTTCGCGCTCGGGTCGGTAGTAGTCGACAGCGGCGGCGAGCTTGCCCTTGGCCTTGCCGACCTGGCGCGCGAACTGCGCGCGTTCGGCGATCAGGGTCTGGATCTGGTGGTCGATGCCGTCGATCTGTGCGCGCACCGCGGCCAGGTCGGGCGGCGGTGCGGCTTTGTCGGCGGCTTTTTTCTTCGGCTTGGCGGCCATCAATGGTCTCTCAGAATCGATGCTGGGATACGGTCGCACAACGCTGGCGCCGACATACCGACGCCGTCCGTGACGCCGCAATGTCGGACGCTCGGGCCCCTGCCCGGCCCTCCATCGCCGGCTTCGCGGTCACTATCGATGCCGGACGACATCGGGGTGGCGGGCCGCTCATCCCCGCCGCTGCTGGAAATCCTGCATGTAGGCGACGAGCGCGCGGACGCCCTCGACCGGCATCGCGTTGTAAATCGACGCGCGCATGCCGCCGAGCACCCGGTGGCCCTTGAGCCCGATCAGCCCGGCCTCGCGCGCGCCGGCCAGGAAGTCGGCGTCGAGCGCGGGGTCAGTGAGGAAGAACGGCACGTTCATGCGCGAGCGCACCTCGCGCGCGACATCGTTGCGGTAGAAGCCGCCCGAGCCGTCGATGGCGGCATACAGCAGCCCGGCCTTCTCGTCGCTGCGGCGGTCGAACTCGGCGGTGCCGCCCTGGTCGAGCATCCAGCGGAACACCAGGCCGGCCAGGTACCAGTTCCAGGTCGGCGGGGTGTTGAGCATCGAGTCGTTGGCCAGATGCGAGGCGTAATTGAAGATGTCGGCGCGCGGCTGGCCGGCGCGCTCGAGCAGGTCGCGGCGCACGATGACGACCGACAGGCCGACCGGCCCGAGGTTCTTCTGGGCGCCGGCATAGATCAGGCCGTAGCGGCTGATGTCGATCGGCTCGGACGCGATGCTCGAGCTGAAATCGGCGAACAACGGGACATCGCCGGTGTCGGGCGCGGGCGCCCCCCAGGCCGGCCGATACTCGACGCCGTGGATGGTCTCGTTGGCGGTGATGTGCACGTAGGCGGCGCCCGGCGTCAGGCGCCAGGTCTCGCGCGCCGGGATCGTGCGGAAGCCATCGGCCTCGCCGCTGGCGGCGACATTGACCGCGACCGCCGGGGTGAGCTGACGCAGCGCCGTGCGTCCCCAATGGCCACTGACGACATAGTCGACGGTGTCGCCGGGCGCCGCGAAGTTCAGCGCGATCAGCGCCTGCTGGGTGGTCGCCCCGCCCTGCAGGAACAGCACCGCGTAATCGTCGGGCACCGCGAGCAGCGTCCGCAGATCGGCCTCGGCGCGCGTGGCCAC
This sequence comes from Luteimonas sp. RC10, assembly GCF_014192745.1. Taxonomy (GTDB): domain Bacteria; phylum Pseudomonadota; class Gammaproteobacteria; order Xanthomonadales; family Xanthomonadaceae; genus Luteimonas. The sequence goes on from NZ_JACHYJ010000004.1 coordinate 9,820, forward strand.
GGCCATGAACTCCGGCCCGCGGTGGCTCATCTCGACAATCGAGGCGCCGGCATCGCCCCATTCCAGCATGTCGGCCTGGGCCTGTTTCAGCACGCTTTCAGGCAATGCCGCAGGTCCAGGGGCAAAGTTGTAGGCTCGCGCCATCGCTCGACTCCGCTCGTTCGCAGGCCGGCAAGTATGCCGCAGTGCAGCAGCCTTGACGCGCGGCCAATGGTTGCGATGGCAACGTATTCCGCGTTGCCCCATTTGCGGCGCGCACGCGCCAGGAGCCAGCGATGTCATTGCGCGACGCCTTGCGGATTCCCGAATCCGAAATCACCGACGAGGCGGTCTATCGCGACCGCCGTCGCCTGCTCGCGCTGCTGGCCGCGACCCCGGCGCTGGGTTTGGCCGGCTGCGCGGAGGCCGAACCGCCGCCGCCCAGCACCGCCCCGGTCACCCCGGCACAGGCGCGCAGCGGCTTTCGCACCGACGAGCCGCTGACCCGCTACGAGGACATCACCTCGTACAACAACTTCTACGAGTTCGGCACCGGCAAGGCCGACCCGTCGCGCGCGGCCAAGACCCTGCGCACGACGCCCTGGAGCGTCGAGTTGGCCGGCGAATGCGCCAAGCCCGGACGCATCGCGCTCGAAGACCTGCTGCGCGGCATCGCCAGCGAAGAGCGCATCTATCGCCTGCGCTGCGTGGAAGGCTGGTCGATGGTGATCCCGTGGACCGGCGTGCCGCTGGCCGCGGTGCTGCGCCGGTTCGAGCCCACCGCCAAGGCCAAGTACGTGGCGTTCACCACGCTGGCCGACCGCGAGCAAATGCCGGGCCTGCGCTTCCGCTCGATCCGCTGGCCGTATCGCGAGGGCCTGCGCATCGATGAGGCCATGCACCCGCTCGCGTTCCTGGCAACCGGCCTGTACGGCAAGGCGCTGCCGCAACAGAACGGCGCGCCGCTGCGACTGGTCGTGCCATGGAAGTACGGCTTCAAGAGCATCAAGTCGATCGTGCAGATCCGCTTCGTCGAACGCATGCCCAGTACAGCGTGGAACGACCTGCAGCCGTCGGAATACGGCTTCTTCAGCAACGTCAATCCGGCGGTCGACCACCCGCGTTGGAGCCAGAAGACCGAGCGCCGGATCGCCGGCACCAACCGATTGCTTGCCAACCGCATCGACACCCGTCCATTCAACGGCTATGCGGACCAGGTCGCCTCGCTCTACGCCGGCATGGATCTGCGCAAGTGGTATTGAGCCCAGCGCGCGCGCGCCAGCGCCGTGCGACACCGACCGGCATCGTCGCCGGCAAGGCGTTGGTGCACGCCTTGGCGCTCGCACCGCTGGCCTGGCTCGGCTGGCGTGTGTGGGGCGTGCTCGGCGGCGGCAACATCGACGCGCTCGGCGCCGAACCGGTGGTGGCGATCGAACACGAACTGGGCATCGGCGCACTGCGCCTGTTGCTGATCACGCTGGCGATCACGCCATTGCGTCAGCTCAGCGGATGGACCGCGCCGCTGCGCTTTCGGCGGATGCTCGGGCTGTACGCCTTCGCCTACGCCAGCCTGCATTTCGCTGCCTGGCTGGCGCTGGACCTGGTGGGCGACCTGTCGCAGGTGGCCACCGAAATCGCGCGCCGGCCCTACATCACCGTGGGCTTTCTGGCCTGGCTGCTGCTGGTGCCCTTGGCGGTGACCTCGACGCTTGGCTGGATGCGCCGGCTGGGCCGCAATTGGGGCCGCCTGCACCGCTTGGTCTACGCGATCGCCGCGCTGGCAGTGCTGCACTTCTGGTGGATCGTGAAATCCGACTGGCGCGAGCCCGCGCTCTACGCCGGGCTGCTGGCGTTGCTGCTGGGCTGGCGGGTGTGGAAGGCGCTGGCGCGGCGACGCGCCGCGGCGCGCTGACGGTCATCCGCAGCCGAAAGCGTCAGCGGCCAGACAGCAGGGCGGCACGGCGGCGCGCATGCTCGTCCGCATCGATCGCGCCTTCGCGATGCAGGCGGTCGAGCGCGGCCACCTGCGCCACCAGGCCCTCATCAAGGCGGGGTGGCGGCTTGCGCTGGCTGCGCACGATCGCCCAGACGACGATCCCGACCACGGCAGCGAAGATCGCGACCAGGAACAGCAGGATGAGCAGGTGCCAGATGCTGAAGGCGAGCATATCGATCGCTCCTTCGAAGACCGCGTACCCGCTCAGCTCGCGCCGAACAGGAACAGTGCACCCAGCGCCGCGGCCAGCAGCACCGCCGCAAGCAACAGCCAGGGCAACCGCAAGCGCCCGGTCGCCGGAACATCGAACGGATCGGGCCCATCGTCGAATTCGTCCGCCGGGCCGTGGCCGAAGGTGATCATGCCGCCGCGGGCCGGCGCTTCGACGACGAAGCGATGGTGGGCGTCGAACACGATCTGGTCGCCAGGCTGCAGCAGCGCGTCGCGCACCGTCTGGCCATTGACCACGCTGCCTTCCGCCGAGCCCAGGTCGATCAGCCGCACCCGATCGCCTACCCGCTCCAGGCGCGCATGGCGATCGGCGAAGCCGGGATCGTCGATGCGGATGTCGGCATCGGACTGGCGACCGATCAGGCGTGCGCGGTCGAGCGTGAAGCAGCGCCCGTGGTAGCGACCACCCAGCCCGCGCAGCACCATGCGCGGATCGGGATCGGCCGCATCGCCCTGCGGCACGTCTTCTGCGGACGGCGGCGCGGGCGGCTGCTCGGGAAGCAGACGCAACTCGTGCCCGGCAACGAAGATCGCATCGCCGGTGCGCAGCATCGCCACACGCTGAATCCGCCGCCCGTTGACGTGGACGCCGCCCGCGTCCTCGCCCACCGTCAGCCAGACGCCGCGGCGGTCGACGCACACCCGCACGCAGGCCGCCTCGGTCGACACCGGGCCGAGCCCGGCGCCGTCGGCGCGCAGGCCGATCCCGAGCTCGCCCGCATCGAGGGGCAGATCATCGGTCGAGGAACCGGGAAAACGCAGCTTGAGCGCAGTCATGCGGCGGAAATCTAGCACGAGCCACGCCGCGCGCCGCATCCGTCACTTGGTCGATGCGCCGCGGCGCCCCAGAATGAGCGCCCAATCCAGACAAAGCGACCGACATGTCCGGTATCGACATCACCCACCCCCACTCCCTGCCGCAAGCCGAGGCACGCAGCGCAGTCGAAGACGTCGCGCGCCTGCTGGCCGAGCGTTTCGACATGAAGTACGCGTGGAACGGCGACACGCTCAACTTCAACCGCTCCGGCGTCGACGGCGCGATCGCCTTGCTGCCCGACAGCCTGCACGTGACCGCCAAGCTGGGCTTCCTGCTCTCGGCGATGCGCGGCCCGATCGAGGCCGAGATCCGCCGCGTGCTGTCGGAGCGGTTCTGAGCGCAGGGACGGCGCTGGCGACACGCCTGCACGCGTGGCTTGTCGGCGCGTCGATTCGACCGTAGAATGCGCGTCCCGATCGCACCGGCAGCCTTGCGGCCCCGGCGAACAGACAGCGGAACGGCAACGTTCCCCAGTCCTGGCGACAGCGTTTCGGGCGGTTAGCTCAGCGGTAGAGCATTGCCTTCACACGGCAAGGGTCGCAGGTTCGAACCCTGCACCGCCCACCAGCAGTATCGGACAAGCCGGCCCAGTGCCGGCTTTTTCGTGTCCGACGCATGAGCATTTCGTACGCGTGGCAGCCCGTCGATGTCCGTCGCGTTCGGCATGTCGAGTTCACGATCGGCAACCATGGCAACACGCCGCGCTGCGTGCGCGCCGCGGCCCAGCGGTGCCGCGCGTAGAATTCCCACGACGGCGCCGCGGGCGCCTTGTGCGAAGTGGGTGTGCGCTTGACCGATCGTCTTCCTCCCTGGCTGCATGAGTGGCTCGACATCGTCGTGCCGGGCGGCCAGATCCTGCTGATCCTGCTCGCGGCCTGGCTGTTGCGCCTGCTCGGGCGGCGCCTGCTCGACCGCGTGGGACGCCGCTACACGTTGCCACCCGAAGCGGTGGTCGGCGCACGCCGGGTCATGACCTTCCTGATCTACGCGGCCGCGCTGCTGCTGGCGCTCGAGCGCATGGGCGTGTCGGGCACGGTGCTGTGGACCGCATTCACGGGCTTTGCGGCAGTGGGCGCGGTGGCGTTCTTCGCGGCCTGGAGCGTGCTGTCGAACATCTTCTGCACGATGCTGATCCTGACCACGCGGCCGTTCCGGCTCTACGACCATGTCGAGCTGCTGGAGAACGGCGAGAAACCGGGCCTGCGCGGCCAGGTCGTGGACATCAATCTGGTCTACACGACCTTGCGCGAGACCGACGACGGTGACGGCGCGGGCACCGTGCTGCAGGTGCCCAACAGTCTGTTCTTCCAACGGGCGCTGCGACGCTGGCGCGGCGGCGCCCTGCCCGAGCCCAAGGGCGTGGGCGCCAAGCGGGGCGATCCGCTCGACGTGTGACCCGGCGCATCGGACGCAAACCGCAAAAACCGGGGTCAGAGTGCAATTTCGCGAGCTGAAATTGCATTCTGACCCCGGTGTTTCCGACCCCGCTTTGCTCCCGGGGTGCCGGATGTCAGCCGACGACGGCCGAAACGACGATCTCGATCCGCCAGCCCGGGTCGGCCAGCCGTGCCTCGACGGTCGCGCGCGACGGCGCTTGGCCGGCGACCACCCAGCGGTCCCATTCGGCGTTCATGCCGGCAAAATCCGCGATGTCGGCCAGGTAGATCTGCGCTTGCAGGATGCGGGTCTTGTCGCTGCCGGCCTGCGCCAGCAGCGTGTCGATCGCGGCCAATACCTCGCGGGTCTGGACGCCGATATCGGCGCCGGCGGTCTCGGGCACCTGCCCCGCACAGTAGACGATGCCGTTGTGGATGCTGGCCTCGGACATGCGCGGGCCGGCGTCGATGCGCTGGATCATGGGGCGTTCCTGACATGAAGGCCGCCCACGGTAGCGATCGTGGGCGGCTCGCCGCAAGCACGGCGCGAGGCACGCGCATCAGCGCAACTGGCTGTCCTTGCTGCCGCGGCGGTTGTAGCCGGCCGATGCACGGTCCTCGTCATGCTGCGCCTGGCACTCGACGCACAGCCGCACACCGGGCACGGCGATGCGACGCGCTTCGGGGATCGGCGCATCGCATTCCTCGCAATGACGCAGGCCGGGGCCGCGGCGCAGCTGGCTGCGCGCGCGCTCGATCGCGTCCTTGACGGTCGCATCGATCTGATCCTGCACCGCACCGTCGCTTGCCCATCCGGTCGCCATGGCCGAGTCCTGCTGTTCGCAACGTCTGCCCAGGAGCCTAGCAGTGCGCCTGTGGTTGGGGGATGAGTGCCGGCGGCCGGCATAATGGCGCGATGTCCGATGCGCCCCGCTCCCCTGCTCCCTCCCGCCTGGCGATCGTCGGCGGCGGTCCTGCGGGATTGTTCGCAGCTGAGGTCGCCCGCGCCGCAGGCGTGGAGGTCGACCTGTTCGATGCCAAGGGCTCGGTCGGGCGCAAGTTCCTGATCGCCGGCAAGGGCGGGTTGAACTTGACCCACGCCGAGCCCAGGCCGGCGTTCGACGCCCGCTACGGCGCGCGCGCGGACGCGGTCGGGCGCTGGCTCGACACCTTCGATGCGCAGGCGCTGCGCGACTGGGCGAAGGCGCGCGGGGTGGCGACCTTCGTCGGCAGTTCTGGGCGGGTGTTCCCGGAGGATCTCAAGGCCGCGCCGTTGTTGCGCGGCTGGGTGCGGCAACTGCGCGAGGACGGCGTGCGCTTCCATGTCCAGCATCGCTGGACCGGCTGGGATGCCGACGATCGGCTGAACTTCGCGACACCACAGGGGCCGCAGACGCATGCGGCCGACGCGGTGCTGCTGGCGATGGGCGGCGGCAGTTGGCCCGAGCTGGGCTCCGACGGCGCATGGCAGAGCCTGCTCGCGGCACGCGGCATCGAAGTCGCGCCGCTGGTGCCGGCCAATTGCGGATTCGATATCGGCTGGAGCGCCCACCTGGCGCAGCGCCATGCCGGTGCACCGCTCAAGCCGGTGATCCTGCACTGGCGCGCGGCCGACGGCACGCCGCAGGCGTTGCAGGGCGAGTGCGTGCTCACGACGACTGGCATCGAAGGCAGCGCCATCTACGCGATCTCGAGTGCGCTGCGCGACACGATCGTGCGCGACGGCCACGCCCGGCTCGAGATCGACCTCGCGCCGGGACGCGATGCCGCGCGTCTGCAGCGCGATCTCGAACGCCCGCGCGGGCGCCGCAGCATCGGCGAGCACCTGCGCCGGGCGACCGGCCTGGATGCCGCCAAGACCGCGCTGCTGTTCGAACGGCTCGATCGCGATGCGCTGGGCGATGCCGCGCGCGTGGCCGCGGTGATCAAGCGGCTGCCGCTGATCCTGCGCGCCCCGCGCCCGCTGGCCGAGGCCATCTCCAGCGCGGGTGGCGTCCATTTCGAGGCGCTCGACGAGGCGCTGATGCTGCGCGCGTTGCCGGGCACGTTCGTTGCCGGCGAGATGATCGACTGGGAAGCGCCGACCGGCGGCTATCTGCTGACCGCATGCTTTGCCAGCGGCCGGCGCGCCGCGCAGGGCGCGCTGGACTGGCTGCAGCGCACGCGCTGAGCGCGTCGCCGGCCCGGCTCAACCGATGCCGGTTGCGCGTTCGGCGGCCGGACGCCCGTACAGGAAGCCTTGGCCGTACTGGCAACCCAGCCCTGCGAGCAGATCGCGTTGCTGCGCGGTCTCGATGCCTTCGGCGATGGTGTCGATGCCCAGCGTCGCCGCCAGTGCCAGGATCGCGCGCACCAGCGCCAGGCTTTCGGCGTGCATCTCTCCCCCCAGCCCGAGCACGAAGCTCTGGTCGATCTTCAGCGCCTGGATCGGAAAGCGGTGCAGATACGACAACGCCGAGAAGCCGGTTCCGAAGTCGTCGAGCAGCGCCAGCACGCCATGACTGCGCAGCACGTTGAGCATGCGCAGCGCACGCGGCGCATCGTCGAGCAGCGCGACCTCGGTGATCTCGATCCGCAGCCGGCGCGGGTCGGCGCCGGCCTCGTCGATCAGCCGCAGCAGCCGCTCGACGAAGTCCTCGGAGCGGAAGTGTCGCGGCGAGACATTGATCGAGACGTAGCCGGTACCGCCATCGGCCGCCATGTGCCGGAAGACCTGGCGGTACATCAACCAGTCGACCTGCTCGATCAGCCCGCTGTCCTCACCGACGCCGATGAACTCGGCCGGCGACAGCAGCCCGTGCACCTCGTGCCGCCAGCGCAGCAAGGCCTCGTGGCCGACAACCGCGCCATCGGCCAGGCGCACGATCGGCTGGAAGTGCGGCTCGAACGCGTCCTGCAGAATCGCCCGGCGCAGGTCGGCCTCCAGATCCAGCAGGCGCATGGCCTCGGCCCGCATTGCCTCGTCGAAGCGCTCGCTGCGATCGCGGCCGCAGGCCTTGGCCCGGTACATCGCCGCGTCCGCGTCGCGCAGCACGCCATCGCCGTCCACGTACTCGGGATGGGACATCGCGATGCCGATGCTCGCCGACGGGAACAGTTCGCGCCCAGCGACCCAGACCGGTTTGGCCAGCGCCGCCAGCAGCGCACTCGCCCGGCGATCGGCGATTCCCGGATCGTCGACGCCGCCGAGCAGGATCGCGAACTCGTCGCCGCCCAGCCGTGCGGCGATGTCGTCGGGGCCCAGCCAGGCGGTGATGCGCTGGGCGATCTCGACCAGCATGGCGTCGCCGGCCGCATGGCCGACGCTGTCGTTGACCAGCTTGAAGCGGTCCAGGTCGAGGAACAGCACCGCGAACGCGGCCCGCCCGCCCTCGCGCAGCGGCGACAGCGCGGCATCCAGGCGTTCGAGCAGTTGCACGCGGTTGGGTAAGCCGGTCAACGGATCGTGGCGCGCCTGATGGACCAGGCGTTGCTGGGCGCGGATGCGCTCGCCGATCTGCGCGCGCAACTCGCGGTTGGCGCGTTCCAGTTCGCGGGTGCGCGCCTCGACGCGAAACTCCAGTTCCGTGTGCGCGGCCTTGAGCTGTTCCTGCGCGCGCTTGCGGTCCATCGCGCTGTCGATGTGATGGGCGACGAAGGTCAGCAGCGCCTGGTCATTGGGCGAGAACGCGATCTGCGGGTCGTAGCTCTGCACTGCGATCACTCCGACCGGCCGGCCGTCGCGACCGAGCGGCACGCCCAGCCAGCATTGCGCGTGGCTGCCGTGACTGCGCAGCGCCCCGGCCGCTTCCAGCCGCCGGATGTCCTCGTGCATGGCCAGCAACGGCGCGCCGGTTGCGATCACATACTCGGTCAAGCCGTCGCCGCGCGGCCGCGCCCGGCGAACCGCATCGCGCTCGTCGATCGAGTACGGAAATTCCAGCCGGGTGCCGTCGGGGCTGAGCATGGCGATGTAGAAATTGCGCGCGTACAGCAGTTCGCCGACGATCGCATGCAGGTCCGCGTAGAAACGCTCCAGGCTGCCGGGGGCTGCCGACAGTTCGCTGATCCGATACAGCGCACGCTGCAAGGTGCCAGCGCGCTCGCGCTCGACAATCTGGGCCTGCAGTCCGCGGTTGGCGGTCTGCAGTTCCTGCGTGCGCGAGGCGACCCGCCGCTCGAGCTCGGCCTGGGCACGCTTGCGGTCGAGCGCAGTCAGAATGTGCTGGGCGACGAACTCCAGCAGCGCCCGGTCCTCATCGCGGTAGCGGTCAGGCTGGTCGTAACTCTGCACCACGAGCGCCCCGCAGATGCGCCCGTCGCGGCGCAGCGGTACGCCGAGCCAATCGGCGCTGTCGGGGCCGTGCAGCGTGTCGCTGTCGGGGAGGCCGTACTGGGCGCGCAATGCGGCCGACGGGCCCAGCATCGGCTGCCCCTCGCGCAGCAGCACAGTGGTCAGACTGTCGGGCATCTGCGCGATGGACAGTTCCTGCTGCGGATCGGCCTGCCAGGGATCGCGTTCGTCGACGAAGTACAGGAAGCGCAACGTCTCGCGCAGATCGTCGTAGAGCACGATGTAGAAGTTCTCGGCCGTGGTCAGCCGGCCGACGACGGCATGGATGCGCGCCAGCACCTCATCCATGTCCAGTGTGGAACTGGCCAGCTCGGCGATTTCATAAAGCGCCTGCTGCAGCCGTTCGGCCCGGCGCATCGACTCGAGCCGGCGCTCGGCGCGCGCCAACGCCAGCGCACCGGCCACGCCGTGCAGGGCCGCGGGCAACCAGGCCGCGGCGGCAGCGTCATCGCCCGCGGCGACCTGAATCGCGATCGCGAGTCGGCCGTCGTCCTGCACCATTGCACGAGCGTAACGTCGCAGGCCGGCCGGCGCCGTCGTATCGCCCTCGGTGCCCGCGTGCAGGGTCGCATCCGCCAGTGCAGCCAGGTCGCCCGGCGCATGGCCGGAGGTCAGCACACCGCTGCCGGACGCGTGCGATGCCCAGGTCACGGCCACCGCCGCACCCGCAGGCGCCGTCGCGATGACGGCGCGGAGCGGCGCTTCGGCGTCGTCGGCGGCAACGGCCGCGTTCATGCGATGGCAGACAGGCACGGTGCTCGACGATTCAGATCCTGCGGCAGCATACCCAAAAGCGCGACCATTGCCGCAGCCGCAGCCGCAACCCCATTGGCCGCGTCCGCGCGTTGTCCAGGGCATGGCCACCCTTGCCCGCCCCTGCCGCACGGCGCCTACGGGCTTCACGCCCGGCGCCGCGCCACGTACTCTGCGATGCATGCACGATGTCGCCAGCCAGCAGGAGCCCCCCGGCGACGACGCCCTGATGCTGGCATGGACCGCGGGCGACGTCGCCGCGTTCGAAACGCTGTATCAGCGCCATCGCGACAAGCTCTACCGCTTCCTGGTGCGCCAGGTGCGCAACCCCGCGCTGGCCGAAGAAATCTTCCAGGATGTCTGGCAGCGGGTCATTGCGGCGCGCGAAGGCTGGCGACCCGATGCGCTGTTCGCCACCTGGCTCTACCGCATCGCCCACAATCGCCTGACCGACCACTGGCGCGCCGCGCAGCATCGCCCGCCGCCGCCCGAAGACGCCGAGCTGCGGACGGCGCGCATCGTCGACCCGGACGATCCGGAGCGGCAGTTGTCGCAGTTCGAGCAGCGGCGCGGCCTGCAGCTCGCACTCGATGCGCTGCCAGACGAACAGCGCGAGGTCGTGCTGCTGCGACTCGAACACGAGCTCACGCTCGAAGAGATCGGCCGGATCACCGGCGTCGGCCGCGAGACGGTGAAATCGCGGCTGCGATACGCGATGGACAAACTGCGCGCGACCTTGACCCCATGAACAGCCCCGACCGCGAACCGCTGACGCCCGAGGAACAGTGGCTAGCCGACCGGCTGGCCTCGGGCCAGGCCGTGCCGTCCCCGGCGGTCGATGCGGCGATCCTGGCCGCCGCGCGCCACGCCGCGCAGGACGCGACCGGACCTGCGCATGCCCTCGCCTCCACGGCGCCCGCACGCACGGCCCCGCGCCGACGCCGTCGCTGGCCGGTGGCGTTCGGTGCAGCTGCGTCGCTGGCGATGGCGGTCGGCGTCGCGTGGCAACTGCGGCCAGTGCCGGAAACACCGCATGCGCCCTGGGCCGAGCGGACGGACGACGCGCATGACACCGCGCCGGCGGCGGCACGCAGCACCCCGGCCCCTGCCGTGGCGCGAGTGCCGGCCCCGGCACACGAGACAGCGGCGGCGATGTCCGCGCAGGACGCGCCGCAACAGCCAGCAGCCTCGGCCGCCGTCGAGGCGCCCGCCGTCGCTGCTCGCGAGGCGCAGACGCCGGTCGCCGGCCTGCCGCTGCCTGACGCGCGCCAGGCTGCCGGTTGGGGCCCGGCGCGCGGCGCCGAATCCGCCGCCACCGCCTACGGCAACCGCGTGACGACGCCAGAGCCATCGGCGCAGCGCGATGCGGCCGCCGAAGCCGACCGGGCATCGGCGGCCCCGCCGATGGCTGCACGTGCCCAGCCCCAGGCGATGGCGATCATCGAGGACCTGCCCGACGATGCGCCGCCGGCGTCGGCCGACGCGCCGGAGGTGCGCGAGGCCTGGCTGGCGCGCGTACGCGAACTGCTCGATGCCGGCGACATCGGCGCTGCCCGTGCCAGCCTTACGGAGTTCCACCGCCGCCATCCGCAGGCCGAACTGCCGCCCGACCTGCGCGCGCTGCTGGATTGAGATCGCGATGCCGCTCGACACCCTGGCCGCGACCGCCAGCCACGTCCTCGAGGTCAAGCACAGCCGCTTCGTCGCCCATGCCGCGCCGATTACCGTCGCCGACGATGCGGCGGCGTTCCTGCAACAGGTGGCGGTGCCCGATGCCACGCACAACTGCTGGGCCTGGCGGCTGGGCGACCAGTACCGCTCCAGCGATGACGGCGAGCCCGCCGGCACCGCCGGCCGCCCGATTCTGGCGGCGATCGACGGCCAGGGATTCGACCGGGTGGCCGTGGTCGTCGTGCGCTGGTTCGGCGGCATCAAGCTCGGAGCCGGCGGCCTGGTCCGTGCTTACGGCGGCTGCGCCGCCGAGTGCCTGCGGACCGCGCCGCGCGTGCCGCTGATCGAGACCTGCATCCTGCAGTTGCGTGCGCCCTTCGATACCCTGGGCGCGTTGCATGCCGCGCTGCCGGCCGCCGCCGCGCACAAGCTCGACGAGCGTTTCGACGCCGACGGCGCGCTGTTGCGTGTCGAATTGCCCTTGGATCGTGTCGCCGACTTGAAAACCCGGCTGCGCGATGCCACCCGAAACCGTATCCGCATCGACGACAATGCCTGATGGCCTTCCGATCCCGTTCCACCGTGGCTGAGCCCGGCAAACCGAAGGTGCGCATCGGTGCACTGAAGACCTTGTGGCCCTTCGTCATGCGTCAGCGCGGGCTGTTCATCGCCTGGCTGATCGCGCTGGCGGCCTCGTCGCTGGCCACGCTGAGCCTGCCACTGGCGGTGCGGCGCATGATCGACCACGGTTTCACCGGCGGCGACCAGATCGACACCGCATTCGCCTTGCTGCTGGTCGTCGCGGTAGCGCTGGCCTTGGCGACGGCCGCGCGGTTCTTTTTCGTCTCGCTGCTGGGCGAGCGCGTGGTCGCCGATCTGCGCAACCGTTTCTACGGGCACCTGCTGGACCTGGATCAGGCGTTCTTCGAGCAGAACCGCAGTGGCGACCTGGTCTCGCGCCTGAGCGCGGACACCGAGCTGCTGCGCTCGGTCGTCGGCACGACCATGTCGGTCGCGCTGCGCAGCGTGGTGATGGTGCTGGGCAGCCTGACGATGCTGGTGGTCACCAGTCCGCGCCTGGCGGCCTACACGCTGGTGGGCATTCCGCTGTTCGTGCTGCCGCTGGTGCTGGGCGGGCGCAAGCTGGAGAAGGTCTCGCGGCAGAGTCAGGACCGCATCGCCGATGCGAACGCGCTGGCCAACGAGACGCTGGGCGCGATCCGCACGGTGCAGGCGCATGCGCGCGAACCCTACGAGCGCGGCCGTTTCGGCGATGCCGTGCGCACTTCGGTCGCGACCGCGCGCCGGCGCATCGGCTTGCAGGCAATCATCACCGCGATCGCGATCACGCTGATCTTCGGCGCGGTCACCGTGGTGCTGTGGTCGGGCGCGCACGACGTGGTGGCCGGGCGGATGAGCGCCGGCACGCTGGGCCAGTTCGTGCTCTACGCGCTGTTCGGCGCCGGCTCGGTCGGTGCGCTGGCCGAGGTCTGGAACGACCTGCAGCGCGCAGCCGGCGGCATGGGCCGGATCTCGGAATTGCTCGACGAATCGCCATCGATCCGCGCACCGGCCACGCCCGCCACGATCGTCCAGCCTGCGCGCGGCGCGCTGCGCTTCGACGGCGTCACCTTCCATTACCCCAGCCGGCCCGACAGCCCGGCGCTCGATGGCTTCACGCTGCATGTCGCGCCGGGCGAAACGGTGGCGCTCGTCGGTCCTTCGGGCGCGGGCAAGAGCACGGTGCTGTCGCTGCTGCTGCGCTTCCACGACCCGGAGACCGGGGCATTGTCGATCGACGGTGTGGACCTGCGCACGCTCGACCCCGCGGCTCTGCGCGAGCTGATCGCGATGGTCCCGCAGCACCCGACGATCTTCGCCGCCAGTGCCCGCGACAACATCCGCTATGGCCGGCTCGATGCGACCGACGCCGAGGTCGAGGCCGCGGCGCGCGCGGCCGAGGCGCACGAGTTCATTGTCGACCTCCCGGAAGGCTATGACGCCCAGCTGGGCGAGCGCGGCGCGCGACTGTCGGGCGGTCAGCAACAGCGGATCGCGATTGCACGCGCGTTGCTGCGCGATGCGCCGATCCTGCTGCTCGACGAGGCGACCTCGGCGCTCGATGCACAAAGCGAGCACGCGGTGCAGCACGCGCTCGCGCGCCTGATGCAGGGCCGCACCACGCTGGTCATCGCGCATCGGCTGGCGACCATCCTCAAGGCCGATCGCATCGTCGTGCTCGACCGCGGGCGGATCGTCGCCCAGGGCACGCATGCCGAACTGCTGGCCCAGGGCGGCCTCTACGCGGAGTTGGCCAAGCTGCAGTTCATCGACTGAAGCCGCGCCGCGGCGCGGCTGCCGGCACTGCCCCTCAGGCCGGCAGCACGCGCGCCAGCGGCGCGTCGAGATCGATTCCCCGCTCGAGCGTGCCGAGCGCCAGGGCGTGGGCGCAGGCCAGCCGACTGGCGCAGAACGTCGCGGCGATCGGACTGTTCGCGCGCAGCAGTACCGCGCCCTGCAGCACCAGCGCGGTCGCCTCGACCAACCGCCGCGCCTGCGGCTCGGCGTCCTGCGGCGCACGCGCCACGTCGGCGAGTTGATCCGCAAGCCGGTCGGCGGCCGCGTCGAACGCCGCATGCATGCCCCGCGCGCCCTCGATCTGCGCCTGCAGCGCCGCGGCCACGCCCGGTTCGCGCGTCAGCGCACGCAGCACGTCCAGACATTGCAGGTTGCCACTGCCCTCCCAGATCGAGTTCAGCGGTGCCTGCCGGTACAGACGCGGCAGGATCGATTCCTCGATGTAGCCCGCACCGCCAAGGCATTCCTGCGCCTCGTTGACGACCGCCGGCGCGCGTCGGCACAGCCAGTACTTGCCGATCGCCGTGGCTACGCGCGCGAAGGCCGCCTGCGCCGGATCGCGGCCTGCCGCATCGACCGCACCGGCCACGCGCAGCGCCAGTGCGACCGCCGCCTCGGCTTCGATCGCGAGATCGGCGAGCACGTTGCGCATCAGCGGCTGCTCGGCGAGCACGCGGCCGAACGCCCGCCGGTGACGGGTATGGTGCAGCGCCTGGGCCAGCGCCATGCGCATCTGCGCGGCCGCCGCGAGCATGCAATCGAGCCGGGTCAGCATCACCATCTCCAGGATCGTCGCGACGCCGCGGCCCGCCTCGCCCACGCGCAGCGCCCAGGCGCGGTCGAACTCGATCTCGGCCGAGGCATTGCTCCAGTCGCCGAGCTTGTCCTTGAGCCGCATCAGCCGGAAGTCGTTGCGCTCGCCGCCCGGTCGCCGCCGGGGCATCAGAAAACACGTCGGCCCCGCCTCGGCCTGCGCCAGCACCAGAAACCCGTCGGACATGGGTGCCGAGAAGAACCACTTGTGGCCGCGCAGCGTGTAGGCGCCCTCCTCGCGCGTCGGGGTCGCTCGCGTGCTGTTGCTCCGCACATCGCTGCCGCCCTGTTTCTCGGTCATGCCCATGCCCAGGGTGACGCCCACCTTGTCGTCGATCGGCACATCGCGGGCGTCATAGCGCATCGTCGCGACCTTGTCGGCCCAGGCGCGCAAATGCGGCGCGCGGCGCAGCACAGGGACCGCAGCGTGGGTCATCGTCAACGGGCAGCTGGTCCCGGCGTCGGCCTGGTGATGCAGATACGCCAGCGCGGCGCGCGCCACATGTGCGCCGGGCACCGGCTGCGCCCATGACAGGCCGGCCACGCCCTGGCCGATGGCCGCCTCCATCAACTGGTGGTAGGCGGGGTGGAACTCGACGCGGTCGATGCGGTGGCCGAAGCGGTCGTGCGTGCGCAGCCGCGGACGGTCGCGGTTGGCGTCGAAGCCCGCGGCGTAGAGCGCATCGCCAGCGAGCGCGCCGTAGCGCGCCAGTCGATCGGCGAAGGCGTCGCCGCCTTCGCGCGCCACCGCTTCGCGCAATGCAACATCGTCGTGCCAGAGGTCGCGCGGCGCGAACTCCGGCGGCTGGTTGTCGACCTCGTGGGTGGCGTCTGTGCTCATGGCGCGCGTCTCCATCCTCGGACCTGCACCGATTCTCGCGCATGCCAGGCGTGCCGGTCAGGCCATCGACGACTCGGCCCTCGCTCCGTCGAGCGTGTCGGCCGGAGCCTGCAATGCATCGACGAAAGCCGGCGCCAACGCCAGCGCACCGAACGCGCCGCGCTGGGTGCCGCTGAGCACCCGCAGCATGTGCCCACGCCCGCCGGGCATGCGCCCCATCGGCAGGAATGCGACATCGCGCGCCCGCGCGACCAGATCACGATCGGACTGGAACACGGGAGTCAGCCACCGGCTCCAGAACTGGTAGATCCCGACGTGCCGCGCGCGAAGCTGCTGGTAGGCAGGCAATGCATCGGCAGGCGCGTGCAGGCGCAGCGCGTCGCGGAGCGCCTCGGCATCGAGCAGTGCCATGTTCACGCCCTGCCCCAACTGCGGACTCATCGCATGCGCCGCATCGCCGAGCAGCACCCAACGGCCACGATGCCAGCGCCGCAGCGCGACATCGCGATAGCTCGCGCGCGCCAACTGCGCATGCGTCGTGGTCGTATCGAGCAAAGCCGCCGCCTCGGGCCAGATCGCAGCGACCTCGTCGCGCCAACGGTCGAGCGCGGTCGCCTGCCAATCGGCAAATCCGGCGATCGGCAGGCTCCAGAAGAAACTCAGCCTTGGCTCGGGATCGCCCGGCCTGCCGCCGACCGGCAGCAGGCCGACCATCCGGCGCGCGGCGACATAGCGCTGCCGCAGTTCGGCGGCGAACGGCCAGTCGCGTGCGGCCATCAGGCACCACAAGGCGCCCCACGGATAGACCCGGTCGTGACGCACGCCGCCGATCCGGGCACGCAGCCGGGACGCCGCACCGTCGGCGACGACGACCAGGTCGAATGGCCCATGGCGCTGGCCGGCCTCGTCGACCAGCCAGCGGTCGTCGGCCTCGTCGGGGCCGGTCACGGTGACGCCGGGATGCAAGGCGGTGCGGTCGTTCCAGGCGTGGTCGAGCAGTTCGAACAGCGCGCCGCGCTGCATGCCCAGGCCATACAGGCGCGGGTCGAGCCCGGCGTAGCGCATGTCCATGACCGCGCGGCCGCAAGGCGTTTCGCCAAACAGCCGATCCACGCGTGCGCCATGGCGCAACACCTGCGGCAACAGACCCATGCGCCAGAGCACCTGCAGGCCGCTGGGCTGCAGCAGGAAGCCGGCGCCCACCGGTCCGGGCGCGGGCGCACGCTCGTAGACCTCGACCCGGTGGCCATCGCGTGCGAGCAGCACCGCCGATGCCTGCCCGGCGGTGCCGTAGCCGACGATGGCGATGCGCAGCGGTCGGCGCGTGGACACGGGCATCACAGTCATGACACGAATGGGGCAATCGCGGCGCGACAGCATACGACCGATGGGCTCACAGACCACGCGCCACTTGTCTGCCTTTCGCGCGAGCGCACACGAAGTACTTGTCTTAAAAGTCGAAGGCGCGCTTGACTTCGGATGGACAACGGCCTGCCGGCCGGAAGCCGCTCTTCCCTCGGCAAGGCATCCTGCCTTGACTCGGGCGCGCGCCGTCCCTGGCGCGCTCGACGCGGCCACCGACCGTCAGTCCGCTGCTGCGGACATTGGCAGCCCGACTTCGGTTGGATACGGAGTCGCCTGCCTGAAGAAGGCGCGCACTGTCGGCCTCAGTGCGTCGTGCTGGTCGGGGATTGCGATAGCGGGCCATGGATGGCCCGCGGCGGCGAGTCAGCCAGGATGGCTGACCGAGCCGGGGAGCATTCCCCGGCCGGCGCGACGCGCGTCCCGAAGAAGAGCCGCCTGATAGAGCCGGCAGACGCAAGCTCCCCTGACTTTTGGTTACGAACGAACAAAAAAGGGCCGCCCCGCGAACGGGACGGCCCTTGGGTCATGCCACCGCGTGCGTCAGTGCGCCTGCGGTGTCTCGTTGCGCGTCTGGTGCGCGGCGATCGCCTTGGGATCGGGCTCGTCCATCTTGTCGCCCAGCACGCGCCGGACGATGACGAAGAACACCGGGATCAGCAGCAGGCCCAGGAACGTGGCGAACAGCATGCCGCCGATCACGCCGGTGCCCAGCGCGTGACGTGCGTTGGAGCCGGCACCGGTCGACAACGCCATCGGCGTCACACCCAGGATGAACGCGAACGAGGTCATCAGGATCGGCCGCAGGCGCAGTCGCGCGGCCTCGACCGTGGCCTCGCGCAGGGTCTTGCCCTCTGCCCGTTGCTGGACCGCGAACTCCACGATCAGGATCGCGTTCTTCGCCGCCAGACCGATCACGGTGATCATGCCGATCTGGAAGAACAGGTCGTTCGACAGCCCCGGACGCAGCATCGTGAACACCACCGCGCCGAGGATGCCCAGCGGCACCACCAGCAGCACCGCCACCGGGATCGACCAGCTCTCGTAGAGCGCGGCCAGACACAGGAACACCACGACCACCGACAGCACCAGCAGCAGCGTCTGCGTGTTGCCGGCGATGATCTCCTGGTAGGACATGCCTGCCCAGTCGAAGCCGAAGCCCGGTGGCAATTCGTCGTTGACGATGCCCTCCATCGCCGCCATCGCCTCACCGGTGCTGCGACCGGGCGCCTGCGCGCCGACGATGTTGACCGCCGAGTAGCCGTTGTAGCGGCTCAGCGACGGCGAGGCAGTGCCCCAGTCGGCCGAGACCACGTTGCTCAGCGGCACCATCGCGGGCTGGCCGTTGGCGGCCGTGCCCGGCGCCGGCGTGTAGAAGCGCTCGAACGACTCCGGCCCCGTGCGGTAAGGCGCGTCGGCGCGGATGTTCACCCGCTTGATGCGTCCCTCGGAGAAGTAGTCGTTGACGTACACCGGCGCGAGCATCAGCTGGATCGCGTTGTAGACGTCCTGTACCGACAGGCCCATCGCCTGCGCCTGCACGCGGTCGACGTGCAGGCCGAGCTGGGGCGCGGCCTCAAGCGTGTTCGGACGCACGCCGACCACGGTGTCGGACTTGCCCGCCGCACTCGCCAGCAGCTTGTTGCGGGCTTCGGTCAGTGCCGCCTGGCCCTGGCCGGTGCGGTCCTGCAGGTACATGTCGAAGCCGCCGAACTGGCCCAGGCCCTGGATCGTCGGCAGGTTGACGACGAAGATCTGCGCTTCGGGCACCGCGCCGTAGAGCATGCCGTTGGCCTGGTTGACGAACTCGTCGATGCTGACGTCGCGCTCGTCCCAGTGCTCGAGCTCGACGAACGCCATGCCGACGTTCTCGCCCATGCCCACGAAGCTGAAGCCCGAGACCTGCAGGATGTTCTTGAAGCCGGGCACGCCGCCCGTCCGCTCGCCGGTCTCCGGATTCTCCTGGCCGCGGAAGGTCTGATAGACGCGCTCCATCACCGCCTGCGTACGCTGCAGGCTGGCGCCAGGCGGCAACTGCACGATCACCATCGCGTAGCCCTGGTCCTCCTCGGGCACGAAGCTGCTCGGCAGCCGGGCGTACAGCAGGCCGCAGATCAGCGCCAGCAACACGAACAGCATCATCCAGCGCGGCGAATGCTTGACGACGCTGGTGATGTGGCCGACGTAGGTGTCGTTGACACGGTCGTAGTACTTGTTGAAAACGCGGAACACCACGTTCTCGCGCTTGTTGCCATGCGGCTCGTGCTGCTTGAGGAACGTCGCACACAGGGCCGGGGTGAAGCCCAGGGCGAGGAAGGCCGAGAAGCCCATCGACACCGCGATGGTGATCGCGAACTGCTTGTAGATCTCGCCGGAGGCGCCGCCCTGCAGCGCGCTGGGAATGAACACCGCGGCCAGCACGACGGTGATCGCGACCACCGCACCGGTGATCTGGCTCATCGCCTTGATCGTCGCCTCGCGCGGCGGCAGGTGCTCTTCGGCCATGATGCGCTCGACGTTCTCGATCACCACGATCGCATCGTCGACCACGATGCCGATCGACAGCACCATCGCGAACAAGGTCAGCTGGTTGACCGTGAAGCCCAGCGCACTCAGGCCCAGGAACGTACCCAGCAGCGCGACCGGAATCACCAGCGTCGGGATGATCGTCGCGCGCAGGTTCTGCAGGAACAGCAGCATCACCAGGAACACCAGGATCACCGCTTCGATCAGCGTCTTGACCACTTCCTTGATCGAGATCGTCACGAACGTGGTGCTGTCGAACGGCTTGAACCATTCCACGCCGGGCGGGAACGTCGCCGACAGTTCGTCGAGCCGCGCTGTCACCGCCTCGGCCACGCCGAGCGCGTTGGCGCCGGGCTGGAGCATGATCGCGACCGCGCCGGTCGGCTGCCCGTTGTACTTGGTGTCGAAGCCATAGCTCGACGGGCCGAAGTCGACCCGCGCCACATCGCCCAGGCGCACCACCGCGCCATTGGCGTCGGTGCGCAGGATGATGTCGCGGAACTGGTCAGGCGTGCTGAAGCGGCCTTCGCCCGACACCGTCGCGCTGAAGCCCACGCCTTCGGGCGCGGGATCGGAACCGATCGAGCCGGCGGCGAACTGCACGTTCTGGCCGCGGACCGCGGCCAGCACCTCGGTCGCCGACAGGCCGTAGCCCTGCAACTTGTCGGGGTTGAGCCAGATGTTCATCGCATACTCGGCACCGAAGTGCTGGGTATTGCCGACGCCGGGCACACGCGCGAGCTGCTCGAGCACGCGGGCTGCGATCAGGTCGTTGATCGCGTTGCGGTCCATCGACGGATCGCTCGAACGCAGGCCCACGACCATCAGAAAGCCGGTGTTTTCCTTGGCGACGACCACGCCCTGCTGGACCACCTCGCTGGGCAGTCGCGGCGTGGCCAGGGCGACCTTGTTCTGGACCTGGACCTGGGCGATGTCGCTGTCGGTGCCGGTCTCGAAGGTCAGCGTGACGCTGGCCCGGCCGTTGGCGCTGGACGTGGAACTGAAGTACAGCAGGTTGTCGATACCGGTGAGCTGCTGCTCGATGACCTGGGTCACCGCCTGCTCGGTGGTCTGCGCGTCCGCGCCGGGATAGGTCGCCGAGATGGTCACCTGGGGCGGTGCCACCGATGGATACGACTCGACGCCCATGTTCAGCAGCGCGATCAGGCCGCTGAGCGAGATCAGGATCGAGACGACCCAGGCGAAGACCGGGTGGTTGATGAAAAACTTGGGCATGGGATCAGTCCTGGTCGGCGGCGTCCGCGGCCGGCGCATCGGCGGCCGGCGCCGCTGCAGCCGGGGCCTGCGCGCCCGCCGGCGGCGTGGCAGCGTTGTCCGGCGTGGCCGCAGCGGCCTGTGCCGGCTTCGGGCTCACCGGCGCACCGACCTGGGCGCGCTGCAGGCCCACGGTGATCACCCGGTCGCCAGCCGACAGGCCGGCATCGACGATCCAGTTGCCGCCATCGGCGCGCACCACATTGATGTCCTTGCGCACGACCTTGTCGTCGGGGCCGGCGACCAGCACGAAGGCGCTGGTCGCGTCGCGCTGCACGGCAGCCTGCGGCACCACGTAGATGCCGTCCTGGCGGCCCATGTCGGCGACCAGGGTCACATAGGTGCCCGGCAGCAGCCGGCGATCGGGATTGGGCACGGTCGCGCGCAGCGCGATCGCGCCGGTGGCCGGGTCGACGACATCGGCCGAGAAATCCAGGGTGCCGGTGTGCTCGTAGATCGTGCCGTCCTGCAGCCGCACCTGCACCGAGGCCTGGTCGCTGCGGTCGACCTGCTTGGCGCGAAGCGCCTGCATGTCCGACACGCTCATCGAGAAGTTCACGTACAGCGGGTCGATCTGGTCGACCGTGGTCAGCAGCGTCACGTCGCCCTGCCCGACCAGTGCACCTTCGGTGACCTGCTGCTTGCCGGCGCGGCCTGAGATCGGCGCGCGCACGGTGGCGTAGCCCAGATTGATCTGCGCACTGCGCACCGAGGCCCGGGCCGCTTCCAGCGACGCCTGCGCGCTGCGCTCGGTCGCCAGTGCGTTGTCGAGGTCGGACTTGGAGATGAAGTCCGTGGGCGCGAGCTGACGCGCACGGTCGGCGGCGGTCTTGGCATTGGTGTACTGCGCCTGCGCCTGGGCTTCGGCGGCCTGCGCGTTGCCGAGGGCGGCCTGCAGCTGCGCCGGATCGATCACGAACAGCACGTCGCCTTCCTTCACGTCGCTGCCTTCGGTGTAGACGCGGCGCTCGAGCACGCCGGGCACCCGGGCGCGGACGTCGGCGCTGCGGAACGGCGCGAGTCGGCCGACCAGGTCCTGGCGCAGCGGCTGCGCACCCGGCTGGACGGTCAGCACTTCGACCTCGGGGGGCGGCGGAGCGGCCTGCTCCTGTTGATTGCCACAGGCGGAGAGCGCCGCGGCGAGCACGGCAATGGACAGGATTCGGCGCATGGGAAGCCCTGGGGGAGGAGTCGAACGGGATTTACTATACCGGCCAGTATAGCTAATTCCATGTCCGGTTCGCACCGTGCAGGAAGTCATTCACCGGGCGATGGCCATCGGCATTCCGTGAACCTTGCTCACGGAATGAACCTGATTCACAATGCGCCGCCACCGCGATTCGGATCCCGATGTCCGTTCCCAGCCCCACCATCGCCCGACGTCAGCGCGAGATCGCCGAGCGCGAGGTCGCGCTGCTCGATGTCGCCCAGGCGCAGATCCAGCGTGACGGGCTGATGTCGTTGCAGATGGCGCGCGTGGCCGAGGAATGCGGCTATGCGATCGGCACGCTGTACCGGCACTTCGCCAGCAAGGAAGACCTGCTGGTGGCGCTGGCCACACGCAACTGCATGAGCCGGGTGGAACTGTTCGAGCGCGCAGCACAGTGGTCCGGCCCTACCCGGGAGCGGATGCTGGCCGTGGTGCTGGCCGATCTTCTGATCATGCGCGAGCAGCCTGAGCATTTCCGGCTGGCGCAGTTCGTCTGGACCGACATGGTCTGGGGCGCGGCCTCGGCCGAAAGTCGACGTCGGGCGCTGGAGGCCTTCACGCCCCTGAGCGATCTGATCGACGGCATCGCCGCCGAGGCCCGCGCGAACGGTGAATTGCCGGCCTCCACGCTGCCGATCCCGGCGCTGACGATGGGGCCGTGGATGATGTCGGTCGGCCTGCAGGCGCTGGTCCAGCAGCGCGACCTGGTGGACCCGGCCGTGATCGGCCATCCCTACCGGCTGCTGATCCGGCACCTGCAGTACCTGTTCAACGGCTACGGCTGGCAGCCGCTGGTCGACGCCGGCGACGACGCTGCGCTCGACGCGCTGATCGACCGGGTCAGCCGCGAGGTCTTCGATACCGACTGGTCCAGCATCGCCCCCGCATTGCCCTGCCCTCCTTCCTACGCCTGACGGAACACCCCATGTCCAGGACCGAGCCCCGACGCGCCCCGCGTCCCCGCCTCCGCATGTTCGTCGTGCTGCTGATCACCTTGCTGGTGTTCGGTGGCGTCTTCCTCGCCAAGTTCCTGTCGGGACGCGCGGTCAACGCGTTCTTCGACGACATGCCGCAGCCGCCGGTCGCGATCACCACGTTCGATGCCGCCGAACAGGAGTGGACGACGCCGCTCGAAGCGGTCGGCACCCTGGTCGCGGTCAACGGCACCGATGTCACCACCGAGGCCGGCGGCGTGGTCCGCCGGCTGTCGTTCGAACCCGGCCAGCCGGTCAAGGCCGGCACGGTGCTGGTCGAGCTCAACACCGACAACGAACTGGCGGTGCTGCGCTCGAGCGAGGCGGCCGCCAAGCTGGCGGCAGTCCAGCGCGACCGCTGGCGCCAGCTCGGCAGCGATCAACTGGTCTCGCAGGCGGAAGTCGAACAGCGCAGCACCGAGGCGGCAACTGCGCAGGCCCAGGTCGACGCACAACGGGCGCTGATCGCGCAGAAAACCATCCGCGCACCGTTCGACGGCGTACTGGGCATCCGCAAGGTCAACCTGGGCCAGTACCTCGCGCCGGGGGCTGCGATCGTCAGCCTGCAGCAGCTCGATCCGATCTTCCTGAACTTCGCCCTGCCCGAGCAGCAGCTCACGCGCATCCAGGAAGGCGCGACCATCGAGGCGCGCGTCGACGCACTGCCGGACATGCGCTTTACCGGCACGATCACCGCGATCGAACCGGCGGTCGACCCAAACACGCGCAATTTCCAGGTGCAGGCGACCCTGGCCAATCCGGACGGCCAACTGCGCCCGGGCGCATTCGCGCGGGTCGGCCTGGCGGTCGGCGGTGCGCAGAAGGTGGTCGTGATCCCGCAGACGGCGGTCAGCTTCAACCCCTACGGCAACGCGGTCTACGTGGTCTCGGAGCAGCGCGGCGACGCGAATGCGGACGCGCCCAAGGACGGCGAACAGGGACCGACGCTGACCGTGCGCCAGCGCTTCGTGACCACCGGCCCCACGCGCGGCGACATGATCGCAGTGACCGAGGGCCTGAAGCCCGGCGAGCGCGTGGCCACCAGCGGCCTGCTGAAGCTGCGCAACGATGCCGTGGTGACGATCAACAACCGCGTCCAGCCGTCCGCCGACGAAGCGCCGACCCCCGAGAACCGCTGACGCCGCGCGGGCTCCAGCCCGCCCCGCTCCCTGGCCCGCGCCGCGATGCGCGGGGGAGACCGAGATGACATTCACCGACATCTTCATCCGCAAACCGGTGCTGGCGATGGTCGTCAGCCTGTTCATCCTGCTGTTCGGCCTGCGCGCGTTCTCCGAACTCAACGTGCGCCAGTATCCAGAGCTGCAGAACGCGGTCGTCAACATCAGTACGACCTACTTCGGTGCCGACGCCGACCTGATCCAGGGCTTCATCACCACGCCGCTCGAGCGCGAGGTCGCCAGCGCCGAAGGCATCGACTACCTCACCTCGACCAGTTCGGCCGGCGTGAGCGTGATCCAGGCCTACATCCGCCTGGACTACGACCCCAACGAAGCGCTCACCCAGATCGCGGCCAAGGTCAACAAGCTGCGCAGCGAGCTGCCGGCCGAGTCCGAGGACCCGGTCATCGACCTGCAGCAGGGCCAGCAGGTCGCGGCGATGTATGTCTCGTTCGCCAGCGCCACGCTCAACGACAACCAGATCACCGACTACCTCACGCGTGCAGTCGAGCCGAAGATCGCAACGATCCCGGGCGTGCAGCGCGCCGAGATCATGGGCCCGGGCGCATTCGCGATGCGTGTGTGGCTCAAGCCCGACCGCATGACCGCGCTGGGTGTCACCGCCAGCGACGTGCACGCCGCGCTGCAGGCCAACAACGTGCTCTCGGCGCTGGGTTCGACCAAGGGTCAGATGGTGGCGGTCGATCTCACCGCGCGCACCGATCTGCGCACGCCCGAGGAGTTCCGGGCGCTGGTGGTGCGCGAGGCCGACGGCGCGATCGTGCGCCTGGGCGACATCGCCGATGTCGCACTGGGTTCGGAGAACTACGGTTCGTCGGTGCGCATCAACGGCGCCTCGGCGACGTTCATGGGCATCTATGT
The DNA here is from genome assembly GCF_014192745.1 of Luteimonas sp. RC10. Classification (GTDB taxonomy): domain Bacteria; phylum Pseudomonadota; class Gammaproteobacteria; order Xanthomonadales; family Xanthomonadaceae; genus Luteimonas. The sequence continues at coordinate 34,395 of NZ_JACHYJ010000004.1, forward strand.
CTCCCCCGATGCCAATGCGCTGGATGTGATCGCCGACGTGCGCCGGGCCTGGGACAACGAGATCGTGCCGCAGTTGCCCGAAGGCATCGAGGCGTCGATCCCCTACGACAGCACCGAGTCGATCCAGGATGGCATCAACGAGGTCATCCGCACGATCATCGAGGCGGTGATCATCGTGATCGTGGTTATCTACCTGTTCCTGGGCTCGCTGCGCAGCGTGCTGATCCCGGCGATCACCGTGCCGCTGTCGCTGGTCGGCGCGCTGTTTCTGATGCTGCTGATGGGCTTCACGATCAACCTGCTGACACTGCTGGCGATGGTGCTGGCGATCGGCATCGTGGTCGACGATGCGATCATCGTGCTGGAGAACATCCACCGCCATATCGAGGAAGGCATGACGCCGTTCGATGCCTCGATCCGCGGCGCGCGCGAGCTGGCGTGGCCGGTCGTGGCCATGACCACGACGCTGGTGGCGGTGTATCTGCCGATCGGCTTCCAGGGCGGGCTGACCGGCGTGCTGTTCACCGAGTTCGCGTTCACGCTGGCCGGCTCGGTGCTGCTGTCGGGCGTGATCGCGCTGACGCTCACGCCGATGATGTGCGCCAAGATCCTCAAGCCGCACGGCGAGTCCAGCAAGAGCCGGCTCGAGCAATGGCTCGATCAGCGCTTCGACAAGCTCCAGCACGGTTACCAGCGCCGCCTGCACGGCGCGCTGGAGACCCGTGGGGTGATCCTGGCCTTTGGCGCGGTGGTGCTGGTGTCGTGCGCATTTCTGTACATCGGCGCGCCCAAGGAGCCGGCGCCTATGGAGGACGAAGGCTTCGTTTTCGCGATCGGCAGCGCGGACGCGGCGAGTACGCTGGACTACGTCGAGCGCTACACCGAAGAAATGTCCGACGTGGTGAAGCAGATCCCGGAGATCAACGACTTCTTCCTGTTCAACGGCGGCATGGGCGGCATGGGCGGCAGCAACAGCGCGATGGGCGGCTTCGTGCTCAAGCCCTGGAGCCAGCGCGACCGCTCCACCAACCAGGTGCTGCAGCAGGACCTGCAGCCCAAGCTCGCCGAGATCACCGGCCTGAACATCTTCGCGCTGGTGCCACCGTCGCTGCCATCTGCCGGCGGCGACGGCGGCGGCGAGTTCCTGATCGGCGGCATCGGCTCGCTGGCGCAGCTGTCGGAGATCGCCGACGAAGTCGTCGCGCGCGCCCAGGAAAGCCGGCGTTTCATCTTCCTGGACAAGGACCTGAAGATCGACAAGCCGCGCGTGGAAGTGCAGATCGACCGCGACAAGGCGGCGCTGCTGGGCATCGACATGCGCACGCTGGCGGCCGACATGAGCGCATTGCTGGCCGGCGGCTACGTCAACCGCTTCGCGATGCAGAACCGCTCCTACCGCGTGATCCCGCAGGTACAGCGTGCCGACCGGCTCAACGCCGAACAGCTCGGCAACTACTACACCCGCACCCGCAGCGGCGAACTGATCCCGCTCTCGACGGTGGTCTCGTTCAAGGAGAGCGCGCAGCCGCAGTCGCTCAAGCGCTTCCAGCAGCTCAATGCGGTGGGCATCACCTTCGCGCCGCGTCCGGGCGTGACCAAGGGCGAGGCACTGCGGGTGCTCGACGAGATTGCCGCCGACGTGCTGCCGCAGGGTTACAGCGTGGACTACGCCGGCGAGTCGCGGCAGTTCAAGCAGGAAGGCACGACGATGCTGATCACGCTGGCATTCGCGCTGGTGATCATCTTCCTGGTGCTGGCCGCGCAGTTCGAAAGCTTCCGCGACGCGCTGATCATGCTGATCACCGTGCCGATGGCGATCAGCGGCGCGCTGCTGGTGCTCAACGCGCTGGGCCTGGTGTCGGGCATCCTGCAGTTTGCCGGCATCGAGGCTTTCCCCGGCATGTCGATCAACATCTACACGCAGGTGGGCCTGGTCACCCTGGTGGGCGTGATCTCCAAGCACGGCATCCTGATCGTGGAGTTCGCCAACAAGCTGCAGATCAACGAGGGCCTGAGCAAGGCCGAAGCGATCGAGCAGGCCGCCGCGATCCGCCTGCGGCCGGTGCTGATGACGACCGCCGCGCTGGTGTTCGCGATGGTGCCGTTGCTGATCGCCAGCGGTCCGGGTGCGGCGGCGCGCTTCTCGATGGGCCTGGTGATCGCCGCCGGCATGTCGATCGGCACCGCGTTCACGCTGTTCGTGCTGCCGGCGTTCTACCTGCTGCTGGCGCGCGACCACAGCCACGACCGCGGCGCGGTGGCCGCCACGGATGCCGACGGGCACGACGGCGACCCGGCGACGCCGGTGCCGCAGGGGCACTGAGTACGCGGGGCCTCCGCGACGCATGCCGCGGAGGCCCCGCCACCGATCAGGGGCGGCGCGGCAGCGCGTCGATCCAGGCCGGATCGAGCACCAGAGCGCCCGCCTCGGCGCTGCCCCCGTCGCCGACAAACGGCAGCACGCCCAGGCACGGCGCAGGCAATGCGTCGGCGAGCAGGCCGAGATAGTCGTCGGCGCGCGAGAACTCAGGATCGATCCGGTTGCCGACCCAGCCGACGAGCCGGCAGCCGTCGGCCGCGATCGCGCGCGCGGTCAGGCGGGCATGGCTCAGGCAGCCGAGCCGGAGCCCGACCACCAGCACCACCGCGCCCCCCAACCACCGCGCCAGGTCCGCGTGCTCGATGCCCTCGGCAAGTGGCGCGGCCCAGCCACCGGCGCCCTCGACCAACACCACGTCGGCCGTGGCAGCGAGCCGTGCGTGCGCGGCGTGCAGCACCTCGGCCTCGACGACCACGCCAGCCGCGCGTGCGGCCAGGGTCGGCGCAGTCGCTTCGGGCAGCGCCACCGGGTTGACGTCTGCGTATGCCGGACGGGGCCGGCTGGCCGCCTGCAGCGCCAGCGCATCCTCATTGCGCCAGCCGCCGTCCTGCCAATCGCAGCCGCTGGCGACCGGCTTCATGCCGACCGCGCGGCGGCCGTCGGCGCGCAAGGCCTGCAGCAGCGCCACGCTGGCGTGGGTCTTGCCGATGCCGGTATCGGTCCCGGTGACCAGGCACGTGCGCGCGCTCATACAGCTGCGCCTATCGGGACACCTGCGACGGCGCGGCCGGGCGGGTGCGACCCCGCTGCTACACTGCGCGACATGTTCACTTCCACACCTCTGAGCGGCAGCAAGGCCGACCAGTATGCCGCGCTCGCGGCGCAGGCCCGCGCCCTGCTGCACGGCGAATCCGATCCCATCGCCAATGCCGCGAACCTCTCGGCACTGGTCTACCACGCCCTGCCCGACCTCAACTGGGTCGGCTTCTATTTCTACGACGGGACCGAACTGGTCGTCGGGCCGTTCCAGGGCCTGCCGGCCTGTGTGCGCATTCCGCTCGACAAGGGCGTGTGTGGCGCCGCGGCGCGCACCCGGCAGACCCAGCGCATCGACGACGTGCATGCCTTTCCGGGCCACATCGCCTGCGATGCCGCGTCGCGATCGGAAGTCGTCGTGCCGCTGGTCGACGGCGACCGCCTGATCGGCGTCTTCGATCTCGACAGTCCACTGCCGGCTCGGTTCGACGCCGACGACCAGGCCGGGCTCGAGGCGCTCGCGCAGCTCTACGTCGAGCACGCGCGTTGAGCGCGCCGAAGCTGCGCAACCTCGGACCGAGGTCGGCAGCATGGCTGCGGCAGGTCGGGCTGCGCACGCGCGAGGATCTGGAGGCCGCGGGCGCGGTCGAGGCCTTCGTGCGCGTGCGACGGGCGGGCTTTCGGCCCAGCCTCAACCTGCTGTACTCGATCGAGGGCGCGCTATTGGACTGCCACTGGCAGGAGGTCCCCGAGGCGCGTCGTCTGCAACTGGCCGAGGCCGCCGAAGCGGCCACCGCGCAACTGCCCGATCCGCGCGCGCGGACCGCGGCCGGCCCGGTCACCACGATCGTGCATGACACCGCCGATCGCGACGATGCGATGCCGGACGACACCGAGCGCTGAGCCGGCGAAACGCTGGCGTACAATCGCGCCTGCTTCGCGGTGACCCGGCCTGCCCGGGTTGAAACGGGAAGCCGGTGACGGGCGCTGCGAGGCGACCCCATTCCGGCACTGCCCCCGCAACGGTAAGCGTGTGCAAGCGTCGCTTCTCGCCACTGTGCCTGTGCACGGGAAGGCGCGACGCCCGGGCTTGGAACGCCCACACGCAAGTCCGGAGACCGGCCTCGAAGTTCCACCTGATTGCGATGCGGCGGGCATTGCGACGACGTTCCGGGCGCCTGTGCGCCTGGACGGCGGTCTGTGCGCGCCCGTTCCCGCGATCTTCGCCAGCCCGCCCGCCGCGCGCTCGATGCGCGCGCGCAAGGAGACCGCAATGCCGTTCCGCACCCTGACCGTGGCGATCGCCACCGCCCTGCTCGCCCCGTCGGCGCTCGCCGCCCCCAGCGAACTCGACACCGTGCTCGTCACCGCCAACCGGACCCAGACCGCGCTGGCCGACACCCTCGTGCCGGCACAGATCATCGACCGCGAGGCCATCGAGCGCAGCCAGGCGCGCGACCTGCCGGAACTGCTGCGCGGCCGCGCCGGTCTCCAGATCGGCAACAGCGGCGGCCCCGGCAAACTGACCTCGATCTTCCTGCGCGGCGCCGAATCCGACCACGTGCTGGTGCTGGTCGATGGCGTGCGTATCGGCAGCGCGACTGCCGGCATGCCGGCGATCCAGGACCTGCCGGTCGACCAGATCGAGCGCGTGGAGATCGTGCGCGGCCCGCGTTCGAGCCTGTATGGCTCGGAAGCGATCGGCGGCGTCATCCAGATCTTCACCCGCCGCCACGACGGCGCAGTCTCGCCGCACGCACGGATCGGCGCCGGCAGCCACGGCTTGCGCGAAGCCAGCGCCGGCATCGGCGGCCGCAGCGGCCGGGGCTGGTTCGGCGTCGATGCGGCGTTCCAGCGCACCGATGGCATCGACGCCTGCCGCGGCTCGGCCGCGTTGTTCCAGGGCTGCTTCGTCGACGAGCCCGACCGCGACGGCTATCGCAACCGTTCGTTGAACCTGCGCGCTGGCGTCCAGCTGACCGACGCGCTGCGCCTGGAAGGCCACGCGCTGCATGCCGACGCATTCAACCAGTTCGACGGCAGCCTCTTCGGGGGCAACGAGGCCGACACCGTGCAGCAGGTGGCGGGCGGGACGCTGACCTATGCGCCTTCGGACATCGTGCGCCTGACCGCGCAGGCGGGCCGCGCCTACGACAAGTCGAGCACCTACTTCCGCGATGCCGACACCGGCACGCGCAGCGATGTGGGCCGCATCGACACCCGCCGCGACACCGCCTCGGTGCAGGCCGACTTCGGCCTGGCGCCGACCCAGGGCCTGAGCCTGGGCTTCGACTGGCAGGCCGACGAGGTCGACAGCGCCACCCGCTACGCGGTGACGGCGCGCGACAACTACGCGACATTCGTCGAGTACCGCGGCCGCTTCGGGGCGCATCGCCTGCAGGCGAGCCTGCGCCACGACGACAACGAGCAGTTCGGCGGTCACGGCACCGGCAGTCTGGGCTGGGGCATGGACCTGGCCCATGGCCTCCGCCTCACCGCCAGCGCTGGCACCGGCTTCAAGGCCCCGACCTTCAACGACCTGTACTACCCTGGCTCCGAGAGTCCGGACCTGAAGCCGGAACGCGCCAAGAGCGTGAACTTGGGGCTCTCGCAGCACGCAGCCCAGTGGCGCTGGTCGTTCGATGTCTTCGAAAGCCGCATCGACGATCTGATCGTGTTCGTCTATCCGCCGCCGGACTATGTCGGTCGCGGCAGCAACATCGACGAGGCCCGCATCCGTGGCGCCGAACTGACGTTCGCGACCACCCTCGCCGGCTGGGATCTGTCGACCGAACTGAGTCACGTCGACCCGCGCGACCGCAGCGAGGGCGATGACCGCGACAACCTGCTCGCCCGACGCGCGCGCAACAGCGGCCGACTCGACATCGACCGCAGCTTCGGCGATCTGCGCATCGGCACCACGCTGCGCGGCGCCGGCAGTCGCTACGACAATCCCGCCAACACCCTCCGCGTTGGCGGCTACGGCACGCTCGACCTGCGCGCAGCGTGGGCATTCGCACCGGCCTGGACGCTCGAGGCGCGGGCGACCAACCTGCTCGACAAGGACTACGAGACGGTGGCGTGGTATCGCCAGCCCGGACGCGAGTACGGACTGGCGCTGCGCTGGCAGCCGCCCGCGCGCTGAGGCAACACCGGTCGCGGGCGGGCGCATCCATACCGCCCGCGACCTGGCCGCATCGCCCCGGCATCGGCGAGACTGTCGGCCGGCACCATCTTCGCAGGGACAGCAATGCGCATATTCGTCATCGGCGCGTCGGGCGGCGTGGGCACGCGGCTGGTCGCGCAGGCGGTGGCACGCGGCCACCGTGTCACCGCACAGACGCGATCGGCGGATCGGCTCACCGCCACGCCGGGCATCGACATCGCCGTCGGCCGGCCCGACGACACCGGCTTCCTGGCCGAGCGCATGGCCGCGCACGACGCGGTGGTGATGAGCCTGGGTGTCGGCAGCCCGGGGCCGACCACCGTGTTCTCCGACGCGACGCGTGCCGCGATCGCGGCGATGCACGCCACTGGCGTGCGGCGCCTGGTCGCGATCACCGGCGTGGGCACGGGCGAGACACGCGGACACGGCGGCTGGCTGTACAACCGCCTCATCTTTCCGCTCGTCACCCGCCACCGCTATGCCGACAAGGAGCGCCAGGAGGCGTTGATCCAGGCGTCGGGGCTGGACTGGACGCTGGTGCGGCCCGCGCCGTTCACCGCGCGCCGCGGACGCGGCGACTGGCAGGTCGCGCTGTCCGTGCCGCCGTCGCTGCAACTGCGCTCGGTCACCCGGGACGAGGTCGCCGGTTTCGTGATCGATTGCCTCGAATCCGGCGACTTCCTCCACTGCACGCCGTTCATCGGGCGATCGCACTGAGCTCAAGGCGGGCGTGTGCGCTGCGCAACCGGGTCGAGCGCAGCGCGCCGCAGATCAGTGCCCCACCTCGGCGTCCATATCCGCGATCGCCGCATCGGCGATATGCGCCATCAGCCCGCTGCGGCCGGGCGCGACCTCGGCGGCCAGCACGTGGCGGTCGGGATAGTCGCCGCCGTTCTGCGCGCGGAACGCGATCGGCGCCTGCTCGAACAACCCGGCCAGCCGCAACCGCCATGCCTGCGACGCCGACGCCAGGCCCGCCGCATCGAGAGTACCCGCGCCGTAGACCGCGAACGTGGGCAGCACCTGCATGCCCGGAAAGAACAGGGCGCCGTGGGTGATCGGAAACAGCAACTGCTCCAGCGGGCCGTTGATGCCCCGGGGCGAGTAGTCGATCTCGGGGCCGCCGACCGACACCGCGAGCAATGCTCGCTTGCCCGCAAACCCACCGTCTCCGTAGCGGTAGGCGTTGCCGGCGTCACGATAGCCGTAGGCCAGCCCGTAGGCCCAGACCCGGTCGATCCAGCCCTTCATGATCGCGGGCATGCCGAACCACCACAGCGGGAAATGCAGGATCACCGCATCGGCCGCCATCAGCTTGCGTTGCTCGGCCACCACATCGGGCGTCTGGTGGTCGTTGGCAAAGGCATGGCGCGATTCGGCCACGAACGACAAGCGCTCGGGATCGACGCGATCGGGAAAGTCGTCGGCATCGAACACCGCCTTCCAGTTGGCCGCATACAGATCGGAGTGCGTCACCGTGTGGCCTTGCGCGGACAGACATTCGGCCGAGATATCGACCAGGCGACGGGTCATCGAAGTCGGTTCGGGATGGGCATGGACCAGCAGGACGTGCATCGGCGCAGCTCACAGGAGGACTGCGCGCAAGGTAGCCAGCGACCCCCTATAGTTGAAATGGATTCTCGCCATTCCAGGTATCGTCATGCGCAATACCTTGCAAGGCCTCGACCTCAACCTGCTGCGCACGCTCGACGCGTTGCTGGTCGAGCACAACGTAACCCGCGCGGCGCAGCGGCTGCATCTGGCGCAGCCGACCATCAGCGCGCAGCTCGCACGGTTGCGGGACTTCTTTGACGATCCGTTGCTGTTGCCAGGACCGCGGGGCATGCGCCCGACCGCACGTGCCGACGCGCTGCGCGAACCGCTGCGGCAGGCGCTGGCGGCGCTGGCGCAGGCGGTCGCACCCGCCCCACCCTTCACGCCTGCCCTTGCCCGCCAGACCTGGCGCGTCGCTGCCTTCGACTACGGCGTGCTGACGGTGCTCGGCCCGGCGCTGGCCACACTGCGGGCCGCCGCGCCCGGCATGCGCCTGGCGGTCGTGCAACGGCCGCCGGGACAGATGGCCACCAGTGCGGCGCAGGATGAGATCGACCTCGCCTTCCTGACCGATACCGAGGCGCCGCCCACGCTGCGCTGGCGCCGCATGTTCACCGAGCGCTACGTGCTGGTCGGGCGCGCCGGCCATCCCGGGTTGAAGCGTCGCCCCACGCTGGCGCAGTTCTGCAAGCTCGACCATGCGATCGTCTCGCCGGATGGCGGCGGCTTCGAGGGTGCGACCGACCGCGCGCTCGCCGCGCGCGGCATGGCCCGTCGCGTCGTGCTGTCGGTGCCGCAGTTCCTGGCGATGCCGGCATTGCTGGAGAGCACCGACCTGGTGGCGATGCTGCCGTCACGCCTGGTCCAGGCGAACCCGGCGCTGCGGGTGGTCGCCCCGCCGATCGACATTCCCGGCTTCGACCTGCTGATGCTCTGGCCCGAACGCGTCCATCGCGACCCGGCGCACCAGTGGCTGCGTGCGCACATCGCCGGCGCGGGCTGACACTGTTAGCGCGGCAGGTCCGCGCGTGGCGGCCCCGTCGCATGTCAGGCCACGGCGCCTGCCGACAGCCCTGTCTGCGTCGCGATCGCCGTGCATTCGCTCCGAGCATCGACGCACCATTGGTGTGACCAATTGACCGCGACTCGGTCCTGTTGACGATGAATGCGCAAGAATCGTTAGACTCTCGCCTGCGATCCGTCTATTTTCCGTTGATTGGTCGCACCAATTTATGGTGCGTGCTCAACGCAGATGGGCGAACCCTCACGGTTGATCGCAACCCACCGCGACGATGCCCGGCATCGTCATCCGCTGCAGGCGACCTGACATGGACGAGTCCCGAATGCGCATTCCCCCTCCCGCCACCCGCCCAGACACCATTGGCGCGCGTCGCTTGCGTTTGTCCGACCAGGTTGCAGACCGCGTGCTGGCGCTGATCGACGCGCGCCAGTTGCGTCCTGGCGACCGCCTGCCGGCCGAACGCGCACTCGCGCTCGAACTGGGCGTGTCGCGGACCGTCTTGCGCGAGGCGATCGCCCGCCTGGCCAGCCAGGGCGTGCTGTATGCGCGCCAGGGCGGCGGCACCTATTTGTGCACGCACGGCGCCGACGCATCGCCGCGCATCGCACCGCTGCAGCCGTTCCTCGGCGTGTTCCGCAGCGATCCGGAGTACCGCTACGACGTGCTCGAGATCCGGCACGGGCTGGAGGGCATGGCCTCCTGGCATGCCGCGCTGCGCGCGACCGACGACGACCGCGCACGAATCGCCGATGCCTTCGACGCGATGGCGGCGCTGCATGGTCGCCACGATCCGGCCGGCGAAGCGCGCGCCGATGCCGCGTTCCATCTGTCGATCGCCGAGGCCTCGCACAATCTGGTGCTGCTGCAGGTCATGCGCGGGATGTTCGAGTTGCTGCAGACCAACATTTCGCAGAGCCGGGAAACGCTCTATGTCTCGGCGCGCACGTTCGAGCCGCTGTTGCTGCAGCACCGGGCGATGCGCGACGCCGTGCTGTCTGGCGACCCCGAAGGCGCCCGCGCCGCCGCACACACCCATCTGGCCTTCGTGCACACCTCGCTGCGCGAACTCGACGAGAACGAGGCACGCCGCGCCCGCGCCTCGCGCCTGCCCCCCTCGCACGCCTGAAGGCTGCCGTCATGATCATCGCCGCCTCGACCGACTACCGCGCCGCCGCCCAGCGACGGCTGCCACCGTTCCTGTTCCACTACATCGACGGCGGCGCCTATGCCGAACAGACCCTGCGCCGCAACGTTGCTGATCTGGAAGGCATCGCGCTGCGCCAGCGCGTGCTGCGCGACGTCGCCGAGCTGGACCTGTCGACCGAACTGTTCGGCGAGCGGCTGGCGTTCCCCGCGGCGCTCGCGCCGGTCGGACTGAGCGGCATGTACGCACGCCGCGGCGAGGTCCAGGCCGCACGCGCGGCGGCCTCGCGCGGCATCCCGTTCACGCTGTCGACGGTGTCGGTGTGTGCGATCGAGGAAGTCGCACCGGCGATCGACCGGCCGATGTGGTTCCAGTTGTACGTGCTGCGCGACCGCGGCTTCATGCGCGCCGCGCTCGAACGCGCACAGGCCGCCGGTTGCACCACGCTGGTATTCACGGTCGACATGCCCACGCCCGGCGCGCGCTACCGCGACGCGCACTCGGGCATGAGTGGCCCCAACGCGGCGCTGCGCCGTCTGTGGCAGGCCGCTACCCATCCACGCTGGGCCTGGGACGTCGGCCTGCGTGGGCGGCCGCACGACCTGGGCAACATCTCCGCCTACCGCGGCGCCGCGACCGGACTGTCCGACTACATCGGCTGGCTGGGCGCGAACTTCGACCCGTCGATCTCGTGGAAGGACCTGGAGTGGATCCGCGCGTTCTGGCGCGGGCCGATGGTCATCAAGGGCATCCTCGACCCCGACGATGCGCGCGACGCGGTCCGCTTCGGTGCCGATGGCATCGTCGTCTCCAACCACGGCGGACGCCAGCTCGACGGCGTGCTGTCGACCGCGCATGCACTGCCGGCGATTGCCGACGCGGTCGGCGGGTCGCTGAAGATCCTCGCCGATTCGGGCGTGCGCAGCGGGCTGGACATCGTGCGGATGCTGGCACTGGGCGCCAATGCGGTGTTGCTGGGCCGCGCGTTCGTCTACGCGCTGGCCGCGGCCGGCCAGGCCGGGGTGGCGCACCTGCTCGACCTGCTGCAGCAGGAGATGCGCGTGGCGATGACGCTGACCGGCACGCGCGACATCGCGGCCATCGGCCCCGACACGCTGGCGGCACCGCCAAGATGAGCGCACATGCCGACGTGCCGGCCCTGCTCGACCGGCTGCGCGGCATCGTCGGCCATGGTCACGTACTGACCGGCGCGCGAGCGACGCGGCGCTATCGCAAGGGCTACCGCTTCGGCGACGGACCGGTGCTCGCGGTCGTTCGCCCGGGCAGCCTGGTGGACCTGTGGCACGTGCTGCAGGCAGTCTTCGACGCTGGCGCGATCGTGCTCATGCAGGCGGCCAATACCGGCCTGACTGGCGGCTCGACGCCCGACGGCGATGACTACGACCGCGGCATCGTGCTGGTCAACACGCTGCGGCTGGTGGGCATCCAATTGCTGGACGGCGGTCGCCAGGTGGTCTGCCTGCCCGGCGCGACGCTCGACCGGTTGGAGCAGGCGCTCGCACCGCTCGACCGCGAGCCGCATTCGGTGATCGGCTCGTCGTGTATCGGCGCCTCGGTGCTCGGCGGTGTGTGCAACAACTCCGGCGGCGCGCTGGTGCGCCGCGGTCCGGCCTACACCGAACTGGCGCTGTTTGCGCAGCGCGACGCCGACGGCAGGCTGCGGCTGGTCAACCATCTGGGCATCGAGCTGGGCGACGACCCCGAAACGATGCTCGCGCGACTGGAGGCCGGCAACTATCGGACCTGCGACGTCCACGACCCGCCGGACCGCGTCGCCTCCGACCGGCGCTACGCGCACGACGTACGCGACGTCGATGCGCCCACACCGGCACGCTATAACGCCGATCCCGCACGACTGCACGAGGCCTCCGGCTCCGCCGGCCGGCTGGCGGTGTTCGCGGTGCGGCTCGACACCTTCCCGCGCGAGCCGGCGACCGTGTTCTACATCGGCAGCAACGACCCTGACGACCTCACCGCGATCCGCCGTCACCTGCTGAGCATGCCGGGCGACCTGCCGATCGCCGGCGAGTACGTGCACCGCGATGCATTCGACATCGGCGCGCAGTACGGCAAGGACGTGTTCCTGCTGATCGACCGCTTCGGCACCGACAAGGTTCCGGCGGCGTTCGCGCTCAAGAGCCGGGTCGACGGCGTGCTCGAGCGTATCGGCCTGCGCGGCGCCAGCGACCGGGCGCTGCAGGCGCTGGTCTCGCTGCTGCCCGACCACCTGCCGCGCCGGCTGCGCGACTTCCGCGACCGCTATGCGCACCATCTGCTGCTCAAGGTCGGCACCACGCAGACGGCCGCGACCGAGGCGTTCCTGGATCGCCATTTCGCCGCCGGTACATCGGGCAGCTGGTTCCGCTGTACCGCCGACGAGGGCCGCAAGGCCTTCCTGCATCGCTTCGCGATCGCTGGCGCGGCGGTCCGCTACCGCGAGGTGCATCGGCGCCAGGTCGCCGACATCGTCGCGCTCGACATCGCACTGCGCCGCAACGATCGCGACTGGGTCGAGACGCTGCCGCCCGCGATCGCGTCCGTACTCGCCACCCGGCTGTACTACGGGCACTTCCTGTGCCATGTCTTCCACCAGGACTACATCGTCAAGGCCGGCCACGACCCGCTGGCGATCGAGCATGCGATGTGGGCCCTGCTCGACGCACGCGGCGCCGAGTACCCGGCCGAACACAATGTCGGCCATCTCTACCCCGCCAAGCCGGCGCTGGCCGCGTTCTATCGCGCGCTCGACCCGACCAACAGTTTCAACCCAGGCATCGGCCACACCCCCAGAGGGGCGCACTGGACCGACTGCGACGGTCCACGATGAGCGAGCGCCCGTCGCGCTGCTGACCCCCAGCGCGACAGTCGCCGCGCCGGACTGCTTCGCGACCACACCGCGCGGCTTGATGGCGTCAGACGGCGACGTAGCCCCCATCCACCAGCAACTCGGCACCTGCGACGTAGCTGCTCTCGGTCGATGCCAGGAACAGAACGGCACGTGCGATCTCATCGGGTTGCCCCAACCGTCCGAGCGGCACCGCCTGAACCAACGTGTCCTCGAATCCCGGTTGGGCATCCAGGAAGCCACGGATCAGACGTGTCTCGGTGCCGCCGGGTGCGATGGTGTTGACGCGAATGCCCCGTTCTTTCAGATCGACCGTCCAACTGCGCGCCAGCGAGCGGACCGCCGCCTTGCTGGCGTTGTAGAGCGACTGGTCGGGAATGCCCTTGCTGCCGGCTGACGAGCCCATCAGCACGACCGCGCCGCCCGCCGCCATCAGCGGCAACGCCTTCTGCACGGTGAAGATCAGACCTTTGAGATTGACGCCGAGCATGCGATCGACATGCGCCTCGTCGATCGTCTCGAGCGGCATGCTCTCGTGAATGCCCGCATTGGCGAAGACGACATCGACCTTGCCATGGTCGTGCTGGATCCGGGCATAGAGCCGGTCCAGATCGGCGGAACTGGCGACATCCCCCTGCACGCCAATGGCGCCGTGGCCGATGGCCGTCACCGCCTCGTCGAGCAGCGGCTGGCGGCGCCCCGTGATGTACACCTGCGCACCTTCCGCGGCGAAGTGCCGGGCCGTGACCAGACCGATGCCATCGCTGCCTCCGGTGATGACGACCACCTTGTTCTCGAATCGCTTGTTCATGTCTTCGGCCCTTGCCGTAAGTGGAGGATTCCTCCGATTAAGATATGGAGGTATCCTCCACTTGGCAAGTGGCGAGACGAGAAAAATGACCGATCCCTCCCCGCTGCGCGCAGACGCGCAACGCAACCGCGAACGCATCCTCGCCGCGGCCGAAGCCGTTTTTCTGGAGAAAGGGGCCGGCGCTTCGCTGGAAGACGTGGCCAAACGCGCCGGCGTCGGCATCGGCACGCTGTATCGCCGCTTCCCGACACGCGAAGCCCTGCTGGCAGCCGCGTGTAGCGCGCGCTTCGTGTCCCTGGCCGAGTCGAGCCATGCACGCAGTGCAGCGCTCGATCCCAACAGCGCGTTGCGCGCGTATCTCGAGGACCTGGTCGCGGACACCAACCTCTACCGCGACCTGGCGGCCTCGCTGGGAACGGTGCTCCAGAAAGGCGGCACGCCCGGCTGCGATGCCATGACCGCAGAAGGACAGCGCTTGCTCCGCCGTGCGCAGGACGCCGGTACGATCCGCCGCGATGTCAGCTTCGATGATCTGGTGTATGTGGCGACCGCGATATCGCTTGCCGCAGAGCAGGACGCGTCATCGAAATCGCGCACGCCCCACATGATCGACCTGTTGCTCAACGGCATCGGCGCACGTTGATCGATGCCCATGGCCTCACCAGCCTGCATTGCGCAGCCTCTACAAGGAAAAGCCCCGCTGGCGCGGGGCTTTTCTGTGACTGCGTGCGAGCGCAGTCAGGCGACCGGCGCCACACCCAAGGCCTGCGCCCCCTTCGGTCCCTGCGTCACCTCGTAGCTCACCCGCTGCCCCTCCTGCAGCGAGCGGAAGCCGCTCGAGTTGATCGCCGAGAAATGGACGAACACGTCCGCACTGCCGTCCTCGGGCGCAATGAACCCGAATCCCTTCGCATCGTTGAACCACTTCACTGTGCCGTATTGCATGAACGTCTGACCTCGTCTGGATACGTGATACCGGCCTGCCTGCAAGGGGCGGCCGGCGGGTCGAGTATGCAAAGCATGCAACCGCCGTGGCAATCAAGACGCGAGCAACGCCCGCAACAGGGCCGGAATGCCGGACGAGGCCGCAGCGACGTTGGCCAGCACGTCCTCGAAGGTGATGACCTCGTCGACCTCGGGGCCGGCGCCGGCCGCCCAGTTGGCGACGATGGCCAGGCACGCATAGTCCAGACCGAGCTCACGCGCCAGACCCGCCTCGGGCATGCCGGTCATGCCGACCAGGTCGCAGCCGTCGCGGCGCAGGCGCGCGATCTCGGCGCGGGTTTCCAGCCGCGGGCCCTGGGTGGCCCCATAGCAGCCGCCATCGACCAGCGCCACGCCCGCGCGCCCGGCCGCAGCGACGACCGCCCGCCGCAGCGCCGGCGTGTACGGATCGCCGAAATCGACGTGCAGTACCTCGCTGCCCTCTTCCTCGCAGTAGGTCGACACCCGGCCCCAGGTGTAATCGATCAATTGGTCGGGGCAGGCCAGCACGCGCGGTCCGAATCGTTCGGTGATGCCGCCCACGGTATTGAGCGCGAGCACGCGCGAGGCACCCAGCGCCTGCAGCGCGGCGAGATTGGCGCGGTAGTTGATGCGGTGCGGCGGCAGCGAGTGGCCCTCGCCGTGGCGCGCCAGGAATGCGACGCGGCGGCCGTCCAGGGTGCCGATCCGCACCGGACCGGACAGGCCGCCGTAGCGCGTCACCGGTTGGTGCGCCTCGACATCCTGCAGCTCGGCCAGCGCGTACAGCCCGGTACCGCCGATCACGGCCAGGTCGATGGATGCGGTCATCGCGATATCTCGTCAGGCGCCGGGCGACGCGGGACCGGGATGATAGCGCCTGGCCGCCGCTGCCCCGGTGCAGTGCCGGGGCGGTCCGATGCTCAGTCGGCGAGTGCGTAGATCCCCGGCAGGTTGCGTCCCTGCTCGTGGAAATCCATGCCGTAGCCGAACACGTAGCGGTCGGGCACTTCGACGCCGACGTAGTCGGCTTCCACGCCCTCGACGCAGCGGTCGTGCACCTTGACCGCGAGCACCGCGACGCGGACCTCGCTCGCCCCCTGGTCCTCGCACCAGTGCCGCACGGCCTTGAGCGTATGGCCTTCGTCGAGGATGTCATCGACCAGCAGCACACGCCGACCCTGCAGCGGCGTGGCCGGACGATGCAGCCAGGCCAGACCCGACCCGGTGGTCGCGCCGCGGTAGCGGGTGGCATGCAGATAGTCGAACTGCAGATCCAGCTCGCGCTCGCCCAGCGCGAACGCCAGTTGCGCGGCGAACGGCATGCCGCCGTGCATCACCGTGATGAACAGCGGCGGCACCTCGTCGTCGCCGTAGTCGTCGGCGATGCCGTCGGCCATCGCTTCGATCGCCTCGTCGAGCACGTCGCGGTCGAACAGCAGATCCGCGCTGTCGAGCACGTCGTCGAGCCGGGGGATGTTCATGCGATGTCTCCGTTGCGATGGGCAGTTGCGGCGAGCGCGCCGTCCCAGCCGAGGGGGCCGCGACCGATCAGGCCGGTCAGCGCCATGGTGTTGAGCGCGCGGCCTTCGACGGCGGCGAGCGATTCGGCGACGAGCTCGGGATGGCAGACCAGCACCACGTCGCAGCCGGCATCGAGGTGCGCATCGACGCGCGCCTTGATGCCGCCGGCCGAGAACGCGGCGGCCATGCCGATGTCGTCGGAGAACACGACGCCGCGAAAGCCCAGCTCACCGCGCAGGATGGTCTCGATCCAGCGCGGCGAGTACCCCGCCGGCTCCGGCGCGACCTGCGGATAGGTCACGTGCGCGAGCATCACCGCGTCGGCGCCAGCGTCGATGCCGGCGACGAACGGCACCAGGTCGTGCGCGCGAATCTCCTCGAGGCTGCGACGATCGACCGCCTGGTCGAAGTGGGTGTCCTCGCGGACCGAGCCGTGGCCCGGGAAGTGCTTGAGCGTGGCCGCCATGCCCGCCTCGTGCATGCCGTCGACGTAGGCGCGCGTCAGCGCAGCGACGATCTGCGGATCGTCCGAGAACGCTCGGTCGCCGATCGCGAGGTTGCCATGGCCGACATCGACCACCGGCGCGAAGCTCAGGTCGACCCCGCTGCCGCGCACTTCCTCGGCCATGCGCCGCGCATGCGCGCGCGCCTGGACGAGCGCCGCATCGGGATCGGTCCGGTACTGCACGCCGAAGCCGGCCAGCGGCGGCAGCGCCGTGTAACCGTCCACGAAGCGCTGCACGCGGCCGCCTTCCTGATCGACGCAGATCAGCTGCGGGCGCGGCGCGGCCTCACGGATCGCGGCGGCCAGTTCTGCGATCTGCGCGCGCGAAGCAACGTTGCGCTTGAACAGGATCACGCCGGCGCAGGCATCGTGCTGCAGCCAGTCGCGCTCCTGCGCGGTGAGTTCGGTGCCGGCCACGCCGATCACGAGCATTGCGGACATCTCCATCGAGCGCGCCGGGCGGCGCAGACGGGCATTGTCGCAGATGCGCGCATCGCGCCGGGCGTGCGCACCACGGTGTTCAGGCGCAGCCGTCCGGCCCGCAAGCGGCACCGGCTGCCGACGCAGGTGCTGCGGCGGCCAGCGCCTGGCGCAAGGTCGCGGCGAGTTGCTCGGGCGGCTGCGCGCCCTGCACCGCCAGCCGCCCATCGAAGACGAAGGTCGGCACGGCGCGGATGCCCATCGCCTGGGCCTGCGCGATCTGTGCCCGCACCTCGGCCTCGCCTTCGTCGCCGGCCAACAAGGCTCGCACGCGCGCCGCGTCGAGTCCACCGGCTGCACCCGCCTCCACCAGCACCTCGGTATCGGCCAGATTGCGGCCTTGCGCGAAGTGGGCGTGGAACAACGCCTCACCGACCGCGTCGGGGTCGCCCTCGCGCGCGGCCAGCGCCAGCAGCCGGTGCGCCGGCAGCGTGGTCACACGGACCTGGCCGCGATCGAAATTGAACGGCAGGCCTTCGGCGCGGGCGGTGGCCTGGGTCTGCGCCAGCAACTGCGCGGTGCGCTCGGCGCCGCCGAACTTGCGCGCATAGGCCTCGCGCAGCGGCACCGGCGTGGCGTCGGCGTCGGGGTCGAGCAGGAAGGGATACCAATGGATGTCGATCGTCGGCGCGTCGTCGCCCAGCAGGGCGATGGCGCGTTGCAGGCGGCGCTTGCCGATCCAGCACCAGGGACAGACGACGTCGGACCAGATATCGATTCTCATGCGCGCATCATGCGCCGGTCACCGGCCGCGCGCGTGCCTCAATCGCGTTCCGCAGCGTCCCAGCGGGAGAACGGATGCGCGGCGAGCGCCAGGTTGTAGTAGCGCTTGTGGTCGGTGACCTCCTCGCCCAGCCACTCGGGCCGCGCGAAGGCCTCGCTGGCGTCGTCCAGCTCGATCTCGGCCACGACCAGCCCGGCGTTGTCGCCGAGGAACTCGTCGACCTCCCACAGGTGGTCGCCGTGCTGCACCAGATGTCGGCGCTTCTCGACCCGGCCGCCGACACACAGCGTCAGCAGCGCGTGCGCATCGGCGATCGGCAGCGGCAGCTCGAACTCCTGCCGGGTATGCCCGATCGCGCGCGACTTGATGTTCACGAACGCCGCCTCGCCCTCGATGCGCACCCGCACCGAGGCCTTCTGCGCCCCACTGTCGAGCGCGGCCATGTCATTGAGGTAGCCCTGCGCCATCGGCACCACCGCATGCGCGGCATTGCGCCACGCGTCGGACGTCACCAGGAACTTGCGTTCGATTTCGACTGCCATGGCGCTACGTCCTCTCGAACACCGCGATCGATTCGACGTGCGCGGTCTGCGGGAACATGTCCATCACCCCGGCGTCGATGAGCCGCCAGCCGCGCTCGTTGACCAGATAGCCGGCATCGCGCGCCAGCGACGCTGGGTGGCAGCTGACGTAGACGATGCGGGCGAAACGTTCGAGCGGCAGTTGGCGCAGCACATCGATCGCGCCCGAGCGCGGCGGGTCGAGCAGCAGCTTGTCGAAGCCCTGACGCATCCACGGCGCGCCGCGCTGGTCCTGGGTCAGATCGGCGGCATGGAACTGCGCGTTGTCCAGGCCGTTGTGCGCGGCGTTCTCCCGCGCGCGCGCAACCAGCCCGGCCTCGCCCTCGACACCAACGACCTCGCGCACGCGACGCGCCAGCGGCAGCGTGAAGTTGCCCAGACCGCAGAACAGGTCGAGCACACGGTCGTCGGGTTGCACGTCCAGCAGGTCGAGCGTGCGCGCGATCATCGTGCCGTTGAGACCCGCATTGACCTGGATGAAATCCAGCGGCCGGAACTTCAGCTCCACATCCCAGGCCTCGAGCCGGAACGCCAGCGCCGGCGCCTGCGGCCACAGCGGATGCACGCTGTCGTTGCCGCCCGGCTGCAGGAAGATCGCCATCCGCTGCTGCTGGCCGAAGGCGGTCAGCGCCGCCAGGTCGCGCTCGCCCAGCGGCTGCAGATGGCGGAACACCAGCGCCACGCCGTCGAACTCGGGGGTCGGGTCGCCAGCGATGAATTCGATCTGCGGAATGTCGCCGCGGCCATCGAGGCCGTCGACCAGCGCGCACAGCGCCGGGATCGCGGCGCCGATCGGCGGGATCACGGTGTGGCATTCGTGCAGGTCGGCGACGAAGCGCGGATCGCGCTCGCGGAAGCCCACCAGCGTCTTGTCCTTCTTCTCCACGCGCCGCACCGAGAAGCGGCCCTTGCGGCGGTAGCCCCAGGCGCGGTCGACCAGCGGTGCCATCCAGCGCTGCGGCGTGACATGACCGATGCGCTCGAAGTTCTCGCGCAGCACGCGTTGCTTGGCCTGGATCTGCTGCTCGGCGTCGAGATGCTGCAATACGCAGCCGCCACAGACGCCGAAATGCGCGCAGCGCGGCGCAATCCGGTGTTCGGAAGGCCGCAGCACCTCGAGCGTCACCGCCTCGTCAAAGCTGCGCGAGCGCGCGGTGCGCTGGGCGACGACCTGCTCGCCCGGCAGCGCCCCGGCGACGAATACGGCCTTGCCGTCGGGCAGCCGCGCGACACCGCGGCCATCGTGGGTCAGGTCGAGGATGTCGACCTGGAAAGGAGTCTGATCGAGGCGTTTGCGGGCCACGTGGCGAAGGCTGCGGGCGGAAAGGCCGCGTATTGTCGCAGAAGCCGGCACTCCGTCGGACCGGGCCGGCGAAACCTACGATGCGCGATTGGCTTCGGATGGGCAGCGACCTGCCGGCCGGAAGCCGCTTTTCCCTCGGCAAGGCATCCTGCCTTGACTCGGGCGCGCGCCATCCATGGCGCGCTCGACGCGGCCACCAGCCGGCAGGTCGCTGCCATGGACGGTTGCAACCCGACTTCGGGTAGACGCAGAAGGAAAGCTGAGGTCAACCGGGGTCAGAGTGCAGTTTCGCGAGGCGAAACTGCACTCTGACCCCGGGTTTGAATCCCGGTTCTGCAGCGAGGCGCGCCCGAGTCAAGGCAGGTCAGCATGGAGTGCGCGGCATGCCGCGACTCCATGCGAACGCTACGCGTGCTTCGCGTAGCCGGACCGCGCAGCGGACTTGCCGAGGGGAAAGCGGCTTCCGGCCGGCAGGCCGCCACCCATCCGAAGCCGAACCCGTTCCGTACTCGAGAAGAGCTTACTTCTGCGTCCAGGTCCCGCCCTGCTGATACCACCAGCCCGGACGCGCGCTCTGGATCCACTGGCGCGCGAACACGTCGCGGATCTGCGACTCCCATTCGGGATGACCGTTGGCAACCGCGATCTCGCGGTACACCGCCTGGCGGTCGCGGTTGTCGTCGGCGACCGCGGTGTTGACCGCGACCCGGTCCTTGATCGGCAATTGCGAGGCATCGCGGACCACGATCAGGCCATTGCTGCCGAAGCCGAGCGCACCGGAATCGAAATGCGGCCGCAGCGTGCCGTTGAAACGCTGCTCCATGCGCGACTGGATCGCCTGGATCGCCGGCGTGCGGATCGTGACATCCGGGGTCTGCGCCTGGGCGGTGCCGATGCCCAGCAGCATCCACGGATCGAAGCCCGTGCCGCGCTGGGCCATGCCGCCGCCCGGCGTCGTCGACGGCGCAGGCGGCTGCGCGGCCGGCGTGTCGCCGATCACGTTCTCGACGAACTCGCGCGCCGCCTCCTTGGCCTCGGCGGCGGGAAAATAGACGTTGATCGTCACGCATGCAGTCAGTGCGAGCGCGGCCACGGCCGGCAATCCCATCCAACGCGCCATCGGGTGTTCTCCTGTCTCGATACGGGGCGTGGCGCTCAGTCGATGACCGGAGCCACGTCGCCGCCAGCGGCGGCAG
The DNA here is from genome assembly GCF_014192745.1 of Luteimonas sp. RC10. Taxonomy (GTDB): domain Bacteria; phylum Pseudomonadota; class Gammaproteobacteria; order Xanthomonadales; family Xanthomonadaceae; genus Luteimonas. The sequence continues at coordinate 55,309 of NZ_JACHYJ010000004.1, forward strand.
CCAGGCGCTCGACCAACGTCGGCCAGTCGACGTCGCGGTTGTAACCGACGACGTCGAGCCGCGGCAGGCCCGCGCCGTCGACGATAGTAAAGGCGTTGCCCGCTGAATGCAGGCCGCCCATTGCGCAGACCTGATTGCGCAGCCGGCAGGAGATGCCGATGCCGCGATAGCCGAAGTCGTCGAACAGCGCGATTGCCTTGCCCTGCAGGCTGGTGACGAACGAGGCGTCGCCGACGCTGGAGATGTCCTGCACCGCCCGCTGGCTGATGCGCTGACGCACCCCGGGCGTGCGTTCGGTGTGCAGCTCGGCATCGAATGCGGTGGCGCCCCAGTCGACCAGGCGCAGCCCGTCGATCCGTCCGTGCAGGCGCCCTTCGATGCTGCCGAAGCCGAACACGCCGGTCAGCGCCTGCAGATCCAGCCCCTGCAACGCCAGGTCGCTGGTCACCGTCGGCGCGACCCCGAACGGCCGCTCGATCGACAACGACGACACATCGATGCGGCCATCGAAGAGCTGCATCGCCAACCCGCCCTCGAAGTCGATCCGGTTGTCTGCATAGCGCACCGTCGGGATGTGGCCGCTCAGGCGGCCTTCGAATGCCGGCCAGGCCAACGCCTGCGCCAGCCGACCGATGTCCAGGCCGTCGAGCCGCAATGCGGTGCGCATCCGCAGGCCGTCGCCGTCGCGCTCCGCGTGCCCGGGCAGTTCCAGCGCCAGCGCCTCGAACCCGACCTCGCCGCCGAGGAACGACAGCGCGACCGGCTCGCGCAACCGCAGACGCCCCCCCGCGCTTTCCAGACTCCAGGCCGCCGCATCGAACGGCATGCCGTACAGCGCCCCGCCTTGCCAGGCGAAGGTGCTGTGCACCGGCGTGGACGCCGAATAGCGCAGCGCGCCGTGCATGCGGTCGAAGCGGAACCGCGCCTGCGCATCGCCGATGTCCAGGCCGCGCAAGCGCAGGTCCGCCGTGCGCAACACGCCGCCGGCCAACGCCAGCGACGCGTCGAACCCGCCCTGCAGCGATAGCCCCGACAGCCCAGCCGGGCCGAGCCAGCCGGATAGATAGCGCGCCGGCAGCGCATGGGCATCTCGGCTGGTCGCATCGAGCGAGAGCACCTGCAGTGCGCCGTCAGCCGACAGCGCACCGGCGCCGTCAAGCTGCAGCGTATCGCCGTCGTGCCAGGCCAGACGCGGCAACGCCCAACCGCCGTCGGCCCGGCGCTGGAGGTCGAGGCCGATCCCGATCGGCGCGGGTGGCAAGGCCAGATACGCCGCACCGAACAGCCACTCGCCCCCGTGCAGCGTGCCGTCCAGCCGCAGCGCGGGACCGGCATCGGGCAGACGCAGATCGAGCCGCAGGTCGGCGGCGACGCCTTCGGTCGCGATCGCACCATCGGCGGTCTCCAGCGCAAGATCGTGCACGGCCAGGGTGCCAGCGACGCGCAGCGGCTGCGCATCCGGCGCATCGATCCGCAGTGCGCCATCCAGACGCCCCTTGCGCAGCTGCGCGGCCTCCCATGCGCTGCGCACCAGGGCCTGCGCCCAGGCCGCCGGGACGCGCTTGAGGTCGATGGTCGTGCGCTCGGGCGTGGCCGCCCGGCGCGCCAGGGTCAGGGCGCCCCCCTCACCCGACAGGCGGGCATCGACGTCCTGCGCATCGAGCTCGAGCGCGAGTCGCAGCGCAGCCCCCGAGCGGTCGCGGATGGGTCCCTCGCAGTGCCATCGCACGCGCCCCTCGTTCACGAGCCGTTTCAGCGGGCATCGCCAATCGACATCGCGCAGCCGCCACCCCAACGCCCCGGCATCGACGTCCGCGGCGCGCAGCCGGAGCCGGCCGTTGGGCGCATCGGCAGGCCAGTCGAGCGTCAGCCGGACCTGGGTCATCGCCGCGACCGGGGTGTCGACCTGCGCGATCCGGGCCTCGACCGTCCGCGCCTGCGCGACCGGCACACAGGCCAGCAACAGCGGTAGGATCGGCAGCAGGCGGCGAGGCATCGCCGCAGGATACCTTCATCGCATGGAGCGACCGATGCCCAGATTGCTGCTGGTCGAAGACGACCCCACGAGCCGCAGTTTCCTGCTCACCGCAGCGTCGGCGCTACCGGCCGAGGTGGACGTGGCCGGAACGGTCGCCGATGCCCTGACGCTGGCTGCCGCCGATACCCACGATGCCTGGCTGATCGACGCGAACCTGCCCGACGGCAGCGGCATCGAGCTGCTCGCCCGTCTGCGCGCCCAGGGGCTGGACACGCCGGCCCTGGCGCACACCGCCGAGCGTGAACGCGAATCGCTCGATGCCCTGCGCGCGGCCGGTTTCGTGCTCGCGCTGAGCAAGCCGGTGACGGCCGCCAACTGGCGCGCCGCGATTCGCAGTCTGGTCGCTGCACCGGTCGTCGCCCCGGCCCCGCCGCCGCGCCCGACGCTCGCCGACGACGACATCGAGCCCTGTGCGTCCGGTCGCCCGGTGGTCTGGAACACGCGGGCCGCGCTGGCGGCCGTCGGTGGCAACGTCGGCAACGCCGATGCGCTGCGCGGGCTGTTCCTAGGCGAACTGCCGCAAGCGCGCGATGGCATCGTGCTGGCGGCACGGCGCGGCGATGCCCCCGCCATGCGCAGCCTGCTGCACAAGCTGCGGGCCGGCTGCGGCTTTGTCGGCGCCGACCGCCTGTGCGCAGCCGCCGCCAGCCTGCACGCCGCGCCGGAATCGGAGCCGGCGCTGCATCGGTTTCTCGCCGCCATCGACGCGACGTTGGCGGCAGCGTGAGCGCGCGGGCAGCTACCGGTCGCCCGCTGTGCCGCGCCGCGCGAACTGGGACGCGAGTTCCCAGGATTTGAGGCCTCGCGGGCCCAGGTGATGCGCCAGCACGGCACGCAAGGCGCGTCGCAGGCTAGCGAGGTCCTCGCTGTCGGGGGCCGCGCCATCGGCGGCCAGCGCGAGCAAGGCGCGTCCGGTTGCGGCCACACTGCGCGAGGCCGCGCCGCCGTCGAGGTGCAGCCGGCGCGGGCCGTGTTCGGGGTCGAGCAGGTAACGCGCTGCCGGGTCGATGGCGCGGCCGTCGCCATCGGTGTCGAGCGGCAGGCCCACACCGAGCGCATCGAGCAAGGCGCGCTCGAACCGGCGCAGGCTCCAGGCCAGTTCGCCTGGCAACGCCAGGCGCCCACGCACGCGGGCGTAGGCGTCGTACAACTCGGGCAGCGGATCCTGGCGCGGCGCCAGGCGCAGCACCAGCTCATTGAGATAGAAGCCGGCGAGCATCGCATCGCCGAGCAGCCGCGGCGCGGCGTCGAGCGCCTCGGCGCTGCGCAACTGCGCCAGCTCGCCGCGCAGTTGCGCATCCAGCCGCACATGCTGCAGCGGCTGCAGCGCCGCGCGCAGCACGTGCTTCTTCGGGCCCTGCACGCCACGCGCCACCAGGCCCAGGCGTCCGTGTTCGCGGCTCAGGACCTCGACCAGCAGGCTGGTCTCCCGCCATGGCCGGGCATGCAGGACGAACGCGGGCTCGTTCTCGATGCGCACCGACGTCCGGCGTCGCCTCAGCCCGCGCCGATGCGGGCGAAGAACGCCTCGCCGGTCAGACTCTCGTCCGGGTCGGCGAGGCTGTACCAGTCGGGCTTGGCATCGATAAAGATCTCGAGCGCGAAATGCGCCTCCGGGATCGCATCGAACACCCCCGCGGCGACGTAATGCTGGCCATCGCGGGTGGTCGCAAAGAACAGGCTGCTGCCGCAGGTCGCACAGAACGCGCGTTCGGCCCAGTCGGAGGACGCGAACCTGCGCACCAGCGCCTCGCCGGCCTCGATGCGCAAAGCGGTGCCCACCGGCAGCAGCAGCGCCGAGCTGCCGTGGAAACGGCGGCAGGCCCCGCAGTGGCAGGCATGCACCTCGCGGGTGCCGGCGGGCACGCTCAGGACCACCCCGCCGCACAGGCAACGGCCTTGCAGTCGCGCCGCCTCATCCTGTTCGTGCATGGCCCAGGCCTCGGTCACTCGCCGTAGCCCAGGGCCTTGAGCGCCGCCTCGTCGTCAGACCAGCCCTGGCGCACGCGCACCCAGGTCTCCAGGAACACCTTGGCGTCGAACAGCCGTTCCATCTGCAGGCGCGCCTTGGTGCTGATGTCCTTGAGCCGCGCACCGCCCTTGCCGATGACGATCGCCTTCTGGCCGTCGCGCTCGACCCAGATCACCGCGCCGATACGCAGCATCGCGCCATCGACCGTGAAGCTCTCGATCTCCACGGTCGTGGCATACGGCAATTCGGCGCCGAGCTGGCGCATCAACTGCTCGCGCACCAGTTCACCGGCAAGAAAGCGCTGGCTCTTGTCGGTGATCTCGTCCTCGCCATACAGCGGCGGCTGCTCGGGCAGCAGCGGCAGCACCGTCGACACCAGTTGCTGCAGGCCATTGCGCTTGAGCGCCGACAGCGGCACCACACCGGCGAACTCGCGTCCCTCGACGACCTGCTGCAGGTACGGCAGCAACGCGGTCTTGTCCTTCATCCGGTCGATCTGGTTGACCACCAGCACCACCGGCACGCCGGCGCCGCGCAGCGCATCGAACGCCAGCGTGTCCTCTTCGTCCCAGCGTCCGGCCACCACGACCAGCAGGGCGACATCCACGCCTTCCAGCGCACCGCGTGCGGCGCGGTTCATGACCCGGTTCATCGCGCGCTTCTGCTCGCGATGGATGCCCGGGGTATCGACCAGCAGCAGTTGCCCCTCGGGCAGGGTCGCGATGCCCAGCAGACGGTGCCGGGTGGTCTGGGGTCGATTGGAGACGATGCTGACCTTGGCGCCCACGAGCGCGTTGACCAGGGTGGACTTGCCGACGTTGGGTCGACCGATGACGGCAACGAAGCCGGCGCGATGCGGCGCGGAATGGGGATCTGTCATGCCGGCATTCTACGGAAAAACCCGCATCGCCCGGCGGCGACGGTCCGCCGCACTCAGGTGCGGGCTTCGAGCAACGCGACCACGCCCTCGGCAGCCTGTTGTTCGGCCGCGCGGCGGGAACTGCCCTGCCCCTCGGCAGCGATCGCGGCATCGGCCAGCACACAGCGCACGATGAAAGTCCGTGCGTGTTCCTCGCCGGTCTCGGCCAGCAATTCGTAGACCGGCAGCGCACGCTGCCGCGCCTGCAGCCATTCCTGCAGCCGGGTCTTGGCATCCTTGGCGATCCGCCCGCTGGCCAGCGCCGTCAATGCGCGCTCGAACAGCGGCAACACCACCGTGCGGCAGGTGTCCAGGCCGGCATCGAGGTAGACGGCCGCGATCACCGCCTCGAGCGCGTCGGACAGGATCGAATCGCGACGATGCCCGCCGGACTTCATCTCTCCAGGGCCCAGCACCAGACGCGCGCCCAGATCGAGGTCGCGCGCGACTGCGGCCAGCGATGACTCGCGCACCAGTTCGGCCCGCGCCCGCGTCAGGGTGCCCTCGTCGGCGCCGGGACAGCGCGCGAACAGCGCCTCGGCGATCAACGCGCCGAGCACCGCGTCGCCGAGGAACTCCAGCCGCTCGTTGTGCGGCGCACCGGCGCTGCGGTGGGTCAGCGCCTGCGCCAGCAACCCCGGGTCGCGGAACACATGCCCTGCGAACCGGCCCTGCTGGCGATCAACCGCGCCCGCCATCGCCTGCGAACGTCTGGGTGGCCTGGAAACGGCCGACCACGTCGAGATTGCCGATCAACGGCTTGCGCGCTTCGTAGTTCACGTCCATGCGCAGGCCTTCGGGCACGCGGGTGATCGTCACGTCCTGGGGCTTGACGGTCTCCGCATAGCTGATCTGCAGCCGACGGAAAAACAGCTCGCGGATCCGCGCGGTGTCCGCACTGGCGATGCCCGGCTCGGCCGCCAGGCCCTTGAGCGCGGAGCGCACGCTGTAGTACTCCGAATACATCGGAAACAGCTTCATGCCCACATAGGCGAAGAAGCCGATGAGCGCCAGCACGACGACGAAGCCCAGCAAGGTGATGCCGCGTTGCGTACGTTTCATGGTGTTCCCCTTAGGTCGCGTCCGCCGGCTCAGCGGATGCTGCTGCCGATCCGGCCCCAGTCGACCCAGCCCGGCGCCTGCGAATCGACGTTCATCCAGATCAGGAACGCCTTGCCGCGCAGTTGGGTCTCCGGCAGCGTACCCCAGAAGCGGCCGTCGTCGCTGCGGTCGCGGTTGTCGCCCATGACGAAGTAATGGCCCTGCGGGACCTCGTAGCGTCCCTCGCCCATGTGGAACGGCGCGGCCTCGTCGATGTGCAGGATCTCGTGGCTGCGGCCAGGCATCGTCTCTTCATAGAGCGAGGCACCTGTCATCTCCGCACCGCGTCCCACGCCTTCGTAGGTCCCCAGCCGCTGGTAGCCGAACGGGGTGCCGTTGACGAAGACCTGGTTGTCGCGGAACTCGACCGTGTCGCCCGGCAGGCCGATCACGCGCTTGATCCAGTCCTGGTCGGGGTGCTGCGGCGGGCGGAACACCACCACGTCGCCGCGTGCCGGCTCGCCGATGTCGATGACCTTCTTGTTGGTGATCGGCAACCGGATGCCGTAGCTGAACTTGTTGACCAGGATGAAGTCGCCGATCAGCAGCGTTGGCATCATCGAACTGGACGGAATGCGGAACGGCTCGGCGACGAAACTGCGCAGGATCAGCACCACGAACAGGACCGGGAAGAAGGCCTTGGCGTAGTCGACCGCGACCGGCTCCTTCTCCTCGATCAGCCCGCCGCGACGCGCGCGCCGCTTGGCCAGCACCAGCTTGTCGAGCAACCAGATGACGCCGGTCAGCAGCGTCAGGACGACCAATGCAGTCTCAAACCATTTCATGCGAGCTCCTCGGGAGCGGTGGTGCCTGATGGGCGATCGATGATCGGGAACAACGCGGCGTCGCCATGGCGCACGCCGGTCACCGACCTGCGATCACGAATCACGGCTGTTGCTGAGCACCGCCAGGAACGCTTCCTGCGGGATCTCGACGCGGCCGACCTGCTTCATGCGCTTCTTGCCTTCCTTCTGCTTCTCGAGCAGCTTCTTCTTGCGCGAGATATCGCCGCCGTAGCACTTGGCCAGCACGTTCTTGCGCATCGCCTTGACCGTGGTGCGGGCGATGATCTGCGACCCCACGGCGGCCTGGATCGCGACATCGAACATCTGCCGCGGAATGAGCTCCTTCATCTTCTCGGTCAGCTCGCGGCCACGGCGGTCGGCATGCTGGCGATGGACGATCAGCGACAGCGCATCGACCTTGTCGCCGTTGATCAGCGTGTCCACGCGCACGAACGGCCCGGCCTGGAACCGCAGGAAGTGGTAGTCGAGCGAGGCGTAGCCGCGGCTGACCGACTTGAGCTTGTCGAAGAAGTCGAGCACGACCTCGGCCATCGGCAGCTCGTAGCTGATCTGGACCTGGCTGCCCAGGTAGCTGATGCCGATCTGCGTGCCGCGCTTTTCCTCGCACAGCGTGATGACGTTGCCGACGTAGTCGGGCGGGGTCAGCACGTTGGCGCGGATGATCGGCTCGCGGATCTCCTCGATCTGGTTGACCGGCGGCAGCTTGGCCGGGTTGTCGAGGCTGACGATCTCGCCGTCGGTGCGCAGCACCTCGTAGATCACCGTGGGCGCGGTACTGATCAGGTCGAGGTCGTACTCGCGCTCCAGCCGCTCCTGCACGATCTCCATGTGCAGCATGCCCAGGAACCCGCAGCGGAAACCGAAGCCCATCGCCTCCGAGCTCTCGGGCTCGAAGCGCAGCGCGGCGTCGTTGAGGCGCAGCTTCTCGAGTGCCTCGCGCAGCGCCGGATAGTCCTCGGCGTCGATCGGGAACAGGCCGGCGAACACGCGCGGCTGCATTTCCTGGAAACCGGGCAGCGGGCTGGGCGCCGGATCGCCGGCCAGGGTCAGGGTGTCGCCGACCGGCGCGCCGTGCACGTCCTTGATCGAGGCGGTGATCCAGCCCACCTCGCCGGCCCGCAGCTGCGGCAACGGCTTGCGCTTGGGCGTGAACACACCGACGTTGTCGACCTGGTGGCTACGCCCGGTCGACATCACCAGCAGCTTGGCGCCGGGCTTGATCTCGCCCTGCATCACGCGCACCAGCGAGACCACGCCCAGGTAGTTGTCGAACCACGAGTCGATGATCAACGCCTGCAGCTTGTCGGTGTCGCGCGGCTTGGGCGGCGGGATCCGGTGCACGATCGCCTCGAGCACCTCTTCGACGTTTAGGCCGGTCTTGGCGCTGACCGCGACCGCGTCCTCGGCATCGATGCCGATGACCGCCTCGATCTCGTTCTTGGCCCGCTCGATGTCGGCCGTGGGCAGGTCGATCTTGTTGAGCACCGGCACCACCTCGAGCCCCTGCTCGACCGCGGTGTAGCAGTTGGCGACCGACTGCGCCTCCACGCCCTGGGCCGCATCGACCACCAGCAAGGCGCCTTCGCAGGCGGCCAGCGAGCGGCTGACCTCGTAGCTGAAGTCGACGTGGCCGGGGGTGTCGATGAAGTTCAGATGGTAGGTCTGGCCATCGCGCGCGGTGTACGGCAGCGAGACCGACTGCGCCTTGATCGTGATGCCGCGCTCGCGCTCGATCGGGTTCGAGTCGAGCACCTGCGCCTCCATCTCGCGCGCCTGGAGGCCGCCGCAGAGCTGGATGATGCGGTCGGCCAGGGTCGACTTGCCGTGGTCGACGTGGGCGATGATGGAGAAGTTGCGGATGTTCCGCATGGGATCGTGGGTCATGTGCGGCGGCCGGGCCGTCGTCGGGATAACGGGCGATTATCGCATAGCACCGCGGCCGCGCCGCGGTCGCCGTGCGACCTGCGGGCGCGATGCCCGGGCGCCCGGATACGCGAAGGCCCGCGGCGGTGGCCGCGGGCCTTGCATGAACCCAGTGCTGGGCGTGCGGTCAGGGCGCGTCGGGCACCGAGACTGCGCGGTACTGGGTGGCGCCGCCGCGGCCGCGCACCAGCAACATCACCGTATCGCCCGGCTTGACGTCGCGCAGTGCGCGGTCCAGCGCGTCCGCACTGGCGACCGGGGTCCGGCCCACGCGCAGGATCACATCGCCCGCGGCGATGCCCGCAGTCGCCGCAGCGCCGCGGCCGACCCCGGTCACCAGCACGCCCTCATCGTTCGACAGCCCGTACTGCCGACGCTGTGCGGCATCGAGGTCGCGACCGGCCAGGCCGAGCGGGTTGCCCTGGGTCGAAGGCGTGGTCCCGCGCTCGGGCGTGGTGCGTGGCGACCCGGCCGAGGCCTGGCTGTCAAGCTGCATCAGGGTCACGTCGAAGTTGCGGCTGCGACCGTCACGGAAGACTTCGAGCTTGACCCGGGTGCCCGGCGCCTTGCTGCCGACCAGCGGCGGCAGGTCGCTGAAGGTATTGATCGGCGTGCCATCGACGGCGCGGATCACATCGCCCGGTTCCAGGCCGGCCTTCTCGGCCGGGCTGCCCGGCGCCACCACGGTCACCAGCGCGCCGCGCGCATCGGGCAGCTTGAAGCCGGCGACCTCGTCGGCGCCGACCAGCCCGATCTGCACGCCGAGCTGCCCGCGCTGCACGCTGCCGGTGCGCTTGATCTGGTCGGCGACATTGGACGCGACATCGATCGGGATCGCGAAGCTCACGCCCATGTAGCCGCCGGAGTTGCTGAAGATCTGCGAGTTGATCCCGATCACCTCACCGGCGACGTTGAGCAGCGGACCGCCCGAGTTGCCGCGGTTGATCGGCACGTCGGTCTGGATGAAGGGCACGTACTGCTGGTTGGCGTACGGATTGGAGCGCTGCACCGCGCTGACGATGCCGGCCGTCACCGACTGCTCGAAGCCGAACGGCGAACCGATCGCGACCGCCCACTGCCCGGGCTTGACCGCAGCCGCATTGCCCATGCGCAGCATCGGCAGGCCGCTGGCATTGATCTTGAGCACGGCGACGTCGGATTCGGGATCGCTGCCGACGACCTCGGCCTGGAACTCGCGCCGGTCCGACAGCCGCACCTTGACCTCGTCGGCGCCTTCAATGACGTGATGGTTGGTCAGCAGATAGCCATCGGACGAGATCAGAAAGCCGGTGCCCATCGAGGCGCGCGGCATGCCCTGCCCCGGACCGCCCGGTCCGCCCGGTCCGCCCGGTCCGCCCGGGAACTCGAAGCCGGGCCCGAAGAAGCGCCGGAAGATCTCCGGGATCTGTGCATCGTCGGGCACTTGCTGGCCACGCGTCTGGCGCGTGCCGGCGGTCGATTCGATGCTGACCACGGCCGGGCCCACCCGCTCGACCAGCCGGGTGAAGTCCGGCAGGCCGCTGACCAGCGGCGCCTGGGGCGTGGCGGAGACGGTATTGGCGGTATCGGCGGCCGAGGGCGCGTTCGACTGCGCGGTCGCATCGGGCAGCACGAGCGCCGTAGTCGCCGCCGACAGCACCGCGACCAGGGACACGGCCAACAGGGATTTCTTCATCGAAGTCATGGGGAATCCGAACAGTTCGAGACAGGGAGAATCGGTCGCCGCAAGGGGCGACACGCCAGGACGGCGAGACCCGGCGCTCAGGGCTGCGCAGCGGACGCCTGGTCGGATGCCTGGCGTGTGTCGCCGGATTCGACCGGGAAGCTCGGCAACACGTCACTGGTCGGCGCGTCGCTGCGGGCCCAGGACGGCGCGTCGAAGCCGCCGCCATAGCGCACCGAGAAACGGGCATCGGGCGCCAGATCGCTCGCCTTGGGCCAGGGCCGCGCGATCGACGGCGCGGCCGGCAACCCGGCGTCGGACGCGGCGGCCGCGAAGGCGGCCTCGACCCCCGAGGCGGCGACCGGCGCTGGCACCAGCGCATCCGCCCCGCCCTGCAACGGCGTTGCCGCGGCGGCCATCTGGACCGGCGCCGCGTCACGCGTCTGACGCGTCACCGGCGATGCGACCGCGCGATCGGCGCGGCTGCGCCTGGGAACCTCGGCGATCGCGATCGCCGCCGCCCCTGCGGCTGCGGCCGCCTGCACCGGCGCCGCCGGCTCATGCGCGAAGGCCGACGCATCGGCTGCGGCGTCGGTAGCCAGCGGTTCGCTGGTCGCGGCGATCCGAGCGGGCGGCAGCGCGATCGTCTCTTCCTCGCCCGGCGCGCCGCCGGGGCGGCCGACGAACAAGGCGACCAGCGCAACCGAAGCGGCGAGCGCCGCGCCCCCCCCGCCCCAACCCAGCAGGCGCGAACGGCGATTGACCGTGGCCGGCGCGACGGCGACGCCGTCGTTGGCGATGCCACGGGCAACGCGATCGGCGAAATCGGGCGGCAACAGCGAGACGTGGCGGCCACGCAGCACGTCGCCGCAGACCTGCCAGCGCTCGAAGCACGCCGACAGTTCGGCGTCGTGCTGCAGCCGGCGACGCAGGAAGCGCGCCTGGTCCTGCGGCAGCGCATTGTCGAGCATCGCCGACAGCTGCTGACGGTGGTACAGCTCGAGCTTGTCCGGATCGGGACCGAGCTGCAGGGCATCGATGTCGTCGGAAGGGCTCATCGGGTCACGCGCTCCACTTGTCTCTCGTTGTCCATCAGGGGCCTGAGTTCGCGATCGATCGCATCGCGCGCCCGGAAGATCCGCGAACGCACCGTGCCGATCGGGCAGCCCATGCGTTCGGCGATCTCCTCGTAGCTCAGACCATCGACCTCGCGCAGATTGATCGCCACACGCAGTTCCTCAGGCAGGGCTTCGACCGCACGCACCACCGTTTGTTCCAGTTGCTGACGCATCAGTTCACGTTCCGGCGTGTCGCCGTCGCGCAGACGGATCGCCGATTCGAAGTGCTCGGCGTCGTCGACATCCACGTCGTCGGTCGGCGGCCGCCGGTTGTGCGCGACCAGATGGTTCTTGGCGGTGTTGACGGCGATGCGGTGCAGCCAGGTGTAGAACTGCGCGTCGCCGCGGAAGCTGGCGATCGCGCGATAGGCGCGGATGAAGGTCTCCTGGGCGACGTCCTGGCATTCGCTCCAGTCGGCCACATAGCGCCCGATCAACGCGGCGATGCGATGCTGGTACTTGCGCACCAGCAGGTCGAACGCCGCGGTATCACCGCGCTGTACCCGCTTGACCAGTTCCTCGTCCAGATTTCCGTACTCCGGGCTGTCGCATTGTTCGGCCATCGGCCGGACCTCCTTCTGGGCCCGGCCTGGCACGGGCAATGAGACAGGCGGTCGCGCGAAAAGTTCCGTCACGACGGGTATGGCATCGTCGCCGCACCAAAGACTGCCATGTCCTGGGGCCGCGACCGACGTTCCGCAAGCCAGCCATCGCGCGCGATTTGACGGCACGGAAGCGACCTCGGGATCATAGGACCAACCTCCGTACTCTAAAGAATGGTGCCGTATGCTTGCAGGCCTCGACGGGCTTCGCTTCAGCCACTGGCAAGCGCAGTCGCGCGACGACGGTGTCCTGGTGCTCGCGTTCGACCGCGCCGGCGAGTCGGTCAACACCTTCGCCCAGGATGTGCTCATCGAGCTGGACACGCTGCTCGAACGCTTGGCGCTCGATCCGCCCAAGGCGCTGGTGATCCGCTCGGCCAAGGCCAAGGGCTTCATCGCCGGTGCCGACATCCGCGAGTTCCAGGCCTTCGATGCCAAGGGCACGATCGGTGACTCGATCCGTCGCGGCCAGTCCACCTTCCAGCGCCTGGCCGAACTGCCGTGCCCGACCGTCGCCGCGATCCACGGCTTCTGCATGGGCGGCGGCACCGAGATCGCGCTGGCCTGCGACTATCGCGTCGCCAGCAACGATCCTTCGACCAAGATCGGCCTGCCCGAGGTCAAGCTGGGCATCTATCCGGGCTGGGGCGGCAGCGTGCGTCTGCCGCGACTGGTCGGCGCACCGGCCGCGTTCGACATGATGCTCACCGGACGCGCCTTGCCGGCCAAGGCCGCGCGCGGGATCGGCCTGGTCGACAAGGTCGTCGAGCCGGCATTGCTGGTGGATGCGGCCGCCGCGCTCGCGCTCAAGGGCACGACACGCCCGTTCAAGCAACGTGCACTGGCCCGGTTGACCAACCTGTGGCCGGTGCGCCAGGCGCTGGCCCCGGTGCTGCTCAAGCAGGTCGCACGCAAGGCGAAGAAGGCGCACTACCCGGCGCCATATGCGCTGATCGAGACCTGGAAGCGCGCGTCCGGCGACACCCGCGCCCTGCTTTCGGCCGAGCGCCGCTCGGTGGTCAAGCTTGCCGGCACTTCGACGGCGCGCAACCTCACGCGCGTGTTCTTCCTGATGGAGCGTCTCAAGGGCCTGGGCGGCAAGGCCGGCGCGCAGCAGGCGCCGATCCGGCGCGTGCACGTGGTCGGTGCCGGCGTGATGGGCGGCGACATCGCCGCGTGGTCGGCCTACAAGGGGCTGGAGGTCACGCTGCAGGACCGCGAGCAGGGATTCATCGACAAGGCGCAGGCGCGCGCGGCGAAGTTGTTCGAGAAGAAGGTCCGCGACCCGGCCAAACGCCCCGACGTCGCCGCCCGGCTGCGCTCGGATCTGGCTGGCGACGGCATCGCCGAGGCCGACCTGGTGATCGAGGCGATCATCGAGAACGCCGAGGCCAAGCGCGCCCTGTATGCGACCGTCGAACCGCAGCTTGGCCCCGACGCGCTGCTGACCACCAACACCTCGTCGATCCCGCTCGACGAACTGCGCGTCCATGTGCAACGACCGGCGCAGTTCGCCGGACTGCACTACTTCAACCCGGTAGCGTCGATGCCGCTGGTGGAGATCGTCCACCACGACGGCGTTGCCGAGACGACGATCCAGCGGCTGGCGGCGTTCTGCAAGGCGATCGACAAGTTGCCGGTGCCGGTCGCCGGCACGCCGGGCTTCCTGGTCAACCGGCTGCTGTTTCCCTATATGCTCGAGGCGGCGACCGCGTACGCCGAGGGCATCCCGGGGGCTGCGATCGACCGCGCGGCAGTCGACTTCGGCATGCCGATGGGGCCGATCGAACTCATCGACACCGTCGGGCTGGATATCGCCTCGGGGGTGGGACAGGAACTGGCGCCTTTCCTCGGCCTGCAGATCCCCGCCTCACTGGCGACGCCGCCCGAAGCCGGCAAGCGCGGCAAGAAGGACGGCCAGGGCCTGTATACGTGGGAGGACGGCAAGCCGAAGAAGCCCGAGCTGCCGAAGGACTATCGCGCGCCCGAGGACCTGCAGGACCGCTTGGTGCTGCCGCTGCTCAACGAGGCGGTCGCCGCACTGCACGACGGCGTCGTTGCCGATGCCGACCTGCTCGATGCCGGCGTGATCTTCGGCACCGGCTTCGCGCCGTTCCGCGGTGGCCCGATCCAGTACATCCGCGAAACCGGTGTGGACGCGGTGCTCGCGCGCCTGCGGACCCTGCAGGCGCGCCACGGCGACCGTTTCGCGCCGCGCCCGGGTTGGGATGCCGCAGCGCTGCGCCAAGGCTGATGCCCATGGCCGGGCGCGATGCCCGGCCTGCTACTCGCCGTCGGCGGTCTTTGCGATCGCCGCGGCACGCTCGGCGATCGTCTGTACGATCGTCTCGCGCTCGGACGGCGTGAGGTCGAGCATCTCGAAGGTGTCGCCGAAGAACAGCCCGTCGAAGGCCAGCGTCAGCAGCATGGCCTCCGGGAAATGCGGCCCCAGCCGCCGCAGGTAGGCGACCTGCTCGCTGGCGAAGCGCCGCGGGCCTTCCATCAACTCGGGCGTGTTGACCGCCGCCGCGATGAACGAGCGTGTGGCGTGGGGTTCGTGGAAGCCGTCCTTGCGTTCGGCGCGATGCGCCTGCACCACCGCCTGCAGATAGCCGCCGGGCGTGGCCGGGAAATCCGCCATCGCGGTCCGCAAGGTCTGCCGGTGCGCGTCGAGATGGTGCTCGACCATCGCACGCAGCAACGCGTCCTTGCTGGCGAAGTGATACAGCAGCCCACCCTTGCTGACCCCCGCTTCGGCCGCGACCGCATCGAGCGTGAGGTGGGCAGCGCCGACCTGCTGGGACACGGCCAGTGCCGCATCGAGGATGCGTTCACGAGCGTCGCTGCGGGGTTTTCGGGTCATGGCTGCCGGGCTTGACGACGAGCCCATAAGTCTAGACGATACCGTCCAGCCGGTACAGTCAAGGACTCAACGTGATGACCTCCCTTCATCCGCGACCCGCGCTTGTCGACAACGCGAACGTCGCGGCCGCAGATGCCTACGCGGCCCTGTCCTGGGTCGAGCAGTTCGTCGAACTCGCCCGCCTGGCGATCGACGAGGACGACGACGAAGCGTTGCGCCGCCGCTACGAGGACGAACTGCTGCGCCGCGCGGTCTATCTGCGCGCCGCTGGCCTGTTCGATGTCATGCAGATCCGCGACCCCGCATTGCGCGCGATGGTCGCCGACGCACGCTAAAGGTCCGCCGGGCGAAACGTCCTGCCCGTCGCGCTACATCGTGTGGGTCGGCTTCTCCGACGTCAGCACGCCGGCCAACAAGGTCTCGATCCGCCCTTTGAGTGCTTCGCCCTCGGGGGTATCGGCGAACTGGACGCCGACCCCCGCCGCACGGTTGCCCTGGGCACCGGCCGGCGTGACCCACACCACCTTGCCTGCGGTGGGCAGGCGTTCGCTCGATTCGGGCAGCGTCAGCAGCAGGAACACCTCATCGCCGATGAAGTAGCGCTTGGTCGTGGGCACGAACACCCCGCCCTGCTTGAGATAGGACATGTAGGCGTTGTACAGCGCCGCCTTGTCCTTGATGGTCAACGACAGGATGCCCTGGCGCGCGGCGGCTCCGGTGGCGCTCATCGATTCGGTTCCCCGGTCATGGTCATGGGCGGGCGGCGGCAGCGCGCCAGCCCTGGAGCAGTTCGGCGATCGCCAGGTCCGCGCGTACCGTGGTCCTGAGCAGATCGCGCGTGCGGTTGGCCGCGTCGAACCACGCCGCGAGCTTCGCGATTCCCGCCGGGTCGGTCAAGGCGGCCGCGCGCGCAAGCGCCAGATCGGCGGCGTGACGCAGCCGGTCCACCGCCTGCTCGTCGCCGGCCCAGCGCTGCGCGGTCGCCACCGCCGGCAGTTCGCCCTTCGCCAGCCCGGCCAGGTCGCGATGGACCTCGCGGCGCAGCTGCATGCCGCCAGCGGCGAGCCAGTCGGCCGCAAGTCCCGGATGCCCCTTCGCCGCGTCGAGCGCCTCGAGAGCATCGTTCTGCGCGTAGCCCTTGCCCGCCAGCCAGGCCAGCGCCTCCTCGCGCGGCGGCAGGCGGAACTCGATGCGCTGGCAGCGACTGCGGATCGTCGCCGGCAGCCGCGCCGGATTGGCCGCGACCAGCCACAGATGGCGGCCGGGCTGCGGCTCCTCGAGGGTCTTGAGCAGCGCGTTGCAGGCCGCGTGATTGATCGCGTCGGCCGGATCGACGATCGCCACCTGCGCCTGCCCGTACTGCGGCGTCAGCGACAGTTTCTCCGACAGTCCCCGGATCTGCTCGATCACGATCTCGGTGCGCAGCTTGGTGCCGTCCTTGGTCGGCACGAACGACACCGGGTGGAAATCCGGATGACTGCCCGCGGCCAGCAACTGCGCGACCCGCGGCTCGCGCTCGGCCCCGAGCACGTGCGCGGCCAGCGCGTCGGCGACCGCGCGCTTGCCCAGCAGCGCAGGCCCGCAGAACAGCAGCGCATGGCCCAGCCGCTGCGCATCGAGCGTGGCGCGCGCGTGCGCATAGATGCGCTGCTGCCAGGGGGCGAAACCGGCTACCTCGGGGCTCATGCCGGCACCTGCAGCGCCTGGAGCGCGCGCACCGCATCGGCGGCCACCGCATCGGCCGACCGGGCCGCGTCGATCACCCGGAACCGCGCCGGGTGCGCCTGCGCGCGTTGCAGGAACACCGCACGTACGCGCTCGAAGAACGTGTCCTGTTCGGACTCGATGCGATCCGGGGTCGCATCGCGACCGCGCGCGCGCGCGCGGCCCTGCGCCACGCCCAGATCGAGCAGCAGGGTCAGGGCCGGCTCGATGCCGACATAGTCGCGCTCCAGTGCAGCGATCCGCGCCACATCCAGCCCGCGACCGCCGCCCTGGTAGGCGTAGCTCGAATCGGTGAACCGGTCGCTGATCACCCAGGCGCCGCGCTCGAGCGCCGGCACGAGGGTCTCGGCCACGTGCTGGGCGCGCGCGGCGAACACCAGCAGCAGTTCGGTATGCGCGCATGCGGGCTCGTGTCCTGGATCGAGCAGCAGGCCGCGGATCATCTCGGCCAGCGGCGTCCCACCCGGCTCGCGCGTGCAGACGACCTCGCTGCCGTCGGCCGCCAGCGCTGCGCACAGCGCGCGCAGCACCGTGGTCTTGCCGGCCCCTTCGCCGCCTTCGATGGAAACGAAGCGCGGATACGACCGCAACCCGCTCACGGCGCCCCCTCCTCGCCGGTCGCGGCCTCGACCTCGGCCTCGTTCGGCGGCCGGGTCTCGTCGCCGGCGGCGGCCTGGGCGGCGCTGCCTGCGCTGGCATCGCCACCGCCAAAGCGCGCACGATAGCGCCGCACGTACTCGCGGACCGCGGCGTTGTGCTCGGTATAGCTGCGCGAGAACACATGGCGCCCACTGCCATCGCCGACCGCAACGAAGTACAGCGTGTCGCCGGGCGCCGGATGCGTGGCCGCCTCGATCGCGGCCTGGCCGGGCATCGCGATCGGCGTGGGCGGCAGGCCATCGCGGGTGTAGGTGTTGTAGGGCGTGTCGGTCTGCAGGTCGCGGCGCCGGATGTTGCCGGTGTACGCGGTGCCCATGCCGTAGATCACTGTGGGATCGGTCTGCAGGCGCATGCCCTGTTGCAGCCGGCGGTTGAAGACGCCGGAGATCTGCGGGCGCTCCTCGGGCACGCCGGTCTCCTTTTCGATGATCGACGCCAGCACCAGCGCCTGCTCGCGGTTCTCGAGCGCCAGCCCCGGGTCGCGGGTCTCCCAGGCACGGTCGAGCGCAGCCTCGAGCGCGGCATTGGCCCGCGCCAGCACATCCAGGTCGCTGTCGCCACGGGTGTAGAGGTAGGTCTCGGGCAGGAAGCGGCCTTCGGGATGCACGCCATCAAAGCCGAGTTCGGCCATCAGGCGCGCGTCGTCGAGCTCGGGCACGCGCTGCTCCAGCAGTTCTGCACGCGCGAGCGCGGCGCGCAGTTCGCGCATGTTCCAGCCTTCGACAATCGTGAAACGGTGGTGGATGACCTTGCCGTCGCGCATCCGCAGCAGCAACGTGCGCGGGGTCGTCGTGGCGTCGAGCGGATACTCGCCGACCTGGATCTTGGCGTCGGCACCGAGTTGGCGCGCAAGCAGGCGCCATTCGAGCGTATGCCCTTCGACCACGCCAGCCTCGCGCAGCCGCGCCAGGACACGCTGGAACGAATCACCGCGCGCAACAGTGAAGGTCCGGCCGTCCTCGACGCCCGACAGCGGGGTGTCGGCAAAGCCGGTGTAACGGTCGTAGAGCAGGTAGGCGCCGGCACCGGCCAGCAGCGCCGAGAGCACGAACAGCAGGCCGAGGCCGCGCCAGCGGCGTTTCACGGGTGGGGTCATGGGCGGCGAAGGCCGTCGGTTCCGGATCGGGGCGTCAGGATACCGTGGCGCCCGTGCAGGGCGTGACCGTCGCCGGCCACGCAAGACCGCCATGGCGCGGCGACGACCCGACTTCTGCGATCCTAGCCGGCCTTCCCCGCCCCCGCCCCTCGATGAAGAAGCGCGTCAAGAGAATCCTCGCCTGGAGCGTGTTCACGCTGCTGGTGATGGCGGTGAGCAGCGTGTTCGTCGCCGACCGGCTGATGCCGCCGGCGACCGGCTTGCCGAGCACGACGCTGCCACTGTCGGAGGATGCGACCGCGCTGGACCGCGAACTGGCGCCGCTGCTCGCCCGACACCCGGGCCAGACCGGCGCGATCATGCTGCCCGACGGCGTCGACGCCTACGCTGCGCGCGCGATCTCCGCGCGCCAGGCCGGACGCAGCCTCGATCTGCAGTACTACATCTGGCATGACGACCTGACCGGCCGCATGCTCGCCAACGAGGCCTGGGAAGCGGCCGAACGCGGCGTGCGGGTGCGGATCCTGCTCGACGACGTCGGCGTGGGCGACATGGACGCCACGCTGCTGGCGATGGACGCCCATCCGCGCATCGAGCTACGCGTGTACAACCCGTTCCGCAACCGCAGCGGGCCGCTGCGGGTGCTGGAAATGATCCAGCGCGCCTGGGGCGTGAACCACCGCATGCACAACAAGGCCTGGATCGCCGACGGGCGGGTGGCGGTGGTCGGCGGACGCAACATCGGGGTCGAGTACTTCAGCGCCGCCGAGGCGTTCAATTTCCACGACCTCGACATCGCGCTGTTCGGCCCGGCCGTCGCCGAGGCCAGCGCGATCTTCGACGACTTCTGGAACAGCGAGGCCGCAGTGCCGATCGCCGCGCTCAATCGCAAGCCGCCGCGGACGCTGCGCGCGGTGCTCGAGCGGATCCGCGACGAGGCCGGCAGCCCGGAGGCGCGCCGCTTCCTCGACGCAATGGACATCTCGCCCAGCGTGCGGCGCTATTTCTCGCAGGAACTGACGCCAATCTGGAGCGAGCACATCCGGATCCTGTCCGATCCGCCAATCAAGTGGCGCGGCGACGGCCGCGAGAACTGGCTGGTCGAGCACCTGGTCGGCGAGATCGGCAAGGCCGAGCGCAGTGCCCTGTTGATCTCGCCGTACTTCGTTCCCGGCGGCGACGGCACCGAGGGCCTGGTCGCGCTGGCCGGTCGCGGCGTGCACGTGGCGGTGGTCACCAACTCGCTGGCCGCCAACGACGTCGTCGCCGTGCACGGCGGCTACGCGCGCTATCGCAAGCCCTTGCTTGAAGGCGGCGTCCATCTGTTCGAGACCCGCAGCCACGCCGAGGCCAAGGCCGCCAGCAGCCTGTTCGGCAGCAGCGGTGCGAGCCTGCACACCAAGGCGGTGCTGATCGATGGCCATCGCGGCTTCGTGGGCTCGTTCAACCTCGATCCGCGCTCGGCCAATCTCAATACCGAAATGGGCGTGCTGTTCGACGACCCCGACCTGGGCGCGGCATTGCGCGAGGAGGTCCTGCACCTGACCGACCCGGGCATGAGCTACTGGGTCTATCTCGACAGCAAGGGCCGGCTGCGCTGGCTCGACCGCGCGCGCGATCCGCCAGCGGTCCTGGACAGCGAGCCCGACGCCACCCGGCGACAGCGTGCGATCGCGGCGGTGGTGCGCTGGCTGCCGATCGAATCGCAGCTGTGAGCGGGTCATGCCGGCCTGTGCGGCAGCGGCGCCGGTCCGTTCGGATGTGGTGCAGTGCAACACCTGCAACAGGCCTGACGCGCAGACGCAAGCACTTGATGCCACAGCGTTTTGCGCTTCCGCGCAGTGGGCAGGACCCTTTCCCGGGACGAGGTGCGTAAAATGCCGCGTTCCCGGACAGACGGCGTCGGCCGGACGTCCGCGTAACGACGCACGGGCCCACCTGATGGCCCCATGCCGCCTCCAGCCAACCATGCGTCGGGCGATCGCCCGCGACGGAGCATTGAATGATTTTCGAGCACCTCGACACCACCGGTCACGAGCAGATCGTGTTCTGCCACAACAAGGACGTCGGCCTGAAGGCGATCATCGCGATCCACAACACGGTGCTGGGCCCGGCGCTGGGCGGTACGCGCATGTGGCCGTACGAATCCGAGCAAGATGCGCTCAACGACGTGCTGCGCCTGTCGCGCGGCATGACCTACAAGAACGCGGTCGCCGGTCTGAACATCGGCGGCGGCAAGGCGGTGATCATCGGCGACCCGGCCACCGACAAGTCCGAGGGGCTGTTCCGCGCGTTCGGCCAGTTCGTCGAGTCGCTCGGCGGCCGCTACATCACCGCCGAGGACGTCGGCATCGATGTCAACGACATGGAGTTCGTCTACCGCGAAACCCAGTACGTCACCGGCGTGCATCAGGTCCACGGCGGTTCAGGCGACCCGTCGCCGTTCACCGCCTACGGCACGCTGCAGGGCCTGCTGGCGTCGTTGAACCGCAAGTTCGGCAACGAGGAAGTCGGCAACTACAGCTACGCGGTCCAGGGCCTGGGCCATGTCGGCCTGGAGTTCGTGAAGCTGCTCAAGGAACGCGGCGCGAAGATCTTCGTCACCGACATCAACAAGGAGCGGGTCGAGCGCGCGGTCAGCGAGTACGGCGCCGAGGCTGTGGGTCTGGACGAGATCTACGATGTCGATGCCGATGTCTATTCGCCGTGCGCGCTGGGTGGCACGGTCAACGAGAAGACCCTGCCTCGCCTGAAGGCCAAGATCATCTGCGGCGCGGCGAACAACCAGTTGGCCAACAATGCGATCGGCGACGAGGTCGAGCAGCGCGGCATCCTCTATGCGCCCGACTACGCGGTCAACGCGGGCGGCGTGATGAACGTGTCGCTGGAGATCGACGGCTACAACCGCGAGCGCGCGATGCGCATGATGCGCACGATCTACCACAACCTCACGCGCATCTTCGAGATCGCCGAGCGCGACGGCATCCCGACCTACCGGGCCGCCGACCGTCTGGCCGAGGAACGCATCGAGGTCATCGGCAAGCTCAAGCTGCCGCTCGGGCGCGCCGCACCGCGTTTCCAGGGTCGCGTCCGCGGCGCCTGAGGCGGTTGAAGGAGCGCAAGACGCTCTGAAGTGGGAGTCCGCTTCGGCCGGGCAGCGACCTGCCGGCCGGAAGCCGCTCTGTGCGAAGCGCCTCCGATGACTTCGGCAAAGACAAGACGATGGGGCTTCGGCCCCATCGTCGTATCCGGGCGATCCGAACATCATGGGCGGCGCGCGATCGCGCGCGCCGCCCATGATCCGATCAGAACCCGTAGGCGTAGCGCAGCGACAGCATGCGGTCGGTGCCGCGCGGGCCGAAGCGCTGGTCGAGGCCGAGGCCCAACAGCGAGTGGCGCGTCGGCCGGCTGTCGAGGCCGATGCCGAACAGGCCACCCGAACGTGCCGGGTCCAGTCCCGCGATTGGCGCCCAGGCCTCGATGCCGGTGAAGCTCGCCTGCAGGTCGAAACCGCTGGCCGACAGCGTCTGCTGCCATTCGCCGTAGCCGTGCAGCGAGACCCCAGGGCCGTCCCAGCGTGCACGCACGCCGGCGATCGCCTGGGTGCGCGCGGCCGACCAGCCGGCGCTGCGCAGGCCGAAGCCATCGCCACCGAGTTCGTCGAACCCGTCGCTGCGCAGCCGCACCTGTTCGGCACCGGCATACGGCCCGATCTCGGCGGCACCGATCCGCCAGTGCCGTCCGGCCTCGATCGCCGCCTGGGTGTAGTGGCCCGCGTAGCGCGTCGAGACGCCCTGCGGCATCGCGCCGGTATACAGTGTGCGCTGCAGGTCGCGATCGAAGCGGCCGCTGCCCAGTTGCACCATCGCGTAACCGGCACCGAGGGTCCGTGCGACGTAGGCCTGGGCCTGCGTCTGACGATCGCGGCTGCGATCGCCGCGGCTGCGCGCGATGCCGTCGCCGCGCAGTTCGCCAAACGCCAAGCCCGCGACCAGGCCGTGACCGAGCACATGATCGCGCCCCAAGCTCCAGCCATCGACGGTGAAGCCGTCGCGGGCGAATCCGCCGCGGCCGCCCTGCCCCAGGGCCTCCTTCCATACGCCGACGCCGGCGACGTCCGAGGCCAGTGCGCCGACGCGCCCGGCGACCAGGCGGCGCGTCATGTCGACAGTATCGAACGTCGCCGACAGCGCCGCGGCATGCTGCGCGCCGGACAGACTGTCGAGCGCGGCAAGCGCGTGCGCCTCGTCGGGCAGGCGCTGCAACGCACCCGCCGCGCGCACGAAACCGTCGGCGACCGGTGCGCCGCTGGCGTCCTGCGCATCGATGCGCGAGAACGCACCTTCGATGCGGACGGCCGCACCCTGCGCCTGCGCGGTGATGCCGGCCATCGACATCGCCGTCGCATTGACATCGAGCCGGGCGATGTCGAGCCAGGCCCGGTTGGCGTCGTAGCCGAGCGTGGCGTCGAGGAACACACCCGGGCCGCGGGTCAGGCTGTCGAAGGTGCCAGTCACGCCGTCCATCGCCTGGACCACGGTCTCACGCGCCGAATGGACGTAGCCGTCGACGATGCCGGTCACCTGCAATTCGCCGGCCAGCGAGGCGCGGCCGGTCACCTGCAAGGGCGCACCGATCTGCCACGCCAGCCGCCCGCTCGCGCCTTGCGAGAAATCGCCAACGATTGTCCGGCGGCCGAGATTGCCGGCCACCGCGACCGTGCCGTTGTTAACCAGCGTGCCGCCGACGCGCACGCCGCCGAAGCGCAGCGTCGCGCCGGAAGAGACGGTCGCGGCCCCCGGCACCGTACCGGCGAACGACAGCGTGCCGCCCTCGACACGTGTCGCGCCGCGATAGTCCACCAGTGTCTCCAACTGCAGCGTGCCGCTGCCGCGCTTGACCAGGCCGCCGGCACCGGTGATGGCGTTTCGCCAGGTCGAGGTGCCGGTGAAGTTCACGGTCACATCGCCCCAGTCGAACTTCGCGGGGCCGCCCACGGCCTTGGCGACATTCAACGCGCCGTAGCCGAACACCGGATCGACACCGGGCGCGCCGATGTCGGTGGCGGTGCCAAGGAGGGTCTGGCGCACGAGATCGTTGTCGAAGTACGGGAAGGCCTCCCAGACCAGCGCCGCGGCGCCCGAGACCAACGGCGCGGCCAGCGAGGTGCCGCTGTACTTCCAGTATTCGGGTCGATTGGGCGCATCATCGGTCCCGGTGACCACGACCGTACCCGGCGCGACCAGGCAGTAGCGCATCGCGATACCGCAGGCGTTGGAGTAATCGGCCAACTGCGTGGTGCTGTTTTCGGCGAGCGCGGACACCGTCAGCCAGCCGCGCTCGAGGTCGGCGCCGGGCGTGCTGCCATTGGCGCCGCGCTGGCTCGGCAGCGCAGCAAGATCCGAGGGATCGGCGCGCTTGGAGTTGCCCGAGGCGAAGACCACCAACCCACCGTGGCCGATCACGAACGAGCGGTACTCGCTGGCGATTTCGCGCGCCGCGTTGTCGCCACTCATGTACAGCCCGCCCCAGGAGTTGTTCATGACCCGTACGTCGCGGCGGATCAGGTCGGCATGGATCGCCTCGACGCCGATCTTGCCGGTCACCGGGTTGCCGTTGCCCGAACCGTCATCGACCGGCGGCTTGTCGTTGATGATGCGCGCCGAGACGATCTCCGCATTGGGCGCCACGCCGCCCGGCCATGCACCGAACGGCCGCCCGGCCGCCGCCTGCGCGACGGCGGTGCCGTGGCCGGCGACATCGTCGACCGTCAAATTGTTGTCCCGCCCGACGTAGGTCAGGTTCGCTACCACGCGATCGCGCAACGCCGGATGCTTGCGGTTGATGCCGCTGTCGAGGAAGCCGATGCGCACGCCTCGGCCGGTATAGCCGGCGTCGTGCGCCGCCCAGGTCCCGGTATCGGCAAGGTGGCGGCTATAGGCCGGATCGGGTGGTGAGACCACCGTCGGCGGCGGATTGGGCGAAATGACCGGCGGCGGATTCGGCAGCAGCAGTCCGCCGCCCGAGCCACCGCCGCCGCCGCAAGCGGCCAGGACGCTTGCCAATGCACAGGCAAGCAGCGAGCGCGACGGATGCGCCCGTCTTGCGTTCATCGAATCGGACATCGTGTTCCCTCTTCCATTGGCGATGCCCGCACCCCTTGGTGCGGCCGGCGTCCCCTGCGCGCTCTTCTATACCCGCAATCGGCGATGCGCGCCATCGTTTCGACGCCTCCGACAGCCGGCCGGCACGCGCAGCGGAGCGATGCGATAATCAGCCGATCGCATGCCGCTCTCACTACGGAGTTTCCCCCATGACTGACATCGTCATCGTCGGTGCCAAGCGCACTGCCATCGGGTCCATGCTCGGCCAGTTCGCCGGCGTCCCGACGCCGACGCTCGGCGCCACGGCGATCCGCGCCGCGCTCGAGCATGCAGGCGTTGCGCCCGACCAGGTCGACGAGACCGTGGTCGGCTGCGTGCTGCCGGCAGGCCTGGGCCAGGCGCCCGCCCGCCAGGCCTCGCGCGTGGCCGGCATTCCCGACAGCGCCGGCTGCGTGACCATCAACAAGGTCTGCGGCTCGGGGATGCAGGCGGTGATGTACGGCCACGACATGATCAAGGCCGGCACCGCGAAGGTGGTGGTCGCCGGCGGCATGGAGTCGATGACCAACGCGCCGCATCTGCTGCCCGGCGCTCGCGCCGGCATCCGCTACGGCAGCGCCGAGTTCCTCGACCACATGGCCTGGGACGGCCTGACCAATCCCTACGACGGCAAGTCGATGGGCGTGTTCGGCGACATCGCCAGCGAGAAGTACGGGTTCAGCCGCGAGGACCTCGACGCCTATGCGGTCGAAAGCGCGACCCGCGCCAAGCACGCGATCGCGTCGGGCGCATTCAAGGACGAGATCGTCCCGGTCGTGGTGACCACCCGCAAGGGCGAGGCCAGCTTCGACACCGACGAGCAGCCCGGTCGTATCCAGATCGACAAGATCCCGACCCTGCGCGCGGCCTTTGGCAAGGACGGCCGGCTCACCGCGGCGAGCTCGTCGAGCATCTCCGATGGCGCCGCCGCGCTGGTGCTGACCTCGGCCGACGAGGCGGCCGCCCGTGGCCTGACCCCGCTGGCGCGCATCGTCGCCCACGGCCGGCACTCGCAGGCGCCCGAATGGTTCACCACCGCGCCGGTGACCGCGATCCGCAACGTCCTCGACAAGGCGGGCTGGAAGGTCGAAGATGTCGACCTGTTCGAGGTCAACGAGGCGTTCGCCAACGTCGCGATGGCGCCGATGAAGGATCTGGGCATCCCCCACGACCGCCTCAATGTGAATGGGGGCGCACTGGCGCTCGGCCATCCGATCGGTGCAAGCGGTGCGCGGTTGATCGTGACCCTGGTCCACGCGCTCAAGGCGCGCGGCCTAAGTCGCGGAGTCGCTTCACTTTGTATCGGTGGCGGCGAAGCGACCGCAATTGCCGTCGAAATGGCGTGAACTTCGGTTAACGTGATTTTTACGAAAAAACCACGAACTCCCGCTTGACAGCCGTTCGCGGCTTGTCATGATGTTGCCGGCGCGCATTTAGCGCGTTGCCCACACTTTCAGACGAGGAAGACACAATGACGATCAACAAGGCTCTGCTTGCCCTGGCTATGGGTTTTGCGCTGGCTGCCTGCAGCAACGCCGATCAGGCCAACAGCTCGGCCGAAGGCGCTGCTGACGCCGCTGCCGACGCGCAGGCCGCTGCCAACGAGACGACCGATCCGGCCGTTGCTGGCACCGCCCAGACCGCCGCTGACGACGCCGCTGCTGCTGCCGACGCCGCTGCCGAAGCCGCTGCCGACGCCGCCGCTGCTGGCACCGACGCTGCTGCCGAGCACGCTGCCGACGCTGCTGACCACGCTGAGACCAAGGCCGAAGACGCCAAGGACGCAGCGCAGGAAGTCGCTCCGTAATTCCGCCCGGTGGCCTTCGCGCCACTGTGTCGAATTGCAGAAGGCCGCCGGGCTCCCCGGCGGCCTTTTTCATGGGCGCTCCCCTGCCCGTCCTTGCCGCCACGCTCACATCGGCGCATTCACGCTTCGTGTCCAGACCCGCCCGACAGGAGACATGCCATGCGCTTCACCCTGATGACCGCCACTGCCGTCGCCGCCCTGGCGCTGGCCGCCTGTAACAATCACAGCGCCGACGCCGAGCGCGAGCGTGCCGAAGCCTCGGCCGCGGCCGACAACGCTGGCCGCGCGATCTCCGAGGCCGCCTCGGCCACCGGCGAGGCCGCGCGCGAAGGCGCCGATGCCGCCGCCGCTGCGTCGTCGGACGCGATGCGCCGCGCCGAAGTCGCCGCTGACGAAGCAGCGGTCCGCTCGGAAGCTGCGGCCCGCGAGGCAGCCGCTGCCACCGGCCGCGCCACCCAGCGTGCCGGCGAGGCGATCGAGAACACCGGCGAGCGTATGGAAGAACGCGCCGACCGCTGAGCCCGCGCTTCCGCGATGCCGCTTCCAGGCCCGCCGCAAGGCGGGCTTTTTCGTGGGTCGATTCGCCCCCCGTTCCAGTCAGGCGGTCCAGCTCCGTGAACGGTGCCCAACACAGAACCGGGGACGGCCGATGAATGGGCACGGTGCCGGCTCGCGCCCGACCTGATTCGCCAAGCGCACCAGGCCCTTTGCGGCGCGGAAAACGGTGCTTCGCGGCCGATCCTCACGCGGGTTTTCCGGCTGAACGCAGGGCCTGCGCCCCCCCATTGCCCACCCCAAAGTGCGTGCTAGTCTCGGCCTTCCGCGCCACCCCCCGGCGGCGCGGACCGGCCCGTTGGGTGCATCGGGCGGCCCCCGTCCATCTCCGAGGTAACACGCGACATGGCTATTTTTCCAAGTTCCGGTTCCGCCAAGAAGGATTCGCCCGCTCCTGGCAATGAGGCCTCGCTTCCGCCCACGCCGGTCCGCGACGTGACGCCGCCGACGCCTGCCGTCGCCGACTTCGCGACGCCGGCCCCGATGCCGCCGCGCAGTGCGCCGGCGCCCGTTGCGAAGGAGTCGATCATCGCGGCCGATCTCACGATCGAGGGCAAGATCGAGGGCTCGGGTGATGTCCGGATCGCCGGCCGCTTCAAGGGCGACGTCAACGTCCAGGGCAGTCTGACGATCGAACACGGCGCCAAGCTCAACGGCGGTGTCCGTGCCAACCAGGTGCTGGTATCGGGCGAACTCGACGGCAACATCGATTCGGCCTCGCTGGTCGAGCTGCGCGCCTCGGCGGTGATGACCGGCGACCTCAAGGCCGGCTCGCTGACGGTCGCCGCAGGTTCGAAGATCCGCGGGCATGTCGAGTGCGGTTGGGGCGAGGGCAAGGGCGACGAACGCCCGGCCTCCCGCAGCAAGGATGCAGCGGCGTCCGAACGCACCTGATATGGATCCCCGTACCGGTGCGGCAGGCGCGACCCGCGTCTGCCCGCACTGCAAGACCACGATCCTCGAGAGCTCGGCGCGCTGCCCGGCGTGCCGGCACTACCTGCGTTTCGACGCCGATGCGTCCACCAGCATCGGCACCCAGGAGGCGACGACCGCGCTGCAGGTCGAGGGCACGATCCGGCACCCGTCCGAAGGCGGCGCCTGGGAATACTCGGTGGTGCTGGTGATCCGCGACGAAGCCGGCAAAGAGCTCAATCGTCAGGTCGTCGGCGTGGGCGCGCTGTTCGGCGGCGACGAGCGACACTTCAGCCTCGCCGTCGAGGTCGTGCCGACCAACGACATGCGGCGCGGGCCCAACCGCCGCGGCCGGCACTGATCCACCTGATCGAGCGCGCGCCGGATGTCCGAACCGTACTCGCTCTATGCCCGGCTGAGCTTCGCGCCCGGCGCCTTCGAAGCGTTCCTGGCCTCCACGCCTGTCCAGCCATCCGCCTTCGGCGACTGGCAGGCCTGGTTCGACCAGCATCGACTGGTCGGCGATGGGCGCGTCCCGGCAGGCCTGCTCGCCGATATCGATGTCGGCCGGGTCGCCGACATCTTCGACGCTTGGCAACGTGACCCGGCCCTGGGGATGCGGCCGATCGACTACGACGCTGCGACCGGCGTCTGCCGGATCGCGATGCTGAGCGCATCGGAGAATGTCGAAGCGCTGCTGCGCCTACTCGCGCCGCTGCGCGGCGCGGCCGCATGGCATCGCGCCGAGGCGGACGACTTCATTGTGGTCCTGGACTTTCTGTGGGGCGGCGAGCAACTCGGCGCGTACGTGGCCCTGCGCGATGGTCGCAGCCATCTCGGGACCACGGTGCCCCCGGCGCATCATGCCGAGGCCATCGACTTTCTCGAACACACCCTGGCGGCGTTCGAGCAAGGCGCCTGAGCGCGGCGCCGCCCGCGCATAGGGATGCCGGATTCAACCGCAGCCGTCGCAGCCGCCGCAACCCGCACCGACGCGCGGCTCGGGCGCGATGCGCCGCCCCAGCGCGCGCATCCAGGCCGGCCGGCCCGGACGCACCAGCGGCACCGCCAGCGCGATGCGCAGGCGCCGCGCGGTCGTCGGCGCCTGCTTCTTCAGCACGACCCAACCGCTGACCGCGACCAGCAACGTGACCGCGACGTACTGCAGCGCCAGTTGCACGTCCGCGCTCACCCCGCCCCCAGCGCGCGCGCCACCTGATAGGTCAGCAACGAAGCGAGGTAAGCCAGCGCGAACAGGTAACCGGCGTTGATCGCCATCAGCCGCCAGGAGCCGGTCTCGCGCCGGATCGTCGCCCAGGTCGAAATGCACTGCGGCGCATAGATGAACCACACCAGCAACGACAGCCCGGTCGCCAGCGACCAGCCGTCGGTGATGATCGGGGTCAGCGCCTGGGCTGCGGCGGCATCGTCGACGGCGGACAACGCATAGACAGTCGCCAGCGATGCGACGGCGACCTCACGCGCAGCCAGACCGGGGATCAGCGCGATGCAGATCTGCCAGTTGAAGCCGAGCGGCGCGAACACCAGCGCCAGGGCATGGCCGAGGCGGCCACCGAGGCTGTACTCGATCGCCGCGCCGGTCGCACCGTCCGGCGGCGCCGGGAACGAAAGCAGCACCCACAGCAGCACGGTCAGCGCGAGAATGATCCCACCCACGCGGCGCAGGAAGATCATCGCGCGTTCCTTCAGGCCGATCGCCAGGTCGCGCGGATGCGGCAGCCGATAGGACGGCAACTCCAGCAACAACGGATGCTCGCTGCGGTCCCGGCGCCAGCGCTTCATCACGAACGACACCGCCAGCGCGCTGAGGATGCCGGCCATGTACAGCGCGAACAGCACCAGCCCCTGCAGATTGAGTGCGCCCCAGACCTGCCGCTGCGGAATGAACGCACCGATCAGCAGCGCATAGACCGGCAGCCGCGCCGAGCAGGTCATCAGCGGCGCGACCATGATCGTCGCCAGCCGGTCGCGCGGGTCCTGGATCGAGCGGGTGGCCATGATCCCGGGAATCGCGCATGCAAAGCTCGACAGCAATGGGATGAACGACCGCCCCGACAACCCGGCGCCTTTCATCAGCCGGTCGAGCAGAAACGCCGCCCGCGGCAGGTAGCCCGATTCCTCCAGCGCCAGGATGAAAAGGAACAGGATCAGGATCTGCGGCAGGAAGACGATGACTCCGCCCAGGCCGGCGATGATGCCGTCGGCGAGCAGACTGGTCAGCGGACCAGGCGGCAGCGTCGCCGACACCCAGGCGCCGAGCGTGGAGGTGCCGGCGTCGATCATGTCCATCAGCGGTGTCGCCCAGGCATAGACGGCCTGGAAGATCAGGAACATCACCAGCGCCAGCGCCAGCAGGCCGAACACCGGGTGCAGCAGCCAGCGATCGAAGGCATCGTCGATCCACGCGGTCCGGCGCGGCATGGTCACCGTCGCCGCCAGCAGCGCACGCACCTGGGCGTGCAGGTCGTCGTCGGCGTCGCCGGTTGCGGGCGGCCGCGGTCTTGCGACCGTGTCGGCCAGCCGCTGGCGCAGCGCCTGCGCGCCGTCGCGATGGATGGCGACGGTCTCCACCACCGGCACGCCGAGTGCGGCTTCGAGCGCCGCAACGTCGATGACGATGCCGCGGCGCGCCGCGGCATCGGCCATGTTCAATGCCACCACCATCGGCCGGCCCAGCGTCCGCAGTTCCAGCACGAAGCGCAGGTGCAGCCGCAGATTGGTCGCATCGACCACGCAGACCAGCACATCGGGGGCGGGTTCGCCCGGATAGAAGCCGCGGCACAGGTCGCGGGTGATCTGTTCGTCCAGGCTCGCCGGCTGCAGGCTGTAGGCACCGGGCAGGTCGAGCAGCGCCCAGTGCTCGCCCTGCGGGCCGCGCATCCGCCCCTCCTTGCGCTCGACCGTCACGCCGGCGTAATTGGCGACCTTCTGCCGGCTGCCGGTCAGCAGGTTGAACAGCGCGGTCTTGCCCGCGTTCGGGCTGCCGACCAGGGCAAGCCGCGGGATGGCCGCCGTGCTCACGCCGCGTCTCCGGCGCTGACCTGGACGCGCGCGGCCTCGCTGCGCCGCAGTGCGAAGCGGGTAAAGCCGATGCGGACCAGCAACGGGTCACCACCGAACGGGGCCAGCGCGACCACCTCGACCGGCTCGCCGGGCACGAAGCCCAGCTCGCCCAGGCGGCGGGCGATCG
Organism: Luteimonas sp. RC10; assembly: GCF_014192745.1. Taxonomy (GTDB): domain Bacteria; phylum Pseudomonadota; class Gammaproteobacteria; order Xanthomonadales; family Xanthomonadaceae; genus Luteimonas. The sequence goes on from NZ_JACHYJ010000004.1 coordinate 86,423, forward strand.
GATCGTGGCTGCCGACCGCCTCGACGGCATCAACGAGGCCCGGGGTGCGCGGCGGCAGCTGGCAGAGGTTCAAGGCAGGTCCGGTGCGAATGGGAATGGGTCGCGATTTTACTCCCGCTCGACCACCACGCATGCGCCCCGCCCGCCCGCCGTCATGCCTCGGTCTGTTTCGCCGGCGCAACGCCGTGCCCTGCCCCTCGCCTGTGCCGACGCCCCTCAACCTGCGACGCGCATCGTGCGCGCGGCGCAGTGCGCGGTACTGCGTGCGCGCGACATCGCGCCAGGGCGCAGCGGTTAGACTGCGGACTTTCGTCTTCGAAGGATCGCGCATGCTTCCCGATTCCGTCCGCGCCATCGTCACCGGTGGGGTCTCCGGCCTCGGCCTGGCCGTCGCCCATCGCATCGTCGCCGATGGCGGCCGGGTCGCGCTGCTGGACGTCAACGACGACAAGGGCGCCGAGGCGGTCGAGGCACTGGGCGCCGATCGCGCACGCTACCTGCGCACCGATGTCACCGACGAGGCCGGCGTCGCGACCAACCTCGAAGCCGCACGTGCGTTCCTGGGCGGGCTCAATGCCGCGGTCAACTGCGCCGGCATCCTCGGCGCCGGCCGCGTGCTCGGACGCGAGGCACCGATGCCGCTGGAGACCTTCAGCCGCACGGTGATGGTCAATCTGGTCGGCAGCTTCAACGTCGCCAAGGCTGCGGCCGCGCTCATGCAGCACAACGCGCCCGGTGAGGACGGCGAGCGCGGCGCGATCGTCAACACCGCCAGCGTCGCCGCCTACGAGGGCCAGATCGGCCAGGCCGCATATGCGGCGTCGAAAGGCGGCGTGGTCGGCATGACGCTGCCGATGGCGCGCGAACTGGCGCGCTTTGGCATCCGCGTCAACACCATCGCGCCGGGCATCTTCTGGACGCCGATGGTCGATGGCATGCCCGAGGCGGTGCAGCAGTCGCTGTCGGCCTCGATTCCGTTTCCCTCGCGCCTGGGCCGACCGGAAGAATTCGCCGACCTCGTCGCCCACCTCCTGACCAGCCGCTACCTCAACGGCGAGACCATCCGCCTCGATGGCGCGGTCCGGCTGGCGCCCAAGTAAGCAATGCCCGCATCGTCGCCCAGCCTGGCCATGGGCCTGCTGTTCGCACTGCTGTCGCTCTCGCCGGCCCACGCCGTCGACGCGGTGCCGGCCGATGCGGGCGCGCTCGCCGGCCTGCTCGCCGCGCGCGGTTACGACACGATCCCGATGCACCGCTATGGCGCGGCGCATCTGGCCGTCGAGGTCCGCATCAACGGCGTCGCCGGCACCTTCCTGATCGATACCGGCGCCGGGCGCACCGTCATCGATCGCGCGCGTCAGGCACGCTTTGCCGATGGCCGCCAGGCCGATGCGTCGGGTGGGCTGCAGGCGACCGGCGCCGGCGCCGGCAACCTCGCCATCGAGACCCTGCCCGGCAGCCGTCTGGCGATCGGCGATTACCGGGATGACGACTTCACCGCGCACTTCCTCGCGCTCGACCACGTCACCGCCGCGTTCTCGCAACGTGGGCTGCCCACCATCGACGGCGTGCTCGGCGCCGACGTCCTCGACCGCGGCCAGGCGGTGATCGATTACCCGAACCTGCGGCTGCACCTCCGCAATCCCGCCGCCCCTGCGGCATCCGTCTCCCACTGAAAACACCCAGACACCGATGAAAGCCTACGACGTCAAGAAAGGAAACGTGGTCGAACACAACGGCGGGGTCTACCAGATCCGCGACATCGAGCGCAGCTCGCCGCAAGGGCGCGGCGGCAACGTGCGCTTCCGCTTCACCATGTACAGCGTTCCGGGCGGCAACAAGCTCGATGCGAGTTTCGACGGCGACGACGACCTGCGCGAGGTCGACCTGGCCCGGCGCCAGGCCAGCTTCTCCTACAAGGATGGCGACGCCTTCGTGTTCATGGACGACGAGGACTTCACCCCCTACACGCTCGACGCCGATGTCGTCGGCGACGGTGCGGGCTACATCACCGAAGGCCTGGGCGGCTGCTATGTCCAGGTGATCGACGATGCGCCGGTCGGCCTGCAACTGCCGCAGAGCGTGGTGCTCGAAGTCGTCGACACCCCGCCCGAACTCAAGGGCGGCACCGCGACCAAGCGGCCCAAGCCCGCCAAGCTCAGCACCGGTATCGAGATCCAGGTGCCCGAGTACATCGGCAACGGCGAGCGCGTCTGGGTCAACACCACGACCGGCGAGTTCGGCGGCCGCGCGGACTGATGTGCTCAGATCGGCATAGCGGCGTGACGTGCAGTTAGGCGCCGGGAAAATTCAACTCGATATCGCCGCCGCCTCAGCTTCGCCAACGATCTGACGCGCTGCCAATAGCCCTCTTTCGAAGGGCTATTGGCATTGAGCATGAAGATCAGATGTCCTGTGCCGTGCACCGGGTGCTTGCTGTTGCAGACCCCATCAACTGCCCACCCAACCGATAGTTCACGGTCATCGTGACGAACCCAGGGCGAGAGGGACAGTAGAACCGGCAGAAATTCTGGTTGGTGCAGTTCGCCGGGAAAATCGCCCCGACGCCCGGATGGGATGCCGACCAACTGATCGTATCGTAGGAAATGCCGGCAGCTTCAGACATACACCAATTGCTGGGTTCGCATGAAATCGTCACCGACTGCGCACTGACGATTTTCGGCATGAATGCCAGCGCTGCAGCGCCGATCACAGCGAAAAATACGTGTCGCATTCCTGCATTCTCCTTTGCCGTTGATTTTCGAAGGCGCGGCATCCACCGCGCTCGCACTATATCAACGACCAGCGAATGGCCATTGCGCAACGCAGCAGGCGAGGACGACTGCTGAAGCCTGGCGATTAATCCCCGATGCGCTGATGCACCCAAATCGCAAAGCACGAAGATTGCAGCGCGTGGGCAGTGAGAATCGAAGAGCCTCACATGCGTCCCACTGCCTCATCGACGCGACCGCTGATTCGCACACCGCGATCGAGCCGATTTTCCGACCCGTGTTCCATCGCGCCAGATTCAGGAGATGTGCGTCAATCGCTCTGTTGAATGCGATCCAGCTGCAACCCGCCCGACGCGCGGTGCAGCTCGCGCAAGCGGGCACCGAGCGTGGCGAGGTTGCGCTCGGTCGCCGCCAGGCGTCGTTGCGCATCCATCGACAGCGCCGCGCGGCCTTGAATCTCCAGTGCGTCGCGCAGCGCCTGCAGGCGGTGGCCGAGCGCATCGGCCTGCCCCCGTAGCGTCGCGCGCTCGGCCTGCTGCGGCAGGCCGTAGCCGCGGTCGAGCAATTGCGCCGGACGGCTGAGGCCGTCGCCGGCAGCGAGCAGGGCATGCAGGGTGTTGGCCGCGGCGTCCTGCTCTGCAGCCGCCAGACGCCAGCGACGCTTGAGCACGTCGCGCAGCCGCACCTCCAGCCGCCGGTGCGCGGCGTGCTCGAGCACCAGCAGCGCGGCGCCGTCGCGCGGCCCCGCCTGCGCCAACCACGGCGCACGCAGATCGGGATCGAGATCGAGCCAGGTGGCGACATCGCGGGCAGGCAACGGCTGGGCAGCGTGCGCGACCGCCAACAACGCCGCGTACTCGCGGTCCGCGGACGGGAAGTAATAGCCATCGCGCACAGCGCGATCTGGCGGATCGAGCACCGCGGCGTCGGCAATGCCCGCGCGCACCAGGCGGCGCAGCAGGCCGTTGGGCGTGATGCTGCGCAGACGCGCGCCGTCGAGCCGCGGCACGCCGGCATCGAGCAGCTTCCAGGTCTCCACCGCGCAGTTGTTGTCGACGAACCGGTAGCGGCCGTCGTAGCTCCAATGCACGCTGGCCGCGCGCTCGAGCAAGGTCGCGATCTCGCCCGGCGACAAGCGCAGCGGAATCGACTGCAGGCCACGCAGTTCGATCCGGGTGTACTCGTCGATCACCTGGTCGAGCGGCAGCACGAACAGCCGCGCCGGATAGCGCCCCGTCAGCCCGCGCAGACTGGAGATCTGCACATCGTCGACGAACGCGCGGAACGACAGCACGCGGTGGTGCGCCAGGTCGTAGCGGCAGTCCGGCCCAGGCAGACGGCCGGGGGCACAGATCACCAGCCGCAGCATGCTATGCCCCCAGCGGCTCATCGGCTGCGCGTTGCCCTCGGCGAACAGGTACTCGACCGCCCAGACCCGCGCCGGGTCGAGTTCCAGCAGCGCCTCGCCGCCCGCCTGCGCCTGTGGCTCGGCCTCGACGAACGGTAGGTCCCCGGCGCAGTCCGCGGCGGGCGGCGCCCAGGCGAAATGCGCGGCGAAGTATCCATGCAAGGCGGGCCGCCGGCAGGCGTACTCGGGATCGAGCAGGAAATGCTCGAGATTGACCGCGACGAACTCCGCCGGTGATGCGGTTTCGTAGGCGTCGGGCCGGCGGTCGGTCATCGCGTTGTGGCGCGCCCGCAGGCCCAGCCGCAGCGGAGGGCGCGGCCAGCCGGCGAGATCGCGCAACCGCGGATCGCGCGACAGGCCGCCGTGCGGGCTGCTGTCGTAGCGATGCGCGAGCTCGTGCACCAGCGCGGCGGACGCGGCCCGGGTCGCCCGCGCATCCAGGCCGTCTGCGGCCACGGCATCAAGCAGCGCCCGGCGCAGCAGGACGCGATCGCCGACCGCGCGCCCGTGCACCTGCGGCGGCAGGTCGTCACGCCACGCCAGTTGCACGTCGAGCCCTTCGGCGGCGCGCCAGGCCGGCGGCAGTCGCGCGAGCACCATGTCGACCAACTGGGCAGACGCGGCCTGCGCGTTGGCATCCAGCGGCGGTGTCCCAGGTGCGGTGTCGATCCGCCAGGGCTGACCGTGGACAGCGCCAGTGGCGAGCAGCAGCGCCACGCCCATGGAAAGCAGGCGACGGGCGCGCGCCGCGCTGCGAGGGCGAACGCGCATCGGCGTTAGAGCGCGAGGATCGCCTGCGCCAGTTGCAGGTCGCTCGCCGCCTGCGCATCGGGCCGTGTCTGTCGCAGATGGCGCAGTGCGGCCTCGAGGCGGACGCCGCGGATCCGACCGTCGCTGGCGACGAACCCGGCGGCATCTTCGCGCGCCTGCAGCACGATCTTGTCCTTGCCCGAACTGCTGCCCGACGAGGCCGAGCTGCCAGCGGACGTTGCACCGCCGGTCGTGCCGGCGAAACTGCCGGCGAATGCCGACGTGGACACAACGATCAGCGCACAGGCCAGCAAGGTTCGGGACATCGGGGGCATCTCCATCGGGGAGGCCACACTCTACCCTGCCCTCACGCCACCTTGATGCCAGGTGCCAAGCGACAGTCAGGCATCGAACAGCTTGCCGGGATTGAGAATGCCGTCGGGATCGAGCGCGTGGCGGATGCCGCGCATCACCGCGATCTCGGCCGGGCTGCGGGTCGATGCGAGATAAGGCTTCTTGACCAGCCCGATGCCGTGCTCGGCCGAGATGCTGCCCCCGTGCGTGTGCAGGGTATCGGCCAGCAGCTTGGTCACGCGCTCGCATTGCGCAACGAACACCTCGTTGGCGAGGTCGGCCGGCTTGAGCACGTTGATGTGCAGATTGCCGTCGCCGATATGGCCGAACCACACCACGTCGAACTGCGGGTACTCGCGCGCCAGCAGCGCTTGCGCCGCCTCGAGAAAGGCCGGCATTGCCGAGATCCGCACCGAGACATCGTTCTTGTAGGGCACGTGCGGCGCCAGGCTTTCGGTGATGCCCTCGCGCAGCCGCCACAACTGCGCGGCCTGCGCCTCGCTCTGGCCGATCACGCCATCCTCGACCCAGCCCTGCTCGACGCAATGCTCGAACGCCGACAGCATCGCGACCTCACCGGCGTCGCCCTCGCAGGCGAATTCGGCGACGACGTAGAACGGATGCGAGGCCTCGAACGGCGCCTGTGCGCCATGCGCGACCACATGGTGCAGCGCGCGATCGGTGAAGAACTCGAAGGCCTCCAGAGCCAGCCGCGCACGCAACGCCTGGAACACCTGCATCAGACCTTCGAAGGACGGCAGCGCCAGCAGCAGCGTCCTCGTGGCCGGTGGCGGCGCGGTCAGCTTCAGGCTGGCCTCGACGATGATGCCCAGCGTGCCTTCCGAGGCGATCGCCAGGTGCCGCAGGTCGTAGCCGCTGGAGTTCTTGACCAATCCGCGGCCGAGATCGAGCAATTCGCCGGTGCCGGTCACCAGTTTGAGGCCGGCGATCCACTCGCGGGTATTGCCGTAGCGCAGTACCCGGATGCCACCGGCATTGGTCGCGATGTTGCCGCCGATCGTGCACGAGCCGCGCGCGGCGAAATCGACCGGATAGGCCAGCCCGTGACCGCGCGCCGCCTCCTGCACCGCTTCGAGCGCGATGCCCGGCTGCACGGTCAGGATCCGGTCCACCGGGTCGAAGTCCAGCACCCGGTTCATGCGTTGCAGGCTCAGCACCAGTTCGCCATGGGCGGCGACCGCCCCACCCGACAGCCCGGTCCGGCCGCCCGAGGGCACGATCGCGACGCCTTCTTCGCGCGCCCAGCGCACCGTCGCCTGGACCTCGGCGATATCCGCCGGCAGCGCCACCGCCAACGGCGCCGGCGTCCAGCGCCGCGTCCAGTCGACGCCGAAGTAGGCCAGATCGGCCGGATCGGTCCGCAGCTGCAGGGTCGGGGCGGCGGCTTGCAGGCGGGCGATGCGGGCATCGGACATGGTTGAGGACATCGCGGCACGGCGGGCCAGCCTGCCAGCCGCGCCCGCAGGCGTCCAGCGTCCGCGCGGCCTCGGCCCAGGGCCGAATCGGACACGCATGCCTTCTGGCGGCGACGCCGTCTGCTGCGCTGCAACAGCGACGGCCTTCTGGCACCATGATGCCCTCCTCCCGACCGGCGGCCGAAGCCTCGATGAAGACCTCGTTTCCCCGCGCGGACATCCGCGTCCTGCTGCTCGAAGGCGTCAGCCAGAGCGCCGTCGATACCTTCAAGGCCGCCGGCTACACGCAGATCGAGGTGCACCCCAAGTCGCTGCCCGAGGACCAGTTGCTGGCCAAGATCGCCGATGCGCACATCGTCGGCATCCGCTCGCGCACCCAGCTCAGCGCCGAGGTCATCGCCCACGCGCGCCGGCTGCTCGCGGTCGGCTGCTTCTGCATCGGCACCAACCAGGTCGACCTGGAAGCGGCCGAACTGGCCGGCATCCCGGTGTTCAACGCGCCCTATTCCAACACCCGCAGCGTCGCCGAACTGGTGGTCGCCGAGGCGATCATGCTGCTGCGTGGCATCCCGCAGAAGAACGCGCAATGCCATCGCGGCGGCTGGAGCAAGTCCGCGCTGGGCAGCCACGAGGCGCGCGGCAAGACCCTGGGCATCGTCGGCTACGGCCATATCGGCACCCAGGTCGGCGTGCTCGCCGAATCGCTGGGCATGCAGGTGCTGTTCCACGACATCGAGACCAAGCTCTCGCTCGGCAATGCCCGCAGCGCGACCGGCCTGGACGACCTGCTCGCGCGCAGCGACGTGGTGACCCTGCACGTGCCCGAAACCCCGGCGACCAAGCTGATGTTCGGCGCCGCCGAGCTCGCCGCGATGAAGCCCGGCGCGCACCTGATCAATGCCTCGCGCGGTACCGTGGTCGACATCGACGCACTCGACGCCGCGCTGCGCACCGGGCATGTCGGCGGCGCGGCGATCGATGTGTTCCCCATCGAGCCCAAGGGCAACGACGATGTCTTCGACTCGCCGCTGGCCGCGCACGACAATGTGCTGCTCACCCCGCACGTGGGCGGCAGCACGCTCGAGGCGCAGGACAACATCGGCATCGAGGTCGCCGCCAAACTCGTGCGCTACAGCGACAACGGCAGCACTCTGTCGGCGGTCAACTTCCCCGAGGTCACGCTGCCCGAGCACGTCGGCAGCCACCGCATCCTGCACCTGCACCGCAACGTGCCCGGCGTGCTGGTGAAGATCAACGAGGTGTTCTCGCGCGAAGCGATCAACATCGATGGCCAGTACCTGCGCACCACCGCGAACGTGGGCTATGTGGTCATCGACGTCGGCGCGACCCGCGACCAGGCCGAGCGCCTGCGCAGCGAACTGTCGAAGATCGACGGCACCCTGCGCACGCGGGTGCTGTACTAGGCCTCGGGACCGAGGCATCGGGCCGACGGATCGCCGCGATGCTCAGCCGTCCGATGTCCTCTGCCCTTCCAGGCACTTGTGCGCCATGCGGCGCAAGGACGCGTCGTACTCGCTGCCTTCGGCCACGTTGACGAGCGCGCGCCACGCGAGTGCGTGGGATTCGGCGCTGACCGCGAAGCGCTCGTCGGCGCCGGCACGCACGAGATAGCGCACGTCGTAGTGCCAGTGCGCCGGCACGCCCTTGTGCTCGGGAATCCAGTGCCGATCGAGGTCGAAGATCGCCGGCAGCACCACTACGCCCTGCAGGCCGGTTTCCTCCTCGGTCTCGCGCAGCGCCACGCGGGCCAGGTCGATATCGCCATCGGCATGACCGCCGGGCTGCAGCCACAGGTTCAGCTTGCGATGGTGGGTCAGCAAAGTGCGCTGGCCGTCGGCCGAGACCAACAGCGCCGAGGCGGTGAAATGGCCCGCAAGGCGCTCGCGCACGAAGGGATCGAGCGGATCGTCGAGCAGCGCGACGAACTCGGCAACGGTGGCGTGCTCGTCGGGATGCCGCGCCGCGTAGTCGGCGAAGGCGGCAGCCAGCGCGGGCGCGCGTGAAGGACGGGAGGCGGACATACGGTGCGGACCTGGAGCAGCTGGGGACGCGCAGCATCGGCGCTCGGCCGTGCGGCTGCAAGGTGTCCGGCACCCGAACGCAGGCGTTGCGCGGCTTGACCGCACCCCACCGCGCGCCGAAAATTATCTCTGTATCGCGATATGGAGATATTCATGGACCTGGAAGCCTGGTCGGCGCGGCTCAAGACGCTCGCCGATCCGACCCGCGTCCGGCTGCTGGCGCTGCTCGAAGTCGAGGAACTGACGGTGGCCGAGCTGTCGTCGATCACCCGACTCGCGCAGCCGCGCGTGTCCACGCACCTGGCGCGCCTCAAGGAAGCCGGCCTGGTCCGCGATCGCCGCGCCGGCGTGTCGGCCTACTACCGCTTCGACGACGCCGCGCTCGACCCGGCGCAGCGCGCCTTGTGGCAGGCGCTGAGCACCGGCAGCGACGACCCGCTGCTGCGCCAGGACGCCGAGCGCATCCCGGCGGTACTGGCGATGCGCGCCGCCGACCAGAACTGGGCCGACAGCGTGGCCGGCGACATGGAGCGCCACTACTCGCCCGGGCGCACTTGGGAGGCATTGGCACGCTCGGCGCTGCCGCTGCTCGAGACCGGCGACGTGCTCGACATCGCCTCGGGCGATGGCGTGCTGGCCGAGCTGCTGGCACCGCACGCCCATCGCTACGTCTGCCTCGATGCGAGCGCGCGCGTGGTCGCCGCGTCGGCCGAACGGCTCAAGCGCTTCCGCAACGTCGAAGTCCGCGAAGGCGACATGCACGCGCTGCCGTTCGACGACGCCAGCTTCGACCTCGTCGTGCTGATGCACGCACTGACCTATGCCACGCGGCCCGCGCAGGCGGTCACCGAAGCCGCGCGGGTGCTGCGCCCGGGCGGGCGGCTGCTGCTGTCGAGCCTCGACCGGCACGGCCACGAGGCGGTCGTGCAGGCCTACGGCCATGCCAACCTGGGCTTCCCGGACAAGGAACTGCGCCGCTTCGTCACCAAGGCCGGGCTGGAGATCCACAGCGCCGAGACGGTGACGCGCGAGAAGCGGCCGCCGCACTTCCAGGTGATCTCGATCATCGCGAGAAAGCCGTGACCTGGCTGCATCCCGACCGCGTCGCCGCGCTCCAAGCCGCCCTCGCGCAGCGCATCCTGGTGCTCGACGGCGGCATGGGCACGATGATCCAGCAGCACGGGCTGACCGAGGCCGATTACCGCGGCACACGCTTCGCCGACGGCTTCGACGCGCTACACGCCGTTGATGGCCATGCCCATGGTGCCGGCTGCGGCTGCGAGGCCGCCGACCAGCGCGGCAACAACGACCTGCTCACCCTGACCCGTCCCGACATCATTGGCGGCATCCACGCCGCCTATCTCGAGGCCGGCGCCGACATCGTCGAGACCAACACCTTCAATTCGACTGCGGTGTCGCTGGCCGACTATCGATTGCAACACCTGGCGCACGAGCTCAATCGCGAGGGCGCCGCGCTCGCGCGCGCGGCCTGCGATGCCGCGCAGGCGCGCACGCCAGGGCAGCCGCGTTTCGTGGCCGGCATCCTCGGCCCGACCAGCCGCACCGCATCGATCAGCCCCGACGTCAACGACCCGGGCTTTCGCGCGGTGACATTCGAAGACCTGGTGCGCATCTACCGCGATGCTGCCCACGGCCTGATCGAGGGCGGCGCCGACGTGCTGATGGTCGAGACGGTATTCGACACGCTCAATGCCAAGGCCGCCCTGTTCGCGGTGGAGACGGTGTTCGACGATCTCGGCGGCCGGGTGCCGGTGATGATCTCGGGCACGATCACCGATGCTTCTGGACGTACGCTGTCGGGACAGACCGCCGAAGCGTTCTGGTATTCGCTGCGCCACGCGCGGCCGCTGTCGATCGGGCTCAACTGCGCGCTCGGCGCCAAGGACCTGCGCCCGCACGTCGACACCCTGGCGCAGATTGCCGAGGTCCATGTGTCCTGCCATCCCAACGCCGGGCTGCCCAACGCCTTCGGCGGTTACGACGAAACGCCCGAGGACATGGCCGCGACGCTGCGCGAGTTTGCGACCGCCGGGCTGCTGAACATCGTCGGCGGCTGCTGCGGCACCACACCCGCGCACATCCGCGCGATCGCCGATGCGGTGCGCGACGTCGCGCCGCGCACGCCGGTCGGCCACCGGGCCGACGCGGCATGAGCGCGCCCGCAGGCCAGTCCCCCGCGCCGCGGTTCACCCGCCTGTCGGGCCTCGAGCCGCTGGTGATCACCCCGGAGTTGCTGTTCGTCAATGTCGGCGAGCGCACCAACGTCACCGGCTCGGCGGCGTTCCGCAAGCTGATCCGCGAGAACCGCTACGCCGAGGCGGTGGAGGTCGCGCGCCAGCAGGTCGAGGGCGGCGCGCAGATCCTCGACGTCAACATGGACGAGGGCATGCTCGACTCGGAACGGGCGATGACCACGTTCCTGAACCTGATCGCCGCCGAACCCGACATCGCACGCATCCCGGTGATGGTCGACTCGTCGAAGTGGAGCGTGATCGAGGCCGGCCTGCGCTGCCTGCAGGGCAAGGGCGTGGTCAACTCGATCTCGCTCAAGGAGGGCGAGGCGACGTTCCTTGCCCAGGCGCGCAAGGTGCTGCGCTATGGCGCGGCGGTCGTGGTGATGGCCTTCGACGAGGCCGGTCAGGCCGACACCCGTGCGCGCAAGGTCGAGATCTGTACTCGCGCCTACCGCCTGTTGACCGAGGTCGTGGGCTTTCCGCCCGAGGACATCGTGTTCGATCCGAACATCTTCGCGATCGCCACCGGCATCCCCGAGCACGACAACTACGCGGTCGACTTCATCGAGGCCACGCGCGAGATCCGCGCCACGCTGCCGCATTGCCACGTCTCGGGCGGTGTGTCGAACGTGTCGTTCTCGTTCCGCGGCAACGAGGTCGTGCGCCAGGCGATCCATGCGGTGTTCCTGTACCACGCGATCGCGGCCGGCATGGACATGGGCATCGTCAATGCCGGCGCGATGCCGATCGTCGACGAGCTCGATCCCGAATTGCGCGCGCGGGTCGAGGACGTGGTGCTCAATCGCCGCGCGGATGCGACCGAACGGTTGCTCGAACTGGCCGAGCGCTACAAGGGCCGCAAGGGCGCGGCCAAGACCGAGACGCTGGCCTGGCGCGAAGCGCCGGTCCAGCAACGCCTGACCCATGCGCTGGTGCACGGCATCGACCAGTACGTCGACGTCGATACCGAGGAGGCGCGGCTGCAGTTCGCCCGGCCGCTGGAGGTCATCGAAGGGCCACTGATGGCCGGCATGAACGTCGTCGGCGACCTGTTCGGCGCCGGCAAGATGTTCCTGCCGCAGGTCGTCAAGTCCGCGCGGGTCATGAAGAAGGCGGTCGCCTGGCTGCTGCCGCACATCGAAGCCGAGAAGGCGCGCACCGGCGATGCCGGCAAGTCCAACGGCCGCATCGTGATCGCGACCGTCAAGGGCGACGTGCACGACATCGGCAAGAACATCGTCGGCGTGGTGCTGGCCTGCAACAACTTCGAGGTCGTCGACCTGGGCGTGATGGTCCCGGCGCAGACGATCCTCGACAAGGCGCGCGAGGTGCAGGCCGACGTCATCGGCCTGTCGGGACTGATCACCCCATCGCTGGAAGAGATGAGCCACGTCGCGCGCGAGATGAAGCGCCAGGGCTTCGCACTGCCGCTGCTGATCGGCGGGGCGACCACTTCTCGGGCGCACACTGCGCTGAAGATCGCGCCGCACTATGGCGCACCGACCGTCTGGGTCAAGGATGCCTCGCGCGCCGTCGGTGTGGTGCAGTCGCTGATCAGCCCCGAGCTGCGGCCCGCGTTTGTCGCCGCCAACGATGCCGACTACGCCGAGATCCGCGCGCGCCACGCCAACCGCGGCGACGCCAAGCGGCTGGTCGCACTGGACAAGGCGCGTGCCCAGGCCTTCGACGGGGACTGGGACACCTATGTGCCGCCGGTGCCGCGCCGGCCCGGCCTGCACGTATTCGACGACTACCCGCTCGACGAGCTGCTGCCGGTCATCGACTGGACCCCGTTCTTCAACGCCTGGGAACTGTTCGGCAAGTACCCAGCGATTCTGAGCGACGAGGTCGTCGGCGCACAGGCCAGCGAGCTGTTTGCCGATGCGCAGGCAATGCTGCGCCGGATCGTCGAGGAGAAATGGCTGACCGCCAAGGCGGTGTTCGGGCTGTGGCCGGCGACCCGCATCGGTGACGATGTCGACGTCGTCGTTTCCGAACGCGAGCGCGTCCGCCTGCACTTCCTGCGCCAGCAGGTCGACAAGCCGGTCGAGCGGCCAGACTTCTGCCTGGCCGACTTCATCGCGCCGGCCGACCACGGCGTGCGGGACTGGGTCGGGGCGTTTGCGGTCACCGCCGGCATCGGCATCGAGCCGCACGTCGCGCGCTTCGAGGCCGCACACGACGACTACAACGCGATCCTGCTCAAGGCGCTGGCCGACCGTCTGGCCGAAGCGCTGGCCGAACGCCTGCACCAGCGCGTGCGCACCGAGTACTGGGGCTACGCGGCCGACGAGGCGCTCGACAACGAGGCGCTGATCGGCGAGCAGTATCGTGGCATCCGCCCTGCCCCAGGCTATCCGGCCTGCCCCGAACACAGCGAGAAGCGCACGCTGTTCGACCTGCTCGGCGCAGAAGCCAATGCCGGCATGACGCTGACCGAAAGCTTCGCGATGCTGCCCACCGCGGCCGTGTCGGGCTACTACTTCAGCCACCCCCGCAGCCAGTACTTCGTCGTCGGCCGGGTCTCGAAGGAACAGGTGCAGGATTATGCCAAGCGCAAGGGCGTGCCGCTGGCGCAGGCCGAACGCTGGCTGGCCTCGAACCTGGACTACGACCCGGAGTGAGCCCTCCGATTGCGCGGGCGGCTGCGCATGACCGTCACGAATGCCCCGCTATCCTCGGCGCCTGCTTCGCGCTGAGGATCCCACCATGCTTCGACGCCGCGCCGCCGGCGCCCTGATGCTGGCCGCGATCGCTGGCCTGACCGCCGCCTGCAGCCCCGCCACCGGCCCATCTGCGACCACGCAGGCCGATGCGCCGCCCTCGCCCCCGCCGATCGTCATCGAGCATGCCCGGGTATTCGACGGCGAGCGCGACCTGGGCGAAGTCACACTGGTGATCCGCGATGGCCTGATCGCGCGCGTCGCGCAGCCCGGCGCCGACGACCTGCCCGCCGAGGCCGAGCGCATCGACTACCGTGGCCGCTTCATCGTGCCCGGCCTGGTCAACGCGCATGCGCACGTCGGCAACACCGAGGGCACCGCCCACGGCGACCGCTTCTACACGCGTGCGCATGTCGTGCGCGACCTGCGCCAGTTCCAGGCCTACGGCGTCACCACGGTGATGTCGCTGGGCATGAACGGCGCGGCCTTCGGCGACATCCGCAATGCCGTGAGCAGTGACCCGTCCCTGGGCGCGCAACTGCTCGGCGCGGGTGGCGGCATTGGTGCGCCCGGCGGCGCGCCGCCCGCCGCGAACATGGGCCTGACGCACGATCCGGTCGCCCGCCCCGCGACTGCAGCCGCGGCCCGCGACGCGGTCCGCGCGCAGGCGGAATCCGGCGTCGATATCGTCAAGCTGTGGGTCGATACCCTCGGCGGTCAGGCGCCGCCGATGGCGCCCGAGGTCTATCGCGCCACCATCGACGAGGCCCATCGCCAGAAGCTGCTGGCCGCCGCGCATATCCACGATCTCGCACCGGCCACCGACCTCGTCGCCAGCGGCCTGGACATCGTCGCCCACGGTGTGCGCGACCGGCCGGTCGACCCGGCGTTCGTCGCCGCGCTGCGCACCTCGAATGCCGGCTACATCGCGACGCTGCAGATCGACGAGGCCAACTACATCTACGCCGAGCACCCCGAGTGGCTGGAGACGCCCTTCCTGCGCAACGCGCTGCCCGAGGCGGTGCGCGCGCAGTGGTCCGACCCGCAGTGGCGCGCTGACACGCTGCGCGATCCGCAGACCACGAAGGCCCGCGCCGCGCTCGCCACCAACCTGCGCAATCTGTCGACCTTGCGCGAGGCCGGCGCCCGGATCGGCTTCGGCACCGATGCCGGCGCGCTGCCGCGCCGCGTGCCGGGTTTTGCCGAACACCGCGAACTCGAACTGATGATGCAGGCCGGCTTCAGCCCGCAGCAGGCGCTGACCGTGGCGACTCGCGACTCGGCGCACCTGTTGCGTCTGGACGACCGCGGCCTGCTGCAGCCGGGCCGACGCGCGGACTTCATCGTGGTCGCTGCCGACCCGCTGGCCGACATCCGCAATCTGCGCACGATCGAAGCGGTCTGGCAGGCCGGGCGCAAGGTCGCGGGGCCGGTTGCCGAGTACCGCGCGCCTTGAGTCACTCGTCGATCGCCGACGCCAGAACCGGGGTCAGAGTCGGATTTTCACCCAGCTTCCTCGCGTGGCGCCGTGCGCTCGATCGTTGTGGGCGCCGCGCAATCGCCCCCCCGGGCCGTCAGCGAAACCCGACGGCGACGCCGAAACCGCCCTGCCAATCGGGCGCATCCCCACCGACGCCGCGCAACAGCGACAGGTCGAACTGCACCCGCGGCTGTGGACGCCAGGTCAGGCCGCTGCCGATGACCGTCCCGGCCTGCGTCCCGCCGCCGACGCCCGCCTCGACATAGCCGGCGAGCGTACCGGCCTCGAACAGGTCCAGGCTCGGTGCGACCTGCCAGCCGCTGCCGTCGTCGTCGTGCTGATAACCAGCGAACAATGCATAGCCGCGCCCGCCCTCGGTCTCGCCCTCGATCGACGCGCCGAGGCTGCGCAGGTGGGTCTCGGGGCGCAGTCCGCGCGATCCGGTCGCCAGCCCGTAGCGCGCCAGCAGCGCCCAGTCAAGTGCACCCGTGCTCGGCAATGCCCATTTCAGGCCGACGCTGCTGTCGCCGGCCCCTTCGGCCACGTGTCGTGCACCGCCAGCCTCGCGCGTCGACATGCGCTGCCACGGCGTCGCCGACAGTTGCACCTCCAGCGATGCGCCCAGCCCTACGCGCAACGCACTGCCCGCAGTTGCCTCAGTGGTGCGCACGCCGTCATTGCGATCGCGCTCGAGATCGGGCAGGCCCTGCTCCCAGGCCACCTGCCCGGGCGCGAGCACGGATGCAGAGAACCCGATCCCCGGCCGGTCGAACGCGATCTCCTGCGCGCAGGCGGCGCCGACCGGCAGCAAGGCGAGGCACAGCCCGACGGCGCGCATGGTCACCAGACCAGGTCGTCGGGCACTTGGTACTGGGGATCGCTGTAGGGGTCGTCGCCCGCCGGTGCGGACGGGTCCACCTTCAGCGCGACCGCCTGCGCGAAGATCGACTCGGCCTCGGCCAGCACCGCTGCAGTCACCAGCAGGTACCGGCCGTTGACCTGCACGACACCGAGCTCGCCCGCGTTGAGCGCGCGCAGCTGCTCGGCATCGACATGGATGCGCTTGATCTTGCCGCCGTACTCGAAATGCCGGGCGATGTCGGCATCGGCGCGATTGAGCGCCTTGTCCTTGACGAACGCTTCGAGCTTGGCGCGTGCCTCGCGGCGCAGCCGCGCCTCTTCCTGCCGCTGACGTTCGGCCTCGATGCGCTCGTCCTTCTCGCGCTGGGCACGGATCGCATAGGCCTTGGCCAGGTCGATGTCCTCGCGCGGCGGGCGCGGCTTGCGCGGGCCCTGGGCATCGCGCCGGCCGGGCGGCCGCGCCGGTCCGTCCTGGCGTGCGCCCTCGGTCCGCTTGCCGCCAGCGCGGCGCTCGTCCGGACGTCCCCGGCGCTCGTCGCGACGCGGGGGCGGCTTGGCCGGTTTGGCCGGCGCCTTGAAGCCCAGACCGAGCAACTGGTCGCGCAGGGTATCGCTCATGGAGGAAGGACCTCGCCGGGAACAGGAACAGCAACGGTGAACACGCTGGACAACGCAACAGCGGCGGCGGATACCGACCGGGCACGCCGGCCGGGAACTGGGCTTTCGATCATGCGGACACGTCAGTAATGCGGCGGGGGCGGCTCCTGCCCCGGGTCCGGAAACTGCACCGTACGCGCCTGGCGCAGGTCGTCCATGACCCGGCGCAGCAGGCCGGTCTGGGCCACGAGCTCGAGCCGAGCGGCGGTGAGCGCATCGTTGAGCTCGGAAATCGTGTGCTCCTGGAACGCCAGCCGCGTCTCGAGCTCGGTCACCCGTTGCTCGAGCGCCGCATGGGCGTCGGCATCGATGAGGGCAGCGGTCATCGCGCGGCATCCCCACCGTCGCGACGCGGCGATGCGCGCCGCGACGGTGCGTGGATCACTTGACGATGTCCTGCAGCTCGACCTCGAAGACCAGCGCCTGGTTCGGGCCGATCGGGCCGGTGCCCATCTCGCCGTAGCCCAGCTTGGCCGGGATCCACAGCTCGTACTTGCTGCCGACCGGCATCAGCTGCAGACCTTCCTGCCAGCCCGGGACCACCTGGCCGAGTGCGAACTGCGCCGGCTCGCCGCGGTCGTAGGAGCTGTCGAAGGTCTCGCCGTTGAGCAGCGTGCCCTTGTAGTGCACGCGCACGGTGTCGTTGGGGCCGGGCTTGGCACCGGTGCCCTGGGTGACGACGCGGTACTGCAGGCCCGAGGCCGTGGTCTGCACGCCTTCGCGCTTGGCGTTCTCGGCGAAGAACTTTTCGGCCTCGGCGGCGTTGGTCTTGGCCTTCTCCTGCATCTCGGCGAGCTGCTTGGCCTGCATGCGTTCACCGAAGGACTGCATCACCTTCATCGCCTGCTCGTCGCTGATCTCGATGGCCTTGTCGTCGAGCGTCTCGGCGATCGCGCGCTGCAGGGTCTTGAGGTCGATCTCGTCCTTGACCTGCTTGAGCGACTCGCCCATCTGGTTGCCGATGATGTAGCTCACCTGCTCGCGCTCGGTCTTGAGGCCGGCGATCTCGGTGCCGCTGGCCGCTTCGCTGCCGGCATCGGCGGTGCCCTGGACCGGCTTGCCGGTCTCCTTGTCGATCGGCTTGCAGGCGATCATTGCCAGCGGCAGCACGGCCACCAGGCCGACGAGGGCGATACGCGATGTGGTCTTCATCTTGGGAAGGACTCCAGGGAAAAAGGATTGCGGAATTGCGCGTGAGCGGCAGCGTGGCGCCGCGGGAATGGAAACGCGATCAGAGAATGTCGATCAGTTCGACGTCGAACACCAGCGTGGCGTTGGGCGGAATGTTGGGCGGGCTGCCCTTGGGCCCGTAGGCCAGGTCGCCCGGGATCCAGAACCGGTACTTGCCGCCGATCGGCATCAGCTGCAGACCCTCGGTCCAGCCGGCGATGACCTGATCCAGGCCGAACACCGCAGGCGCACCGCGTCCATACGAACTGTCGAACTCGGTGCCGTCGAGCAGCGTGCCGCGGTAATGCACGCGGACACGATCGCCCGCGCGCGGGCGCGGCCCCTGTCCTTGCCGCTCGACGCTGTACTGGATGCCCGATGCGGTGGCGAACACACCCGGCTTGCCGCGATTGCCGGCCATGAACTCCGCACCGGCGCGCCGATTGGCCTCGGCAGCGTTGGTGGCCCGCGCCTGGGTGCGGCCGGCCATCGCTTCGCGGATCTGCGCGATACGCGCCTCGTCGAGCGTCGGCGGCCGGCCGGCGATGGTATCGGCGACCGCGCGCACCAGCGGCGCGACCTCGATCTCGCCCTTGAGCGGCGCGAGCGATCGGGCGATATCCGCGGCCACCATCTGGCTCACCTTGGTCGTGTCGACCGCAGGCGGCTCGCTGCCCGGCGGCAGGCCCGGCACCGGACGGCCGCTGCGCGCGGCGATGCGCTGCCCCAGCGCCACGCCAAGCTGGCGGGTCTCTTCGGGCGACAGCGACGGCGGCTTGCCATCGAGTGCGCTGGCAAGCGCCTGCTCGAAGGCGCGCATGTCCAGGTCCGCGCCCACCTGGCCCAGCGAGCGGCCGACATCCAGGCCGACCACATAACTGGTCTGCGCGCGATCGGCAGACGGCTCGGCGGCGCCGGCCTGGGCACCGACGGCGATCAGCAGCGCCACGACACCGGCGCGCATCAGATTGGACATCCGTGGGGTCTCCTGCCCGGTCTGGGCGATGCAGCCGATTATTGTCGCGGCCAGCGCGGCGCGGAGCAATCGCGACCGGCCACGACTTAGATGCGCTTCAGCGCGCGGACGGGCGCGGCGCCTGCAGCGCGCGCTCGATGGCGGCCACGATCTGCGGATCGTCAGGCTTGGTCCTGCTGCCCCATTGCGCCAGCACCCGGCCATCGCGCCCGACCAGATACTTGTGGAAGTTCCACTGCGGCGCCTGCCCGGTCGCCGCCGCCAACTGCCGGTACAGCGGCACCGCGTCCGGCCCGACCACGTGCACCTTCTGGAACATCGGGAACTTCACCCCGTAGGTCAGCGTGCAGAAGTCCTGGATCGCCTGCTCGTCCTCGAACTCCTGCTCCTTGAAATCGCCGGACGGAAAGCCCAGCACCGCAAACCCCCGCGCGCGATAGCGCGCATGCAGGCCTTCGAGCGCCTCGAACTGTGGCGTGAAGCCGCACTTGCTGGCGGTGTTGACGATCAGCAGCACATCGCCGCCGTAGGTCTGCCGCAGGTCGACCGGCTCGCGTCCGGCCAACGGGCGGAAGCTGTGACCGAGCAGGTCGGACGTGCCCGGCGCCGATTGCGCGATCGCCATTGCGGCCGCCAGCAGGCCCGCCGCACAGGTCGCCAGGATCAGGGTCAGGTGGATCTTCCGCATCGCGCGCTCCTGTGAAGGCACCCGCCTTCGTATGCCATCAGTTGGGTGGACGTCCGCGCCGTGAGGCATTGACACCCCCTGCCGTGGTGTTATAGTTGCCTACAACACCTACCCACCAGAGCAGGACGGTCCCATGACCCGCAGGCTCCAGACCCCGATCATCGCATGTGGCGTTTCCGCTGCGGCCCTGTGCGCCGCGCTGCTGGCCGCCGCCCCCTCGCTGTCGGCTGACCGCGACGCCACCGTCGTCGCAAGCGGACTTCACGTCGCGACCACCACCGCCGCCCGCGATGTCGCCATCGGCGATGCCGAACCGCAGGACGCGACGCCGCGCAGCCGCAGCCGGCGTGGCCGCAGCGCGATCGCGATGCCCTACTTCTCATTCGCCCGGGGCACCGGTGGGAGAGGCTGACATGGCCAACATCGAATGGAGCGACGGCGCCCCGATCTACCGGCAGCTCAAGGAGCGGGTGATCGCGATGATGCTCGACGGCGTGCTCAAGCCTGGCGACGCCCTGCCCTCGGTGCGTCAGGTCGCCGCCGAGTACCAGCTCAACCCGATCACCGTCTCGCGCGCCTATCAGGAACTGGCCGACGAGGCACTGGTCGAGAAGCGCCGCGGCCTGGGCATGTTCGTGACCGAGGAAGCCTCCCGCAAGCTGCGCACCAGCGAGCGCGAACGGTTCCTGCACGAAGAGTGGCCGCTGGTCGTGGAACGGATCGAACGCCTGGGGCTGTCGGCCCGGGATCTGCTGCAATCCATCGGCAATGGAGCCAACGCATGAACGCCGTGCTCGACGCCCCCGTCATCTCCGCGCGCAACCTCGACAAGACCTACAAGGGGGCACGCGCCCTGGCCGGCGCCAGTTTCCAGATTCCCGCCGGCCGCATCGTCGGCCTGATCGGCCCCAACGGCGCCGGCAAGACCACCGCGCTCAAGGCGATCCTCGGCCTGATCCGCTGCGACGGCGACCTGTCGGTGCTGGGCCGTGACCCACGCCGCGAGCGCGATGCGCTGATGAACGATGTCTGCTTCATCGCCGATGTCGCGGTGCTGCCGCGCTGGATGCGGGTGCGCGATGCGATCGATTTCGTCGAGGGCGTGCACCCGCGTTTCGACCGGGTGCGCTGCGAGCGCTTCCTGGCCAACACCAAGCTGCGTCCCAAGCAGCGCGTGCGCGAAATGTCCAAGGGCATGATCGTGCAGTTGCACCTGGCGTTGGTGATGGCGATCGACGCCCGTCTGCTGGTGCTCGACGAGCCCACGCTGGGCCTGGACATCCTCTACCGCAAGCAGTTCTACCAGCGCTTGCTGGAGGACTACTTCGACGAACAGAAGACCATCGTCGTCACTACCCACCAGGTCGAGGAGATCGAGCACATCCTCACCGATGTGCTGTTCATCCGCGACGGCCGGATCGTGCTCGATGCACCGATGGACGATGTCGCCGAGCGCTTCGTCGAGGTGCTGGTCGAGGCCGACCGGCTCGAGGCCGCCCGCGCCCATCGCCCGATCGACGAGCGGGCCATGCCCTTCGGCAAGACCGTGATGCTGTTCGACAACGTGCCCGCTGCCGCGCTGACGGCGTATGGCGAGACCCGCACGCCCGGTCTGGCGGATCTGTTCGTGGCCACGATGAAGGGAGCCTACGCATGAATGCCACCGTCGATACCGTTGCCGCGCCCGCACCTGTGCGCACCCCGCCCCATGCCACCCACCGGTTCCGGCTGCTGCTGCGCCGCGAGTACTGGGAGCACCGCGGCGGCATGCTGTGGGCGCCGCTGATCGCGGGCGGCCTGTCGCTGTTGCTGTCGGTGGGCCTGCTGATCACGACGATCGTGTTCGCACGCCGTCAGGTCGCCGGCGGCTCGCGGATCGAGTACGAAGGGGTCACCATCAACGGACTGGACCTGGGCGCCTTGGCCAGCCAGCTCAGCGGCGACGACCTGCGCGAACTTGCCGACGGTCTCTACGCCACGCTGCTGATGTCGGCCGCCTGGCCCTACATGGTGATGATCTTCGTCGCGTTCTTCTATTGTCTGGGCGCGCTCTACGACGACCGCCGCGACCGCAGCGTGCTGTTCTGGAAGTCGCTGCCGGTGTCGGACACCGCGACCGTGCTGTCGAAGGTCGTGACCGCCGCCTTCGTGATCCCGGCAATCTCGACCGCGATCGCCATCGTCGTCATGTTGCTGTTCCTGACCGCGCTGAGCGTGGCCGCGGCAGCGCATGGCGCCAATCCGCTGCCGCTGCTGTGGGGCAACGGCATGGCCTTCCTGCTCGCCGCGCAGTTGGTCGCCGCGATCCCGGTCTACGCCGCGTGGGCCCTGCCGACCATCGGCTGGCTGTTGTTGTGCTCGGCCTGGGCGCGCAGCAAGCCGTTCCTGTGGGCCGTGCTGCTGCCGCTGGCCGTCGGCGCCGCCGCATCGATGACCGGATTGCTGCAACTGGTCGGCCTGGACCGCCACTGGCTGTGGGGCAACGTGATCGCGCGGCTGCTGCTGGGCACCGTGCCGCTGACCGGCGCGGACCTGTCGTATCTGCAGCATGCCGCGGCCAGCGGCGACCAGATCAGCAACCTGCTGAGCGTGACCGGGATCTACGCGAACTTCGCCACGCCCTCGATGTGGATCGGCATCGTCGTCGGCGTCCTGATGATCGCGCTGGCGATCCGGTTGCGCCGTTGGCGCGAGGAAGGCTGACCCCGCACTTCGCATTCCTGCCATCACGACCGCAAGGAGCCTCCGTCATGAAGTCTGCCGCCTTCTCCGTCATCGCCGCGCTCGCCTTGGGCCTGTCGCCGGTCGCCTGGTCCGCACCACCGCAGGACGGGGTGCGCGACGAAGTGCGCCGCGAACTCGCCGACGCGCGGCAGGAGATCCGCACCGAGCTCGCCAACGCCCGCGCCGAGCTTGAGACCGAAAACCTCGATGTCAGCGAGAGCCTGCAGTTCGGTCGCGACGGGCGCCGCAAGCGCGATCGCGACGCCAAGCTGCCGAGCGCCGCGATCACGCCGCGCGGCGACTTCCTGGTCGATGGCCGCGCCGTGCCGGTCGACGCCCACCAACGCCGACAGCTACTCGCCTACCGCGAACAGGTCATCGAGGTCGCGCGCACCGCCATCGACATGGGCGAGGTCGCAGCACTGGCAGCCGTGGATGCCGTGGACCGGGGCGTGTTCGGGCTCATGGTCAGCGCGATGACCGGCAGCCTGGAGCGCCGCATCGAGCGAAACGTACGCCAGATCGTGGAACCCGGCGCACTGCAGATCTGTGCGCGCATGCCGGCGCTGCACGCGGCCGAACAGCAACTGGCGGCCGACCTGCCGGCGTTCCGTCCCTATGCACGGCTGGAGGCACGAGAGGCCGACGCCTGCCGCGACGAGGTGCGGCGCAGCTTCGCATCTCGCTGATCACCCTGGAGACGCTGCGGTGGATGCCGCAACGTCCCCGCCCCTCCCATCGCCCGCGCCGTCACTCGACCACGGCTCCGAGCCAGCCCAAGGATCCTTGATGATGAAGTCGCCTTCCGCTCCCCATGCGTCTGCCTTCGCCTTCATTGCGGCCATGCTTGCCGCGCCGCTGGGCGCGCAGGCCGACGACGCACCGCAGTGCCGCCACAACGAGCCGCGCGAGGCGGCGATGGACTTCGACGGGGTCCGCATCGTCCGTTTCGAGATCGGTCATCACACCTTGCGCGTCGAGGGCGCCGCACAGCCGGACGCGCACCTGCGCGGCCGCGCCTGCGCCTCGAATGCCTCGGCGCTGGCGTCGTTGACGGTCGATGTCAGCCGCGCCGGCGAGGTGCTGACGGTAAAGCTCGGGCGCGCCTCCTCGGGCGGCGTATTCGGCCCGCGCTATGCCTACCTCGATGTGTCGGGCCAGGTGCCGGCCGACGTGCTGGTGCAGGTCATCGCCGGTTCCGGCGAGGCCTGGGTGACCGGCGTCGCGGCAGCCAGCGCGGACGTCGGCTCGGGCGATGCCGAACTGCGGCGCATCGCCGGCCGCGCGACGGTCAGGACCGGCTCGGGCGACATCGTGGTCGAGGACGCGGGCGAACTGAAACTGCTCTCGGTGGGCTCGGGCGACGTGAGCGCGCAAGGGATTCGCCAGGATGTCGAGGTCGGCAGCGTCGGTTCGGGCGATGTCGAGTTGCGCCGCATTGGCGGCGACATCCGCATCGGCAGCATCGGCTCGGGCGACGTCGAGATCCGCGACGCGTCGGGCAGCGTGCGCGTCGATTCGATCGGCTCGGGCGACCTGGATGCGCAACGCGTCGCCGGCGACCTGACCGTGTCGTCAAAGGGCAGTGGCGACGTCGTGGTGCGCGAGGTGCGCGGCACGGTCGATCTTCCCCGCAAGCGCTGACGCTTTCGCCCATCCAGGAGCCGGACCATGACCCGCTTTCTTCGCTCGCACACGCTGTCCGTGGCGCTGCTGCTCGCCTGCACCGCGGTACTTCCAGGCTGCGGCCACGACACTTCCCCCGCGACAGATCGGACCGCGACCGACGCGACCACGGCGGAAGCGGCCGACAACGGCTTCATCGCACGCACCACGCGGCGCGCACTCGACACGGCCCGCGCCGAACTGGCCGAGGGCAACATCGGCATCGGCGGCAAGGGCAGCGGGGGCGTCGATATCAACGGGGTCCGCGTCGGCGACAAGGACGGGCGGACCGCGCACCTGCCCAGGGCCGAGATCAGCCCGGCGGGCGACCTGTTGATCGCAGGCAAGCCTGTGGCCATCGACGCGGCCCAGCGCGAACTGCTGCTGGCGCACCGCGCCCATATCCTGGCGATCGCCGATGCCGGCATCGCGATCGGCATGCAGGGGGCGCGGCTCGGTGCGGACGCCGCCAAGGGCGCCATCACCAGCGTGCTGTCGGGCAAGTCCGATGCCTTCGAGGCGCGCATGGAGGCAGAAGGCGCACGCATCGAGGCCGAGGCGCGCAAGCTCTGCGATCTGCTGCCGCCGTTGCTCCAATCCCAGCAGACGCTGGCGAGCGCCCTGCCGGCGTTCCAACCCTACGCCACGATGACCGCCACCGACATCGACGACTGCCGCAAGGACGTCGAAGACCACCACGGCGCGGCGGTGGGGGCTGCAGCCGGCGAGACGACCCCGTAGTTCCGCTTCGGGTCACCGAGCCGATCCAAGGAAGGCGCGTCCCATGCATCCCGATATCCAGCACCGCCTCGATACGATCGAGCGCCGCCATCGTCTCGCCGTGTTCGGGCTGGGCGCCGTCTGCCTGCTGCTGGCCAGCGCCTGCGTCGCGCTCTGGCTGCGGCCCCCGGCGACCGACCATCCGGACCGTCTGCGGCTGCGCGAACTGGTGGTCGTCGACCCGGCTGGCGTCGAGCGCGTGCGCATCTCCGGCGATTTGCCCGATGCCGTGATCGACGGCAAGCGCGTCGATCGCGGTAGCGCCGCGGCCGGCGTCATGCTCTACGACCGCAGCGGCCAGGAACGGGGTGGATATGTGACCTGGGACGAAGGCGACAACGTCGGCCTGACGCTCGACGGCCGCCAAGGCCAGAGCGCACTGTTCGTTGCGGGGCCCGACGGCGCCGCCGCGCTGCAGATCTGGCATGGCGGCCGGATGCTGGACCTGCGCGCGGATGCCGACGGCGCGCGCCTGAGCCAGTCGGTCGCTGGCCGCATGCAGGTGCAACTGCCGGAGGTCGCTGCATTGTCGGCATCGACCTGCACGCTGTTTCGCGGCGGCCTGGCCGAGGAAGTGCCCGGCGGCCTGCCGCCGGCGCAGGTGCGCGGCATCTGCGAGGGTCGTTTCAGCGAGACGGCCTGCACTGCGTGCCTGGGGCGCGACGACACCCCCAGGTAGCGCGAACGCCCCATTGGAAGGCGTTTCGCCGCGACGAGTCCGTGCCCCCACCCGACGCGCTGCACGCGTCGACCTCCCCCGCGCTGCGGGGGAGGTGACCACCTCCTGCGGGGAGGTGACCGCCTCCTGCGGGGAGGTGACGGCCTCCTGCGGGGAGTGATCGCGTCCGGCGAAGGAGCTGATCGTCTCCTGCGGAGGAGTGATTGCCGCCTATGCCGGACTATCCGCCGCCGCCCGCCCCCTCGTGGATGCCGCCTCGGGTCAGCGCGGCCGGATCGAGCAAGGCGCGCAGGTCGGCGGCCGACAGCCCGCTGTCCTCCAGCGCGACATCGAGCACCGGCCGCTCTTCCTTGTAGGCGCGCTTGGCGATCGCCGCCGCTTTCTCGTAGCCGATGATCGGATTGAGCGCGGTCACCAGGATCGGGTTGCGCGCCAGCGCGGCATCGACGTTGTCGCGGCGGACCTTGAGGCCGGCGATCGCCTGGTCGGCCAGCAGCCGCGACACGTTGGCCAACAACTGAATGGACTCGAGCAGGTTGGCCGCGATCAGCGGCAGCGCAACGTTGAGCTGGAAGTTGCCGGTCTGCCCGGCCACCGTGATCGCGGTGTGGTGGCCCATGACCTGGGCGGCGGCCATGACCGTCGCCTCGGGGATCACCGGATTCACCTTGCCCGGCATGATCGAACTGCCCGGCTGCAGCGCCGGCAGCTCGATCTCGCCCAGGCCGCCGAGCGGGCCGGAATTCATCCAGCGCAGGTCGTTGGCGATCTTGATCAGGGCGACGGCCAGCGCATTGAGCTGACCCGACAGTTCCACCGCATCGTCCTGGGCGGCGATGCCCTCGAACTTGTCGTCGGCCGATTCGAACCGGGTCCGGGTCAGGGTCGACAGCGCGCGTGCGACTTTGCGACCGAACTGCGGATGGGCATTGATGCCGGTGCCGATCGCGGTGCCGCCGATCGGCAGCCGACGCAACCGCTTGAGGGTGTCGTCCAGCCGCGCCTGGGCGGAGGCCAGCTGCGAGGCCCAGGCCCCGAACTCCTGGCCGAAGGTCAGCGGCATCGCGTCCATCAGGTGCGTGCGCCCGGTCTTGACCACCGGCCGCAGCGACTTGGCACGGCGCTCGATCGTGCGCCGCAGGTGCTTGAGCGCCGGTTGCAGATCCTCGACCACCGCCAGTTGCGCCGAGACCCGGATCGCGGTCGGCACCACATCATTGGAACTCTGGCCGAGATTGACGTGGTCGTTGGGATGCACCGGACGACCGGCCCGCGAGGCCAGCGTCGCGATGACCTCATTGGCATTCATGTTCGACGAAGTGCCCGACCCGGTCTGGTAGACATCGATCGGGAAGTGCGCGTCGTGCGCCCCGTCGGCGACCTCGAGCGCGGCGGCGCGGATCGCCTTGCCCAGACGGCCCGGCAGCAGGTCCAGGCCGGTGTTGACGTCGGCGGCGGCGGCCTTGATCAAGCCCAGCGCGCGAATGAAGCCGCGCGGCATCGGCCGGCCCGAGACCGGGAAGTTCTGCACCGCGCGCTGGGTCTGGGCGCCCCACAGGGCGTCGGCGGGGACCTGCAGGTCGCCCATGCTGTCGTGTTCGATCCGGAACGCCGGGGCGTTCGCTGACGTGCTCATTCGTTCGGCTCCTTGGAGGGGAAGGGTCCGGCTGGCGTGGTCGCTGGCGGATGGGACGGTCCTGCGCAGGATACGCGAGCGCCATGCAGGCTAAAATGACGGCTTGTCCCGCCGCGCCCCCGCCCAATGACCGACTCCCGCACCGCCGACGCCGCCCTGCTTGCCCTGTCCCCGCTCGATGGCCGCTATGCCGGCAAGGTCGATGCGTTGCGGCCGATCTTCTCCGAGTACGGCCTGATCCGGGCGCGTGTGCGGGTCGAGATCGAGTGGCTGATCGCGCTGGGCGACGAGCCGGGCATCGCCGAGCTGCCGGCGTTCGACGCCGGCGCACGCGCGACGCTGCACGCGCTGGCCGAAGACTTCTCGGTCGCCGATGCCGCGCGCGTGAAGGAGATCGAGCGCACCACCAACCACGACGTCAAGGCGGTCGAGTACTTCATCAAGGAGCGGCTCAAGGACGATGCAGCGCTGGCGCCGGCGCTGGAGTTCGTGCATTTCGCCTGCACCAGCGAGGACATCAACAACCTCGCCTACGCGCTGATGCTCAGCAAGGCGCGCCAGCACGTACTGCTGCCCACACTCGACCGGCTGATCGCCACGCTGCGCGACATGGCGCATGCGCACGCGGCGCTACCGCTGCTCTCGCGCACCCACGGCCAGACCGCCTCGCCAAGCACCGTCGGCAAGGAACTGGCGAACGTCGTCGCCCGGCTGCAGCGCCAGGGCGAGCAGCTCGCGGCGGTGCCGCTGACCGGCAAGATCAACGGCGCGGTCGGCAACTACAACGCGCACGTCGCCGCCTATCCGGACATCGACTGGCCGGCGTTCTCGCGCCGCTTCGTCGAGTCCCTGGGGCTCGAGTTCAACCCCTACACCACCCAGATCGAGCCGCACGACTGCATCGCCGAGATCGCCGACGCGAGCCGCCGCATGAGCACGATCGGCATCGACCTGTGCCGCGACGTGTGGGGTTACATCTCGCTGGGCTATTTCAAGCAGGCGCTCAAGGACGGCGAGATCGGCAGCTCGACGATGCCGCACAAGGTCAACCCGATCGACTTCGAGAACGCCGAAGGCAATTTCGGCATCGCCAATGCGCTGTTTGAGCATTTCGCCGCCAAGCTGCCGATCAGCCGCTGGCAGCGCGACCTCACCGACTCGACCGTGCTGCGCGCCCTGGGCACCGCATTCGGCCACACCCAGATTGCGCTCGACGCCCTGCTGCGCGGATTGGGCAAGCTCAGCGCCAATCCCGAGCGCCTGGCGCAGGACCTGGACGCGGCGTGGGAAGTGTTGGCCGAGGCCGTGCAGACGGTCATGCGCCGTCACGGCCTGCCCAATCCCTACGAACAGCTCAAGGCGCTGACCCGCGGCCAGGGCATCACCGCCGCGTCGATGCGCGCCTTCGTCGACGGCCTCGACCTGCCCGAAGCCGACAAGGCCCGGTTGCGCGCGCTGACGCCCGGCGCCTACACCGGTCTGGCCGAGCACCTCGCCCGCGCGATCTGACCTTGCGCACGGCGCGCGCCCGACGGCGCGACGCCACCTGCACGCACCGCAGCGCAGGCTGCGGTCATCCAGCCCCTGCCCAGGCTTTCCTATGCGCCGCTCCGTGCCCCGTCCGGCCGCCATCCTCGTCCTCCCGTTCGTCGCCGCGGCCCTGGTCGCCTGTGGCGGTCCTGCCGACGAGGCACCTTCGGGAACAGTCGAGGACGCGCCGACGGCCGCGTCGGGAACCCTGCGCAATCCGGCCAGCGGTGCCATGTGCGGCGGGCAGGACGTGCAGGTGAGCCGCGACGACTTCGAGATCGTGCTCGACGGGGCCTGCGGCGACGTCGTGGTGACCGCCTCCCGGGGCGCGATCAATGTCGACCATGCGACCTCGATCCGGGTCGAGGGCAACCATGTCACCGTACTCAATCGCCGCGTCGGCGATGTCGTGGTGACCGGCAGCGACAACACGCTCAACCTCACCGAGGCCGGCAACGTGCAGATCGGCGGCGACCGCAACACCGTACTCGCACGCAATGTCGCCTCGGTCGAATTCGAGGGCGCCGGCAATACCGTCAACCCGAGCAACACGCCGGACGTGCACGACGACGGCCAGGACAACCGCGTGCTGTAGCCGCTGCGCCCCGCGCGGGCCCAGCATCTGCACGCCGCCGTCTGCCCGAAAGTGCCCGCCGCGTCCATGCGCGCACGCAATGCGCGGCCCCGGCCGATCACGTACGCTTGCGCGCATGAAAGCCCTCCCCTTCGAGATCGATGCCGGCCGCCACGGCCCGCTCGGCATGCCCCCTGCCCGCTTCCTGCGCGACTACTGGCACAAGCGCCCGTTGCTGATCCGCAACGCCTTCCCCGGATTCGAATCCCCGCTGCAGCCCGAGGACCTGGCCGGGCTGGCCTGCGAGGAACTGGCGCTGTCGCGCCTGATCCGCCACGACCGCGCCAACGATGGTTGGCAGGTCGAGACCGGCCCGTTCGACGAGGCGATCTTCCCGGGCCTGGGTGACCGCGACTGGACGCTGCTGGTCCAGGACGTGGACAAGTGGGACGCCGATGTCGCCGCACTGCTGCCGCACTTCTCGTTTCTGCCGCGCTGGCGCATCGACGACATCATGGTCAGCTTCGCCGCGACCGGCGGCTCGGTCGGCGCGCACGTCGACCACTACGACGTGTTCCTGCTGCAGGGCCTGGGCCATCGCCGCTGGATGATCGACGCCTCGTACGCGCTTGGCCGCGGGCTGCCGTCGCAGGACTTCCGCGACGATGTCGAACTGAAGCTGCTGCGCGAGTTCACACCGACCCACGACTGGGTGCTCGGCCCCGGCGACATGCTCTACCTGCCGCCGATGGTGCCGCATCACGGCGTGGCCGAGGACGCCTGCCTGACGCTGTCGGTGGGCATGCGGGCACCGTCGGCCGCCGAACTGATGGGCGACTACATCGACACGCTGGCCGCCGAGGCCGACGACGCGGTGCGCTACCACGACGAGACACTCACGCAGCCCAAGGATCCCAACGAGATCGACGCGGCGACGATGGTCCGCGTGGTCGAGGCGCTCAACGCCATCCGTATGCGCGATCCCGACCAGTTGGGCGACTGGTTCGGCCGCTTCATGACCGGCTACCGCAACGCCCACCAGGTGGTCGCTGGGCAAGCGCCGCCGCCGTCCGACGAGGTCGACGCGCTGCTCGCCGGTGGCCGGGCCGTGCTGCTGCGCAATCCGTTCTCGCGCGCCGCCTGGCGCCGTGCCGCGCGCGGTGCGCGGCTGTTCGTCTCGGGCAGCGAGTTCGCGTTGTCGGTCCGTGACGCGCAGCGTCTGGCCGCTGCGACCCGCCTCGATGCCGCCGGTCACGCGGCCTTGTCGCCGGCGGGACGCGCCGCGGTCTACGCCCTGCTCGAGCAGGGCCACTACACGCTGGCCCGTCCCGAGGACGTGTGAGCGTGCCGGCGTCGCTCCGGGTCTTCCCGATCGCGAACGACGCCGACATGGCCGCCGCGCAGGCACTGCGCGAGCAGGTCTTCGTGCTGGAACAGGGCGTGCCGGCCGCGCTGGAGCGCGATGCGCTCGATGCGCAGTGCCGGCACGTGCTGGCGGTCGAGGCCGATGGCACAGCGGTGGGCACCGGGCGGCTGACCCCGGACGGCCGGATCGGCCGCCTGGCGGTGCGCGCCGACCGACGCGGCCGCGGCATCGGCGATGCCCTGCTGCGGACGCTGCTGGAGATGGCGCAGGCCGAGGGGCTGACCCGCACCCATCTGCATGCCCAGTTGCACGCGATGGACCTGTACGCGCGTCATGGGTTTGTCACCGATGGGCCGCCGGTGTTCGAGGCGGGCATCGAACATCGGGCGATGCATCGGCACGCGCAGGCCGCCTTCGCGGTCGAGGACCTGGCGGCCGCGGTCGCCGCCAGCGTGACGGTGATCCTGTCCGCACGTCGCGGCCTGTGGCTGCGCAGCCACGATCTCGACCCCGGCCTCTATGACCACCCCGAGGTGCTGCGCGCGCTGCAGCAGTTTGCGACCGCTGGCCGTGGGGGCATCGCGCGCATCCTGCTGCAGGATGCAGCCGCGCTGCGGACCGGTCCTCCGCCTCTGGTCGCGCTGGCGCAGCGACTGCCCAGCGCGTTCGCGATCCGCGAGGTCGACACCGCGCCGGACCGCAGCTTCGCCGGTGCCTGGCTGGTCAACGACGCCGGCGGCTTCGTCGTCCGTCCACTCGCGCACCGGATCCAGGGGGAAGCGGCGACCACGCTGCCTGGCCGCGCGCGTCGAGTGGTCCAGGCGTTCGAGACGGTGTGGGAGCGTTCACGTCCGGCGACCGAGTTGCGCGCGCTCGGCCTCTGATCCCGGACCCACCGCGCAGGTACGCAGCGCACGATGCCCACGCAAGGCGCGATCGCACGTTGGCGCCCGGCCCTCGCGGCCGCGCGGGGTGCATCGCACCGGAGGACACGCGTATACTGTCGTGACCTCCCTGGCCGCCAGATTCCGGCTTTTTCCGGCATTCCGGCACGCCGCACCCCCCTCCCCAAAGAGTCCGAATCGCCAGACGTGGACAGTCTCCTGAAGCAGTTTGCGCAGTCGTCGCAGTTCGGCGCCAATGCCGCCTATATCGAAGACCTGTACGAGCAGTATCTCGTGGACCCCGACAGCGTCGGGACGGACTGGAAACGGTGGTTCGACACGTTCAAGGGCCGCGAGGCCGGCGACGTGCCGCACTCGGCGGTGCTGTCGGCAGTCGCCGACGCTGGCCGACAGGCTGCGCGCGGCGTGGTCCAGACCCAGGCCTCGGGCGCGGGCGATGAGCGCGAACGCCACGTCGGCCGCCTGATCACCGCCTACCGCTCGCGCGGCCACCTGGGCGCCCGGCTCGACCCGCTGGACATGACCCCGCCGGTCAATCCGCCGGACCTGGGGCTGCCGTTCCACCAGCTCACCGAAGCCGATCTCGACGATGAGTTCAGCACCGGCGGCGTGGGCGGCCAGCCGCGCATGAAACTGCGCGACCTGCTGGCGCTGCTCAAGGCGACCTATGCCGGTCCGATCGGCGCCGAGTTCATGCACATCCCGGACTTCGAGCAGCGCAACTGGCTCTACACCCGGCTCGAGAACGCCGGCGGCCGGTTCGCGCGCAGCCCCGAAGAGAAGAAGCGCATCCTCGAGCGGCTGACCGCGGCCGAGGGCCTGGAACGCTATCTGCACACCAAGTACGTCGGCCAGAAGCGCTTCTCGCTCGAAGGCGGCGACGCCCTGATCCCGCTGCTCGACAACGTGATCCAGCGCGCGGGCAAGGACGGCGTCAAGGACATCGTGATCGGCATGGCCCACCGCGGCCGCCTCAACGTGCTGGTCAACACGCTCGGCAAGAACCCGCGCCGGCTGTTCGACGAATTCGAGGGCAAGTTCGAGCACCACGACGACGATCGCGCCCACACCGGCGACGTGAAGTACCACATGGGCTTCTCGGCCGACCTGGCCACGCCCGGCGGCGCCGTCCACCTGGCGCTCGCGTTCAACCCCTCGCACCTGGAAATCGTCAACCCGGTGGTCGCCGGCAGCGTGCGTTCGCGCCAGCACCGCCGCCGCGACACCGAGCGCAAGGTCGTGCTGCCGGTGCTGCTGCAC
This sequence comes from Luteimonas sp. RC10, assembly GCF_014192745.1. Lineage (GTDB taxonomy): Bacteria > Pseudomonadota > Gammaproteobacteria > Xanthomonadales > Xanthomonadaceae > Luteimonas. The sequence continues at coordinate 119,014 of NZ_JACHYJ010000004.1, forward strand.
GGCGATGCGGCGTTCGCCGGCCAGGGCGTGAACATGGAACTGTTCCAGATGTCGCAGGCCCGCGGTTTCGCGGTCGGCGGCACGGTGCACGTGGTCATCAACAACCAGGTCGGCTTCACCACCAGCGACCGCCAGGACGCGCGCTCCACGCTGTACTGCACCGATGTCGCCAAGATGGTCGGCGCGCCGGTGCTGCACGTGAACGCGGACGATCCCGAGGCCGTGGTGTTCTGCGCCGAGCTGGCCTACGACTTCCGCCAGACCTTCGGCAAGGACGTGGTCATCGACCTGGTGTGCTACCGCCGCCACGGCCACAACGAGGCCGACGAGCCGGCGGCGACCCAGCCGCTGATGTACCAGGTGATCCGCAAGCACAAGACGCCGCGCGAGCTCTACGCCGCGCGGCTGGCCGCCGAGGGCGTGCTCGCCGAGGCCGACGCCAAGGCGATCGTCGACCGCTATCGCGACAAGCTCGATGCCGGTGAGGTCACCGTGGAACTGGCCGACGCCAAGCCGTCGGACTATGAGCTGACGATCGATTGGGATCCCTATCTCGCCGGCCGGCTCAGCGACACGCTCGACACCCGGGTGTCGGTCGACAAGCTCAAGGCGCTGGCCAAGACGATCACCACCCTGCCCGACTCGGTGCACCTGCACCCCCGCGTGGCCAAGATCTACGAGGACCGTCGCAAGATGGCCGCCGGTGAGCTCCCAGGCGACTGGGGCTTTGCCGAGAACCTCGCCTACGCGACCCTGCTCGATGCCGGCAACCGGCTGCGGCTGGTCGGCCAGGACAGCGGCCGCGGCACGTTCTTCCACCGCCATGCGGTGCTCCACGACCAGCAGGACGGCGAGGACTACATCCCGCTGCGCCAGCTGGTGAAGAACCCCGAGGACGCCACGATCATCGACTCGCTGCTCAGCGAGGAGGCGGTCATGGCGTTCGAGTACGGCTACGCCTCGTCCGAGCCCGGCACGCTGTGCATCTGGGAAGGCCAGTTCGGCGACTTCGCCAACGGCGCCCAGGTCGTCATCGACCAGTTCCTGTCCTCGGGTGAGGCCAAATGGCAGCGCCTGTGCGGCCTGGCGCTGTTCCTGCCGCACGGCTACGAAGGCCAGGGTCCCGAGCACAGCTCGGCCCGCCTGGAACGCTTCCTGCAGCTGTGCGCGCTCGACAACATGATGGTCTGCGTGCCGACCACACCGGCGCAGGCGTTCCACATGATCCGCCGCCAGCTGTGCATGACCACCCGCAAGCCGCTGGTGGTGATGACGCCCAAGTCGCTGCTGCGCCACAAGCTGGCGGTGTCGACCCTCGACGAGCTCGCCAACGGCGAGTTCCAGCACCTGATCCCGGACCACGACGCCGATCCGGCCAAGGTCACGCGCGTGGTCGTGTGCTCGGGCAAGGTCTATTACGACCTGCTCGAGGAAGCCCGCAAGCAGTCGCTGGACAACGTCGCACTGGTCCGGGTCGAGCAGCTCTATCCGTTCCCGCGCAAGTTGCTCACCGCCGAGCTCGAACGCTTCTCCAAGGCCACCGAGGTGGTCTGGTGCCAGGAAGAGCCGCAGAACCAGGGCGCGTGGTACCAGATCAAGCACCATCTCGAGTTCTGCTCGAGGCCCAAGCAGTCGCTGCACTACGCCGGCCGCGCACGCTCGCCCTCCCCGGCCGTCGGTCATTTCAACGACCATGTCGCCGAGCAGCAGCAGCTCATCGCCGACGCGCTGGTCAACGACCTCGCCGGCAAGGTCCTGTCCGAATAATCTCCGCTCGCATTCCCACATTCCACGCTTTTCCCAGGAAGCCACATGGCCACTGAAATCAAAGTCCCGGTCCTGCCCGAATCCGTGTCCGACGCCACCATCGCCACCTGGCACAAGAAGGCCGGCGATGCGGTCAGCCGCGACGAGAACATCGTCGACCTGGAGACCGACAAGGTCGTGCTCGAAGTGCCCTCGACCGTCGATGGCGTGATCAAGGAGATCAAGTTCGAGGAAGGCGCGACGGTCAATAGTCAGCAGGTCATCGCGATCATCGAGGAAGGTGCCGCCGCGGCCGCGCCGCCGGCTGCCGAGTCGGGCAACCAGGACAAGGAAGCGCCGGCCGCCGGTGCCGAGGAAGTGCAGTCCAAGTCGCAGGCCAAGCAGGCCGACGACAAGGCGCCCTCCTCGACCAAGCCGCAGTCGGTGGCCGGTGGCAAGACCGCCGACCTGCCGCCTGGCGCGCGCTTCACCGCCGAGTCCAAGGGCATCGACCCCTCGCAGGTCGAAGGCACCGGCCGTCGTGGCGCGGTGACCAAGGAAGACTTGCTCAACTACGCCGCCGGCAAGACCCCCGGCGTGTCGGGCGGCGCCCGCCCCGAAGAGCGCGTGCCGATGACCCGCATCCGCAAGCGCATCGCCGAGCGCCTGATGCAGTCCAAGGAATCGATCGCGATGCTGACCTCGTTCAACGAGGTCAACCTGGGCAAGGTGATGGCGCTGCGCAAGGAACTGGGCGAGCAGTTCCAGAAGGAACACGGCATCAAGCTCGGCTTCATGAGCTTCTTCGCCAAGGCCGTAGCCAATGCGCTGCAGCGTTACCCGATCATCAACGCCTCGGTCGATGGCGACGACATCATCTACCACGGCTACGCCGACATCTCGATTGCGGTCTCGACCGACAAGGGCCTGGTCACGCCGGTGCTGCGCAATGTCGAGCGCATGGGCTTTGCGGAGATCGAACAGGGCATCGCCGACTACGCCAAGAAGGCGCGCGACGGCAAGCTCGGCCTGGACGATCTGCAGGGCGGCACGTTCACGATCACCAACGGCGGCACCTTCGGTTCGCTGATGTCCACGCCGATCGTCAACCCGCCGCAGTCGGCGATCCTGGGCATGCACGCGATCAAGGAACGCGCGATCGTCGAGAACGGCCAGGTCGTCGCCGCCCCGATGATGTACATCGCGATCTCCTACGACCACCGCATCATCGACGGCAAGGACGCGGTGCTGTTCCTGGTCGACATCAAGAACCAGCTGGAAAATCCGCATCGCATGCTGCTCGGGCTCTAAGCCCGCGCATGCGATGCCGCGATTGGGATGCGTGCGGGGTGATGCCGGCCGGCAGTCGTTCAAAGCCGGGCCAGGATCACCGCACGCATCGGGCCTGCGCCCGTCCCATCGCGAATCCCCCATCACGTGAGCGAATGAAATGAGCGAACAGCAGAAATTCGATGTGGTCGTCATCGGCGCCGGACCGGCCGGCTACCATGCCGCCATCCGCGCCGCGCAGCTGGGCATGAAGGTCGCGTGCATCGACGCCGCGCTCGGCAAGGACGGCAAGCCGGCACTCGGCGGCACGTGCCTGCGCGTGGGCTGCATTCCGTCGAAGGCGCTGCTCGATTCCTCGCGCCAGTTCTGGAACATGGGCCACATCTTTGGCGACCACGGCATCAGCTTCAAGGATGCCAAGATCGACGTCGGCGCGATGGTTGGTCGCAAGGACAAGATCGTCAAGCAGTTCACCGGCGGCATCGCGATGCTGTTCAAGGCCAACAAGGTCACGCCGTTCTACGGCTTCGCGACGCTGCACCCCGAGCGCGTGGTCAAGGTCAAGCAGCACGATGGCGCGGAAATCGAGCTGACCGGCACGAACGTCATCATTGCAGCAGGCTCGGATTCGATCGAACTGCCGTTCGCGAAGTTCGACGGCGACACCATCGTCGACAACGTCGGCGCACTCGACTTCACCGAAGTGCCCAAGCGCCTGGCGGTGATCGGGGCCGGCGTCATCGGCCTGGAGCTGGGCAGTGTGTGGAAGCGCCTGGGCAGCGAGGTCACGATCCTCGAAGCACTGCCCGACTTCCTCGCCGCCGCCGATGCCGAAGTCGGCAAGGCCGCGCTCAAGGAATTCAAGAAGCAGGGCCTGGACATCAAGCTCGGTGCGAAGGTCTCCAAGACCGAAGTGACCGGCAAGGGCAAGAAGAAGGAAGTCGTCGTCAGCTACGCCGACAAGGACGGCGAGCAGTCGATCACCGTCGACAAGCTGCTGGTCGCCGTCGGCCGCAAGGCCGCCAGCCAGGGCCTGCTGGCCGAAGGCACCGGCGTGAAGCTGACCGATCGCGGCCAGATCGAAGTCGACGACCATTGCCATACCGGCGTCGATGGCATCTGGGCGATCGGCGACTGCGTGCGCGGCCCGATGCTGGCGCACAAGGGCTTCGAGGAAGGCATCGCCGTGGCCGAGCTGATCGCCGGCCTGCCCGGCCACGTCAACTTCGACACGATCCCGTGGGTCATCTACACCGAGCCCGAGCTGGCCTGGGTCGGCAAGACCGAACAGCAGCTCAAGGCCGAGGGCATCCCGTACAAGGCCGGCAGCTTCCCGTTCGCCGCCAATGGCCGTGCGGTCGCGATGGTCGAGCCGGCCGGCTTCGTCAAGGTGCTCGCGCACGCCGAGACCGATCGCGTGCTGGGCATGCACCTGGTCGGTGCCAATGTCTCCGAACTCGTGCACGAAGGCGTGCTGACGATGGAGTTCAAGGGCTCGGCCGACGACCTGGCGCGGATCTGCCATGCGCATCCGTCGCTGTCGGAGGTCGTCCACGACGCCGCGATGGCCGTCGACAAGCGGGCGATCCACAAGGCGAACTGAGCGTCCTCGCCTTGACCTCAAGAAGGCTCCGCTTCGGCGGAGCCTTCTGCTTTCCGGCCCGGCCATTCGCATCCGCAGCCCGGGCGATCATCTGCAAGAGGACACCCCCCACATGAAATCGATCTGCGTCTATTGCGGCTCCAATGCCGGCAGCAAGCCCATCTACGCCGAACGCGCAATGGCGCTGGGCGACCGCATCGCCCGCGACGGGCTGCAACTGGTCTACGGCGGCGGCAATGTCGGCCTGATGGGTACTGTGGCCAATGCGGTGCTCGAGGCCGGCGGCTCGGTCACCGGCGTCATCCCCAAGCAGCTTGCCGATTGGGAAGTCGCGCACCGCGGCCTCACGCAACTGGAGATCGTCGACTCGATGCACGCGCGCAAGATGCGCATGTTCGAGCTGTCGGACGCCTTCGTCGCCCTGCCCGGCGGCTTCGGCACGATGGAGGAGATCTTCGAGATGCTGACCTGGCGGCAGTTGGGCATCGGCAACAAGCCCTGCGCGTTCCTCGATATCGACGGCTTCTACGCACCGCTGATCGGCATGATCGACCGGATGGTCGAAGAGCGGTTCCTGCATCCCGATCAGCGCGCCGACCTGTGGTACGGCGATGACATCGACGCGATGCTGGCGTGGATGCGGGGGTATACGCCGGCGCGGGCGGAGAAGTGGATCGATGAGAAGCGGCGGAGCGTTTTGAAGTAAGAGCATCGCTTGACGCGGCATTGTCATGGCGCGTGGCGACGCGCCGAACTGATAGGCGCCCTGAGGTTCGCCTGGCGCGGATCGATGAGAAGCGTCGACGCGTTTTGAAGTAAGAGCATCGCTTGACGCGGTATTGTCATGACGCGTGGCGACGCGCCGAACTGATAGGCGCCCTGAGGTTCGCCTGGCGCGGATCGATGAGAAGCGGCGGAGTGCGTTGAAGTAGAAGTAGAAGCATCGCCCGATGCGGCAGCGTCATGACGCGTGGCGACGCGTTCGACACACTGGCGCCCAAGGGTTCGCCTGGCGCGGCGCCCTCGGCGTCAGCCTGTCGCGAACGCGTCGCGCAGTGCTTCGTAGGCGGCGGTCTGCGCCGCGGTGCGCGGCGGCGGTGCCTGGATCTCGAGCTCGACGAGTTGATCGCCCGCAGGCGCGCCGCCGACGCCCGGCAGGCCGCGGCCGCGCAGCCGCAGCTTGCGGCCGGCTTCCGACCCCGGCGGGATCTTCAGCTCGACCCGCCCGCCCAGAGTCGCCACGCTCAGTGTGGCGCCGAGTGCGGCGTCCCACGGGGCGATCGGCAGCGAATGGATGATGTTGCGGCCATCGACCTCGAAGTCGGGATGGGCCGCGTACTCGATCTCCAGCAGCAGATCTCCGCCCTGCTGGCCTTGCCTGGGCAGGCGCACGACCTGCCCGGGGCGGATGCCTTTGGGGATGCGCACATCGAAGGTCTTGCCCAGCACCGGCACGCGGATGCTGTCGCCGCGATAGACCGTCTCAAGCGGCACCGCCAGGCGCGCGCGCGTATCGCCGCGCGGCGCATGCCCGCGGGCACCGGGGCCACCATGACCGCCGACGCCGCCGGCACGCCGGCCGAACAGTTCTTCGAAGAAGTCGCTGAAGCCGCCGCCCGCGCCGCCACCGGCGAAGATCTCGTCGAAATCGACGCCGCCCGCGCCTGCACCACCGAAGCCGCCGGGGGGTGGCCGGACTTCGTCGCCGGGGCGATAGCCGCGCGCGCGCAACTGATCGTAGGCCTTGCGCTTCTCCGGGTCGCGCAGCGCCTCATAGGCCTCGTTGATCGCCTTGAACGTCTCTTCGGCGCCGGCCTCTTTGCTGACGTCGGGATGGTACTTGCGCGCCTTGCGGCGATAGGCGGTCTTGATCTCCGCATCGCCGGCATTGGGCTCGACGCCGAGAATCTCGTAGTAATCCTTGAACTGCATGTGGGGAGTTCCGATGCGGCGCGCCACGCGCCGCGACAATGGAAATCATCGAATCCAAGGGGTGGATGCGACAGCGGCCCGCAGAATACCTGCAGGCCGCCGTCTCCGTCTTCATCGCACCACGTCTGCGCGCGGTGCGATCCCAGCGCCCGCTCAGGCCTGCGTCGTCACGGCCTGGGTCCCGGTGTCCTGGGCCGCGCCGACCTGGATCCGTCGCGGCGTGGTCTCGGGACGCTTGGGAATGCTGATCTCCAGCACGCCGTTCTGTCCGCTTGCGGTGATCGCATTGGCATCGGCGCTGTCGGGCAGCGAGAAGCGGCGGTGGAACTGTCCGGTCGCCCGCTCGATGCGCGAGAACCGCAGCTCGTTCCTACCGCCTTCGCCATCCTCGGTCGGCTCGCTGCTGGCATGGGTCCGGCGCTCGCCCTTCAGGCTCAGAATGCCCTTGTCCATCCAGATCTCGACATCCTGCGGATCAATGCCCGGCAGGTCGGCCAGAATCACGAACCGGTCGCGCTCTTCGTGGATGTCCACGCGCGGGACCCATTGGCTGGTGACTACCGATGATTCGTCCTGGGCGTCGCCGCCCTGCACGAACTGGTCGAAGAACCGCCGCATTTCATCCTGGAACGTCGCACGCCCGGCGAGGGCCGGCTGGCGGGCGACAGCACGATAGGCTTCATGTCGCATGGAGTGGCTCCGTGTTGAAAAGCGGCCCCGTCGGCCGCGATGCCGGGAATTTGGGAACGGGCGCGTGGGTTTCAAGAGCGCTCGCATCGACGCCACACGCGAACGGATAGACTGCGTTCACCCTGTTGCGAGCGACTCCCCCATGACCATCCAGATCGGCGACGCCATCCCCGAAGTCACCCTCAAGCACATCCAAGACGGCGTTCGCGTCATCGACACGCCGACCGTGTTCTCCGGCAAGCGCGTGGTGCTGTTCGCCGTCCCTGGCGCGTTCACACCGACCTGCTCCGAACGCCATCTGCCCGGCTTCGTCGAGCACTTCGAGACGTTCCGCAGCCGCGGCATCGACGTGGTCTGTATCGCCGTCAACGACCCGTTCGTGATGCAGGCCTGGGGCGACAGCGTCGGGGTGCCGGCCGGGCTGCAGATGCTGTCGGACGGCAATGCCGACTTCGTGCGCGCGCTCGGCCTGGAGATGGACGCCACCGCCTACGGCATGGGCACGCGCGCCAAGCGGTTCGCGTTGTACGCCGACGACGGCGTGGTGCGGCATCTGTTCGTCGAGGCCCCGGGCGAGTTCAAGGTGTCCTCGGCCGAGCACGTGCTCGCGCAGCTGGACTGACGCACCCCACGCCGTAGCGCGCGAGTTCCGACCGGCGCTTACGGCGCCACATGGAAGGCGACGCTGCGCCAGGCACCATCGTCGGCGAGTGCGGTCAGCTCGCGGCGGCCGGGCGTCTCGAATTCGGTGCGCAACCAGCGCGCGCCCTGGGTCTCGCCGATCCAGCGCCCGTCGAGCAGCCACTGCACGCGCGACTCGGTGCCCAGCGCGCGCACCTGCAGCCGCACGCCGTGTGTGCTGCCCGGCGGCCGGACCAGAGTCACGCCCGGCTCCAAGCCCTCGATATGCAGGGCGGCGGCCGTCTCGCGGCCGTCAGGCCGGCAGTCCGGCGCCAGCGCAGGCAATTGCGCCGCGCGCCGCGTGGCCGCGGGCAACCACGGCGAGACCAGCGCCGGCCAGCGCGCGATTTCGCGCGATGCGCGCGGATGCGGAGCGTCACAATCGGCCGATAGCCGCTGCCCGCTGCGCGGGTCGATCTCGAAGCGCACACGCCCCGCGCTCCAACGCCCCGCATCGCGCTCGGCAAAGGTCGGCGGCACATTGCCATCGAGGGTCCAGGCGGTCAGCCGGCGCTGGCACAGCGGCGCGGCCTGCGCATCGGCCGCGATGCCCAGCGGCCAGCAGATATCGACCTCCCGCACATTGCGCGGCGGCGGCGCGCGCAGCGCATCGCCCCGCCCGCGCGGCAGGCTGTCGACCGTCTCGAGCAGCAGCGGCAGCGCGGTAATTGCGCCGTACTGCCCCGGCAGCGGCGTGCCATCGGGACGGCCGACCCACACCCCGACCGTGTAGCGGTGGGTGCCGCCGATCGCCCAGGCATCGCGATAGCCATAGCTGGTCCCAGTCTTCCACGACACCCGCGGCCGGTCGCCGGTGTCGAAGGTGTCGGCGCGCTCGCCCGGCCGGTCGGCCGCTTCGAGGATCTCGCGCACGATCCAGGCCGCCCCCGGCGACAGCAGGCGGCGGTCGCGCGACGCCGCGCCCGGGGTGTAGCGCACGCGCCCGGCGATCCCGCCCCGATGCAACGCGGCATGGGTGCCGACCAGTTGCTCGAGCGTCGCGCCGGTGCCGCCCAGGATCAGCGACAGGTTCGGCACCGCGCCGCGCGGGAAGCGCAGCGTGACCCCAGCATTATCGAGCCGCGCGGCAAAGCGCGCCGGACCCACCCGGTCGAGCAGGTCCACCGCCGGCACGTTCAACGACAGGCGCAGCGCATCGGCAGCCGCGACCGGTCCGTTGAATGCCGCATCGAAGTTGCCTGGACGATAGCCGCCGAACGACTGCGGGGCGTCGACCAGCAGGCTGGCCGAATGGATCAGCCCATCGTCGAGCGCCATGCCGTAGAGGAACGGCTTGAGCGTCGAGCCGGGCGAGCGCCAGGCGCGCACCATGTCGACATGGCCCAGCCGCGCACGATCGCCGAAAGCGACCGAGCCGACATAGGCCAACGCCTCCAGGTTGCGGTTGTCGACCACCAGCAGCGCCGCCGAGGTGCGCTCGGGCAACTGCGAGAAGTAGCTGGCGACCCGCTGCTCGAGCATGGGCTGCAGGCCGATGTCGATCGTCGAGACGATCCGCGCCTGCCCAGGGTTCGCAGCGCGCAGGCGCTGGGCGAGCAGCGCGGCATGCAACGGCGGCCGCAGACTGAGCGCCACGACCGGCTCGATCTTCGCATCGTCGACCGCCTCGCGCGTCCACACGTCGAGCGCGACCATGCGCTCGAGCACTTTGTCGCGCGCCGCACGCGCCGCCTCGGGCGCGCGATCGGGGCGCAACCGGCTCGGCGCCTGCGGCAACACCGCCAGCAGCGCCGCCTCCGCCCGCGACAGCCGGGCCGCCGGCTTGCCCAGATACGCCCAGCTCGCCGCCTCGACGCCCTCGATGGTGCCGCCGAACGGCGCGCGTGTGAGGTACAGGGCCAGGATCTCGTCCTTGGACAGATGCGCCTCGAGTTGCAGCGCCCGCAGCAGTTGCACCAGCTTGCCGCCCAGCGTGCGCCCGCGCGCCGGCTGCGGGTCGAGGATGCGTGCGACCTGCATCGTCAGCGTCGAGCCACCCGACACGATCCGCCCGCCCCGCGCCCACTGCCAGGCCGCACGCGCCATCGCCAGCGGATTGACGCCCGGATGGCGCCGGAACCAGCGATCCTCGTAGCCAAGCAGCGCCTGCAGGTAGTATGGCGACACGCTCGCCGGCGTGGCCGGGTGGCGCCAGACACCATCGGCATCGGCGAACGCGCGCAACGGCGTGCCGTCGCGCGCGACCACCAGCACGCTGGTGTCATCGCGCGTGGGTAACTGAGGCGGAAACGCAAGATCGAGCGCGAGCAGCGACAGCAGCAGTGCAACCGTCCCCCAGCGCAGGGCGGGCAACAGCCGACGCAACCGACGCAGCCGACATCGTCGATGCTCAGACACAGACATCACGGCGGGACACCCGGACAATCCCGCTTCCGCGTCGAATCGCTGCCCAGGTGCTCGACGCCAACCCGCCCGCCCCGGCCCCCGGCGCATGCGCCGCACACGCCCTGGCCATCCGGGATCGAGCCGGCAGGAAGCAGGAGGCGAGATCTGCGATGGGCATGGCGCATAGTCTAGTCGGGCGCGTGCGGCCGCGACCCGTCGCGCGCCCGATCCCGCAGCCATGCAGCGAGGAAGTCCGCCAGCACCCGCACCCGCAACGGCATGTGGCGATTGCTCGGGTGGATCAGCGAGAACGGCCGCGAGGCCCCGCCGTAGGCCTGCATCACTTCGACCAGTCCGCCGCGTGCGAGCGCCTGCTCCACGGTGAAACGATAGACCTGCGCCAGTCCCGCGCCCGCTTGGGCCAGCGTGACCACGCCCAGGATGTCGTCGGTACAGGTGCATCCCCCGGTGGTGGCCACGTCCCGCTCGACACCGCCGACGCGCAGTCGCCATGGCACGCGCTGCCCGGAGCTGGGCAGGATGAACTGGATACAGTCGTGGTGCTGCAGATCGTCCACCGTCTCCGGTTCGCCATGCCGGCGGAGGTAGTCGGGCGTGGCGACGACCACCAGTTCCGCGTCCAGCAACCGCCGGGCGATGAGACCCGAATCCGCCTGCTCGCGGCCACGCACGGCCAGATCGAAGCCATCGGCGGTGAAGTCGATATTGCGATTGCTCAACTGCACATCCACGCGGACCTGCGGATAGCGCGCGCGGAACGCCGGCAGCGCGGGCAACAGGCAATGGTGGCCGAACGTGGTGGGTGCGCTGATGCGCACCAGACCCGCGGGCTCGACCTGATGGCCGGAGAGTTGCCGTTCCGCTTCGGCCAGTTGGCCCAGCGCCTGCTGGCACTGCACGTGATACGCACGACCTGCCTCGGTGAGTCGGACGCGCCGGGTGGTGCGCACGAACAAGCGCACCTGCAGCCGGTCTTCAAGACGGCCGATCGCGCGACTGACGGCCGCCGGCGTGAGCGCCGCCTGGTGCGCGGCTGCGGTGAAGCTCTCCAACTCGGCCGCCAGACAGAACAGTTCGAGGCTCGCCAGGGACACATCCTGGAAATCGCGCGGCATTGATGACTCGAGCTCACTGGTGATGTTCCAGATTATCCGTTTATCAACCCATTGGCGCCTCATAGCATTCCGGCACCCCGTCCCCTACCCCGAGGCACCGCATGTCCCCCCGTACGAGCATCGTCTTCCACACCAGCCACGGTCACACCCGCCGCCTGGCACTGGCCATTGCGGCCGCATCGGACACCGCCCTCGTCGAGATCGACGCGCAAGGCCAACTCTCGGCCGAGGACTGGGCGCGCCTGGATGCGTCCGACGTCCTGATCTTCGGGTCACCGACCTGCATGGGCAATGTGAGTTGGCAGTTCAAGCGCTTCCAGGACGCCACCGCCACGCTGTGGACGGCGCAGCGCTGGCGCGACAAGCTGGCCGCGGGATTCACCCACTCAGCGGGCATCAACGGCGACAAGCTCGCGACCCTGGGGGCGCTGTTCACCTTCTCCCAGCAGCACGGCATGGTCTGGACCGGCACCGGCCTGATGCCGGCAAACGTCCGCAGCTCCGGACGCGACGATGTGAACTATCTCGCAGCGTTCAGCGGCCTGATGGCGGCCACGCCTGCGGACGTGTCGCACGAGGGCATGGCGGCAGGCGATCTGGAGACCGCACGGCTGTTCGGCGAGCGCGTGCGTGCGGTCGCGCGACGTCGGCACTGACAGGAGTCCACCATGCCCTACGTCCACATCCGGATCACCCGCGAAGGCACCACTGCCCTCCAGAAGGCGGCATTGATCGCAGGCGTGACCGAACTGCTGCAGCGCGTGCTGGCCAAGGACCCGGCCCTCACCCACGTGATCATCGAGGAGGTCGAACTCGACAATTGGGGCGTGCATGGCCGGCCGGTCACGGCCCTTCGTGCGGAGCGCCGGACATGAGCGCCAGCATCGCGTTCGCACGTGAAGCGGAGGCCATTGCCGACGCCCTGGCGCGCTACTTCGATGGTCTGCACCACAGCGACGTGTCGCTGCTCGCGCAGGTGTTCCACCCCCAGGCGCACTACTTCAGCGCCAGCGACGGCCACCTGCTGCACCTGGACATGACGCAGTACTTTCCCATCGTCGCCGCGCGCCCCTCGCCTGCCAGCCAGGGCCATGCACGCACCGACCGCATCGTCTCGCTGGAACTGGCCGGTCCGGTGACGGCATTGGCCAAGGTGACGTGCTCGATACCGCCCAAGGCCTTCATCGATCTCCTCACCCTGGTGAAACTCGACGGGCAGTGGCGGATCGTGAGCAAGGTGTTCCACCATCACCCGATGGGCGCGACATGACGCTGGCACCGCGCCGCGAGGCCATCGCGGCGCGGGCAAGGATCACGGCTCGACCACCGTGATCTGCTCGGGGACCGATCGACCGACACCGCGCAGCTGCGGCCGGTACATGTCCTCGACCAGCGGCGGCGGCACGGTGTAGGTGCCGGGACTGACCGCGCGGACCAGGTAGAACACCCGCGCGGTGCGGCCGCTGTCGAGCTTGAGCGCGGCGACGAAGCGGTCGTCGCGGTACTCCTCGTGCTGCACGGTCGCCTGGCTGCCGCGTTCGGTGATCCGGATGCCGTCGACCACGACATCGGCCCACTGCTTGCCGTCGCCGAGATTGAAGTTCTCCACCTCCAGGCCCGCCGGCAACAGGTCGGTCAGCAGCGCGTCGGGCATGTCGCGGTCGGCCACCACCGACACTGCGACGATGAGTGCATCGCCCTCGGCCAGCGGCCCAGGTGTCCACGGCTGACCGTCGGTGCCGTAGAGCCGGCGCTCGACCTTCAGCGCACTGGCATCGGCGGCCGGCGCCTGCAGCGGCACACCGGCGACATCGATGCTGGCGTACATCGGCGGTTCGCCCTTGGGCACGAAGCGCACCCCGCGGCGCAGCCCGGCCTCGTCGAAGGCACGTCCGACGATCGCCGCCGGGGCGATCGCCTCCTCGACCTCGCCCTCTTGCAGCGTGCCCGACACCCGGCGGTTCTGATCGGCCGTCAGGGCCCGACCCAGCCGCGCGATCGCGATCTGCTCCTGGGTGCTCAGGTACATCCAGCTGCGCTGCCGACGGGCGTCGATCTCGCGGCCGATGTCGACCGCGCGGGCGTCGTAGGTGGGCTTGGCCATGTCGCGCTCGTGGGTCAGCGCGATCATCAGCGAGGCATCACGCAACGGCGAGCCGTAGTCCCACAGATAGCCCGGGCGGTCGCCCTTGAACGCGAACCCGGCCTCGATCGCCCGCTCGCCGCGGGCCTTGTCGCCCTGCAGCGACAGCGCCAAGCCCAGATGCACCAGCGGCAGGCCGGTCCGTGCCTTCGCGCGCTCGTTGTCGTAGAGCCCGCGCAGCGTGCCCAGTGGCGCACGGTTGACCCGCGCGAGCACGTAGCCGGCGTAGGCCTGATAGGCGAAACGCAGGTGGTCACGCTCGTTCTGGCCGTAGAAGCCGTCGCCGCCCGACAACAAGTCCTCGGACAAGCGCTCGAGCGCCTTCTGCAGCACGCCTTCCGGCACCGCGAAACCGGCGTCACGCGCATCGAGCAGGAACTCGACGATGTACGGCGTGAGCATCGGATTGACGTCGCCGTCGCCGCCCCACATCGAGAAGTGCCCGGTGCCGACCTGCATCGCCGCCAGCCGGCCGAACGCGGCCTCGACCACCCGGCGCCGCTTGCCGGCGTCGATGTCGCGGATGCCCAGCATCGAGACGGTCGCATCGTCGAGTTGCAGCGCCGCGTAACCGCGACTGGTGGTCTGCTCGGCGCAGCCATAGGGATAGTGCAACGCACCGTCGATCGCGGCGGCGAATGGAATCGGCGGCAGCGCGCTGACCGAGACCCGCGCCGTGACCGAGCCGGGCATCAGCCCGGACATGGCGCCGGTGTCGAGGGTCAGTGGCGTGGTGCCGTCGAGCACCCGCGTGCTCGAGCGCAACACCGCCGGCCACGCCGGCCGCACCGGCAGGTCGTAGCTGCGATCGACGCGGTGGCCGTTGCCGTCGACGCGCACGCGGACCTTGGCGACGGTATAGCCGGACTGCGCGGTCAGCGGGAAGCGCAGCGTGGTCTTGTCGCCAGCGGCCAGCGACACCCGGCGACTGCCCTCGCCAATCGCCAGCGGCCCGACGCCGTCGACGCGGACGTCGAACTCGCCTGCCCGCCCACTGAAATTGGTCAAGTCCAGGGTCACCGTGCTGCGGTCGCCAGGCGCGAGCACCCGCGGCATGCTGGCCTCGGCAACGACCGGCGCGCGCACCAGGGTCTCGACATCGCGACTGCCGTAGCGGTCGGCCGAGAACACCAGCGCCGAGACCCGCAGCGTGCCGTTGAAGTCGGGCAGTTGCAGCGGCACGCGCGCATTGCCGCGGGCGTCGAGCTTCACCGGGCCTGCGAACAGATCGACGGTCTGCACGCGTGCGGTGGGGCGACGCGCCTGCGGCAGCGAGGCCAGTGGCGCGTCGCCGCCGAAGCGCAGCTTCGCCGTGCCGCCCTCGTAGCTTTCGATGATCCGCCCATAGAGATCGTAGGCATCGACGCCGAACCGGCGCTGCGCGAAGAAATGCCGCCAGGCATCGGGCACCGGGAAGCGGGTGATGTTGAGGATGCCCACATCGACCGCCGAGACCGTGACCCAGGCCGACTGGCCGGCCAGTTGCGGTGCGCTCACGGTGACCTGCATCGGGCCTTCGGGGCGGACCTGCTCCGGCGCCCGCAGCCCGACCGCGACCCGGCGATCGCGCCGCTGCATCGGCACATGCGCGATGCCGACCGCACGCGCCGGCGTGACCGCACTCGCGGCACTGCCACCGCGAAACACCAGCGCGGTGACGTAGACGTCGTGACGTTCCCACTCCTCGGTGACCGGGATCTCGAACGTGCTGCCCGGCTTGGCATCGATCTCGTGCAGATAGAGCATGCGGTCGCTTTCGACCATCAGCAGGCCCTTGCCCGGATGCGGCGGCGTGACCGTGACGCGCATCGTGTCGCCGGCGCGATACCCGGTCTTGTCCAGCGCGACCTTGACCTTGTCGGGCCGCGCGTCGAGCCCGCGGTTGTCGTCGTCCCAGCCCCAGCCGGCACGGAAGGGATAGCGCGAGACCAGCTTGGTCTGCGGGTCCTCGACATCGATGCGGTACTCGCCCCACTCCACCGGTACATCGAAGCGTGCGGCGGCAGTGCCGGCATCGACACTGCGCGTGTCCACCGTCTCGAAGCGCTGCGTGTACTCGTAGCGCCAGCCATCGTCGTCGTTGCGCCAGTGGTAGTCGCGATGCTCGCGCACCAGCGACACCTTCAGGCCCTGCAGCGGCCGCGGCTTGCCGTCCTGACCCACACGCACCAGCTCGAAGCGTGCCGTGCCATTGGCATCGGCGCCGTCGTCGGGGTCGAACAGCGGGCGCACCCCGACCAGCGCGTCGGCCGGCCACAGCACCCGCTTGAGTGTGCGGTTGACGCTGCGCCCGCCGGTTTCGAACAGGCTGCCGGAGACGATCGCCGCGATCGGCGTGACCGGTCTGGCCTCGTCGGGCAGCGCGATATCGGCCTGCAGGCGACCCTGCGCATCGAGCGCCTCATCGACGACATCCTTGGCCTCGCGCGGCAGATCCACAGTCGGGTCACCGAAGACGAAGCCCGGCAGGCCCTCGACCGGCGTGCGCTCGACGGCCACCGCGAGGCGCGCGGTGAAGCGATTGCCCGCCGCCGGCGCACCGTAGAGATAGGCGCCGGTCGCCTGCAGCCGCAGCGGCTGCCCCGGGCGCAGCGTCGCCTGCGCGGCGTCGAGGTCGAGCTTCATGCGCTCGGGCAGGAACTCCTCGATCCGCAAGGTCATGCCCTGCACCGCCTCGCGGCTCGCCGGATCGGTGCGGAACTCCACGCGCCAGCTGCCGGTCGGCGCATCCACCGGGATCTCCTGCTCGAACCGGACGTAGCCGCCCTCGCCCGGCTCGATGCGACGCTCGAGGAAGGTCTTGCCGTCGGGCTGGCGCAGGCGGGCGAACAACGTCTGCGCACGGCCGTCCTTCGCCTGCACCGGGCGTCCGTCCTGGTCGCGCAGCAGCGCCGAGACGCGGACTGTCTCCCCGGGGCGGTAGAGATCGCGCCCCGACCAGGCGAACACATCGAACCAGGCCTGCTCCCGGCCACCGACCGCGAACTCCGACAGGTCCAGCGCCGGCTGGTTGAACGGCAGCATCGACACATCGCCGCCCCGAGTGGCGACCAGCACGTGCGCCGCATCGAGCGTGTAGTCGAGCATCGCATTGCCGCGCGCGTCGGTCTTGGCGCGGAAGACCGTCTCGCCCTTGCCGTCGAGCACCTTGAGCTCGGCATTGCCGATCGGCGCGCCGTCCTGCAGCGACGCTGTATGCACGAACATCCGCTCGCGGTAGGCGCGCGCGTGCAGGCCGATGTCGCTGACGGTGAAGAACGCGGTCTCGAACTGGTCGGTGAACGCGCCGGTGCGCTTCATCACCGCAAAGTACAGCCCGGGCTGCTGCAGTTCCTTGATGCCCTGCAACGGCAGATAGGTCAGCACGCGCTCGTTGCGCGCGCCGTCGATCGAAAACCGGTTGACGTACACCGGCTTGGCCAACTGCGACAGCGGCGTGCGGCCGCTGTAGCCGTAGTGGTCGTCGAGATCCCAGCTGCCGCGCCGGCCGCCGCGCTGGTACTGAGTGAAGAACGCAGGCAACGAGGCGTCGTCGACGCGCAGGAACTCAACATCGACCTCGTCGACATTGATCGAGACGATCGGCAGGCCGCGCGATTCCTTCGCCGGCAGCACGCTGCCCTGCGAGGCGAAGCCGACGACCGGATCGAGCTCGCCGGTGAACACCTTGCGCTCGAGATCCTGGCCCAGCGTGCTGCCGTCGGCTGCGGTCAGCTTGCCGGAAATGCGCACCGTGTAGTCGCGGTTGGCCTCGACATGCGGGAAACGCAGCACCTTGCCGTCGTCGTCGAGCGTCCAGCTGCCCTCACGACCGGCATTGTCGGCCAGGGTCACCAGCGCATCGAAATCCTGCGTGCCGACCAGTGGCTGCGAGAACTCGAGGGCCAGCGACAGCGCACCATCATGCTGGTCGGGAAATGCCCGTACCAGGCCGAACCCCTCGACCTGCGCGCGCTCGGTGCGAATCGCCTCGCCGCCCGCCGTGGGCACCTGACCCCCGACATCACGCCGGCAGCCGGCCACGAACATGACCGCCAGTACGAGCACCAGCACCGCGCTGCAACGGGCGCCAACGCGCCCCCACATTCCGATCGACATCCCGATTCCCCGCCTGGCAACCGGCGCAGTATAGGAACGCCAAGCCCTCAACGCGCACTTTTCAAAACCGGGGTCAGAGTGCATTTCCCCAATGCGGCAGGCATGCGAAAGGCCAGAATCAACGTGACGGCGCCCAAAAGCGACGGGGCCAACAGGCAAGGCGCCCAAAAAGCGAAGGGGTCAGAATGTCTTTTCCTTGGAAAAGGCACTCTGACCCCAGTTTGGACGCCGGATTCTAAGCGGCGTCAGGCGTCGGGGCTTGGGACGTCCACGGCGCTGGCCGGGGCGTCGCCCGCCGGCGGCGGTGCGATCGGGTCGACGGTCTCGTCTTCGATCGCGCCGTCGACGCGCTCGATGCCCTGCAGGCGCTCGTCCTTGGACAGGCGCATCAGGGTCACGCCCTGGGTGTTGCGGCCGACCCGGGCGATCTCCGAGGCGCGGGTCCGCACCAGGGTGCCGCCGTTGGAGATCAGCAGCACCTCGTCGGCATTGCGCAGCAGCACCGCGCCGACCAGGCGACCATTGCGCTCGGTGGTCTGGATGCCGATCACGCCGCGCGTGCCGCGGCCCTTGCACGGGTACTCCGACAGCGGCGTGCGCTTGCCATAGCCGTTCTCGGTCGCAGTGAGGATGTAGCCGATGTCCTCGCCCGCGCCGGTTTCGACCACCACGGCCTCGCCGTTGCTCTCAGCGCTCGCCTCGGGCGCCGCGTCCTCGACCGTCTCCTCGAAGGTCTCGTCCTCGATCCCACCCGCGCTCTCGGCGACGATCAGACTCACGACGTGCTCGCCGGCATCGAGTCGAATACCGCGCACGCCGCCGGCGGTGCGGCCCATCGAACGCACACGGTTCTCGCTGAAGCGGACCGTCTTGCCATTGGAGGCGAACAGCAGCACATCGCGATCGCCGTCGGTCAGCGCGACGCCGACCAGCGCATCGCCGTCGTCGAGGCGGATCGCGATCTTGCCGCGCGCCAGCCGATAGGCGAACTCGGTCAGCGGGGTCTTCTTGACGGTGCCGCTGCGGGTGGCGAAGAACACGTACTGGCCCTCGACGTACTCGCGCACCGGCACCACGGCCTGCACCTTTTCGTCGGCCTCGAGCGGAATCCAGTTGATGATCGGACGGCCGCGCGCATTCGGGCCGGCGTCGGGCAGCTGGTGCACCGGCAGCCAGAACACGCGGCCGGCACTGGTGAAGGTCAGCAGTGTGTCGTGGGTGTTGACCAGCCACAGCTGTTCGATGAAATCCTCGTCCTTGGTCGACGCCGCATTGCGGCCGCGGCCGCCGCGCTTCTGCGCGCGATAGGCGCTGACCGGCTGGCGCTTGGCGTAGCCGGCATGCGACAGCGTGACCACCACGTCCTCGGGTGCGATCAGGTCGAGGATGTCCAGATCCTCTTCGCTGGCGCGGATCTCGCTGCGGCGCTCGTCGCCGAACTCGGCCTTGACGTTGCGCAGTTCGGTGCGGATCACTTCCAGCAGCACGTCGGGATCTTCGAGGATCTCGATCAGGCCGCGGATGGTCTCCAGCAGCTGCTTGTACTCGTCGGTCAGGCGGTCCTGCTCCAGCCCGGTCAGGCGGTGCAGGCGCATCTCCAGGATCTGCTGCGCCTGGGCCTCGGTCAGCTGGTAGCTGCCGTCGATCAGGCCCACGCCATCGGGCAGATCCTCGGGGCGCGAGGCCTCGGCACCACTGGCGGCCAGCAGTGCGCCGACCAGCCCGGCGTCCCAGCGCCTGCCGAGCATCCGCTCGCGGGCGACGTTGGGATTCTCCGAGGTCTTGATCAGCTCGATCATCTCGTCGATGTTGGCCAGCGCGACCGTCAGGCCTTCGAGGATGTGCGCGCGGTTGCGGGCGCGGCGCAGCTCGAAGATCGTCCGGCGGGTGACCACCTCGCGGCGGTGGCGGACGAACGCCTCGAGGATCTGGCGCAGGTTCAGCAGCTGCGGGCGGCCGTCGACCAGCGCCACCATGTTGATGCCGAACACCGACTCCATCTGCGTCTGCGAATAGAGGTTGTTGAGCACGACCTCGGCCGACTCGCCGCGCTTGACCTCGATGTAGATGCGCATGCCGTCCTTGTCGGACTCGTCGCGCAGTTCGCTGATGCCCTCGAGCTTCTTTTCCTTGACCAGCTCGGCGATCTTCTCGATCAGCCGCGCCTTGTTCACCTGGTAGGGAATCTCGGTGACGATGATCGACTCGCGGCCGTTGTCGGCCACTTCGACCTCGGCCTTGGCGCGCATGCGTACGCGACCGCGACCGGTGCGGTAGGCCAGATGGATGCCGCCCACGCCGTTGATGATGCCCGCGGTCGGGAAATCGGGACCGGGGATGTATTCCATCAACCCGTCGATGTCGATCTCGGGGTTGTCGATCAGCGCGATCAGCGCATCGACGACCTCACCCAGGTTGTGCGGCGGGATATTGGTCGCCATGCCGACCGCGATACCGGCCGAGCCGTTGACCAGCAGGTTCGGAAAGCGCGTCGGCATCACCGACGGCTCGAGTTCCTTCTCGTCGTAGTTGGGCTGGAAATCGACCGTTTCCTTGTCGATGTCGGCCATCAGCTCATGCGTCAGGCGCGACATGCGCGCCTCGGTGTAACGCATCGCCGCCGCCGAGTCGCCGTCGACCGAACCGAAGTTGCCCTGCCCGTCGACCAGCAGGTAGCGCAGCGAGAACGGCTGGGCCATGCGCACCAGCGTGTCGTAGACCGACTGGTCGCCGTGCGGGTGGTACTTACCGATGACGTCACCGACGATACGCGCCGACTTGTAATACGGCTTGTTGCTGTGCGCGCCAAGCTCGTTCATCGCAAACAGCACGCGGCGGTGAACCGGCTTGAGGCCGTCGCGGACGTCGGGGAGCGCGCGGCCCACGATCACGCTCATCGCGTAATCGAGGTAACTGCGGCGCATCTCGTCTTCGAGATTGACGGGAATGATTTCTTTCGCGGAATCGACCATCTAGAGGGCTTGCATCCTGTCTGCGCGGCCCGGTTTTTTCGGCATCGGCGCAAGGCGCCGACACTGCGCGTACCGGCCGCCGGCGACGCGATCAAAACGACAGGAAATCATAGCACAAACGCCATGCCCGCCCCAGGGTTTCCGACGTAAAAACAAGCACTTGGCGCAATACGATGCGGCATTTCCGGGCCCTGCCCCGCTTTCCGGCCAGCCGGCCGCACGATCGGGCGCCATCGCCTCCGATCGCGCAGGCGGGCCGACCTCAGCCAAACAGGGCGCGCATCGCCTCGGTCGTGGGGCGTTCGACCACGCCGCGCTCGGTCACGATCGCGTCGATCAGCGCGCCTGGGGTCACATCGAACACCGGATTCCAGGCCTGGATGCCGTCGGCGACCGTGCGACTGCCACCCACACCGAACAGTTCACCCGGGTCGCGCTGCTCGATCTCGATCATCTCGCCCGACGGCGTGTCCATGTCGACGGTCGAGGACGGCGCGACGACCATGAACTTCACGCCGTGGTGGCGGGCGGCGATCGCCAGCTGGTAGGTGCCGATCTTGTTGGCGGTGTCGCCGTTGGCGCAGATGCGGTCGGCACCGACGACCACCCACTGCACGAAGCCGCCCTTCATCAGGTGCGAGGCGGCCGAGTCGGCGATCAGGGTCGCGTCGATGCCATCCTGCTGCAGTTCCCACACCGTCAACCGGGCGCCCTGCAACCAGGGCCGGGTTTCGCCGGCGAAGACCTTGGCGATGCGGCCCTGCGCCATGCCCGCGCGGATCACGCCCAGCGCGGTGCCGAAGCCGGCGGTCGCCAGTGAACCGGTGTTGCAGTGGGTCAGCACCCCGCTGCCCGGTGCGATCAGCGCCGCGCCGAGCGCGCCCATGTGCCGGTTCGCGGCGAGGTCCTCGTCGGCGATCGCCTGCGCCTCGCGCGCCAGCACCTCGCGCCAGTCGCGGCCCGCGGCCGCCAGCACCCGGCGCATGCGCGCCAAGGCCCAGGCCAGGTTCACCGCGGTCGGACGCGCGGCGTTCAACCGCTGCAGCGCTGGCTCGAGCTTGGCCAGCGCGGCCGCACCGTCGTCGGCCTCGATCTCACGCGCGCCCAGCACCGCGCCCCAGGCGGCCGCGATGCCGATCGCCGGCGCGCCGCGCACGGTCAGCGCATGGATCGCCTGGGCGACCTCGTCGCTGGTCGTGCAGGTCGCATGCTCGACCACGAACGGCAGCTTGCGCTGGTCGAGCAGTTCGAGCGTGTCGCCGGTCCACAGGATCGGGCGGATGTGGTCGTAACGGTCGAAGTCGAGGGGGGATGCGTTCATGGCGCCATTGTAGTTCGAGGGTGTTGGATTGCTGTTGGGCAGGCTCGGGGAGCCGTTCGCGCTTGGCTCTGCCCCCGCCTCGCCAGACGTCAGCGCTCTGGTTCGGCTTTGGTTCGGCTCTGACTCTGACTCTGACTCTGACTCTGGCTCTGACTCTGACTCTGGCTCTGACTCTGACTCTGACTCTGGCTCTGGCTCTGGCTTTGGCTTTGGCTCCGCGCTTTTGACGTATCGAGCCGTAAAGCGAGCCGAGCATCGCAGGACGACGGGGTCGAAGAGCAGCCCTTGTCTGAGCGTAGCGAGTTTGGGCTGCGTGCCCCGTCGTCCGAGAAGCACAGGGGGCCGCCGCGGCTGTATCGCGGCGGATCGCGTCCGGCGAAAGGACCTTTTGGTTTCTTTTGGGTCCCTCCAAAAGAAACTCGCCCGCGCAGCGGGCGAAAGCCGTGCACCGGCCTTGGCATTGGCTGTTTGCTTGGGCTGTTCTGAGAACGCGGAAAACAGGATCAAGTCCACAGCTTCCGCGCGCGACGCGCGCGGCTTACTTTTGTCTTGGCAAAAGTAAGCAAAACCGCCGTCGCCGGACGCGATCCGCCGCATGAAGCCGCGGCGGTGCCCTCCGCGCCTCGCCTGGCGCGGCACACAGCCCAAACTCGCTGCGCTCAGACAAGGGCTGCTCTTCGGCCGCGCCAGGCTCCGGTGCTCGGCTCGCTTTACGGCTCGATGGAAAAGCCACAGCAAAGGCAACAGCAACAGCAAAGCGAAGGGCTACGCCCTCGCAAAATCGAACGCGATCACATCCGCGATCCGCGGCGTGTCCAGCATTGCCATCATCAACCGGTCCACGCCCAGCGCGACCCCGGCGCAGTCGGGAAAGCCGGCATCGAGCGCGTCGAGCAACGCCTCGTCGATCGCCGGCAGTGCCGCGCCACGCGCGGTGCGCACCGCGTGGTCGCGTTCGAAGCGGGCCCGCTGCTCGGCGCCGTCAGCCAGTTCGTGGTAGCCATTGGCCAGCTCCAGCGCGCCCAGATACAGCTCGAAGCGCTCGGCGACCGGTACGCCGCCCTGCGCGGTGATCCGCGCCAGCATGCACTGCGAGGCCGGGTAGTCGTGCACGACGAGGATGCGGTCGGCGGGGTTGGCCGGCTGCAGACGATGGGTCATCAGCAGGTCGAGCCAGTCGTCGCGACCCAGGCCGTCCGGATCGATCCGCACATCGCCCAGCGCCGCCCGCAGCGCCGCCTCCGATGCGGTCATCGGGTCGATGCCCAGCTGCGTGCGGTAGAGCGTGCGGTAGTCGGTCTCCACGACCTCGGCCCGGCGCCCGACCAATGCCAGCGCGGCCTGCACCAGCGCGACGGTCTCGGCAGCGAGGCGGCGATGGTCCCAGCCGACGCGGTACCACTCGAGCATCGTGAACTCGGGGTTGTGACGCCCCCCCGCCTCGCCGTCGCGGAACACCCGGCCCAGTTCGTAACAGTCACCGAAGCCCGCTGCGAGCAGTCGCTTGAGCGGAAACTCGGGCGAGGTGCGCAGCCAGCGCAGCGGTGGCCCGGCATCGACATGGCCGCCAAAGCGCGTGGCGAAGCTGGCGACGTTGGGATCGGTGTTGCCCGCACGCGAGAGCACCGGCGTCTCGACCTCGACCACGTCGCGCTCGGCGAAGAAGCCACGCAACATGGCGTTGAGCCGCGCGCGCAGGCGCAACGCCTCGAAGGACGCGCTCGGCCCGCTCGGCACCTTCACGCCTGCGCCTCGAGAAATGCCAGCAGTGCGGCTTCGTCCCAGATCTCGACGCCCAGCGCCTGGGCCTTGTCGAGCTTGGAGCCGGCCGCCTCACCGGCGACCACCAGCGATGTCTTCTTCGATACGCTGCCGACGATCTTCGCGCCCAACGCCTCGAGCTTTTCGCCGGCCTCGTCGCGGGTCATCGAGGCCAGCGTGCCGGTCAGCACCACGCTCTTGCCGTCGAGCGGACCACTGCTGCGCTCCGCCCGCGCCGGGGCGGCGGCGAGCAGGCGTTGCATCGCCGCGTCGGCGGCGATCAGCGCTTGGCGCGCCCGCTCGTCGGCCAGATACGCCGCGAGATTCGCGGCACCCGCGCTGGATGCGCCCGCACCCGCCCAGCCGCTTTCGTTCGCACGCAGCAGCGCCGCGAGCGTGCCGTAGGTCTGCGCCAGGCGCTCGGCACTCTTGCCGCCGAGTTTGTCGACCGGCAACGTCGCCAGCAGATGCGCTAGGTCCAGCCGATCGCGCAGTTCGGCAGACGGCGCTGTCTCGTCGGAGAACTGCACACCGGCGGCGATCAGCGCATCGACCACCGCGACATTGCCCGGCTGCTCGAAGAACGTCGCGATCGAGCGTGCAACCTCGCCGCCGATGTCGGGCAGCGCCTGCAGCAACACCGCCGGCGTGCTGCGGATGAAGTCGAGCGTGCCCAGCCACTGCGCCAGCGACTTCGCTGTCGTTTCGCCCAGGTGCGGGATGCCGAGCGCGAACAGGAAGCGCGCCAGCGTGGTGTGGCGGCTGGCGTCGATGCCGGCGACGAGGTTCTCGGCCCACTTGGTGGCGAGTTTGCCGCCGGTCTCGACGGTCAGGTGCGCGCGCAGGAACACGGCGTCCTTCCAGACCGGCGCCTCCTCGGCCAGAACCGCCGCGCCTTCAGCATCGAGCACCAGCCCCCCCTTGCTGTCGGCGATCGCCTGCTGGAAGTCGGCGGCGGTCGCGGCGTCGAGCGCAGTCTTCATCCGCACCAAGTCGGCGACGGTCAGTGCGTAGAGATCGGCCGGCGAATGCACGAACCCGAACTCGACCAGGGCTTCGGCCTGCTTGTCGCCCAGACCCTCGATGTCGAGCGCGCGACGCGAGGCGAAGTGCCGCACGGCCTCCTTGCGCTGCGCCGGGCATGTCAGCCCGCCGCTGCAGCGCCAGGCAATCGCGCCCTCCTCGCGCACCAGTTCGGAACCGCAGACCGGACACGCGGCCGGCATCGACCAGGGCACCGCATCGGCGGGGCGTCGGTCCTCGATCACGCGCACGATCTCGGGGATCACGTCGCCGGCGCGGCGCACGATCACCGTGTCGCCCTCGCGCACGTCCAGCCGCGCGATCTGGTCGGCGTTGTGCAGCGTCGCATTGGTCACCGTGA
This sequence comes from Luteimonas sp. RC10, assembly GCF_014192745.1. GTDB lineage: Bacteria > Pseudomonadota > Gammaproteobacteria > Xanthomonadales > Xanthomonadaceae > Luteimonas. The sequence goes on from NZ_JACHYJ010000004.1 coordinate 144,117, forward strand.
CCCCGGCGACCTGCACCGGCTCGAGCCGCGCGACCGGGGTGACCGCACCGGTCCGGCCGACCTGGACCTCGATCGCGCGCAGCACCGTCGACTGCTCCTGCGCCGGGAACTTGTGCGCCAGCGCCCAGCGCGGCGAGCGCGACACGAACCCCATCGCGCGTTGTTGGTCGTAGTCGTCGAGCTTGTAGACCACGCCGTCGATGTCGTACGGCAGCGCGTCGCGCTGTGCACCGATGCGACGGAAGTAGGCGATCAGGCCTTCGAAGCCGGTCGCGGTCTCGACCTCAGGGGCGACCGGGAATCCGAATCCGCGCAGCAACGCCAAGGTCTGCGAATGGGTCTCGGGCAGTTCCAGGCCACGGACCTCGCCGACCGAATAGGCGAAGAACGCCAGCGGCCGGCGACGTGTGACCGCCGGATCGAGCTGGCGCAGCGAGCCGGCCGCGCCGTTGCGGGGATTGGCCAGCAGCTTCTCGTTGTTGTCCAGCGCCTTCGCATTCCAGTCGGCGAACGCCTTGCGCGGCATGTAGATCTCGCCGCGCACCTCCAGCACCGCCGGCGCAGGCGCCCCGTCGAGGCGGAGCCGGAGCGGCACCGCGCGCACCTGGCGCAGGTTCGCGGTGACGTTCTCGCCCGTGGCGCCATCGCCGCGCGTCGCGCCCTGCACGAACATCCCGTCCTCGTAGCGCAGACTGATCGCGAGGCCGTCGAGTTTGGGTTCGACCGAGAACACCGGTGCGGCGATGTCGAGCTTCTGCTCGATCCGACGCTCGAAGTCGGCGACCTCGGAGAACCGCGTGCGATCATCGGCGTCGTCGGGCACACCCGCGGTCTCGAACGCATTCGCCAGCGACAGCATCGGAATCGCGTGCTGGACTTCGGGAAAGCCGCCGTCGGGACGTGCGCCGACCGTGCGCGTCGGCGAATCCTCGCTGGCGAGCTCGGGGTGCGCCGTCTCCAGCGCCTCGAGCTCGCGCATCAACGCGTCGTAATCGGCGTCCGGGATCGACGGATCGTCGAGCACGTAGTAGCGGTGGTTGGCATCTTCGATGCGTGCACGCAGCTCGGCAACGCGCTCGGCGGGAGAGGACTTGGGCATGCCCCGAATTGTAGGACGACCGGGTTGGCGCGCGCGTCGCGATCGATCCCGCTGAACGGAAAAGCCTTCCCCGTGAACGGGGGAAGGCGCTGGTCTGCGCGCCGTCGAATCGATGGATCACCGCCCCGTCAGGGCGTCGGCTCGGACGCCAGCCGATACGCGCTTAGCCGCGCATCCAGTGTCCCCTGTGTGCAACTCGACGAGATGATGGTCGACGTCGTAGACGTACCGCGCCGAAGCTCGCCATCCGCGCGCGGTTACCAGCGCGGGCTGCGGGTCACCGGCGGTGCGTCGCGTTCGCGGTCCCAGGCGCGCAGTTCGTCGCGCAGGCCGGCGATGCGCTGGCGGCCCAGCGCATTGCGCTGCTCGTCGAGCAACACGCCGTCGAGCAGTTCGGCCATCCGCTCGGCGGTCGGCAGCATCGTGTCCCAGGCGTCGAGCGCACGGACCGGCGCCGGCAGGGTCAGGAAGAAGGCGATCGCCGGCGTTTCCAGGGTCTGGATCTCGGCCATCTCGAAACTGCCGGGGCTGCGGATGTTGGCGACGCTGAAGATCGGGCCGCGCTCGGGGTGGCCGTCGACGAGGCGGTGGAACACGTTCATGTGGCCGTAGGTCAGGCCGGTCTTCTCGGCCGCGACCACGATGTCCGGCCCGCGCAGCACATTGCCCGCACGCGCGGCGATGTACAGCGTGACGATCTTGTCGAAGTCGTCGGTGTTGCGCTTGCCCAGCTCGCTGTTGGGCGAGACCGTGCCGACGGTGCGATCGAGCAGATCCATCTCCGCCTGCACCGCATCGCCGTCGCCCGGCGCCTGCGCCGGTTCGCTCTCGCCCAGTTCGCGTTCGAGCTGCGCGCCGAGCGTCGGCTCGCGGCGTGCGTCCTCGGCAGGCGCGATGCGCCGCCCCTGTCCGCCGCGCGGGCGCGTCCCGAAGTACCAGATCGCCGCCATCAGCAGCGCGCCGGCGACGATGATTCCGATACGCAGCATCCACTCATCGGTCATTGGCGGTGTTCTCCTAGGCGGCGCCGGCCAGTCGCGTGGCTTCGGCAAGATCGACAGACACCAGACGGCTGACGCCTGGCTCGCGCATGGTAACGCCACTGAGTTGGGATGCGGCTTCCATCGTCGCCTTGTTGTGGCTGACGAACAGGAACTGCACCTGCTCGCTCATCTCGCGCACCATCGCGGTGAAGCGGCCGACATTGGCCTCGTCGAGCGGCGCGTCGACCTCGTCGAGCAGGCAGAACGGCGCCGGGTTGAGCTGGAAGATCGAGAACACCAGGGCCACCGCGGTCATCGCCTTCTCGCCGCCCGACAGCAGCGAGATGTTGGACACGCGCTTGCCGGGCGGTCGGGCCATGATCGCCACGCCGGTGTCGAGCAGGTCGTCGCCGGTCAGCTCCAGGTAAGCGTGACCACCGCCGAACAGACGCGGATACAGCGCCTGCACGCCCGCGTTGACCCGATCGAAGGTGTCCTTGAACCGGCCGCGGGTCTCGCGGTCGATCTTGCGGATCGCCTCTTCCAGTGTGTCCAGTGCGGCGGTGAGGTCGGCGTCCTGGGCGTCGAGGTATTCCTTGCGCTGCGCGGCCTCGGCATGCTCGGCGATCGCCGCTAGATTTACCGGCTCCAGGCGCCGCAGGCGGGCATCGAAGTCGGCGACCATCTTCTCCCAGTCCTTGGCGTTGGCGGCATCGTCCAAGCCGTTGAGCACGTCGTCGACGACGAAACCCGCCTCCACGACCTGGGCGGCAAGCTGGTCGGCGGCGATGACCAGCGCCTGCTGGTCGAGCCGGCGCTGGCTGATTGCCTCGCGCTGGGTCAGCGCCTGCGCATCGCGCTGCTGGCGGACCTGCTCGTAGGTGCGCAGTTCGTTATCGATGCCCTCGACCGCCGAGCGCGCCTGCGCCAGCGCCTGCTCGGTGCGCACGCGTTCTTCCAGCGCGACCTGGCGCTGGTCCTCGAGCGCTTCGACCGGCGAGTCGCCGCCGGCCAGCTGCGCCGACAGTTCGCCCAGACGGTTGTCGAGCTGGCCGCGCTGGCCGCCCATGCGCGCCAGCGCCTGGGTCAGCGAGGCGACCTGCGCGCGCTGCGACTCGAGCGTCAGCGCGAGCGCATGCGCGGTATCGCGGGATTCGCGCGCGGCCGCACGGGCGGCGTCGCGGGCATCGGTCAGGCTGCGGCGCTCGGCTTCGAGCGCAGCGCGCGCGGTCTCCAGGTCGCCCATGCTGCCGACCGCGTCCTCGAGCCGGGCGCGCGCCTCGCGTGCCTGCTGCGCGGCCTGGGCCAGGGTCTCGTCGAGCTGCGCGAGCTCGGCATCGATGCGCGCGATGCGGGTGCGCGCGGCCTCGACCCGGCCCTGCTGGCTCTGCACCTGGCCGGCGAGTTCGGACACGCCGCGATGCGCCAGGTACAGCGCGCGCTGCGCCTCTTCGCGCTGCTGCTCGGCGGCCAGCAGGCGGTCGCGGCCACTGGCGAGGCCGCGCTCCAGTTCGTGTTCCTGGTCCTGCAGCGCGGCGATTTCCTCGCGCAGCGCCTGGATCTCGCGCTCACGCAGCAGTGCGCCTTGCTTGGCCGCGCCCGAGCGCGACACCCGCACCCAGCCCGCGCCCAGGCGCTCACCGCTGCGGGTGATGACCGAATCGTGTTCGCCCAGCCCGGCCTGCAGCGCGCGCGCCTGGTCCAGCGTGTCGGCGACATGCAGACGCGCGAGCAGCCGCCGGATCGCCAGCGGCCCCTGCACCCGGGCCGCGAGCGAGGTCGGCGCGAACTGTGCCGACGCCTCGTCGGCGGCGACCAGCGCCAGGCGGCTCTCGCCCAGTTCGCCGAGTGCGTCGACCAGCTCGGCAGGCACGCCGTCGCCGTCGACCAGCACGCCCTCGATCAGCTGGCCCAGCGCGCTCTCGACCGCGAACTCCCAGCCGGCCTCCACGCGCAGCCGCTCGCCCACGCGCGCGGCCGAATCGAGCCCGCGCTGGCGCAGCCACTCGACCGCCGCGCCCTGCTCCTGGCCGAGCGCCGCGTGCTGCAGCGTCTCCAGCGACGCCAACCGGCCGCGGGCCTCCTGCGCGCGCTTGCGCACGCCCGACAGTTCCTCCTGCGCGACGCGCTGGGCGTCCTGCAGTTCGACCGCCGCCTCCTTGCGCGCCTCCAGCGACTCGCCCAGCGCGTCGAGGGCGGCCTTCTGGTCTTCGTGCCGGAGCTGGATGTCCTCGAAGGCCTCGTTCAGCGCATCGAGGTCGAGGCCGTCGCGCTCGGCCTGCAACTGCTCGCGCCGGCGCCCGGCTTCCAGCGCCTGGCGGTCGAGATAGTCGACGCGCGTGCGCTCCACATCACCGGCACGTGCGGCCTCGCCCTGCTCGCGGTTGTGCGCCTCCCAACGGGCCTGCCAGTCGGCGAGCGCAGTCTCGGCGTCGCGCAGCGCGTCCTGGCGGATCGCGTCCTCGTCCTGCAGTTGCGCCAGCTGCGGCTCGGCCTCGGCGATGTGCTCGTGCAGGGTGTCGAGCCGCAACTGGTCCTGGTCGATATGCGCGCCGATCTCGGCCAGTTGCGCCTGGGCCTCGTCGCGCGCCTTGAGCAGGCGCGCCGACAGTTCGCGCTGGTGCTGGATCTGCTGCTCGATCCGCGCCAGCGCGCCGCTGACTTCGTAGCTCTCGGCCTGGGCGCGGTTGAGCGCCTCGGCGGCCTCATGGCGGCGCTCGCGTCCGGTCTCGAGCTCGCGCTCGGCTTCGCGCTGCTCGGCGATCAATTGCTCGAGCCGGGTCTCTTCCTGCGCCAGACCCTCGCGCAGCGCACGCAGGCGCGAATCGAGCGTGCGCCACTCCAGCGCCTTCCACTCGGCGTCGCGGATCCTGCGTTCGGCCTGGATCGCGGTGTACTGCTCGGCCTGGCGGGCCTGGCGGGCCAGGTGCTGCAACTGCTTGCCGACCTCCTCGCGCAGGTCGCCCAGCCGCTCGAGGTTCTCGCGGGTATGCCGGATCCGGGTCTCGGTCTCCTTGCGGCGCTCCTTGTACTTGGAGATGCCGGCCGCTTCCTCAAGATAGATGCGCAGGTCCTCGGGCTTGGCATCGATGACCTGGCTGATCATGCCCTGCTCGATGATCGAGTAGCTGCGCGGGCCCAGACCCGTGCCCAGGAACAGATCGGTGATGTCGCGGCGGCGGCACTTGGTGCCGTTGAGGTAGTAGCCGCTCTGGCCGTCGCGGCTGACGGTGCGCTTGACCGAGATCTCGTTGAACGCGGCGAACTCGCCGCTGATCGTGTGGTCGCTGTTGTCGAAGATCAGCTCGACCATCGCCTGGGACACCGGCTTGCGCGCGGTCGAGCCGGCGAAGATCACGTCGGTCAGCGAATCGCCGCGCAGGCGGCTGGCCGAGGACTCGCCCATGACCCAGCGCACCGCGTCGATGATGTTGGACTTGCCGCACCCGTTCGGCCCGACCACGCCGGTCATGTTCGTCGGCAGGTGCAACGTGGTCGGGTCGACGAAGGACTTGAAACCGGCGAGCTTGATCGTGGACAGGCGCATGCGGGCGTCGGGGGCCTCATGGCGCCGGCGGGCCGGCGCCGGGTCGTGGAACGGCGGGGACGCACGCGACATCCGGCCCGGCGATGCTGACGCACGGCGGACCGCGCGCCGCGCGCGCGCAAGCGGCCAGTATAGCCAGCGACCCGGGATCGCGCCGCCGGCCCGGCACCGCGCTTGGGGCGCCGTTGGGCCGCGGGACGCCGCGCTCAGGGCACCAGGCGGGTGCCGGTCTCGGTGTCGAAAGCGTGCACGCGGCCGGCCGGAACCGCCAGCGGCAGGGTCTCGCCCGGCACCGGCACCCGGTCGGGCGGCAGCCGGGCGATCAGCGGGCGATCGCCCAGGCGTAGGTTCACGAAGACTTCGCTGCCCACCGCCTCGACCACCTCCACCACCGGCGCCAAGCCGGCGTCGGCAGCCTCGGCCGGCACCAGGTGCTCGGGGCGGATCCCCAGGTCGACCTCGCGGCCGGCCCAGGCCTCCGGCAACCCGGCCGCGCCCAATGCCAGCACCGTGCCGTCGCCCAGCGCCAGCCCCCAGCCGGCCTCACCGTGCTGCAAATGGCCGCGCAGCACATTCATCGCCGGACTGCCGAGGAAGGTCGCCACGAACAGGTTGGCGGGCTTTTCGTAAAGCGCCATCGGGGTGTCGATCTGTTGGATCTGCCCGTCCTTGAGCACCACGATGCGCTGGCCCAGCGTCATCGCCTCGATCTGGTCATGGGTGACGTAGATCATGGTGGTGCCCAGCGCGCGGTGCAGCCGCGCGATCTCCACGCGCATGCCGGCACGCAGCTTGGCGTCGAGGTTGGACAACGGCTCGTCGAGCAGGAATACCTGCGGCTGGCGCACCAGCGCCCGACCCAGCGCGACGCGCTGGCGCTGGCCGCCCGACAGTTGCCCCGGCTTGCGGTCGAGCACCTTATCGAGCTCCAGCACGCGCGCGGCCTCGGCCACGCGCGCGGCGATGTCGGCCTTGTCCTGGCCGCGCAGCTTCAGCCCGAAGGCGAGGTTCTCGGCCACGCTCATATGCGGGTACAGGGCGTAGCTCTGGAACACCATCGCGATGTCGCGATCCTTGGGCGCGACGTCGTTGACCACCCGATCGCCAATGGTCAGCGTGCCGCTGCTGATCGCCTCCAGGCCGGCGACCATCCGCAGCAACGTGGACTTGCCGCAGCCCGACGGGCCGACCAGCACCAGCAGCTCGCCGTCGGCGACCTCGAAACTGGCGCCCGCCACACCCACGTACCCGTTGGGATAGACCTTGCGTACCGCGTCGAACCGCACCTTCGCCATGGCGTCTCCCGCTGTCGGATGGATCGTGATTGGAAGCGTGTGAACGATGCCCCGGCCAGGCCGTGCATCGAGGACGCAATACGCTATTCTGGCATGTAATCGTTTACACGCCAGTCGGCGATCGCCGCAGCAACCGCGATCGCCGCCGCGCGCCCCGGCCGGTCCCTTGCTGCGCGGCGCGCTTGGCGGAGGCATTGCGGTTGCGGGCGATTGCACGACACACTTCACGATTCCCCTTTCCGTGAACACGAGGCGAACCAGGCGTCCATGCACGACACTCTGCTGCTGTTTGGCGCCACCGGCGATCTGGCGCAACGTTACCTGTTCCCGTCCCTGCTGCACCTGCTGCGCGACCGGCTGCTGCCGGCCGACTTCCGGGTCGTGGCGATCGCGCGCAGCGAACACGACGACGAGAGCTTCCGCGGCTGGCTGCGCGATCGTCTGGGTGACGACTACGAGGCCGCCACGCTGGACGAGCTGCTGCGCCGGGTGCGTTACGTGCCGGCCGACCTGTCCGATCCCGAGGCGATGGCGCAGGCGCTCTCGCCGTTCGCCGACCGGCCGGCGGTCAGCTACCTCTCCACGCCGCCCAACCTGTTCGCCTCCGCCTGCCGCGGCCTGAAGGCCGCCGGGCTGCTCGAGCCGCCGTCGCGGCTGGTGCTCGAAAAGCCGATCGGTCACGACCTGGCCAGTGCGCGCGAGATCGACGCCACGCTCAAGGCCGCGCTCGACGAGTCGCGGATCTTCCGCATCGACCATTACCTGGGCAAGGCACCGGTGCAGAATCTGCTGGCGCTGCGGCTGGGCAACACGCTGTTCGAAGCCGTCTGGGAACGGCGCTGGATCGAGTCGGTCGACATCATCGTCGCCGAGACCGCCGGCGTCGATGGCCGCGAGGGCTACTACGCCGACTACGGCGCGCTGCGCGACATGGTGCAGAACCACATGCTGCAGCTGCTCGCACTGATCGCGATGGAGCCGCCGGCGGCGATGGACCCCGACGCGATCCGCGACGAGAAGCGCAAGGTGCTGCGCGCGCTGCGGCCCATGTCACCGTCGGCCGCCAACGCCGACAGCATCCGCGGCCGCTACCGCGACGGCGTGGTCGACGGCCGCGCGGTCAAGGGCTTCAGCCACCGCGACGACGTCGAGACCTTCGTCGGCCTGCGCGCCTGGATCGACAACTGGCGCTGGGCCGGCGTGCCGTTCCGGCTGGTGACCGGCAAGCGCATGCCCTCGCGCACCACCGAGGTCGTGGTCACCTTCAAGCCGGTCACCCACTGGCTGTTCGGCGCCGACGAGCGCAAGCGCGCCCGCGCCAACCAGTTGCGCGTGCGGCTGCAGCCCGAAGAGACCATCGAGCTCGGCCTGATGGGCAGCCTGGCGGCGTCGGAATGGAGCGCCAACGAGCTGCAGCCGATGTCGCTGGACCTGGCGATGCTGCCGCCCAAGCGCCGTATCGCCTACGAGCGGCTGATGATCGACGCGCTCAAGGGCGACCAGACCCTGTTCGTGCGCGACGACGAAGTCGAGGCCCAGTGGCGCTGGATCGACAGCGTCAGCGAGGCCTGGCGCCAGGCCGGCACGCCGGTCCACGACTATCCGGCCGGGTCCTGGGGACCGGCGGAGGCCGTGCCGTTCCTGCCGCGCACCCTCACCACGCACAACGGACGCAAGTCGTGACCGACGCTTCGCTCGCCCTGCTCGCCGACATCGGCGGCACCAATGCGCGCTTCGCGCTGGCCGACACCGCCAGCGCCACGCCGCTGCAACTCGACACCGTGCAGGGCTTTGCGGTCGCCGATTTCCCATCGCTGGCCGACGCCGCCCAGCATTATCTGCAGGCCATCGGCCATGTCGGCGATGCGCGGATCCGCTGCGGCGTGTTCGCCGTGGCTGGCCGCGTGGACGGCGACGAGGCGCGCATCACCAACCACCCCTGGGTGATCTCGCGCCGGCGCACCCGCGAACGCCTGGGGCTGGACGATGTCGAACTGGTCAACGACTTTGCCGCGCAGGCGATGGCGATCCCGCTGCTGCAGCCCGGCGACTACACCGCGATCGGCGGCGTGCAGTGGGCGGTGCCCGAGCGCGCCGACACGCCGTGCACCTACGCGGTGATTGGCCCGGGCACCGGGCTGGGCGTGGGGGCACTGGTGGTACGCGACGGCCGCCACTACCCGCTCGAGACCGAGGGCGGCCACGTCAGCTTCCCGCCGGGCACGCCGGAAGAAACCCGGATCCTCGAGCGGCTCAGCGCGCAGTTCGGGCGGGTGTCCAACGAACGACTGATCTGCGGACCGGGCCTGGTCAACATCCACCATGCGCTGTGCGAGATCGCCGGGGTCGACCCGGGTCCGCTGCAGCCCTCCGACGTGACCACCCGCGCGCAGGCTGGCGACCCGCTGTGCGCACGCGCGGTGGACATTTTCTGCGCCGTATTCGGCGCGATCGCCGGCGACCTGGTGCTGACCCTCGGCGCCTGGGACGGCGTGTTCCTGACCGGCGGACTGGTGCCCAAGATGCTCGAGTCGATCCGCCACTCGGGGTTTCGCCAGCGCTTCGAGCACAAGGGCCGCTTCTCGCCGAACATGGGCCGCGTCCCGAGCCTGGCGGTGCTGCACCCGCACGCCGGCCTGCTCGGCGCGGCGGCGATCGCCGTGCGCAGGGCCGCGCCGTGACCGCCGAGCACGCCGACGGCTTTGGCAACACGGCCCGAATCGGTCACGATGGCCGCATGCACCTGCACGCTTACGACTCGGCCACCCAGTGGACCTGGGGGGCCGCGATCGCGATTTCCTCGGCGATCGCACGCGACCTGCGCGAGCGGCCGCGCGCGCGCCTGCTGCTGTCGGGCGGCAAGACGCCCGGCCCGGTCTACGCCGCGCTGTCGAAGTCGCCGTTGCCTTGGGAGAACGTCGACGTCGCGCTGGTCGACGAACGCTGGCTGCTGCCCGAGGACCCGGACAGCAATGCGCGCCTGGTGCGCGAGACGCTGATCCAGAACAAGGCGCAGCAGGCGCGGCTGGAGACGATCACGCGCGCCGGCCGTCCGTTCGACGAGGCGCTGGCGACCGCCAACCTGCATGCGCGCCAGCCGGCCGGCGTCGTGGTGCTGGGCATGGGCGACGACGGCCACACCGCGTCGCTGTTCCCCGGCATGCAGGATCTCGACGCCGCCCTGGCCGCGCCCACGCCGTACGTCGGCGTCGATGCGACCGGCTGCCCGGGCGCGCAGCGCTGGGCCCGCCGCATCAGCCTGACGCCGGCCGGCCTGGCGCCGGCGCACACGCGGATCTTGCTGATCCGCGGCGAACGCAAGCGCGCGCTGCTCGAGCAACTGTTGCGCAGCGACGACGTCCACGAGTATCCGGCACGCATCGCCTTGACCGTGCCGGGCGCAGACTTGCACGTGCACTGGTGCCCGTGATCGACGGCATCCGTGCGCCGCGTCCGCGCATCCGGACGTCCCTTCCCTCCTTTCCGTCTCATCGCCGCCGCCAATGAGCCTGCATCCCGTTCTGCATTCCGTCACCGAGCGCATCCGCAAGCGCAGCGCCGCGTCGCGTCGCGCGTATCTGGACGGCATCGCGCGCATGCGCGACGAGGGCCCGCTGCGCGGTCGCCTGAGCTGCGCCAACCTCGCCCACGGCTTCGCCGGGTGCGGGCCAACCGACAAGCTGCGCCTGCGCAACGAGCCGACGCCGAACCTGGGCATCATCACCGCCTACAACGACATGCTCTCGGCGCATCAGCCCTACGAGCCGTATCCGGAGTTCATCCGCCAGACCGCGCGCGCGCTCGGCGCGACCGCGCAGGTCGCCGGCGGCGTGCCGGCGATGTGCGACGGCGTGACCCAGGGCCGCGCCGGCATGGAACTGTCACTGTTCTCACGCGACGTCATCGCCCAGGCGACCGCGATCGGCCTGTCGCACGACATGTTCGACGCCAGCCTGTATCTGGGCATCTGCGACAAGATCGTGCCGGGCCTGTTGATCGGCGCCCTCGCCTACGGCCATCTGCCTGCGGTGTTCGTGCCGGGCGGGCCGATGACCCCCGGCGTGCCGAACAAGACCAAGGCCGAGGTGCGCGAGCGCTACGCGGCCGGCGAGGCCACGCGCGCCGAGTTGTTGGAAGTCGAGGCGCAGTCCTATCACTCGCCCGGCACCTGCACCTTCTACGGCACCGCGAACTCCAACCAGACCCTGCTCGAGGCGATGGGCGTGCAGTTGCCCAGCGCGGCGTTCATCAACCCGGGCACGCCACTGCGCGAAGCATTCACCCGCGAAGCGGTCGCACGCGCGCTGGCGATCACCGCGCTGGGCGAGGACTACCGACCGCTGGGCGAACTGATCGACGAGCGCGCCATCGTCAACGCGATCGCGATGCTGATGGCCACCGGCGGCTCGACCAACCACACGATCCACTGGATCGCGGTCGCACGCGCAGCCGGCATCGTGCTGACCTGGGACGACATGGACGCGCTGTCGCAGATCGTGCCGCTGCTGGCGCGGGTCTATCCCAATGGCGAGGCGGACGTGAACCGCTATCACGCTGCCGGCGGCAATGCCTTCGTATTCCGCGAACTGCTCGACGCCGGGCTGATGCACGACGACATCCCGACCGTCGTTGCCGGCGGCATGCGCGCCTATTGCGACGACCCCAAGGTCGACGGCGACCGCGTGGTGTACACGCCGGGCATCGCCACCAGCGCCGACGATGCGGTGCTGCGTCCGGTCTCGGCGCCGTTCGAAGCCCAGGGCGGCCTGCGCCTGCTGCGCGGCAACCTCGGGCGCGCGCTGATCAAGCTCTCGGCGGTCAAGCCGGAGTTCCGCACGATCGAGGCTCCGGCCGTCGTCGTCGATGCCCCGCAGGCACTCAACCGCCTGCATGCGGCCGGCGCGCTGCCGCGCGATTTCGTTGCGGTCGTGCGCTACCAGGGGCCGAAGGCCAACGGCATGCCCGAGCTGCATTCGCTGGCGCCGCTGCTGGGGATGCTGCAGAACCAGGGGCGGCGGGTGGCGCTGGTCACCGACGGCCGCCTGTCAGGCGCGTCGGGCAAGATTCCCGCGGCGATCCACGTCACCCCCGAGGCCGCGCGAGGCGGCCCGTTGGCCTACCTGCGCGAGGGCGACATCGTGCGCCTGGACGGCGAGGCCGGCATTCTCGAGGCGCTGGTCGATGCCGACGAGTGGCAGCGCCGCGAGGCCGCGCCCGACACCGCACCGGCGCCGACCGACTTCGGTCGCAACCTGTTCGCCTTCAACCGCGCCAACGTCTCCCCGGCCGACCAGGGCGCCCTGTCGATCTCCTGCGGACCGCCCACGATCCAGGGCGCGGTGTGGGACTACGACGCCGAGTACGATCTAGGCGCCGACGGTGCCGCCGCCGATGCGCCGCATGCCGAAAAGGACAACTGATCTCATGCCCCAAGCTTCCCCGATGTCCGACCGCCAGCAGCGCGCCGCCGAACTGCTGCGGGCTGCCGGCGTGCTGCCGGTGATCACCGTCGACACGCTCGACCAAGCACGCGCACTCGCCGACGCCCTGCTCGAAGGCGGCCTGACCACATTGGAACTGACCCTGCGCACGCCGATCGCGATCGACGCCCTGGCCATGCTCAAGCGCGAGCGCCCGGAGATCGTCATCGGCGCCGGCACCGTGCTCAATGCCGAGAACATCCGCGCCTCGATCGATGCCGGTGCCGATTTCCTCGTCACCCCGGGCACGACCCCGCGCCTGGCCGAAGCCTTGGCGCAGGCCGCCGTGCCGGCGGTGCCCGGCGCCGCGACGCCGACCGAGTTCCTCGCCCTGCGCGACCTGGGCTTCCGTAACTGCAAACTGTTCCCGGCCAACGCCGTCGGCGGCCTGGCGATGCTCAAGGGCCTCGCAGGCCCGGTGCAGGACATGCGCTTCTGCCCGACCGGCGGCATTTCCGCCGCCAACGCAGCCGAGTTCCTGGCCCAGCCGAACGTGCTGTGCGTGGGCGGCTCGTGGATGCTCGACAAGGCGTGGCTGGCAGCCGGTGATTACGCGCGCGTGCGCGAGGCCTCGGCACAGGCTGCGGCGATCGTGCGCGAGGCACGCGCCGCCTGAGGCGTCACCGTGCACGGCGCGAGCCGCCGCGCATGGAGATGGCCGTCCGAAGGCCACGGATGTCCGCTTGAAACAGCAGGCGCGCGCCTTCGCTTGACCGAGGTCATGGCAGTGTGAATGCGCGGGGTTCAACGTGTGGCCAACCCCACACGAAGACACCGACATGTCACCTTGCACCCTCCGCCGCCGCGCCCTGCCGCTGCTGCTCGCCACCCTGCCCCTGGCCGCCGTCGCTGCAGACGGCCCCGGCCCGTCCCTCGACCTGCGCTATCGCTACGAGCACGTCGAACAGGACGGCCTGGCGCGCGATGCCGATGCGCACACGTTGCGCGCACGCGTGGGCTATCTGACACCGCAATGGCACGGCTGGTCGGCGCTCGGCGAAATCGATGGCGTCGCCCACCTGGGATCGGACCGCTTCAACGACACCCGCAATGGCGAGCGCGCGTATCCGGTGGTCGCCGATCCCGATGGCGCCGCGGTCAACCAGGCCTTCGTGCGCTGGGCCTTCGGCGGCGGCAGTGCCAGCTTCGGCCGGCAGCGCATCAACCTCGGCAATCAGCGCTTTGTCGGCGGTGTCGGCTGGCGGCAGAACGAGCAGACCTACGACGCCGTCCGGCTGCAACTCGCGCCGCTCGACCGGCTCACGTTCGACTACGCGGTCATCGGCCGCATCCACACCGTGTTCGGTCCCGATGACGGCCGCTTTTCCACGCGCGCCAACCCCGCGAAGATCGGCGGCCGCAGCCACCTGCTGCAAGCGGGCCTGCGCATCGCGCCGGCACTGTCGGCGACGGCCTACCACTACCGCCTCGATCTGGACGGCATCGCGGTGTCGGCGACCGCGCCGCTGGGCACGCTGTCCAGCCACACTACCGGCCTGCGCCTGGAAGGCGCGTCCGGCGCCTGGCGCTACGCGGCCGAGATCGCCCGCCAGCGCGACCTGGGCGACAACCCCTGGGACCTCGACAGCCGCTATGCACTCGGCGAGCTGGGCTACCAATGGCGCGGCACGATGTTCAAGGCCGGCTACGAATCGCTCGGCGGCGGCGACGGCAGCGGCAACCGTGCCTTCCAGACCCCGCTGGCGACCAAGCATGCCTTCCAGGGCTGGGCGGATGTGTTCCTGACCACGCCCACCGCCGGCGTGGTCGACCGCTACGTCGGGGCGACCGTCCCGCTGGGCGGCGGCAGCCTGCAGGCCTGGTACCACGACTTCTCACCCGAACGCGGCGGCGGCGACTACGGCAACGAGGTCGATCTGTCCTACGCGCACGCGATTCCCGGCGTGAAGGGCCTCAACGGCCTGCTCAAGCTGGCGCGCTATCGCAGCGACGATGCCACGCGGACTGCCGACACCGACAAGCTGTGGGTGCAGGTGCAGTACACGTACTGAGGCGTTGAGGCCCGTGCGCGGCGGATGGACCGCCGCGCAGCAGCGGCATCAGCCCAGCGTTGTCTTGAGCGAGTCGGCGGTCGCGCGGTCGATCACGCCGGCCGCCACGGCATCGTCGATCGCCGAGGCGGCCGCGTCGGCCCATTTGCCGCCGTACCCGGCAAGGTGCTCGACCCACATCTCCAGACGTCCATCGCGCGCGAGCAGACCGATCATCTCGGCGCGGTAGGCGGGGTCGTCGTTGCGGATGAGGTTGTTGGCCAGCGCCAGTTCGAAACTCGGGCTGGCACCGTCGCGTTCGTAATCGGCCCGTGCGCTTTCGCGCTGTTGCGCAGCGTCGCCGAACAGCTCCGGCGACGCCGCCTTCGCCAGTTCGAAGGCCTGCGGATAGTTGGCCTCGAGATAATCGCGCAGCATCGCCTCGCGGCCGGAGGGCGAGGTGGGCAAAGCCGACTGGATGCCGAACAGGTCCCAGGCGAAGTTGGGATTGCTTCGCGCCAGGGCGTCGGCGAAGTCCTGCACCTGGTCGGAGGGAATCCCCGCCGCGGTCGCGAGGTCTGCGAAGGCGGCAAGATGGCCCGGCGATTCCGCGATCTCGGGATGCGCGGCGATCAACGCCTGGAATTCTTTCGCATCGAGGCCGAGGTCAGCGGCCACTTCGTGCGCCTTCTCGCCGGCGAACAGCATCTGCTCGATCACGTCGGGCGCGACACCGGCGGCCTCCAGGTAGCCGCGCAGTTCCTCGCGCGTCTGGTGCTTGTCGATGGCATCGCCGATGAAGCCGCCGAGCGTCGAGATCACGGTGCCGATCGCGTTGACCAGCACACCGGGCGCTTGCCCGCCCGGAAATGCGGACACCGCACTGCCCATGACGCTGAAGGCATCGCCGATCGCGGCGATGGCGAAGCCGACGTTGTGGTGCTCACCGGCCTTCTGCGCATTGAGCACCATCGAGGTCGCGCTCGCGACCACGCCCAGTGCGGGAGCCAGGCGTGTGGCGAAGGCCGCGAAGCGCGCCGCA
Organism: Luteimonas sp. RC10; assembly: GCF_014192745.1. Taxonomy (GTDB): domain Bacteria; phylum Pseudomonadota; class Gammaproteobacteria; order Xanthomonadales; family Xanthomonadaceae; genus Luteimonas. The sequence continues at coordinate 159,554 of NZ_JACHYJ010000004.1, forward strand.
TCGTCACCATACTGCGCCAGCCGGCCCGCGTCGGCGAAGTGCTTGGTCGCACCGGCCAACAGGTTGAGACCGCTCTCGCCCGCCGACGCGAAGCCCTGCACCGCTTCGAGGTAGTTGCCGTCCGATCCGTTCTCGGCGGCCTTGACCGCGCCGATGACCACACCGGCTGCCGACAGTGCGCGCTGGAACGGCGAGGCGTCTGCGAAGCCATCGGCCAACTTCTTGAGCGCATCGAAATTGCCGTCGCCGGCCTGCTCGAGCAGGCGGAAGCCCTCGACGAAGCTGTCGACGCCCCCCTTGAGGTTCTTGAACAGCGAGTGCGCGTCCTTGAACGGCTCGAACAGCGCCTTGAGTTCGGCAATCGCGGCGTCGAGGTCGCCTTCGTGCTTGCCGACGATCTCGACTGCGGCGGCGCTCGAGATCCGCTCGAACAACTCGCCCTGCAAGGTATCGGCGTGCGCGGCGAACGCCTCTCCCAGCGCCGATGTCGGCGCAGCCCCGATCTCGCTCAGCAGTTCGAGTGCCATCTCGCCATGGCCCGAATCGGCCAGCCGGCCGAGCATGTCAACCACCTGCTGGGCGACCGCGGGATCGCGGATCGCGCTATCGAGCAACGCGTCGCGATGCTGCTCCACGTACTGCGCCAGTGCGTTGCCCGCCTCGATCTCGGCCGCGTAGACCTCGGCATGGCCCTCGGCGCTACGGAACGCCTCGATGAAATCGGCCTGCTGCTCCGGCGTCAGTGGCCCGGCTCGTAGCAGGAACGTGTTGAGTTCCTCATCGAGCTTGTCGACCGCCTTCTTGGCGTCGTCGTAATCCTTGCCCAGCGACTCGAGCGTCGTCGCCGCATCGTTGCTCGCCTGGGTACGCCCGACGTTGTCGATGCCCAGCCTGCCCGCGACATCCGCCCAGCCGGCGTTGTCGGCAGCAGCATGCCGAATGCCGCCCTCACTGAGCACACCACGTTCGACCGCGACGCCGAGCGCATGCGTCATGGCCTCGCGCGCAGCATCGCCATCGGCGCCGCCGAAGGCGTACGCGCCACCGGCATCGCGGCTGTAGAGCCCGTGCAGGGGCGCAACGACCGACGCGAGCAGATCGGCATCGTCCGCCAGCCGGACCAGTTCGGCGAGGTAGGCAGGCTCGGTCGCGTGCGTGCGGGCCAGCTCCGATAGCTGATAGGGCCCGCTGATCGCACCGGTGTCGAGACCGGCCGCCGCGAAATCATCCTGCGCCCGCTGGCGCTGCTGCGCCTCGATCCGCGCGATGTCCATCGGCGGCAACGCGGGGCCCGCGGTGGACGCCGCGGGCGTCGTCCCGCCCGACGTCGCCTGGTACGCCTCGCGAACATCAGCCGGCGCGCGCATGTCGACGGCCGACGCCACCGCGTCCTGTCCGAAGACATCGTGCAGGCGCGTCAGATTGCCGGCATCGAGCCGGGTCACCAGTTCGTTCAGCAGCCCCTGCCGCTCACTGGCCGGCAGCGCCTGTACGTCGCTGCGCAGCGTGTCGATCGCGGCGGCGTCCATGCCGGCGACAGCGGCATTGGCGGCGTCGCGGGACGCCCCCTGCAATGTATCGACAGCCGGCGGCAGATCGAAGGGACGGTGGGCCGAGACCTGGGCATTCATGGCGAACTCCGCGAGACGGACGCCCGGGTCTGGAGCGAATGCCGGGCCTGGAACCCGGACGGTAGCAACCGTAGGCCCGCCGCTCCACTGGGGATGACCCTAGCGCTTGTCTCCCTCCCCGGGTCCAGCGTCGCTGCGCCCTCCCCCGCATCGCGAGGGAGGGCTGGGGTGAGGTCCAGCGTCACTGCCCCCTCCCCCGCATCGCGGGGGAGGGCTGGGGTGGGGGGCGCTGTTCGCCGCGTCGTTCAGTCCAACGTGCGTTCCGGCAGGTCCAGCGTCGCCGTCTCGGCGATCTCTGCCGCCGACTGCCCGAGCGCCACGCGATAGCGGCCTGCGGGAATGCGCCAGCTCCGCGTGGTCGGGTCGTAGTCGGCGAACAGGCGCGGCGCCAGCGCCACCTCGACCTGGCGCGATTCCCCCGGCTGCAGCTCAAGCTTGTCCCAGCCGGCCAGTCGCAGCGGCGTCGGATGGTCTTCGGGCAGGTGCACGTACAACTGCGGCACCGCCGCACCGGCACGCGCGCCGGTGTTGCGGACCTCGAAGCGCGCGGTCAGACGATCGCCGTCGGCATGCACGGTCAGGTCCGACAGCGCGAACTGGGTATACGACAGGCCATAGCCGAACGCATAGCGCGGCGTCAGATCCTTGGCCGCAAACCAGCGGTAGCCGACGTTCGCGCCTTCGATGTCGTAATCGATCGCATCCTCGGGCTTCTGTGGCGGATTGAACCCCAGCCCAGGCACATGCGGCCGCGGCAGTTGCGCGACATCGACCGGCCAGGTGACCGGCAGGCGCCCGGACGGATTGGCTGCGCCGGTGAGCAGGCGTGCGATCGCCTCACCGCCGCGGATACCCGGGTACCACGCCTGCAGGATCGCCGGCACGCGATCGGCCCAAGGCAACGTGACCGGGCCATTGGTCTGCAGCACCACCACCGTCCGCGGATTGGCCGCGACCACGGCCTCGATCAGCGCGTCCTGGCCATCGGGCAGGTGCATGTCCGGCAGATCCACCGACTCGGCCGACCACTGGGTCGCGAACACGATCGCCACGTCGGCCTCGCGCGCCAGTCGCGCCGCAGCGGCGCGATCACTGCCGTCGGCGTAGTCGACGCGCGCCTGTGGGGCCGCCTCGCGCAAGGCCAGCAACGGCGAGGACGGCTGGAACATCACCGGCCCGGGCCAGGTGGTCGGCTTCACGCCCGGGACCGCGTTGGGCCCGCGCGAGGTCCAGCCGACCATCGACGAGCCGCCGCCGGCGATCACGCCGCGGTCGGCATGGCCGCCGATCACCGCGATCCGGCGCACATCGGCGCCGAGCGGCAGCAGCTCGCCGGCATTGCGCAGCAACACGGCGCCCTCTTCGGCGGTGCGCTGCGCGACCGCAAAGCCCGCCGCGTCGAGGTCGGCGTCGGGCGGCTGGCGCTGCGGCGGATGGTCGAACGCCCCGACCGCGATCAGGCTGCGCAGGATGCGATGCGCCATGTCGTCGAGCCGCGCCTGCGGCACGACCCCGGCATCGACGGCCATGCGCAGCGGGCGGTCGAAGTACACCGCCTTATCGAACACCTCGCCCGCCGACTGCTGGTCCAGCCCGGCGAGCGCCGCCTTCGACGCGCTGTGCACCCCACCCCAGTCCGACATCACATAGCCGGGGTACTTCCAGTCGCGCTTGAGCACATTGTTGAGCAGTTCGTCGTGCTCGCAGCCATAGACACCATTGATGCGGTTGTAGCTGCACATCACCGAGCCGGGCTCACCGATCTCCAGCGCGATGCGGAACGCGAGCAGGTCGGATTCGTGCATCGCGCGATCGCCGATCTGCGCACTGTGAAAGTTGCGATGCGTTTCCATGTCGTTGAGCGCGTAGTGCTTCATCGTCGAGAGCACGTGCTGCGACTGCACGCCACGGATCGACTCGCCCACCAGTGTGCCGGCCAGCAGCGGATCCTCGCCCGCGTACTCGAAGTTGCGCCCGTTGCGCGGATCGCGCTGCAGGTTGACGCTGCCGGCCAGCAGCACGTTGAAGCCCTGCCGCCACGCTTCGCGGCCCATCGTCTGGCCGCCCAGGAATGCGACCTCGCGGCTCCAGGTCGAGGCGGTCGCCGGGCCTGACGGCATCGCAGTGGCATGGTCGCCTTCGCGCGCCCCCCCGGGGTTGGTGACGCCCAGGCCCGCATCGACGAGCCCCTGGGACGGGATGCCCAGGCGCGGAATCGGGGCCACATAGCCGGCTGCGGTCAGCGCCTCGGCCGGCTTGTGCTCGCCGATCGCGAAGCGGCTGCGCAGCAACTGGAACTTCTCGTCCTGGGTCATCGCCGCAACCAGCAGCGCGGCGCGCGCATCCGGCGACTTGTCCGGATCCATCCACGGCATCGCGGCCGTCGCGTCTTGCGCGGTCAACGCCGGGCCGGGAACGGCAATGGCCAGCGCGCACAGCAAGGCGCGGCCGAGTCTGGTGGTGGTCATCCCGCCGATGTCTCCTCGTCTGATGTCAGCGATCCCCGCGATGCGTCGCGCAGCGCGGGGAATGATGCAGGGTGCGGTCGTGGCTCAGGGCGATGCGGGGATCTGCACACGCACCCGCGCACCCGCGCGCGCGATGCGCAGTTCGTTGCCCTGCCATTGCGCCGCCTGGCCGTCGATGGTCGTCGCCCCGGGCACATTCGGATACGGCCACTGCAGCACCAGGCCGCCGGGCGGCAGGCCGGCATCGGCATCGACGTCGAGTGCCAGCACGTCGTTCTCGCGCCGCAACCGGTAGCCGAGCTTGCCCTGCGGCGTGCGCATGCCGTGCAGCCGCACCCCAATGCCGTCGAACCAATCAGCCGGCACGCCTGCCGCCAGCACGATACTGTCGTCGACCTCGCGCACGTAGGCGAACATGTCCAACGCCGAGCGCACGAAGTCCGACCCGACCCAGGCGTGCGGCAGGTCGCCGAGGAAGAACGGCGTGCGCGGCGTCGGCGTGACGACCTCGCCCCACTGGTTCCACGCCAGCGGCGCGCGATGGCCGAAGAACCACTCGCGCACTTCGTTGGCGCGCTCGCGCCAGCCCAGCCGCACGAACGCCGCAACGTTGCGCCACTCGTAGGGCGTGTAGTCCTTCCACGGCTTGCGGCCGTCGCGGCGATCGGCGAACAGCGTCCAGTAGCGCTCGAAGGTGTTGACCAGCAGGTCCTCGGGCAACCGCCCCTGCTCGCCGCCGGGCGCCAATGCGATTGTGGTCGAGGTCGGGTCGAAATCGCCGAGCTCGGCCGCGCCGGGGAGATAGTCGATCCCATGCAACCTGGCCGCGGCGCGCAGCGAGGCGTCGAGATCGGCGCGGAACTCGTCGCGCGCGGCGGTCATCCGCGCCACGTCCTCGGTCTTGCCCAGCGCCTGTGCGATCTCGACCGCGTCCTTGTAGCCGCGCAGTGCCCAGAAGTTGTCCCAGTACGAGTGCATCGGCTTGGCCGAGTAGCCCTCGTGGCTGATCGAGACCGGCATCATGCCGTAGAAGGCCTCGTTGACCTTGCGGTTCGCCTCGGTGCGCTCGCTGGCGCGCAGCGTTTCCATGTAGTCGAATGCGCCGAGCACGTGCGGCCACATGCGCGCCAGGAACGCGTCGTCGTGGGTGTAGCGCCAGTATTCGGCGATGTTGAAGATCAGCTCGCCATGGCTGTCGTTCTCGGGCACCGGATCGCTGCCGCGGTCGTCCACACAGCACGGCACCATGCCGTTGTCGAACTGGTACGGGGCGTACCACTCGACGTAGTCCTTGACGACTTCCGGCCGCCCCATCCGCAGCAGACCTTCGGAGATCATCGCGCCGTCGCGGATCCAGCTGCGCGCATACGAGCGCGTGCCCGGCTGCAGGCGCGGACCGATGCGCGAGATCAGCATGTGCGCCAGCGAGGTGCGCAGCGTGTTGGCCAGGTCGCGCCCCGCCTCGGGCACCTCGATGCCGACCTCGCCGAGCTTGCCGTGCCAGGTGCGCGCCATCTCATCCTGCCAGGCCTGCGGCTGCCACTGGCCGGCCGCGAGCGAGGGCGCGGCGCCGGTCATCGGGATCAGCAGGTCGAACTCGCGCGCCTGGCCCGGCTCGAGCCGCACCGTGTAGACCAGCGCGCCGGAGGCCAGCCCCTGCGCGTCCTCGACCTCGGTCGTCGCCGGCAGCGCACCAGCGGCCAGGTGCTCGATCTCCATGCCGCTGTCGAAGGTCGTCGCGAACACCTGCTGCGCCGGTTCGCGCGCGAACACACGCGGCACACCGTCGACGCTGACCCGGTCGGGCGCGACCGCCAGCCTGTGCAGCGGGCTCACACCGCCCTTGATATTGAGAAACTGCGTCGGCGGGTTGACTTGCATCGGCCGCACCGCCAGCGCGAACTGGAAATCACGCGGCTGGCGGCCCGAGTTGGTCAGCCGATAGCGGGCGACCAGCTGCGATGCCTCGGGCGTACCGCGGGCAAAGCCGGTCACGCGCAGCGACACCGCGTCGTGGACCCAGTCCACGCTTGGAATCGGCAGATAGCCGTCCTGCAACGACTGGGTGATCCGGGCATCGGCCCACGTCACCAGACCGTCGCCGGCGCGGATGAAGGGCTCGATCGAGAAGCCACCGGCCGCAACCTCGATCGCACCGTCCTCGCCGATCAGGCCCTGCTCGGTGCCGCCGTCCAGCCCCAGGATCGTCCAGTACGGCTGCTCGCCGCTGAAGCCACGCGGAAACTGGCCCTTCGGCCGCTCGGCAGCGACGGCCTTGAGGAAGTCGTTGGGATGGGTCGAGACCGCGACCGGCTGCAACGCCGCCTCGGCGAGCGCGAAGCCCTGCCCCGGACCGGCCCGCAGGTCGAGGCCGACATAGCGGGCCTCCGATTCGGGCAGCGACAGCCAGTCCACACCGCCATTGCCGCCGGCGACCTCGCGCACCTGCGTCCACTGCTCGCCGTCGGTCGACAACGACACCGTGTAGTCGGCGGCATGGCGCCCGTCGAGCCACTGCAGGCGCAGCGCGCCGAACTCGCGCAGCTTGCCCAGATCCAGCACCAGCTTCTGCGGGGCGGCGCCGGCCTCCCACGCGGTGGCGGCATTGCCGTCGACCGCCTTGCCGGCGCCATCGGGCGTGGTCGTCGACGTCGCGCTGGCGGTCAGCGGCGAGTTGTCTTCGGCCGCAAGCGGCTCGAAGGTCAGCGTATCGAAGCACACGCTGCCCTTGCCGCCGGCGTTGTTGTAGATCGTGAACTCGACCTTGCGGCTCGCGCGCAGGGTCTTGTCCGGATCCGGCCCCCAGGCCTTGTCGATGTGGCGCTTGCGGTACTGGACCTGCGTCCACTCGGTCGGAAAATCGTACTTGGGCCGGTTGACCCACCACACGTTATCGCCGCTGGCATCGATCAGCTTGAACTGCAGGTCGTTGGCCGGCGACTCGCCGCGCAGCCGGAAGCCGAAGCGGTAGTTGTCCGGATACTCGAGCGGCAGCTCACGCTGGATGCCGACATGGCCGGACACGCCGTTGTAGTCGTAGTCCAGACACAGCGCGCCGCCGTCCTCGCCGTCGACCCTGCGCAGCGTGCCGGTGACCTGGTTGGAGGTAACCACCGTCCAGGCGGACGGATCCTCGAAATCGTCCAGCACACGAGCACCCGCGTCGCCCGGTGCGCCGGTCTCACTGCCCGGCGACGGTGCCACGGAACAGGCCGCCAACGCCGCGGCCAGCGTGGCCATGGCGGCAGCTCGGAGCGACAGGACGGCGCGGGACCGGCCATCGACTGCAAGGACGTCGCCGGCGGGCGTCATGTCGGTATCGGCAGGCGCGCGATCGGCGCGGGTGTCGAGGATCTTCATGCGGGACGGTGACTCCGTGGTTCGCGTGTTGCGGTGATCGAATCAGGTGCGCGCGTGCGCATATCGCGGCGGCACCCTGGTTGCAGATGCGCAGGACGCAGCCCTCATGACGGCTTGAGGACGTGCGGATGGAGGCGAGCGCGTGGCCGTGCCGTGCAAGCGCTCGCACACCCCGGATTGTTCCTCTGCCATCCATGGCGCAGCAGGGTCGGCTCCGGAGAGCCCGGCCGCGCCATCCCTGGCGCGGCGTTCGGGCGCATGCGAAGCAGTGCTTCGCAAGCATGCGCCCTCACCCCTTCACGCTTCCGAGCAGCAGGCCCTGGATGTAGTAGCGCTGCAGCGCGATGAACAGTACGAGCACAGGGATCACGGTCACGACCGCGCCGGCCATCATCATTTCGACGTCCTGGATGTGCTCGCGCGACAGCGCCGCGAGTGCCACCGGCAGGGTGTAATTGCTCTGGTCGGTCAGCACGATCAGCGGCCACATGAAATCGTTCCAGGCGGCCATGAAGGTGAAGATCGTCAAGGTCACCAGCACCGGCTTGAGCATCGGCAACACGATCTGGAAGAAGATCCGCAATTCGCCGGCGCCATCGATGCGCGCCGCCTCGAGCAATTCGTCGGGAATCGAACGCGCGTACTGCCTCACCAGGAAGATGCCGAACACCGTCGCCAGGCCCGGGATGATCACCGCACCGAAGCTGTTGACCAACCCCATGCCCTTCATCATCAGAAACAGCGGCAGCATCGCGACCTGCGCCGGGATCACCAGCGCGGCCAGCAGCAACTGGAAAAGCCGCTCACGCCCGGCGAAGCGCAGCTTGGCGAATGCATAGCCGGCCATGGTGTTGATCAGCAGCGCACCGAGCGTGATCGCGCCCGAGACCAGCAGGCTGTTGGTGAAGTAGCCCACCATCCCGCCGCGCAGCAACAACTGCTCGTAGTTCGCCGTGGTCAGCGTCGACGGCAGCAATGGCGGCGGAAAGCTGCTGGCCTCGCCGGTCGGCATAAACGAGACCGACAGCATCCACAGCAGCGGCGCCAGCGCGATGAGCGCCAGCACGACCAGGCCCCCGTTGACCAGCCAGCCCGACCAGCGCGACGCACCGACTTCGCGTTGCACCGCGCTCATACCATCTCCTTGCGCCGGCCAGCGCGCAGCAGCAGCGTGGTCACGCCCAGGATGATCAGGAACAGCATGAAGGCCACCGCCGAGGCGCGGCCCAGGTTCCACCACATGAAACCTTCTTCGTACATGAAATACAGCACGCTGACCGTGCTCTGCAGCGGGTCGCCGCGCGTCATCACATAGGGTTCTGCGAACAGCTGGAAGTAGCCCGAGACCGTGATCACCGCCACCACCAGCAGCACCGGCCCCAGCATCGGCAGCGTCACATGGACGAACTGCTTCCAACGCGATGCGCCATCGATGCGCGCCGCCTCGTAGAGATCCTCAGGGATCGCCGCCAGCCCGGCGACGAAGATCACCATGTTGTAGCCGAAGTTCTTCCACACCGCGAACAGGATGATCGTCGGCATCGCCCAGGTCGGATCGCCCAGCCAGTCGATCGGCGCGATGCCGACATGGCCCAGCGCCCAGTTGACCAGGCCGTAGCTGGTGTGGAACAGATAACGCCATATCACTGCGACCGCGACCAGCGTGGTCACCACCGGTGCGAACAGCGCGGTGCGAAACAGCCCCTTGAACCGCGCCACCTTGGCATTGAGCAGCAACGCCGCCCCCAGCGACACCGCGATCGACAACGGCACACCGATGACGACGAAGTACGCGGTATTGCCCAGCGACTTCCAGAACAGCGGCGTCTGCAGCAGATCCAGATAATTGCCCAGCGCGACGAAGCGCAGGTTCGAAGTATCCGACAACGCATAGAGGTCGAAGTCGGTCAGGCTCAGCAGCAGCGCCGACGCCACCGGGATCCCGAAGAACACGCCGAGCAGGATCAGTGCCGGCCCGGCAAACACCCAGCCTGCGGTACTAGCGCGCATCGGAGACCTCCGCGCTCGGATGTGCCGCGCCTTCCGCTGCCGCCTGCGCGCGCACCCAGCGCCGCTTCTCGAGCAGCGTGTCCACGCGCGCATCCAGCCCCTGCAGCGCCTGGTCCTGCGGCATGCCGCCGCGGACCACGCGCTCACTGGCCAACCGCATCTCCTGCACGATCCGCTCCCATTCCAGGACCTTCGGCGTGGGCCGCACGTGTTCGAGCTGCTCGCGGAAGGCCAGCGCCTCCTCGCCGTACTGCATTTCGCCCGAGGCCCAGGTGCTGCGCCGCGGCGGCAGGTTGCCGATCATCTGGTAGAACCGCGCCTGGATGTCGGGCCGCGACAGGAACTCGACCAATTGCCAGGTCGCCTCCTTGTTGGGCGAATCGCGGAACATCACCAGCGACGTGCCACCGGCAATGCCCACACCCGGACCATCCGGCCCGGGCAGCGGCGCGGTCGCCCACTTGTCCTGCAGCTCGGCTGGCAACCGCGTGCGGAACTCGCGGATGTTCCAGGGGCCCGAGACGTAGAAGGTGAAGAACCCGCGGCCGAACTCGTCCCAGACATTGGAGATCTGGGTCTCCGACATCCGCGGCGCCCAACCCTGCTCGAACATATTGGCGTAAAACCCAAGTGCACGACGGAAACCCGGACTCTGGAAGTTGCCGCGGCCGTCGTCGTCGCGCAGCAACGGGTCGTCCTGCTGCAGGCCGAACGACAGCAACTGCTCGAACTCGTTGAGCGGCAGCATCACCGCGTAGCGCGACGGTCCGACATGGCGCTTGACCGCCGCCATCGCGTCTTCCCATTCCGCCCAGGTCTGCGGGAAGCGCGTCACGCCGGCCGCCTCGAGCAGGTCGCGGCGATAGAACACCAGGCGCGTGTCGACGTACCAGGGCACGCCGAGCAGCGTGCCGTCGACGACATTGGTATCCCAGATGCCCGGGAAGTAGTCCGCCTGATCGATGATCGTCGAGGCATCGACCCGCGACTGCACCGGCTCCAGCGCGCCGAGCACCGCGAACTCCGGCACCCAGGTGTTGCCGAGCTGGCACAGGTCGGGCAGCGCGTCGGCGGCATAGGCGGTGAGCAGCTTCTCGTGCGCCGAGGTCCACGGGATCTGCTGGATCTGTACCCGGATGCCCGGATGCTGATCCTCGAACTCGCGCACCAGTTCGGCGACGACCTCGGCCTCGCGGCCCATCGCCCAGAACCGGATCACGGTCTCGTCGGACCGCCGCGCGCAACCGGCCACGACCAGCACCAGTGCGCACAATAGCCAGGCACGGCGGATCACGGACGTCATGCCCGCCCTGCCCGTGCACGCCACGCGCGGCGTCCGACGCGACTCACTCGACCGGCACCGGATCGGACGCGCGCGCAGGCGCGGGCGCAGGCGCCGGCGCGTCACGCGGCGGCGTCTGGTTGGCACCGCGCGACTCGGCGATGCCGACCGCACGCGCAGTCGCTGCATCGGCGTCCGGCGGGCCCGAATCCTTGGGCTCGTCCTCGCCGGCAAGCCAGCCACCGGTGAACCCCGCCCGCTCCAGACCGGCGCGGATGTAGGGGTTCTTCTTCATCACGTTCCAGACGAAGTCGTTGCGGTAGTTGGCGATCATCGCCAGGATCGGTCCCTGGTCGATGGCGATGTAGTCGCTGGCCACCCAGCCCTTGCCCGGCACGATGCGACCGGTCTTCAGCGGCACGTCCTCGTAGGTGAAGCTCGGGTTGAACGCATCCAGGAAGCCGTAGCTCGAGTACAGGTAGTCGCCGTAGCGACGGTGCATTTCCTCGGTCGCCGGGATCACGATCTCCGGTGCGAACGCGATCGACGCGACCGCCGCGGTCGGCGCGATCGTGCCGTCGTCGAATGCGACGTCCAGACCCGCGCCGCGTGCGCTGTAGTGGCGGAATTCGCGCTGCTCGCCGTTGTAGTCCTGGTCGGTGCGCTGCGGGCCGTCGCTGGCGGTCAGGCCCCAGACGTTCTCGCCGTAGTCCTTCCAGCCCATCGGGTTGTCGATTGCGTACTGGCGCTGCGCATAGGTCGCGCGGCGGCTGTTCTCGAAGTAGTCGATGCCACGGCGGCGCATGTAGTCGTCACGGATGCCGCGGAAATCCACCCAGACATGGGTGTACTGATGGCCGAAGTGCGGCGCGAAGCTCAGGTACTCCTGGCCGCGGAACACACCCCACAGCCGGTCGTAGGTGCGCGTCCACACTTCCCACGCCTCGGGCCCGACCGGATGCGTCGGCGAGCCGAGCGCGAGGATGTAGACCAGCATCGCCTCGTCGTAGCCGGTCCAGTCGTGCTCGATGAAGCCGCTCTCGGGATACCAGCCCATCGAGATCAGCGGCTTGCGCTGCTGCAGGAACGGCCAGCGCACATTGCGGTACAGCTGATCGGCAAGCTTGCGGATCTCGGCCTCGCGCGGATCGTCACGGTCGTAGTACGACTGCGCGAACAACACGCCCATCATCATCAGGCCGGTGTCGACGCTCGACAGTTCCACCCACGGTTCGACGCGGTGGCCCTTGTCCATGTCGATGAAGTGATAGAAGAAGCCCTGGTGGCCACCGGTGCCGGTGGCCTGCGGCCCCATCTTCACGTCGCGGAAGAACCGCAGCGTGGTCAGCGTGCGATCGACCGCCTGCGTGCGGCTTACCCAGCCGCGCTCGATGCCGATCGGATACGCAGTCAGCGCATAGCCCACGGCCGCGACGCTGGAGAACGGCCGCGACGGGAAGCGGTCAGGCGTCAGGCCGTTGACCTCGTTGGTGGTGTCCCAGAAGTACTGGAACGTCCGACGCTCGATATCGGCGAACAAGGGCGGCAGTTCGGGCGGCCCCTTTTCTTCGGGCTCGGGTTCGGGTTCGGGCACCTGCGCGATGGGTCCCGGCTTGGGCGGCGGCACCGCCGGTTCGGCAGGCTCCTGTTTGCCGCAGGCGGCCAGGAACAAGGCCGCGATTGCGACGAGCATCAGGAGTTGGAACGCACGGAGACGGGATCGCATCGTGAAGGAAACCTCGCGGTGAAATCGTTTTCAGGGTGGAGTATAAAACTGCCGGTCTCCCGAGGGGGACCGGCAGCGGGGGTGACTTACCAGTCGATGCCGAACGACAGCTTGAAGGTGCGGGTCGGCAAGCGGATCGCGAGGTTGTGCTGACCGAAGTTCGCGCTCGTCCAGTCGTCGTTGTACGACTCCCAGTTGTAGCGGTTGGTCACATTCAACACGTCAGCGCGCACACGCAGGCTGATGTCGTCGGAGGCGTGCCACACCTTCTGGGCCGCCAGATCGAGCTGCAGATGGCCGAACGTGCCATCGGGGCGATACGAATCGAAGAACGCCTCGCCCTGGCTGCGATTCACACCGACGCGCTCGCGCTGACTCTCAAGCGTCAGCTTGCCCGAGTAAGTGATGCCGCCCGGACCATCCCAGATGCCGGTGGTGACGAAACGGTGCCGCGGAATCTGCGACACCGGCAGGTAACCGTAGTAACCCGCGTAAGGCCAGTCGAAGATCCCAGCGCCGTCCTCATTCGAGTTCCGCTCGGCATCGGTATACGTGTACGCGGTTGTGACACCCCAGCCCGACGCATTGGTATAGGGCTTGTCGAACTTCACCAGCAACGAGTTGGTGCGGGTCTCGAGCCCATTGTCCAGCAGCACCAGGCGGCCGAACGGCGGATCGTAGTTCCACGGCGGACCGAAATTGCTCCCCGGCTCGAAGAAGCTGCCGTCCGGGCGACGATTGCCCAGGCGCACGGACAGCCCATCGCGGCTGCGAACATGCGCAACGGCGACCTCGCTGTTCCACGTCGTTTCACCAAAGTCCCAGGCGTTGCGGATGCCGAGGCTGAACTGATCGGAGTACGGCACCTTCAAATCATTGTTGATCAGGTAGTACTCGCGCGAGACCTGACCCGAGTTCACCAGTTGGTCGCGGCCGGCTTCGGTCAGATAGCTGTCGTCCCAAGCGACACAACCACCGCCATTGCGGCACTGGCCATCGACGTCGGTGAACCACACGCGGTACGGCGCGGCGTAGGAGACCGTCTGCTCCTCCTTCTGCAGATTGGTGAACAGGTTGCGGTCGTACGACCGACCCGCACCACCGAAGATCACATGGCGCTGGTCACCGTTCAGGTCATAAGAGAAGCCCAGACGCGGCTGCCATGCGCCCTTGTAAGCACTGCGGTTGCTGCCGTTGCTGATGTAGTTCTCAACATCGATGTCGGAGTTCTGCAGGTTCGGGTAGTTGCGCAGGTTGGCGGCCAGGCCGGCCGGCGTCACGTAGTCCTCGTAGGCCGGGGTGGTCTCATAGTCGTAGCGCAGACCGAAGTTCAGCGTCAGGTGCTCGTTGACCTCCCAGTCGTCCTGAACGTAAATGCCGAACTGCTTGTTGTCCGACTTCGAGACGCCACCAGGCGTGCCGGGAATCGCGCGACCGAACTCGATCCGGTACGGCTGGTCGGTGCTCTGCGCGATGTCGTAGTACAACTGCGGGTTGGTGAAGTTGCGCTCGGTCGACAGCAGGTCCACCTGCTTGAACTTCACGCCCATCTTCAGCGTATGCGCGTCCCAGCCACTGAAGGTCAGGTCGTTCTGGAACGACCAGCCTTTCTGCCCCTTGTCCTGATTGCCCGAACCGGGGCCGGAGCTGACGATGTTGCGGGTGTTCTCGCGGAAACCATTGGTGGCGTTGTAGTCGGACACCGTCAGGATATAGCCGTTGCCGCCGACCAGCGGCTGCTGCACCCAGGCCGAATCCTCATAGGTGAGATGCATATCATTGAGCCAGCGGTCGCCGCTGTACTGCCAACGCAGGTCGTAACGGCTGACGTCGTTGTCGATGAAGCTGGCGCGGTCGATCGTGTACTCGCCGTTGTTGCGGATCGTCTCCTCTTCGCGGCGGATCTGCGTCGAGAGTTCGACCAGGTTGTAATCGTCGACCGACCAGCTCAGCTTGCCGAAGTACATGTCTTGCTTGAACGGCGAATTCGCAGGCCCGATGCCGGCGACGAGTTCGGCCGGAACATCCGACTCGTCGTAGCGACTGTCGTCGAGCAGTTCGAGCGTGCGCGGCGTGTTGTACTCCTTCGCCTCGTAAGCAACGAAGAAGTGCAGCCGATCCTGCAGGATCGGACCGCCGAACGACACACCGTACTGCTCTTCCTTCGAGTCGGACTTGGTGCCGTTGTCGAGCTCGGCCGGCGTCCGGGCGCGCCACTCGGCGGCGGTGCGATCCCAGAAGAAGCTGCCTTCGAATTCGTTGGTGCCGCTGCGCGTCGCAGCAACCACCGCGGCGCTGCTGATCTGGTCAAACTCGGCCTTGTAGTTCGAGGTGATGACCTTGTACTCGCCGATCGCCGACTGCGGGAACGGATTACCGCGGCTCGAATCCTGGCCAGGCACGCCGCCGGGCATCGTGTAGCTCTTCTGGCCGACACCGTCGATGAAGACGTTGATGTTGTTGGCCGACTGGCCGCCCGACCGCAGCTTGGCGTTGCCATTGCCATCCTGCTGGAACACCATGCCGGGCACGGTATCGGCGAAGGCCAGGAAGTTGCGGGTCGCCTGCGGCAGCGACTCGATCTGCTTCTGCGACACGTAGGTCGCCACTTCCGAGGTCTTGGTCTCGACCAGGGCTTCGGCGGTCACGCGCACGGCGTCCATGTTGGTCGCCTCACCCGCAGTCGCGGTCTCGGCGACGCCGCCCACGCCCAGATTCAGGGTCGCGGTCTGGCCGACGGCCACCGTCACGTTCTGCGAACTGCTCTGCCCGTTCGCCTCGACCTGCAGGCGGTAGGTGCCCGGCGGCAGGCCGGCGAGGTTGTAGCTGCCGTTGGCGCCGACCGCGACGCTGCGCGTCAGGCCGGTCGCGGTGTTGATCGCGGTCACGCGC
Source organism: Luteimonas sp. RC10 (assembly GCF_014192745.1). Taxonomy (GTDB): domain Bacteria; phylum Pseudomonadota; class Gammaproteobacteria; order Xanthomonadales; family Xanthomonadaceae; genus Luteimonas. The sequence goes on from NZ_JACHYJ010000004.1 coordinate 174,923, forward strand.
GCATCGCCTGCCGGCGCCGAATCGACCGTCACCTGGCCGCGGATGGTCGCCGCCGTGGACTGCGCAAGCACGGCCGGCGCGGCCATCGACAGGCAACCTGTCAGTGCAATGCTGAGGAGGGAACGCGAGATCAGACGCGAGCGTTGGCGAAGGGGTTTCATCTGGGATTCTCTAAAGAAGGATCGGGGATTCGGCTGAAGGACACGGAAGGCAGGGCCGCGCGCACGGCCTCACCCGGACAGGAAATGGCCGGGCAGGTCTTGTGGGGACATGCGGATCGTCATCGGCGCCCCTCCCAAGGTGCCTTGCATCGCACGGCGGTCATTGCGGCGACCGGCTGCCGCACGAATCGCGGACCACCAGCACCGGGCGCAGCAGCGCGTCGTCGCCGGGCGGCGCGCCATCGACATGCGCTTCCAGGGCCACGAGCGCCTTGAGCGCGCGCGCGCCGAGTTCAGCGATGTCGACGCGCATCGTCGTTAGCGCCGGGTGAACGTAGCGTGCAAGCGGGATATCGTCGAAGCCAACAATTGCGACCTCATCCGGCGTGCGGACCCCACCCCGCCCCAGCGCATACAGGCAGCCGATCGCCATCATGTCGTTGGCTGCGAACACCGCATCGGGGCGCTCGTCCATCGCCAGCAAGGCCTCACCGGCCCGGTGGCCGGAATCCTCGTCGAACTGTCCCTTCAGTTCCCACGGGGCGTGGCCGACATTGGCCGCAGCCAGGCCATCGCGATAGCCGCGCAGGCGCTCGCGCGCATCGTCGTTGTCGTCCGGGCCGGTGATGAAGGCGATGCGGCGGTGTCCCGCGGCTGCCAGGTGACGGACCATTTCGCGGGCGCCGCCGTAGTTGTCGATGCCGATCGAGCGGTAGGCACTCTCGCCCGCGGCATTCATCAGCACCAGCGGCAGGCTGATATCGACGTTGCGCTCCAGGAAATCCGCGTCGTGGACATAGGGCGACATCAGCAGCAGCCCGTCGACGCGGCCGCGCATCGCCCGCAGTGCCGCGCCCTGCGCCTCGGGATTGCCGTGGTAGCTCGACACCAGCAGGTGCAGCCCCCGCGTGCGTGCGACCTGGTCGACGCCGCGCATCAGCTCGGAGAAGAACTCGCCATGCAGGTCCGGCAGCACCACGCCGACGGTCTGCGTGCGCCGGCTGCTCAGGCTGCGCGCCGCGTGGTGCGGGCTGTAGCGCAACTGGGCCGCCGCCTCGGCCACCCGCCGCCGCACCGCATCGGCCACGTTCTGATGGCCGTTGAGGGCGCGCGACACGGTGGCAACCGACACGTTGGCGGCCTTCGCGACGTCCTTGATGGTGACGCTCATCCCCACTCCGCTATGCGCGATTGCCGCGGAATGTAAGCGTTTTCATCCACCCATGTAATGCTGCAACGCAACAGATGCAGGGCGTGCGGCGGACGCGTGACGACCTGCAACCTGCCTCCTGTTCGCACGCGCCTTGGTCTGCGCACTGGATCACCTCGAGCCAGTGCGTGTGCCATGAGACATCGGGACGCTGGACACGGCCGGGGCGCTGCGCGTACCCTGTTGCCCAGCAACCCCGGCCCCGTTCCGCCGCGGCGGCGCGTCGCTCCAGACGCCAGCCCGCCCGCGGTCGTCGCACCGGTCCGGGTCCGACGCCTTCCGATCTCCGCGCCTGTCGCCTGCAGACGCGCTTCGCGCTTGGCGTACGGTCCGAAGACGTCCTCGCAGCACCGTTGTCCCTATCGCGCCGGCCGATGCCGCGCACCCGATCGGACCCGCGCCGCAGTGGCCGCCGTCCTGTCGCCACGCCCTGCCAATGATGCCTCGCCAGTGATCCCGCTCCCGAGCGACCCGATGCGGCCGCGCCCCGAATGAGCCAGCCCGAGACCGCGTCCGCGGCCGCAGGCCCCTCGCCCCAGCAGCAGGAAATGCCGCTGGCGCTGGTGCACGGCCAGCCGGTGCTGCAGATCCCGCAGGACCTGTACATCCCGCCGGACGCGCTCGAGGTGATCCTGGAGGCCTTCGAAGGCCCGCTCGACCTGCTGCTGTACCTGATCCGCCGCCAGAACCTCGACATCCTCGATATCCCGGTGGCCGAGATCACCCAGCAATACGTCGACTACATCGGCGTGATGCAGGAACTGCGCTTCGAACTGGCCGCCGAGTACCTGGTCATGGCCGCGATCCTGGCCGAGATCAAATCGCGGATGCTGCTGCCGCGGCCGGCGATCGAGGAAGGCGATGAAGGCGACCCGCGCGCCGAACTGGTGCGCCGGCTGCAGGAGTACGAACGCTTCAAGCAGGCGGCCGAGGACATCGACCGCCTGCCGCGCCAGGACCGCGACACCACGCCGGCGCAGGTCGCCCTGCCCGAGCGCCCGGTCAACCGCGAGCCGCCGCAGGTGGAACTGCGCGAGATGCTGCTGGCCCTGCACGACGTGCTCAAGCGCGCCGAGCTGTTCACCGGGCATGCGATCCGGCGCGAGGCGCTGAGCGTGCGCCAGCGCATGGGCGAGGTGCTGACCCGGCTGGCCGGCGGCGCGTTCCACCGCTTCGAGTCGCTGTTCGAGCCCGAGGAAGGCCGGCTGGGCGTCGTGGTGACGTTCCTGTCGATCCTCGAGCTCACCAAGGAACGCCTGCTCGATATCGTGCAGGAAGCGCCGCTGGCGCCGATCTACATCAAGTCGCTGGCCAGCGCCGACGGCGAGGCACCGCCGACGCGTTTTTCCAGCGAGTTCGACGACGACGTCCCTGACGCGCCGCAGTCCTGACCCCTTCTTTTTTCTGGATCTTCCGACCCTCCCGATGGACCAGACCCTGATCAACCGCATCGTCGAGGCCGCCCTGCTCGCCTCCACGCAGCCGCTGACCGTCGCCCAGCTCGGTGCGCTGTTCACGCTCGACGAGGCCCCGCCCGACGACAGCCTGAAGCAGGCCCTGGCCGAACTGCAGGCCGCCTGCGCCGAGCGCGGCGTCGAACTGGTGGAGCTGGCCTCGGGCTGGCGCTATCAGGTCAAGAGCGACGTCCACGGCTGGGTGGCGCGGCTGTGGAGCGAGCGGCAGACCAAGTACACCCGCGCCACGCTCGAGACGCTGGCACTGATCGCCTACCGCCAGCCGATCACCCGCGGCGAGATCGAACAGGTCCGCGGCGTGGCGACCAACAGCAACATCATCAAGGCCCTCGAAGAGCGCGAGTGGATCCGCGTCGTCGGCCACCGCGACATGCCCGGCCGCCCCGAACTGCTGGGCACCACCAAGGCGTTCCTCGATTACTTCGGCCTCAAGCGGCTCGACGAACTGCCCCCGCTGTCCGAGCTCAAGGATTTCGCCGAGCTCGACCCGCAACTGCGCCTGGCCGGCGCCGAGGGCGGCAGCGACGAGGGCACGCGCGGGATCGGCGGCATCGCCGGACACGACGATGTCGACCCGGCTGCCCACGACGATGCCAACGCCGACAGCACCCCACCGTCCGAAGCGTCGGACGCCGACCCATCGGATGAGGCCCCGGCCTCGTCGCAAGCCTCACCGCAAGACCTGCCGCCGGACGCACCGTCCGACACCTCACCTTCCACGCACACTGACGAAGACCCCGCCCTCGCCGCCGACGGCGACAGCGACCGGAGCCCCACATGACGCAGCAACGCAACACCGAAAAACCCGCACGCACCCTGTCGCTCAAGCGCGGCGAGACGCCTGCCGCCGAGGCCGCGCCGCGCCTGGAAGAACGCCTGCACAAGGTGCTCGCGCAGGCCGGGCTGGGCTCGCGCCGCGCGCTCGAGCAGCGCATCGCCGACGGCCTGGTCAAGGTCAACGGCGAGGTCGCGCAGACCGGCATGTCGATCAAGGGCGGCGACCGCATCGAACTCGACGGCAAGGTCTTCGTCGCCAGCGCGCTGACCGAGCCGGCGCGCGTGCTGATCTACAACAAGCCCGAGGGCGAAGTCACCACGCGTGAAGACCCCGAAGGCCGGCCGACGATCTTCGATGCCCTGCCCGCGCTGAAGGGCGCGCGCTGGATCGCGATCGGCCGCCTGGACATCAACACCACCGGCCTGTTGCTGCTCACCACCGACGGTGAGCTCGCCAACGCGATGATGCACCCCTCCTACGAGGTCGAGCGCGAGTACGTGTGTCGCGTGCGCGCCCCCGAGGGCGAGGACACGGTCTCGGAGAAGATCGTCGATCGGCTGCGCCGCGGCGTCGCGCTCGAGGACGGGCCGGCGAAGTTCGACGAGATCGAGCGCATCGGCGGCACCGAATCGCACGACTGGTTCCAGGTGCTGCTCAAGGAAGGCCGCAACCGCGAAGTCCGCCGCCTGTGGGAATCGCAGGGCTGCCAGGTCAGCCGGCTCAAGCGCGTGCGCTACGGCCAGGTCGTGCTGCCGCAGCCGCTGCTGCGCGGCCAGTCGCAGGAACTGCCCGACGCGCAGGTCGAGGCGCTGCGCAAGGAACTCAAGCTCGAGGAAGGCCCGCCGCCGGCGCTGACGCTGCAACCGGTGATCGGCCAGCGCAAGGCCGCCAAGTCGACCGTGCACCTGGGCAAGGGTGGCGCCGGCAAGGCCTACGTCAACGGGCACACCAGCGGCGCCGACGAAGGCCGCGAACTGCGCCGCTTCGACCACGTGCGCGAAGACCGCGGTCGTGGTCGCGGTGGTCCGCGCAAGCCGCATGGCGGCCTGACCGTGAGCGGCGATGCCGCCGCCAAGCAGTCGCACAAGCCGTTCAAGCAGCGCGCCGACAAGGGTGCGCGTGCGCTGCCCGAGGGCAACCCCGCCGCCTTCCGCACCTGGTACGTGCCCGATGGCGTGGAGACCGGCCCCAGCGGCCATCGCAACGCCGACGGCCGCGGCCCCAAGAAGCCCTACGGCGGTGCCGGCGCGAAGAAGCGCGGCCCCGGCGGTCCGGGCGGACAAGGTCCGCGCGGCGGCGGCCAGGGCCCTTGGTCCTCCAAGCCGGCCGGCGCTGGCGCAGGTCGTCCGCGCGCCCCGTATGGTCATCCCGACAGCGCCCCGACGTTCCCGTCCGACCACGCCAACCCCGGCAGCTTCAACCCCAACGCCGGCCCGCGCGGCCCGCGTCCGGGCGGCAACCGCGGCCCGAAGGGGGCAGGCGCCCGTGGTCCGGGTGGCGGCAATCGCGGACCGGGTGGCCCAGGCGGCGGCCGCGGCCCCGGCGGTCGTCCGCCCGGCGGCGGCAACCGCGGTCCGCGCGGTGGCGGTCGCTGAGGCCAGCGACCAGTCGTGCATCAAACACGGGGCCTTCGGGCCCCGTGTCGTGTCCGGCATATCAGCGACCGAAACGGCCCTCTCCCTCCCCCGCTTGCGGGGCATTGCGCCCTTCACGGGTGGAGGGTTGGGGTGGGGGCCGCTTTCCTGGGGAAAGCCCATGCCCCCCCACCCGACGCGCGTGGCGCGCCGGCCTCCCCCGCTCGCGGGGGAGGCGAAGAGCGTGGTGCCTCGCTTTCTCCGTGCCCGGCTGAATTGCTTCCGTGCGCACAACTCCGGACACATCAGCAACCGAAACGTCGGACGCCCTTCTCCCTCCCCCGCTTGCGGGGCATTGCGCCCTTTACGGGTGGAGGGTTGGGGTGGGGGCGCTTTTCCCGGGAAAGCCCATGCCCCCACCCGACGCGCGTGGCGCGTCGGCCTCCCCGCACGCGGGGGAGGCGAAGCGCATCGTGCATTCGCGCAAGGAGCGCCTGCCTCCTTCCCGCTTGCGTAGCATCGCGCTCCTTGGCGGGCGCTTTCGCGGGGATCAGGGGTCGAGGATTTCGAAGCGGTCGGCGTCGAGCATCGCGGGGAACCGTTCGCGGTGTGCGGCCAGTTCCGATGCCAGCAGCGTCGTGGTCGAGGCGACTTCGGCGTCCGTGCACTCACTCAGCGGGGTGCCGAGGAAATCGAGCACGGCACTGTTGCCGCTGTAGTCCAGGCCGTTGCCATCGCGGCCGACGCGGTTGACGCCGACCACGTAGCACAGGTTCTCGATCGCGCGTGCACGCAGCAGCGTTTTCCACGCGTACGCACGCGCCGCCGGCCAGTTCGCCACGAACAGCTGCAGATCGAAGTCCAGTTGCCCCGGACGCTCGACATCGAAGCGATTGCGGCAGAACACCGGAAAACGCAGGTCGTAGCAGACCTGCGGATTGATCCGCCAGCCCTTGAGCTCGACCGTCAGCCGCGCCCGCCCCGGCGCGTAGCGCTTGTGCTCGCCGGCGTAGCGAAACAGGTGCCGCTTGTCGTACCACTGCAGCGCGCCATCGGGCGTGGCCCAGAGCATGCGGTTGTAGACGCCGTCGCCGTCGCGCAGTTGCACGCTGCCGGTCACGGCCGCATCGAGCGCGGCAGCCTGCGCGCGGATCCAGGCCACGGTGGGTCCGTCCATGTCTTCGGCGCGGTCGATCGCGTCGTTGCTGAAGCCGCTGGTGAACGTCTCGGGCAGCACCACCAGATCGCTGAGGCCACGCAGCGGCGCGATCAGGCCGCCGTAGTAATCGCGATTGGCCTCCGGGTCGTGCCAGATCGTGGCGCCCTGGACGATGGAAACGCGGAGGTTGTGCATGCTGCGGCCCTGTCGACGACCGCGACGCGGCCGGACCCCCGATTCTCGTCCGCGCCGCCTGCCGACTCAAGCCAGGCAGCCGCGGCGCCTGCGATCACTCAGGCGCGGCAACGCGCAGCGGTTGCTCGGCCCAGCGCTCGACCGAGCCGTCGCGGCCGACGATCTCCAGCCCCAGCCAGTACAGGCCCGGCGGCCGGTCGCGCAGATCAAGCGTCGCGGTAAAGGCGATGTCCGGCTGCCCGGGATCGTGCGAGCGTCCCTGCAGGAAGCCGCCGACGAACGTGTTGCGCAGCCCGTAGTGGGCGGTGGCGACAGGCGCGCCGTCCAACGTCACCACGACCGACTCGACACCGGCGACGTCCTTGATCGCCCAGCCGCTCACCTCGACCTGCCCGGCCACGCGAGCACCCGGCGCCGGCGCATCGATATGCGCCACGACAGGCGTGACGCAATCAGCGGCCGGCGCAGCGTCGCGATCGAAGCGCAGCAACACGAAGCGCTGTCCGCCGCGATCGACGTTGACCACGCGCGTCACCGGCAGGCTGCCCAGCGTTGCGCACAGTTGCTGATAGCGCTCGAGCAACGCGCTGAACTTCACGTCGGTCGCGCCCACCACCACCAGCGCCGGGCGACCGCCCAGTTCCGCGCGGTCATCGAGCTGCAGCCCCCAGAGCTGGAGCTGCGGCGCGCGGCCATGATGGCGGTTGATAGGATGATCGAGCACGCGGATGTCCGGATCCCCCAGCGCGAAACCCAGTTCGGCACCGATCTTGAAATTGTCGGCGACGAGCACCGTGTCGTCGGGCATGTCGGCCCGCACCTCGCGCACCGCATCGGCCAACTGGTCCCAGCCGGCGAAGTTCGACGGGTACCACTTCAGCGCCGTGGCACGCTCGCGCACCTGCGGCGAGGACACCGCGACGTAGTAGCCGTTGACCAGCAAGAAGCCCGCAACCAGCGACGCCCAGGTCAGCGCCTGCAACCAGCGCGGCCAGCCCACCAGTACGAAGCCGGCCAGTGGCAGCAGCGCCAGATAGCCCGGCAGCGGCCAGTGGAAGCTGACGCGTTCGGTATCGGCGACGAAGCCGAGCGCGAAGAACCCGACGACGATCAACGCGCCGCACAGCGCGAGGAACCGCGCGGCATCGTCGGGCATGCGGCGCATGCGCCAGGCCGCGAGCGCGAGCACCGCGAACACCAGCGGCGTCACCAAACCTGCCTGGATCACCAGGAACTGCCAGCCGTCGAGGTGGAACGCCCACGGGTGACGGTCGACCATCTGGAAGCGCAGCCCGGCCTCGGCGTTGGCGAGATTCCAGGCCAGCAGCGGCCCCCAGGCGGCGGCGCCGAACGCGATCGCGATCCACACCCGCGGGTCGCGCAAGGCCAAGCGACCGGACGGCAGCGACGCCAGCGCGACGATGCCCACGGCGATCACTGCGATGAAGCGGTAATGGCTCAACGCGCCCAGCGCCAGGCCGAGCGCAAGCAACAGCGACGCACCGTAGGTCACCCCGCGCAGCAAGCGCGTGCCGGCGTCCAGGCACAGCACCGTCGCCAGCGCCAGCACCGCATCGGGCAATGCCATCACCCCGAGCGAGCCCAGCAGCGGCAACAACAGCGCCAGGCAGCCGGTGGTCCAGGCCGCATCGGCGTCGAACTCGCGCGCGGTCAGGCGCACCAACAGCCACGGCACCAGCGCCGAGATCGCGACGAACGGCAGGCGCACCGCCAGCAGTCCATCGCCGAAGAGCTCGGTGCCCAGCCGGATCAACCAGGCGGTCAGCCCCGGCAGATCCGAGTAGGCCCAGGCCAGCCGCTGCCCCTCGAGCCAGTAGAAGGCCTCGTCGACGAACAGCGGCAAGCGCATCGCGATCGCCAGCTTCAGCGCGACGACCAGCACCCACAGCGCAATGAACACCGTGCGCATTTCGATCCGCCGCATTGAACCCGACCTCGCTACACTCGGAGAAGAACGTCGCAGGGAAGACCGCGCATGCCCGATCCGTCCACGACCCGCGCCATGCTAACCGACGCACAGCGCAACGCTCTGTCGTCGGCGCGCGCCCAGGTCAATCGCCTGGTGCTCGGCAAGGAGACCGCGGTCACCATGACCTTCGTCGCGCTGCTCGCCGACGGCCACCTGTTGATCGAGGACCTGCCGGGCCTGGGCAAGACTACGCTCGCGCATGCGATCGCCGCGACCGTCGGGCTCGGCTTTCAGCGCGTGCAGTTCACCTCCGATCTGTTGCCGTCCGATGTCGTCGGCGTCTCGGTCTACGACGGCGCCGCGCGGCGCTTCGAGTTCCACGGCGGCCCGGTGTTCACCAACGTGCTGCTGGCCGACGAGATCAACCGCGCGCCGCCGCGCACGCAGAGTGCCCTGCTGGAGGCAATGGCCGAGCACCAGGTCACGGTCGATGGCACCACGCACGCCCTGCCCGACCCGTTCTTCGTCATCGCCACGCAGAACCCCGTGGACCTGTCGGGCACCTATCCGCTGCCCGACTCGCAGCTCGACCGCTTCCTGATGCGGCTCAACCTCGGCTATCCCGACCGCGACGCCGAGCGTGCGCTGCTCGCCGGCGAAGACCGGCGCGTGCTGATCGCCGGCACGTTGCCGCAACTGGGCGAAGCCGACCTGCAGCAGATGCGCGCCGCGGCCGCTGCGGTTCACGCCAGCCCGGCGCTGATCGACTACGTGCAAGCGCTGCTCGCGCGTAGCCGCCACCATCCCGGCGTCCGTGTCGGTCTGTCGCCGCGCGCGGGCCTGGCCCTGCTGCGCGCCGCGCGCGCGCTGGCCCTGCTCGAGGACCGCGCGCACGCGCTGCCCGACGATGTGCAGCGGCTGTTTCCATTGATCGCCGCGCACCGGCTGGTCGCCGACGATGCCGGCGACGGCGACGCGCTGGCCACCGGCATCCTGCAGGCCGTGCCGGTCGACTGACGCGATGGCTGCCACTGGCTTGCGCCGCCGCCTCGAACGCTGGATGCGCCCGCGCCACGCCGAGGCGCTGCCGGTGCGCATCGACCGCCAGCGTATCTACGTGCTGCCCACGCCATTCGGCGGTTTCGTCATCGCGCTGCTGGCGACGATGGCGGCCGGCGCCCTGAACTACAACAACAATCCGGCGCTGCTGCTGTGCCTGCTGCTGGGCGGTGCGACGCTGGCCAGTCTGCTGTGGACGCAATTGCAACTCAGCGGCCTGGAGGTGCGCGCGGTGCGCGGCGAGCCGGTCCCCGCCGGTCGGCCGATGCCGCTGCACGTGCACGTGGGCGCAGCGCCGGGGCGCGAGCGCCGCGGCCTGCGGGTCGATTGCGAGGATGCCGTCGCCGCGCCGCTGTCGCTGGAGGAGACCGGCGGCGAGACCACGTTGGCGCTGCCGACGCAGCGGCGTGGCTGGATGGCCGCGCCGCGGATCCGCATCTCCAGCACCCGGCCGCTGGGCCTGGCGCGCGCCTGGGCCTGGGTGCGCCCCGACATCCGGCTGCTGGTGCATCCCGCGCCCGAGGCGCACGGCCCGCCGCTGCCGCGGGGCGCCGGCGAGGACGCGCAGGCGCGGCCGCACCCGGCCGGCGACGACCTGCACCATCTGCGCGAGTGGCGCCAGGGCGACGCGCGTCGCGCAATCGCCTGGAAAACCTCGGCCCGACGCGATGCGCTGGTTGTGCGCGAGTTCGAGCGACCGCAGGGGGCCGACGTCGTGCTCGACTGGGCGGCGTTGGGCGGCCTCGGTCACGAAGCGCGCATCCGCCGGCTCGCGCGCTGGGTCGACACCGCCGAACGCGACGGCGTGCGCTCGCTGCTGCGCGTGCCCGGCCATGCACCGCTCGGCCCCGACCGCGGCGAGTGGCACCGCCAGGCCTGCCTGCGCGCCCTCGCCCTGCTCCCCGAGGGCCCATGACCCGACCCACCGGCCAACCGCTGGACGCACGCGGACGCCGCCGCACGCTGCTGGCCGCAGCGGTGTGTCTGCTGCCGTTGCTGCTTCAGCTTGCGTTGCCGGTGGCGATCGTCGTCGCCGCGGTCGGCGTGCTGGTCACGTCGGTCTCCGGCCGCCGCCAGCTGCCAGCGTGGCTGCGCGGCGCCGCGGCCCTCGCCCTGCTGGGCTGGGTGCTCGCGCAGGCCGGCGGCACGGTCGGACGCGAGACCGGATGCGCGCTGCTGGCGGCGATGCTGGCGGTCAAACCGTCCGAGCTGCGCACGCTGCGCGACGCCCGCAGCCTGCTCGGCTTCGCGCTGTTCGCGCCGTTCGCCACGTTCCTGCTCGACCAGGGCCCGCTGTCGCTGCTGCTGGGCCTGGCCGGCACGCTGCTGGTGGTGGTCGCCTTGCTCGCACTGTCGGATGCGGAATCGGGCCTGGCACCAGACAGCGACCGCCGCCGATGGGGCACCGCGCTGCGTCTGATCGCGCTCGGCCTGCCGCTGGCGCTGGCGGTGTTCTGGTTGTTCCCGCGGCTGTCGACGCCGCTGTGGGGCGTGCCGGACCGCGCCTCGGCCACGCCGGGGCTGTCGGACGAGATGGGCGCCGGCCAATGGCTGGATCTGCTGGCCGACGATTCGCCCGCGCTGCGCGCGGCGTTCACCGGCCCCGAGCCTGCGGTCTCGCAGATGTACTGGCGCGGGCCGACGCTCACCGACTACGACGGCCGCACCTGGACGCGCTCGCGCCGGCAGCCGCCGCCCACGCCAGACCTGGTCGCCCACGGCACGCCGACCTGGGACTACGAGATCGTGATCGAACCGACCGGGCGCGACCTGCTGGTCGCGCTGGACCTGCCGACCGCGTTGCCCGACGGCGTGCGCGGCACACGCGACTACACGCTGCGCAGCCCGCGTCGCCTCGACAGCGTCAGCCGCTGGCGTCTGCGCTCGGCGCCGCCGCGGCAGTTCGAGCCCGAACTGCCCGCGCTCGCACGCGCCGAGGCCCTGCGCGTGCCCGCCGGCCTGAACCCGCGCACCCGCGCGCTCGCCCGGCAATGGCGCGCGGAGACCCGCGACGACGCCGCACTGGTTGCGCGCGCGCTGGCCTGGATCGAGCGCGACTTCGCCTACACCCTGGACACGCCGCTGCCCGGCCGCAACGCGATCGACGACTTCCTGTTCGACCAGCAGGCCGGCTTCTGCGAGCATTTCAGCTCGGCCTTTACTGTGCTGATGCGCGAGGCCGGGATTCCCGCGCGCGTGGTCACCGGCTACGTCGGCGGCCGCCGCAACGCCTACGGCAACTACTGGCTGGTGCGGCGCATGGACGCGCACGCCTGGAACGAGGTCTGGCTCGAAGGCCGCGGCTGGGTCCGCGTCGACCCGACCGCAGCGGTCGCGCCCGAGCGCATCTACGACACACTCGAGGACCGGCTCGCGGCCGGGCGCGTAGGCGGCGCGCGCTTCGCGCCGATCTTCGACCTCGGCGACTGGGCCCGGCGCGGCTGGAACGATTTCGTGCTCGGCTTCGACGCCGACCGCCAGCAAACGATGCTGCAACGGCTCGGGCTCGGCGGGCTGGGCGCCAGCGGCCTGGTTGTGCTGCTGACGGTTGTCGCACTGCTGGCGCTGGGCGCGATGGGGTGGCTGATCGCGCGCAGCGAACGCGAGCGCGATCCCCTGCTCCGCGCCTGGCACCGGATGGGCCGGCGCTATGCCCGCCGCGGCCTCGGCCGCCTTCCGCACGAGCCCGCCTCGGCCTGGGCCGCCCGCATTGCGCCGGCCACCGGCGACGCCGTCGGGCTGACTGCACTCACCCGCCGTTTCGTCGCCGCACGCTACGCTGCCGCCCCGGCCGACCCCACGCTGGCGCGCGACCTGCGCGCGCATCGCCCCACCGCAACGCCTGCTGCGAAGGAGACTTCCCGATGAGCCCCGCCCGCCTGTTGCCCATCAGCGCCCTGGCCCTGCTGCTCGGCGCCTGTGCCTCGCAGCCCAAGCCGCTGCAGGGCGGCTTCGCCGAATCGCCCACGCCACATGCCGCCGTGCAGGGCGATTACACCGGCACCGCGGTGCGCTGGGGCGGGCGCATCGTCCAGGTCGAGCCGCGGCCCGACGCCACGTGTTTCGAGATGATCGCCACCCGGCTCACCGCGACCGGGCGCCCGTACTGGGCCAGCGACGACACCAACGGCCGCTTCATCGCCTGCCGCGCCGGCTTCTACGACCCGGCGGTGTTCGAGAAGAACCGCGAGGTCACCTTCACCGGCCGCATCGCCGGCTACGACACCCGCCGGATCGGCGAGTACGACTACCGCTTCCCGCGCCTCGATGCCGACGTGGTCTATCTGTGGCCGGTGCGCGAGACGGTCGACGTGCTGACCCGCCCGGCGCCCTGGCCGTGGTGGGGCTACTGGTAAGCCCGCGCCGGCACGCTCACGCGGGCGTGCCGAAGCGCCCGAGCGGCGCACCGGCGAGCAAGTGCAGATGGATCTGGTACACCGTCTGCCCGCCGTGGTCGTTGCAGTTCATGACGATGCGGTAGCCGTCCTTGTCGAACCCCTGTGCCTTCGCATAGCGCGCGGCGGCCAGCGCGAGCCGGCCGATGACCTCCGGCGCATCCTCGGGCACATCGTTGAGCGTCGCGTAATCCTGCTTGGGCACGAACAGCACATGCACCGGCGCCTGCGGGCCGATGTCGCGGAATGCGATCAGGTGCTCGTCCTCATAGACGATGTCGGCCGGGATCTCGCGGCGGATGATCTTGTGGAAGATGGTCATGGAAGCCGTCACTCGTGATTCGCGATGGCCAGAGCATACCGCTGCCGCCGGTCGCACTGCCGCCCCGTCGACGCGCAACGCACATCACCGGGCCTGGATCACGAATCGCCGATTTCGCTGCGGCTGCCGAACGCATGCGATAGCGTGCCGCGATCGACGAACTCCAGTTCGCCGCCCAGCGGCAGGCCGTGCGCCGGACGGCTGGGCCGCACGCCGTGCTGGCGCGCGATCTGCGCCAGGTAGTGCGCAGTGGCCTCGCCCTCGACCGTGGGATTGGTGGCGATGATCAGCTCGCGCACTTCGCCCTCGGCCAGCCGCGCAGCCAGAAGGTCCAGGCCCAGCTCGCGCGGGCCGATGCCGTCGAGTGGACTCAGCCGGCCCTGTAGCACGAAGTAGAAGCCGCGGTAGCCGGTGGCCTGCTCGATCGCCAGCCGGTCGGCCGGCGTCTCGACCGCGCACAGGGCCTGCGCATCGCGCGACGCACTGGCGCAGGTCGCACACACCGGCGTCTCGCTGAAATCGCGGCACCGCGCGCAGTGGCCGATCTTCTCGACCGCCTCGGCCAGTGCCGCGGCCAGCCGCGCGCCGCCGTCACGCCCGCGTTCGAGCACGTGATAGGCCATGCGCTGCGCGGACTTCTGCCCGACCCCGGGCAGCACACGCAACGCATCGATCAGTTGTTCCAGCAATGCGGACATGCGCGATAGACGCTAGAAGGAGGGGCCGCGACACACGCCTCGTTCGCCGCGGCGCGTTTGGCGAACGGGGCGCCGAGGCGCCCCGCCCTGGAGACCGTGGGCCTTAGAACGGCAGCTTCATACCCGGCGGCAGCGGCATGCCGGCGGTGGCACCGGCCATGCGCGCCTTCGATTCCTCGTCGACCTTGTTGGACGCGTCGTTGAACGCGGCCGCGATCAGGTCCTCGGCCATCTCCGGGTCCGACAGCACCGACGGATCGATGCGCACCTTGCGGCAGGCCTTGGCACCGGTCAGCGTGACGCTGACCATGCCGCCGCCGGCGCTGCCCTCGACCTCGAGGTTGGCCAGCTCTTCCTGCACGCGCTGCATGTTTTCCTGCATCTTCTGGGCCTGCTGCATCAGCTGGCCGATATTTCCACGCATCATCAAAGTCCTTGTTCGTCGTAAGGGCGAATGGAATCGGGCACCAGGCGTGCGCCCTGCTGCGACATCAGGCGCTGCACGTCCGGATCGGAAAGGAAATTCTGCTCGGCCGCCGCCTGCAACGCATCGCGCTGCTGCGCATTGCGTTCGTGCAAGGTCGGCGCCGTGCGCGCGGCCGCGGTCTCGAAGCGGATCTGCGGCGTCGCGCCGAGCGGCCCGGCCAGCGCAGACGCCAGCTGATGGACCATGATCGGCGCCTTCAGGTGCTCGTCGGACTCGGGCAGCGCCAGCGTCAGCACCTCACCCTCGAGCCTGACGAAGGCCGCGCTGGCCGCCAGCTCGCGCACCGGGCCGCGCAACGGCAGATCGGCCACGAGATCCAGCCAGCCGTCGGCATCGAGCGTCATCGACGGCTTCGCTGCCGACGGCGCCGGTTCGGCGCGCGGCGCAGGGGACGCAGGCGGCTCGGCACGGGTCGCAGGGGTAGGTTCGGGAACCGGTGCAGGCGGAGGTGTCGGCGCCGCCTTGCGCGGCATGTCGATGCCCTGGCCGGCAGCCGCCATCGGCACCGCATCGGCCGGCGCACGCGGCACCGGACGTGCCAGCGTCGCGGCCTCGGGCGCCGGTGCGGCAGCCCGCGGCGGCGGCGCGGCTGCATCACCCAGCGCGGCCCGCGCCGCGGCCGGCCCCGATGCCCGACCCTGCCCGGCACCGCTGCCCGCCGGCGCGCCGGCGTGGCCGCCCTCGGCCGGGCGGAACGCATACATGCGCAGCACGGTCATCTCGAAGCCCGCGCGCGGGCTCGGCGCCAGGGCGAGATCACGGCGACCGTTGAGCGCCATCTGGTACCACAGCTGCACGACCTCCGGCCGCACCGACGACGCCAACGCATCGAGATCCAGGCCGTCGGCCTCGATGCCGACCTCGGGCACCAACTGGCGGACCTGGATCCGGTGCAGCGCTTCGGACAGCGCGTCGAGCACGCCCGCCCAATCCGGCGAGAACTCCGCCAACGCCGCGACCTCGGCCATCAGCCGGGCACCATCGGCCTGCGCCAGCGCCGACAACAGGTTGCCGACCCGAGTGCGGTCGACACTGCCGAGCATCGTCGCCACCGCCGCGTCGGCGAGCGCACCGCCCTCGCCGCCCGCACCGGTGTAGGCGATCGCCTGGTCGAGCAGCGACAGCCCGTCGCGCAGGCTGCCATCGGCCGCCTTGGACAGCTGCCGGATCGCCGCCGCATCCGCCGCGATACCCTCGGCCTCGAGGATCCGGGTCATCTGCCCCTGGATCTGCTCCTCGTCCAACCGCTTGAGGTTGAACTGCAGGCAGCGCGAGAGCACGGTGACCGGCAGCTTCTGCGGGTCGGTCGTCGCCAGCAGGAACTTCACGTGACCCGGCGGCTCTTCCAGCGTCTTGAGCAGCGCGTTGAACGCCGACTTCGAGAGCATGTGCACTTCGTCGATCAGGTAGACCTTCACCCGGCCGCGCGAGGGCATGTACTGCGCGTTGTCGATGAGCTCGCGCACATCGTCGACGCCGGTGTTGCTGGCCGCGTCGATCTCCAACAGGTCGATGTAGCGCCCCGCGTCGATCGCCAGGCACGTCTCGCACTCGCCGCACGGGTCGGACGAGGTGCCGCGCTCGCAGTTCAGGCTCTTGGCGAAGATGCGCGCGATCGTCGTCTTGCCGACGCCGCGGGTGCCGGTGAACAGGAAGGCGTGGTGGACGCGGCCGGTCTCCAGCGCGTTGGTCAGCGCACGCACGACGTGCTCCTGCCCGACCAGCTCGGCAAACCGCTTCGGACGCCACTTCCGGGCGAGGACGAGATAGGACATGCCGCTATTCTGCCACGCCCGTCCGCCTTCCTTGTGACCGGGCCGCGGCCCGGCTAGAATGGCCGGCCCGCGGCGGTCCAGCCGTCGCAGCGTGCCGCCCCGCGGCCCGCGCGGGACAGATCCGGAGAGGTGTCCGAGTGGTTGAAGGAGCACGCCTGGAAAGTGTGTAAGCGTCTAAACCGCGCTTCGGGGGTTCGAATCCCCCTCTCTCCGCCAGAAACGCAAAGCGCCCCGCAAGGGGCGTTTTGCGTTTCTGGAGGTGTGCGGGGACTTGATGAGAACCCCCGGTTCGACGGATTCGCCTGGAGAGAATCCGGCCAGCCCAGAAGGCTGGCCACGCAGGCGCTCCGTGCCCTGACGGGGCCTGACGGCTTGAAGTGACTTAGTAGTCCATTGACGCCGCTTCTCTCAGTGCTTCACAGCGCACTCCACAAACAACCCATTTCGCAGCTCCAAAGCCCCACACGCTACAAGCGACTCCGCTCTCCCCACCAGCACCGCACGCAGTTGCGCGCTTGTTGTTCGGAATCCGAGTCGGCGCGACACGTGAAGAGCAATCTCGTCCAGCGAGGCACCCAGATTGTTGCGCACCAGGTCCAGAATGGCAGCATCCATCTCCATCGGCGGGAGATGCTCGGGGCGTCGCAGGGTCAGCGACTGAACATCGCTCCTGTCCCGTACTCGAATAGCGCGTCCAGGCCATAAAAGGAACTCACCATCCTGCAGCACCACCATGCTTTCTTCTACGGCCCGTCGGATGCCCTCGTCGACCGCGCTCTGTATGCGACCTCCCGCCCGCTGCAGGCCCCACAGAGACCGTATGCGCACCACGACCTCCGAGCGATGGATGGGACCTTCGACATGCACCACATCCCGAACGAAGCCCGCCATTCGCATCGCCGGGACAGTGTGCAACTCCTGCTGGCGGTTAGGCACTGAGAAATTGGCTTCCACGTAAGGATCGGTGTCAGGCAACGCATCAGAGCTCACCAGCCCCACTTCGACGAAGTCGTCGTGATCCACGCTCTCGATGTCGATTGGAACGGCTCGGGATCGGGAGGCCGCTTCGACCTCAAACGGATCCGGTTCTATTTTCGCGGCCTCAATGACCCGCACCAGTGCATCGAGTTCCGCAGCGGGCCGCAGGAACCATTCTGCACTCCACACCCGATGGACCTGCCAGCCCTTGTCGCGGAGCGCCTGCTCGCGCAGACGGTCTCGATCACGCGCGCCCTTCGACCGGCGGTAGGAGTCTCCGTCGCATTCGATGCCGATGATGTAGCGTCCAGGCTTCTCGGGATCCGCGATGGCGATGTCAACGAAGAACCCGGCTACGCCCACGTGCATATGGAGGTCGTAGCCGCGGGCAATGAGCGCCTTGGCAACTTCCTGTTCGAACGTCTTCTTGCGCTCTTCAATGGCTTCGGTGGCGATGTGAAGGCGTCCCGTGCGGGCGTAGTGCAAGAACAGCTTGAGCGCAGCGGTACCTTTCCCCTTGCCGCGGGTAAGATCGATGTCTTCATCGGTGATGGAAGAGAAGACCTCACAACGCGACTTCGCCCGACTGATGAGCACGTTGAGCCGACGCTCGCCGCCCTCGTTGCTCACAGGCCCGAAGTTCATACTCACGCCACCCCGGGCATCGCGCCCATACCCGATCGAAATGAGGATGACATCACGCTCGTCGCCCTGGATGTTCTCCAGGCTTTTGACGAAGAACGGCTCATGGGCGTGGGCGGTGAAGAAGCCCTCGGTCTCAGGGTGCTGGCGTCGCAGCAACTCCACCTCGTCAAAGATGGCGCGCCGCTGCTGGGTCGAAAACGCCGCAACGCCCAGGGTGAGGTGTGGGGTCGTTTGTGCGTGGGCAACCACCGCCATGGCCACCGTCTTCGCTTCACGAGCATTGGTGCTGGTGCCACCACGATCGTAAACCGCGTCTGGCAGATGGTGGAACCGCAGCCCCACTCCGGCCTCGCTTGTGTAGGGACTCGGGACGATCAACAACTTGTTCTCGTAGAACTGGCTGTTGGACACTGCGATCAAGGACTGGTGGCGGCTCCGGTAGTGCCACTGGAGCATTCGATCTGGCAGCCCGCGCGCCAAGCATAGGCCTAGGATGCTCTCGACATCGGCAGGCGCCGCCGAGTCATCCAGCGGTGGTGAGGAATCGCCCAAGGCCCTCGAGAAGAACCGCGTGGGGGGCAGCTGGCGCTCATCACCCACAATGACGAGCTGCTTGGCGCGGGCGATGGCACCCAAGGCGTCGATTGGCTGGACCTGACTGGCCTCGTCGATGACCAGCAGATCGAATTCGACCGAACCAGGCGGCAGGAACTGCGCCACCGAAAGCGGACTCATCATGAAGACCGGCTTGAGCGCTTGGATAGCGGGCGCCCCCCGCTCCATAAGCTGCCGGATAGGTAGATGCCCCCTCTTCTTGGCCATCTCGCCGAGGACCACGGCCACAGGCCCAGCGGCCCCGCTCTTTGATGGAATTCGCTCACGGTGTGATTGCGACACTTGACGTCGAGCCAAGTCAATGCGGCTTCGGTCCAGCTCGCAGAACGACTCGACGAGCTCCGTTTGCTTCTTGCCGTCGAAGGTCGCCAGCTCTGGGTCCCTGTCCACCATTGCCGACAGGACCGCCTCGTAATAGGCCAAATCGAATGTGCCTCTGGCCTCGTCGGGCGCTAGCGTGCCCGTCGCCAACGCATCGACGAAGTTTTTCAGCCCACGGCGCTTGGCCACTTTTGCCTGGGCGATATAAGCGACCCACTGCGGGAGGCCTTCCGGATCTGCCTCCCACGCCCGAAGCTGGCTTATTACGGCGTCCACGGAGACCTCAGCGGGGTCCGATGCAACCTCGTCGTTCCCTGTAAAGCGAAGGATGACGAACAGTTCGGACAGCTCTCCACCCAGCCTCCCGCTTCTTTCGAGCTGCTGAGTCGCCTGATCCAGCTTCCGCTGAGGGTCTGCGATACGCGACGCCAGCATCCGCAGGCCCGAGTTGGTGATCATCCAGCGAGACGCTCCTTCGAGCGCAGCAGCGTCCGAAGTGAGGCCTTCCCACAGGCCACCAAACGCGGCTGCACCTTGCGAATCGATTTGAGTCAGTGCGGCAAGCGCTGCCTGAGCGTCGGTCAGGGCATTGATGCGCTCCAGGGCTTGTGCCGAGGTCAGCGCCTCCGCGTCCTTCAACGAATCGCATGCCTGGATGGTCTGCCCGAAGAGCGCTGTGTCGTCTGTCAGTCGACGCAGCGGCACCCTGGGAAGCGAAGAGTCCTCCCCGCTCCACAGCATCTGCCCTCCGGCCAGCAACGATTCGTGGATCGGAGAGAGGTGGGCCTGCACTTCGGCAAGCGCTGGTCCCAGCCGAGCCGCGAGTTCGGCTGCCAAGCCGCGGTCACCGATCGCGGCGACTTGATCGCGAGCGCCCAGCCCAAGTGGACGCATGCCTCGCATCCAAGTCACCACCCCCTTCAAAAACGCCGTATCGGACCGATCGCGCTCCCAGTTAGCGCCGAACGCTTCCTCGCCCTGAGCATTGCCCTCCTCGATCCGACGAAGTGCTGCCTGTGCGTCGAGGAGCTTGTCCAACGCCGGCAGCAACTGATCGGCCGGGAGCTTGGGGTTGCGGAGCTGCGCACGAACCAGCCGATTTGCGGCCCGCCACTCGCCGCTAAAGAAGCGGAAGAAGCTCACGCTGCGGCTGGCGATTTGAAGCCGAGCGTCTTCCAGGTCGGTCGCCCACGCGGACTCGCGAAACACCCCGCTCAGTTCACGGCGGGCCAACTGGACCTGCTGGACCCAGTCGACCAGATTCTGGACCGAGTCGACTCCTCGATCCCAGATGCGGGCAACCAACGCGTCGCGGTCGATCTGTGGCGCGGAGCTCGCGCGCTCCGCGAGTGCGCACATGTGGGCCACGATTTCGAACGTCAGTGGTCTCTGTTCGCCCACCAGTTGGGCGAGCCGAGCGAGGTCGGACTCCAAACCCGAAAGATTCTGGTGGGCATCGCGCAGGGCCGATACTTCCTTGCCGAGGACGAAGTAGTCAGGAACCTTCGACAATTCGTGACTCGTCTCCCCCCAAGCCTGTTCGAGCGCAGAATCGGCTGCAAATTCGAAGCACGCTTGGCGCAGGTCCTGCCCCCGTCGCACGTCTTCTATCAGGCCTTCTGGGCCGGCGGGGCTTTCCCACGAGGGATGCGCCAGCGCCGCTGCCCCAAGGGGCGGTGCCGTTAACAGCGCCTTGGCCCGGTCGATTGCCGCTTTCGGGGCATCGAGCCGGCCCGAGAACTGCAGGTCGAGCATTTCGGTCAGCTCGGCGGCGCTTTGCCGCCAGTCGTCCAGCTTTCTGGCGAGATCAGCGATTTCCCGAATCAGACGGTCTCGATCATTCGGCAGGAGGGTCTCGTTCGCGACTCCGGCCCAAGCATGGCGGTCCGGGACACCCATCATCCGAACGCGATCGCAAAGATCCTGAAGGAGCTTTTGGTTCTCTCCCACCTTGTCCCACGCCCACTCCAGCGGCGATTCGAGACGAATGCGTGTGGTGACGTATCCCTCTCGGCGCAGTCGAACCAGGTTGCCGAACACCTCATAGGGCGTCAGCTTCGAAGGAAGCAATTCCTGATGGAGGCGTTGGGCGTGGGCATTGAGGGCGTCCCGCCGCTCGGTAAGCTGACGAACGATGGGCCCGCTGTCTTCTGGGGCTCGCGGGCTCAAGCTCCACGTGAGTCGTAGTTCTTCGAGCAGCGCGCGCTTGTTCGCCTTGTTGCTGTGAAGCTCGAGGCAGGCCGCGCCCAGACGAACCTGGTCCAAGCGTCGCTTGACCACTTCGAGTGCCGCCAGCTTCTCCGCCACGAACAACACGCGCTTCTTCTCGGCGATGGCGCCCGCGATGATGTTGGCGATGGTCTGGGACTTACCGGTGCCTGGCGGCCCCTGAACGACGATGCTCCGTCCGTTGAGCACGTCGTGGACGACAAGGGACTGGGAGCTGTCGCTGTCGACCACATGCCGCATCCGATCTGCGCTGACCGTCGCGTCGATGTCCTCGTCGTTCGTCGAAATGGCGGCGCCTGGGAAGCCCTCCGACACCACGCCTCGAAGCGTGGGGATGGCCTCCAAGCCGCCCAACTGCTCCCAGCTCGTCGGATCCAGGTCGCGATACATCATGAATTTGGCGAACGAGAAGAGACCCAGGACCGCATCGTCCGGAACCACCGCCCAGTCCGCCTTGCCCTCAATCAGGGAGGCAACCTTGGCTAGGTAGTCGTCGATATCGAGGCTCTCGAACTCCTCGATCTCGGGAAGCTTCATCTCGAACTGGCGCTGCAGAAAAAGCTGCAACGACAGGTTTGCGACGATTTCATCCCCCTGCCAGCGGAGGTGGAACTTCTCGCCCGCATTGCTGCGCTCCAAGGCGACAGGCACCAGCACAAGCGGTGCATACCGGTCGACCTTGGGCGTGGTCGGCGCTCGCCACTTCAGGTATCCAATGCCGAGGTAGAGCACGTTGATGCCCTGCTCTTCCTGAAGCGTCCGCGCGTCGACGTAGAGGTCCAGCAGGCGCTTCTGGAGACCGGTCGGCGTCAGGCGCGTCATCAGCTGCGCGTCCCAATGGCTGACCCGCCGTCCCTGTTCGTCCAGTTCTAGATCGGGCTGCGCCAACAACTCGGGGTCCTCCGGCTCCTCCTCGAGCAGCGCGTACTCGGGATCGGCATTACCGGCGCTGACATCAACGAGGCTGGCTGGGTCGGACGTGCCACCTTCCTCGTCGAGGGCCTCGTCCACTGCTGTTTTGGGGTCAGCCCTGCCGGCCACGAAGGTGAAGCGCTTTCCGTCGATGACGAGCGTCTGATACATCGCTCGCGCCAGCTCGTTAACCACCTCTACGGTCTTGGCGTGCCCGGACCGGGGTACGCTGAGCAGCCGGTTGCGGGTCGACAGATCCAGCAGCTCCAAGCGGGCTCGATTGACCTTATCGATCAGCGAGCCCCGCTCCCGAAGCACAGAGCCGCTTTCCGGGGCATCGCCCCTCTCTTGCTCTAACGAGCTTTCCATGCTTTTCCCCTGTGGCCCGCAGCCGGAGCGCCAAAGCTATAATGCCGCCATATGGGTCGGCCTTCCAGCCGGCGAGCGAGAGGGTCCATGGACGGCCTGCGTCCGAGTGAAATCCACTGGATCGTCAACCATTACATCGGGGTATCGGGCGGCTATCTGGGCGATTTCAGCTACGCGACCCATCGCGAGTTCTACGCCGCCTATTGCGACCTGGCGATCGATCCAGAGGAATACCCTGGCACCACGACGCGCCAACGTTTCTTGGCCGTGCTGTCGTCCGCTGACCCTCGATGTCAGGCAGCGATCGTCCGAGGCGTGGCTCGGCGTTTCCCGGCGGGGTCAGAGGTCCAGCGAACCCCAGAGGCGCAAGCCAAGCTGCTGGCGTTCGCTAGACGCTGCGCTCAAGTCGCGGCCGTGAAGCCGACATCCCCGAAGGTCGCAAGCGAGCTTGTTCGTCAAGCATTGGCAGACGCGCAATCGCTGCTGGAGGCTCAGGGACCGACGAGCGCCTTGGATCGCGTCCACACCGCTCTTCATGGCTACCTAAAAGCGGTGTGTCGGTCAGCGGGATTGGACTTGGCCACATTGCCGGCGGACCCTGGAATCACTCAGATCTTCAAGTTCATGCGTGAAAACCATCCGGCTCTACGCGATTTGGGAGTGCAGGAGGAAGCGATCCGAAAAGTGATCTTTTCGCTCGGAAACATCCTCGACGCGCTGAACCCGCTTCGAAATCGGGGAAGCTTGGCACATGCCAACGATCAGCTTGTCCATCGTGACGAGGCGCTGCTTGTCGTCAACCTTACGCGCACCATCATTCAATACTTGGATGCGAAGATAGCCATTGACTGAGGACGGACAGATGACGACAGAGAGTTTCGAACTAAAAAATATGCAGTCTGGATTGACGAAATCCTTCAGGTTGGCATACGCCCATCTGTAGAACTCGCTTTTGGCAGGCACCCAATTGAGGGCAAGTGGTCGTACACGCCCCAAAACGAATTCAATGACGACTTCTACTAAGAAATACCTCGCTGCGCCTAGCCGCTTACGAAACGAGCTCTAGCCCAATCAGTCTTGGTTCCAGCGCCGCCTGAGCAAAACGACAAAGTCTTCGATCACACGACGTGTATCCATCGACAGTACCTGCCTGACTTGATGAGCTGGAGCTAGGAACACCGGCTCCTCATGCTCACCTTGTCGCCATGGAAACTGCCCCGAATTGGGGCTAGCGTCATGCTCCTCCCTGGTGCGCCACGCGCCGCCGCCATCACCACCGAGCCTAACGGCTGGCACGATGTGGGTGATTCTCTCCGTGGGATCGATGCGCGACAGCAGCCAGGCCGCATATCCCACAGCGCTGGTCAATTTGCTAGCGACATCTTCTTCTAAGACCACGGACAGCCCCATTCCGCGCGCGGGTGGCGGCACAGGCAGGCTGACCAACAGATCACCGTTTGGCCAGAGGCACACCGACGCGCCAGGCCTGTGCCCGTCATTCTGATCCACAACCAGCGCCTCCCCTTCCAAGCGAGATCGGCTACCGGCCGCCCGATCAAAGATTGGGTGAACGCCAAAAAGTGCGCTCTGCTGGATCTCTGCGATCAGGGATGGAGCCTCTATCTCTGCAGGCCGAAGGATTGCTGAGACCGGGCCGCTAGCTATTGCCAACTGAAGCGTGTTCGCCCCATACCCCTTTTCCAAAGCTGGAAGGAGTCTAGTAGCCCTAGCCTTCAGCTCTTCAGGATTCAGTGGCGCTACGGCATGAGCTAGCTCGTGCCGATGAATGGCGCGGATTGCTTTGTCTTCCAAGTCTTCTGGGGAATCAAACTCCTGTCGAAAGAGTCCGCCCTCCCAGCCTCCGACTTCATTTATCAAAGCAGCCTGACTCTCTTCCGGCTGAGCGCCCGCTTGCAGAAACACGAGAATCGGCTTCCGGTTGCGCGCTTCCAAAATCTCTTCGTGAGTCGCAGAAAAACCACCTGCCTGGGGCACACCATAGCGCCCCCCCAAGATCACGATCACGAGGTCGGACTCTCGCACTCCGCCTAGGCAAGCGACTTTGGGCGAACTGGACCTTGCACCGAAATTCTCCGCATTGATGGGAGCGTGTCCCAGCCTCTCGACGGCACGCTGGACAGCTGCCCGCTCGGCCTCCATCCCGGAAATCAATGAACTAATGAAAACCTTCATTTAGACACCTCAGATATACAGTCGAGCGCCAGCGTTAAGCCGGACCAATAGCCAAGACTCCATTAGACGCTTAAACAGTCTCCTGAGCTGAGACAGCAGGGATACCTACTCCCCCTTGCTTAGATAGGTGAGTTCGACTCTCGATTGCAACACCTAATTTGTGAGGAGACCCATGTGACCTGGCCTGAGCAGCTTCATTGCCAAGTGGAGTGCCCGTGGCCGTTAGTCGCCTGGACCAACACGAACGTCGACTCGCGCGCACGGAGTTCCGCTCACCGCTAATACTCTTTCGTTGACGCCACATACCGCTTGACAGCCACGCAAATCCCTAGCAAGCTCAACCACGGAGCGTAGAAACTCCTCAGACAGCGGTACCCACCTCCGACAAACCGGTGGTTTTTTTGTGCCCGGCACTTTGCGGGCACAACCGACGCGTTGCCTGCGTCGGGAGGGCGGCTAATACAACACCCTTCGGGGAAATACGCCCGCCGTCTGTCTGCGGTTTCTAACCTCCCGACTTCCCGTCCGCCATCCGGTGGGCGGGTCACTTCGATGGAATGAAGGAGGCAACATCATGTCGAACCGCGAATCGAACGATACTGAACGCGCTGGCTACTTCCTGCCGGAAGACGACAGGACGCGGCTGACAAAGCTGCGCGACCACATGGAATTCCTGTCGCGCTTGGCGGAGCCGCGTACGTACGATGAGGAGCAGGACGATCCGCCCGAAGTCAGCCATGGCGAGCTGGCCACGTGCCTGGCCATGTTGGCCGAGCAGGCGGAACTGGTGCTGGAGGCCATGGCCTGGCGGCCGTCGCCGAACGCGCGGCCTAGGACGCGGACAGCGGCCGAAGCAGACGAGCCGGCCATTGACCCCGACGCGACGCAGGAAGCCGCCCAGCCGACGCATGCAGCCAGCGTACCGGAGGGCTACGTCTTCGGCGTCACGATGGATCAGGCCGATGCGCTCGATCGGCTGGTGCAGATGCTGATGGCGCACGGCGATGTCATCGCGTCCGGCCATGAAGACGACCTTGCGGATGACACCGTACCGGCACTGGGTTTGGCGATCTCGGAAGGTGCGGATGCGGTGCGGGAGATTCTGGATCAAGTGCAGGACCAGTTGATCCAGCCTGCAACGACATCGCGTTGCAGCGTGCGTGAGGAACGGGCGGCCTATGGCCCGGTACCGAAGCAGGCAACGCGTCTTTCGCTGCACTAGCTGAGTAGAGGGGGCGGGTGCGCCGTTGCAGTCCTTTGGCTTTTTCGACTGGCGTACCCGCTCTCCTTTTTTGGACAGCCGCCCTTGCTCGGCTTTTACGGTCTTCCGCGGCACATCAAGTTGCGCACAGACCGCAACAGCGAACGAGCCGCCCGCACAATATGGTGCGGGCGGCCCGGAGATCATTCGCATTCCAATCGATGTCGCGACTCGCTTTCCTGCGCCCTCGTCGATTCAAGCGAATCCGAGCGCTACTCTTCAATGCTGAACTCAGTGCTCGGCGCAACTCGGTCAGACGGCGCCTCCTGACTCGCCTCCACCGGCTTCTCTGGCGGAGGCGCATGCATCGTGAAGTGCTCTGCCACTACGAATGCCGGCGGTTGAACCGGCGGCGGCTTCAAGGTGGCTGATGCTTCCACCACCATACTCAGCATGCTCTGCAGCGCGGCGCCGTCTATCGATCCATTCATCGCCATTTGGCACATGTAGAACAGCCCGAACGACAGGAATGTCGTTCGCTCGGTCGCAACGAGTGCGGACGTCGCATCCGATCTGAAGTCGCCTGCGCCACCACCGCCTGCGTTGACCTCCCCTGGCACATTGACAGTCCCCGCGCCGCCCCCGGACGTGCCAAGGTTGACCAGGCGCGTTGGCAACTGCATGCAGGCCTTGCCGCCCACTACCACTGCGGCGGCCTTGTCAGGACTCCAGGTCGTGACCGTACCGATTGTCCACTTACTCTTTCCGTAGCCCTGAATGATGGGCTCTCTTTTGAGGGTCGAGCATCCCGCACTCGCTATCGCAACAACAACCACAGCCGTGATCGCTTTCATGTTGCCCCCTGACCGGCAGCGTCATGCCGCCGCTGAGGCGTTTTACCACAGCCGGATACCGGTGTATGAGGAGCCCGAATTCAGGCGACGCGGGGCTCGGCTGGCGCACCACCAGCCATCCCCCAAGCGAACAACGAACCGCCCGCGATGTTTCGCGAGCGGTCCGCAGATCGCCGACTTGGCGAATCGATGACTCAGTGAATGACGCAATATCCACTGGCGTCGAACGTGCACTCGTACAGAAAGCGCCATTCGCCGTTCTGACACATGAAGACGCGCTGCCCGTTCAACAGATCGACAGATCCAATCACGCCGTTGGCGGTGCATTCGCTTGCAGGTGGCGTCTCGAATGACTGAGACGATGCGGTTCCGATCGTGAGCGACAACCCGACGGCGAGGGTGCCCAGCATCTTCGTCAATGCCTTCATCTGCTTTCTCCATGCGTTGGTGTGATGCGGCAAGAGCCGCACGGCCCAATCTGGTAGGCCAACTGGAGAAGGAGAATCAGAGAACTCCTCATGTGCCTGTAGGGATAGTCCTACGTGCACGCATGTGACAATCGACAAGCGGTCTCCCCTTCGAACCATGCACGTGACCGTTGTTCGTCGTGGGCGTGGGACACGCTATATCCGCCCGCTGCTGTGCTGATGGGCGCATCCAAGCTCCGATGCCTCACCGAACGCCCCTCCCTGGGCGTCCGGTCACGCTCGACGCTTACTCTTCCTCCTCGCCCTGCTCCGGACGGCCTGGCTCGCGTTGGTTGTCGTCCTGGCGCTGCTCGCGGCCACCCTGCTGCGGGTTCTGGTTCTGGCCTTCGCGCTGGTTCTGATTGTTCGGACTCATGGTCGTCTCCTTGCGGCGGACATTCGCCACAGGCGCGACGCTGCGCCGCCGGGTGTTATCCGCGTGCGAGGGCGCTGCATTCATCGGCTGCGGGTTTTGCCGACTTGATGAACCAGTTTCGGGTTGCGCCAGAACGAGATCGTCTGCCGCTACGGACAAGGGTGGCGATCTTGCCGGGCCCGCCGTCCGCATGCCCCACCCGCTCACACCGCATTGCGGCTGTGATTGGTTGCATCCGGGCTTTGCCACGAAGGAGATGCGATGAAAGCCCTGACCTATCACGGCACGCGGGACGTCCGGGTCGAGACGGTGCCCGACCCCGTCCTGCGCGAGCGTGACGATATCCTGCTGCGCGTCACCGCGACGGCGATCTGCGGCTCCGACCTGCATCTGTACCGCGGCAAGATTCCCGAGCTGCACGACGGCGACATCCTGGGCCATGAGTTCATGGGCGTGGTCGAGGACGTCGGCGCCGATGTGACCTCGGTGCGCAAGGGCGATCGGGTGGTAATCCCGTTCGTCATCGCCTGCGGCGACTGCTTCCATTGCCGGCTGTCGGAGTTCGCGGCCTGCGAGACCACCAACACCGGCCAAGGCGCGGCGCTCAACCGCAAGGGCATTCGGCCGCCGGCGGCACTGTTCGGCTACAGCCATCTGTATGGCGGCATCGCCGGTGGTCAGGCGGAGTTCGTGCGCGTGCCCAAGGCCAATGTCGGCCCGCTGGTGGTGCCGGAGGTGCTCAGCGACGAGCAGGTGCTGTTCCTGTCGGACATCCTGCCCACCGGCTACCAGGCGGTCATCGATGCGAAGGTCACCAAGGGCTCGACGGTCGCGATCTTCGGTGCCGGCCCGGTCGGGCTGATGGCGGCTGCGTGCTGTCGGATGTTGGGCGCCGAGCGCATCTTCATGGTCGATCGTTATCAGTACCGGCTCGATTTCGCGCAGGCGACCTACGGTGTGATCCCGCTGAACTTCGAGGAGATCGACGACCCGGCCGATGCGATCGTCTCGCAGACCGATGGGCGCGGCGTGGATGCGTCGATCGATGCGGTCGGTTTCGAGGCCAAGGGCAGCAAGGCCGACACCGTGCTGACCGGGCTCAAGCTCGAGACCAGCAGCGGGGCTGCGATCCGGCAGTGCATCGCGGCGACGCGGCGCGCGGGTACGGTCAGCATTCCGGGCGTGTATGCGGGCTTCATCCACGCGTTCATGCTGGGCGATGCGTTCGACAAGGGGCTGACCTTCAAGATGGGCCAGACCGATGTGCAGCGCTACATGCCCGAGCTGATGACGCGCATCGGCAACGGCGATCTGCGGCCCGATGTCATCATCTCGCACCGGATGAAGCTCGAAGACGCGGCGCGCGGGTACGAGATCTTCGACGGCAAGGACGAGGACGATGCCTGCCGCAAAGTGGTGCTGACGCCCTGAGCGTCGCGCGGCGCCGGTTCTGCCGGCGCCGCGAGGGGGCCGGACAAGGCGATGGCCCCGCCGACTGACCTCGGCGCCCGCATCGACCGATACCGTTGCTGCCTTCCGGCCCTGGCGGGATTTTCGATCTAGCGTCGCGAGGGGCCGACGGGGCCACCATGGAGACACGCGCCGGCAAGGCCGGCCCCGCAGCAGCGGGACGGGGATTCTAGCAGGGCGAGCGCGCTTGCGCCTATCGGCTCGGCGTCATTCGCTGCGTTCGACGACCGGCACGCCGTCGTGCTGGCGGAATCGGATCGCGTACGAGAGCCGGACCGAGGTCGGCGTTTCGGTCACGCCCGGTGCGGCGCAGGGATCGCTGCCATCGAAGCCGGCCGGCGCGGTGCACAGCGCGGCCGGCCAGTAGGTCCAGGCGCGCACGGCGGCCAGCGTGGGCGTCACGAACGCGGCGCGATCGGGCACGCCGCGCGGTGTCGCGCATCGCGGATCCGGGCGCTCGGCCGCAGCGACCACCTGTCCGTCCGTGCCGACCACGACATCCACGCAGACCGCGACCGGCGGGAGGCGCAGCGGCAGCAGGTCTGCCGGATAGTCGGGCATGGCGGCGGGTTGTTCGAGCGTGGGGTAGACGAAGCGCTGGTGGCGGCCAAGCGCCATCCGGTTGCTGTCGCCGTCGGGTGCGAGCAATGCCGCGCCGACTTCGCCGCGCGCAGGCGGCGCAGGTGCCGGTTCGGGCGGTACCGGTGCGCTGGTGCACGCGGCCAGCAGCATCGCGAGCGCGCCGGCCGCCGCGCCGCGCCTCATCGCGGCGCCCCGCCCTCCGCCGGCTCGGGATGCAGCCAAGTGGCATCGCCGTCGGCGTAGCGCTCGTGCTTCCAGATCGGCACGCGGTCCTTGATCTCGTCGATGATGTAGCGGCAGGCATCGAATGCGGCGCCGCGATGCGGCGCGGACACGCCCACCCACACCGCCATGTCGCCGATCGCCAGGTCGCCGATGCGATGCACGCAGACGGCCGCGCACAGCGCGAAGCGTTCGCGGGCCTCGGCGATCACCTTTGCGCCTTCGGCCTGCGCCAGTTCGACGTAGGACTCGTAGCGCAGGCCGAGCACCGGGCGGCCGTCGTTGTGGTTGCGCACCCAGCCCTCGAAGCTGGCGAAGGCGCCGGCGCGGTCGTGTTGCAGGCGCGCGCGCAGCGGCGCCAGGTCGAGCGGCGCATCGGCCAGCCAGAAATCGCGGTCGTCCATCGTCAGCCTCCGCTGACCGGGGGAATGAAGGCGATCTCGCTGTCGCCGCGGACCGCATCGTCCCAGCGCGCGAAGGCGCCGTCGACCGCGACCCGCAACCGCTCGGCCGGCAGCGCGAAGCCGTGCTGGGCGCGCACTTCGGCGTAGAGCGCGCGCAGGTCGGGCGCGGTGGTCTGCCAGGTTTCCTCGCTGCGGCCGGCGGCATCGCGCAGGCTGGCGAAGTACAGCAATCGGACATCGGTCATGGGGTGGCGCCTCCCTCGATCGTGCCGACGTCGCGCTTGCCGCCGCGCTTGCCGACCAGCTTGGCCGGTCCGAGCACGATGGCGTGCGAGAGCGCCTTGCACATGTCGTAGACGGTCAGCGCGGCGACGGTGGCGCCGGTCAGCGCTTCCATCTCCACGCCGGTACGGTGGGTGGTCTTGACGGTGCAATCGATGCGCAGTTCGCGCTCGCCGCTCCAGTCGATCGCGATCCGCACACCGTCGATCGGCAGCGGATGGCAGAACGGGATCAGCTCATGGGTGCGCTTGACCGCCATCGTGCCGGCGACGATCGCGGTGTCGACAATGCCGCCCTTGGCGCTGCGCAGGCCGCTGGCACGCAGTTGCGCGGCGACCGGCACCGGGAAGCGAACGCGGCATTCGGCGCTCGCGGCGCGGGCGGTGACGGTCTTGGCCGAGACGTCGACCATCGTCGGCCGGCCGTCTGGATCGATATGGGTCAGCGCTGGGGACGCCGGGGTTCTGCTGCGGGCCATGGCGCCTGCGTGGTGACTGCGGACCTCAGATGGTACCGGCCCCGGTGTCCGGCGTCCCCTGATGGAAGACCATCCGCCAGGCGCCCTCGGCGTCGCGGCGCCACCATGAGGCGCGCAGCGAGCGACGCACATCGGTGCCATCGCGGCGCGTGACGCCGTACGCCACACGGGCCACGTCGTCGGTTACTGCGTGGATGCGCATCGGTCCGGCCTCGAACACGGGGCCGATCTGTTCAGGCAGCCGGTCGAGGACGTCCCCCTTGCCGAACACCGCGCCCGAGGCGCCGATTTCGGTGAAGTCGTCGGCGATCAAGGCGTCGAGGCGCGCGCGATCGGCACGTACGGCCGGATCGAGCAGCGCGCGTTCCAGCGATTCGAGCAGCGCGGCGAGGCCGGGGGGCATGTTCAACCGCCGACCAGGAACATCTCGACGTGCCGGCGCGGGGCGCGGGTGCTGCCGCGCAGTTCGCTGTAGCGATCGGCGCGACGCGACCACAGGTCGGTGAGCCGAGACGCGAATGCGGCCTCACCTTCGGCCAGCCAGTCGCGCAGCGGCTGCCCTTGGCCGGCGAACAGACAGGTGTAGAGGCTGCCATCGGCCGAGACGCGGGCGCGGTGGCAGTCGCCGCAGAACGGCGCGGTCACCGAACTGATGAAGCCGATCTCGCCGGCGCCATCGGCATAGGCATGGCGCTCGGCCACCTCGCCGCGGTAGTCGGCATCGAGCGCGCGCAGCGGCCAGCGCGCGGCGATGCGCGCATGCAGCTCGCGCGAGGGCACCACCCGCGCGCGGTCCCAGCCATTGCAGGTGCCCACGTCCATGTACTCGATGAAGCGCAGCACATGACCGGTACCGCGGAAGTGCGCGGCCATGCGCTCGACTTCGTGGTCGTTGACACCGCGCTGGACGACGCAGTTGAACTTGATCGACGAAAACCCGGCGCGCTCGGCCGCGGCCACGCCGTCGAGCACCGCGGCGATGTCGCCGCGCCCGCCCGACAGCTGATGGAACAGCGCAGGATCGAGCGCGTCGAGGCTGATCGTCAGCCGCCGCAGGCCGGCATCACGCAGCGCCTGGGCCTGGCGCGCGAGCAACGCGCCGTTGGTGGTCATGGCCAGGTCGTCGATGCCGGGGATCTTGGCCAGCCGCGCGATCAGCGTGGGCAGTTGTTTGCGCAGCAGCGGCTCGCCACCGGTGATGCGCAGCTTGCGCATGCCCAGCCGCGCGAAGCCGCGCACCAGGGTTTCGATCTCGTCGAACGACAGCCGCCCGGCCTGATCGAAGCCGTAGTCGTCGGGCACGCGGTCGGCCGGCATGCAGTAGCCGCAGCGGAAGTTGCAGGCCTCGATCACCGACAACCGCAGGTCGTGCAGCGGGCGGCCGAGACGGTCCAGCGGGGCCTGGGGCAGTTGCGGCAAAGCGCTCATGCGCCGACATCCTGCACCGGCACCGGTGCACGCAGCGCGAACCGCTCGCCGGGACGGGCCACGCGATGGCCGCGTGCGCGCAGCGCCTCGCCGTCGGCGTCCGAGGCGTAGTGGTAAAGCGCGCAGCGCGCGAGCAGCGCCGGTGGGTACTCGCGCTCGAGATCGTCGATGCCGCTGTGCGAGGGATTGCCGTGCAGACCGCAGTCGTGGGCGATCAGCTCGTCGCGGTCGGCATACCGGGCCAGCATCTCGGGAATCGGCCGGGTGTCGCCGCTCCACACCAGGCTGCCGGGCAGGCGCAGGCCATAGGCGGTCTCCGGCCAGTGATGGCGCACCGGGAACACCTCCAGGCGCACGCCGTCGTGCCAGAACGCATCGCCGACCGGGATCAGCCGGAACGCGTCCCAGAAGTTCGCGCCGCCTTCGGCGAGCACGTTGGGATAGTCGCCCACGCGCCGGTGCAGCAGCGGCACCACCGGCGCCGGCACGTACAGCGGCATCGCGCCGCGACGTGCAGGGTCGAAGTAGCGGTCGACGAACAGGCGCTCGAAGCCGCCGACGTGGTCGAGGTGCACGTGGGTGACGAACAGCGCGCGCGGCGCCTCGCCGTAGCGGTCCAGATGCGCGGTCAGGCCCTCGTTGCCACAGTCGATCGTCAGCCACGGCGCGCCGTCGCGCTCGATCGTCGCCATCGGCGAGCCCAGCGCCACTGCCGAGGCGTTGCCGACGCCCAGAAACCGCAGTGCCCAGTCCATCAGATGCCCCGGCTCCAGAGCACGTCGTAGGAACGGCGCAGGCGTGCGAAGTCCGCCGCCACGGCGTCCTCGCTGCGTGCCCCGCGCAGTTTCTGCAGCGAGCGCTCCAGCCGCGCGAGGTTGCGCGCGCGCCAGCGGGTTTCGGGAATCCGCAGGCGGCCGCGGTCGAGGTCGATCAGCCAGCCCTTGCCCAGGCTGTCGAACAGGATGTTGTGGGCGTTGAGGTCGGCGTGGTCCAGTCCGGCGCGGTGGAAGCGCGCGATCAGGCGGCCGGTTTGCTCCCAAGGGGCGTCTTCCGGCGATTGCGCGACCAGCTCGGCCAGCGAGCGCACGTCCACCAGCCGCTCCATCAGGATCCAGGCGCGGTAGGTCAGTCCGCGGCGCAGGTAGCTTGCGGCGATGGGCTGCGGCACCGGCAGGTCGCGGCGCATCAACTCGCGCAGCAGCCGGAACTCGACGAAGCTGCGCACGCGTGGCCCGCCACGCCACAGGTGCAGGTCATGGTTGACGCGGCCGACCATGCCGCCGCGCAGGTACTGCCGCAGCACACAGGGGCCGTGCGAGGCGTCAATGAACCATGCGCCGCCGCGCCCGCTGCCCGAGACCCGCTGCGCGCGCTCGCCCCACTTCGCCGGATCGAACCAGCGTGGATCGGCTTGCCGCAGCTGCGTGCCGTCGAACAGAATGGCGCCGTACTCGCCCGTGCGACCGTCCGCCGGAATCGGCGTCAGGCTTTCGCTGGGGTCGAATCTGCTCATCCAGCGAGTCTATCAAGCCTTGGCCCCTGCCCCGACCGTCGTTTCTCCCGTGCCCACCGGCCAGGCGCCTGCTTTCAGGCCCCATTCGGTGTGTCTGCTGCGCCTGTCGGCGCTCGGCGATGTGACCCATGTGCTGCCGTTGATCGCCACGTTGCGCCGGGCCTGGCCCGATCTCGCGCTGAGTTGGGTCATCGGCAAGGGCGAGCATCGCTTGCTCGAAGGACTGCCCAACGTCGACTTCGTCGTCTACGACAAGAAGAGCGGGCTGGCCGGCATGCGCGCGATGCGGCGGGAATTGCGTGCGCGGCTGGGCGATGCGCGCCGGTTCGATGCGCTGCTGCAGATGCAGGTCGCCGCGCGCGCCAATCTGCTCTCGGGCTTCGTGCCGGCACGCCGACGCGTGGGCTACGACCGGGCCCGGTCCAAGGATCTGCATGGCCTGTTCGTCAACGAACGCATTCCCGACCGGCCCGGCATCCACGTGCTCGACGCAATCGGCAGCTTCTGCGAGCCGCTGGGGCTGCGCCAGGACACCGTGACCTGGAACATGCCGGTGCCCGACGACGCGCACGCCTGGGCGCGGGCGCAGTGGGACGACGATGGCCGCCCGGTGTTGATGATCTCGCCATGCTCGAGCCACGTGCGCCGCAACTGGTATCCCGACCGCTACGCCGCCCTCGCCGACCATGCTGCGGACGCCGGCTGGCGGGTGGTGCTGTGCGGCGGCCGCAGCGAGCTGGAGCGCAGTACGGCCGACGCGATCCTGGCGGCGATGCGGCACGAGGCGCTGGACCTGGTCGGCAAGGACACGCTCAAGCAGTTGCCGGCGCTGCTGGCGCGCGCGCAGCTGCTGGTCACGCCCGATTCGGGGCCGATGCACATCGCCAACGCGATGGGCACCAAGGTGCTGGGCCTGCACGCGGCCAGCAATCCGGTGCGCAGCGGCCCGTACTCGGACCGCCGGTTCTGCGTGGACCGCTACGACGACGCTGCGCGCCGCTTCCTCGGCAAGCCGGCGGCTGCGCTCAAATGGGGCACCAAGATCGAGTTCGACGATGTCATGGCGCTGGTGACCGTCGAGGACGCGATCAACGCGTTCGAGCGCCGGCGCGCCGACCTCGGGCAGGCTTGAGCGTCGCGCGCGACGGCGCGATCAGGGCGCGGCGTCGCCGGTGCGGTAGTCGGCGTAGGACTTTTCTTCGACGTAGGCCGAGCCCAGTGCGAGGTTGATCGCCTTCTTGATGCGCGCGCGCTCGTCGTTCTCGATGTAGACGCTGCGCGCCAGCCGCACGAAATCGGCATCGAAGGCCTGGGCCTTCTCCTTGAGCCGGATCTCGTCTTCGATATCCCACAGTCGCTCGTTGACCGCCTTGAGGTCGGCGCGCAGGCGCACGATGTCGTGCCCGGCGCCCGGATGCGCCATCCAGGTCTGCTCGAGCGCGGTCAACTCGCGGCGCACATTGGCGAGCTTGGCGGCATCGGTCATGCGCTCGGACTTGATCTGCAGGATCGAGATCTTGTCGAGCAGTTCGCCGAAGGACACGGGCACGGAAATCTCGGACATGGGCGCTGCCGCAACGGATGGGCTGGCCAGTGTACCGCTGCCGCGGATGGGCCAACGGCGGGCGATGCCCCCACCCAACCCTCCCCCGCTTGCGGGGGAGGGCTTTTGCGGCGTCGATCGGATCGATGTACGCGTCGGATCAGCACACGCGTCGGAAGGCGCACCCACCGTGTTCGCGGCTGGAGGCCAACAGCGCGCCACCTCCCCCGCTTGCGGGTGGAGGTCGATGCCGAAGGCGTCGGGTGGGGGCCGGGGCTTTGGCGACCAAGGCCGAAGACATCGCGTCGACCGGCCACCCCCACCCAACCCTCCCCCGCTTGCGGGGGAGGGCTTTTCGCGGTCTCGATCAGAGATCGCGAGCGCTGGCAGCGCGCCACCTCCTCGCGTGCGGCAACGGCCGCAACGAAAAAGGGCTGCGTCCAGGACGCAGCCCTTGTCGATTCTGGCGGAGAGGGGGGGATTCGAACCCCCGAGGCGCTATAAACGCCTGCCTGATTTCGAGTCAGGTACATTCAACCACTCTGCCACCTCTCCGGTGGTCCCGGGCCTGCGTGCAGAACCCGGGGGCGCAATCATACGGGGGCGGTGCGTGGCCGACAAGCGGGCGAGGCAGAACGGGCCGTCGATGGCCCAGTGGCCGGCGGCGACCGTCGGGGCAGTCGGTCGAACGGCTGCCCCTCCTTTGCACCGGCGGGCCCGCTTTGCACCAACGGCAAGCGCCGTGCATCGCACTCCCATCGCCGCCTCTTTGTCGCCACACGCGGGGCCGCGCAGCGCATTCACACTCAGGCGCTGACCTGCGCTGCCCCTCGACGCCCCATTAACCGCGCACTGCCTAGAGTCAAAATTTTCCCAGTACGGACCCCTGCCATGCCGCAACCCACCGTGCTGATCCTCGACGACGATGGCACGTTCTCCCGCGCCGCCGGCCAACTCGCGTTCGCCGCCGGGCTGCGCGTGCAACTGGCCGAGACGCTCGCCGAGGCCCGCGGTTATCTCTCCCGCGCCCGCGCCGACCTGATGTTGCTGGACCTGCAGTTGCCCGACGGTTCGGGGCTCGACCTGCTCGACGACATCGACCTGGCCGAGCATGGCCAGATCGCGATCGTGACCGGACGGCCGACGGTGGAATCGGCCGCACGCGCGGTCGCCTCGCCAGTGATCGAGTACCTGGTCAAGCCGCTGGATCCGGCGCAACTGCGACGGCTGATGGAGCGTGTGGTCGCGCGCTACCAGCCGCCGCCGTCCTCCGACGTGCCAGGCGCAATCAGCGACATCGCCGGCAACTCGCCGCAGATCCGGCGTGTCGTGGATCAGGTGCTGCGCATCGGGGCGACCGATGCGCCGGTGCTGGTGTGGGGCGAGCGCGGGACGGGCAAGACACTCGTGGCGCGTGCGCTGCATACCGCGAGCGGGCGACAGGGGCCGCTGGTGACGGTGGATTGCGGTGCAACCGACCCCGACCAGCTCGCCGCCGAGTTGTTCGACAAGGCAGGCGGTCTGGGCGACGCGTTCTCGCGGGCGCAGGGCGGCACCCTGCTGCTGGCCGACCTCACGGCGATCCCGATGGCCTTGCAGGCCCGGTTGCTGCGTGCACTTGAGGCCGGTCCGGCGCTGGCCAGTCCACAAACGCGGTTGATCGCCAGCACCCACCGCGACCCGCACGAGGCGATGCGCGACGGCACGTTGCGCGACGATCTCTATCATGTGCTGGCGCCGCTGCCGCTGCCGCCGCTGCGCGATCGCGGTGAGGACGTGGCAGTGCTCGCCCAAGTGTTTCTCGACAAGCTCAACGCGCATTACAGCCGCAACAAGCGGCTGGCCGCCGGGGCTGAGTCCACCTTGCTGCGTCACGATTGGCCGGGCAACGTGCGCGAATTGCGCAGTGCGGTGCAGCGCGCCTATCTGCTGCAGCAGGACGACGACCTGTACATCCGCCCCACGCTGCCCAGCGAAACCGTGCTCAAGGAGTCGGAGACTTCGATCATGTTCTCGGTCGGCACGACCCTGGCTGAGCTCGAGCGGCGCGCGCTGCTCAAGACGCTGGCGCATTTCAACAACGACAAGACCGCCACGGCCCGTGCGCTGGGCATCAGCGTGCGCACCGTGCACAACCAGCTGGCGCGGCTGGCCGGGCAGGATGCGGACGTGCGCAAGGCCGCCCCGTGAGTGCAGCCGTGCTCGAACCGGGAGTGGTCGATCCCGAATGGCTGCACGCGCTGCGCAATGCCGCCAACGCCGCGACGATCGCCGCGGCCGCGGTGCGCAGTGCGCTGGATGCGGGCGACCCGGCGCGCGCGTCCCAGTTCCTCGATGAGGCCGATGCGGCCTGCCGGCGTCTGCGCACGCTGCTGACGCCGCCCGTGCACCAGCGCTGACACGCGCTGCGGGCAACGCCGCAACGGTCAGAAGCCCAACTGCTGGAGCGCCTGGTCGAGGTCCACCGGCTTGAGGCAATGCGCGGACGCGGCGAATTCGCTCGGCAGCATGGCCAGGTCGTAGCCGGAGGCGAACACGAACGGAATCCCCACGCGCTGCAGGCGTTGCGCCAGCGGGTAGCTCTTTTCGCCATCGAGGTTGACGTCGAGGATGGCCGCGTCGAAATCGGGCTCGGGCTCCAGCAAGGCCAACGCCGCGCCGAGCGTGGCGACCGGGCCGACCACCTCGATCCCGCGCGCGCACAGGCCGTCGTGCAGGTGCATCGCCAGCATGTACTCGTCCTCGACCACCAGGATGCGCGGCATCGTCACGCCGCACGCTCCCGCAGTATGGCGCGCGTGCCGTCGAGCGGCACATCGATGCGACACAGAATGCCGTCGGCCAGCAAGCGGTGGGTCGTCCGCGCGCCCAACTGATAGGGCAATGCGTGCTCGATCAATTCGCGGCCGTAACCGGCGACGCTATCGGCGACCGCCATGCCGGCCACGCCGTGTTCGTGCCAGGTCAGCCGCAGCTCGGTCGACTGCTGGGCCTCACCCGGCACGATCTCCCAGCGGATATCCAACTGCCCGCCCGCATCCGACAGCGCGCCGTGCTTGAAGGCGTTGGTCGTGAGTTCGTGCAGTGCAAGCGCGAGCGTCTGCACAACGCGCGAGCGCAGCGGCACGCCGGCCGGTCCATCGAGTGTGACCCGGGGGTCGTCCTCGCCCACGCCGTGGGCCTCGAGCTCCTGGCGCAACAAGGCATCGAAGGTGACACGGTCCAGCGCGGCCCCCTGCGACAACAGACCCTGGACCCGCCCGAGCGCATCGAGCCGGGCGCGGAACCGGCTCGCGAACGAGGCCAGATCGGGGCTGCCTTGCAGCGTGCGGCGCGCCAGCGACTGCACCACTGCGATCAGGTTTCGGGTGCGATGTTGCAGCTCGGCGACGAGCGTTTCGAGCAACACCGCGTGCTCGCGCTCGGCGGTGATGTCGCGGCCGATGCCCGCGATCCGCTGCACGCGGCCGGCATCGTCGAACAGCGGGAAGGCGGTATTGCGCACCCAGATCGTGCGGCCGTCACTGGGG
This sequence comes from Luteimonas sp. RC10, assembly GCF_014192745.1. Taxonomy (GTDB): domain Bacteria; phylum Pseudomonadota; class Gammaproteobacteria; order Xanthomonadales; family Xanthomonadaceae; genus Luteimonas. The sequence goes on from NZ_JACHYJ010000004.1 coordinate 213,753, forward strand.
CGTTGCACGCGGAACTCGAAGTCGGCGCGACCGCCATGGCGCACCTTGCGCATCCGCGCGCGCACCTCGGCCAGATCATCGGCATGCACGGTCGACATCCATAGTCCCGGGTCGCGGATCGCAGCCTCGCGCGCGACGCCGTAGATCGCCTCGAACGCCGGGCTCAGATACTCCAGCGCCAAGGTGTCGGCGTTGCGGATCCACAGCACATCGGACGAGGCGTCGCTGAACTGACGGAACCGCGCCTCGCTTTCGCGCAGCGACAGCTCGGCCTGGCGCCGGCCGGTGATGTCCATGCTGACCGCCAGGCTGCCGACGATCTCGCCGTCGGCGTCGCGCCATGGCACCACCGACAGCCGCAGCCAGTAGCGCTCGCCGTCCACGACGATGCGCTTTTCCACGGTGTTCGCCACACCCTCGTCCAGGACGCGTTTCAGCAGCGCAGCGCTCTCGGGCCAATCCTCGGGATGCGTGAGCTCCTCGATCCGCTTGCCGACCAGCGCTTCGCGCGGCGCGCCGACCGTCCGGCAGTACTGCTCGTTGACGTAGACCAGACGGGTGTCGCGGTCGGCGATCGCCACGCCGATACCGGCCTGCTCGACGACTGCGCGATAACGCTGCTCGCTGGACGTCAGCGCGATCTCGGCAGCGGCCCGCTCGGAGGCCGCGCCTGCGCGCTCGCCGACTTCGCGCAGCAGGTTCAACTCCGCGGTGGTCCAGTGCCGCGGCGTGCGCGCAGCCGCAACGAACACCGATGCGCCCTGCTGTCCGCGCCCGGCGCGCACGGTCATCACCAGCGCGGCGACCTCTTGCATCCGCAGCGCGGAGCGCGACGCCGCATCGAACGTGGTGTCGCGTTCGACGTCGTGGCTCACCACATTACCGTGTTCGGCGACCCAGTCGGGCAGCCGCAGCACCGGTGCGCGCGGGTCGCGGCTCCAGCCCTCGCGCACGCGCAGGCCGCCCACCGGATCGTCGGCCGCCAGGCCGACGCGATCGAGGCCGAGGTGCTCGCCGATCCTGCGCGAGGCCACGCGCAGGATGTCCGCCGGTGCGCACAGACTGCGCAGTTCGTCGCCCAGCGCCAGCAGGAAGGCCTCGTGCCGGCCTGCCTCGCGCGCAGCGGCCAGCATCGACTCGCGGGTCAGCTCGCGAATGATCGCCAGCATGCCGGCAGGGCGCCCCTGCTCGTCGCGCAGCGGCGAATAATCCGCGTCGAACAACGCCCGCTCGGGCACGCCGTTGCGCATGAGCTCCAGCGGGTGGCCGCGCAGTTGCAGCGAGCGCCCGGCCAGGGTTTCGCTCAGGATATGGTCGACGAACGCTTCGGCCTCCGGCCAGGCCTCGATCAACGGCAGGCCAAGCTGGCGCGGATGGCGGGTGCCGGCCACGTCGCGATGGGCGTCGTTGTAGAGCAGCAGCCCACTCGGGCCCCAGGCGATCGCCATCGGCGCCGGCGAATCGAGCATCGTCGCGACCGCCTGGCGCAGCGCCGCGGGCCAGCGCTCGATGCTCCCGATCGGCGTGGACCGCCAGTCGAACGCGCGGATGCGCGTGGCCATCTCGCCATCGTTCCAGTGCCACGGGACATCGGGTGCTTGCATTGCGGGGTCGGGGACAGACAAGGCCATCACGATACGGCAGCGGGCTGCGCCCGCAAGCCCGCCTACACGGGATCGGTACAGGTGCCGGCCTATGCTCGCGGGCCGACCGGCGCCACAATGCCCCATGCGCGCCCCCACCCCGCCTCCGAGCCTTGCCGCCCGAGCCCCTTCCTGCCCCGGCCCGCTCCCGGTCCGTCGGCGCGGAGACCCCGCATGATCGAATTCGGACATCTGACCCACGTCGGCCTGCGCCGCGAGCTCAACGAAGACACCTACTACGGCGACAGCGAGCTTGGGCTCTGGCTGGTCGCCGACGGCATGGGCGGGCACGAGTACGGCGAGGTCGCCAGCGCGCTGGCGCGCGAGGCGATCGTGCGCGAGATCCGCCAGGGGCGCTCGCTGCCCCAGGCGATCCGGTTGGCGGACGAGGAGATCATCCGCGCATCAAGGCGGCGTAGCGACACCCTGCCGATGGGCACCACCGTGGTCGCAGCGCGCGTCACCGGCAGCCGTTTCGAGGTCGCCTGGGTCGGCGACAGCCGGGTGTACCTGTGGCGCGACGGGCAACTGGCGCAGTTGTCGCAGGACCACAGTTATGTGCAGGCGCTGATCGCGCAGGGCGCGCTGAGCGTGGACCAGGCGCGGACCCATCCGCAGCGCAATGTGGTCACCCAGGCACTGGGGGTCACCGACCCGCAGGCCCTCAATGTCGAAACGCTGGCTGGCGAACTCGCGCCGGGCAATCAGCTCTTGCTGTGCAGCGACGGCCTGACCGAGGAAGTCGACGACCGGGCGATCGCGCAGGTGCTGGCGCATGCCGAATGCAGCGCGCAGGAATGCGTCGACGGTCTGGTGGCCGCCGCGCTCGACGGCGGCGGCTCGGACAACATCACCGCGATCCTGATCCGCCGCCACTGAGCGGCGCAGTCGTCCCCGGGTCGCCGCCTCAGACGGCCTCGGCCACGACGGGTGCGTCCCACAGGCACTGGCCGGCCTTGCGGCGGATCGCCTCCACCCGCGCCGCATGCAGCGCTAGGTCGGCCTCCGGCACCGCCAACGCCGGCCGCACGCCGGTGGGCTGCACTGCGGTCACCTGCACCGTGGCCCGGGTCTCGACTGGCGCTGCGAAGCCGATCTCATGCTGGCCCGCAGTCAGCGCCAGGTAGACCTCGGCCAGCAGCTGCGCGTCGAGCAGTGCGCCGTGGAGCTGGCGGTGGGTGTTGTCCACGCCCAGCCGCTTGCACAGCGCGTCGAGCGAGTTGCGCTGGCCGGGATAACGCTGGCGCGCCAGCAGCAGGGAGTCCTCGACCGTCACCCGGCTGCGGATGTCACCGTAATGCGGGCCCAGCCGGGACAGTTCGTAGTCCAGAAAGCCGATGTCGAACGCGGCGTTGTGGATGACCAATTCGGCGCCATCGATGAAGGCCAGGAAGGCGTCGGCGATCGCCTCGAACGGCGGCTTGTCGGCCAGGAACTCCAGGCTCAGGCCGGTGACCTCGGCGGCGCCCTGCTCGAAATCCACATCGGGCCGGATGTATTGATGGTAGGTGCGGCCGGTCGGGCGGCGCTCGACCAGTTCCACGCAACCGATCTCGACGACCCGGTTGCCCTTCTTCCATTCCAGGCCCGTGGTCTCGGTGTCGAGCACGATCTGTCGCATCGGTCGGAATTCCTTGTTGTCGTCGGTCAGGCGACCGCGGCGCGCTGGGCGCGCGCGGCGGCGGTGGCGAGCGCGTCGGCACGCTCGTTCTCCGGGTGACCGGCGTGGCCCTTCACCCAGTGCCAGGCGATCTCATGGCGTTGGCAGGCCTGCTGCAGGCGTTGCCACAGGTCCTGGTTCTTGACCGCGCCGCCGCCGGCGGTCTTCCAGCCGCGCCGCACCCAGTTGGCCAACCATTCGGTGATGCCCTGGCGCACGTACTGCGAATCGGTATGCAGATCGACCCGGCAGGGCTCGGTCAGCGCCTCGAGCGCGGCGATCGCGGCCATCAGCTCCATGCGGTTGTTGGTGGTCTGCGGCTCGCCGCCACTCAGTTCGCGCTCGGTGCTGCGGTAGCGCAGCAGCGCGCCCCAGCCGCCGGGGCCGGGATTGCCGAGGCAAGCGCCATCGGTATAGATCTCGATCGACTTCATCAATGTCCTGTTGCGGAGGGGTCAGGCCGCCGGCGCGGCGGCCGGCAGGGCCAGCGTGCGCGGCTGGCGGACCGGGGTCAGCGGCAGATGCCGCTTCTGGCAACGCATCGCGTAGGCGGCACGAAAGCCGGGCCCGTGCTGGAGGGTCGGCGACACCACCGGCCGCCAACTGGGGCCGACGCCGCGCGAGACGGCGTCGGGCGCAAGCCCGGCCTCGCGCAGCCGCCGGCGCCAGGCCAGCGGCTCGGCGCTGGCGATGCCGCTGCCACGCCAGCGCCAGCGGTAGGGCGTGAGCGGGTTGAGCAGCAGCAGCCACAGGTGACCGCCGGGGGCAAGCACGCGCACGGCCTCTTCGAGCAGGCCACGATCCTCGCCGTGCGGGCCGACCACGTGCTGCAGCAGCACCGCGCCGAAGGCCTCGCTGGGCAGCGGCAACGGCCAGGCGCAGCGCACCGGGCCGTGCAGGCCGTGGCCGCCGCGCACCAGGCACAGGCCGCGCCCGTCGATCTCGATCTCCGGCGCGACTGGCGTCAGCCACAGCCAAGGCAGCCCGGGATGCCCGCCCAGCGCCTCGGCCACCAGGGCGTGTTCGCTGTCGAGCACCGCGCGTCCGGCCGGGGTCTGGAACCAGACGCCGACGCTGCCGGGTTGACCGGATGGAGAAATCGCGGGCATGGTCCGCATTGTAAGGCCTCCGGCCGCCACCGCCTTCCCGACCGATGCAACTGCAGGCGCTGCGCGCGTTCGAGGACAACTACATCTGGACGCTCGCGGCCGACGATGGCGCCGCGGTGGTCGTCGACCCCGGCGAGGCCGGGCCGGTGCTGGCGGCCGCCCAGCAGGGCCTGCGCCCGGCGCTGGTGCTGCTGACCCATCACCACAACGACCACATCGGCGGCGTCGCCGCCCTGCGCGAGCGCTGGCCGTCGCTGGAGATTGTCGCGCCCGACGACGCCCGCATCCCCCTGGCGACCCGCCGGGTGGGCGACGGCGAGCGGCTTGAGATCGGCCCCTGGGCCTTCGACGTGCTGGCCGTGCCGGGTCACACCCGCAGCCATATCGCCTTCGTCGGCCACGGCCACCTGTTCTGCGGCGACACGCTGTTCAGCCTCGGCTGTGGGCGGATGTTCGAAGGTAGCGCGGTCCAGATGCTGGCCTCACTCGACCGCCTGGCGGCGCTGCCCGCCGATACGCTGGTCTGTTGCGGCCATGAATACACCCGGTCCAACGCGGCATTTGCCCGCGTTGTCGATCCGGACAACGCGGCGCTGCGGCGCCGCGAACAGGAGATCGTCTCGATGCGCAGTGCCCACCGGCCCACGCTTCCCGTTCCCCTGCAGGCCGAGCTTGCCTGCAATCCGTTCCTGCGCGTCGACGCCCCGGCCGTCCGGGCCGCGGCCTGCGCGCATGCCGACCTCGCCCCGGGCGCTGGCCGCGCCGACGTGTTCGCCGCCCTACGGCACTGGAAAGACGGCTTTCGCGCATGAGGGCGGGCCCTCGTACCCGGCTCGTGGCGGGCCTGCTGGCCGCCGCGGTCTCGGCGCTGTGCCAGGCCGGCAACGCCCCCAGCCCCGCCGCGCCGCCGCCCACAGCGCCCACCGGCGCCCTGGCGCAGCTGGCGACGCCCGCGGCCTCCCCGGCGCCACCTCAGGCGACGACGCGCACCGGCCGGGAGATCTACCTGCGCTTTCGCGACGGACTGGCCGAACAGGACTGCAGCGACGATGCCAGCGAGCGCTGGCGCTCGCATTTCGCGCATGTCCCGCGCCAGCTCGTCTCGCGCAACACCGATGTCCTGCCGCTGTTCGGCTACGTGGTCGATGCGGTGCGCGAGGCGCACCTGCCGACCGAGTACGCACTGATCCCGTTCGTCGAGAGCGGCTACCGACCCGGCGCGCGCAGCGCGGCAGGGCCGGCCGGACTATGGCAGTTCATCGCGGTCACCGCGCGCAACCACAAGATCCCGATCCGCGCCGGCTATGACGGCCGGCTGTCGCCCGCCGACTCCACGCGCGCGGCGGTACGCTATCTCAAGACCCTGCACGGCATGTTCGCCGGCGACTGGCGGCTGGCGGTAATGGCTTACAACGCCGGCGAGTACCGTGTCTTCGGTGCGCTCGAGCGCGCTGGCCAGGTCGCCGCCAAGGCCGATCCGGAGGCGCTGCCGATGCCCGCGCTGACCCAAGCCTACGTACGCAAGCTCCATGCGCTGTCGTGCCTGATCAAGGAAGCCGAGACGCGCGAGGACTGGATGGCCGCGCTCGATCGCGAAGTGCCGATCCTGCAGGCGATCACCGTACCCGACGGCATCCGCGATCTCGACGGGCTCGCATCGCGGCACGAGACCGACGCGGCCCAGCTCAAACGACTGAACCCGGCGCACACCGACGGGCGCATCGCGCGTATCGGACAGCCCACCCAGGTCCTGGTGCCGCAGGCCGCGGCGACACCGCCGGTGTTCCTGGCGGAAGCGCCGCCGGAGTTCGAACCGCTGCCGCCGGCCGGAGGCGCGTCGCAGGCGGCACCGACGCGCAGTGCAGCGCCGTCGGTGCATACGGTGACACGCGGCGATTCAGTCTGGTCGATCGCACGTCGCTATGGCCTCAGCAGCCAGGAACTGCTCCGCCGCAACGGTCTCGATCCGCGCAGCATCCTGCGTCCGGGCATGGAATTGCACATCGGCGAGGCGCACTAGGCGCCAAGGTACGCGGCCGGCCTGCGGGTTCGGTCGCTTCGGATGCGTGCGCGTTCGTGCACACCCGGCATCGATGCGCGCGTGCGTGCGGCGCCCTCGGTCGAGGGCGGTCGCTGGACACGGCGCGCAGCCCGACGCACCCACATTTCCGCGGCTGTGCAATCGCGCATCTCAACCGGATCGAAGCCGTCGCCTGCCGTCTGCTCCTAAGCGGTGTCGGCATCGCGATGCACACGGCGCGCCCAACCGAGCTTGCGGGGCACATAGCAAAACGCCCGGCATGGCCGGGCGTTTGCTCGATCTCGGCGCCCGGACGGCGCATGCGCCGCCGGGTTCGAAGGGTGACGTCAGAGCCGCTCTTCGTTGACCGTGATCTTCATCTGCCGGCGCAGGGCCCGCTGCAGCACATCCGCATCCTCATTGCCGAGCAATGCGCCGAGCTGCTGCTTGAGCATCGCCTGCTGCTGCGGCGGCGCCTGCGCCGGATCGCCCGGCACCACGCGCTCGACGACGAACACCACCGCGCTGCCGTCAGGCCGCAGCGTGCGACCGGGCGCGGTCTTGCCCTCGGCCGGCGGCATCGTCTGGAAGTACGCCGTATTCGACGCCGGGTCGGGCACCGGCGCGCCGCGCGGGATACCCGGCACCGACTGCGGCTCCAGGCCGTGCGCCTGGGCGACCGCCTGCAGGGTCTTGCCGGCCTTCAGCTCGGCGACCATGGCATCGGCCGCCTGCTCGGCCTGCTGGCGCATGCGATTCGCTCGAACTTCGGCGGTCACACGGTCGCGCACCTCGTCCAACGTCTGCGCACGCTCAGGTGTGTGTGCAGTGACGCGGATGAAGACCGTGTGGTTGGGCGCGATCTCGATCGGATCGCTGACCGTGCCGTCCTGGGTCAGCGCCTCGGAGAACGCCGCCTGCTCCACCGCCCGGTTCGCGGCGATGCCGGTGCCGGCACCGCGTGCGAACGGTGCGATCGTGCGCACCTCGAGCTGCCCCGCGGCCGCAGCCTGCTCGAGTGACATCGGGTGGCGGTTGATCTCGTCCACGATCCGGCCGATCTGCTCGTTATAGGCGCGCGCGCCCTCGCCGTCGCGGACTTCGCGCTCCATTTCTTCGCGCACGTCCTCGAACGCGACCGGCTTGCCGGCCTCGATCTCGCGCAACTGCAGCACATGCCAACCGAAGTCGGTCTTCACCGGCTGGCTGACCGTCCCGGCCTGCATGCCGAACAGTGTGTCCTCGAACGGGCCGGCCATCATGCCCTTCTCGACCCAGCCCAGATCGCCGCCGTTGTCGCGCGAGCCTGGATCGTCGGAATGCGCACGCGCCAGCGCGGCGAAGTCGGCGCCGGGCTGGGCTGCCTGTGCGGCAAGATCCGCTGCTTCCTTCTGCGCCGCCTGCTGCGCGGCCGCGTCGGCACCGGCCGGCACTTCGACCAGAATATGCGAGGCCAGACGGCGCTCGGTGGCCGCGAACCGCGACTTGACCTGCTCGAAATGCGCGCGCGCCTCGGCTTCATCGACCTCGCCGGCACCGGCCTGCGGCTGGGCGAGCACTTCGATGTACTCGAGCGCGACCTTTTCCGGTTCGCGGTAACGGTTGGCGTTCTTCTCGAACCACGCCTTTAGATCCGCATCGGCCACCGGCGCCGTATCGACCGCCGGCGGCGGCACGACCACGAACGCGACGTCGCGACGCTCGTCGAGCAGACGCATCATGCGTTCGGCTTCCGACGGGGTGACGAATGCCGACTCGGCGATCGCCTGCGGCACCAGCGCACGCTGCAGGTCGCGACGGATCGACGCCTGGAACTCGGCCGGAGTCCGCGGCGGCTGCCCGGACTGCAGCGTCATCTGGTAGCGCTGCGCATCGAAGCGGCCATCGACCTGGAAGGCAGGAATCGACGCGATGATCTCGCGCACCTGCGCATCGCCGACGACGATGTTGGCGCGCTCGGCGGCCAGACCCAGCACCGCGCGGTCGATCAACTGCTCGAGCACTTCGCGCTTGCTGTCCAGGGTCTCGAATGCGCGCGCATCGAAGTTCTCGCCTTCGTCCTGACGGCGCTGCTCGCGGACCGAGTCGAATGCCTGGCGGAACTCCTCGGGTGTGACCTCAGTCGAGGTCCACGCCAGCTTGCGCACCAGCCACATGTCGGGCGCCGAGCGCCACCAGGTCGGCGGGGCCTCGACCTTGGCCGCATAGTCGGCATTGTTCTGGAACAGGTAGTGCTCCATCCCGAAGAACGCGAACGGCACCGCCAGCAACGCAACGATGGCGATGGCGATCCAACCACTGGTCTTTTCTCGAAGCGCTTGCAGCATGAGTCGGGGCACGGGATGGGCGAGCCGGGCAGTTTACCCGCAAGCACGGACCCGCGCAGGACCGGGGCCCGACGCGCCCTTGGCGGCCCCGTCGGGCAGCCATTCAGGCCTGCACCCGCAAGGTCGTAATCGACCGGGGGATCGCGTACCATGCGCGTCCGACCGGCGCCGCCCGGCCGGCGGCGCCGTGCATGCCGGCTCAGCGTCCAGACGCTCAACGTCGAATAATTAAAAGAGGAATTCACTGATGGCCCTTAGCAAGAACGATGTCCTGGCTTCCGTCGCCGAGAAGGCCGGCCTGTCCCGCGCCGACGCTGGCCGTGCGGTCGACGCGCTGCTCGACACCATCACCGAAGCGCTGAAGAACGGCGACGCGGTGAACTTCGTCGGCTTCGGTTCGTTCGTCGCCCGTCCGCGCGCCGCGCGCACCGGCCTGAACCCGCAGACCAAGGAAACGATCCAGATCCCCGCCTCGACCGTCCCGGCATTCAAGGCTGGCAAGGCGCTCAAGGATGCGGTAAAGTAAGCGGCTAGGCTGTTCCGCATGGGTGCTTAGCTCAGCGGTAGAGCGTCTCCCTTACAAGGAGAGGGTCGGGGGTTCGAAACCCTCAGCACCCACCAAGCAACAGGTTTCCAATGTGGAGCGGTAGTTCAGCTGGTTAGAATGCTGGCCTGTCACGCCGGAGGTCGCGGGTTCGAGTCCCGTCCGCTCCGCCACTGGTTGAAGAAGAACCCCGCCTTGGCGGGGTTTTTTTTGTGCGTCCGATGCGTGGTGCGGGCCTGGCGCGATGTTGAACATGGGCGTCGAATCCGACTTCGCGTGTGGGCGCCGAGTCCGGCTTCGCGTGTCCTGCCCCGCCCCCACCCAACCCTCCCCCGCATGCGGGGGAGGGCTTTTGCGGTTTCGACCGGACCGCGCGAGCGCCGGATGGCGCACCACCTCCCCGCATGCGGGGGCTTCCTGCACTCTCGAACTGAGGACGCGAACGTCGAGTGGTGCACCACCTCCCCCGCTTGCGGGCGGAGGTCGACGCCGAAGGCGTCGGGTGGGGGCGTGGGCTTTTGGTGCTGCGGCAGGTCGAGACCTGCACGCGCACGAGATCGCTTTCGACGCGCATGCCGGCACAGCGATCGCACCACGCCCCCACGCAACCCTCCCCCGCATGCGGGGGAGGGCTTTTGCGGTTTCGATCGGACCGCGCGAACGTCGGATGGCGCACCACCTCCCCCGCTTGCGGGCGGAGGTCGACGCCAAAGGCGTCGGGTGGGGGCGTGGGCTTTTGGCGCCGCGGCAGGTCGAGACCTGCACGCGCAGGAGATCGCTTTCGACGCGCATGCCGGCACAGCGATCGCACCATGCCCCACCCAACCCTCCCCCGCATGCGGGGGAGGGCTTTTGCGGTTTCGATCGGACCGCGCGAGCGTCGGATGGCGCACCACCTCCCCGCATGCGGGGGCTTCCTGCACTCTCGAACTGAGGACGCGAACGTCGAGTGGTGCAACACCTCCCCCGCTTGCGGGCGGAGGTCGACGCCGAAGGCGTCGGGTGGGGGCGCGGGCTTTTGGCGGCAGGTCGAGACGTGCACTTGCATGACGCCACTCTCGACGCACGTACCGCGACAGCGACCCCGTCACTGCGACACACCCACGATCCACGTATGCAGTGACATCGCTCATCGCACACCTTGTCCGACGCTGCGGACCGTCGACACATCGCGCAGCCCACGCACATCGATCGACGCAGCGCATGCGCCTTGCAGACGCATTGATCCGACAGCACACGCACCGACGAAGACGGCGATGAAAAAAAGATCGCGCACCCCCTTCCCAAGCGCGCGAATTCGCGTAGAATCTCGCGCCTCGGAGCGGTAGTTCAGCTGGTTAGAATGCTGGCCTGTCACGCCGGAGGTCGCGGGTTCGAGTCCCGTCCGCTCCGCCAGTGTTACGAAAAACCCCTGCAGCGATGCAGGGGTTTTTTCGTTCTGGTCCGCGCAGGCCGCATCGCCTGCGACGGCGATGCCGCGTCTCGCTCAATCGCAGTCGCCGATGCGCACCAGCGCCAGGTCTTCGAAGTCGTAGCTGAAGTCCGCGTCCGGATCGACCTTGGCCATCTGCAGCGAGACCGCGCGGCCGTTCACCGGCGTCGGTCGCAGCCAGGCATCGACGTCGACATCGGGCGCGCGCCAGCGCACCTGGAGCCCGCCCTCGACCGCGACGACGTCGCCATCGAGTTTCGGCGAACGCATCGAGATCCAACGCAGGCCACCGTCGCGCGGACACAGCGCGACATCACCGAACCACGGATCGCGGTAACGCCCGGCAAGCGAGGCGGCGGCTGCCGGCGCGATGGCGACCGCATCGTCGGTCTCCGGCTGCGTTGTGTGGTCTGCGGTCCCCCGCTCCGCCTCCAGCCGGCCGGCATAGTCATCGATGTCGTGCGCGCCGCCGTCGGTGGCGACGAACTGCTTGACCAGCGCCTGCGTCAGCACGGTGCGCGCCTGGTCGGCATCGCCGTTGATCAGCACCACGATACCGACGCGCTGCTCGGGCAGCAGCACCAACGAGGACACCATGCCCGACAGCGTGCCGGTGTGCGACACCTTCGCGGTGCCGTCGACATCGGTCAGCCGCCAGCCATAGCCATAGGCCGAGAAATGGCTGCGGTCCCAGGCACGCATGCGTGCGGTCAGCGGCATCGGCATGTGCGCGGTCCAGGCCGCCTCGCGCTGCGCGGCCGACAGCCAGGGCCGGCCTGGCGCACCGATCTCGGGGTCGAGCCAGGCCTGCGCCCAGCGCAGCATGTCGTCCAGGCTGCAACGCAGTCCGCCGGCTGCCATCATCGGTTCGTCGGGAATCATTGCGTCGTCGCCACGCACGACGGTATTGCGGCCCTCGAGGCGGGCATGCGGTTGGGCGACGTTGCCGACCGCATCACGCTCCCAGGCGCCGGCCTGGCAGCGGGTCATGCCGAGCGGTTCGAAGACCTCGCGGCGCACCAGCGTGTCGTACGGGGCGCCGCCGGCCGCGGCCGCGACTTCGCCGGCGACGATATAGAGCGTGTTGTCGTAGGCGTAGCGTGCACGGAAACTCCAGCGCGGCCGCAGGTGGCGCAATCCCTCGATCACCTGCGCGCGGGTGAAGGCGTTCGGCGACGGCCACAGCATCAGGTCGCCTGCACCCGGACCCAGGCCGCTGTTGTGGATCAGCAGGTCGCGGACCTGGATCTCACGCGTGACCCAGTCGTCGTACATGCGGAAATCCGGCAGGTACCGCACCACCGGATCGTCCCAGCGCAGCCGCCCGGCATCGACCAGCCGTGCGAGCACCGCACCGGTCATCGCCTTGCTGTTGGAGGCGATCTTGAACAGCGTTTCGGCATCGACGGCCTCGCCCTCGCCCGCACGCAACTCGCCGCGCGTGTGCCGCAGTACGACCTCGCCATCGACCACCACGCCGACCGCGATGCCGGGCAGCGCGTAGCGCTCGGCCGCGGCGTCGACCAGCGCCGCCAGCCGCGCAGGTGGGACAGGCACAGCGGCCCCTGCGGGCAGGCCGGCGACCAGCCAGCCCGCCAGCGCCCAGGCCAGGCGAGTGGCGCGCATGCCTCAGAAATCGAAAGTGATGTTGGCGAACACCTGGCGACCGATCGCGCTGTAGGCACTGGCGAAGTACGGCCAGGCCGTGTGCGAATCGTCGCGCGGCGGCATCTCGTCGAGCAGGTTCAGCACGCTCACGCCAAGCGTCACGTTGTCGGTGATCGCATGCGATACGTCGGCGTTCCAGATCACATAGGCCGAGGTCCGGCCCGGAATCGCGGTGCCGTTGTAGTTCGGACGACTGCCGTAGCGGTAGCCGTAGAGACTGGCGTTCCAGTCCGCATTCGACCAGGCGGCGCGCCAGTTCGCACGACTGCGTTGGCTGTTGTACTCGACCGTGCTGCGCACATCGCGCGGCGCCTCGTCGCCGAACTGCGCGACTTCGAATTCGAGCACATGGGTGTAACCGGCCTGCAGGTTCAGATCGCCCCAATTGCCCAGATCGAGTCCGTAGCGAAGCGATGCATCGAGCCCTTCGGTGCGCATCAGCGCGGCATTGATCGGATAGGTCGCAAAGCGGGTGATGCGGCCGTCCGGGTTGAGGTCGGAGACCACGCGCTCCACCGCGCCGGCATAGAACTGGCACGATTGCGACCCGGTGTCGACGGCATTGCCGTTGCGGTCCCGGCCGAGCCGGCAGTTGGCCTCCTGCTCCAGGTAGTAGCTGTTGGACAGTGCCTGTACCCGGCCTTCGAGTTCGATGCGGTACCAGTCGACACTGAGCGACAGATTCGGCAGCGCGTCCCAGACCACGCCCAAGGTCGTGGACTTGCCCTTCTCCTCTTCGAGCAACGGATTGGAGGACTGGGTCATGTAGGTCTGGTAGTTGTACGCGGCCGTGCACTCGGGCGTTTCGGCGGCGATGCCGTTGAGGCGGCACAGGTATTCGTCGTCGACGAAGGGATTGGAGCCCGTGGTGCCGGCGTAGACCCAGAGCAGATCGGGGGCGCGGAAACTCGTTGCGTGCGCGCCGCGCAGCAGCAGCGTCTTGAAGGGACGCCACTCCAGGCCGGCCTGCCAGGTGATGGCGTCGTCGACCGAGGTGATGTCGTCGTACTTGTCGTAACGACCGGCGAGCGTGGCCTCCAAGCTCGAGAAGACCGGCACGCGGAGTTCGAGGCCGGCCGCGTAGCGGTTGCGCGGTCCGCCGCCCGGCGTGCTGGTGAGATTGTAGACACGGTCCGGACCGGTGTAGTCGACGGTGGTGCGCGGGTCGGGCGTGAGCGAATACGACTGCTTCGCCGCTTCGACGACGGCCGCCATCTGCAGTGGGCCGGCCGGCAGATCGAACAGCGGGCCACTGAAGACGAACTGGGCCTGGTCGGACTTGGACACGCCGCTGCTGACCACGGTGGTGGTGAGCTGGTCATACAGCGCGGCCGAGCCCGGCGCGAACAGCCGGTCGGTGTAGAACTCGCGGATCTCGGTGCCATCGGCGGTGTGGCCGAGCACCGGGCCCATGTAATGATCGCGCACCGCGCGGGTCAGGAAGCGGGGGCGCGTGGTGGTGATCTCGAAGCGCGACGAGGTGACACTGGCATCCCAGTCGAAGCGGCCGTCGCCGAGTGTGCCGCGCAGGCCGGCGTTGATGGACCAGGCGCGCTCGTCGTATTCGATGTACTTGGTGCCGCCGACTTCCTCGGGCAGGAAGATGCGCTGCGCAGTCACCAGGCCCCGCGTCGGGTCCTGCACGGTGAACGGCCCTTCGCCGATGTAGTAGTGCGTCTGGCTCGAACTCTTGTCGTTGGAATCGCTGCCCAGCAGTTGCACATAGCCGGTCAGCGTGTCGCTGAAATCGAAGCTGCCCGACAGGTAGCCGGAGGTCTTGCCGTAGGCGTTCTGGATCGAGCGCGCGTTGTAGTAGTCGAGCGCGCCGCAGCGGTTGGGCACGGCGACGCTCGATGCCGAATGGAAGGGTACGAAGTTCGGGTTGGTCGCCTCGCAGGCCTCCAGCATCGCTGGGTAGGACGGCGACAACGTGCCCGCATCGTCCCGCCACAGATAGGTCTGCCCGGCCCGGAAGTACACACCGCTGATCGATGCCGTCGGTCGCTCGGGGTTCGTGCGGTACTGCGGATGCGCCAGATAGGTCAGATCGCGCTGCGAGGCGACGATCTCTTCGCGATCCAGACGCTCGAGCGCATAGGTCAGGCTCCAGCGATCACCGGTCCGCCCGCCGGTCCACTGGAACAGTCCACTGTCGCCGCCGCCCCCGGACGTGGTGCCGCCGCGCAGGCGGATGGTGTCGCCGCTGAAGTTCTCCTTGGTGATGATATTGACCACACCGGCGACCGCATCGGACCCGTAGATCGCCGACGCGCCGCCGCTCATGACCTCGATGCGCTCGATCGCCGCCGCAGGAATGCTGCCCAGGCTCACCGCAGTGCCGTTGGAGCCGTAGGGCTGCGGATAGTCGGCTAGGCGCTGGCCGTTGAGCAGGATCAGCTGGTAGCCCGGGCCCAGGCCACGCAGGTTCATGAACTGGCCGTTGGGCGCGTTACCGGTCTGATCGGACTCGTTGAGCGTATTGCCGGTGAACTGGGTGAGCGTGCCCAGCGATTCCCAGACCGTGCTGAAGCCCTGCTTCTGGATGTCCTCGGCGGTGATCACCGTGACCGGCGCCGGGCCTTCGACCTCGGTCCGGGCAATGCGCGAACCGGTGACCTGCACCTGGTCGAGCGTGTTGACGCGGGTGTCGGTCGATTGCGCCGCGGCCGGCATCGCGATGGCCGCCAGCAACGCAAGGGCGAGCGGACAACGGCTCGAACGGAGGTGTCTGGGCGTTACGGGCATGCGGCATTCCCCTGGCGATGGCGTGGCGGGCGCAGCCGATGCACCGCGCGCGATCCACGCCTCGATGCCGGCCTGCTGCTGTGCGCCCGCTCCCCATGCGGCGCGACACGATGACGTTTTGATTACACCGCGCCCCCAGCCTTGTCAATCGCATCGGCCGGCTTGTCCACTGCGGCAAAACACCTATGCTCGAAGCGTCCCCGCGGCCCGTGCGGCCGCCACGCAGGAGCTTCGATGCAGACGACAACGGCCATGATGCGGACGCACCTGCGTGCCTCGCCCGCACGCCGGCGTGCATGGCGGCAGGTGGCCGGCACGGTGCTGGCATCGCTGCTGGCAGCAAGCGCATCGGCGACGACGCCGGCAATCCCCGGCATGACGCGCGCGCAGCTCGATCCGCAGTACTGGATCGACCGGCTCGACGCACCCGATGCGCGCCTGCTCGACCGCGAGGCGATCGCGGCCCAGAACGCCGCGATGCGGCGCGACGATCCCTCAATCCACGACGTGCTCGCATTGCCCGACACACTCGACCGCGCGACGGTCGCCGGTTGGGTCGAGGCGGTGTCGGCGCGCCCGTCGCAGCCCCGCTACACCCTCGATGGCCGCGTGCTGGATGCAGCGGCGCTCGACCGCCTGCTTGCCGATGTCGACCTGGCCGCCCTGCCCGCCGCGCCATCGCCCCGCTTCGGACTGGTCGTGCGCCGCGCCGACCTGCGTGCATTCCCGACCCGCACGCGGGTGTTCAGCCGCCCCGACGACACCGACATCGACCGCTTCCAGGAAGATGCCTTGTTTCCTGGCACACCGGTCGCAGTGGTGCACGCGAGCCGCGACGGCGCCTGGTACTTCGTCGTCAGCGAGCGCTACGCGGCCTGGATCGACGCCGCGCAGGTCGCCCTGGGTACACGCGAGGCGGTCGCCGACTACGTCGCGCGCGCGGCGCGCGGGCCGATCGTCACCGGCGCGACCGCGCGTACCGTCTACACGCCGCAGGCCCCCGAGGTCTCCGAGGTGCAGTTGGAGATGGGCGTGCGCGTGCCCGCACTCGACTGGCCCGGCGACCGTGTGCTCAATGGCCAGATCCCCTGGTACGGCCGCGTCGTGGAACTGCCGGTGCGCACCGCGACCGGCGATCTCGCGTTCACACCTGCGATGCTGCCGCAGTCAGCCGACGTCGCCGATGACGCGCTCGTGTACACCCGCGCGCAGTTGATCCGGCAGGCGTTCAAGTTCCTCGGCGAGCGCTACGGTTGGGGGCACTCGTACAACGCGCGCGACTGCAGCGGCTTCGTCTCGGAGATTTACCGCAGCATGGGCATCCTGCTGCCGCGCAACACCAGTGCGCAGGCCACGAGCCCGTCGCTGGACCGGGTCGCGTTCGCGCCGACGATGTCGCGCGAGGCGCGCCTGCGCCTGCTGCGGCAGACCGATGTCGGCGACCTGGTATTCATCCCGGGCCACGTGATGATGGTGATCGGCCACGTCGACGGCGATCCTTACGTGATCCACGACACCGCCGGCACTTCGCTGCGCGGCGCCGACGGTCAGCTCGCGCGACTGGCGCTCAATGGCGTGGTGGTGACCCCGCTGCTGCCCCTGTTGGGCGGCGACGGCGCGCCGACCATCGAGCGCATCACCAGCCTCCAGCGCGTGCGCTGACCGCCCTGCCCGGACCTGCCGCCATGAAGATCACCGACATTCGCCTGCACATGCTGCGCGTGCCGCTCAGGACGCCGTTCAAGACCGCGCTGCGCACGGTCGAACGGGTCGAGGACGTCGTCGTCACGATCCACACCGATACCGGTCACGTCGGCCATGGCGAAGCCGCCGCGACCGCGGTGATCACCGGCGACACGCAGGGCGCGATCGTCGCGGCGATCGCACAGGTCATCGCGCCCCGACTGGTCGGCCAGGAGGTCGGCGACCTCAACCGCCTCGTGCGCCTGGTGCAGACCGCGTTGGTCCGCAACACCAGCGCCAAGGCCGCGGTCGAGATCGCACTCTACGACCTGTTCGCGCAGCTGCACGGTGCGCCGCTGTACCGCATCCTCGGCGGCGGCGGCGAACCGGTCCTCGCCACCGACCTCACGATCAGCGTCGGCGACGTCGACACGATGGTCGCCGACGCCCAGGCCGCGCTCGCACGCGGCTTCCGCGCACTGAAGGTCAAGGTCGGCCAGGACACCGCGCTGGACCTCGAACGCATCCGCGCGGTCCACGCCGCGGTCGACGGTCGCGCCACGCTGCGGCTCGATGCCAACCAGGGCTGGTCGCCCAAGCAGGCCGTGCAGACGGTGCACCGGCTGGAGGCGGCCGGCATCCAGGCCGAACTGCTCGAGCAACCGGTGCCGGCGCACGACCTGCAGGGCCTGAAGTTCGTCACCGACCGCGTCGCGGTCCCGGTCATGGCCGATGAAAGCGTGTTCGGCCCGGTCGAGCTGATCGAACTGATCCGGATGCGCGCGGCCGACATCGTCAACATCAAACTGATGAAGACCGGCGGGCTGTCGAACGCGATCCGGCTGGCCGACATCGCCGCCCTGCACGGCATCGATTGCATGATCGGCTGCATGCTCGAGAGCAGCATCAGTGTCGCCGCGGCGGTGCACCTGGCGGTCGCCAAGGCCGACGCGATCACCAAGGTCGATCTCGATGGCCCGTCGCTGTGCGCCTACGACCCGGTCGAGGGCGGTGTCCATTTCGACGGCCCGTCCATCACCATCGGCGATGCGCCGGGTCTGGGCATCGTGTCGATCCGCGATCTCGTCCCGCTTCCCGCCTGAGCCCCGTTCGCCTCCGGGCGACAATGGGCGCCCTGTCGTTTCTGGAGGTATCCGATGCTGCGTCCTGTCGATCCGGCGCTCCATGCGCGCGATGCGACCGCCGCCGATCGCGCGCATGTGCTGACAATGATGCGTGCGTTCTATGCGGAAGACCGCCTGGTGTTCGATCCGGTCCGCGTTGGCGCCGGGCTCGATACCCTGCTGGCCGACCCCATACACGGCGTGGTGCTGCTGCTCGGCGACGGCGGCGACGATGGCTATCTGGTGCTCACCCGGGGCTTCAGCCTCGAACAGGGCGGCGCGTTCGCGCTGCTCGACGAGCTCTATGTCGCGCCGCAGGCGCGCGGCCGCGGCCTGGGCGCGCAGGCGCTGGCCCTAGCGGCCGAACGCAGTCGCGCCTGGGGCGTGGCGATGCTGCGGCTGGAGGTGCACCACCACAACCCGCGCGCCAAGGCGCTGTACCTGCGGGCGGGTTTCGTCGACGGCCATCGGGACATGCTGACGCTGACGCTGGACGCCCCCGCAGCGCGATGACCGACCGGCATCGCACACGGCCGTCGGCATGGCATGCTCGCCGGGCCCGCCCCTGCCGACCCGACCGATGACGCCCAGCCCGTCCGCGCCCGCCCGCTTCCGTCTGTCGATGCCCGCGCGCGTGCTGCTCGCGCTGCTGGCCGGTGCCGTCATCGGACTGGCGCTGGCCGCCTGGGACCCCCGGATCGCGGTACGCACTGCCGACATCGCCCAGCCGATCGGCACGCTGTGGCTGCATGCGCTGCAGATGACGGTGGTGCCGCTGGTCGCAGCGCTCGTGGTCGTGGGGGTCAATGCCGCGTCCGATGCCGCCGCGTCCGGGCGCACCGCGCGCCTGGCGATGGGCACCTTCGTCGTGATGCTGGCGCTGTCGGCGACGTTCGCCGCACTCGCCGCGCCGGCACTGCTGTCGCTGGTGCCGCGCGACGAGTCCCAGGCCGCGCTGTTCCGCGCCGCGATCGGCGCGCCCGACGTGCTGCCGCAGGCACCGGCGTTCGGTCTGTGGATCACCAGCCTGATCCCCAGCAACGCGATCGCCGCCGCGGCCGCCAGCGCGATGCTGCCGCTGGTGGTGTTCTCGATGTTCTTCGGTTTCGCGCTGACCCGTCTGGAGGCCGCGCGCCGCGAACGCATGCTCGAGCTGGTGCGCACGATCGCCGATGCGATGATCGTGGTCGTGCGCTGGGTGCTGGTCGCGGCGCCCTTGGGCGTGTTCGCGCTGGTGCTGTCGGTCTGCGCGCATGTCGGCCTGGGCGTGTTCGCCGCACTGGGCACCTATATCGCGCTGCAGTGCGTGCTGTATGTGGCGATCACGCTGCTGATGTACGTCATCGCGGTCGTCGTCGCCGGCGAGCGGCCGGCGCGCTTTGCCGCGGCGTTGTTGCCGGTGCAGGCGATCGCGGCGAGCACCCAGTCGTCGCTGGCCGCGCTGCCGGTGATGGTCGACAGCGCGCGCAGCCGCCTGGGCTATCCACTGGCGGTGACTTCGCTGGTATTGCCGATGGCGGTCTCGTTGTTCCGCATTGCCAGCCCGGTGCAGTATTTGAGCGTGGTGAGCTTCATCGCCTGGATCTACGGCATCGAGCTGGGCGCCGGCCAGTTGGCGATCGCGGTCGCGCTCGCCATCGTGATCAGCATGGGCTCGGTGGGCCTGCCCGGGCAGGTCAGCTTCATGACCAACAACCTGCCGGTCACCCAGGCCGTCGGCCTGCCGGTGGAGCCACTCGGCGTGCTGCTGGCCGTCGACACCCTGCCCGACGCCTTCGCGACCGTCACCAACACCACCGCCGACGTGACCGCGACCGGTGTGGTTGCACGGCGCAGCGGCACGCGTCCCCCTTCTTCCGATAGCGAACCTCCCGCGACATGAGTGATCCCTTCGTCCTCTATCACAACCCCCGCTGCTCGAAATC
Source organism: Luteimonas sp. RC10 (assembly GCF_014192745.1). Classification (GTDB taxonomy): domain Bacteria; phylum Pseudomonadota; class Gammaproteobacteria; order Xanthomonadales; family Xanthomonadaceae; genus Luteimonas. Next base: position 233,633 of record NZ_JACHYJ010000004.1, read on the forward strand.
GCGCGCCGCGCTCGAGCTGCTGCAGGCACGCGGCATCGCGCCGCAGGTGGTGCACTATCTGGAGACCCCACCCGATGCCGCTGCGCTGCACGAGTTGCTGCAGCACCTGGACCTCGCCCCGCGGGCGCTGCTGCGCACGGGCGAGGCGGTCTATGCCGACCTGGGCCTGGCCGACCCGGCGCTCGACGACGCGGCGATCATCGCGGCCATGGCGGCCCATCCGAAGCTGATCGAGCGCCCGATCCTGGTGCACGGCGACCGCGCCGTCATCGGCCGACCGACCGAACGCCTGCTCGAGCTCCTGCCCTGACCCGCAGCGTCGACGGGCCACCGGCGACGCTGTGTCAGTCCAGGCCCTGGGCGATATGCGTGCGGTTGCGGCCTGCACGCTTGGCGAGGTAGAGCGAGGTATCGGCCCGGCCGAACCAGTCCTGCCAATCGTGCTCGGCAGCCAGCATGGCGCCACCGACCGACACCGTGATCGGGCCGGCCGGACTGCGCAGACGCCGTTCGACCTCCCCCCGCACGCGCTCGGCCGCGGCCAGCAGGCCCGCATCGTCGTCTGCGGGCAGCACGAGCACGAACTCCTCGCCGCCGAAGCGGTAGACCGCATCGCCCTCGCGCAGCGTGTCGCGCAGGATCGTGCCCAGCTCGACCAGCACCGCATCGCCGACCGCATGGCCGAAGGTGTCGTTGACCGCCTTGAAGCGATCAAGGTCCAGCACCAGCAGGCCAATCCCGGGCTGCCGGCGATCGTCCACCAGGCTGCGCAGATGCGCTTCCATCGCGCCGCGATTGGGCAGCCGGGTCAGCGGGTCGAGCATGGCGCGGCGCTCCAGCGAATCGCTGTAGTCGCGCAGGCGGCGCGAGAAGGCGAACGAGAACGCATACACCAATGACCAGGTGATCGCGGTCGCCAACCGCCCGAGGCTCGCATCGGGCACGATCAAGAGCATCGTCGCAGCCACGATCAGCAGGGCCCCGCACCACGCGGCGATATGGGGACGCGCGATGTAGAAGTTGGTCATCAGGACCACATACACCCAGCCACTGGCGGCATCGCCGATCAGCACGCAGGCCACGGCGCAGAAGCCGGAGTTCAGCAGCGCCATCAGCCCGCCGGCCGCGTCGGTCCGGCCGGTGCGCCAGGCGCGCCCCACGACCACGGCGATCGCCAGGATCACGAGCGCGTCGAACGCGGCCAGCGTCCATTCCCCGCGCAGGCTGCGCCAGAGCATGAAGCCCGACAGCGTCAGCAGCGTCGTGAGCCCGAGCAGGGACACGATCGCGAGCTGGAAATCGTCGCGGACTCTGGAGGCGGCCATACCTTGCATCGCATCCGCGGTCGCGATGCGCCTCGATCCCCTATGAACGTCACCGAAGAATCTAGGGTCCGCCGGGTGAAGGCGACATGACACGGTGCACAGGCGCGCCGCGTGTTCACGCGGCAGTCGCCTACGCTGCCTGCGATGGTGCCCGGAGCCGGAATCGAACCGGCACGGCCTTGCGGCCAACGGATTTTAAGTCCGGTGCGTCTACCAGTTTCGCCATCCGGGCGGCGGCGCCAAGCGTGCCTGAGCGCCCCGGGAATTGAAACCCAAGCGTGGCCGACCGGCATGACCGCGTGTCGCACATACGAAAAACCCCGCTTGCGCGGGGTCTTTCTTCGAACTGGAGCGGGAAACGAGACTCGAACTCGCGACCCCGACCTTGGCAAGGTCGTGCTCTACCAACTGAGCTATTCCCGCATGACTTCAATTGTACCCTGCCTGCGACCCGAGTGGTGCGCCGGCTGGAGGCCTGGGTCGGAATCGAACCGGCGTACACGGATTTGCAATCCGCTGCATAACCACTCTGCCACCAGGCCGGTGACCCGTCGTCGGGATCCGCAGACCCTGCCGACAAAACGAAACCCCGCGTGCCACCCGGGGTTTCGCGTTTGAAACTGGAGCGGGAAACGAGACTCGAACTCGCGACCCCGACCTTGGCAAGGTCGTGCTCTACCAACTGAGCTATTCCCGCTTGGGAGGCGAAATTCTACCGTTCGCCGGCGGGGTGTCAATACTTGCTGCGTTCGGCCGCGCGCATGATCGGCCAGGCCGCGCGCAGATACGCCAGTCCCGACCACAGCGTGAGCAGCGCGGCGAGCGCCAGCAGCCAGTCGCCGATGACGAAGATCTCGCGCCCCAGCCACGGCAGCGGCGGCGCGGGCCGCTCGGGCGAGACCGAGTACAGCAGGCACAGCAGCGCGACCATCTGCGCGATCGTCTTGATCTTGCCGATCGCCGCAACCTTGACCGTCGCGCGCTGCCCAAGCTCGGCCATCCACTCGCGCAGCGCCGAGACCGCGATCTCGCGCCCGACGATCACCGCCGCCCAGATCGCCATCCACGGCGACGGGTGCCCCTGCACGATCAGAAACAGCGCCACGGCAACCATCAGCTTGTCGGCGACCGGATCGAGGAACGCGCCGAACGCCGAGGACAGGCCGTAGCGACGTGCGATCCAGCCGTCGAGCCAGTCGGTGACCGCCGCCAGCCCGAACACGAACGCGGCGGCGAAGTTGGTCCATTTGAACGGCAGGTAGAACACCAGCACCAGCACCGGGATCATCAGGATCCGCAGCAGCGTGAGCCAGGTGGGAATCGTCAATTTCATCGCAAACTCGTGGCAATCAGTCCTGGCCGGCACCGGGCGTGCCGGCATCGAGCCCGTGTAGGGTCGCATAGATGCGCTGTGCGAGTGCTGCATTGACGCCTTCGACCTGCGCGATCTGCTCCGCGCCGGCTGCCTTCAGACCGCCGAGTCCGCCGAAATGCTTGAGCAGGCTCGCGCGGCGGCGCGGGCCGATGCCGGGAATGTCTTCCAGCCGGCTGGTGTTGCGCGCCTTCTGGCGCCGGCCGCGATGGCCGGTGATCGCGAAGCGGTGCGCCTCGTCGCGCACCTGCTGCACCAGTTGCAGCCCGGGCGAGGCAGCGCCGGGCTTGAGTTCGCGCGCCGGCTGCCCGTCGGTGGCGGGCAGCAGCAAGGTCTCGTCGCCCGGCTTGCGCGCCTCGCCCTTGGCCACGCCCACCAGGCAGATGCCGGTGATGCCGTAGCCGTCGAGCACCGCGCGCGCCTGCGCCACCTGGCCGGCACCGCCGTCGATCAGCAGCACGTCGGGCATCACCCCGCCCTCCTCGGCCACCTTGCGAAAGCGCCGGGTGAGCGCCTGGTGCATGGCGGCGTAGTCGTCGCCCGGCTCGATGCCGGCGATGTTGTAGCGACGGTACTGGCTGCGCACCGGCCCCTGCGCATCGAACACCACGCACGAGGCCACCGTGGCCTCGCCCATCGTGTGGCTGATGTCGAAGCACTCGATCCGCTGCGCCGGCTCGGCCAGGCCCAGCATGTCGCGCAGCGACTCGGCGCGCGCCTGTTGCGCGGCCTGGCTGCCGAGTTCGCTGGTCAACGCGATCTCGGCATTGCGCCGTGCCAGGTCGACATAGCGCGCGCGATCGCCGCGCACGTTGCACTTAAGCTGCACCCGGCGCCCGGCCGCCTCGCTGAAGGCCTGTTCGAGCAGCGCGACATCCTCAATCGTGCGATCGAGCACGATCTCGCGCGGCGGCACCTGTTCGGCGTAGTGCTGGGACACGAACGCGGCGAGCACCTCGGCCGGGTCCTCGCTGCCGTTGGTGCGCGGATGGAACGCACGCGTGCCGAGGTTGCGGCCGTCGCGGAACGACAGCAGCAGTACGCAGGCATGGGTGCCGCGCATCGCGCAGGCGAGCACATCGAGTTCGGCGACCTTGCCGTCGACGTACTGGCGCGCCTGCATGCCGCGCATGTTGCCCAGCAGGTCGCGCAAGCGCGCGGCCTCCTCGAAATCCAGGCGTTCGGCCGCCGCTTCCATGTCGCGCGTGACCTCGTCGGTCAACGCATCGCTGCGACCTTCGAGGAACATCGACGCGCGCCGGACCGCGTCGGCGTACTCGCGCTCCGATACCAGCCCGACGCATGGCGCGGTGCAGCGACCGATCTGATGCTGCAGACAGGGCCGCGAGCGGTTGCGGAACACGCTGTCCTCGCAATTGCGCAGCTTGAACAGCTTCTGCATCAGATTCAGCGTTTCGCGCACCGCGGTCACGCCCGGGTACGGCCCGAAGTAGCGTCCGGGCACGTTGCGCGGGCCGCGATGGACGGCGATCCGCGGCCAGGTGTCGCGGGTCACCAGCACGTAGGGATAACTCTTGTCGTCGCGCAGCGAGACGTTGTAGCGCGGCTTGAGCGACTTGATCAGCTGGTTTTCCAGCAACAGCGCCTCGGCCTCGGTGCGGGTGACGGTGACTTCCATGCGCGCGATCTGCGCGATCATCGCCATCGTCCGCGTCGCCTTGGGCGTGGCGTTGAAATAGCTCGCCACACGCTTGCGCAGATCCGCCGCCTTGCCGACGTAGAGCACCGCATCGTCGGCCGCGATCATGCGATAGACGCCCGGCGCGGTGCTCAGGCCTGCGACGAATGCCTTGCCATCGAATGTCGGCCGCGCGCCGCGCACTTTCGTCGTTCCGGTCATTCGCCCACCGGCACGTGGCGCAGCGCGCCGGTGGTCGAGTCCAGCCGCAGTACGGCATGGGCATCGGTATCGGCGATCCACACCTGTCCGTTCGCGACGGCCAGGGCCGCGGGCCCATGCAAGCGCTGGGGCAGTGCGACTGTCGACAGCGCGCCCCCGCCCAGACGCAACTGGCGCAAGGTGTCGTTGCCGCTGTCGGCGATCCACAGCACCGGCGACTCGGGATCGAGCGCCAGCGCCTGGGGCGCCTGCAACTGCGCGTCGTCGCGCGCGCCGTCGAGGGCGCCGAACTGCCACGGCCCGCCGCCGACCAGCGTGGCGACGCGCCCGGTGGGCAGGTGGACGCTGCGGATCGCCGAGCCCGCGGCATCGCAGACGTAGAGCGTGTGCTGCACGCAGGCCAGCGCCACCGGTTCGGCGAATGCCGCCGCCTCGCCCACGCCGTCGCGGAGGCCCAGTGCACCGCTGCCGCACAGCGGCGCGATCCGGGCCTGGCCCAGGTCCAGTTGCCAGATCCGGTTATCGCCCGCGGTCGCGACGTACAGGCGGTCGCCCGACAGCACGACGGCGCGCGGCTGGTCGAGCACGACCGAGCGCGGGTCGGCCAACGATCCCACCATGGTGTCGCCGGGCCGGCCGGCACCGCAGACCGTGGACACGTCGCCGCTGCGCAGGTCGATCCGGCGCACCGCATGGTTGCCGGTATCGGCGACATAGAGCGCGCCACCGGCCAGGCACAGGCCGTGCGGCCGGGTCAGTGCGGCCAGTTCCATCGGGCCATCGATGAAGCCGGCGCTGCCGCTGCCGAACTGGCGCAGGAGGCGCCCGCGGGCATCGCATTCGAGCACGCGGTGATGCCCGCAATCGGCGACATAGAGCAGATCGCCCGAGACCGCCAGTCCTGCCGGGAACCGCAGCGGCAGCGCGGAATCGCTGTCGCGGCGCAGGCGGATCGGATCGCCGGCAAGTGCTTGCGGTGTCAGCGCCTCGACCAGCGTGCCGATCCGCGCATCGAGGTCGCGGATGCCGTTCTCGCCGACGATGCGCTCGCGCACCCGCCCGTCGCCATCGATCAGCAGCACCGTCGGCCAGGCATCGAGCCCGAAGTGCTGCCAGGCGGTCCAGTCGCGGTCGTGCGCGACCGGGAAGTCGTACTGCTGCAGGTCGACGCGGTGCGCGCTGCGCTTGGCGTCGCGTTCGGCGTCGAAACGCGGCACGTGGACGACGACCACCTGCAGGCGGTCGCGATGACGCGCGCGCAGATGGCCCAGATCGGCCAGCCGCTGCTGGCACCAGGCCGACCCGAGGTTGACGAACGCCAGCGCACAGACCCGCCCGCGCAGCTGCGCCATGCGCAGCGGATCGCGCAGGTTCAGCCACGCCAGGTCGGCGGGAAACTCGGGCGCTGCAACGGCGTCGTTCATGCCGCGATTATGCGGGATCCCGCCCCGCCGCCCTGTCGAGAGCGCCGGTGGCACAGCAGCGCGGTCGCTCAGGCGCCGCCCGCACGACCGCCATCGGCAGCCGACAACCGGGCCTGGGCACGCGCCAGGTCCTCAGGGGTATCGACGCCGGGCGGGAACGGCGCGGGGGTCGGGCCGACGGCAACCCGGAGCCCGGCTTCGAGCACGCGCAGTTGCTCGAGCATCTCGACCTGTTCCAGGTGCCCGGGCGCCATCGCGGCGAACCGGCGCAGGAAGCCTGCGCGATAGCCGTAGATCCCGATATGCCGCCACCACTGGCCAGGCGGCATCGTCGTCCGGTCGCGGGCGAACGCATCGCGCGGCCATGGCACCGGCGCCCGGCTGAAGTAGAGCGCGTTGCCGCCCGCGCCGAGCACGACCTTGACCGCATTCGGGTCGAGCAGCGTCTCGACATCGTCGATCGGCGCGGCCAGCGTGGCCAGGGCGACCTCCGGCTGCGCCGCGAGCGCGGCGACCGCACGGATACCGGCAGCCGGCGCGAACGGCTCGTCGCCCTGCAGGTTCACGACCACCCGCTCGTCCGCCCAGCCCGCAAGCGCGGCGCATTCGGCCAGCCGGTCGGTGCCCGACGGATGCGCGGGCGAGGTCATCGCCACACGGACCGGGGTATCCGCCAGCGCATCGCGGACCCGGACATCGTCGGTGGCCACCCAGACTTCGGCCGCGCCGGCCTCCAGCGCACGCTGCGCCACGTGCAGCACCAGCGGGGCATCGCCCAGCGGTTGCAGGGGCTTGCCGGGCAGGCGGGTCGAGGCATAGCGGGCCGGAATGGCGACGATGAAATCAGCGGGGACGTCCATGGCGCGATTCTCGCATGGCGACCGGGACGCAAGGCCGGTGCGGCGACGGGATCAGGCACATGCGATCGGCGTCGCCTCACGTCCCGTCCGGATGCTGGAGCCGCGACCGCGACCGCGTTACTTGCGGACGGTGCGAGGGCACGCAATGTCAACGGGGCTGCCGGTCATCGGCACGCCCAGGACGGCGCAGGTGATGCAACGCGTTGCGCTCAGGACCGCACGCCGGCCGCCTGCACGCCCGAGCGACGCTCCTTGCGCGCCGCGCCCGCCGCCGAATCGGTCCGCATCTGCGTCCACAACGCCCGTCCGGCCGACGTGCGCCGGCCGTCGGCCGCGCGGATCCTGGCGTTCCGCACGGCCCGACGCATGGTCGCCATCCGCCGACGCCAGCGCAGCAGCCCGGCCACGACCAGCATCCCGGCCAACACGCCTGAGACCACCAGCGCCCAGGGCGCGAGTGCGGCGAGGCCACCGATGATCGAGCCCTGGGTGCGGGCCAGTGCGAATGCGAACACCGCACCCGCCAGCACCACATAGGCCGGCAGGACCAGGACCCGCCAAACGGCGCGTGCAGGCATCAGTGCGTCTCCTTGTCGGACGTATGCGGCATCGGCGAGTGGGGCGCAGGGCCGGCCTCGGATCGGGGCGCCTGGTGCGCGTCTGCGCTCGTCCAGGCCGCGATCTCGGCAGCGTGCATCGTCGGCGACAGCACGACCGCCGGGCACGGGTACTGGTCGCCGGACCGCCAATGCGTGGCAGCCTGGGGCCGCACCTGCTCCCAGCTCGCACCGCGCGACGCCGATTCCCAGACCTGCCGCATCAGCGGCTCGACTTCGTGCCAGTCCGCATCGGGATGTCCGGCCCGGGTCGCGCGCGCCAGCTCGGCGAGGATGACCTGGTGCTGGGCAGTGGGAAAGGAAGCGGCGCGGCGCATGGCTCAAAGGCGATCGAAAAGCGTGGGCTCAGCCTAGGCAGCCAAGCGCCAATCCGCCGTGAAGCCATCGCCCCGTCGGCGAACCGTTCAGATCCAGGGTGGCCGGCCGGTCGCCCCCTCTCCTACCATGGCCGTCCGCATCGGGACCGGCGCCCGCCGGGCCGCACGAAGGAGTCGGATGGTTCGTTACCTGGCATATGGCGTTTCGGTCGTCATGGCAGCCATCGCATTGGTCTGCGCATGGACGCTGCATTCGGGCGCCTGGGCGGTCGCCGCGGCGGTGTTCCTGGCGCTGGCGGGCCTGGGCACGCTGGATCTGCTGCAGCGCCGGGCGACGCTGCGCCGGCTCTATCCGCTGACCGCGCATTTCCGTTACGGCCTGGAATCCTTCCGGCCCGAGATCCGCCAGTACTTCATCGAGGACGACCAGGACGAGGTGCCGTTCTCGCGCCAGCAGCGTGCGCTGGTCTACCAGCGCGCGAAGAATGTCAGCGACGTGGTGCCGTTCGGCAGCGAGCTGCCGATGTACGGCACGCAGTACGAATGGATCAATCATTCGCTGGTGCCCGCGCATGCGCAGTCGCACGATTTCCGCATCCCGGTTGGCGAGGAAAGCGCGCAGCCCTACGCCGCCAGCGTGTTCAACATCTCGGCGATGAGCTTCGGTTCGTTGTCGGCCAATGCGATCCGTGCGTTGAACCTGGGTGCGCAGCGCGGCGGCTTCTATCACGACACCGGCGAAGGCGCGATCTCGCCTTACCACCGCGAACACGGCGGCGACCTGGTGTGGGAGATCGCCTCGGGCTACTTCGGCTGCCGCGATGAGCAGGGCCGCTTCAACGAGGACCGCTTCGCCCGGCACGCGGCCGAAGCGCAGGTCAAGATGATCGAGATCAAGCTCTCGCAGGGCGCCAAGCCGGGCCACGGCGGGCTGCTGCCCGGCGCCAAGGTCACGCCGGAGATCGCCCAGACCCGCGGCATCCCGGTCGGGATCGATTGCGAGTCGCCGGCGGCGCATTCCACGTTCTCCACCCCACTGGGACTGCTGGAATTCGTGGCGCGGCTGCGGACGCTGTCGGACGGCAAACCGGTTGGCTTCAAGCTGGCGATCGGCCATCCCTGGGAATGGTTCGGCATCGCCAAGGCGATGCTCGAGAGCGGCATCCTGCCCGACTTCATCGTCGTCGACGGCGCCGAGGGCGGCACCGGCGCGGCGCCGTCGGAGTTCATCAACCACGTCGGGCTGCCGCTGCAGGAAGCGCTGATGCTGGTGCACAACACCCTGGTGGGCATCGGGCTGCGCGAGCGCATCCGGGTCGCCGCCGCAGGCAAGATCACCAGCGGCTTCGACATCGCCCGGCAACTGGCCATGGGCGCGGACTGGTGCAATGCCGGCCGCGGTTTCATGTTCGCGCTGGGCTGCATCCAGTCGCGCAGTTGCCACAACGACCGCTGCCCGACCGGCGTGGCGACCCAGGACCCGAGCCGTTGGCGCCTGCTCGATGTGCCCGACAAGGCCGAGCGCGTGTTCCATTTCCACCAGAACACCTTGCGCGGGCTGCGCGACATGCTCGGCGCCGCCGGGCTCGAGCATCCGATGCAGATCGGGCCCGAGCATATCCTGCGCCGGGTCTCGCCGACCGAGGTGCGCTCGCTCGCCGCGCTCTACCGGTTTCTGGAGCCCGGCGAACTGCTGACCGGCGTGCCCGAGCACGCGGTATTCCGGACGTTCTGGCCAGTGGCGCGTGCCGACAGTTTCGCGCCGCCCGAACGGGCGCGTGCGATGGCGGCGGTCAAGCGCGCGTCCTGAACAGCGCTTACGCCTGCAAACGCGCTCAGGCCTTGCCGGCCGGACTGCGGACCGCTTCGAGGCGATCGAGCAACGCGATCCAGAATGCCTCGGGCAGTCGCGCGGTGACCGGCACGCTGTAGTGCCGCTCGCCGGCAAACCGCATGCACTTGACCGCATCCTTCTCGGTCATCAGCACCGGCAGATCGCTGCCAAAGCGCAGGTCCTCGGGCGTGTAGCGATGGTGATCGGCGAACGCATGCGGCACCACGGCGATGCGCTCACGCCGCAGCGTGTCGAAGAAGCGCTCCGGATCGCCGATACCGGCGACCGCATGCACGCGCTGCCCGGCGAAGGCCGACAGCGGACGCGCACGCCCGCCGGCCAGCGGCAGTGCGTGCGCGGTCTCCAGGCGCATCGGCCATTCGCCAAACCCCGGTTCGAGACTGTCGTCCATGCCGGCATTGAGCACGCGGAAGTCGCAGCGCGCGCCACGCTCGACCGGCTCGCGCAGCGGTCCGGCCGGGATCAGTGCGCCGTTGCCGTAACGACGGCGGCCGTCGATCACCTCGATCTCGACATCGCGCTGCAGGCGGTAATGCTGCAGGCCGTCGTCGCAGACCACGATGTCGCAGCCCGCTTTGATCAGTGCGTTCGCGGCCGCGACCCGGTCGGCATCCACGCGGACCTTCGCCCCGGTGCGGGCGGCGATCAGCACCGGCTCGTCGCCCGACCAGCGCGGATCGCTGACCGGCTCCACCCAGCGCGGGGTCCCCGCCTCGTCGCGGCCGTAGCCGCGGCTGGCGACGCCAGGCGTCCAACCGGCGGCCTGCAGGCGCTCGACGATCGCGATCGTCAACGGCGTCTTGCCGCTGCCACCGGCGATCAGGTTGCCGATGACCAGCACCGGCCGCGCGACCTTGCGGGTGCGCAGCCACGCGCGTCGCCAGGCGCTGGCGCGTGCGTACACGCGGGCGAGCAGCCGCGCATGCAGTGGCGGGCGGCTGCCGTCGAACCAGTAGTCCGGCGCCTTCACTCGCCCTGCTCCGCCGACGGCTCGGCCTCGCGGAACTGCATGCGATGCAGGTGCGCGTACAGGCCACCGCGCGCGAGCAGTTCGCGATGGGTGCCGCGCTCGACCAGCCGGCCCTGGTCGAGCACCAGGACCTGGTCGGCATGCTCGATCGTCGCCAGCCGGTGGGCGATGACCAGCGTGGTGCGGTCGGGCATCAGATGCTCGAGCGCGTCCTGCACCAGGCGCTCGGATTCGGCGTCCAGCGCCGCGGTCGCCTCGTCGAGGATCAGGATCGGCGCATCCTTGAGCATCGCGCGGGCGATCGCCAGGCGCTGCCGCTGGCCACCTGACAGGCGACCGCCGCGATTGCCGATGCCGCTCTGCAGGCGGTCGGGCAGTTTGTCGACGAACTCCATCGCATTCGCCCCGCGGATCGCGCCTTCGAGCGCCGCGGCCGGCGCGCCCGCCATCTCGCCATAGGCGACATTGGCCGCGACGGTGTCATCGAACAGCATCACCTGTTGACCGACCAGCGCGATCTGCCGGCGCACATCGGCCAGCCGGTACTCCTCCAGCGGATGGCCGTCGAGCAGGATCTCGCCGGTCTCGTGTTCGTAGAAGCGCGGCAGCAGCTTGATCAGCGTCGACTTGCCGCTGCCCGAGCGGCCGACGATCGCGGTGACGGTGCCCGGGCGCGCGACGAAGCTGACATCCTCCAGTGCCGGCTCGGCCTGCCCCGGATAGCGCGCGCCGACGCGACGGAACTCGATCTCGCCGCGCGCGCGCGCCAGCGGCCGCACGCCCGGGTCGTGTTCGTCGGGCGCATCGAGGATCTCGAACAGCCGCTCGGCCGAAGCCACCCCGCGCTGGAGCATGTTCTGCACATTGGTCAGCTGCTTGAGTGCGGGGATGATCGCCATCATCGCGATCATCAGCGCGACGAAGCCACCCGCGGTCAGCCGGCCCTGCGAGGCCTCGTAGCCGGCGATCAACAGCAGCAGCGCCAGGCCGATCGAGCCCATGAGCTGGACCACGCCCGAGGAGATCGCGCGGGTCGCCTCGACCTTCAGGTTGAGCCGCATATGCCGCTCGGCAACTTCCGCATAGCGCGCGTTCTCCGCCGCCTGGGCGCCGTAGATCTTCACTTCCTGCTGGTTGCTCAGCGACTGGTCGGCGGTCTGCATCAGCAGCGCGGCGCTGTCCTGGATGCTGTGGCTGACGCGCCGGTAGCGACGTGCGACCTTGCCCATGATCCACGACAACGGCGGCGCGATCGCCAGGATGGTCAACGTGACCTGCCAGCTGGTCATCAGCATCACGATCAGCGAGGCGATGATCTGCAGCGACTGCTGCAGCATCACCTTGGCGGCATCGATCGCGGCCTGCGAGACCTGGTCGCTGTCCGAGCCCAGTCGGACCAGCATCGACGGCACCGGCTCGGCATCGAAGCGCATGCCCGGCAGCCCGAGGTACTTGGCGAGCACGCGCACGCGAAGGTCCCGCGCGATGCCGCGCCCGGACTTGGCCATGTTGTAGTCGGCCAGATAGCCGGCCAGGCCGCGGACCACGAACAGCGCGATGATTGCCGCCGGCAACCACAGGTTCACGCCGGCATTGGCCGACACGAACGTCTCGTCGATGATCGGCTCCATCATCTTGGTGAAGGCGCCGCCGGCGGCGGCCTCGATCAGCATGCCGACCAGCGCGACCGACAGCAGCCCGCGGTAGGCGCCGGCGAAGGTCAGCAGCCGGCGGTAGACCGGCCAGGCGCGATCGGCGCGTGTCGCGCCTTGGGGAGGAGAAGCCATGAGGTCAACGTTCCTGTGAAGCGGGATCGCCCACGCGTCCGGCCGTCTGCGGCGCGGTTGCGTTGGCGATGCGGGTGAAGCCCAACTGGCCGAGCGCATCGTAGGCGGTGACAACCGCCTGCCAGGGGGTGCGGGCGTCGGCACGCAGCAGCACCACGCGCGCGCGGTCGTCGCCGGCGACCTCGACGATCGTGCGCTTGAGCGCATCGACATCGGTGCGCAGTGCCTCGCGGTCCTCGACGAAGTAGCGGCCGTCGGCGTTGATCAGCAGCGTCAGCGTATCGGCCTGGACATCGTTGCGCTCGCCCGTGGCCTGTGGCAACTCGAGCTTGAGCACCGAGCGCGCGTCGAACGTGGTGGTGATCACGAAGAAGATGATCAACACCAGGATCACGTCGATCAACGGCACGAGGTTGATCTCGGGCTCGTCGCGCGCACGCCGATCGCGGATGCGCATCGCTCAGCCCCGCCCCGGCGCGGCCGGCGGCGAGCGGCGCGCCGTGCGCGGGTCGATCGCGTCCATCAGCAGGATCGCCTCGTGCTCCATCGCCACGATGTAGCCATCGATCCGCGCGCGGAAATGCCGGTGGAACATCAGCGCCGGCACCGCGACGATCATGCCCGTCGCCGCGCACACCAGCGCCTTGCCGATCCCGCCGGCGAGCTGGTCGACATCGCCGATGCCATGGTCCATCACGCCCAGGAACATCTGGATCATGCCCACCACCGTGCCGAACAGTCCCAGCAGCGGCCCGGCCGCGGCGATCGTGCCCAGCGCATTGAGATGGCGTTCCATCGCGAACGCGACATGGCGGCCGACATCCTCGACGCGCTCGCGGATCTCCTCGCGCGGCCGGTCGCGGACATCGAGCGCCGCCGCCAGCAACGCACCCAGCGGCGCGGTCGCGCGCAGCGAGGCGATATGCGCCGGATCGAGTGCGCCGCGCGTGGCCCAGGCCCGGACCTCGTCGCCCAGGCCGGGCGGCAGCACCGCACGCCGACGCAGGGCCCAGAAGCGCTCGACGATGATCGCCAGCGCGAACGCCGACAGCAGCAGCAGCGGCATCATCGGCCAGCCGCCGGCCTTCACCAGTTCGAGCACGCAAACCCCTTCGGCCACGGGGCCGGTCCACTCGGGCGCCTAGGATAACGTAGCGCGACTCAGCCCCCGGCGGCGCGCTCGCTGCGGCGGGCAGCGTCCCACAGCCGCGGTGCACGCGCGCGCTCACCGGTCACCCGGATGCCCCCGGGCCCCAGGCGCACCCGCAGCGCGCCGGCCTCGGCCGTGCCCGGCGTGGCGGCGCCCTGCTGGGCCCAGCGCGCGAGCGCCTGGGCGTGCGGATGGCCGAACCGGTTGCCGTGGCCGGCCGACATCAGCGCATGCCGGGCGCCGGTCGCCGCGACGAACCCCGGATCCGAGGAGCCGGCGCTGCCGTGATGCGCAGCGACCACGACATCCGCCACCAGTGCCTCGGCGTCGCGGTGCACCAGGAGCCGCTCCACGACCGTGTCGATGTCGCCGGGCAGCAGCGCCGTGCCATGCGCGGTCTCCACGCGCAGCACGCAGCTGGACGGATTGCGGAACGGCGGGAAGTACAGGTCCGGATGCAGGAACCGGAACACGACGCCATCGGCGCGCCAGGCCGAGCCCATCAGGCACGGCGAAGCGCCGGGCACCCGGTCCCATTGCGGCGCGAACACCACCGGCGCGGCGAAGCGCCGCTGCACCGCGCCCAGGCCTCCGGCGTGGTCGGCATCGCCATGACTGACGACGATCGCATCGAGCCGGCGTACGCCCAGGGCGTGCAGTGCCGGCACCACGACCCGTTCGCCGGCGTCGTAGCCGTCGGGCATCGCCGGGCCGGTGTCGTAGAGGACCGTGTGGCCCGCGGTGCGGATCAGCACCGCCAGCCCCTGGCCGACATCGAGCACGACCAGCTCGGCTTCGCCCGGCCCGGGCAGGTCCCGGTCCGGCCATAGCAACGGCAGCCAGAGCAGCGCAGCGAGGCCTTTGCCCGGCACGCCGCGCGGCAGCAGCAGCCAGAACGCGGCCAGCAGCGCCAGCGGCAACGCGAGCCGATGCGGGGCCGGCAGCCACCACAACGCGAACGGCGCGGCCGCAAGCCAGTCGAACAGCCGCCAGCTCGGCGCGAACGCCCACGCCGCCAGCCGCCAGGCCCAGTCCCCGGCGCCGGCATGCAGCGCTTCCAGGCCGGTGCCAAGCACCGACAACGGCACCACGACCAGGCTCCACCACGGAATCGCGACCAGATTGGCCAACGGGCCGGCCAGTGACGCCTGGCCGAACAAGGTCACGGTCAGCGGCAGCAGACCCAGCGTCGCCACCCATTGCGAGGCCAGTAGCCCGCGCGTCGCCGACAGCGCGCGGGCGTCGGGCAGGCACCAGACCAGCCAGGCGACGCCGGCAAAGCTCAGCCAGAAGCCGGCTGAGAGCACCGCCATCGGGTCGACCAGCACCACGGCGATCGCGGCGTAGGCGAGCGCATCGGCGATGCGCAGCCGGCGGCGCACCAAGCGGTCGACCACCACCACTGCGATCATCAGCACCGTGCGCACGGTCGGCAGTTCCCAGCCGGCCGCGGCGGCGTAGACGCTGGCAGCCCCCAGCGCGACCACTGCGGTCGCCTGCGGCCGGGGCAGCACGCGGCCCAGCGATGGCAGACACCACCACACCGCCGCCGCCAGCAGCGCGAACGCGCCGCCGACCATCCCGACGTGGAAGCCCGAGATCGCGATCAGGTGGGTCAGGCCGGTGGCGCGCAGCGCTTCCCAGTCGAGCTCACCGAGGCCGCGCGTATCGCCCACCGCCAGCGCCCGGACGAACCGCGCGGCGTCCCCGCCGACCACCCGCTCGATCCGTTCGGCGGTGCGATGGCGCCAGCGGTCGATGCCGCCGGCCGCCTCGAGCCGCGTCATCGGCTCACCGGTGCGCAGATAGCCCACAGCGGCCACACGCCGGGCCATTGCGTGTTTCTCGCTGTCGATCCAGCCAGGATTGCGGAGGCCACGCGGCGCGCGGACGCGTGCGGTGAAGTGCCAGCGGTCGCCGGGCTCGAGCGCCAGCCGCCGCGGGTCCGGAGCCGCGTCGCGGGCATCGAACCACGACAGCCGCAGCAACCGGCCGCGCAATGCCGCAGGCCCGACATCAGCATCGACCCGGAATTCGAACCAGGTCCGCTGCGCCTCGTGCACGGGCAGGCCGACGAGGCGTCCGGACACGACGACATCGCTGCGCCCCATCGTGGCCGGCCACTGCAGCGACAGCGCATGCGCCGCATGCAATCCGCACAGCGCGAGGCCGAAAATGCCCGCACCTGCCACACGCAGCCCCACGCGCCCCAAACCCCAGGCGCCCGCCGCCAGCACAAGCGCGAGCCCCAGCGCCCACGCCGGCAGCAGCGCCGGCAACGCGAGGCAGGCGGTCGCGCCGAGCACCAATGCCGCGCCGGTCGCGGTGCCGAACATCACGACAGGCGGACGTATCGGCCCGACCTCAGTCCGGCCCGATCTGCCGCACCTGCGCCCGCCATTGATGTTGTCGGCGCCGCCACCCCGCCCGGCGATCGCACCCTCGCCCTGTTCCATCCGCGCGTCCTGCACTGGCCTGCCGACAGCCTGCCGCGCGGCGCGGCCTTGCGCCGTCCGGCGACTGCGCGGCCGCGGGTCGGGAATCGCCGCATCCGATCCCGTGCGCCATGGCGTCCGCACCGACCGCCGCCCCACCGGGGCGATGGCGCCCGGCCCCGCTCCGCGACGCTACTGCCGGTAGTACGCCGTCCAGCGCCAGCAGCCGGACTCGCGCGCGAATTCCAACGCGCCGATGCGCGCCTGGTCGTCGACGCCCGGCGCGATCCGCCAGTCCGGTGCTGCGCTGTCGGGCGAGGCCGCGTAGTCGGCCAGCGGACGCCAGTCCCGTGGCAGGCCCGCATCGGCGTCGAGCCAGGCCGGGCACGCCGCCAGCAGCGCGGCGCGGTCGAGGGTCTGGACCGGATCGTCGTCCAACAGGCCCGGCGCGGCCAGTGGCAGCCGGGCGTGGGCGACCAGGGCGGCACAGTCGCGCCGCGCGAGCGCATCGCGAAATGCCGGCCACGCCGCGCCAAAATCGCCGGCCAGGCAGGACGCGGCGTCATCGTTGGCGCGCGTGCAGGCGTCCGAGGGCGCACTGTCGGCGACCTGGATCAGCACCTCGGTGTAGTGATGGCCGGTCTCGGCGGGAAACAACGTGCCGCGCACACGCCGACATCCCGGCGCGAGTCCGCTGGCGCCGCTGCCGGCGAGCTGCAACGCGTCCACCCGCCGCGTCGTGGCGCCGTCCTCGACCTCGATCGGCGCGTCCAACTGCAGCACAGGTACCCGCACCACCGGATCGTCCGGCGATTCCCCGAAGCCCGGCGGGCCACGTTCCTCGCGCATCGCCACCCGGCCGATGACCACCGAGACCTCGGGCTCGAGGCGATAGCGCGCGGGCTCCGCAGGTGCAGGCGCGGGCGCGGCATCCACCGCGGCCCCAGTCCCGGCGTCGCCCCCGGACGGCGCAGGCGGTGCCTGCGTCGGCGCCCCCGGCGGCTGCCCGCAGGCCACGAGTCCGGCCAGGGCCAACATCCAGGCGAATCTGCAGTCGCGCACGGCCATACGGCGGGCTCCGAACAGGGCGATGGCCCAGCCTAGAGCCCGGCGCGTGGCGGCGCCAGCTCCCGGCCGCGGTGCGCCACACGCACCGGCCGGGCTGCCGGCCACGCATGCTGCGCCGTCATGGCGTGCGGGTCACGTGGCCTTCCTGCCAGCCCTCGACCACCTGGATCGCGCCGACCACGCGCGAGAGCTCGGCGGCCGACAGACTGGCGATGCTGCGGCCGCTGTCGAGCCCGGTCAGCCGTTCGATGGTCCGTTGGTAGGCGTTGGTGTCGTTCTCCACCGGCGGCGCGTAGCGGTGGATCGCATCGTTGATGCTCAGGTTGCGATAGCTCGGCCCCTGCAACAGCGCGCCGATGGCGCGTTCGCCGGTGGCGCGGTCGGGGAATACCGCAAAGCCGCCCGGCCCGGTGCCGAGCGCGCCATGGGCATTGGCGAAGTCGCCGGCGCGGATGTTGCCGGGATTGTGGTTGCGCCAGGCCAGCGTGCCGCCGCTGCGGGTCTCGACCGCGCCGTCGGCATGGGTGATGACGGTATCGCGGCCCTGCGCACGGGCGCTCGCGCCGCCCTCGCCCACCGTCGCCGTCGCATCCGGTCCGGACGCGGTGGAGGTGGAGGGGGTGGACACCGCGCCGCTGGGCACCCGGACGAACTGCCCGGGATGGATGAGGTCCGGGTTCGCCGCCAGGTGCGGATTGGCCTGCAGCAGCGCCGGCAGGCCGACGCCATGCCGCCCGGCGATGCCTGACAGGGTGTCGCCGTCGCGCACGGTCACCGTGGTGCTCGCCCCTGCCGGCAGTGCAACCGTGTCGCCCGGATGGATCCGGTCGGGCGCGGCGACGAAGCGCGGATTGGCCGCCAGCAGTGCATCGAGCCCGACGTCGTGACGGCGCGCGATGCCTGACAGGGTATCGCCAGCGACCACCGTGACCTGGCCGCCACGCGGGGCCGGCGATGGGTTGGGCGCAGGCCCTGTCGGGTCCGGCGTCGGCGACGGCGCGGCCGGCGCCCCGCTGGGACGCCGGATCGCGATCGCATTGCCCAGGTCATACGGGGCCACGTTGACCGCATTGCTCTGGTTGCCGCCGAGCAGATGCACGGTGTTGCCCTCGACCCGGTCGACGAAGCCGACATGGTTCGGGAACACGACCACGTCACCGCGCTGGATGTCGGCGCGCGGCACCGCCTCGCCCCAGTTCGCCCACTCGCGCGCGCGGTAGGCCTCGTTGGCGATCGGATGGCCTGCCTCCTTCATGACGAAGGCGACGAACGAGCCGCACCAGGCGTTGTCGCGGCCGCTGTCGTCCTTGCCCCAGAAGCCGGACGCGGCGTGGTACTCCATGATCCGCGGGTTCGCGCGCGTGCCCGAGACCTCGGCCTGCCCCAGTTCGCGCTCGGCGATGGCCATCCAGCCGGCACCGCCGTCGTTGGCCGCGGGCAGCTGCGCACGGATGCTCGGGTGCACGCTCGACAACGGCTCGGAGTTGGCATGCGCCGCCGGCGCCGCGGTCCCGGCGACCGGCTCGGGAATCGACAGCGTCTGGCCGCCGGCGATCCGGTCCGGATCGCGGACCTGGGGATTGGCGGCCAGCAGCGCGTCGAGGCTGACACCGTGCTGCTGCGCGATCGCCGACAGCGTATCGCCGGGACGCACAGCGTAGTCGCTGCCGGCACTGGGGGACACGTGGCTGGAGAGCGATGAGACGGCGTTGACCATGGCGGCAGACTCGCGACGGGATAGCGCCACCCTCGGCGACCGGCCCGGTCAGGGCAATCCGGGGCCGACCCCAGCCCGGGTCGACCCCAGGTGCGCAGGCGTCATCGCCGGCATGGCAGCATGCGGGCCCCCGCCCCACGTCCGCCCCGATGCCAGACCCGGTCCTGCGCAGCTTCGCCCCCGTCGTCGGCCCCGGCGCGCGCGTGCTGGTGCTCGGCAGCATGCCGGGCGTGGCCTCGCTCGATGCGGGCCGCTACTACGCGCATCCGCGCAACCTGTTCTGGCCGATCATGGGCGCGCTGTTCGACGCCGGGCCCGAACTGCCCTATGCGCAGCGGCTGGCGCGTCTGCAACGGGCCGGGATCGCCTTGTGGGACGTCGCTGGCGAATGCGTGCGTCCCGGCAGTCTGGATGCCCGGATCGAGGCCGGCAGTGTCGTCGCCAACGACATCGCCGGTCTGCTGGCGGCCCATCCGGGCATCGACCGCATCCGCTTCAACGGCAGCGCTGCGCAGACCCTGTTCCGCCGGCACGTGCTGCCGGTGTTGCCGCGCGTCCCGGACCTGGCGCGGCTCCCCTCGACGAGCCCGGCGCATGCGGTGCTGCGGTTCGACGACAAGCTCGCCGCCTGGCGCGCTGGCCTGTGCAACCAATGACGGGCAATCGACGGCGCAAGCCTGTCGCCAACGCGCGATCTTGAGCGCCACAATGCGGACCGTCGCAAAGACGCGCAGGTCTCCGATCTGCGGATGCGCCGCAATCCGACGCGCGTTCTCTTCGTTTCCGATACTCGCCCGCCGGCCCCTGCGCTATGGTCTGCCCAGGTCATACAGGGAGCCGATGATGCATCGCATCCGAACGCTGACGTTGCTTGGCGCATTGTGCTGCGGCACTGCCGCCGCGCAGGCCGAGAGCGCCAGTGCCTGCCCGCAGTTGCCGGTCATCGCCAACGTGCAGTGGAGCGTGCAGGAGAGCGAGGATTTCGTGTTCTGCCGCGCGATCGAGTTCGACACTCAACGCCAGCCGTTCGCGGTCGCGATCGGGCGCACGCCGACGTTCCAGCCGCGCCGGGGCGAGCGGATCGGCCATCCGGTCCGCATCGACGGGCTCTCGGCATGGTGGCATGCGCCGCAGAACGACCTGACCAGTGCCATCGTGCGCGAGACGCTGCTGGAACTGGCCTCGGGCCACTACGCCCACATCATCGTGCGCGCCGACGACCCGGCGCAGCTGGCGCGCACGTTGCGCCAGGTCGAGCAACTGGAATTCGCCGACGTCCGCCTGGGCAACTGAGGCGGACGTGCGCGGGGCCGGCTCTAGACCGGTCTTTTCTAGAACCGGTCTTTTCTAGAACCGGTCTTTTCTAGAACCGGTCTTATCTAGAACCGGCCTTCCTGGAAATCCACGAACGCCTGCATCAGTTCTTCGCGGGTGTTCATGACGAACGGGCCATGACGGGCCACCGGCTCGCGCAGTGGACGCCCGCCGACGACGATCAGCTTCGCGCCTTGTTCGCCGGCATGCAGTTGCAACCGCGCGCCGCCGCCGAGCACGCCAAGTTCCTGCGCCGCGAGCGGGCGCGTCTCCTCGCCCTCGCCCACTGTCGTCTGACCTTCGTAGACGTAAGCGAAGACGTTGTGGCCGTCGGGCAGGTCGAACGCCCACGCGCTGCCCGGCGCCAGTGCGATGTCCAGATACAGCGGCTCGGTCGCCGGTTGCGCGATCGGACCGGCGGTGCCGTCCACGCTGCCGGCGATGAGCTTGACCGTCACGCCCGGCGCGGGCTCGACCACCGGCAACCGGTCGGGCGCAAACTCCTGGTAGCGCGGCGCGGTCATTTTTTCGCGCGCGGGCAGGTTCACCCACAGTTGGAAGCCGCGCATCCGTCCGGCCTGCTGCTCGGGCATTTCCGAATGCACCAGGCCGCGCCCGGCGGTCATCCACTGCACGCTGCCGGGGACCAGCAGGCCCTCGTTGCCGTGGTTGTCACGATGGCGCATGCGCCCGTCGAGCATATAGGTCACGGTCTCGAAGCCGCGATGCGGATGGTCGGGAAAACCGGCCAGGTAGTCCTCGGCGCGGTCGGTGCCGAACTCGTCGAGCATCAGGAACGGATCGAGATCGGGCAACTGCGGCGTGCCGATGACGCGGGTGAGCTTGACGCCGGCGCCGTCGCTGGCGGGCATGCCGCGCACGGTGCGCACGACGCGGGCGGTCTGGGAGGCGGTCATCGGGGAACTCCGAACAGGGTCTGAGCGCACACGATGCGGGTGCGGCGGGCCGATTCCACCGGCGTGGATGGAACGCAAGGTTTCCGCCGGTACCAGGCGCAGCGCGTCGCCTCGCGTCATGCCGGGCCAGGTCGGTCCCCCGGCCCACATCGCGGGCGCGCGACCGGGCCCGAGCGGGGGCCCGGCTGCGTCAGCGCGCGGTCAAGCGCCAGGCGCGGTGGATGCGCGGGTTGCGCTCGAAATCGGGCGCGATCGTCGCCGGTGTGATGTCCTCGCAGTGCGCGAACGCGGCCACCGCCTCGGTGTCGAGCCGGAATCGACGGAAATTGTTGGAGAAATACAGCGCGCCGCCGGGCGCCAGCCGGGCAACGGCCGCGCGCAGCAGGCGCACGTGCTCGCGCTGGATGTCGAAATCCTTGGCCCGCGCCGAATTGGAGAACGTCGGCGGGTCGCAGAAGATCAGGTCGTACTGCGCGGTCTCGGCTTCCAGCCACTGCAGCGCGTCGGCCTGCACCAGCCGATGCCGGGCGCCGCCCATGCCGTTGGCGGCGAGATTGTCCGCGCACCACTGCAGGTAGGTCGCCGACAGGTCGACGGTCGTGGTCGTCCGTGCGCCGCCGGCCGCGGCATGCACGGTCGCAGCCCCGGTGTAGCCGAACAGGTTGAGAAAGCGTGTGTCTGCCGCTTCTTCCGCGATGCGCAGGCGCATCGGGCGATGGTCGAGGAACAGGCCGGTGTCGAGATAGTCGAACAGGTTCACGCGCAGGCGCACCTGGCCCTCGTCGACCAGCATGAACGCATGGCGCGCGTCGAGCCGGCCGTACTTGCTGCCGCCCTTGCCGCGGCTGCGGGTCTTGATCGCGATGCGCTCGCGCGGAATGCGGAACACCTCGCGGGCCGCACTCAGCACGTCGCCGAAGCGTCGCCGGGTCGTGGCCTCGGGAATCTCGGCCGGCGCGGCGTACTCCTGGAGATGCAGCCACAGCGGCGCGCCATCGGCGGTCGGGTCGGATTCGGACTGGATGTAGACGTCGATCGCGGCCGCGTACTCGGGCAGGTCGGCGTCATAGACGCGGTAGCAGGTCACGCCTTCGCGCTCGCGCCAGGCCTTGAACCTGCGCAGGTTCTTGCGCAGGCGGTTGGCGACCATCGTCGCGCCATCACTCAGCGTCTGCGGGGCGTCGTCGACCTCGCGCTGCGGCGGACGCACCGGATCGCAGACGATCAGGCTGCACTCGAGCGCACCATTGAAGACCTGGTACTTCTTCTTCGCGCGCAGGCCGGTCGCGTGCGCGAGTTCGGCATCGCCGCACAGCAGGCTCGCACGCCAGTCCGGCACCGCGCGCGCCAGCGCATTGCCGAGGCTGCGGTAGAGCGCGGCATCGGCGGCCAGGCGGGCGTCATAGGGCGGATTGCAGACCACCAGGCCGCGCGGCGCGGCGTCGTTCGGTGCGGCGCCGTCGGACAGCGCGGACGACGGTGGCGCCTGCAGGGCGACGACGTCGCCGACCTGCCAGTCGATCGCGTCGCGCAGCCCGGCCGCGGTGGCGTTCTCGCGTGCGGCATGCACCGCGTGTGGGTCGAGATCGCGGCCGAAGAACGCGGTGCGCAGGTGCTCGCGGCCGCTGCGCTCGCGCGCCAGGGCCTCGTCGCACAGGGTTCGCCAATAGGCGGCATCGAAGCCGTGCCAGCGACTCGGCGTCCGGCCGGTGGTCGCCGCGCCGCCGTCGCGGGCCAGGCCCGGCGCGACATCGGCGGCCATCAACGCCCCTTCGATCAGCAGCGTGCCGCTGCCGCACATCGGATCGAGCAACGCGCCACCCGCGGCGTACAGCGCCGGCCAGCCGCCGCGCATCAGCACCGCTGCGGCGAGGTTTTCCTTCAGCGGCGCATCGCCCTGGGCGCGGCGCCAGCCGCGGCGGTGCAACGGCCCGCCCCCCAGGTCCACCGAGAGCAATGCGCGCCCCTTGCGCACCACCAGGCTCAGGCGCAGGTCCGGCGCCTCGACATCGACATCCGGGCGCGCGCCGGTGGCCTCGCGCAGGGTGTCGACGATCGCATCCTTAACCCGTTGCGCGGCGTAGCGCGCGTGGGTGATCGCGCTGCCGGAGACGTGGGCATCGATCGCCAACGTCATCGACGGATCCAGATGGGCCGCCCAGTCGACCGCGCGCGCGCCGGCGTACAGCGCGTCCTCGTGTTCGCAGGCGTAATCGGCGATCGGCCACAGCACCCGGCTGGCGAGCCGCGACCACAGCACCGCGCGCTGCGCGTCCTGCAGCGTGCCTTCGGCATTGACGCCGGCGACGGTGGCCGTGGCCTGGGCCGCGCCCAGCGCGAGCACCTCATCGACGAGCAGATATTCCAGGCCCTTGGCGCAGGAGACGAAGAATTTCACGGGCAGGCGGACCACTCAAGGGAAGGAAAGACGCGGCGCACGCCGCGCGCGTTGCGCATCGCCAGCGCTCGCACCGGATCTGGGCGGCACGGTTGCGGCCACCGATCGGAACGGCGCGCAACGCACGGCACGAAGATGGCGCGCAAAATACCACAGGGCCCTGTGCCCCCCTTCCGCGGGGCAGCGCGACGTGTTGCTGCCCCCCGCGGCACCGCACGGGGCGGCGGCCGCACTGCGACGTGGCCGCCTGGCCACCCAGCGCCTTCATGGCGCAGGGACACGAGCGCGTCCCGGCGTGACGCACTCGCCGATCGCGACGGTGGCGCCCGCGTCGCCGCTCAGTGCGAGGCGACGAATCCACCGCTGGGCACGGCCGGCGGCACGGCGAAATCGGCGCGCATGCGCGCGACCTCCGCCCGCGGCGGCCGGCCGAACAGCCGTTTGAACTCGCGGTTGAACTGCGACGCGCTCTCGTACCCCACCGCATGACAGGCGGCCGTGGCGGTCATCCCGTCGCGCGCCATCAGCACCCGCGCCTGGTGCAGGCGGATCGACTTCAGATACTGCATCGGCGCGACCTGGGTCACGGCCTTGAAATGGGCGTGGAACGACGGCGTGCTCATGCCGGCCGCCTGCGCCAATTGCGCGACATCGAGCCGTCGGGCGTGATCGCGATGGATCCGCTGCAGCGCCCGGCCGATGCGGCCGAACGGACCCTGCTGGGCCAGCGCCGCGCGCAGCGTCTGCCCTTGCGGTCCGGTCAGCACGCGGAAGTACAGCTCGCGTACGAGCGCACGGCCGAGGATCGCCACGTCCAGCGGCTGGCTCAGCACCTGCAACAGGCGCTGCACGGTCTGGCGCAGCGTGTCGTCCATCGGGCTGGACACCAGGCTTTTGGGCGCCTGCGCGGGGGGCACGCCGCCGGCGTGCTCGATCTCGAGCATCAAGCCCGCCGCGAGCGGCACGTCCAGATGCAGATACAGCGCCAGCAATGGCCGCTCCGCGCTGCCCTCGGACTGCATGGTGAACGGCACCGGCACCGAGACCGCGAGGTAATGCTGCTCGTCGTAGACGAACACCGCATCGCCGAAGTACCCCCGCTTGGCGCCCTGGCACACGAAGACGATGCCGGGGTCGTAGAGCACCGGCGTGAGCGTCAGCGGCCGGTCCGAGCGCAGCACCCGCACGTCCGGCAAGGCGGTCAGGTTGTAGCCCTCGCGCGGCGCCAGCGCGCGCAGCAATGCAATGGAATCGAGTGCGGAATTCATAGGAATAGGCAAGCAAAACAGACGTTTCGGCGTCGTGGCTGCATGGCGCCCATAGCATCCTACATCCACACCTCGAACCCCGGAGCATGCCGTGGCACAGTCGAAAACCCTGCTCATCACTGGCGTCAGCAGTGGCTTCGGCCGTGCGCTCGCCCAGGCGGCCCTGGCCGCCGGCCATCGCGTCGTCGGCACGGTGCGCAGCCCGCAGGCGCAGCAGGCGTTCGAGGCGCTGGGTGCCGGTGCGGTAGGCCGGGTCCTGGATGTGACCGACTTCGACGCCATCCCCGGCGTCGTCGATGCGATCAAGGCCGACATCGGGCCGCTGGACGTGCTGGTCAACAACGCCGGCTACGGCCATGAGGGCGTGCTGGAGGAATCCCCACTGGACGAGCTGCGCCGGCAGTTCGACGTCAACGTGTTCGGCGCGGTCGCGATGATCAAGGCCGTGCTGCCCGGGATGCGCCGGCGGCGGCGCGGGCACATCGTCAACATCACCTCGATGGGCGGCTTCATCACGATGCCCGGCATCGCCTACTACTGCGGCAGCAAGTTCGCGCTGGAAGGCATGTCCGAGACCCTGGGCAAGGAAGTCGCGCCGCTGGGCATCCACGTCACCGCGGTGGCACCCGGCGCGTTCCGCACCGATTGGGCGGGCCGTTCGATGGTCCGCACCCCGCGCAGCATCGCCGACTACGACGCGCTGTTCGACCCGATCCGCGAGGCGCGCCAGTCCAGGAGCGGCCACCAACCGGGCGACCCGGCCAAGGCCGCACGCGCCATCCTGACCCTGCTCGACGCGCCACATCCACCGGCGCACCTGCTGCTGGGCAGCGATGCGCTCGAGCTGGTGCGCGGAAAACTCGCCGCCCTGGAGGCCGAACTCGCCACCTGGGAAGCGGTGACCCGATCGACGGACGGCTAGGGGCGCGCCTGGTTGTCGCCGCCGCGGCCTCAGTCAGGCCTTGTGCGCGCGTTCTGCGGGTGCCGCCCTACAGTCGCACCAGCAGTTCGGCAAAGGCCTGCGCCGAGGCGGCGACATGCGCGCCCAGGCGGTGGTCGTCGTCGACCAGCAGCAGCCGGCCGCGCCGCGCGCGGGTCCACTCGACGACATCGGCGGCCGGGATCAGTTCGTCGTGCCAGCCGTGGATCACCGACAGCGGGACCTCGGCGGCCTGCAATGGATGCGCGGCATCGAGCCGGACCGGCGGCGCCATCAGAAACAGCGCCGCGACCGGCACCCGTTGCGAGACATGTCCGGCGATCCACGCACCCAGGCTCGAGCCGGCCAGCACCACCGGGCCGCGCGCAGCCGCAGCCGTCGCGGCCTGCATCAAGCGCTCGATGCGCGCACCGACATCGCCCAGCGGGCTCACCTCGCGCCGCGCATCCAGGTCGGTGTAGTCCGGGCGCTCGTGGGTCCAGCCCAGCGCCTCGGCCGCCTGCGCCAGCGCGGTCACCTTGGTCGCGTCCGGACCGCTCTCGAAGCCGTGCGAGAGGATGCAATGGCCTCGCAATGGCGCGCGCCGCGCACTCATGCGGCCACCTCCCAATGCACGGCGTCGCCGACGCGCAGCGTGCCGCCCTGCACGATCCGCGCGCACAGCCCGCCCATACCGCGCATCGCGTTGTAACCGCCCGCGCCCAGCACGGTCTCCATGCGCGAACACGGATCGCAGGGATCGGTGCCTTCGAACACAACCTCGCCGATGCGGAAACGCTGGCCCTTGAACGCGATCAACGGAATGCCCGAGATCACCAGATTGCGGCGCAAGGTCGCCGGCGCGACCGCGTCCCGGCCGCTGAACGCGGCGATCGCCGGCAGGTGCTCGGCCTGGATCAGGGTCGCGCCACGCTTGCCGCTGCCACCGGCGTAGCGGTCGCCGGCCAGCCCTGCGCCGGTGTGCGCCTGCGCGGTCTCCACGACCGTCATCGGGACATCGCGCGCCGGACGCAGGCCGATCCAGTCGAGCCGGCCGGTGCGGGGAAACTGCGTCATCAAGGCGTGCAGCGGGGAATCGGGCGGCGGAAGTCTCATCCGGTCAATGGTAGCCCGAACCCCCTTGCACACGCGCACGTGCCTGCGCCGGCGCGCGGTCGTGCTGCGCGATCCGGGCTACCATCCGCGCCATGTCCGCCGCCGCGCCCCTTCCGACCCTCGTGCAGCAGCCGCTGCCCTACGTGGACCGGCTCACGCGGCGCGCGCGTGCCGACATCACGCTGGTGGTGATCCACTGCACCGAACTGCCGGACCTGGCGACGGCACGGACCTACGGCGAGCGCGTGCTCTACGCCGCCGGCACCGGCAACAGCGGGCATTGGTACATCGACCGCGACGGCACGATCGTCGAATACGTGCCTGCCGAGCATGTCGCCCACCATGTGCGCGGCCGCAACGCCGAATCGGTGGGCATCGAACTGGTCAACCGCGGGCGTTTCCCGCACTGGCTCGACTCGCGCCACCAGGCGATGGACGAGCCCTACCCCGATGCGCAGATCGAGGCGCTGATCGTGCTGCTGCGGCAGTTGTGCGACACGCTGCCGTCGCTGCGCGCAATCGCCGGCCATGAGGACCTCGATCTCGAGCAGGTCCCGGCCAGCGACGATCCGCAACTGCGCGTGCCGCGCAAGCGCGACCCTGGCCCACGCTTCCCCTGGGACACGGTACTGGCGCAGGTGCCATTGCGCCGCATCGTCGCCTGAACGTCGCGATCGGGGCCGGGCGCCGGGCGCCCCCTATAATCGTCCGCCCGGTGCTGCCCGCCACGACTCTGCCGCGATGACCCCGCCCGTTTCGGAACTGATCGACCTGCTTTCGCTCGAGCGCCTCGAGGACAATCTGTTCCGCGGCCAGAGCCGCGACATCGGCACCAAGTACGTGTTCGGCGGCCAGGTGCTCGGCCAGGCACTGTCGGCTGCGCAGGCGACGATGACCGCACCGCGCCCGGCGCATTCGCTGCATGCCTACTTCCTGCGCGCCGGCGACGTCGATGCGCCGATCGTCTACGACGTCGACCGCACCCGCGACGGCGGCAGCTTCTCGGTGCGCCGTGTCACCGCGATCCAGCACGGCAAGGTGATCTTCTTCTGCGCGGCCTCGTTCCAGGAGGCCGAAGCCGGCGCCACGCACCAGCTGACGATGCCCGAGGTGCCCGCGCCCGAGGACATCGCGCCGCAGGACCCGCTGCCGGCCGAGGTGCTGGCCCGGTTGCCGGTCAAGGTGCAGCGCTGGCTCGACCGCAGCGGCCCGTTCGAGTTCCGCCACGTGTATCCGCGCGACGAACTGCAGCCGCCCAAGCGCCCGCCGTTCCAGCAGGTGTGGTTCCGGCTGTCGGAGCGCGTCGGCGACGCGCCGTCGCTGCACCGCGCGCTGCTCGCCTACGCCTCCGATTTCCACCTGCTCGGCACTGCGACCTTCCCGCACGGCATCAGCTACTACCAGCCGAATGTGCAGATGGCCTCGCTCGACCACGCGCTGTGGTTCCATCGTCCGTTCCGGGTCGACGACTGGCTGCTGTACTCGCTCGACAGCCCGAGCGCGCAGGATGCGCGCGGCCTGGCCCGCGGCCAGATCTTCGACCGCACCGGGCGCCTGGTCGCCAGCAGCGCGCAGGAAGGCATGATCCGCGTGCGCCCCGACACCCCGCCGGCGGCCGACTGACATGCGCCAGGTCTTCTCCAGCGCGCGTCTGGAAAACGTCGAGCGCGTCGCCGACATGCTGCGCGCCGAAGGCATCGAGGTGCAGATCAGCAACGGCCGCTCCTACAAGGGCAACCGGCGCGGCACCTTCAGCTATCGCGACCAGGCCGCCGGCCCCCGGCCCGCGGTCTGGGTGACGCGCTCGGAGGACCAGCCGCGCGCACGCGCGCTGCTGCGCGACACCGGCCTGCTGCAGACCCAGCCCTCGACGCGCAGCTACCTGGCGCAGGGCGAGCTGACGTTCGCGGCCGACAATGCGCCGCCACCGCGCCGGGGCCTGAGCCGGGCGGCGAAGATCCGCTATGCCCTGCTGGGCGGTGCGGTCGTGGTGATCGGGCTGTCCTGGTGGTCGCGGCCCTCGCCCGACGCGCCGACCCCGACGCCCGACATCGCGCCGCCCGCCGCGCAGGGACCGTCGCTGGACATGCTGCCGCAGACAGTCGAGGCCGGGGTCCACCGCATCCCGGTGCCGCAGGCGCTGGCCGGCACCCTGCTCGCCGATGCGCTGCGCGCGCAATCGGGACCGGTCTGCGTGGCCGTCGACGGCGACACCCCGACCGCCCCGCTGCTGGCCGAGCTCGAAGCCGGCTATGCGCAGGTGCTGCCGGCCTCGGCCTGCACCGGCGGCGACGGCCAGGCCGCGTGGCTGGAGATCCACAACTACCGCACCGACGGCTCGGGCCGGGGCACGGTCGAGTTGTCGAACGGCGGCAGCGACCCCGCCCAGGGCGTGATCACGCGTACCTTCGATGTCCAGCGACAGGGCCGCGACTGGCGCTTCGCGCCGGCGAAGTAGCGCAAGCCTCACCGCCAGTCGCTGCCCGCGGCCGCGTGGATGCGGCATGATCGGCCGGCCGGTCACATCCGGCCGCCCGGATGCGTCCTGGGTGGACCCTCAGCTGGAAACGACCGATGTCCGCGATTGCCGCCGACCCGAGCCTCGAAGACCGGATCCACCTGGAGCTGCCGGCCGCGCGCGATGGCGACCAGGCCGCATACGGGCGCATCGTGCGGCTGAGCCAGAACGCGACGACCGCGATCGCGCTGGCGATCACCCGCGATGTGCAGGCCAGCCAGGACATCGCCCAGGAGGCCTATCTCAAGGCCTGGCAGCAGCTCGGACGGCTGCAGAACCCGACCAGCTTCCTGCCGTGGCTGCGCCAGATCACCCGCAATCTCGCGCGCGACCATCTGCGCGCGCGCCGCGACCGGCTGGTCGCCGGTGAGGTCGCAGACCTCGCGATCGCGCAGGCCGCCGATCCCGATAGCTGTCCGATGCAGCGGATCATCGACGACGAGAGCGGGCGCGTGGCCGCCGACCTGATCTCCGAGCTGCCCGACGACAGCCGCGAAGTGTTGTTGCTGTACTACCGCGAGGGCGGCAATTCCCGGCAAGTCGCCGCGCTGCTCGGCCTGTCGGACGCGGCCGTGCGCAAACGCCTGTCGCGGGCGCGGCGCAGCCTGCGCGAAGACCTGATCGCGCGCTTCCGCGATTTCGCCGAAGGCTCCGCGCCCGGCACCGCGTTCACCGTGCTGGTCGTGGCCGGACTGGGCAGCTTCACCAAGCCGGCGCTGGCGGCGGGGGCAGCCGGCGGCACGATCGGCAGCGGCGTCGCCGGCAAGGCACTGTTCGGTTCGGCCGGTGCCGCCGGCGCCAGCCTGGTGTTCGGCGCGCTGACCTGGTGGCTGTGCCGCAAGCTGCTGCTGCAGTACACCGACACCGACGACGAGCGGCGTGCGCTGCTGCGCTTCTACGATCGCTGGATGCTGGCCTCGGTGATCGGTGGTGCCTTCGTGGGCCTGGCGTATGCGGTCTCAGGCAACAGCTACACCGCGTTCTGCATCGCGACCGTGACCTTGCTGGTCGCGATCACGTTGCCAGCGTTGACCCGGTTGCCGCGGCTGATGAATCCCCTGCTCGCCCGCGATGCCGCGCGCGACCCGGCCGGGGCGCGGCGACGCGCACGGATCTATGAGCTGACCTTCGGCCGCACCGGCATGCTGCTGGGCAATCTGATGGTGATCGGCATGCTGGTGATCATCGGCCTGCGCGGGCATTGATCGCAGCGGTCGTACCTGGCGGCCACGTCCGATCGCGCCCCTCTGAACCGCGCATGCCCGACGCACGCGCGCCCGACATACAACGCCGAAAGGCGCCGCCTGATGCGACGCCTCCGGCCCGATCCTCGACTCAGCGCTGCGGCCGGGCGGCCCGCAGTTCCTCGCGGCTGAGCGTGCCGTCGCGGTTCTCGTCGAACCAGGCGAAGCGCTCGGCCAGCCGCGGCATCGCCTCATCGACCTCGACCCGGCTCAGTCGGCCGTCGCCGTTGAGGTCGGCAGCGCGGAACATCGCGTCGAAGCGACGCTCGCCCTCGGTGCGACGTTCGGCCCGCTTGGCGTCATGCCACCGCCGCAGCTCGCTCCGGGTCAAATAGCCATCGCCATCGCGGTCGATCGACGCGAAGTCGGCGACCAGATCGAAGCCGCGCCCGCCACGCGCATGCGCGCCGTGCGGGCCGCCATGCGGCTTGCGTGCGCCGCGGTCGACCGGCCGCGCCGCATCGCCCTCGCGCGCTGCATGCGCGGCCAATCGGGCCTCGCGTCGTGCCTGCCAGGCCTGCTGCCCCGCCTCGGCCTCGGCCCGGCTGATGCGGCCATCGCCATCGGTGTCCAGGCGCGCCAACGCGTCGATCGGATCGCGGGGCAGCCCAGGGCGGCCGTGGCCGCGATGTGCCTGCGCCTCGGCCCCGGTCGGCGCGGCGCCTTCGGCGACGGCCGGCGAACGGGCCGACGCGGTGCCGGCAGCGAGAGTCAGTGCGGCGAGCAGCGCCGCAGAGAGCAGGGTCTTGTGCATGTGGGGTTCCCGTTGTGGACGGCACGGCGCCGCCCTGTGCATCGATCAACGCGCCCGCCGCGTCTGACGTTGACGCCGTCCCGGGCCGGTTCAGCCGGCAGACGGCGGCCGCCGTCGCATCCGTTGCGACGACCGGCGCTATCCTGACCCGATGCCGTCACCGCCCCGCCCCAGCCACCAGGATGCCGCGGTCGCGGACGAACTGCGCCTGTTCCACAGCGGCGCCCACGCCTGCGGTTACTGGCCCGAGCGCGTGGCCCGCGATCTCGTGCTCGATCCCGAGGATCCCCG
Source organism: Luteimonas sp. RC10 (assembly GCF_014192745.1). Lineage (GTDB taxonomy): Bacteria > Pseudomonadota > Gammaproteobacteria > Xanthomonadales > Xanthomonadaceae > Luteimonas. The sequence goes on from NZ_JACHYJ010000004.1 coordinate 265,130, forward strand.
CCTCGCGCTGGCCTATCCGCAGGCGCTGCGCTGGGGCTTCCGCCGATCCGGCGACCTGCTCTACCGGCCGCACTGCACGGCATGCCGGGCCTGCGTCGCGGTGCGCATTCCGGTCGCCGCCTTCGTGCCCAATCGCAGCCAGCGCCGGACCCTGGCGCGCAACGCCGACATCGCAGCGCGCATCCTGCCGGCCGGGCGCAACGACGAGCGCCTGGCGCTGTACCGGCGCTACCTGCGCGCGCGTCACGTCGACGGCGGCATGGACGACCATGGCGCGGCGGAGTTCGACCAGTTCCTGATCGGGCGCTGGAACGATGGCCGCCTGCTGGAACTGCGGCTGCACGGCCGGCTGGTCGCGGTCGCGGTCACCGACCTGGCCGACGATGCGCTCTCGGCGGTCTACACGTTCTTCGACCCCGACGCATCAACACGCGGCCTGGGCACACTGGCGATCCTGCAGCAGATCGCCTGGGCCCGCCGCGAGGGACGCGCGTATCTGTATCTTGGCTATTGGATCGAAGGACACCGCAAGATGGACTACAAACGCAATTTCCAACCGCTCGAAGGCTTCGATGGACGCCAGTGGCGTCCGATGACGGCGTGGGCGCGATGAGGCGCGGCATGCTCTGGCTGCTGCTCGTCGTCGCCGCGCTGGGGCTGGCCGCCTGCGTCCGGGTCCATGTGCACGGCGATCGCCCGACCACGGCCTCGCCGCCGGCGCCTGCGCCCGCCGCCGGCGCGCTGCGCATCGCCACCTACAACACCTCGCTCAACAGCGACGAACCCGGTGGCCTGCTGCAGCGTCTGCAGGGCGACGACGCGGGTGCGCGCAAGGTCGCCGCTGTGCTGCAACGGGTGCGTCCGGACATCGTGCTGCTCAACGAGTTCGACTACGTCGCCGACGGCAGTGCGGCCACGCTGTTCCAGACCCGCTGGCTCGAGCGCGCGCAGCCCGGTGGCGGTGCGCCGCTGCACTATCCTTACCGCTACCTGGCGCCGGTCAACACCGGCGTGCAGAGCGGGCTGGACCTCGACGGCAACGGCACGGTCGGCGGCGAGGGCCGCGACCGTGGTAACGACGCCTGGGGCTACGGCCTGCATCCGGGCCAGTACGGCATGCTGCTGCTCTCGCGTTACCCCATCGACGCCGAGGCCGCGCGCACGTTCCAGTGGCTCAAGTGGAGCGCGATGCCCGATGCGCAGCGCCCGCACGACCCGGCGACCGGCGCCCCGTTCCATCCCGACGTGGTGTGGGCGCAGTTGCGGCTGTCGTCCAAGTCGCACTGGGACGTGCCGGTACGCACGCCCGCCGGCGTGCTGCACGTGCTCGCCTCCCATCCCACGCCGCCCGCGTTCGACGGACCGGAGAAGCGCAACGTCGCGCGCAACCACGACGAGATCCGCGTCTGGCACGACTATCTGTCGCCGGGCGCGCATGACTGGCTATGCGACGACGCCGGGCGCTGCGGCGGGTTGGCCGCCGACGCCCGGTTCGTGATCCTGGGCGATCTCAACAACGATCCGGTCGACGGCGCCGGCGCGCACGAGGCGATCGTCGGCCTGCTGGAACACCCGCGTGTGTTGAGGATGGCCACGCCGCGCAGCGAAGGTGCGGTCGAGGCGGCGGCGCGCGATGGCGGGGCCAATCTCGAGCACCGCGGCGCGGCCGCCCACGACACCGGCAGCTTCGGTCCGCGGGTCGGCAATCTGCGACTCGACTACGTGCTGCCGTCGGTCGGCCACGTGCCGGTCGCCAGCGGGGTGTTCTGGCCGCCCAGCGACGCGCCGCATGCCGAGATCGTCGATGGCACCGACCATCGGCTGGTCTGGGTGGACGTGGCCGAGGGCGGCTGACGCGTTGCGTCCTGGCATGGCGCCATCCGGCGATCGGCGCAGGACGGCTGCCGCGCCCCTGCTGGCGATCGGCGCGCGGCCCGTGCACCATCGGGGAATGCCGCCCACCGTACCGCCCCGCCAGCACGAGTCCTGCGCCCGATGAGCGAGGGGCTGTTCCGCGACGAAGTGCTGCGTGCGCGCCGCGAGGCGTGGCTGGGCACCGTTTCCCTGCCGGTGCCGCGCCGCGGCTGGCTGCTCGCCGCACTCGGCGGCGCCGCGTTGCTGGCGATTGCCGCGACCCTGGCGTTCGGCAGCCTGCACCGGACCGTGCGCGCTTCGGGCACGCTGCAACCCGCCGAGGGCCTGCAGCGCGTGCAGGCGCCCGAGGCCGGCGTCGTCGTCCGCGTCCACGTGGCCGACGGCGCGACCGTCGCAGCCGGCGATCCCTTGCTCGACATCGCGGTCGATCGCGACCTCGCCGATGGCGGCGCGCCCCTGTCGGCGCGGGTGGCCGAGGGCCTGGAGGCCGAGCGCACGCGCCTGCGTGCGGCGCTGCAGGCCTTCGACATCGCCCAGCCGGCCCGCGAGGCCGACCTGCAGGCGCGGCTGGCGACGCTGGTCGACGAGGTCGGCTCGGCGCGCGACGAGATCGCGCTGCGCGAGCGCCAGGCCGCCAATGCCGAAGACGTGTTCGCCCGGCTGCAGCCGCTGCGCGAGGCGCGCATCGTCAGCGAGGTCCAGGTCCAGCAGTACGAGAACCAGGCCCTGGACGCGCGCGCCGCGCTTGGCGCCGCCCGGCGTGCGGGTCTGGAGGCCGAGCGCCGGCTCGCCGATGGACGCCGCAGCCTGCGCGAGCAGGCCTTGGCCCGGGCCACCGAGCGCGGCACCCTGGTCCAGGCGTTGGCCGACCTGGACCGCGGCGATGCCGAGAACCGCGCGCGCGGCACGATCCGGCTGCGCGCCCAGCGTCCGGGCGTGGTCAGCACCTCGGGGCTGTCGACCGGCAGTCCGGTCGCCGCTGGCGAGCCCTTGCTGACGATCGTGCCCAGTGATGCGCGCTTCGTCGCCGAGTTGTGGGTCCCCGCGCAGGCGGTGGCGCATCTGGCACCGGGACAGCGCGTGGAGATGCGCTACGACGCCTTCCCGCACCGCCGCTACGGCCAACAGCCCGGCGAGGTGGTCAGCGTGGCGCGCGCCGCGCAGCCCGCGCCGGCGCATGCGCGCACCGGCGCCGATCCCGGCGTGCCGCTGTATCGCGTACTGGTGCGGCCCGACCGCCAGGACGTGCCGGGCGCCGACGCCGCGCTGCGCACCGACATCGGCGTCGATGCCGACCTGATCCTCGAACGCCAGCGGCTGTACCAACGCCTGTTCGGCGATCGCTTCGCCCGCCCCACCGTCGCCCGAGCCGACTGATGCCCCTGTCTTCCCGTCGACGCGTGCCGGTCGTGCAGCAGAACGAGATCGCCGAATGCGGGCTGGCCTGTCTGGCGATGGTCGCGGTGCATCACGGCCACGATCTCGACCTGGCGGCGATGCGCCGGCGGTTCCCGATTCCGATCCAGGGCGCGAGCCTGTCGCGGCTGATGGCGATCGCCCGCGAACTCGGTCTCGAAGCGCGCCCGTTGCGCACCGAACCCGAGCACCTGCACACGCTCCAGGCGCCGTGCGTGCTGCATTGGGACCTCAACCATTTCGTCGTGCTCGTGCGCGTGTCGCGCGGGCAGGCGCTGATCCACGACCCGGCACGCGGCGCGGTGACAATGCCGCTGGCCGAGCTCGGCCGGCATTTCACCGGCGTGGCGTTGGAACTCACGCCGGCCGCCGATTTCGCCCCGATTTCCGACCGCACCCGCGTGCCGCTGCGCGCGCTGTTCGGTCGGATCTCCGGCATCGGCCCGGCGGCCACGCAGATCCTGCTGCTGGCGCTGTCGCTGGAGCTGTTCACGCTGCTGCTGCCGCTCGCGCTGCAATGGACGATCGATGGCGTGCTGGTCACCGCCGACACCAGCCTGCTGACGCTGATCGGGCTGGGCTTCATCGGCGTGGTCGCGTTCCAGGCGACGATCGCGGCGGTGCGCGGCTGGCTGGTGGCCGACCTGGGCGCCTCGCTCAATGCGCAGTGGATCGGCAACCTGTTCGCGCACCTGCTGCGGCTGCCGCTGGACTACTTCGAAAAGCGCAGCGTCGGCGGCGTGCTGTCGCGCTTTTTGTCGGTGCAGTCGGTCCAGCAGACGCTGACCGGCAGCTTCGTCGAGGCAGTGCTCGACGGGCTGACCGTGCTGCTGGTGTTCGCGCTGCTGCTGTTCTACAGCGGGCCGTTGACCGCGCTGGTGCTGCTGGCCTTCGCGCTGTATGCGCTGCTGCGCTGGCTCGCCTACCGCCACCTGCGCGACCTCAAGGAGACCCAGCTGGTGCACCTGGGGCGGCAGCAGAGCCAGATGATCGAGTCGATCGGCGGTATCCAGACCATCAAGCTTGCAGGCCTGGAAGCCGCCCGCCTGGCGCGGCTGCGCAACGCGACGCTGGAGGTCGCCTCGCGCGAGGCCGCGATCGCGCGCACCACCGCGACCTTCGGCGCGCTCTCCAAGCTGATCTTCGGCCTGATGCGCGTGGGCCTGATCTGGCTGGGTGCGCTGCTGGTGCTCGACGGTCGGTTCACCGCGGGCATGATGGTGGTGTTCGTCACCTACGCCGATCTGCTGGCGATGCGCGGCGGCGCGCTGGTCGACAAGCTGGTCGAGTTCCGCCTGCTGGGCATGCACGGCGAGCGCATCGCCGATGTCGCGCTGGCCGCGCCCGAGGCCGATGTCGAAGCCGTGCACTCCGGCCCCGATCCCGCGCCCGAGCTCATGATCGAGGGCGTGTCGTTCCGCTACGACGAGAGCGGCCCCTGGGTGCTGCGCGACTGCTCGCTGCGGGTCAGAGCCGGTGAATCGGTGGCGATCACCGGCGCCTCGGGCTCGGGCAAGACCACGCTTGCCAAACTGATCCTGGGGCTGCTGGCGCCCAGTGAGGGCCGCATCCTGATCGACGGCGTCGACATCCGGCACCTGGGCCTGGCGCGCTATCGCGCCCGCTTTGGCGTGGTGATGCAGGACGACGTGCTGTTCGCCGGTTCGATCGCCGACAACATCAGCGTGTTCGATCCCGATGCCACGCTGGACCGGATCGAAGCGGCCGCCCGGATCGCACAGATCCACGACGACATCGCCGCGATGCCGATGGGCTACGAGTCGCTGGTCGGCGACATGGGCTCGGCGTTGTCGGGCGGCCAGAAGCAGCGCGTGATCATCGCCCGCGCGGTGTACCGCCAGCCCGATCTGCTGCTGCTCGACGAGGCCACCAGTCACCTCGACGTGCCGCGCGAGCGCGCCGTCAATGCGCTGATCGCCGACCTGCGCGCGACCCGCATCATCATCGCGCACCGCACCGAGACCGTGCGCAGTGCCGATCGCGTCGTGCGGCTGGTGAATGGGCGCGTCGCCGAAGACGACGGTACGCACGACACGAACGGCGCCTGACCGCGCGCATCGAAAGTTCGGAAACACGACGCAGGTCCGGAATCCGGGGTTCCGCATCGTGCCTGTGGGCGACTAGCATCGAAGACGCCGGATCCGGACCGGCCCCTTTCAATCCGGAAGCCACTGGAGGAAACATGAGCCATCAAGACGCGCAGCATGTCCGCCCCATCGCACGCCTCGCCGCCCGCGAGTTGACCGAAGACGAGGTCGCCGCTGTCGCCGGCGGCAAGCCCGACCACACGCATGCCACCGGCCCCAACGGCGACGATCCGGGCGATCCGGGCGTCGTCTGATCCGCTGCGATCCCGACGCGGCCGGCCGTCCCCCGACGGCCGGCCGCATTGCATGGCCGATGCTGCCAACGCCATGACCGCACCCCTGATCGTGTCGTCGCTCGCGCACGACATCCATGCCGCCGCCGCGTGCTGGGGGCTGCAACGCGCGGGCGTTGCCTCACGCTGGATCGCCGGCTGGCACGAAGGTGCGCCGACGCTCGAGATCGCGCCTGACGCCGCTCCCATCGTCGACAGCTGGGGACCGGACGGCACGCCGCGCAGTGTGTGGTTCCGACGCCCGATGCCCCTGGCGACATTGCCGAATGTGGCTGAGTCCGACCAGCGTTTCGTCGGCGATGAGTGGCGCCGCTTCGCCGGCAATCTGCACGCGGTGGCCGGCGACATTGCCGGTCCGCTGTGGGTCAATCCGCCGGCCTCGGCCCTGCGCGCCGAGCACAAGTTCGTCCAGTTGCAGGCCGCCGCGCAGCTCGACCTGCCGTTCCCGGCCACGCTGATGTCCAGCGACCCGGCGCGCATCCGCGCGTTCGTCGCGCGCCACGGTCGGGTCGTCTACAAGCCCTTCCAGACGCACAGCTGGCAGGATGCCAGCGGTCGGTTGTTCAGTACCTACGCGCGGGTCGTCGATGCCGACATGCTCGCCTCCGATGCGAGCCTGCAGCTGTGTCCGGGCATCTACCAGCAGGCGATCGACAAGGTCTGCGATCTGCGGGTGACGGTGATCGGCACGCACGTGTTCGCAGCGCGCCTCGATGCGCCGCACGACGATGACGTGGTCGACTGGCGGTCGGCCTCGATCGCAGGTGCGGTGAAGACGTCCGCTTACGCGCTGCCGGCTGTCTGGCGCGACGGTCTGCTCGCGCTGCACCGCAAGCTCGATCTCGCGCTGGGCTGCGTCGACCTCGTGGTCGATCGCAGCGGCGCGCTGCACTTCATCGAGGTCAACCAGGCGGGCCAGTTCCTGTTCCTGGAGCAGGCGCTGCCGGACCTTCCGCTGTTGCGCACGCTGTGTGCGTTGCTCGCGCAGGGCCGGCTGGATTGCGATCCGGGCGCGATGCCGGACGATGTCGGCTTCGCGGCCTATCTCGACAGTGAGGTCTACGCGGACTGGTGGGCCGAGGTCGCACCGCGCCTGCACACCGCCGGCACCGTGCCGCCAGGCGTCAGCCTCGAGGCCTGAACTGCGCACCCGCACTTTCTCGCACGTCGAAAAGAACACACGGTGCTTATTCCCCGCGACTGGGGGGCTCTACTTCGGATGGTCAGCGGCCTGCCGGCCGGAAGCCGCTTCCCCCTCGGCAGGACATCCTGTCCTGACTCGGGCGCGCGCCATCCATGGCGCGCTCGACGCGGCCACCGGCCGGCAGGCCGCTACAGCAAACGAGTGCAACCCGACGTCGGTAGACGCCTCGCGTCTGCTGGAAGAAGTCGTGCGCCTTCGGACTCAGTGCGTCGTGCTGGTCGGGGATTGCGATAGCGGGCCAGGGATGGCCCGCGGCGGCGAGTCAGCCATGGGTGAGTGTGGGCTGCTCGTGCGGCATGCCGCGCAGCCCGCACGAACGCCCGGCGTGCTTCGCCGGGCCGGACCGCGGAGCGGGCTGACCGAGCCGGTGAGCAGTCCCCGACCGGCGCGACGCGCGCTCCGGAGACGAACTCCCGTTCAGAGCACGCAGAAGCAAGATGACCGTAACTTCGCAAAGAAAAAAAAGCGGGCCTTTCGGCCCGCTTTTCTTCATCTCGTGACGCCAGGCCTTACTCGGCCGGCGTGCCCTCGCCTTCGGCGACGGCCTTCATCGACAGGCGGATGCGGCCCTGCTTGTCGACTTCCAGCACCTTGACCTTGACCACGTCGCCTTCCTTGAGCACGTCGCCGACCTTCTCGACACGCTCGTTGGAGATCTGCGACACGTGGACCAGACCGTCCTTGCCGGGGGAGATCGTCACGAATGCACCGAAGTCCATCAGCTTGACGACCTTGCCCTCGTAGATGCGGCCCGGCTCGACGTCGGAGGTGATCTGCTCGATGCGCGACTTCGCGGCCTGGCCGGCAGCGCCGTTGACCGACGCGATCGTGATCGTGCCGTCGTCCTGGATGTCGATCTGGGTGCCGGTCTCCTTGGTGATCGCCTGGATGACCGAACCGCCCTTGCCGATGACCTCGCGGATCTTGTCGGGGTGGATCTTCATCGTGATCAGGCGCGGCGCGAACTCGCTGAGCTCGGCACGCGGCGTGGTCAGCGCGCTGCTCATCTCGTTGAGGATGTGCAGACGGCCTTCCTTCGCCTGGGCCAGCGCGACCTTCATGATCTCCTCGGTGATGCCCTGGATCTTGATGTCCATCTGCAGCGCCGAGATGCCGTTCGTGGTGCCGGCGACCTTGAAGTCCATGTCGCCGAGGTGATCCTCGTCGCCCAGGATGTCGGACAGGACGACGAAGTCATCGCCTTCCTTGATCAGGCCCATCGCGATACCCGCGACCGGCGCCTTGACCGGCACGCCGGCATCCATCAGCGCCAGCGACGAACCGCAGACCGAGGCCATCGACGAGGAACCGTTCGACTCGGTGATCTCCGACACGACGCGGATCGTGTACGGGAACTCTTCCATCGTCGGCATCACCGCGAGCACGCCGCGCTTGGCGAGGCGGCCGTGGCCGATCTCGCGACGCTTCGGGCCCATCATGCGGCCGGCTTCACCCACCGAGTAGGGGGGGAAGTTGTAGTGGAACAGGAAGTGTTCCTTGTACTCGCCGGCGACCGAATCGATGATCTGGCCGTCGCGGGCGGTGCCCAGCGTGACGGCGACGATCGCCTGTGTCTCGCCGCGGGTGAACAGCGCCGAGCCGTGAACGCGCGGCAGCACGCTGACCTTCGAGCTGATCGGGCGCACGTCCGCCGGGCCGCGACCGTCGATGCGCTTCCTGGTCTTGAGGACCGAGTTGCGCATGGTCTGGTATTCCTGCTCGCCGAACTCCTTCGACAGGTCGCCATGCGACCAGGCGTTGGCCTCGGCGTGCGGTGCGATGGTTTCGAGGATCGCCTTCTTGAGCTTGGAGATGGCGTCCTTGCGCTCGAGCTTGTCGCGCACCTGGAACGCACCCGCGAGCTGCTCGCCGATGGCGGTGCGCAGGGTCGAGATCAGGCCTTCATCGGCCGCCGGGGCCTGCCAGTCCCACTTCGGCTTGCCGGCTTCGGCGACGAGCTCGTTGATCGCGGCGATCGCGACCTGCTGCTGCTGGTGACCGAACACCACCGCGCCGAGCATCACGTCTTCCGACAGTTCCTTGGCCTCGGACTCGACCATCAGCACGGCCTTGGCGGTACCGGCGACGACGAGCTCGAGCTCGGAGTCGACCAGCTCGCTGGTCGTGGGGTTGAGCAGGTACTGGCCGTTCTTGTAGCCGACCTTCGCCGCGCCGATCGGGCCGTCGAACGGCGCGCCCGACAGCGACAGGGCGGCCGAGGCGCCGATCAGGGCGAGAATGTCGCCGTCGACCTCGGGGTTGAGCGACATCACCGTGGCGATGACCTGGACCTCGTTGCGGAACCCTTCGGGGAACAGCGGACGGATCGGACGGTCGATCAAGCGCGCGGTCAGCGTCTCCTTCTCGGTCGCGCGACCTTCGCGCTTGAAGAAGCCGCCCGGAATCCGGCCGCCTGCGTAGAACTTCTCCTGGTAATCGACGGTCAGCGGGAAGAAATCCTGCCCTTCGCGCGCGGTCTTGTTGGCCACTGCGGTGACCAGCACCTGCGTGCCTTCGCACGAGACCATGACCGCGCCGCCGGCCTGGCGGGCGATCTCGCCGGTTTCGAGCGTCACCGTCTGGTTACCGAACTGGAAGCTCTTTGTCACTTTTGCCACGTTGAATTCCCTTGATGACTCTTGCGATGGACCGGACGGAACCCTTGCCCCGACCGGGTGGACGCTGCGCGCGCCCAAAAAACGACCGCGGCGCATTTCTGCGCCGCGGGGGGAGACGGGTTTAGCGACGCAGGCCGAGCTTCTCGATCAGCGCCTTGTAGCGGTCTGCATCCTTGCGGTGCAGATAGTCGAGCAGGCTGCGACGGCGGTTGACCATCATCAGCAGGCCGCGGCGGCTGTGGTGGTCTTTCTTGTGCGTCTTGAAGTGCTCGGTCAGGTGCACGATACGTGCGGTCAGCAGGGCGACCTGGACTTCCGGCGAGCCGGTGTCGTTGTCGCCGCGCTTGTGTTCTTCGATGATCTTGCTGTTGTCGATCGTGGTCATGTGTTTCGCTCTTGACGCGCGTCCCGCAGAGACAGCGACGGATCAACCGTCACGTACCGCCCGGACCGCCTGTGGATGGAGAGTACATTTCGCCTGGAAAAAGGCGGCCAAGATTGTATCGCCTGCGGCCTGGCCGAACAAGGCGACGTATTCATTCGGCGTGCTCAGTCCGGGGCGGCCGCGCGCCGGAACATGCGCCGCGGCCACAGGCTGCCGTCACCCTGCACCTGCGCCAGCCCCTCGGCCCGCCCGTTCGGCCCGAAGACCGCGACCTCGCCGGCCGCCGCGAACGGACCGGGCAGCGACTGCCCGTTCTGCAGCCGGGCCGCCTGGCGGGCATCGATGTGGACGGCCGGCCAGGCCAGCATCCCCGCCTCCAGGTCCAGCAGGCAGGCCTCGAGCTGGTGTTCGCCGCGCGCAGCGAGGGCCTGGAGTTCGTCGAGCGTCCACATTCTGGGATCGCGGAACGGATCGACCCACAGCCGACGCAACTGGGCGACGTGCGCGCCGCAGCCCAGCAACTCGCCGAGGTCGCGGACCAGGCTGCGCACATAGGTGCCCGAGCCGCACTCCACGTGCAGGCGCAGTTGTGGCGCCCCGCCGGGGTCGAGCACGCCGTCGAGCAGGTCGGCCGCCGACTGCAGTTCGAAGGCGTGCACATCGACCGGCCGCGACTCGACTTCCACGGTCTCGCCGCGGCGGGCCTTGGCGTACAGCGGTTCGCCCCCGCGCTTGAGCGCCGAGTAGATCGGCGGACGCTGGTCGATGCGGCCGGTCAGGCGCCGCAGCGCGGCGTCGATCGTGGCCAGATCCAGCGGCGGCACCGGCCGCTCGCGCAGCAACTGACCGGCCGCGTCGTCGGTATCGGTGACCTGGCCAAGCCGGGCGACGGTGGTATAGGCCTTGCGCGCGCCGAGCAATCCGCCGGCGATCTTGGTCGCCTCGCCGAAACAGACCGGCAACAGTCCGGTCGCCAGCGGATCGAGGCTGCCGGTATGGCCGCCCTTCTCGGCCCGGAACAGGTGGCGCACGCGCTGCAGGGCCTGGTTGGAGCTCAACCCGCCCGGCTTGTCGAGCAGCAGGATGCCGTCGAGCTTGCGGAACTTGGTACGCGGGCGGGACTGGGGACGGCTCATCTGAGGATCGGCGGTCGAAGAGAGGAGTGACGTCCCGCGGGATGCGGGCGGCGTCATGGCCACGGCATCGGCCTGGGCGCCGCGTCGGCGTCAGGCGCCCTGCGCACGGCGTCGTCCCGAACCACGGGGCCCCGCCACACCGGCGACGCCGGGCCGCCGGGCCATGCCGCGAGCGGTCAGGCCTGCTCGCCGCCGTCGTCGAGATCGCGCAGCAGATGGTCGATGCGCTCGCCGCGATCGACCGAATCGTCGTAGTGGAAATGCAGCTCGGGCACGTGGCGCAGCTTGACCGCCCGCGCGAGACGGAAGCGGATTTCGGGCGCGACCGCCTTGAGCCCCTTCAGCGCCTCGGTCGCGCGCTCGGACTGCAGCGCCGTCACGAACACCTTGGCGTGGGCCATGTCGCGCGTGACCTCGACGTCGGACACGCTTACCGACGGCAGGCCATGCTCGGACACGGCCTCGCGGACCAGGGTGCCGAGTTCTCGGCGAAGCTGGGCGGAGACGCGGTCGGTGCGGTGGAAGGATTTGGTCGGCACGTGATTCGTATTCGTGAGTCGTCTTGGGTGGTGCGAAAGCCTGGCTCGATCCTGCGATGGGCAAGGACCCGTGATCCGCGTTCGCGGATCACGTATTCCTCCCACCACCGATCGGTCGCGGACGCTTACAGCGTCCGCTGCACCTCGATGCGCTCGAAGCATTCGATCTGGTCGCCGGCCTTGACGTCGTTGTAGGCCTTCACGCCGATGCCGCACTCGGTGCCATTGCGCACCTCGTCGACGTTCTCCTTGAAGCGGCGCAGCGATTCGAGTTCGCCTTCGAACACCACGGTGTTGTCGCGCAGCACGCGGATCGGCTTGGAGCGCTTGACCACGCCCTCCACGACCATGCAGCCGGCCACCGCACCGAACTTGGAGCTGCGGAAGACGTCGCGGACCTCGGCGATGCCGATGATCTCCTCGCGGATCTCCATGCCCAGGATGCCGGACGCGACCTGCTTGACCTGGTCGATCACGTCGTAGATCACCGAGAAGTAGCGCAGGTCCAGGCCGTTGCCTTCGATGACCTTGCGCGCCGAGGCGTCGGCACGGACGTTGAAGCCGATGATCGTCGCCTTCGCCGCCGCCGCCGAGTTGGCGTCCGATTCGGTGATGCCGCCCACACCCGAGACGATGATGTTGACCCGGATCTGATCGTTCGACAGCGCGGTCAGGGCCTGCTTGAGCGCCTCGACCGAACCCTGCACGTCGGCCTTGACGACCAGGTTGAGCGACAACTGCTGCTCGGCCTGGCCCATCTGCGCCATGATGTCTTCCATGCGGTTGCCCGCCGCCTGCACCAGGCGCGTCTCGCGGCGCTTGGTCTCGCGCTGCTGGGCAACGTCCTTGGCCAGGCGCTCGTCGGCGACGACGACGAAATCGTCGCCGGCATCGGGCACGCCCGACAGGCCGAGCACCTGCACCGGGATCGACGGACCCGCGGTCTGCACCTGGGTCCCGGTCTCGTCGAACAACGCCCGCACACGGCCGTACTGCACGCCGCAGACCAGGTAGTCGCCGCGGGCCAGCAGACCCTGCTGCACGAGCACTGTCGCCACCGGGCCACGGCCCTTGTCGAGCGAGGACTCGATCACCGTACCGCTGGCGCGACCTTCGGCGACCGCACGCAGTTCCAGGATCTCGGCCTGCAGCGAAATCGCATCGAGCAGGTCGTCGACGCCGTCGCCGGTCTTGGCCGACAGCTCGACCATCTGCGTGTCGCCGCCGAAGTCCTCGGCCACGACCTCGTGCTCGAGCAGCTCGTTCTTGACCCGGTTCGGATCGGCGTCGGACTTGTCGATCTTGTTGATCGCCACGATCAACGGCACCTTCGCCGCCTTCGCGTGCTTCACCGCCTCGACCGTCTGCGGCATGACGCCGTCGTCGGCCGCGACCACCAGCACCACCAGGTCGGTGAGCTTGGCGCCGCGGGCGCGCATCGAGGTGAAGGCCGCGTGGCCCGGGGTGTCGAGGAAGCTGATGACGCCCTTGTCGGTTTCGACGTGGTAGGCGCCGATGTGCTGGGTGATGCCGCCGGCCTCGCCCGAGGCGACCTTGGTGCGCCGGATGTAGTCCAGCAGCGAGGTCTTGCCGTGGTCGACGTGGCCCATGATCGTGACCACCGGCGGACGCGCGGTCAGCTCGCCCTGCGACTCGCCGACGTGGGCGATCAGCTCGCTCTCGGCATCGTCGGCATCGGCGCGCACGGCCGTGTGGCCGAGTTCCTCGACCACCAGCACCGCGGTGTCGTGATCGATCGACTGGGTGATCGTCGCCATGACGCCCATCTTGAACAGCGCCTTGACCACGTCGCCGCCCTTCATCGCCAGCTTCTGGGCGAGATCGGCCACGGTGATCGCCTCGCCGATCGCGACTTCACGCACGACCGGCGCGGTCGGACGCTCGAAGCCGTGCGGACCGGCGCCGCTGCGCGCAGGCGCGCTGCCGCGGCGCTGCGGGCCACCCCGGGCCGGCCGGCCACGCGTGCTGGTGCTGCGGCGCGCCCGGTCGGACGCACTCAAGTGCAACTGCCCGGCAAAGCGCGCGGTGCTGTCGTCGTCCTCGACGCCCGACACCATCGCGTGCGAACCGCGGTTGCCCTTCTTGGCATTGGCGTTGGCGTTGCGGTCGTCGCTGCGCGGCGCCGCCGGCGCCTTGTGCGCATGGGCGTGGCCACCGGCCGGCTTGCGGGCGGTCGCGCTCTCGCCGGCGTCCGGGACTGCAGCAGCGGCCGCGGCCGCCTGGCGCAGCCGCTCGGCTTCGGCCTCGGCTTCGCGCTTGCGCTGCTCGGCCTCGTCGGCGCGACGCTTGTCTTCCTCGGCCAGGCGCTGCTGCTCGGAGAGGTTGCGCTGGCGCGACTCCTCGAGCTTGCGCAGGATCTCGGCGCGCTCGGCATCCGGATCGACCGGCGCCCCGCCATCGGCGGGCCGGCTGAGCGTGACCTTCTTGCGCACGACCACGTCGACCGTCTGGCGGTTCTTGCCGCCGCCGACCGTCAGCTCCTGCTTGCGGCTGCGGCTGAGCGTGATCTTCTTCGGCGCGGAGACTTCCTCGACAGGGGCGTCGCCCTTGCCGTGGGCGCGCTTGAGGAAGCCGAGCAGCTTGAGCTTCTCGGCACTGGTCACGACCTGGTCGGGGTTGCTGAACTGCATGCCCGCTTCGGACAGCTGTTCGAGCAGTTTCTCGACCGGCGTGTTCACCAGTGCGGCCAGCTTACGGATGGTGGTTTGTTGCGACATTCGTGATTCCGATTCCTTGCGCGCCGCCGCAGGGGCGGCGCAGTGGATTTGTCATTCTAGCGCTGCATGGGGTGCATTCCGAACGCGACCGCCTGCGGGGACCGGGGCGACTGCAGGACCGCGGCCCTCAAAGGGGCATGCGACCTGCGCCATCACTGCGGCCTTCCCGACGGTCCGACTACGACTTCGGGTCGTCCTGCCCGGCCTTCACACGACCGGGCGGCAGATCACCCCTCCCGTTCCAGACGTGCGATTTCCTCGGCACGTGCGGCCAGGATCAACGCCGCGGCGCGCGCCTCGTCGAGGCCCTCGATACCGAACTCCAGCACCTCGTCGGCGCCCAGGTCGGAGAGCTCCTCGCTGGTGCGCACGCCGTGGGCGGCGAGCGCGAACGCGGTGTCCTCGTCCATGCCCTCGAGCGCCAGCAGGTCCTGGGCCGGCGCGTTCTCGTCGGCTTCTTCCTCGACCGCGAGCGCGTCGTTGAGCAGCGCGTCGCGGGCGCGCGAGCGCAGCTCTTCGACGATGTCCTCGTCGAAGCCCTCGACGGCGAGCAACTCGCCGACCGGCACGTAGGCGATTTCCTCGACGGTGCCGAAGCCCTCGGAGACCAGGATGCCGGCGATTTCCTCGTCGACTTCCAGCTTGTCCATGAACAGCTGGCGCGCGGCAGCCTGCTCGGCCTCCGACTTCGCGGTCACCTGGTCCTGGGTCATCACATTGAGCTGCCAGCCCGCCAGACGGCTGGCCAGGCGCACGTTCTGCCCGCCCTTGCCGATCGCCTGCGCCAGCTTGTCCTCGGCGACCGCCAGGTCCATCGAGTGCTTGTCCTCGTCGACGACGATCGACTGCACCTCGGCCGGGGCCATCGCATTGATGACGAACTGCGCCGGGTTGTCGGACCACAGCACGATGTCCACGCGCTCGCCGTTGAGCTCGTTGGACACCGCCTGCACGCGCGACCCGCGCATGCCGATGCACGCGCCGATGGGATCGGTGCGGGTGTCGTAGGCGACGACGGCGATCTTGGCGCGGTCACCGGGATCGCGGGCGCAGGCCTTGATCTCGACCAGGCCCTGGCCGACTTCCGGCACCTCGAGCTTGAACAGCTCCATCATGAATTCGGGCGCAGCGCGGCTGATGAACAGCTGCGGGCCACGGGGCTCGCTGCGCACGTCGTACAGGTAACCGCGCACGCGATCGCCGGCGCGCACGACATCGCGCGGAATGGCCTTGTCCTTCTGGATCAGCGCCTCGGCGTTGCCACCCAGGTCGACGTAGACGTTGCCGCGCTCCACGCGCTTGACCACGCCGGTCACCAGCTCGCCCACGCGGTCCTTCCAGGCATCAACGACCTGCTGGCGCTCGGCCTCGCGCACGCGCTGCACGATCACCTGCTTGGCGGCCTGGGCTGCGATGCGGCCGAAATCGACGTTCTCGATCTGCTCTTCGATGTAGTCGCCGACCTCGACGCCATCGGCCTCGTCGACCGCGTCCATCAGGCGGATCTGGCGATCGGGCGATTCCATCACCACGTCGTCGGCCACGACCTCCCAGCGGCGGAAGGTCTCGTAGCTGCCGTCCTTGGGGTCGATCGCCACGCGGGTCAGCACGTCCTGATCGACGTAGCGCTTCTTGGCTGCAGTCGCCAGCGCGGCCTCGATGGCCTCCAGGATCACGGTCTCGGGGACGCCTTTTTCGCTGGCGACCGCATCGACGACCAGCAACAGTTCCTTGCTCATCTTTTCATTCACTCCGCACCGGCCGGCTTGCGCGGCCGCTTGTTGTCACGTGGTGTGTTGTCTGCGTTGCGGGCCGCGCCGGCGGCGCGTCCCTTGTCCTTCGACGGCGCCAGGCCCAGCGCGGCCCAGTCGGGGACCAGCCGCGCCTTGTCGATGTTGTCCATGCGCACCGTCAACGGCGTGCCGTCGACGTCGAACGTGATGGTCTCGCCGTCGACCGCGTCGATGCGGCCGGTCAGGCGGCGTCGCCCGTCCTGCGGCAGCTTCAGGCCGACCTTCGCGGTCTGGCCGGCGAAGCGCGCGAAATGCGCGGCCTCGAACAGCGGCCGGTCGACGCCGGGCGAGGACACCTCGAGCGTGTAGTTGCCGCTGATCGGATCCTCGACGTCGAGCTGGGCCGACACCTCGCGGCTGACCGCCTCGCAATGCTCGATGGTCACGCCCTGCCCGGCTTCGCCGTCGCTCGCCTCGCCTTCGGCGGCCTCGGGGTCGGTGGCCGGCACGTCGATATAGAGCCGCACCAGCGCGCCACCGGGCGCCGGCAGGTATTCGATGCCCAGCAGTTCGAGGCCGAGAGACTCGACCGTCGCCGCCAGCATCGTCTTGAGTTGTGTCGCCTTGTCCGCCACTCGTCCCTCGCGTTGTCCGGTACCGCGTCCGATCGCCTGCACTTCGACGACCTGCCGACGCGCGCGTCGGTTTTGCGGTCGTGGAAAACGACAAGGGGCCCGACGGGCCCCTTGTCCGATACCACTGGATGTCGGCGCCGAAGCGAAGCAGGAGCTTCGGCAAGCCCAGACTTTTCGCTTTCGGGCACCTTGCGGATACCCATCGATCGACGCGAAAAATTTGGTAGCGGGGGCAGGATTTGAACCTGCGACCTTCGGGTTATGAGCCCGACGAGCTGCCAGACTGCTCCACCCCGCATCAGGAGTGCGATTATGAAGCGAGCGGTGCGGAATTGCAAGCCAGAACACCGGTGCAGATCCCGTTTCGCATCGCTCGATCGTGTGGGCGAACCCAGGTCACGACCGACCGCGGGCGCATCATAACGCAAGCACCAGTGCGGGCGCCATCGCTGTGCGCTAAACGGCCGATACGCAGGCGAGCGCACGCGTGGAGACCAGCCATTGAAGCAGCGCACGGGCCTCGTCTCGAGGCATCGAAGTCGTCCCTACGGGCCGCTCTTCGAACGGCGCAAGCAGCGCGTCGACGGCGATCGCCGCGCCGCCATCGAAGCGCCGCAGCCAGGCGGCGGCCACCGGGTCGAAACGCTCGACACGGCGGACATGCCCGGCCGCGCCGCACAGCACCGCACCCGACGCACCGTCGTGGCTCCAGAGCAGCGGATAGGCCGGATCGGCCAGCCGCAACTGCGCCCGGTCGTCGAGCGCCGCCAGCGGCATCGCCGGCGGCGGAGGCATGAAGCCGCCGCCGGTCGACAGCGATAGATAGCCCGCCGTCGCCGCGCTGCGCAGCGCCTGCGCAGACGTCAGGTCCCGCGCCCGTTCCAGCGCCTGCACCACGCCGGCTGGCCGTCCGGCGTCCTCCATGCCCAAGGCATCGGCAGCCGGCCCTGTCTCGTCCGCATCGCAGGCCTCGGCCGCGCGCTCGATCGCATCGAGGGCATAGAGCACCGCATGGCCGTCGTGCGGGACGCCGACGTTCACGCTGGTGGCCACCTCTGCGCCGACCGTCTCGCCGACGTGGTAGTACGTCGACGGCCAGTAGAGCAGATCGCCCGGACCGATCTCGATGGCGAACGACGCATCCAGATGCTGCGCATAGTCGACCCGTGTGGCCACCGCGTCCTGCCAGGGGCGCTCGGGCCAGAAGCGCATGCGCTTGCGTCCCTGCAGCACGAACACGAACGTCGAGAAGCGGTCCTTGTGCACGCCCACCGGCGTGCGCTCGTAGTTGCCGTGGAACAGCGTGGTGATCGCCCCGCTCGCCGGCAGGCCGACGTGCGCCCACAAACCACGAAAGAACCGGCGCCCGGCCTCGAAGATGTCGGCGTCGTGCCGATGGAATTCGTTGACGATCAGCGCGTAGCCCGCACGCGTGCCGGCCTCGCGCAGCACCCGCTGCGCGTAGCGCGCGAAGTCGCCGTCATCCGCGCGCGGCAGCCAGCCGCCAGGCTGCCGCAACTGGCGATCGTCGAGCACGAACCGGCACACCGTCCCGCCTGCAGTCGCCTCACGTGCCGCCGCCGCGGCCGCGCGCAGCGCCGCATCGACAGGGTACGGCGCCGCGCGGCCTTGGCGGTACACCACCGGTCGCACATCCCAGCCGTTGTCGACGAACTGCGCCCAGTCCAGCGGCCCCTGCACTTCCAGGTAGGGCGTGGCGTTCATGGCGTGTCGTCTCCGTAGGTGCGTTGCAACTGCGTGCGATAGGCAGCGAGCGGCGGCAGCCCCATCCTGCGCCGTCGCGCATCGACCTGGTCGGGCTGCTCCAGCGGGTACGGCACCCACCGCCCGCGGCGGCGCCTGAACTTGCTGCCGTAGCGCTGCGGGCGGCCGGCCTGCACGCTGACCGCGTCGCTCAGATACGCCAGATGGCGCAGCGGCACCTCGCCCTGCGCGGCGGCAGCGCTCACCAGTGCCAGACAGCGTCGCTGCAGGGTCGCGGCATCGCGGCCGGCGTGCTGCGCGAGCGTGGCAGCGGCGTCGCAGGCCTGGGCGCCGACGCGTGCGACGGTCGGCCAACCGTGCGTGTCGAGCATCGTCTCCAGCCACGTCAGCGCGGCGCGCGTCAACCGCGCAAGGCGCGCAGCCAATGCGCGATCCCGGAAGCCGTCCGCGGCCCATTGTCGACGCAGGGCGCCGTCGATGCGCTGGATCGCGCGCAGCCGCCGGGCCACCGCCGGCAACCGCGGCGCAGCTGCGGGTAACGGCTGCGTACGCAGCTCGATCCGCCGCCGGCTCCAGGTGTAGACGACCCGGCAGTTCGCCGCGGGCCAGTCGAAGTGGACCTCCCCAGCATGCGCGCTGCGAAGATGCAGCGCGACGCCCAGCGCCGGATCGCACAAGCGCCAGCCGCGACCGTCGCGCCAGACCTCGGGCGCGTCGCGTTCGAGATCGCGATACGCATGTGCGACCGCGTCCTGGAGCAGCGTCGCCAGATCGACCAGGTCGGGGCGCCAGGCCAGCCGCGCATGCAGGTCCGGCCGCAGCGACGGCAGCGCGAGCGTCACCGGCCCGGCCGCACGGGCGCGCAGAAACGTCGGCGCGGCCAGGCACTGCAGCGGGCCGCCCCCGGCCGCGGCGAAAAAGTACGGCACATCGCCACGCGCCAGTTGCGTACGCTCCGCTTGGTCGAATGACCGCATGTCGATCGGCGCGCCGCTGGCCTGCGCGGCAAGTGCGCGGGCATAGGTCGCGGTCAGCCTGGTCAGCACGCGGACGCGCCCACCGCGCAGCGCCCGCCGCAGATGCGCATCGAACGCGCGCCGGTGATGCAGCAGACAGGTCCAGGCATCGAACATGCCGCGCAGCATCGCCGGCAGATAGCGCGCAGGGCCGAGATTGCCGGCGAGATCGGTAACCGCCGCCCGCGACGTGGTGCGTGCCCACGCGGCCACCGGTCGCAATGCCAGCGCGCCGCCCGGCGCCGCGAACAAGGCGGCGGCCGGCCCCTCGACAGCATCGACCTGCAGGCGGGACGCGAAACCCGGGTGACCGGTCTGCGCATCGCCCAGGACCAGTCCGGTGCCGGTCAAGCGCGCCATGTGGCAGCCGAACACTTCCATATCGACGATGTAGGGCATCGGGTCGGGCGCACCGGGACGGATGCCGCACAGCACGTTGCCTTCGCCCAGGTCGGTGGCGCCAACCGCATGACAGGCCACGGCCAGCGCACCGGCCGAGCGCCAATAGCTCGCCGCGGCCCGCGGCGACAGGCGCGCGCCTTCGATCGACGGCTGCGCCGGGTCCAGCACGCCCCATTGGCGCGGCGGCGCGATCCAGTCCTGCCAGCTGTAAGTCCAAGCGTCGGCGCCGGCACCGCGCCAGACCCGCAGCGTGGGCAGCCGCACCGGGCCGGACACCGGTGAGCACGCATTGAGCCAGGCGAACAACGCGGCGGCGTCGCGGCCCGCCCCGTCGGCGAGAAAGAGCCGCTCGCCATCGACCGGTCGCGGCTTGTAGGCGATGCGCCTGCCACCGCGCAGCCGCAGGCACAGCACGCGCTGGCCACCGTTGTGCGTTTCCGACGCGCTGGCCCACAGCCCGACCACCGGCCCGCGCACCGCATCGCCGAAGATCCCGGCATCCAGGTCACGACGCAGGCGCAGCACGAAGCGCTCCAGAAAGCGCTGGAACTGCTCGCGACTGATTTCGAGTGCCTCGGCCGTGTCGGGCCCGCCGGCGGCGCAGCGGACGAACGCGTCACTGATCAACGGGGCGAACAAGGCGGTGTTGCCGAGCCCCAGCACCCGGCGCGCAAAGAGATCGGCATGGGCCTGCGCCAGGGCACGGCACCATGGCCCCAACGCCTCGAGCATATCGACGAACGGCGCGAACGTCGGCTGGACCAGGACCGCCGCGAGCCGGTGCGCATCCTCCGGGCCCTGCAAGGGCCCGAGCGCTTCGATCAGCCCGTCCCGGCGCTGCCGCGCGCGCGGCGGCAACAGCGCACCGCCACCGCCGCGTGCGACGGCGCGCACGAACGCCCTGGCGTCAGGCGGCAGCCGGACCGTCGAACCCGCGACAGGCAGCGTCAGCACGAGACCGGCAGGTGAGGCCGGCCGCCCGGGGTCGCGGCCATTGGCCGCATCGCGCCGCACACGACGGGCCAAGGCCTCAGGCCCCTCCGGCACGGTCGGCGGCAGTCCACTCGACCCCGCGCGCTGCGCACAACTGCGCCAGGGCGTCCCGCAACACCGGCTCCGATCCGCACAACGCGGCGACGGTCGACGATCCGCCCCGCATCAGCGCCTCGCGCAGCCTGCGGCTGCCGGGCGTCGCCTCGACGGCCAGCGTGTGACCGTTGATCGCCCACAGCCGCATCCCCTCGCCTGCCGGAAGTTCGAGAATGCGGGTCCCGGGCGCGCTGCGGATACGGTCGTCGGGGGCAAGGTCCGGCAGCTCGGCGCAGCCAGGCACCGGCTCCAACGCGCAGGCGCTGGCGCGGGCGATCCACTGCACGCGCTGGGCGAGTTCGGCATTCGGCCCGGCGGCGAAGTCGCCGAGCGCCTCGACATCGCGGGCGAGCGCATCGGGCAGCACGATCGCGCCGTCGGCCGCACATGCGGGCGTCGCCGGGAGATACGGCACCAGGCCCTCGGGATAGCGCTCGGGTTGCACCAGCGAGGCGAACAGTGCGATCAGCTCGCGCGTGGAGGCCGTCCGCTGCACGGGGATGTCCAGGCGCAACGCGACACCCCCAACGTCCTCGGCCACCTCCACGGCCTCGCCGGGCGGTCTGTACAGCAGTTGGCCGGGCGCGACGCGCTGCGTATCGCCACCGGCGCTTTGGGTCACGGCGACCTGCCCGAGCAATGGCAGCAGCAGCGTGGCGGCCCTGCGGTCATTGGTACTGCGCCGGAAGCGTCCCAGCAGCAGGTGCGAGGCCACCGGCCGCACTGGGCAGCCCAGCCGTTCGCACCAACCAGAAAGAAAACCGCGGACATCCCGCCATGTCGCCGGATCGACGACCAGGGGCGATTCGATGTCCAGCCATGCCGGCGCGTCTGGACACTCGGTTGCGAGGCGACGCAGATACGCGCCAGCCGATGCGTTGCGCGCGTCGGGCAGCAGCGCACCCGGCGCGCGGATCTCGGTATCCCCGGCGAAGAAGCGCAGGGCCGGCACCGAGAAGAAGCGGATACCCGCGCGCGAGGGCCGGCAGATGGCGATCGCCAGGCGATACGCTGATGCGATCGGCCACAGCGGCGGCGCCGGCAGGCAGACCGCACGGCCTGCACGGTGGCAGGCCGCGAGGCGGTCCCAATCGAAAGCGCCGGCATGCGCCGGCGCCGTTGCCATGTCCATGGCCGATGCCATCCGCAACACGAAGGCCGCACCCGCCGGCATCGCCGGCCGGTGCGGCACTGCGCTCAGACGCAGTAGATCGTGCGCGAGCAGGTCGCCTGCGGGGCGATCCCGGCGGTGTCGAGGGCGGTGCCCTTCGGCGTCTGCTTCTGCATCTGCCCGATCAGCCGATCGAGGTTGGACCTCGCATCGCCGGCCGTGTTGCGACGGGTCCCCTGATCCTTGCTTGCCTTGACCTTGTCCATGATCGTCTCCTTGCTGGTTGGGTGACGTCCCGGTGCAGCCCGGCGGTGACCGGACGATCCGGCGAGCCGCGCGCCGCACCGGCCCGCCGTCGTCGACGGGCGGGTTCCGGGGTAACACGCCCGCGCGGCGCCATGCAAATGAATACGCCAGCGCCGTGCTCGACCCATGACCGAGGTCACATCCTCATGCGCGCGTGCCCAATGCCGGCGCTCGGCCGTATCGATATCGAACGGATCCCGCAAACGACACCGGCCGGGTCGAAGACCCGGCCGGTATTGAAGACATCGATGGTCCGCGGACGCGGCCTTTGCGGTCAGGCGAACGCCTGCTGGCACCAGGCCATCAGCGGGCTCCAGAACAGGCCCAGCCCGAGCAGCGCCAGCGCATTGACCGCGAACACGATGCGCAGCAATTGGCCCGGGCGCTGCGCGACCGGCGCGGCGTTGGGCGCGTCGAAGTACATGACCTTGATCACGCGCAGGTAGTAGAACGCGCCGATGACCGCGAACACGATGCCGACGATCGCCAGCCACAGCAGGTCGCCTTCCAGCGCGCCCTGCAGCACCACCAGCTTGGCCCAGAAGCCGAGGAACGGCGGCACGCCGGCCAGCGAGGCCATGATGCACAGCACCAGGCCGGCCATCCACGGGCTGCGCTGGTTCAGACCCTTGTAGTCCTCGATCCGCTCGGCCTCGAAGCCGGCGCGCGAGAGCATGACGATCGCGCCGAACGAGGCCACCGACATGATCGCGTAGCTGATCGCGTAGAACATCGCCGCCGCATGTCCGGTCTCGCCGCCGCCGGCCAGGCCGAGGAACAGGAAGCCGACATGCGAGATCGTCGAGTAGGCGAGCATGCGCTTGAGGTTGGTCTGCGCGATCGCGAACAGGTTGCCGACCGCCAGCGACAGCGCCGCGAGCAGCGCCAGCAGCAGCTGCGACTGGTCGTGCACCTGGCCCAGCGCGGTGTCGAGCAGGCGCCAGGCCATGCCGAACGCGGCCAGCTTGGGCACCGAGCTGATGAACGCGACGATCGGGGTCGGCGCGCCGTGGTAGGTGTCGGGCAGCCACATGTGGAACGGCGCGGCACCGAACTTGAACGCGATGCCCACCAGCACGAACACCATGCCGGTCAGCAGCAGCACGCGCCCCTCGCCCACCAGCCCACCGACCGCCTGGTCGATACCGGGCAGCGACAGCGTACCGGTCGCGCCGTAGATCAGCGACATGCCGAACAGCAACATGCCCGAGGCCAGCGCGCCGAGGACGAAGTACTTCATCGCCGCTTCCGACGACAGCGGGTTGTCGCGGTCGCAGGCCACCAGCGCATACGAGCACAGCGCCAGCAGTTCCAGGCCGACGTAGACCATCGTCATGTTGTTGGCCGAGACCAGCAGCATCATGCCGGCGCTGGTGAACAGGAACAGCACCGGGATCTCGCCCTGGTACAGGCCCCGCTCGCGCAGGTACGGCCATGCGTAGCCCAGCGCGATCGCGCCAACGATCAGACCGGCGACCTTCAGCACGTCCGCGCCGGCGTCGCGCACAAACATGTCGGCCAGGATCGTGCCGTGGCCGCCGATACCGGCGGCGATCAGCGCGGCGGCGCCGAGCATCGTGGCCACCGCCAGCGCATGGGTGACGATGCGGCGGCGCGGGTCGAGGAACAGGTCGAGCATCAGCAGCGCGAACGCGCCCAGGATCACGACGAGCTCAGGCACGATCGGGCCGAGCTCGGCCAACGTGCGGACGGGGGGCGTCATCGGAGCGGAAATCATCGCGGCACGGCTCTCATTGAATATGGACTCACAGCTTGCTGGCGGCGATCACGTTCGCCAGTTGCGCGATGGACGGCTCCATCAGGTCGGTCAGCGGCTTGGGGTAGACACCGATCAGCAGCGTGCCCGCGGCGAACACGCCCAGCACCAGCGCCTCGCGGCCGTTGATGTCCTTGAGCGCGGCGACGTGCGCATTGGCGACCTCGCCGTAGAGCACGCGCTTGACCAGCCACAGGGTGTACGCGGCGCCGATGATCAGCGTCATCGCGGCGAAGAAGCCGATCAGCGGGTGGTTCTGGAACGCGGCCAGGATCACCATGAACTCGCCGACGAAACCCGACGTGCCCGGCAGGCCGGAGTTGGCCATCGCGAACAGCACGTAGAAGGCCGCGAACCAGGGCATCACATTGGCCACGCCGCCGTAGTCCTTGATCATGCGCGTGTGCATGCGGTCGTACAGGATGCCGATGCACGAGAACATCGCACCCGACACGAAGCCGTGCGAGACCATCTGCACCATCGCGCCCTGCAAGCCCAGGCGGGCCGCATCGCCGGCGTCGACGTCGCGCACCAGCGCAAACGCGATGAACACGCCCAGGGTCACGAAGCCCATGTGCGAGACCGACGAGTACGCGACCAGCTTCTTCATGTCCTGCTGGACCAGCGCCACCAGGCCGACGTAGACCACCGCGATCAGCGACAGCGCGATCACCAGCCACGCCCACTCGTGGCCGGCGTCCGGGGTGATCGGCAGGTTGAAGCGCAGGAAGCCGTAGCCGCCGATCTTGAGCATGATCGCCGCCAGGATCACCGAGCCGCCGGTCGGCGCCTCGACGTGCGCATCGGGCAGCCAGGTGTGCACCGGGAACATCGGCACCTTGACCGCGAACGCGGCGAGGAACGCGAAGAACAGCCAGGTCTGCTCGGTCGCCGACAGCCGCACCGCGTACAGGTCGGGCAACTGCCAGCTGCCGGCCTGCAGGTACAGGTAGATCAACCCGACCAGCATGAACACCGAGCCGAGGAACGTGTAGAGGAAGAACTTGACCGAGGCGTAGACGCGCCGCGGACCGCCCCACACGCCGATGATGATGAACATCGGGATCAGCATCGCCTCGAAGAACACGTAGAACAGCATCGCGTCCACGGCGCAGAACACGCCGATCATCATGCCCTCGAGGATCAGCATCGCGGCGTAGTACTGGTGCACGCGCTTGCTCACCGAGGTCCACGCGCCGATCAGCACCAGCGCGGTGGTCAGCGTGGTCAGGATGATCAGCGCCACCGAGATGCCGTCCGCGCCCAGGTGGTACTCGATGCCCAGCGACGGGATCCACTCGCGGCGCTCGAGGAACTGCATCCCCGCATTCGCGTAATCGAAGCCGGTGAACAGCGGCAGGCTGAGCACGAACACCGCCACGGCGACCGCGAGCGACACCCAGCGCACGGCATCGGCGCGGCGATCGCCCAATGCGAGCACGCAGGCGCCGCCGAGGATCGGCAGCCAGATCAATAGACTGAGAAGAGGCCAGTTCGACACGTGGGTATTTCCGTCAGCGCCAGTACTTGATGAGGACGGCCAGGAGCACGATCAGGCCGACAATCATCGCGAATGCGTAGTGGTAGAGAGCGCCGGACTGCAGCCGGCGGACGAGGCCCGAGACCAGGTCGACGACGCGCGCCGAGCCGTTCACGAACAGGCCGTCGATGACCTTGGTGTCGAACACGCGCGAGAGCTTGCCCAGCGCGACGCCGCCACCGGCGAAGCCACCGATCCACAGGTCGTCGGCGAAGTACTTGCGCTCGAGCACCCGGATCGGCAGCGCGAACACGCGCGCGGCCTTGGCCGGCAGCTCGGGCTTCCACCAGTACATCACCGTGGCGAGCACGAAGCCGGCCACGACCAGCCAGAACGCCGGGGCAACGAAGCCATGCAGCGCGAACCCGACCGGGCCGTGCCAGAGCTCTTCCTTCAGCGTCGCCAGCACGTCGTTGGACGCGAGCACGTGGATCACGCCGTCGAAGAACCCGTTGCGCGCATGGTGGCCGCTCCAGTCGGTGCCGAAGAGCATCGGCCCGGCGGTGAAGTAGCCGATCAGGATCGACGGGATCGCCAGCAGGATCAGCGGCAGCGTGACCACCCACGGCGACTCGTGCGGTTCATGCGCGCCATGACCGTGGTGACCATGGTCGTCGTGCGCGTGGGCGACCGCGTGGCCGTGCCCGTCATCGTCCAGCGGCTCGTGGTGCGTTTCCTGGCCGTGCGCATCGTGTGCAGCATGCGCGTCGGAGGCGTGCGCCTCGCGGAAGCGCTCCTTGCCGAAGTACGTCATGTACAGCAGGCGGAAGCTGTAGAACGAGGTCACGAACGCGCCCAGCAGCACCGACCAGTACGCGTACTGGTACACCCAGCCGCCGTCGCCAGCGTGCTTGGCCGCCTCGATGATCGTGTCCTTGGAGTAGAAGCCGCTGAAGAACGGCGTGCCCACCAGGGCCAGCGTACCGATGACGCTGGTCCAGAACGTGATCGGCATGTACTTGCGCAGGCCGCCCATCTTGCGCATGTCCTGCTCGTGGTGCATGCCGATGATCACCGAGCCGGCGGCCAGGAACAGCAGCGCCTTGAAGAACGCGTGCGTCATCAGGTGGAACACGGCGGCCGAGTACGCCGACACGCCCAGTGCGACCGTCATGTAACCCAGCTGCGACAGCGTGGAGTACGCGACGACCCGCTTGATGTCGTTCTGCACGATGCCGATCAGGCCGGTGAAGAACGCCGTGGTCGCACCGATGAACAGGATGAACTGCAGCGCGGTCTCCGACAGCTCGAACAGCGGCGACATGCGCGCCACCATGAAGATGCCGGCGGTGACCATCGTCGCGGCGTGGATCAGCGCCGAAATCGGGGTCGGACCTTCCATCGAGTCGGGCAGCCACACGTGCAGCGGGACCTGGGCAGACTTGCCCATCGCGCCGATGAACAGGCAGATGCAGACCAGCGTCGCCACCGACCACTCGAAGCCGCTGATGATCTCGACCGTCTGGCCGCCGCCGATCGTGGTGTCGGCGGCCGCGAACACGGTCGCGTAGTCGAGGCTGCCGAACCAGTACAGCACACCGGCGATGCCGAGCAGGAAGCCGAAGTCGCCCACGCGGTTGACCAGGAACGCCTTCATGTTGGCGAACACCGCGCTGGGCTTCTTGAACCAGAAGCCGATCAGCAGATACGACACCAGGCCCACCGCTTCCCAGCCGAAGAACAGCTGCAGGAAGTTGTTGCCCATCACCAGCATCAGCATCGAGAAGGTGAACAGCGAGATGTAGCTGAAGAACCGCTGGTAGCCCGGGTCTTCGGCCATGTAACCGATGGTGTACAGGTGCACGAGCAGCGACACGAAGGTCACCACCACCATCATCATCGCCGTCAGGTTATCGACCAGGAAGCCGACGTGCGCCGAGTAGTTGCCGACCTCGAAGAACGTGTAGACGTTCTCGTTGAACGGCGCGGCGCCCTGCAGCAGCTGCCACAGCGTGTAGATCGACAGTGCGCAGCTGACCGCAACGCCGGCGATCGTCGCCACATGCGCACCGGCGCGCCCGACCTGGCGTCCGAACAGGCCGGCAATGATCGAGCCCAGCAGCGGGGCCAGGACGATCGCGACCAGGATGCCCTTTGAAATGGTGTACTCCATGCCCGGCTCAGCCCTTCAGCGTGTCGAGTTCGGCGACGTTGATCGTGCGCCGGTTGCGGAACAGCGTGACCAGGATCGCCAGGCCGATCGCGGCCTCGGCCGCGGCCACGGTCAGGATGAAGAACACGAAGATCTGACCTGCGGCATCGCCGTACTCGCGCGAGAACGCGACGAAGTTGACGTTGACCGCGAGCAGCATCAGCTCGATCGACATCAGCAGGATGATCACGTTCTTCCGGTTGAGGAAGATGCCCGCCACCGAGATGCAGAACAGCACCGCGCCCAGCGACAGGTAATGGCCCAGCGACAGGCCGGTTCCGAACAGCTCGGTCATTTCGCTTCTCCCTCGGTCGGCAGGTCGCCGGCATCGGCCGGGGCCTCGACCACCGGACGCACTGCGTCCATCTTCACCACGCGCATGCGGTCCTTGGCCCGCACCCGCGCCTGCTCACCCGGGTTCTGGTGCTTGGCGCCAGGACGGCGGCGGAGCGTCAGCGTCACCGCGGCGATCACCGCGACGGTGAGGATCACCGCGGCGACCTCGAACGGCAGCAGGAAGTCGGTGAACAGCCGGCGGGCCAGCCACACCGTGTTCGAGACCCCGGCCGCGTCGACCGCATCGACCGCGAACGGCGTCATGCGACTGCGCACGCCGATCAAGGCGAGGATCTCGAGCAGCATCACCACCGCCACGATCAAGCCGACCGGCAGGTAGCGCACGTAGCCTTCCCGCAGCGGCGCGACATCGATGTCGAGCATCATCACCACGAACAGGAACAGCACCATCACCGCGCCGACGTAGACCAGCACCAGGGCGATGCCGAGGAACTCGGCGCCGACCAGCAGCCAGGTGCAGGCGGTGGAGAAGAACGTCAGCACCAGGAACAGCGCCGCGTGCACCGGGTTGCGGGCACTGATCACCGCAACCGCGGACATCACGGTCGTCGCGGCGAAGACGAGGAAGAAGATCAGGGCGAGGTCCATGGCTTACCTGTACGCAGAGTCGGCGGCGCGGCGTTCGGCGATCTCGGATTCGAGACGGTCACCAATGGCCAGCAGCTGCGGCTTGGTCACGATGTTCTCGCCGCGGTTCTCGAAGTGGTACTCGTGGATATGCGTCTCGACGATCGAATCCACCGGGCACGATTCCTCGCAGAACCCGCAGTAGATGCACTTGAACAGGTCGATGTCGTAGCGCGTGGTGCGGCGGGTGCCGTCGGCGCGCTGCTCCGAATCGATCGTGATCGCCAGTGCCGGGCACACCGCCTCGCACAGCTTGCACGCGATGCAGCGCTCCTCGCCGTTGGGATAGCGGCGCAGCGCATGCAGCCCGCGGAAGCGCGGCGACTGCGGCGCCTTCTCCATCGGGTACATCAGCGTGTACTTGTCCCGGAACAGATATCGGAACGTCAGTGCCATGCCGCCGAGCAACTCGAGCAGCAGCAGGCTCCTGAACCATGCAACGAACTTGCCCATCACTGCCCTGCCTCGAATACGCCGAAGTACGCCATCAACGCGGTGACCACGATCCAGCCGATGCTGATCGGGATGAACACCTTCCAGCCCAGCCGCATGATCTGGTCATAGCGGTAGCGCGGGAACGACGCACGGAACCAGATGAAACAGCTGGCGAAGAAGAACACCTTCGCAAACAGCCACCACCAGCCGTCGACCGCCAGCCACTCGAGCACCGGCACGCCATCGAACCAGCCCTGGAACGGCGACAGCCAGCCACCGAGGAAGAACGTCGAGGTCAGGAAGCTGATCAGGATCATGTTCGCGTACTCGGCCAGGAAGAACAGCGCGAACGCCGACCCCGAGTACTCGACCATGTGACCGGCGACGATCTCCGACTCGCCTTCGACGACGTCGAACGGCGAGCGGTTCGTTTCGGCCACACCGGACACGAAATAGATCACGAACAGCGGCAGCATCGGCAACCAGAACCAGTCGAACAGCCCCTTGCCGCCGGACTGCGCCATGACGATCTCGCTGAGATTCAGGCTGCCGGCACCGACCATCACGCCGACCAGGGCGAAGCCCATCGCGATCTCGTAGCTGATCATCTGCGCCGAGGCGCGCATCGCACCCAGGAACGCGTACTTGGAGTTCGACGCCCAGCCAGCCAGGATGATCCCGTAGATGCCCAGGCTGGTCATCGCCAGCAGGTACAGCAGGCCCGCGTTCGCGTTCGACAGCACCAACTGCGCGTCGAACGGCACCACCGCCCAGGCCGCGAATGCCGGCGCGAGGGTGATCAGCGGCGCCAGCACGTACAGCACGCGCTGCGCGTTGGTCGGCTGGATGACTTCCTTGAACAGCAGTTTGAAGACGTCGGCGAAGGCCTGGAAGATGCCCATGCCGACATACATCGGTCCATGGCGCACGTGCATCCAGCCGATCAGCTTGCGCTCCCAGACCACGTAGAACGCCACGGCGATGATCACCGGCATCGCGATCACGAGGATCTTGAGCACGATCCACAACACCACGCCGAGGCCGCCCAGCGACAGCAGCGCGTCGTGCAGCGGCGCGGTGAGATCGCCGAGCAACGATGCGGTGTTCGTCACGCCGGCTTGCGAAACGCCGCCTTGCAAAAGGCTTGCTGTAGGCATGCTCATGCCGCCACCACCTTGACCTTGCCGGCCACCAGCGCCGCAGTGGCGCCGTAGCCCGATTCGACCCATGCCGCGCCGGGGGCGACGCGGTCGTCGACGACGACCTGCAGCGTGCCGGTGCCCACCGCGTTGCTGACCTTGGCCATGCCGCCATCGGCCACGCCGTGCGCCGAGGCGTCATCGGGATGCAGCGCGATGCGCGGGCCCAGGGTCAGCGGATGGGACTGCAGCGCCGCGGCGCGACGGGTCAGCGCATCGACCCGGTAGATCGCCTGGGTCACCGCCAGTTCGAGCCCGTCGCCGTCGACCGCCGGGGCCGCAGAGGCCGCAGAGGCCGCGACCGTCACGGTCCGCGGCTGCAGACCCGCACGCAGGCCGCCCAGATCGGTGAACTCGAAGCCAGGCACCGCCAGCTCGCCACCGAGCGCACGCAGCACCCGCCAGCCCGCCCGGGCATCGCCCGGCAGCTTGCCGGCTGCGGTCGCATGCTGCGCGCGTCCGTCGAGGTTGGTCAGCGTGGCATCGATCTCGGCGAGCGCGCCGATCGGCAGGATCACATCGGCGACGCTGCGCGTGGATTCGCAGGCGAACTGGCTGAACGCCACGACCTGGGCCGCGCCCAGTGCCTGCATCGCCTGCGCCGGATCGGCGAAGTCCAGGCCCGGCTCGATGCCGTAGATCACATAGGCGCCACGACGCTGCGCGAGCATCGCGTTGGCATCGCGCGTGGTCGGAAGCACGCCGGCATGCGTCAGGCCGACCGCATTCGCACCCTGCGGGACCCGGCACAGCGCGGCCCCGGTCGACTGCGCCAGCGCGGCCGCGGCCTTGCGGATGTCGGCGGCATGCGCGCTGGTTTCCGCCTGCGCACCGACGATGATCGCGGCATGCTTGGCATCGCGCAGCGCGTCGGCCAGCTCGGCGACCTGCAGCGTCTCGGCGATGCGCGACGGCGCCACGATGGCCTTGTCGGCGATGTCGAAGGTGAACTCGAAATCGACCGGATTGACGACGTAGACCTTCGCGCCGCGCTTCCACGCCTGGCGCACGCGGTGGTGCAGCAGCGGCACTTCATGGCGCAGGTTGGACCCGACGATCAGCACCGCATCGGCCTTGTCGAGCTCGGCGACGGGCATCGCGAAGGCTTGCGCGACGGCGCCATCGGACAGGTCACGCTGGGCGATACGATGGTCGAGGTTGCCCGAGCCCAGGGCGTCGGCCAGACGTGCCAGCAGCGCGCCCTCCTCGTTCGACGTGGCCGGGTGCACCAGCACGCCGAGTTCGTCGGCCGGGTTGTCGCGCAGGATCCGGGCCGCGCGCGTGAGCGCCTCGTCCCAGGTCGCCTCGCGCCACTGACCGCCGTCCTTGATCTGCGGATGCAGCGCGCGGTCCTCGGCCGCCAGGCCCTGATGCGAATAGCGGTCGCGGTCCGACAGCCAGCACTCGTTGACCGCCTCGTTGTCGCGCGGGACCGCGCGCATCACTTCGCCGCGGCGCAGGTGCAGGAACAGATTGCTGCCCAGCGCGTCATGGCCGCCGAGCGACTCGCGCGCGATCAGCTCCCACGGCCGCGCGCGGAAGCGGAAGACCTTGTTGGTCAGCGCGCCGACCGGACACACATCGATGACGTTGCCCGACAGTTCGGTCGTCAACGGCTTGCCGTCGTAGGTGCCGATCTGCAGGTTCTCGCCGCGCTGCATGCCACCCAGTTCGTAGGTCCCTGCGATCTCGGCGGTGAAGCGGATGCAGCGCGTGCACTGGATGCAGCGCGTCATTTCGGTGGCGACCAGCGGACCGAGGTCCTCGTCGGGCACCACGCGCTTGCGCTCGGCAAAGCGGCTGACCGAGCGGCCGTAGCCCAGCGACAGGTCCTGCAGCTCGCACTCGCCGCCCTGATCGCAGATCGGGCAATCGAGCGGATGGTTGATCAGCAGGAATTCCATCACGTTGCGCTGCGACTTGAGCGCCTTCTCGCTGCGCGTGACGACCTTCATGCCATCCATCACCGGCGTGGCGCAGGCCGGCGCGGGTTTGGGCATCTTCTCGACTTCGACCAGGCACATGCGGCAGTTCGCCGCGATCGCCAGCTTGTCGTGGTAGCAGAAGCGCGGGATCGCGATACCGGCCTTGTCGGCGGCCTGGATGATCATCGAGCCCTTGGGCGCGGCCAACTCGACGCCGTCGATGAAGACGGTGACGTGGTCGGGCGGCAGGTTCGGATTCACAGGTTGCGCGCTCATGCGGCCACCGCCTTCGACACCACGGTGCCGTTGCGCTGATCGTCGACCAGGAAACGCCGGTTGACGATCGCGTACTCGAACTCGTCCCAGAAGTGGCGCAGGAAGCCCTGCACCGGCCACGCGGCGGCCTCGCCGAACGCGCAGATGGTGTGTCCCTCGATCTGGCCGGCAGCCGCCCGCAGCATCTGCAGGTCGTCGACGGTCGCCTTGTGTTCGGCGATACGGGTGAGCATGCGGTACATCCAGCCGGTGCCCTCGCGGCAGGGCGTGCACTGGCCGCAGGACTCCTTGAAATAGAAACGGGCGATGCGCTGGCACGCGCGCACCATGCAGGTGGTCTCGTCCATCACGATGACCGCGCCCGACCCCAGGCCGGAGCCGGCCTTCTGGATCGCGTCATAGTCCATCGTCAGGCCCATCATCGTCTCGCCCGGCAGCACCGGCATCGACGAACCGCCCGGGATCACCGCCTTGATGCGGTGCCCGTTGCGCATGCCGCCGCACAGATCGAGCAGTTCGGAGAACGGCGTGCCCAGGCGGATCTCATGGTTGCCCGGACGCGCGACGTGGCCGGAGACCGAGAAGATCTTGCAGCCGCCATTGTTGGGCTTGCCCAGATTCAGGAACCACTCCGGGCCGTTGCGCACGATCGCCGGCACCGAGGCGTAGGTCTCGGTGTTGTTGATCGTGGTCGGCTTGCCGTACAGGCCGAAGTTCGCCGGGAACGGCGGCTTGAAGCGCGGCTGGCCCTTCTTGCCTTCGAGCGACTCCATCAGCGCGGTTTCCTCGCCGCAGATGTAGGCGCCCGCGCCCAGCGCGTTGTAGATGTCGATGTCGATGCCCGAGCCGAGCACGTTCTTGCCCAGCCAGCCGTTGGCATAGGCCTCGGCGGTGGCTTCTTCCAGATGCTCGAACGGCTCGTGATGGAACTCGCCGCGCAGGTAGTTGTAGGCCACGCTCGACCCGGTCGCGTAGCAGGCGATCGCCATGCCCTCGATGACCGCATGCGGGTTGTAGCGCAGGATGTCACGGTCCTTGGCGGTGCCGGGCTCCGACTCGTCGGAGTTGCAGAGGATGTACTTCTGCATCTCGCCCTTGGGCATGAAGCTCCACTTCAGACCGGTCGGGAAGCCCGCGCCGCCACGACCGCGCAGGCCCGACTGCTTGACCATCTCGATGACGTCGGCCGGCGGGATCTTCTCTTCGAGGATCTTGCGCAGCGCGCTGTAACCACCCGTCTTGAGGTAGTTCTCGTAGCTCCACGGCTTGTCGAAATGCAGCGTGGTGTAAACCGCCTGGTGTTCCTTGGGCGCAGGCCCGACGGGCCCGTAGCCTTCGGAAGACTTGGGATGGAGATGTGCCATGTCCGCGCGTTGCCCTACTTCAGACCATCGAGCAGCTCGTCGACCTTCTCGGGCGAGAGCTTCTCGTGGTAGTGACCGTTGATGACCACGACCGGCGCGCCGCAGCACGCGGCGACGCATTCTTCCTCGCGCTTGAGAAAGACGCGGCCGTCGGCCGTGGACTCGCCCAGCTTGCAGCCGAGTTTCTTCTCGGCGTGCGCGACCAGATCCTCGGCGCCGTTGAGCCAGCAGCTGATGTTGGTGCAGAAGGCGACGTTGTTGCGGCCGACCTTCTCGGTTTCGAACATCGAGTAGAACGTCGCGACCTCGTACGCCCACACCGGCGGCAGGTCCAGGTACTTGGCCACGCCGGCGATGAGCTCGTCGGTGAGATAACCGCCGTTCTGCTCCTGCGCAGCGAACAGGCCCTGCAGCACCGCCGAACGCTTGCGGTCAGGCGGGAACTTGGTCAACCAGTGGTCGATGTGCGCGCGGGTGTCCTCGCTGAGCACGACCATCGGGTCGACGTTGCGGGCGTTCTCGAAATTTCCGGTCGCCTTCATCGGTCGACTTCTCCGAACACGATGTCGTAGGTGCCGATCATCGCGACGACGTCCGAGAGCATGTGGCCCTTGGTGATCGCGTCCATCGACGAGAGATGCGCAAAGCCGGGCGCGCGCAGATGCACGCGGAACGGCTTGTTCGCGCCGTCGGAGACCAGGTAGCAACCGAACTCGCCCTTGGGCGCCTCGACCGCACTGTAGGTCTCGCCCGCGGGCACGCAATAGCCCTCGGTGAACAGCTTGAAGTGGTGGATCAGCGCTTCCATGTCGTCCTTCATCTCCGCGCGGGAGGGGGGCGACACCTTGTAGTTGTCGAGCATGACCGGGCCGGGGTTGGCCTTCAGCCACGCCACGCACTGGGCGATGATCCGTGCCGACTGGCGCATCTCGAAGACGCGGACCAGGTACCGGTCGTAGCAGTCGCCGTTGACGCCGACCGCGATATCGAAATCGACATCGGCATAGCGCGCATACGGCTGGGTCTTGCGCAGATCCCATTCGATACCCGAACCGCGCAGCATCGGGCCGGTCATGCCCCAGGCCATCGCCTGCTCGGGCGGGATGACGCCGATGCCGACCGTGCGCTGCTTCCAGATGCGGTTGTCGGTGAGCAGGGTCTCGTACTCGTCGACGCGGCTGGGGAAGTCCTTGGCGAACGCCTCCAGGTAGTCGAGCATCGAGCCCTCGCGCCAGGCATTGAAGCGCTTGAGCTTCTCGCCCTTGCGCCAGCGCGATTCCTTGTACTGCGGCATGCGCTCGGGCAGGTCGCGGTAGACACCGCCAGGCCGGTAGTAGGCGGCATGCATGCGCGCGCCCGAGACCGCCTCGTAGACGTCCATCAGCTCTTCGCGCTCGCGGAACGCATAGAGCATCACTGCCATCGCGCCCAGGTCGAGCGCGTTGGAGCCGATCCACATCAGGTGGTTGAGGATCCGCGTGACCTCGTCGAACAGCGTGCGGATCCACTGCGCGCGCTCGGGCGCCTCGACGCCCATCAGCGTCTCGATGGCGCGCACGTAGGCGTGCTCGTTGCACATCATCGACACGTAGTCGAGACGGTCCATGTAGCCGATCGACTGGTTGAACGGCTTGGACTCGGCCAGCTTCTCGGTCCCGCGATGCAGCAGGCCGATATGCGGATCGGCGCGCATCACCGTCTCGCCGTCCATTTCCAGGATCAGGCGCAGCACGCCATGCGCGGCCGGATGCTGCGGACCGAAATTGAACGTGTAGTTGCGGATCTCCTGCTTGAGGACATCCGCGCTCGGCGTGGTGTTCGCCTGGTGCAGGGAAGTAGTCGGCACGGCACTCATTTGGCGTCCTCCGCGCGGCGGGCCATCTGCTCACCGCTGGCGGTCGCATAGCGGGCATCGTCGCGGATCACGCGCGGCACGCCGACGCGCGGCTCGACCGAGGTCACCGGCTCGTAGACCACGCGTTTGCGTTCGGCGTCGTAACGCACTTCGACGTTGCCGATCAACGGGAAATCCTTGCGGAACGGATGGCCGACGAAGCCGTAATCGGTGAGGATCCGGCGCAGGTCGGGATGGCCTTCGAAGATCACGCCAAACAGATCGAACGCCTCACGCTCGAACCAGTCGGCGACCGGCCACAGCCCGGTCAGCGAGGACACGACCGGCAGATCGTCGCTGGGCGCAAAGCAGCGCACCGTCAGGCGGCGGTTGTGACGGATCGACAACAGCTGCGCGACCACGACGAAGCGGCGCTGCGGCACCGGGATCTCGGCGGTCGCATCGGGCTGGCCGACCTGGCGGCTCGGGGCTTCACCGAAGCGGAAGCGACCCGGACCACGGCCTTCGACGCCGCGGCTGAAG
This sequence comes from Luteimonas sp. RC10, assembly GCF_014192745.1. Taxonomy (GTDB): domain Bacteria; phylum Pseudomonadota; class Gammaproteobacteria; order Xanthomonadales; family Xanthomonadaceae; genus Luteimonas. Next base: position 301,488 of record NZ_JACHYJ010000004.1, read on the forward strand.
CCCTCGGAGGACACTTCGGTGTCCCACTCGTCGCTGCCGTAGCCCAGGTAGTCGACGCCACACAGATCGATCAGCGACTCGAAGCCGAACTCGTCGCGCAACGCGCGGCAAGTGTCGAGCCAGTCGCCGGCGGTGGTGATCGTCACCTCACCGCGCGGCAGCGCGACGCCCACCTCGGCGTCCGCAAAGCGGGTGCGCAGGCGCGCGGCGAATGCGCTCGCCGTTTCCCGAACAGGTTGGTCACGCATCGCGCAGCCCCGTCTTCTCGTCGCCGAAATTGGTGGCGCGGCGGATCTTCTTCTGCAGCTGCAGGATGCCGTAGACCAGCGCCTCGGCCGTCGGCGGACAGCCCGGCACGTAGACATCGACGGGCACGATGCGGTCGCAGCCGCGCACCACGGAATACGAATAGTGGTAGTAACCGCCGCCATTGGCGCAGCTGCCCATCGAGATGACCCACTTCGGATCGGGCATCTGGTCATAGACCTTGCGCAGCGCCGGGGCCATCTTGTTGACCAGGGTGCCGGCGACGATCATCACGTCGGACTGGCGCGGGCTGGGACGGAACACCACGCCATAGCGGTCCAGGTCCAGACGCGCCGCGCCGGCGTGCATCATTTCCACCGCGCAGCAGGCCAGGCCGAAGGTCATCGGCCACATCGAGCCGGTCCGCGCCCAGTTGAGCAGCGCGTCGGAACTGGTCGTGACGAAACCGCGCTCGAGCAGCGGGTTTTCGCCTTCGGGGCGCAGGATGTCGTCGACCCGGCCTTCCGGCAGCGGGTTGTTCATCAGGCGCGCAACGGTCTGGCTCACTCCCATTCCAGCGCTCCCTTCTTCCACACGTAGATGAAGCCGAGCAGCAGCATGCCGGCGAAGATGCCCATCTCGATCAGGCCGAGCATGCCGAGTTCGCGGAACACGGTCGCCCAGGGCACGATGAAGATGATTTCCAGGTCGAAGACGATGAACTGGATCGCGATCAGGTAGTAGCGCACATCGAACTGCATGCGCGCGTCCTCGAATGCCTCGAATCCGCACTCGTAGGGCGACAGCTTCTCCAGCGACGGGCGCTTGGGCCCGAGCAGGTTGCCAACGACCAGCAAGGCGATGCCGATCCCCGTGGCAACGATCAGGAACAGCAGGGTCGGCAGATATTCGGCCAGCACTGGATTGTTCTCTCGGCTACAGCCGCAGGTTCGCGGCCTTGGCTCGACGTCGTGACGTCGCACTCACGAGGCGCCTGGGCGCCTCACGCATATCGGGGACCGCCGCCTTGGCGACGCCTCCACCGATCCCCCTAATTGTACCGTTTTCAGAACTGACGAGTAAACGATTACCCCGGGCGGACACGCGATTTCGCGGCCTGCAAGGAGGCGCCCAGGCGCCGACCGGACGCATGCGGCAAGAACGCGTCTCAACCGCACCGAACCGCACGCTTGAAACGAAAAACCCCCGCTTCCGCGGGGGCTCTTCGTCGGCGCGGCACCGTGTGCCGACGTCCGTATTTTCTGGTGCCCAAGGGGGGACTCGAACCCCCACGACCTAAGCCGCTACCACCTCAAGGTAGTGCGTCTACCAATTCCGCCACCTGGGCAAACCTGAAACCGCCCGAGCGCGTTACCGCAGCACTCGGTAGCCGCGCATTGTAGCGCGAATTATTCCGTCTGGGGAGCCTGCGGCGCAGGTTCCTGCGCCGGTGCCGACGGCACAGTCGCGGCATCGGCCGGCGTCTGCAGGACCGCGCCCGAGGCTGCCGGTGCTGCGGGCACGGCGGCGTCGCCCTGCGGCACTGCCGGCACGGCGGGTGCCTGCTGCTGCGCCCCCATCACGCCCAGATCCATGTCCAGCGCATTGGGGTTGGCGCGATGCATCGCGTACCAGGCCATGAACAGGGTGATCGAGAAGAACGAGATCGCCAGCCACTTGGTGGCCTTGGACAGGAAGTTCGACGAGCCGCGCGCGCCGAAGACCGTGGCCGAGGCGCCGCCGCCGAAGCCCGAACCGGCCGACGCACCGGCGCCGCGCTGCATCAGAACCAGGATGATCATCGCGATCGCGATGATGACGAACAGGAGGTTGAAGACGAACAGCATTGCGTGGGCGCTCGCAGAACGTGTGGTACGAGGGGCCGCTCAGCGCGCGGCTGCAGCGACGATGGCCAGGAAATCGGCGGCCGACAGCGAGGCTCCGCCGATCAGCCCGCCGTCGACATCCGGCTGCGCGAACAGCTCGGCCGCGTTGGCGGGCTTGACGCTGCCGCCATACAGGATCGGCAACGAATCGGCGATCTTAGCATCCCGTGCCGCGATTTCGCTACGGATGAAGGCGTGGACGGCCTGGGCCTGGTCCGGAGACGCGGTCCGGCCGGTGCCGATCGCCCAGACCGGCTCATAGGCGACGACCGCGTCGGCGAAGGCGGCCGCGCTGACCAGGTCGAGCACCGGGCGCAACTGGGCGGCAATGGCGTCCTCGGTGAGGCCGGCGTCGCGGTGCTGCAGCGACTCGCCAACGCACAGGATCGGCCGCAGCCCGGCATTGACCGCTGCCAGGAACTTGCGCGCCACATGCTCGCTGCTCTCGTGGTGGTATTGCCGACGCTCGGAATGGCCGACCAGCCCGAAGCGCGCGCCGACATCGACGAGCATCGTGGCCGACACCTCGCCGGTATAGGCGCCCTCTTGGTTGCTGCTGACATCCTGGGCACCGAAGGCAAGGCCCTGGGCACCCGCGAAGGCTTCGGCCAGGTCGCCCAGATAAGGCAGCGGCGGCAGGACCACCACCTCGACACCGGGCGCCGGCGTCGCGGCGATCCGCGATACCAGCGCATTGGCGAATTCACGGCTGCCATGCAGCTTCCAGTTGCCGGCGACGATGCGTGGACGCATTGGCCATCCTCATGAATGCGGAACGGGGATTCTAGGCGCTGCACCCCAACGGGGCATAGCTGGAGAATCGCGCGGGCCTTCAAAGGCCGGTCTTCACATCGCAGAATAGCCGCAGCCGGCCTTCGCCGGCTTTTTGTTGCGCGGCCTGTTTCGCGTGATGTCCACGATGACCGGAGTCCCCCACCCATGCGTTCTTTCCCTGCCCTCACCGCCCTCGCCTGCGCGCTCGCGCTGGCCCCCACGCTCGCCCTGGCCGCCGATGGCTGGACCGGTACCGGCGAGCTCGGCGTGGCCATCTCCAAAGGCAACACCGACAGCGAAACGATCGTCGGCAAGCTCGCGCTCGCCCGCGAGACCGAACTCTGGAAGCATGCGGTGAATGCGTCGTTCCTGTACGGCACCGCCGACGAGGTCGAGAACGCGCGCCGCTACGAGCTGTTCGGCTCGACCGGCTACCAACTCGGCGAGCGGCACTACGTGTTCGGCTCGGCGCGCAACGAGCGCGACCATTTCAGCACCAACGAGTATCAGACCACGGTGGCCGGCGGCTACGGCTTCGAAGCCTTCATGGACGAGCGCACCAAGCTGGTGTTCGAGATCGGCCCCGGTTACCGCTGGGCCAAGGCGCAGGACGTGCGCGTGCACAACAACGAGGCGATCGTCCGCGGCTTCATGGACTTCAGCCTTCAGCTCAACGACAACACCCGCCTCTACGACACCCTGTTGATCGAATCGGGCAGCGACAACACCTTCGCCCGCAACGAGCTCGGCGTGCAGGTGAAGATGACCGATGCCCTCGCCCTGAAGGCTGGCTTCGAGGTTCGCCACAACACCGAAGTGACCGACGACCGCCAGCGCACCGACCGCCTGACGACGGTGAACGTGGTGTACGGGTTCTGAGAGCCGGTGGTGCGTGAATAGGTGATCCAAAAGGGGCGCAGGAACTGCTCCTTTCCTAAGGGCGGGAACACGAGCTCCCATTCGGACGGGCAGCAGCCTGCCGGCCGGAAGCCGCTCCCCCCTCGGTCAAGGCATCCTGCCTTGACTCGGGCGCGCGCCCGCTCCGCTTTGCGGATCGGCCCAGCCCGGCGCAGTGCGCCGGGCGTTCGCCCGCTCGCGCGGCATGCCGCGCAAGCCGAGCGGGCTTACCCATGGCGCGCTCGACGCGGCCACCGGCCGCCAGTCCGCTGCCGCGGGCGCAGGCAACCCGACCTCGGATGGCACAGCACTCTGACCCCGGTTCTTGCGAGCACATGAGCAGAGCGCGCTCCCCTCATGGCCCGCGCCTGACTCAGGACAAGGGTGAGCACGATGACGTGCGCGGCACTGACGTGCATCCATGCGAACGCCACGCGTGCTTCGCGTGGCCGGACCGCGGAGCGGCCTTGACCGAGGGAAGAGCGGCTTCCGCCTGGCAGGCCGCTGCCCATCCGAAGTGGACTGTCATCCCCGCAGTTGAGAAGCACCAAAAGAAACGGCGCCCAAGGGCGCCGTCTCGATCAGCCATCACAAGACGCGATCCTGTTACTTCAGCTTGATCTCGCGCAGTCGTTCCTCGAGATAGCCCTGGGCGGTGATCGGCTCGGGATAGCGGCTCGGGTTGTCGACAGTGACCGTTGAGGGCAGCACGTCGATCAGGAAGTCCGGATTGGGGTGCAGGAAGAACGGCACCGAATAGCGCGGCTGACGCGCCGCTTCGCCCGGCGGATTGGTCACCCGATGGGTCGTCGACGGATACACGTGATTGGTCAGGCGCTGCAGCATGTCGCCGATGTTGACCACGATCGTGTCGGCGTCCGAGGTGAACGGCACCCACTCGCCGTCATGCGAACGCACTTCCAGCCCGGCGGCGCTGGCGCCGACCAGCAGCGTGATCAGGTTGATGTCCTCATGCGCGCCGGCGCGCACGTTGGGGATGTCATCGGCAGTGATCGGCGGATAGTGGATCGGGCGCAGGATCGAGTTGCCACTGTCGGTCTTGTCGGCGAACCAGTGCTCGGGCAAGCCGATGTGCAGGGCGAGCGCCGAGAGGACCCGCGCGCCCAGCGCATCGAGCGCCTGGTACAGCCCATAGCCGTGCTCGCGGAAGCCCGGCACCTCGGACGGCCACAGGTTCGGCGGCATCACGTCGCGGTACTTCGAGTCGTCCGCGATCTCGCGGCCGATGTGCCAGAACTCCTTGAGGTCAAAGTGCTGGGCTCCCTTGGCAGTCTCGACGCCGAACGCGGTGTAGCCGCGCGCCCCGCCGCCGCCGGGGACGTGATACTGCAGCTTGGTGGCCTCGGGCAGCGCGAAGAACGCCTTGAAGACGTCGTAGGCCGCATCGATCTGCGCCTGCGGGATACCGTGGCCCTTGATGCCCGCAAAGCCCCACTGCCGGTAGGCAGCGCCGAGCTCGGCGACGAAGGCGTCCCGGTCCGTGTCGAAGCGTCGAATGTCGAGCGTCGGAATGCGGGCGGTCATGAAAAGTCCTCCAAAAGTCAGGCAGCGGCCGCGCGCACGGCGTCGGCCAGTCGATCAAGCGTGGTTTGCATCAGGGCGGCATCGTCGGCCTCGACGGTCACGCGCACGACCGGCTCGGTGCCCGACGGCCGCAGGAAGGCGCGACCGCGGCCCTCGACCGCTGCCTGCGCCTGCGCCAGTGCGGCCTGCACCGACGGCGCCTGGGCCGGCTTGGCATCGCCCGCGTAGCGGACGTTGACAGTGCGCTGCGGCACCTTCGCCAGGCCGTGCAGCGCCTGCTGCAGCGACACGCCGCGGCGGCGCAGCACTTCGAGCACCTGCAGCGCACTGATGATGCCATCGCCGGTGCTGGCGCGGTCCAGGCACAGCAGGTGACCGGAGGTCTCGCCGCCGAGTACGCCGTCGTGTTCGATCAGTGCCTGATGCACATAGCGATCGCCGACCTTGGCGCGCATGAAGCCGATGCCGGCCTCGGCGAAGGCGCGCTCCAGGCCATAGTTGCTCATCAGCGTGCCGACGACCGGGCCCTGCAGGCGCCCCTGCTGCTGCCAGTCGCGGGCGAGCACGTACAGCAGATCGTCGCCGTCGCGCACAGTGCCGTTGCTGTCGACGAACAGCACGCGGTCGCCGTCGCCGTCGAAGGCGATGCCGAGGTTCGCGCCGCTGTGGCTGACGCGTCCGGCCAGGCCTTCGGGATGGGTCGAGCCGACGCCGTCGTTGATATTGACGCCATTGGGCTCGGCGCCGATCACCTCGACCTGGGCGCCCAGCTCGCGCAGCACGATCGGCCCGACCTGGTAGGTCGCGCCATTGGCGCAGTCGACGACGATGCGCATGCCGTCAAGGTCGAAGCCGCGCGGCACCGAGGCCTTGCAGGCCTCGACATAACGGCCGACCGCGTCGCGCGTGCGCACTGCCTTGCCCAGCCGCTCCGACGGCACGGTGCGGAACGGCTGGTCGAGTGCGGCCTCGATCGCCAGTTCGGTGGCGTCGTCGAGCTTCTCGCCCTGCGCACTGAAGAACTTGATGCCGTTGTCGTGATGCGGGTTGTGGGAGGCGGAGATCACGATGCCGCCGTCGGCGCCGAGCGAGCGCGTGAGGTGCGCGACCGCAGGCGTGGGCATCGGCCCCATCAGCTGCACGTCGACGCCGGCCGCAACCAGGCCGGCCTCGAGCGCGGCCTCGAACATGTAGTTGGAGATCCGCGTGTCCTTGCCGATCACCACCTGCGGGCGCCGCCAGTCAGCGCCGCGTGCGCGCAGCGAATGGCCGTAGGCGTTGCCCAGGCGCAGCACGAAATCGGCCGAGATCGAGCCCTCGCCGACCCGGCCACGAATGCCGTCGGTGCCGAAGTACCTGCGGCTCACGCGGCGGCCTCGGAAGGCGCGTCCTGCCGGCTCAGCAGCGCCAGCAGGCGCGCGATGCGCGGACGCAGTTCGCGGCGGTCGCAGATCTGGTCGATCGCGCCGTGCTCGAGCAGGAACTCGCTGCGCTGGAAGCCTTCGGGCAGGGTCTCGCGCACGGTCTGCTCGATCACGCGCGGGCCGGCGAAGCCGATCAGTGCCTCGGGCTCGGCCATGTTGATGTCGCCGAGCATCGCGAACGACGCCGACGCACCGCCGAAGGTCGGGTTGGTCAGCACCGAGATGTACGGCAGGCCCGCCTCGCGCAGGCGGCCGAGCGCGGCCGAGGTCTTGGCCATCTGCATCAGCGAGAACATGCTCTCCTGCATGCGCATGCCACCGCTGGCGGCGAAGCTGACGAACGGGGCACCGATGGCCAGCGCCTGCTCGGCGGCGCGCGCGAACTTCTCGCCGCCGACCGAGCCCATCGAACCGCCCATGTAGGCGAAGTCCATCGCGCTGGCGACGATCGGGCGCTGCATCAACGTGCCCTGCATCGCGACCAGGGTGTCGCGCTCGCCGGTCGAGCGCTGCGCGGCCTTGATGCGGTCCGAATACTTCTTCTGGTCCTTGAACTTCAGGATGTCGGTCGGGCCGAGGTCGGCCGCGATCTCCTGCACGCTGCCCGGGTCCAGGAACGCCTTCAGGCGCGCACGCGCGCGGATCGGACGGTGGAACCCGCACTTGGGGCAGACCTCGAGGTTCTCTTCGAGTTCGGGGCCGTAGAGCACGGCGCTGCAGCGCTCGCACTTCTCCCACAGGCCCTCGGGGACGCTGCGCTTGCGGACCGCGGCGGCATCGGTGCGGATGCGCGGCGGCATGATCTTCTGCAACCAGGACATGGCTCGTGTACTCCCGCCGGCCCGTACGGGGCCGCGAAGCGCGGAAGTGTAACCGACGGCCGGCGCTGGGCCGCGCCGTTCAGGCAGCGTCGAGCGCGGCCCGCAGCGGCGCCAGGAACGCCCCGGCGCGGCGCGCAGCCTCGCCCGGATCGGCGGCATCGGCGATCTCGGCGACCAGGGCGCTGCCCACGACCACGCCATCGGCGTCGGCCGCCATCGACGCGGCACCGGCGGCGTCGCGGATGCCGAAGCCGGCGACGACCGGCGCGCGGCTGGCCTGTCGCAGCGTGCGCAATCGGGCCGAGGCCTGCGTCGGGTCGAGCCGGTCGGAGGCACCGGTGACCCCGGCGAAGCTGACGTAGTACAGGTAGCCCTGCGCCTGCGCGCACAAGGTCTCGATGCGGGCGGCATCGGTCGTCGGCGACGCCAGCAGGATCAGGGCCAGGCCCTGGACATCGAATGCGGCGCGGTACTCGCCGGCCTCCTCGGGCGGCAGGTCCACCAGCAGCACGCCATCGACGCCGGCCTCGCGCGCCTGCACGGCGAAGGCTGCCGGGCCGCGGATATCGACCGGGTTGAGATAGCCCATCAGCACGACCGGGGTCGTGGCATCCGTCGCCCGGAACGCACGCACCGCATCGAGCACCCAGGTCATGCCGGCGCCGCGTGCGAGCGCACGTTCGGAACTGCGCTGGATCGTCGGGCCGTCGGCCATCGGGTCGGAGAACGGCACGCCGAGCTCGAGAATGTCCGCGCCCGCGTCGACCAGCGCATGCATCACCGGCACCGTCGCATCCAGCGACGGATCGCCGGCAGTGACGAACGGAATCAACGCCTTGCGGCCACTGGCGCGCAGCGCGGCAAAGCGGACGTCGATCCTGGACATCGCAGATCCAGTCGCCGCGCTCACAGCGTGAACCCCTCGCGTCCGGCGATCGTGTGCACGTCCTTGTCGCCGCGGCCCGACAGGTTCGCCAGCACGATCGCGTCCTTGGGCAGGTCGCGCGCGAGCTTGATCGCCTGGGCGATGGCGTGGCTGGATTCGAGTGCCGCCAGGATGCCCTCGGTGCGGGCGAGCTGGTGGAACGCGGCCAGCGCTTCGTCGTCGGTGACACCGACGTACTGCGCGCGGCCGGCATCGGCCAGGAACGCATGCTCTGGGCCAACGCCCGGGTAATCGAGCCCGGCGGACACCGAGTGGGTCTCGGTGATCTGGCCGTCGTCGTCGCAGATCACATAGGTGCGGTTGCCGTGCAGCACGCCCGGCCGGCCGGCGGCGATCGAGGCGGCATGACGGCCGGTCGCGATGCCATCGCCAGCGGCTTCGGCGCCGACGATGCGCACCCCCGGGTCGTTGAGGAAGGCGTGGAACAGGCCGATCGCGTTGCTGCCGCCGCCCACGCACGCGGTGATCGCGTCGGGCAGCCGTCCGTACTCGGCAAGCATCTGCGCCCGCGCCTCGCGGCCGACGATGGCGTTGAAGTCGCGGACCATGCGCGGATACGGGTCGGGCCCGGCGACGGTGCCGATGATGTAGAAGGTATCGGCGATGTTGGTCACCCAGTCGCGCATCGCCTCGTTGAGCGCGTCCTTGAGCGTCGCCGAGCCCGAGGTCACCGGCACCACCTGCGCGCCGAGCAGGCGCATGCGGTAGACGTTGATCTTCTGCCGCTCGATGTCGGTCGCGCCCATGTAGACCACGCACTCGAGCCCCAGGCGCGCGGCGACGGTCGCCGACGCCACGCCGTGCTGGCCGGCGCCGGTCTCGGCAATGATCCGGGTCTTGCCCATCCGGCTGGCGAGCAGCGCCTGGCCGATGGTGTTGTTGATCTTGTGCGCGCCGGTGTGGTTGAGGTCCTCGCGCTTGAGCAGGATGCGCGCCCCGCCGACCACGTCGCTGAGCCGCTGCGCGTGATAGATCGGGCTGGGCCGACCGACGTAATGCGCGAGATCGGCGTCGAACGCCTGCTGGAACGCGGGATCGACCTTCGCGGCGTCGTAGGCGGCCGCGAGCTCGGCGACCGGCCCGACCAGCGTCTCGGCGATGAAGCGGCCCCCGTAGCGACCGAAGTGGCCGGCGGCGTCGGGATAGGCGTGGAAGTCGGTGATCGGAGCGTCGGACATCGAAAGGACACGGCGAAAAGATGACTTCCACTCTAGCGCACACGTCCAGGCCTCGGAACCGATAAGATCTGACCGTTAGATCAGGAAATCTCACAGATGACCGATGCCGATCTGCCGTCGCTCAACGCCGTGCGCGCCTTCGAGGCGGCCGCCCGCCTGGGCAGCCTCACCCGGGCCGCCGAGGCCCTGCATGTGACCCATGGGGCGGTCAGCCGCCAGGTGCGGTTGCTCGAGGACGCGCTGGGCACGCCGCTGTTCGTCCGCGCCGGCCGCGGCCTGCGGCTCACGCCGGCCGGGGAACGTCTGCGCGATGCGGCCGGCGATGCCTTCGCGCGTCTGCGCAGTGCGGTCGCGACGATCCGGCGCACGCAGGGCGACGAAGCCCTGGTGCTCGGCTGCCCGGGCAGCCTGGTCGCGCGTTGGGTGATCCCACGCCTGCCTCGACTGGCGGAGGCCTTGCCCGAGTTGCGCTTGCACCTGTCGCCGCACGAGGGCGCGTTTCCACAGTCACTGGCCGGCTTCGACGCCGCCTTGCTGATCGGTCAGGCGCCCTGGCCGGCCACCTGGCGCGTACGCCTGTTGGCGCCCGAACGCATCGGACCGGTCGTCAGCCCCCGGCATCCCGAGGTCGCACGCCTGCGCACGCTCGCGCCCGACGCCCTGCTGCGCGAGCCGCTGCTGCATACCCTGTCGCGGCCGCAGGCCTGGCCCGCCTGGGCGGCCGCCGCCGGTGCCGCGCCGCCCCAGGCCCTGGGCACGGGCTTCGAGCATCTCTACTTCCTGCTCGAAGCCGCGGTCGCCGGACTCGGAGTGGCGATCGCGCCGCAGGAGCTCGTCGCCGATGATCTGGCGGCCGGCCGCCTGCTCGCTCCCTGGGGCTTTGCCGCCACCGGCGCCCACTGGGTGCTCGCAAGCCCGCGCGATGGCGACGATGCCCGCGCGGACGGGCTGGCGAACTGGCTGTCGCGGGAACTGGCATGACCGCCGCGCGGCAGCGATGCCAGCGCAGCGCCGAACTCGGCTAGAACGCGATGTCCCGCACCGCCGCCACGAACGCGCGCATGCGCGCGGCGTCCTTGCGACCCGGCGCCGACTCGATCCCGCTCGATACGTCGACCCCCGCCGGGCGCGCGGTCGCGATCGCCTGCGCCACATTGCCGGCCTCCAGGCCGCCCGCCAGCCAGAACGGCCGGTCGAGCGCCGCAGGCAACGCTGTCCAGTCGAAGCGCGCACCGCCGCCGCCGGGCTCGCCGGCAGCGTGGCCGTCGAACAGGAACGCCGCGGCATCGGGCCAATCGCCAAGCGTGCGCAGCGCGGCGGCCGGATCGCCGCCCATCGCGATCGCCTTCCAGTAAGGACGCCCAAAACGCCGACAGAACGCGGCGTCCTCGTGGCCGTGGAACTGCAGCACGTCGGGCGCCAAGCCCTCGACGATCGCTGCGACCTCGGCAGCGGCGTTGTCCATCGTCAACGCGACCACCTGCACCTGCGGCGGCACCGCCGCGCGCAGCGCGCGTGCCTGGTCGAGATCGAGCCGGCGTGGGCTGCGCGCCGCGAACACGAAACCGACACAGTCGACGCCGAGCGCGACCGCAGTTTCGACATCCTCGCACCGGGTCAGCCCGCAGAATTTGATCGAGGTCGCTCGCATCCGGCCAGCCTAGCGTCGCGCGGCCCGGCGCGCACGCTTGACAGCTTGCGCAGCGCTGCACACGCTACGCGCCGCCGGCTGAGGGTGCCGTCAGGGAACGACGACAGCAACGACCAAGGAGCGCCACGTGCGCCCTGATTCGACTGCACGCCAACCGGTATTCACCCCGATCACGAGATCCGCGTCAGGTCCGACGCGTGGCCGGCATGCGCGCGCCGCGTCCTAGAAAACGCAGGCCCTGCGGCCGCGCACCTCAGGGGGAATCGATGAAACCGATCGCACGCCACTTGCTCGCGGTTGCCGCGGCGGCCGTGTTGCCCATCCACGCGCAGAGCCTGTCGCCCGCCTGGACGGAGTACCGCCAACGCCAGCAGACCGAACAGACGCCGCCCGCCGCCGCGCAGCCACCGGCCCACCGAGCCGCCGCCGAGACTGCACCGCCGCCCGCACGCCTTGTTGCGACCGAGCCGACGCACGCCGTCCAGGCGCCCCCCTCGCCCGCCGTCACCACCCCCGCGACAGAGACGCCGAGAGGCGCCGCCTTCGTCGCATTGCAGGCTGGCCAGGCCTGGATCTACGACGATGTGCGCCAGGACACCCAGGCGGTCAGTGCCGGCTACCGTTGGCAGGCGGGTCCCGTCGTGCAGGTCGGCATCGAAGGTGTCGCCGCACGGATCGACGCGACATCGAAGGACGGCTGGCGCTTCGGCGGTGCCGACTACGGCAGCCTCGGTGCGAACGCCCGGTTCCAGTTCGGCCGCACACCGCTGTTCGCGCTGGCGCGCCTGGGCTACTGGTACGCCGATGTGGGCGAAGGCGACTCGGCCGACGGCGGCTATGCGGGCGTGGGCCTGGGCGTCGACATCCACCGCCACGTCAATCTGACACTGGCCTACACCTACCACCTGTACGCGTCGAGCGACTGCTATCGCGTCTACAGCACCGCCTATTGCGACACCGACATCAACCGTGCGGATCTGGTGACCCTCGGGCTCGAAGCCCGCTTCTGAGCAAGGCGATCCGAACGTCCTGCGCTCAGGGCAGCGTGACCTCCGCCGGCAGGTTCCATTCCGGCGGATACAACGGCCCCAGAAAGACCAGGCCGGCGGCGGGCGCGGTCGGGCCGGCGAGACGGCGATCGCGGCCGGCCAGCACCTCGGCGATCCAGGTGTCGGGCTGCGCCCCGGCACCGACCTCGAGCAGCGAGCCGACGATGTTGCGGACCATGTGGTGCAGGAACGCGTTGGCCTGCACCTCGACGACGACCTCGTCGCCCTCGCGGCGGACCGCGATGCGCTGCAGGTCGCGGCGCGCATGCGGCGCCTGGCAATGCACGGTGCGGAAGGCGGAGAAATCCTGCTCGCCGACCAGCGCCTGGGCGGCGCGATGCATCGCGGCCGCGTCGAGCGGCCGCAGTTCCCACGACAGGTATTGCCGGTGCAATGCCGGGCGCACCTGGCGGTTGAGGATGCGGTAGCGGTAATGGCGCGCGCGCGCGGAGAAGCGCGCATTGAACGTGTCGGGCACCGGCTGGCACCAGCGCACGCTGACCTGCGGCGGCATCAGCGTGGTCGCACCGAGCATCCAGGCACGCGGCGCGCGCGCAGCCTCAGTATCGAAATGCACGACCTGGCATTGCGCGTGGACGCCGGCATCGGTGCGCCCGGCGCAGACCGTGGCCACCGGATGCGCGGCGATTTTCGACAGCGCCGTCTCCAGCGCGGCCTGCACCGACTCCTGCCCGCCCTCGCCGGCCTTGCTCAGCCGTTGCCAGCCCAGAAAGCCATTGCCGTCGTACTCGACGCCCAGCGCGAATCGCATCGCGCGCTCAGCCCAGCGTACGCAGCAGGCGCACAGCCTCGGCCGCGGCGACCGGGTCGCCGCCATCTGCCACGTCCTGCAACAGGCCGCGCGCGGTGTCGACATCGCCCAGGTCGATGTAGGCGCGGGCGAGTTCCAGACGCTCGATGCCAGGCGGCGGTTCGACCGCGTCGCCGCGATCGAGCTCGACCGGCGCCTGGACCGGCGCGGGTGCGGGTGCCGGCGCGGTGTCGGGCGCCGGGGGGGTATCGCCGACATGCCAGGTCGGCTCCCCGGTCGGCGGCACGACGGGTGCTGCGACCGGTGCAGCGGCAGGCGGTGCCGAGCGCGCGAAGGCGGGCACGACGTCGGCCGCCTGGGCGGCGGCCGGCGACCCGTCCACGGCACTCAAGGTCGTCCGCGCCGCTGCGGCCCGGCGCCCACGGCGACCGAGCAGGAAGGCGAGCGCACCGACCACCAGCAGCGCCGGGGTCAGCCACAACCAGGACCAGGGCGCGCCGGGCGATGCCTGGGCCGCGTCCAGACGCTGCTGCGCAGCCGCAAGGTCGGCGTCCTTCATCTCGATCAACCGCTGCTGCTGGCGTTGCAGTTGCTCCAGATCGTCGAGTCGGGACCGCAGTTCGGCCAGTTCCGCGTCGCGCGAGATCGCGGCCTCTTCGGCCTGGTGCGGGTCCTGACGCAGCATGTTTCCTCCAGCGCCGGCCGCGATGCCAGACTGTGTCGCCGCCGGCGCGGCGTCGCCGGCCGGCGGTGTGATCTCGAGCCGGGCCGATGGCGTGGCGACCGCAGCAGGCGCGGCGGGTGCGGCACGGGGGGCGGTCGGGGGTGGCGTCGTGGCGGCGGCTGGCGCAGTCGCCACTGGCGCCGCGGCAGGCTGGCGCATGTCGCGCCACTGCCCCACCTGCTGGCGCACCAGCGCATCGGCCTCGGCGACGCCGGCCTCGGCCCAGTCGTCGCGCGGCGGCACGCGCAGCACGGCGCCCTGGCGGATCAGGTTGAGATTGCCACCGATGAAGGCATCGGGGTTATGCCGCAGCAGCAGGACCATCGCCTGGTTGACGCTGATGCCGGCCTCACGCGCCAAGGGCGCGGCGATCGTCGACAGGGTCTGGCCGGGCCGGACGGCCGGCAACGTCTGCGCGCGATCGCTGGCAGGTTGGGCGATGCTTGCCGCGGGTCGCACGGGCGGCGGCGCAGGCCTGGGTGCCGTGCGCACCGGCGTTGCGGGTGGCGTGGCCGGCGCCGGCGCCTGTTGTGATGCGGTCGGCGCCTGTGCCTGCACCGGGGCCGGTGCAGCGGGCGTCTCGGTGGCGGTGACAACCGCCGGCCGCACGATCGCGTCGGCAGGTGCGGCGACGGGTGCCTGGATCTCGGGCTGCGCTTCGGCCGCGACCGTGTCGGGCACCGCGAGCAGCGCCGAGTACTCGCGCACCAGACGGCCCTGCCCCCAATCGACCTCGACCAGGAAGGCAAGCGCGGCCTGCTGCACCGGTGCGGCGCTGGTGACCCGGATCACCGGCCGACCGCGCGCATCGAGCGCGACGCCGAAGCGCAGGTCCGAGACCACGCCGCGCGGCGGCGCCAGGCCGATGCGGGCGAAGGTCTCCGGCGACGCCAGCCGGGCCTGCAACTGGCGCAGTTCGGCCGGGTCGCTGGAGATCACCGGAATCTCGGCCAGTAACGGCTCGCCCTGCTGCGAGCGGACCTCGATGCGTCCCAGCCCCAGCGCCGACGCCGGGCCGGCGACGCCCAGCAGGGCGCCTGCCACCAGCAGGTGCTGCACGATGCGCGACACGACCTTCCCCCGATTCATCGGCCGACTGTAGCGGCCGGCCGCCGCGCTCCGCAACGTCGGCGACGCCGCGGACGACGGGCGGCCAGCGCGCATGCTCAGCGCTCCGCCGCGACCAGTTCGGCGACCTGCACCGCATTGAGCGCAGCGCCCTTGCGGATGTTGTCCGAGACGATCCACAGGTTCAGGCCGTGGGGATGCGAGAGATCCTCGCGGATGCGGCCCACGAACACCGCGTCGCGCCCCGAGGCGTGGGTGACCGGCGTCGGATAGCCGCCCGCGCGCCGCTCGTCGACGACCTCCACGCCCGGCGCCTGCGCCAGCAACGCGCGCGCCGCCTCGACGGTGAGCTTGTCGCGCGTCTCCACCGCCACCGCTTCGGAGTGGCCGTAGAACACCGGCACGCGGACCGCGGTCGGGTTCACCAGGATGCTGTCGTCGCCGAGGATCTTGCGCGTCTCCCAGACCAGCTTCATCTCCTCCTTGGTGAAGCCGTTGTCCAGGAAATCGTCGATGTGCGGGATCAGGTTGAAAGCGATCTGCACCGGGAACTTCTGCGGATCGAGGTCGCGGAAGTTCAGCAGGTCGCCAGTCTGGCGGCCAAGCTCCTCCATCGCCGAGCGCCCTGCGCCCGAGACCGACTGGTAGGTCGCGACATTGATCCGCACGATCCCGGCCTGCCGGTGCAGCGGCGCCAGCGCAACCAGCATCTGCATCGTCGAACAGTTGGGATTGGCGATGATGCCGCGCGGGCGATTGCGTGCTGCCTCGGGATTGACCTCGCTGACCACCAGCGGCACGTCGTCGTCGTAGCGGAATGCCGAGCTGTTGTCGATGACCACCGCGCCGGCGGCGGCGAACTTCGGCGCGTACGCCTTGCTGGTGTCACCACCGGCCGAGAACAGCGCGATGTCGACGCCGCTCGGATCGAACGTGGCCAGGTCCTGCACGACGATGTCCTCGTCGCCGAACTTGACGGTGGTGCCGGCCGAGCGCTCGCTCGCCAGGGCGATGAGTTCGGACACCGGGAAATCGCGTTCGGCGAGGATCGACAACATGGTGTCGCCGACGGCGCCGGTGGCACCGACGACAGCGACGCGGAAGGTGCGGGAGGGAGACTGGGACATGACGGGCACTCTCGAAAAAGGGGAACGTGGGAAACACAGGCACTGATCGGGGCTCGGGGAACCGCCCGCCCGGAAGCTCAGGCGGTTCCCGGTCGTTTCGCATCCTGGCCGACCGGCGCGATCGGGCTCGGCGGGCGTCCTGCATCGGGACCGGCGCCCAGCGCGGCGATCAGGTTGTCGACCGCCAGCGCGACCATCGCCCGGCGCGTGGCCAGGCTGCCGCTGGCGATGTGCGGGGTCAGCACCACGTTGTCGAGCGCGAGCAGGCGCGGGTCGATATCGGGCTCGCCCTCGAACACGTCGAGCGCCGCCGAGGCCAGCCGGCCATGCACCAGCGCGTCGGCCAGCGCCCCCTCATCGACGATGCCGCCACGGGCGATGTTGGTCAGCGTCGCCGTCGGCTTCATCCGCGCCAGCGCGGCGGCATCGACGATGTGGTGGCTGGCCGCCGAGTACGGCAATACGAGGACCAGGTGGTCCGCCTGCGCGAACAGCAGCTCGAAGTCGACGTACTGCGCGTTGCAGCTGCGCTCGATCTCCGCGGGCAGACGGCTGCGATTGTGGTACAGCACACGCATATCGAAACCGGCGGCGCGCCGCGCGATGCCCTGCCCGATCCGGCCCATGCCGAGGATGCCCAGCGTGCTGCCGTGGAGGTCTGCGCCGAGCAGACCCTTGAAGTTCCAGCCCTGCCAGCGCCCCGCGCGGAGGTGGCGCTCGGCCTCGGTGATCCGACGCGCGGCGGCCATCATCAGCGCGAAGCCGAAATCGGCGGTGGTCTCGGTGAGCACGTCGGGGGTATTGGTCGCGACGATGCCGCGCGCGTGCAGCGCGGCGATATCGAGATTGTTGTAGCCCACGCCGACATTGGCGATCGCACGCAGGCGCGGCGCGGCGGCAACCTCGGCCTGGCCGACGCGCTCGTTGAGCGTCACCAGCGCGCCATCGGCATCGCGCAACGCGGCGGCGATTGCAGCCGCGTCGTGCTCGACGACCGTGGGCACTTGGACGACGTCGAAATGCGCGTGCAGCTGCGCGACGATGTCGTCGAACAGCGGCTGCGCGACCCAGACCCGCGGACGCCGCTCAGCCATCGATGCGCCCCGGGATCCGCGGCCCCACCTCGCCGACATCGCCGCACTGCGCGCGATGGCGCAGCGCCTGATCCATCAGCACCAGTGCCAGCATCGCCTCGCAGATCGGCGTGGCGCGGATCCCCACGCAGGGATCGTGGCGGCCGGTGGTGATGACCTCGACCACGTTGCCATCGACATCGACGCCGTCGGCTGGCAGGCGCAGGCTCGAGGTCGGCTTGAATGCGGTCGAGACCACGATCTGCTGGCCGGTGCTGATCCCGCCGAGCACGCCGCCGGCATGGTTGGACGCGAAGCCGGCCGGCGTCATCAGGTCGCGATGCGCGCTGCCGCGCTGGGCGACCGACGCGAAGCCGTCGCCGACCTCGACGCCCTTGACCGCGTTGATCGACATCATCGCCGCCGCCAGGTCGCCGTCGAGCTTGCCGTAGATCGGTGCGCCCCAGCCCGGCGGCACGCCGTCGGCGACCACGGTCACGCGCGCGCCGACCGAATCGCCGGACTTGCGCAGCGCGTCCATATAGGCCTCCAGTTCCGGCACCTGCGCCGCATCCGGCCAGAAGAACGGGTTGGCTTCGACCACGGTCCAGTCGATCGCCTGCGGATCGGACACCGACGGCACCAGCTCGCCCAGTTGCGACAGCCAGCCGTGCACCTGGACGCCGTGGCGCTGCGCCAGCCACTTCTTGGCGATCGTGCCGGCGGCCACACGCATCGTCGTCTCGCGCGCCGACGAGCGGCCGCCGCCGCGCGGGTCGCGGATGCCGTACTTCTGCCAGTAGGCGTAGTCGGCATGTCCAGGGCGGAACTGCGCGGCGATGTTCGCGTAGTCCTTGCTGCGCTGGTCGGTATTGCGGATCAGCAGCGCGATCGGCGTGCCCGTGGTGACGCCTTCGTACACGCCGCTGAGGATCTCGACCGCATCGGCCTCGCGGCGCGCCGAGGTGTGCCGGCTCTTGCCGGTCGCCCGACGCGCGAGATCATGGGCGAAGTCCTCCGGCGCGAGCGCGATCCCCGGCGGACAACCGTCGATCACACAGCCGATCGCCGGCCCATGGCTCTCGCCGAAGGTCGTGACGCTGAACAGCTGACCGAAACGATTGCTGGACATGGCACCGCGGCGCTGACGCGCCGTCGAAACAGGAGGGCCGCCAAGCTTAACGCGCTGGGACGGCCCGTGGTGCGGTGCGTCAGAACAGGTCGCTGGCCGGGCTGCCGGCCACGCCGGAGGTCGCGGCGGGCACCGATTCGCGCGCGGCTGCCAACTCGGCGATGCGCGCATTGTGCGCGACCAGATCGCGGCGCTCGACGACGAACACGCCCATCTGCCCGACCTGGAACTCGACCCACAGCAGCGGCAGCTCGGGCAGCAGCTTGATCAGATGCTGCTCGGACTCGCCGACTTCGCAGATCAGCAGCCCGTCCTCGGTCAGATGCAGCGGCGCGTCGCGCAGGATCTTCAGCACCAGGTCCAGGCCGTCGTCGCCAGCGCGCAGGCCCATCTCGGGCTCGTAACCGTACTCGCGCGGCAGCGCGTCGGTCTCGTCGTTGGTCACGTACGGCGGATTGGTCACGATCAGGTCGTAATGCTCGCCCTGCAGGCCCTCGAACAGGTCGGACTTGAGGAAGCGCGTGTTGCGCACCTCCAGCCGGGCCTCGTTCTCGGCCGCCAGCGACAGCGCCTCGTCGCTGAGGTCGACGCCGTCGACGTGCCAATCGGGATTGTGGTGCGCCATCGCGATCGCGATGCAGCCAGAGCCCGTGCACAGGTCCAGCGCGCGACGCACCTCGCGGCCGCCCAGCCACGGCTCGAAGCCGGACAGGATCAGTTCGGCGATCGGCGAGCGCGGCACCAGCGCACGGCGGTCGGACTTGAAGCTCAGGCCGGCGAACCAGGCCTCACCGGTCAGATAGGCCGCCGGGATCCGCTCTTCGATGCGACGCAGGAACAGGCCCAGCACGTCTTCTTTCTCGGCCAAGGTGACCCGCGACTGCCCGTAGACCGGGCTCAGGTCGTGCGGCAGGTGCAGCGCGTGGAGCGTGAGCTGGGTGGCCTCGTCGATCGCGTTGTCGTAGCTGTGACCGAAGGTCAGCCCGGCGGCGTTGAAGCGACTGGCGCCATAGCGGATCAGGTCGACGATCGTCTGCAGTTCTTCGGTCATGGCGCGCGCGGCTCGGGGGACGGCTGATGGCCGGCGATTATAGGTCAGCCGCCGCCGCGCTCCCGCGCGCGACCGGACAGGCGCGCGCGGCGGGCTATGATGCCCGGTCCCTCGACTCGCGGCCCCAGACGGATGTTCAACCGCACCACCCTCGTGATCCTGTGCATCGCGCTCGCCGGCGGGCTCGGCCTGCTCGCAGCGCAGCGCTACTTCACCGGCGGCGCCGATGCCGGCCGCCCGTCGCTACAGGTCGTGCAGCTCTATCCCCAGCCGCGCGCACTGCCGCAACTCGAACTGCAGCAGGCCGACGGCACCCCACTGCCGACCAGCGCGCTGGCCGGACATTGGACCTTGGTGTTCATCGGCTTCACCCAGTGTCCCGATGTGTGCCCGATGACGCTGACCCAGCTGGCGCAGGCCCAACGGCGCTGGGAAGCGCTGCCCGAGGCGACCCGGCCGCGGGTGCTGTTCGTGTCGGTGGACCCCGAGCGCGACACGCCACAGCGGCTCGGCGACTACGCGCATGCCTTCCACCGCGACACCCTGGCCGCAACCGCCGACCTGCCGACGCTCGAGCGCTTCACGCGCGCGCTGTCGATGGTGTTCGCCAAGGTGCCGCTGCGCGGCGACGCGCCGGCCGGCGCCTACACGATCGATCACAGCGCCTCGATGGCAGTGCTCGATCCCCAGGGCCACATGGCCGGCGTGGTCTCGGGCAGCGTCCTCAACGGCGAGACGCCCCAGCCCGAGGCCATCGCCGACGACCTGCTGCGCCTGACCACGGACACGCGCCCATGAGCCTGACGACCACGCTGACCTATGCGCTGCCGCACCGCCTGCTGTCGTCGATGGCGCGCCGACTGGCCTACTCGACCCATCCGGGCACGCGGCGCTGGCTGATCGACACGGTCGTGCGCCGCTTCGGCGTCGACCTGTCGGAGGCGGCCAATCCCGACCCGGCGTCCTACGCCAGCTTCAATGCGTTCTTCACCCGCGCCCTGCGCGAGGGCGCGCGCAGCCCCGACCCCGACCCGCGTGCCCTGCTGATGCCGGCCGACGGCCACATCAGCCAGTGCGGCGCGATCGAGGGCGACCGCATCTTCCAGGCCAAGGGCCAATCGTTCACCGTCGCCGAACTGCTCGGCGACGCCAACGACGCGGCGCCCTACCTCGACGGCCGTTACGCCACCGTGTACCTGTCGCCGCGCGACTACCACCGTGTGCACATGGCCTGGACCGGCACGCTGCGCGAGACCGTGCACGTCCCGGGCCGGTTGTTCAGCGTCGGCACCGACGCGGTCGCCAATGTGCCGCGACTGTTCGCGCGCAACGAGCGGTTGGTGTGCCACTTCGATACCGACTTCGGGCCGATGGTCCAGGTGATGGTCGGTGCGCTGCTGGTCTCGGGCGTGGAGACGGTCTGGGCCGGTGAGGAGATCCCCGCCTACGGCGACCGGATCCAGCGCAAGGACTACCGCGGGCGCGGCATCGTGCTCGAGCGCTTCGCCGAAATGGCGCGCTTCAACTACGGCTCGACGGTGATCGTGCTGCTGCCGCCCGGCGTGGCCGAACTGGCCCCGACGCTGCACGCCGAGTCGCCGGTGCGCCTGGGCGAACGGCTGGCCACGCGCCTGGGCGCGTGACCAGACCCGCGCCCTGCCCGCATTCGGGCGAGGGCGCCGCGCGCAGCGTCTAGCTGTGATCTCTCAGTAGGTTGTTCACCCGGGGCATCTCTGGAAGATGGGGGTTACCAAGCCAACCCATGCTCCAGGAGCCCCGGATGAACCTGCACAAACATGCCCGATTAACGCCGCATGGTCGAGCGTTGCTGGTGCGTCGGATCCTGCATGAAGGCTTGCGCGTGGAAGAGGCAGCGCAGGCGTGCGGAGTCAGCGCACGCACCGCGTACAAGTGGCTGGA
>NZ_JACHYJ010000005.1 GCF_014192745.1 Luteimonas sp. RC10
AGTCACCTTGAAGACTGCGCCATGCGCGCACTTGTTTCCATCTCTCCCGAACGCAACCTCCTGATCTAGCTCAGGAAAATGTGGGGATACCTCAGACTCTGACCCCGGTTCTTTTTAGCGGCGCACGTCCAGGCGGCCGCTGTCGACGAGGGCGGCGACATCGTCTGCGCCGACGAGGTTGAAGTCGCCGGGGACGCTGTGTTTGAGGCGCGCCGCGCCCAGGCCGAATGCCAGTGCTTGCGCGTCCTCCATGCCCGACAGCACGCCGTGCAGCACGCCGGCGGCGAAGGCGTCGCCGCCGCCGATGCGATCGACGATGCCGTCGACCGGTAATGGATCGAGCCGATGGACCGCGCCGTCGCGGTGCACGAGCAAGGCGCCGAGCAAGTGGCTGTCCACACTGCGCACGTCGCGCTGGGTGCAGGCGATCCGCTGCAGATACGGGAAACGCGCGAATGCGCGCGCGGCGGCGGCGATCGTGCGCTCGGCGGGCGGCAGGCCCGCCTCACCGGCCTCTGGCCCCAGAATCAGATCGACGTCGCGATAGTCGATGAACGCCAGGTCCGCCTCGGCCAGCAGGGCCTGCAGCAGCGGCGCGGGCCGGTCGTTCCACGTCGCCCACAGCTTCGGCCGGAAGTTGCCGTCGAACGACACCAGCGCGCCATGTACGCGCGCGGCACGGACCGCGTCGGCGGCGGCCTGCGCACTGCTCGGGCCGACCGCAGCGGTCACCCCGGACACGTGCAGGCAATCGATGCCCTCCAGCAGCGACGGCCACGCGTAGGCCTCGGCCGCGGCGCGTGCGAACGCCGAGTCGGCGCGGTCGTAGACGACATCGCTGGGGCGCAGTCCGGCGCCGGTCGCCAGGAAGTACAGGCCCATGCGCCCGGGAACGCGGCGCACGCGCGACACGTCGACGCCGTGGCGGCGCAGCTCGCCGAGCGCGGCCTCGCCCAGCGCGTTGTCGGCGACGGTGCCTGCGAATGCGCTGTCGTGTCCGAACCTCGCGAGCGAGACTGCGACATTGGCTTCCGCGCCGCCCACGTGCACCTGCAACTGTCGGCTCTGCAGCAGGAGTTCGCGCCCCGGCGCGCCCAGGCGCAGTAGCAGTTCGCCGAAACAGAGGATGCGCTTGCCCATGACCAATGACCTGTGGGGTGGGCCGGCGACGCGCGCAGGCCGAAAAGTGAGTCTGTCGCGCCGCAGCATGCGTCGCTCGCGGCGTTCTGATAGCGTTTGGCCCGCGGTGTCATTTCGGGCGCCGTCACCACATTAGCAAGCGCGACGATGCAGTCAAGCCGCGCCACACGATGCACCGGGCACCCTGGGAGGGGACGTATGAGGCAGTGGGTCGATTCAAAAAAGACACCGGTTACCTTGCTGGCGACCGGCATCGCGCTGGCGCTCCAGGCGGCCGCATTCCCCGTGCTTGCGCAGCAGGCTGCCGGTGCTGACGATCAGGCCGCCGAGCTCGACACGGTGCGGGTGGTCGGCTACCGCGCGAGCGTGGAAAAGGCGCTCGACATCAAGCGCGGCGAGGCCGGCGTGGTCGACGCGATCGTGGCCGAGGACATCGGCAAGTTCCCGGATCTCAATCTCGCCGAGTCGCTGCAGCGCATTCCTGGTGTGGTGATCACGCGCGAAGCCGGCGAGGGTCGCAACATCTCGGTGCGCGGGCTCGGCCCCGACTTCACGCGCGTGCGGATCAACGGCATGGAGGCACTGAGCACGGTCGGCGGCAGCGACGGCGCGGGCGGCACCAACCGTGGGCGTGGCTTCGATTTCAACGTCTTCGCCTCGGACCTGTTCTCCCAGCTCATCGTCCGCAAGACGGCGTCTGCCGAGGTCGAAGAAGGTTCTCTCGGCGCCACGGTGGACCTGCGCACGGCGCGTCCGTTCGACTACGACGGCTTCACGATGGCCGCCAGCTGGCAGGCAGCTTACGAGGACGCATCGGAAACCACGTCGCCGCGCCTGGCGGCCTTGGTGTCCAACACCTGGGCCGATGGTCGCATCGGCGCGTTGGTGTCGTTCGCGATCAGCGAGCGCAAGGGCGTGGAAGAGGGCACGGGCACGGTGCGCTGGGCCAATGGCACGAGCAACGGCGGCTTCAGCGCGGACTCGCCGTTCCAGGCGGCGCGCGGCGCCGATGTCTACCACCCGCGCTTCCCGCGTTACACGTTGATGGAGCACGACCAGCAGCGCACCGGCGTGACCGCGTCGCTGCAGTTCAAGCCGACCGACCGGACCACGATTTCGCTCGACGGCCTGTACTCGAAGATCGATGCCTCGCGTGACGAGCGCTATATCGAGGCCTACTCGTTCAGCCGAGGCGGCACCGGCAAGCCCGAGACGATCGTCCGCGACGGCGAAATCCGCAATGGCGCGCTGGTCTATGGCGTGTTCGACAACGTGGATCTGCGCTCGGAAAGTCGCCATGACGAGTGGAGCACCACGTTCCGCCAGTTGAGCCTGGAAGCCGAACATCGCTTCAGCAGCGACTTCCGTTTGAGTGGGCGCGTCGGAACCTCGCGGTCCGAGCACGGCAATCCCGTGCAAGCGACGATCATGATGGACAAGCTCAATGTCGACGGCTACAGCTACGACTACCGTCAGGATCCGTATCGGCCGGTCTTCGACTACGGCATCGATCCGACCGATCCGGCCGGCTGGACGCTGTCGACGATCCGCTTGCGTCAGAACTATGTCGAGAACGACTTCGACTCCGGGCAGGTGGACTTCGACTGGAACCTGTCGCCTGGCTTCCGTCTCAAGGGCGGCATTCTGGCCAAGGACTATTCGTTCGGCTCGCGTGAGTTCCGGCGCACCGCCAATGAGGCCCTCGTGCCGGCATTCCCGGATGGCTCGGCGCAGGTCCCGACCGACCTGGTGGCCCTCGCCAGTCTCAGTGGGCTGTCCGGCGCCCCCGGCACCTGGGTGGTGCCGGACTTCAACGCGATTGCCAATCTGTTTGGCATCTTCAGCGGTGAGGGGACGTTCGCGCAGGGCGAGTTCGCCGCGAGCACGCGCAGCGTCGATGAGCAGGATCGCGGCGCCTATCTGCAGGGCGAATTCTCGACCGATCTGGGCTCCATTCCGTTCTCGGGCAACTTCGGTGTGCGCTATGTGCGCACCAAACAGTCGTCGACCGGCATCGCGTCCGCGAGCGGTACGCCCACGCCGACCACGGTCGCGCGCGAGTACAGCGATACGTTGCCCTCGATGAACCTGGTGGCCGAGATCGCGCCCGATGTGCTGATCCGACTCGGGGCGGCCAAGGTGATGTCGCGTCCGGGACTTGGGAGCCTGACGCCCGGCGTGACGGTCAACGTCAGTGGCTCGGCGCGGACTGTCGCGGGCGGTAATCCGCTGCTCGATCCGATCCGCGCCAAGACTGCCGACCTGGGCCTGGAATGGTATTTCGACGAAGGCGCGATGCTGGGCGTGGGCCTGTTCTACAAGGACATCGACAGCTTCATCCAGAACACCCGCGAGACCCGTTCCTTCGCGTCCAGCGGCTTGCCGGCCAGCCTGCTCGACGGCACGGGCGTGTCGGTCAATGAGGACTTCGTGTTCTCGGTGCCGATCAATACCCCGGGCGGCAAGCTCAGAGGGGTGGAGGCGAACTACACGCAACCCTTCACGTTCCTGCCCGGTATCTGGCGCGATTTCGGCGTGCAGTTGAACTACACCTATGTCGACTCGCAGATCCAGTACCTGACCTCGTCCGGCGCGAATGCGCAGAAGACCGATCTCACCGGTCTGTCGAAGCATTCCTGGAACGCGACGTTGTTCTACGAGGGCGAGCGCTTTTCCGGGCGTGTGTCGGCCACCAACCGGGACGACTACCTGATCCAGGTGCCCGGCACCGAGGTCGGTTTCGACAGCGCCGCCAACGGTGTGCACGGGCAGTCCGGTACCACGACCATCGACGCGTCGCTGCGCTGGAAGCTCGACGAGCAGTTCGAAATCACGCTCGAAGGCATCAACCTGACGAACGTGGCGCAGGAGTCTTGGGTCGCCAATCCGGCGCTGCAACTGCCGCTGGAGTACAGCCAGACCGGCCGCCAGTACCTGCTGGGTCTGCGTTACAAGTTCTGATCGATCTGTGTGTGGCAAAACGGGGCGGCCTGCGGGCCGCCCCGTTTTCGTATGTGCGGATCTGCGGTGGGTAGCGGTGTGGAGGCCTTGTGCTCAGCGCCTGTCGTGTACTCGATACACGCATCCGATGCCGCGCGTGTTGCGCTGCAAGATGCACCGCGCATGTCGCCGCTGTTACCGTTTCGGCCCGAATGACCAGCGGTGTCATTCTGGGGGCGCGGTGCTGATGCCACCGCTCGATACGCGATACAGGGGAGGAGCCCGACCATGCAAGACATGACCGATCGCCGCAAGACACCGGTTTCCCTACTCGCGGCCGGGATCACCGTCGCGCTGGCGTCGCCGGCCTTTGCCCAGCAGGCCGCCGAGGGCCCTGCCCACGTCTCCGACATGGCTGCGGTCACGGTGACCGGCTATCGCGAAAGCCTGCAGAAGTCGCTCGACGAGAAGCGCTACAGCGTCGAGCAGGTCGATGCGATCTTCGCCGAGGACATCGGCAAGTTCCCCGATCAGAACCTCGCCGAGTCGCTGCAACGCGTGGCCGGCATCTCGATCGACCGCGAAGGCGGCGAGGGCCAGCGGATCTCCGTGCGCGGCCTGGGCTCGGACTTCACCCGCGTCCGCCTCAACGGCCTGGAGGCGCTGGCGACGGCCGGCAGCGGCAGCGCCGGCGTCAACCGCTCGCGCGGCTTCGACTTCAACACCTTCGCCTCCGAGCTCTTCAGCCAGGTCAAGGTCAACAAGACCCAGTCGGCGCAGATGGACGAAGGTTCGCTGGGCTCGACGGTCGACCTGCGCGGCTCGCGCCCGTTCGATTTCGACGGCTTCCGCGCCTCGGCCAGCGGCCAGCTGGGCTACAACCAGCTGTCGGAGGAAAGCGACCCGCGCGTATCGGGGCTGATCAGCAACACCTGGGCCGATGGCCGGGTCGGCGCGTTGCTGTCGGCGTCCTACAGCGAGCGTTCGATCTACGAGGAAGGCTACAACCCGGTGCGCTGGGAGCATGGCAACCACCGCAACTCGAACCAGTCCAACGCCAACAACAACGGCACCTATGGCTTCTGCTCGCCCGCGGGCTACGACCCGCAGACCCCGCGCAACCCCACGTCGGGTGAACTGGGCAACCCGAGCAGCAACAACGGTTACGGCACCTGGGGCATCGACGCGGCCAACTGCGGCGCCGGGTTGCCGCGGCCGGAAGGGTCGCAAGCGAACATCGACGCCTACGAGACCGCGACCAACGCCTGGATCCCGCGCTACCCGCGCTACATCCGCACCAAGCACGAGATCGAACGCCTGGGTGTGACCGGCGCGCTGCAGTTCCGGATCAGCGACGACACCCTGCTGAGCTTCGATGCGATGTACTCCAAGCTCGACAAGGACCAGCGCGAGGATTCGCTCGGCGCCAATCTGCACCGTGCGGCCAATCTCGGCGGCAAGACCCAGATCATCGTGCGCGAAGCCCAGGTCGACGACCGCAATCGCCTGGTCTACGGCGTGTTCGACAATGTCGATTTCCGCACCGAGTCGAGCCAGATCGAGGAGTCGACCGAGTTCAAGCAGTTCAGCCTGCAGCTCGAGCATCGGTTCAACGACGCGGTCCGCCTGGACGCCACGCTCGGGCACTCGGTGTCCGACTACGCGCGGCCGGTGTTCTCGATGGTCAGCTTCGACAACGCCAACCTCGACGGTTTCGTACTGGACATGCGCGGCGATCCGCAGATGCCGAGCATGACCTTTCCGTTCGACACCAGCAGCGCCGATGCCTGGTCGTGGCTGGGCTACGGTGCGGTGCCGGTCAACAGCAACGGTACCGCGCGCGGCGCCAACATCAGCGAGGTGCGGCTCAATCCGAGCTATGTGAAGAACGCCTTCGACAGCGCCAAGGTGGATCTGGCCGTCGACTTCACGCCGAGTCTGACCTTCCGCACCGGCCTGGCGTGGAAGGACTACGAGATGCGCAGCCAGGAGTACCGCCACATCAGCTACGGCCGCCTGCCGCAGGCGCTGCCGGCCGGGGTGACGCTGGGCGACCTGAGCACCACGCTTGACGGCTTCGGCAAGAACCTCTCGGGCAGCATGCCGGCCTCGTGGCTGATCCCGGATTTCGATCGCATCGCCGATCTGCTCGACATCTACAGCAATGCCGACAACGGCGTGCCCGGCGGCGACTATCGGCTGGCCGGCATCGGCCATTTCGGTGCTTCGAACAACAACTTCGAGGTGACCGAGCGCAGCATGGCGGTCTACGGCCAGCTCGACTTCAACACCGACCTGCTCGAGCGCGCGCTGCGCGGCAATGTCGGTGTGCGCGTGGTCCGGACCCAGATCGACGCGTCGGGCTGGGCACCGTGCCCCACCGGCGGCGAGGCGAACTGCGAGCGTTTCTTCGGCGTGGCCAGCGCGACCGCCGATGCCGGTGAGCGCCTGCTGGTGGGCACGACCGTCGGCCACAGCTACACCGACGTGCTGCCGTCGCTGAACCTGTCCTGGGACGTGGCCGAGAATGTCGTGCTGCGCTTCGGCGCCGCCAAGACCATGGCCCGGCCGACCCTGACCTACATGTCGCCCAGCGTCAGCGGTGGGCCGACGAACTTCTTCGACGATGGCCGGGTGTTTTCGATCAACCTGGGCAATCCCAAGCTCGATCCGTTCCGCTCGACCAATTACGACCTCAGCGCCGAGTGGTACTTCGCCGAGGGCGGGCTGCTGTCGGCGGCGGTGTTCTACAAGGACATCGACAGCTATGTGCAGCGCACCCGCCTGTTGAGCACGTGGGCCGACCTGGGCTACGCCCTCGATCTGCTGCCACCGGGTTTCACCCCCGAGACGATCTTCAACGTGCAGAGCTACTACAACACGCCCGGTGGTCCGCTGAAGGGTTGGGAGCTGACCTACCAGCAGCCGTTCTCGTTCCTGCCCGGGTTCTGGCGCAACTTCGGCGTGCAGATGAACTACACCCATGTCGATTCGGACATCGAATACGTGTTCAGCACTGCGGCCAACAGCAATGCCTCGGTGGTGACCCAGGTGACCGAGAATCAGCTGGTCAACCTCTCGCCCAACTCGTACAACGCCACGTTGTACTACGACGACGGCCGCTTCAGTGCGCGCGCGTCCACCAGTTATCGCGACGGGTACATCGGCGAGGTGCTCAGCCGCGAGAACGTCTGGGACCTGGACGGCAACCAGTTCGCCACGGCCGATGTGACCGGCAAGCACAGCGTGCGCAACGTCGACTTCAACATGTCCTATCGCGTCAACGACAAGCTCAGTCTGACGTTCGAGGCGATCAACCTGCTCGACACCGCTGACCGGCGCTATGTCGATTCGGACCTGATGCTGCCCGACCGCTACACGGTGACCGGGCGGCAGTACTACGTCGGTGCCCGGTATCGCTTCTGAGCCCATCCTGCGTCGGCTGCGTCGACACGCCCGGCGCATCACCGTCGGCATATCGAACGCGTGCGGCCGGCGCGGCATCGTCCGACAATCCGTACACGCGCCAGCTGCGGCCGGCGCATCCGTCGAGGGAGGCAACCGCTTGAACCCGATGTCGATCCGAGTCCTGGCCGCCGCGTGCGCGTTGGGCCTGTCCGCCGCCGCCCATGCGCAGGCGCCCCGGCTGCTGTTCCACGTCTCGGCCGACCAGGGGCTGGTGGCCGATGTCGCCGCCGGCGATCCGGTGCCGAACTTCCAGGACAAGGTGCGTCTGGTCGAAGACGGCGTGCGCGGCAGCGCGATCACCTGGGACGATGATGGCGTGCTGTCGTGGGATGCGCCGGGCAACATCGACGCGCAGCGCGGCACGCTGAGCTTCTTCTGGCGTGCGCGCGATCCGCTGGGCGAGGCGCCGTTCGTGATCTTCCGCGTCGGCTATGCCGACCATTCGAGCTGGGACATGGCGTGGCTCCGGATCGACTGGAACGGGCACGGCTTCGATGCGTTCGTGACCGATGCCAACCTCGCACGTTCGCGGGTGTCGTTCCGCATGGACACGCCGCCCGCGGCCGACGCCTGGACCCATATCGCCTTCGGCTGGGATGAGACGCTCGGGGTACGCTTGTATGTGGACGGGCGCGAGGTCGCGCGCGAGGAGCGCCCGGCGAACGCCCAGGCGAGTTTCGACTATGACGCCGGCCTCGACCAGTTCGGCCTGGCCGCGCGCGTGCTCGCGCCGCACCAGGTGCAGAGCCGCTACAACTTCCTGCGCGGCAGCGACTTCGACGACATCCGCATCCACGACCGCATGCTCGACGCGGCCGGCGTCCAGGCCGTGCGCGCGTTCGCGGCGCCGACCACGTCGGTCGCGCCGGCGCAGCGCCAGGCCGCCTGGTGGTTCCGGCACGGTTGGCAGGACGGCGCGGCGCCGCCGCTGCTCGACGCGCCGACCACGTCGATCCGCAAGGTCGAGTTCGCCGACACACGCGATCTCAAGCAATGGATGTGGAAGGCCACCGACGGTATCGCCGAGACCACCTGGCCCGGTGTCTACAACCGCTCGCGGCTGCGCGGGCGCGACGATTACTTCCAGCTGCCGGACTGGAACACCTACGTCGAGGGCGGCCGCGCGCTGGATCTGACCCTGCCTGACGAGTCGGTCAACCGGGTCGAGATCCGCGGCGCCGCCTACGGCCGCGTCCTGGCCGGTGACGATGCGGACACGCTGCAGCCGCTGTTCGAACGGCCGCAGGGTATCGTGCGCAGCGTCGACGACTTTCCGCTGCGCCGCGGCGGCCATCTGCGCTTCGAGAACGTCGCGCAGGAAACCCCGATCCAGGAGATCTGGGCCTATCGCGTCGAGGCCGCCGACGAGCCGGCGGGTTCGGTCCGGCAGGTCTACACCGTGCGCAGCGACGCCGAGGTCGACTACACCAATCTCGCCGAACTGCGCGGCTACATCGAGGGGCGGTTCGCACCGGAGGAGCGCAGCACGGTGATCGCGCTGCCCGGCCGGGCGGCCTACCGCAAGCGTGCGCCGGCGTCAGCCGATGCGCCGCGGCAGCCGGTGGTGCATGTGCTGATTCCCTCGGGCATCGGCGATGCGCCGGCCGCGCAGCCGCTGATCCGCAGTTGGGCGCACAGCTGGGAGAACATGTACGACGGGCTCGACGGCATCGCGATCGACCTGCCTGCGCTCGACCTGCCGGCCACGCATACCATCGACGGCACCGGGGCGATCCCGCTCAACATCCGCATCAAGGACCCGATCTGGCCGGCGCGCGACATGATCGATGTCTCGGTCTCGGTGCGCCCGGGCCAGGCACGCACGCTGTGGCTGGACCTGCGCGATCGCATCCTCAGCGACGACAGCCTGTGGATCAGCATCGCCTCGGCGGCGCCGGGCTTCGACGCGGCCGCGCTCGACGGGGCGCAGATCCGGATGGTCTACAAGCCCCGCGCCGAGGCGCTGGTCGAGCATGTCGCCGACCGCTTCAACCAGGTGCGCGACAACTGGGGCTTCCTGGTCGAGGAACACACCACCTCCAAGCGCCAGCGACTCTACGCACGCGCCTACGCCGACATCAGCGATCTGCTGCGGGTCGATCCCGACCACGCGCTGGGCCGGTTGTACTGGAACTACATGAGCTACAACAGCCAGGGCCGGCCGCCGTTCGCGCAGCCCGAGCCGCCGGCCGGTGTGCCGCTGTGGGCGTTCCGCCAGCTCGAGGATCTCAAGGCGGTCCGGCGCTTCGTCGAATGGTGGATCGACGAGCGCCAGGTGCCGTTCGGCGACTTCGGCGGCGGCATCTCCGACGACAGCGATCTGCTGCAGCAGTGGCCGGGCCTGGCACTGATGGGCGTGCTGCCCGACAAGCTCAATGCCTCGCTGACTGCGCTGGCCGACGCGGCCTATGCCAATGGCATGTTCACCGGCGGCCTGTCGACGATCGAGACCGACGAGCTGCATGCCTACGAGGAGGGCATCAACACCAACAGCGCGATGGCCCTGCTCAACTGGGGCGATCCGCTGACGATGACCCGGCTGATGGAGACCGTGCGCGACCTCGACGAGAAGATCGTGCTGCGCAACCCGCAGGGGCATCGGCTGTTCTCGAGTAACTGGTTCGGCGGGCGCAAGGTCTACCGCGAGCCGCGCTGGCAGTGGCAGAAGCCGTACTCGTTCCCGGTGCTGCACCCGGCCTTCGTGCTCGGCGTGTTCAATGCCGATCCGACCAGCCGGGCGATGATCACCGGACTGGCTGACGGCTATCTGGCCCATGCCTACACCGACGCACAAGGCGTCTGGCAACTGCCCAACGAGATCCACTGGGCGACCGGCGAGCGGCGTGGCGGCGACCTCTTCGACGGCTCCGGCGGCGCTGACACCATGCACCTGTACTGGGCGGCGTGGCGTTGGACCGGCGATGCGAAGTACCTGCGTCCGCTGCAGTACCGGGTGGACCGCAGCGGCCCGGCCGGTCTGTCGAACCTGGCGGAGAACTATGTCGATGCGCTCGGCCGGCGCGCGGACTGGGGCCAGCGTCTGCAGCAATCGGCCGACAGCGGCGAGACCGGCGTGCAGAGCGTGTTCGCCTGGCAGCAGACCGGCGACAAGCGCTATCTCGAGGCGCTGCATGCCGACGGCATCCAAGCCAAGGCGCAGCGCGAATACATGAACACCGAAGGCCATTGGTGGTCGGACCGGGTGGAGGCGCCGAGCGAATTCCTGCAGCGCGCACGGCTGGGCGGGCTCGCGCTCAAGCGCAACACGACCTATCCCGGGCACACGGTGAGCTGGCGCTTCGCCGACGACGCGCAGGCCGAACAGGTCGCGCTGCTGGTCTCGGCGCCCTCGCGCGAACGTTTCAAGGTCATCGCGTACAACACCGGCACGCGCACCGCGCACGCGACGATGACCGGCTGGAACGTCGCCCCCGGGCGCTGGCGGATGGTCAGTGGCGTGGACCGCAGCGGCGACGAGAGCATCGACGGTCGCGCGCAGACGCGCGAGATTCGGCTCGAATCGAGTGCATCGGTCGATCTGGTGTTCGTGCCCGGCCAGACCCAGGTGTTCGAGTTCGAACGCATCGAAGCCGGCACGCCGGTCGACGTGCGTCCCGACATCGGCATCGGCCGCGGCGATGTGCGCGTGGTCGACGGTGCAGTCGAAGCGACCGTGCACAGTCTCGGCCATGCCGATGCGCCGGGCGGCGTGGCGATCCTCGAGACTGCGGATGGGCGCGAACTCGCGCGGGCGGACCTGCCGCCGCTCGCGGCGCCGCGGGACCTGCGTCCGCGCACGGCCACCGTGCGCCTGCAGCCTGCGGGCCGCCTGCCAGATGGCGCACAGGTGCGGATCGCGCTGCCGGGCGATGCCGAAGAAGTCACGCGCCTGAACAACGTCGCGCCGGTGCGCTGAGGGACGCGCGGCGCTTGGGGGCGTCCGGCATGCGCCGGGCGCCCGACCCGGCTATTGCGTGCCGCGCTGCACGAAGGGTGCTTGCCGGTAGAGCCGGCGCTCGCCGCCGCGCGGGTCGTCCTCGAGTCGCGAAGGCGTGTCGAAGACCATCGTCTCGCGGCGCGCCAGGCTGTACGGCGCCCAGTGCGTCAGGCCGGTATGGTTCGGATTCCCCGAACGCGCGAAGGCGAGCAGGGCGCCCTGCATCACCGCGGCCATGTCGCGTGCGCGCGCATCGTCGCCGGTGCGGCTACCGGCACGATCGATCGTGCCGAACACCAGCGGGATGTCGAGGGTGTGGAAGGCGCGCATCCGCTCGCCGCCGTGCGGATACCAGTCGAGCTGATAGGCCCAGGTGTTGTGGCCCTGGGCGGTGCGCACTTCCAGCTCTTCGATCGCGCCGCGCCACGAGCGGCCGGCAGTGGTGGCGGCGAAAAACACCTCCGACGGCGTGTAGTCCGGGTACAGCCGCCGGTACTCGGCAATCACGACCGCGGGGTCGAGATCGACGAACTGTTGCGTGCGCAGTTTGGCCGGCAGCGCCTCCCAGTCCAGGCTGAAGTTGTCCGGATCGTGGCCGAGGAAGGCGCGGGTCTCGTCGCGCGTGTTGCCGATCACCATTGGGATCTGCGCCGACTGCGGGGGCGCATCCGGCCAGAACGGGTGGCGCGGCAACGTGACCGTGTCCACGACCGGGCCGAAGTACAGGCTGCTGTCCTCCACGCGTGAGGGGTCGCGGACGAGCTGCGCGTCGAGCAGGGCCTGCATCGGCAGCGTACGCAGCCGCTCGACGTCCGCGGGCGCCACGCCCAGCGCGTCCAGAAACAGACGCGCGCGCTGGTCGGCGGCGCGCGGCCCGGCCGCGGTGACCTGCTGCCCGCTCATCGTCCAGGCGCGGTGGAACAGCCCCTGCGCGGACGGCATCGCCATCAGCGTGGCGATCTTCGCGCCGCCGCCGGACTGGCCGAACAGCGTCACGTTGCCCGCGTCGCCGCCGAACTCCTCGGCATGCGCCGCGACCCACTGCAGTGCCTGTACCAGATCGAGCTGGCCGACATTGCCCGACTGCGCCAGCGCCGGGCCGCCGAGGTCGCGCAGCGCCAGGTAGCCGAACGCGTTCAAGCGATGGTTCACGGTGACGACCACGACATCACCGCGGCGGCACAGGGGGCCGCCGTCGTAGAGCGGATCGCTGCCCGATCCGGTCGAGAATGCGCCGCCGTGGATGTAGACCAGGATCGGCCGGCGCGCACCGTCGCGCAGGCCGGGTGTCCAGACGTTGAGGAACAGGCAGTCCTCGCTGCCTGGGCCTTCGCCGCCGCGCTGGGGGGCGGACGCGCCATAGGCCAACGCGTCGTGCACGCCGCGCCAGGCCGGCGCGGGCGCGGCGGGCATGAACCGTCGCGGTGCGGTATCGGCGCCGTAGCGCACGCCGCGGAAGACGTGCACGCCGTCCTCGATCGCGCCGCCGATGCGGCCGCCGGCCACGCGCGCGACGCTGGTGCGGGGCGCGGCGGCGAAGGCAGCGGGCAGGGCGGCGAGGGCGCCGGCGAACGCGCCGGCCTGGAGCAGGCGGCGACGGTGGGGATCGGTCGGGGTGTCGGTCATGGGCGTGGCGGCAGGCTGTCGATCCAGTCGAGGGCGAGGTGCGGCCAACGCGCCAACGGGCCGTGCGCATCGCGCACGCCGAAGCCGTGGCCGCCGGTGGGGAAGACGTGCAGCGACGCCGGCACGCTGGCCGTGAGAGCCGCGGCGTGCATCGCCAGCGCGTTGCCGACCGGCACCGTGGGGTCGTCCTGTGCGTGCAGCAGGAACAGTGGCGGGGTGCGTGCGTCGACATGGCGCTCGGGTGACAGGCGTGCCAATGCGAGGTCCGCCGGCGCGTCGCTCGCGGCCAGCAGGCGATCGCGCGACCCGGCATGCGCGAGACCGTCGCGCATCGAGATCACCGGGTAGATCAGCAGCGCGAAGTCCGGGCGCCCGTCGATCCGGTCGATCGCATCGACCGGCGTGTACGCTGGTGCCGGATGGGTCGCCAGGCGGGCGGCGACATGGCCGCCGGCCGAGAACCCCATCACCCCGATGCGTGCCGGGTCGATGCCGTCGTCACCGGCGCGGGCACGGATGATCCGCAACGCGCGCTGGGCATCGGCAAGCGGGGCGTCGGGCCCTTCAGCATGGCGCCGGTCGGGCAGGCGGTAGCGCAGCACGAACAGTGTGATACCGGCCGCGTCGACGAAGGCGGGAATCAAGGCGGTGCCTTCCTTGTCGAGCACCACACGCGCATAGCCGCCGCCGGGTACGACCAGCAACGCCTGGCCATTGGGACGTGCCGGCGCGTACATTGCGAGATAGGGCGTACGCACATCCTCGACGATCCGGTCCGGGCGCGCCGGATCCTGGCTGCGCTCGGTGACCCGGTCGCCGCCTGCCGCGTCGGCTGCCGGCCACAGGTCGATGCGTTGCTCTCTGGCAACGGGCGCGGCCTGGACGGCGCTGAGGCCGGAGGCAGCGAGCATCAGCAGCGCACAGCACAGCGGGCGGATGGACCTGCGCAGCATGGGGAGCGTTCCGATGATGGGCGTGGGGTGCGATGCGTTTTGCCGCACTGCACATTGAAGATGACACCGGTTTACCATACAAGACATCCCCAGCGGCCGCGATCTGCGGCGCAGCAACGACCAGGTCAGGAGATCGAGTTTGAACAACGGCACCGCGCATCCGACCGCGCAGGACGATCCTGCGGACCCGACACAGGGCATCGTCGACGCCTTCGGGCACGCGCGCCGCAACGGCGCTGCGCTTCCCGACTTCCCAGGGGTCATTCCCGAGACGCTGGTCGACGCCTATGCCGTGCAGGACGCCGCGATCGCGGCCTGGCCGGATGCGGTGGTCGGCTGGAAGGTCGGCTACATCGCCGCCGAGCGGCGCGACATCTCCGGCGACGACCGCCTGCTGGGTCCGATCTTCCGGCGCAACCTGCAGCAGGCGGGGCAGGCCACGCGCATCGCGGTGTTCGCCGGTGGCTTCGGCGCGATCGAGGCCGAGTATGTGCTGCGCCTCGATGCCGACGCGCCTGCCGACAAGCTGGACTGGACGCCCGACGAAGCCGCCGCGCACCCGGCCACGCTGTTCATCGGGCTGGAGGTGGCGAGCAGCCCGCTGGCGACGATCAACGTGCTCGGCCCGCGCGTGGTGATCTCCGATTTCGGCAACAACAACGGCCTGGTCGTCGGCGGCGAGATCGCCGACTGGACCGGGCTGGACGAGGCGCGCCTGCGCGTCGAGAGCCGCATCGATGGCGCGGTCGTGGGCAGCGGCGGTGCGACCACGCTGCCTGGCGGTCTGCGCGCGGCCTTCGCGTTCGCACTGGCGCGCTCGGCGCGACGCGGCCGTCCGCTGCGCCGCGGCGAGTTGATCGCGACCGGCAATGCCACCGGTATCCACGACATCGCGCCCGGCCAGCGCGCCGAGGTGATCTTCGACGGCCACGGCACGATCACCGTCGATGTCGAGGCCGCCGCGCCCCAGGCGCCGGGGACGGTCGCATGACCTCGCGGCGGCGCTTTCTGGCCGGGCTCGGTGCGGTGTGCGCCGCGCCGTTGCTGCCCGCGGCCTTGCATGCCGACGACGGCGCGACCGTACTGACCGCCACCGACGTGCACGTCGCCGGTTATCCGACCGTCGAGGCGGTGAAGTGGATCGGCGAGACACTCGAGCGCGAGACCAGCGGTCGGGTGCGTTTGCGCCAGTACCACTCCGGTCAGCTGGGCCGCGAGGCCGAAGCGATCGACATGGCCCGCTTCGGCGCGATCGACATGACCCGCGTCTACGCAGGCGCGCTCAACAACGCCTTTCCGCTGACCACCGCGCTGTGTCTGCCGTACGCGTTCGATTCGGTCGCGCACCTGCGCCATGCGCTCGACGGCGGCATCGCACAGACCGTGCTCGACGGCTTCGGCAGCCGCGACCTGGTCGGGCTGGCGGTCTACGACAGCGGCGCACGCTGCTTCTACAACACGCGGCACGCGATCCGCACGCCCGCCGATCTCCACGGCCTGAAGCTGCGCGTGGCCTCGTCGGACATGTTCATCGACCTGATGCGGCTGCTCGGCGCCAATCCCACGCCGATGTCGCTCGGCGACACGTTCTCGGGCATGGAGACGCACATGATCGACGGCGCCGAGAACAACATGCGCAGCTTCCATTCCAGCCGTCACTTCGAGGCGGCACGGTTCTGGTCGCAGAGCGAGCACTCCTACGCGCCGGACATCCTGCTGATCTCGCGCCGCTCGCTCGACGCGCTGGCGCCTGCCGACCGCGACCTGCTGATCGACACTGCGCGCGCCTCGGTGCCGGTGATGCGCCGCTTGTGGGACGCCTCCGAAGAAGCCGCGCGCCAGGCCGTGCGCGATTACGGCATCGCGTTCAACGAGGTCGACATGGACGCGTTCCGCACCGCGGCCGCGCCGCTGCGCGAGCGCTACCTGCGCCAGCCCGAACTCCAGACCCTCTACCGTCGCATCCGCGACTTCGCCTGACACACGGGGACCCCGCGATGTCCGAAGCCTCGACTCTCCCACCGCTGGGCGCCGCCGGGCGCCTGCTCGAGCGGATCGCCCATCTCGCTATCGCCATCGCCGCCACCGCCCTGTTCGGGCTGGTCATCGTGCAGGGCTGGCAGGTGTTCGCCCGCTACGTGATCAACGATTCGCCCAGTTGGACCGAGCCGGTCACGTTGCTGCTGCTGAGCACGGCGATGAGCCTGGGCGCGGCCGCCGGCGTGCACACCAACCGGCACTTCGGCTTCTACCTGCTGCACGACCACGTGCGCCCGGCGGTCCGGCGCGGCATCGACCTGCTGGTGCCGCTGGTGATCGCCGCGATCGGCGCGGTCATCGCCTGGTGGGGCGCGCTGCTGCTGCTCGATGGGCTGCACATCAAGGCCGCGGGCGCGGCGATGCCGCAGAGCATCAACTACCTGCCGCTGTCGATCGGCGGCGCGCTGATGGTGGTCTTCGCACTCAACCGTTTCGCATTGGCGCTGCGTCCGCGCGTCGAAGAGGAGGGCCACTGACATGGCGATCGCGATCCTGTTCATCGTCTTTGCCGTGCTGCTGGTGCTCGGCGTCCCGGTCGCGTTCGCGCTGGCCGCCGCGGCGCTGGCGACGCTGCTGTATCTGGACCTGCCATCGATCGTGCTGGTGCAGCAGATCTCGGCCGGCACCGGCTCGGCCTCGCTGATCGCCATTCCGTTGTTCATCTTCGCCGGCGAAATCATGATGCGCGGCGGCATCTCCGAGCGTCTGATCGCGCTGGCCTCGTCGCTGGTCGGGCGCATGCGCGGCGGCCTGGGTCAGGTGTCGATCCTGTCATCGCTGTTCTTCGGCGGCGTTTCGGGCTCGGCGATCGCCGACGTCTCGGCGGTCGGCGGCACGATGATCCCGCAGATGGTCAAGCGCGGTTACGACCGGGACTTCGCGGTCAATGTCAGCATCACCGCCGCTCTGGTCGCGTTGCTGGTGCCGCCTTCGCACAACCTGATCCTGTTCTCGGCCGCCGCGGGCGGCGGGCTGTCGATCGCCGACCTGTTCGCGGCCGGCATCGTGCCGGCGCTGCTGATGACGCTGGCGCTGATGGTCACCGGCTACCTGGTCGCGCGTCGCCGCGGCTACGGCGTGGAGATCTTCCCCGGCTGGCGTGCGGTGCTGCTGCGCACGGTGTCGGCGCTGCCGGGCCTGGGGCTGGTCGCGCTGATCTTCGTCGGCATCCGCGCCGGCATCTTCACCGCGGTCGAGAGCGCGGCGATCGCGGTGGTCTACGCGTTGCTGGTGACGATCGTGCTGTATCGCCAATTGCGTGTGCGCGAGTTCGTCGAAACGATCACCCATGCCGCGCGCAGCACTGGCGTGATCCTGTTCGTGATCGCGACCGCGTCGGTGTTCGGCTGGCTGCTGGCCTATCTCCAGGTGCCGAGCGCCGCCGTGGAGTTCCTGCAGTCGTTCGCGCACAGCAAGCTGGCGGTGCTGCTGATGATCGTGTTGATGCTGCTGCTGCTCGGCACATTCATGGACCTGGCCCCGCTGATCCTGATCTGCACGCCGATCTTCCTGCCGGTGGCGCGTGCCTACGGCATCGACCCGATCCATTTCGGCCTGGTGCTGGTGCTCACCGGCGGCCTGGGCCTGGTCACGCCGCCGGTCGGCTCGGTGCTGTTCATCGGCACCGCGATCGGCAAGATCACCGTCGGGCAGAGCATGCGCACGATCTGGCCGTTCTGGTTCGCCGGCCTGGGCGTGCTGTTGATCGTGACCCTGTTCCCCAGCCTGTCGCTGTGGCTGCCGGCGGTGCTGCGCGCCGGCTAAGGCGCGCAATGGGGCCCGCCATCGCGCATTGGCGTTGGCGGACGGTAAAAATTCGACTCTGACCCCGGTTTACGGGGTGGCGCGTTTTTCGGCGGCCTGGGCCCAGCGCTCGGCGACCTGGGGCGAGGTCAGGCAGGCGACGTCGTCGGTGACCGTGGTCACCGCGCGCTCGAGCAGCTGGATGTCGGCCTCGTGCTGGCGTGCGACATGCGGGTCTTCGAAGAAGATCGCGCGCCGGCACTTGCGGTCGAGCACCAGGTCGGCGATCTGCGCGTCGCCGCCGAGTGGGCCGCTGTTGAAGCGCTGCGCCCAGGCCTCGCCGACCGGCCAGCCGCGGCGCCAGGCCAGTTCGTTGAGGCGCTGGCCGGTGGTACCGGTGGCCACTCGCGTGCGAAAGCGCGACAGCAGCTCGAAATGGCGGTCGGCGAAGTCGAGCATCTGCGGCTTCATCGCGTCGTGGGCGATCAGCGCGACAGTCTGGGTCTCGAATGCGTGCAAGTCGTCGGCGCCGGGATCGGGCGGCAGGCCGGCGTGGAGGCGTTCGCACTCGATCCAGTCGCGCGCCGACGCCACGGTCGACAGGAACGGCTTGCCCTGGATCACGCACTGTCGCTTGAGCGCGACCGCCTCGGGGAAGATCGACGAGGGGTCCACCGGGTCGATCAGGTAGACCACGCCGTCGAGCGTGCGGCCGTCGCCCAGCCCGACGACTTCGGCGACCAGCTTCATCAGGCCGCCCTCGCGGCCGTAGGGGTAGCGCTGCATCCGGGTGTGGTCGTCGAGCACGCCGTGACGGGCGATCGCGTCGAAGGTGCGGCCGACGACGTGCAGCGCGATCTCCAGTTCGCGGATGCCCGCGCCACTGGCCTTGAGCCAGCGGAACAGGGCGGCCTCGCGGTCGGCATGGTGGCGTCGGTTGGCGGCAAGTCCGAGTCGCATCGAAGGCATAGGGCAGCGGCGAAGGTGTGCACGCTAGCACGCGCCACGCTGTCTGCCGCATTGCGGAATGCGTGTCGGCGCGCGCTCTGCTACGGTCGGATGACCATCGGTGTCATCGCCTTGCAGCGTGCTGGCGCCTCGCCCCTTTTCCCAAGGAGATGCGCATGTATCCGCGTCGTTCCCCGCGGCTTTCCGGCGTCTGCGTCGCCGGGCTGTTGCTCGCCGCCAGCGCTGCCGCCGCGCCACCCGATTCGCCCACGCCGTCCGCCGCGCCCGCCAGCCAGGGCTGGGCGCGCGGCATCGAACACCAGCGCAAGGCGGATCTGGGCGACGGCACGTTCCTCAATCCGGTGTTCGCCGGCGACCGGCCCGATCCTTCGGTGCTCAAGGACGGCGAGGACTACTACCTCACGCTGTCCTCGTTCGATGCCTATCCCGGCCTGCCGCTCTGGCATTCGCGCGATCTGGTGAACTGGCAGCCGCTGGGGCATGCGATCACGAAGAATGTCGGCTCGATCTGGGCGCCGGACATCGTCAGGCACGACGGGCGTTACTACATCTATTTCCCGGCCCGCACCGGTGGCACCGAGGGCGCGGAACGCAGCAACTACGTGGTCTGGGCCGACGACATCCGCGGGCCGTGGAGCGAGCCGGTCGAGATCGGCCTGAGCCGCTACATCGATCCGGGGCATGCGGTCGGCGAGGACGGCAAGCGCTACCTGTTCCTGAGCGGCGGCGACTACGTGCAGCTGGCCGACGACGGCCTGTCGGTCGTCGGTGCGCCGCGGCACGTGTACGACGGTTGGCAGTATCCGCAGGACTGGGATGTCGAGGCCTACGCGCAGGAAGGCCCGAAGATCCACAAGCGCGGCGACTGGTACTACATGACCACCGCGGTCGGCGGCACGGCCGGCCCGCCGACCGGGCATATGGTGATCACTGCGCGCGCGCGCTCGATCCACGGCCCGTGGGAGAACTCGCCGTACAACCCGATCGTGCGCACGGTCGATCGCAGCGAGCCGTGGTGGTCGCGCGGCCATGCGACGGTGATCGAGGGCACCGATGATCGCTGGTGGATGATCTACCACGGCTACGAGAACGGGTACTGGACGCTTGGCCGGCAGGCGCTGCTCGAGCCGATCGAATGGACCGACGACGGCTGGTTCGTGGCCCGCGGCGGCGACCTGGGCCAACCCTTGGCCAAGCCGGCCGGCAGCGCGGTCGGCGAGCACGGTATGGCGCTGTCGGACGACTTCAGCAGCGGCCGCCTGGGCCACCAGTGGGCGTTCTTCGACCCGGCGCCCGACGAGTACGCGCGGCTGGCCTTCGGCGACGGCACGTTGACCCTGCAGGGCAAGGGCCGCACCCCACGCGATGCGTCGCCGCTGACGCTGATCGCCGGCGACAAGGCCTACCAGTTCGAGGTCGAGATGGAGATCGAGCCGGGCGCGATCGGCGGCGCGCTGCTGTTCTACAGCGACCGACTGTATGTGGGGGTGGGCAGCAACGGCGAGCGCATGGTCATGCATCGCTACGGGCTGGAGCGTCCCAGCGGCGGGCTGCCGGCGGGCCAGGGCGGCCGGTTGTGGCTGCGGGTGACCAACGACCGCCACATCGTCACCATCCATACCAGCGCCGATGGTCGGACCTGGGAGAAATACCCGGTGCAGATGGAGGTCTCGGGCTATCACCACAATGTCGCTGGCGGCTTTCTGGCACTCAAGCCTGCGCTCTATGCCGCCGGGGAGGGCAAGGTCCATTTCCGCGACTTCCGCTTCCGGGCCCTGGACTGAACATGACCGGGGCGTGGAGGGCGGGGGCGCACAACTGTCGCTAGAATGGAAACCGCACGACAACCGGCCCCTGGGGGACCACGGATGCCCACAGAGAACAAGACGATCCGGGGCGGCGGTACGATGCCGCGCGCGGCCACGATCAACGACATCGCCCGCCTGGCGGGGGTCTCGAAGAAGACCGTCTCGCGCATCATCAACCACTCGCCGCTGGTGCGGCAGGACACGCGCGAGAAAGTCGAGGCGCTGATGCGCGAGGTCGGCTAT
Source organism: Luteimonas sp. RC10 (assembly GCF_014192745.1). Lineage (GTDB taxonomy): Bacteria > Pseudomonadota > Gammaproteobacteria > Xanthomonadales > Xanthomonadaceae > Luteimonas. Next base: position 20,868 of record NZ_JACHYJ010000005.1, read on the forward strand.
GTGCCCGACCCGCTGGCGCGCGGCCTAGCGTTCCGTCGCTCGTTCCTGATCGGCATGGTCTACGACAATCCGACCGCGCAGTTCATCGTCAACATGCAGTACGGCGCGCTCGACACGCTGCGCGACTCGGGCTACGAACTGGTCGTCCATCCCTGCGACAGCCGCAGTCCGAACTACATCGACGGCGTGCGCCGCTTCGTGCAGCAGCAGAAGCTCCACGGGGTGATGCTGGTGCCGCGCGTGTCCGAGGACCAGGCACTGGCCGACATGCTGGCCGAGACCGGTTGCCGCTATGTGCGCATCGCTGCGGTGTCGATGGACACACCCGAGCGCATGGTCGTGACCCACGACCACGACGGCGCGGCCGAAGTCGCCGACTACCTGCAGTCGCTGGGGCACCGCGATATCGCGATGATCACAGGGCCCCGCGACTACCGCTCCTCGATCGAGCGTTCGACCGGCTTTGTGTCCGCGCTCGAGCGGCGCGGCGTGGCGATGCCCAAGTCGCGGATCGTCGAGGCCGGCTATACCTTCGAATCGGGCGTGGCCGCAGCCGAGAAGCTGCTCGGCGCCAAGAAGCGGCCGACGGCGATCTTCTGCGGCAACGACGAGATGGCCGCCGGCGTCTACCGCGTGGCGATGCGCGCAGGCATCAGTATTCCCCGGCAGTTGTCGGTGGTCGGCTACGACGACAGCCCGCTGGCCTCCCGGCTGTGGCCACCGCTGACCTCGGTCCGCCGCGACACCCGCGACACCGGCCGGATCTCGGCCGCGATGCTGCTCCAGCCCGAGGGCGCACCACGCCCGTTGGCGAGCGTCCGGCCGCACCTGGTGGTCCGCGACTCCTGCCAGCCGCCGGACTGAAGGCGCCGGCCGATCCCGCCATGGCCGCGACGCCGCGCGCGCGGCCGCCCACCGCACGTGGCGCGATCGCGCGTCTGTCGCACACTGCCCGTTGAGGTTCGTCCAGCCGCGTCGGCTATGCCGCAAGACAGGCCGGCCCGTTTGCCGCGCCGCGGTATGACACCGGTTACCGAAAGGCCTAGAATGCCTGTTCCCGACGTTCCGCCGCTCGGAGCCGCCATGTACCAGAAGACCTACCACGCGACCCACCCGGGCGTGATGCAGGGCATCGACAACGACGCCTTGCGCGATCTGTACCTGCTCGATGGCCTGTTCGCCGACGATGCGATCCGCCTGAGCTACACGCACTACGAGCGCTTCGTCATTGGCGGGGCGTCGCCGGTCTCCGGCCCGCTGTCGCTGCCCGTGCAGACCGAACCCGCCTCCGCAGCGGGTCGGCCGTTCCTGGAGCGGCGCGAACTCGGCGTGGTCAACGTCGGCGGCGGTCCGGGCACCGTGACCGTCGATGGCACCGCGTACGCGCTCGCGCCCAAGGACGGCCTGTACGTGCCGATGGGCAGCGCCGAGGTGGTGTTCGCGTCCGACGATGCGGCCGCGCCGGCGAAGTTCTATCTGGCGTCCACGCCCGCGCACGCGCGTTTCGAGACCAGGAAGATTTCGATCGCCGAGGCGGTGCCGCTCGAGCGCGGATCGCTTGCGACCAGTAACGAGCGCACGATCTACCAGTACATCGTGCCGGCCACCTGCGCGTCCTCGCAGTTGCTGCTGGGCCTGACGATCCTCAAGCCGGGCAGCGTCTGGAACACGATGCCGCCGCATCTGCACGACCGGCGCAGCGAGGTCTATTTCTACTTCGATCTGGGCGCCGACGACCGCGTCTACCACTTCATGGGCGAGCCGCACGCGCAGCGCCACATCGTGGTGGCCGACGGCGAGGCCGTGGTGTCGCCGCCCTGGTCGATCCACATGGGCGCCGGGACCTCGAACTACTGCTTCATCTGGGCCATGGGCGGCGAGAACCTCGACTACACCGATATGCACGTGCTCGACATCTGCCAGCTCAAGTGACGTTTCCCGCCGCGCCGCGCGCGGCATTTTCGCCATCGCTCCACAGGAGAGTTTCACCATGACGAATCCGTTCAGCCTCGAAGGCAAGGTCGCGCTGGTCACCGGCGCCAACACCGGTCTGGGGCAGGGCATTGCATTGGCGCTCGCGCAGGCCGGCGCCGACATCGCCGCCGCCGGCATCCAGCCGCCGAGCGAAACGCAGGCCAAGGTCGAGGCGCTGGGCCGGCGCTTTGTCGCCATCGAGGCGAACCTGATCAGCATCGAGCCGGTCGATCGCATCGTGCGCGAAACGCTCGACGGCCTGGGTCGCCTCGACGTGCTGGTCAACAATGCCGGGCTGATCCGCCGCGCCGACGCGGTCGACTTCAGCGAGCAGGACTGGGACGACGTGATGAACGTCAACATCAAGTCGGCGTTCTTCCTGTCGCAGGCCGTGGGCCGCCACTTCATCGCCAACGGCGGCGGCAAGATCATCAACATCGCCTCGATGCTGTCGTTCCAGGGTGGCATCCGGGTGCCGTCCTACACCGCCAGCAAGTCCGGTATCGCCGGCATCACCCGCCTGCTGGCCAACGAGTGGGCCGGCAAGCGCATCAACATCAACGCCATCGCGCCCGGCTACATGGCCACCGACAACACTGCGCAGCTGCGCGCCGACGAGGCCCGCAACCAGTCGATCCTCGATCGCATCCCGGCCGGCCGCTGGGGCGAGCCGTCGGATCTGGGCGGCACGGCGGTGTTCCTGGCCAGCCGCGCTTCGGACTACGTCAACGGCGCGGTGATCCCGGTCGATGGCGGCTGGCTCGCGCGCTGATCCACGCACGTTTCCCGGCGGGCCCGCCATGCCGGCGGGCCCGCGCTCTTCCCTTTCGAACACGCAAGAGAGACAGGCAATGAAAATCGCACTAATGCAGGAATTCAGCCAGGCCGCCAAGAACCCGGTCGTGCTGGAGCAGCTCAATACCGTCGCCGCGGACAAGGGCCACACGGTCTTCAACGTCGGCATGGACGGCGACAACGACCACCGCCTGACCTACATCCACTTGGGGATCTGCGCCGCGCTGCTGCTCAATGCGAAGGCCGTGGACTTCGTCGTCGCCGGTTGCGGCACGGGCCAGGGCGCGATGATGTCGCTCAATGCATGGCCGGGTGTGTACTGCGGCTACTGCATCGAGCCGACCGATGCGTTCCTGTTCGCGCAGGTCAACAACGGCAACGCGCTGGCACTGCCGTTCGCCAAGGGCTATGGCTGGGGCGCGGAGATCAACATCCGCTACATCTTCGAGAAGGCGTTCGACGGCGAGCGTGGCCAGGGCTACCCGGCCGAGCGCAAGGAATCGCAGATGACCAACGCCGGCATCCTGGCGCAGGTCAAGCAGGGCGCGTCGAAGGACTTCATCGACGGCCTGAAGGCGATCGACCAGGACCTGGTGAAGCAGGCTGTCGGCGGCGCGCGCTTCCAGAAGGCGTTCTTCGACAACGCGAAGGACGAGGCGATCGTCGCCTACGTCAAGGGCGTGCTGGGCCAGTAAGCCCCTCGTCGCTGTCCGACGCAGGCCGCCGGCGCGCGGCGGCCTGCGGATCGAACCCGATTTCCAGCGGAGCGCTTTCATGATGAAACGTCTATTGCCGCTGTTGTGCCTGGGCGCCGTGGGCACCGCGTTCGCCGCCTCGCCCACACCGCATCGCATCTTCATCGCCGGCGATTCGACCGCGGCGACCTACGGCCCCGAGCGGGCGCCGCAGGCCGGCTGGGGCCAAGCGCTGCCGCGCTGGATCGCCGGCGGCTGGGAGGTGCGCAATCACGCGATGGGCGGGCGCAGCACCCGCAGTTTCATCGACGAAGGCCGGCTGGACGCGATCGCCAGCGAGATCAGTGCCGGCGATGTGTTGCTGATCCAGTTCGGCCACAATGATGCCAAGCGCGAGGACCCCGCGCGCTACACCGATCCGGCGACCGACTACCCGCGCTTGCTCCAGCGCTATATCGACCTGGCGCGCGCGCAGGGCGCCACGCCCATCCTGATCACCCCGGTCGCGCGGCTGCTCTACGACTTCCGTTCGCTCATCGACACGCATGGTCGCTACACGCTGGCGATGCAGGCCCTGGCGACCCGCGAGGGCGTGGCGCTGATCGATCTCGATGCCGCGTCCAGCGACTGGATCCGTGCCCACGGCGAAGACGGTGCCAAGCCCTATTTCATGCACGTGCCGGCGCAGGGCAAGGCCGACGGCACCCATTTCAGCGAGGCCGGTGCCGATGCGGTCGCCTGCCTCGTCGCCGCCGGCTGGCGCGAGCTCGATACCGACGCGCCGGTCAAGCCCGTCACCGCGGCCGACTGCATGGCGGTGCCTGCGCCGCCGTCGGCATCGGTGTCGCCGTCGGTCGTCGTGCAGGAGCGCGACATCGCGATCGAACAGCCCGGCCCGCACGACGGTGCCGGCACGACCACGGCCTATCCGTTCTTCAGTGATGCCACCGGCCTGGACCTCGTGTTCCGCAAGCGCGCCCTGCACCCGGGCGCGACTATCGGCGACCACGTCAACGACAAGGACGAGATCTACTACGTGCTGTCCGGGCGCGGGCGATTGCTGCTCGGCGACACGGTGCGCGAGGTCGGCCCGGGCGATGCGATCCTGACCCGCGACGGCGACCGCCATGCGCTCGACCAGGTCGGCGACGAGGACCTGGTGATCTTCATCGTCTACCGGCCGGTGCGACGCTGAGAGCTTGCGGGAAAGCCCGTGCCCCCACCCGACGCGCGCTGCGCGTCGACCTCCCCCGCGGGCGGGGGAGGTGAGATCGCGGCGCACCCAATCGCCGCGCCGCGCCTTCCCCGCCTCAAGCCTGCGGCGCCGGCATCGACCTCCTCGCGAGCGGGGCGGTGAGATCGCGGCGTACCAAGTCGCCGCGCCGCGTCGCGCCTTCCTCGCTGCACGCCGGCGATGCCGGCGTCGACCTCCTCGCGAGTGGGGGCGGTGAGATCGCGGCGCACCCAATCGCCGCGCCGCGTCGCTCCTTCTTCACTGCACGCCGGCGATGCCGGCGTCGACCTCCTCGCGAGCGGGGGAGGTGAGATCGCGGCGTATCCAATCGCCGTGCTGCACCGCGCCTTCCCCCGTAGAACGGGGGAAGGCTGGGATGGGGGCGCCTTCGCGTCAGCGCGTCGGGGCTGCGCGTGGCTCAGTGGGTTTCTCGGTGGGTTCGTCGGGCGGCGGTGTGCAGGCGGCGAGGCCGAGCAGCAGCGCTGCCGCACAGGTCATCCAACGGAGGCGGCGTGCGCCATGGCGCGCAAATGCGGTCGAGCGACGGAACGTAGGCATCGTGGCAGTCTCCCCGATGGCAGGCTCGACGGTATCCTACGCGCAGTCGAATCGAGGACATGTCGATGGATCCGCAGCGCTGGCGCCTGGACGGCCAACTTGCCCTGGTGACTGGCGGCAGCGCCGGCATCGGACGGGCGATCACGCGCGAACTCGCCGGATTCGGTGCCACGGTGCTGATCGTGGGCCGCAACGGCGACACGCTCGAGGCCGCGCGCGAGGAATTGCTGGAGGAACTCCCACAGGCCGATATCCGCGCGCTGATTGCCGATGTCGTCGACGAGGAGCAGCGCGGCGAGATCCTCGACTGGGTCGAGGACCAGGGCGAAGGCCTGAACATCCTGGTCAACAACGCCGGCGGCAACGTGCCGCGCGCGGCGACCGAGTACGGCGAGGACGAGTGGCGCGAGATCTTCGAGGTCAATGTGTTCAGTGCGTTCGAACTCACCCGCCTGGCACATCCGCTGCTCACCCGCCATGCCAGTTCCAGCGTCGTCAACGTCGGCAGCGTGTCGGGCATCACCCACGTGCGCACCGGCGCGGTCTACGGCATGAGCAAGGCGGCGCTGCATCAGATGACGCGCAACCTCGCGGCCGAATGGGCCGAGGACGGGGTGCGCGTCAATGCAGTGGCGCCCTGGTACATCCGCACCCGGCGGACCTCCGGGCCGCTGGCCGATCCCGACTATCTCGACGAAGTGCTGCTGCGCACGCCGATGGGGCGCATCGGCGAGCCGGAGGAGGTGGCGGCGGCGGTCGCTTTTCTGTGCCTGCCGGCGGCGGGCTACATCACCGGCGAATGCATCGCCGTCGACGGCGGGTTCCTGCGCTACGGGTTCTGAGGCGGATACGGTCTGGGTGGCGTCAGGGGGCGTCCGCCGCGCACGTGCTCCCATCCCAGGTCGCACGTAGCCGCTCGTAGGCTTGCCGCAGCGCCGGGCTGCTCGCGCTGTCGGCGTAGCGCCAGCGGAACTCCGCTTCGTGCAGTCGGGCCTCCCAGGCCGCGCACAGCGCATCTGCGGCGACCGCTTCGCAGCTGTCCTCGACCCGCTCGCAGGCCTGGCCGGCGCCGAGGCCAGGCAGCCCGCCGATGCCGACGGTCTGCATCGGTCGGCAGCGCGTGGGCGGGGTGGCGTCCTCGCGCCAGTCGATGCTGCCGTCGTAGCTGCGGCAGGCGTACAGCGCGGGTGGCGGTGCGCGCAGGGCCGTCGGCTCGGGCGCCACGTCCGGGGGCGTGCGCGGCGCCGCCGGTGCGGGCGTCGGTGCCGATGCCGGGCGTCCCGGGACGACATAGGCGGGCATCGGCGCCGCGATTTCGACCACGCGCCGCTGTTGCTGTTGCCCGGGCGCGCAGGGGCGGCCATTCTGGAACGTCACCGCGCCATCGGCATCGGTGCAGCGGTAGATGACGGCGTCGGCAGCGGCCGTGCCGACGGCCACGGCCAACAGCAGGAGCGCCACGGCCGCGCGCAGGCCGTGGGTCATCGGCCGCAGTCCTGTCCGAGGCGGGCGTTGATCGCAGTCTCCTCGCCGCGCAGGCGCGCGCGTTCGCTGGGCTGGGCGTTGAAGAACCGGCGCCGAATCTCTTCGCGGCGCTCGGCCAGCAGGCTGCAGACCTCGGCCTGCGGCAGCGGGCTGCAGTCGTCGCGGACCCAGGTGCCGGCCCCGCCGTTGCCACCGCGCCACCCGCGCCGTGTGCCCGCGTCGATGTCCACGTCCACTCGGCCGCCGCCATGGCCGGCCTCGACACCGATCCGGGTCGAGGGACCGCGCCGCGGCGGCCCGTACCCCAGTGTCCACAGCGGCACCCAACGCGGATTGCCTGCCGACGAATCGCTGGTATACGTACTGCCGTCCGGACGCACGCAGCGGTACATCGGTTGCGCTGGACGGACGACGACGATCTGCGGTGGCGCAGGGGCGGTCGCCGGTTCGGCCGAAGGCGCCGGCCGCGGCGGTCGCGGCGCGGGCGCGGCATCGATCGGGCGGATCATCGTGCGGACCTCCTGGCGATGGCCGCCGGCGCACGGCGAGTCGCGCAGCGCGACCTGCCCGCGCGCATCCGTGCACCGGTACACGACGACGTCGTCGCGAGCCGCCGCCGGGGGCCAGGCGGCGGTCAGGCATGCGGTCAGGACGAGGAGGCTCGGGACGCGGCGCATGCCGCCATGATGCGACGACTGGCGGCCGGGTGAAACCGGGCGCGCGGGCAGCGGAGGGCCGGGGGATCCGCCGGCGCTGCAGCCTGGCGAGTTGCTGCGAAGACAGGTGGGCCGCACCGCGCCACGGCAGCCGCGACAACGGGTCGCAGGGCGAGGGTGGGGCGCCGTGATCCGCAGGCCGCCCGTCGGCCATGCCCCGACACCGGCCGCGATTTGCGGCGCTGCCGGCCCATGGACGCGGTTCGACGGCAGGATTACGATGCGCGCCGGATCGGGACCTCCATCCGCTCTGCACAAAGCCAGGGCGGGCGATGCCACGGTCCCCGGCGTTCGTCGCGACGCGCCCCAGCGCGCCACGGCCTGTGCGATCGGTGGAGACCGGTCCGGCCCGGAGCGACTGCAGCGATGCATCGCGCTCTGTCCCGCGATGTTCTTGGTGTCTGGTGCGCCGGCAGGTGCAGGTCCGCAACGCGCTGCCAGACGCAGCACGCGTGGCGCGCCGGCCGCCGGCTCGCCGATGGTCCGGCTGTTCGTATTCCGACATGTGCCGGGCCTGGACCGGCGCATGCCCGCGCATGGATGCGCTGTTGTGCGGTGCCGTTCCACGTTGTCCCGAGCGTTTTTCCACTCATCAAAAAGCCCCCTGGAGGGGATGTCATGAACGCAACCCGTTCGCCCCGTGTGCCCCAACCCGCCCTGCTGGCCTGTGCGCTGGCTGCCTGTCTGGCGTTCGCCGCGCCTGCCTTCGCGCAATCCACCAGCGCCACGCTGCGCGGCCAGGTGCGTTCGGCCGAAGCCGGCACCACGGTGACCGCGACCAACGTCGCCACCGGTGCGGTGCGCCGCGTGCAGACCAACGCCGGCGGCGCCTACACGCTGGTCGGCCTGCCGCCGGGCACCTATCGCGTCGACGCCGGTGGTCAGCCGCAGACGGTGACACTGTCGGTGGCCTCGACCGCAACGCTCGATATCCAGGGGGCAGCCGCCGAAGGCGTGCCGGCCGAGGGTCCGGTCACCGACATCAATGGCGTCACCGTGACCGCCCCGCTGTTGCGCGACGTGCGCACGTCCGAGGTCGGCAATACGATCTCGCTGCGCCAGATCCAGCAACTGCCGCAGGCCACGCGCAACTTCCTCGAGTTCGCCGACACCGTGCCGGGCATGCAGTTCAAGATCGACGCCCAGGGCCGCGCCACGCTGCGCGCCGGCGCGACCAACACCAGCTCGTCCAACCTCTACATCGATGGTGTGAGCCAGAAGAGCTACGTCCAGCAGGGCGGTGTGGCCGGCCAGAACGAGAGCCCGGGCAACCCGTTCCCGCAGTTGGCGATCGGCGAGTACAAGGTCATCACCTCCAACTACAAGGCCGAGTACGGTCAGGTCAGTGGTGCGGCGATCACCGCCGCCACGCGCTCGGGCACCAACGAGTTCGAAGGCGAGATGTTCTATCGCTACACCAACGAGCGCATGCGCGCCAAGCGGCCCGACGAGACCGACAAGGACGACTCGCAGGTCAAGGAGTACGGCTTTGCGTTCGGCGGTCCGATCATCGAGGACCGCATGCACTTCTTCGTCGCCTACGAGGGCAAGGAGAACATCTACGCGCGTTCGGTGCAGCCAGACGCGGCCTCCGGCGACGCCTACCTGCGCCTGCCCGAGAACCTGCGCAGCTACTACGGCGCGACCACGCTGCCGTTCGAGGAAGACCTGTACTTCGCCAAGCTCAGCTGGGACATCGGTGACAACGACCGCCTGGAACTGAGCGGCCAGTACCGCGACGAGGACGTGCTCGGCAATGTCGGCGGCGTCAGCACGCCCGAACACGGCGATGCGCGCATCAACGAGGACAAGCGCGTCAACCTCAAGTGGATGCACTACGGCCAGCGCTTCTACAACGAGTTGATCGTCAGCACCCAGGACTCGCAGAACTCCAAGACCCCGGTCTCGTTCGGCAACGGCGCCATCTACACCGTGATCGACCGCCGCGAGCCGCTGACCGAGGCCACGCTGCTGCAGGTCGGCCCGGCCAGCGGTTTCAGCCTGCAGTCGCAGCGCCAGAAGGGCTGGTCGTTGCAGAACGACCTGACCTTCAACAGCTTCGAGTTCAAGGGCGACCACACCGTCAAGGTGGGCGTGAACTACCGCGACATCGACCTGGAGTCGAGCGACGGCGAGCCGCTGAATCCGCAGTTCTCGTGGGAGTTCGACCCGGCCACCGGCCAGGTCGCCGCGCAGCCTTACCGCGTGGAGTTCATCGCGCCGTTCGCGACCCCGGGCCTGACCCCGCGCGTGGAAACCTCCGCCAAGCAGTACGGCTTCTACATCCAGGACGACTGGCAGGTGAACCCGCACCTGATGCTGAACTTCGGCGTGCGCTGGGATTACGAGGACGTGCCGGCCTACACCGACCACGTCACCCCGAAGGCCTTCGTCGACGCGCTCTACGCGGCCGATCCGCAGAACCCGGGCCAGCGCTGGGTCGACCGCTGGATCAACGGCGGCATCGATGCGATCAACCCGCTCGATTACATCAGCACCGGCAGCAACCGCAAGAACTTCAAGGACGCCTGGGCACCGCGTTTCGGCTTCTCCTACGACCTGGGTGCCGACGAGCGCCACGTGATCCACGGCGGTGCCGGCCGGTCCTACGACCGCAACCTGTTCCGCGACCTCGCGTTCGAGCGCCACAAGGGCTCGATCTCGCTGGTGCGCCTGGAGTTCGCCGATCCCACGACCGGCGAATGCGTGGCGATCACCGGGTCGCGCTGTGTCGCCTGGGACCCGGCCTACCTGGGCGGCGCGGACGTGCTCGCCGGCATCACCGGCTCGCGCGATGCCGCCGAGGCGTTCATGCTCAACAACCGGCTCAAGACGCCCTACAGCGACCAGTTCAGCCTGGGCATGAGCAACCAGGTCGGCCAGTGGCTGACCGACGTCACCGTGCAGCGCATCCTCGCCCGCGACGGCTTCGGCTACACGCTCGGCAACCGCTATCCCGATGGGGCGTTCTTCAGCCCTGGCGGCAGCCCGCCGTGGGGCGCGTCCGACCGCGTGCCGCCGGGCTTCGGCGGTGTGATCCTGGGCGACAACGGCGTCGAGCAGCGCAGCACGCAGATCCTGCTGGCGGCCGACAAGCCGTACACCCGGGAATCGGGCTGGGGCGCCAACATCGCCTACACCCACACCCAGGCGCGCCAGAACAGCCGCAACAACGACAGCCAGTTCGACTACTTCGACAAGGCGCGGCTGCAGTACTTCCCGTTCGTGAAGTCCAGCAACCAGCCCAAGCATCGCTTCACCGCCTCGGCCTCGGTTGACGGGCCGTGGGGCGTGACCTACGGCGCCAAGCTGGTGCTCGAGACCGCCAACCCGATCAACACCGTGGCCTGCTACGGCGTCGAGGGCTGGGACGGTTCGACCTGCCAGTTGGTCGGCTTCGTGCCGCCGGGCAACGGCAAGTTCCTCGTCGGCGGCGACATCTGGAGCTACCGCACCGTGGATCTGCAGGCGACCAAGGAGTTCGTGCTGGGTGGCGACACGCGGCTGACCGCGCGCGTGAACCTGCTCAACGCGTTCAACTTCGAGAACTACGACAGCTACGTCTACGGCGGCCCCGACGGCGGCCGCGACTACTTCGGCCAGGACGGCCAGCTCGATACCGGCTACGTGTCGGTGAATCGCAATGGCGGGATCTTCTACTTCCCGCGTACGCTGACGGTGGAAGTGGGCCTGAAGTTCTGAGGCCACGCCGCATCGATGAGGAAACAGAACGGGCCTTCGGGCCCCGTTCTGCGTTGCGCTGTCTGCCATCCAAGTCGTGCGGCGACGCGCGGGCGATCAGATCGCGTCGAGCGCGGCGCGGGTCGTGTCGCTGGCCTGCCGGCGCAGCATGCGGGCGATGCTCGCGGCTGCGTCGCGGCCTTCCTGGACCGCGGTCACCACCAGGTCGGCGCCGCGCACCGCGTCGCCGCCGGCGAACACCCGGTCGTGCGCGGTCTGGTAGGGCAGCCGCCGCTCGCCGCCAACGCGGATGCGCCCGCTGCCCGGCGCCTGGGCCCCGACGCCATGCGGGTCGAGCCAAGCCGGCACGGCCGGCGAAAAGCCGAAGGCGATGATCACCACGTCGGCGGCCAGCGTCGATTCGCTGCCTGCGACCGGGACGGCGGCGCGGCGGCCATTCGCGTCCGGCTCGCCGAGCCGGGTCTCGACCATGCGCACTCCGGCCGCGTTGCCGTCCGCATCGGCTTCGATCGCCAGCGGCTGGCGGTTGAACAGGAAGCGCACGCCTTCCTCGCGGGCGTTGGCGACCTCGCGCGCCGAGCCCGGCATGTTGGCCTCGTCGCGGCGGTAGGCGCAGGTGACGCTGGCCGCGCCCAGACGAACCGCCGACCGCACGCAGTCCATGCCGGTGTCGCCGCCGCCGAGCACGACCACGCGCTTGCCGGTCAGTTTCGGCAGCGTCAGTGTGTCCTCCCAACCGGCGATCGGCCGGCCCCAGGTGTCGCCGCCAGTGACCAGGCGGCCGTTGTGCACCAGGAACGGCAGCGCCGGCAGCACGCCCGGCAGATCCTGGCCGGCCAGACCGCCGTCGGTGTAGCGGTAGGCGCCGGTGCCCAGGAATACCGCGTCGAACTCTTCCAGCAGCGTGTCGAGTGCGACGTCGCGCCCGATCTCGACGCCGAGCCGGAACGTCACGCCCATGCCTTCGAGCACCGCGCGCCGGGTGGTGATGACGGTTTTGTCGAGCTTGAAGCTGGGGATGCCGAACTGCAGCAGGCCGCCGATCTGCTCGTAGCGGTCGAACACCACCGCCTCGATGCCCGCGCGCACCAGTCTGTCCGCGCAGGCCAGTCCCGCGGGGCCGGCGCCGATCACCGCGACCCGCCGGCCGGTGGCCACGACCTTCGACAGGTCCGGTCGCCAGCCTTGGGCGAATGCGGTATCGACGATGTACTTCTCGACCGCGCCGATGGTCACCGCGCCGAAGCCGTCGTTGAGCGTGCACGCGCCCTCGCACAGCCGGTCCTGCGGGCAGACCCGGCCGCACATCTCCGGCAGCGGGTTGGTCTCATGGCACAGCGCCGCGGCCTCGTGCACGCGGCCTTCCTGCACCAGCTTCAGCCAGTTGGGGATGTAGTTGTGCACCGGGCACTTGGCTTCGCAGTACGGATTGCCGCAGTCCAGGCAGCGATCGGCCTGGTGCGCGGCCTCGCTCGGTCCGAAACCGCCGTAGAGCTCGTTCCAGTCGCCGGCCGTGCGCAGCGCCAGCGGCACCTTGCCCGGCATCTCGCGCGGCTCCTTGAGAAACCGGAACACATCGCGCTTGGTCATGGGGTGGACTCCGTTGCGCGAGGGGCGAAGCAGAGCGTGGACACAGGGATGCGCAGCACAGGCCTCATGCCGCCCGCCTCAGGTCTTCGGCCAGCGCCGCCAGGCTCGCGGCCTTGGGCTTGACCAGCCAGAACTTGCCGACGAAATCGCGGAATTCGTCAAGGATGCGCGCACTCCAGGCGCTGCCGGTCAGGCGGGCGTGGGTCTCGATCAGGTCGCGCAGATGCGAGCGGTAATTGTCGAAGGCTTCGGGGGTGACGCGCAGGATGTCGATCAGTTCGTGGTTGTAGCGATCGACGAAGTCGCGATCGAGATCGAGCACGTAGGCGATGCCGCCGGTGAAGCCGGCACCGAAGTTCAGGCCGGTGCGGCCCAGCACCGCGACCGCGCCGCCGGTCATGTACTCGCAGCAGTGGTCGCCGGCACCTTCGATCACCGCGACCGCGCCGGAGTTGCGCACGCCGAAGCGCTCGCCCGCGCGGCCCGCGGCGTACAGCTCGCCGCCGGTCGCACCGTACAGGCAGGTGTTGCCGAGGATCGGCGTGAGCCGCGACTCGAACGCGCTGCCGGCCGGTGGACGCAATACGATCCGGCCGCCGGCCATGCCCTTGCCGACGTAGTCGTTGGCTTCCCCCTCGAGCTCGAGGTGCAGGCCGCCGGCGTTGAACGCGCCCAGGCTCTGGCCCGCGGTGCCGCGCAGGCGCAACGTCAGCGGCCGGTCGGCCATGCCGGTGTTGCCGTGCACGCGCGCGATCGCCCCCGACAGGCGCGTGCCGATGCTGCGGTCGGTGTTGCGGATCTCGAAGTCGTAGCTGCCGCCGTCGCCGCGTGCGATCGCCTTGGACACGCGCGCCTCCAGCGCGGCCGCCAGGCCGTCGGGCGGCGCCTGCAGCGCCGACGCGCCGCAATAGCCCAGCGGCTTGTCGGGGTCGCGGCGCAGCAGCATCGACAGGTCGATATCGACATGGTCGCGGGTACGACGCAGATGCTGCTCGAGCAGGTCGGTGCGGCCGACGATCTCGTCGAGCGAGCGCGCGCCCAGCGCCGCCAGGTGCTCGCGTACGTCCTCGGCGACATTGCGGAAGAACGCCTCCACGCGCTCGGGCAGGCCCCTGTAGTGGTGTTCGCGCAGCCGCGGGTCCTGCGTCGCCACGCCGGTGGCGCAGTTGTTGAGGTGGCAGATGCGCAGGTACTTGCAACCCAGCGCGATCATCGGCGCGGTGCCGAAGCCGAACGTGTCGGCGCCCAGCAGCGCGGCCTTGATCACGTCCAGGCCGGTCTTGAGCCCGCCGTCGGTCTGCAGCAACACGCGGTCGCGCATGTCGTTGAACTGCAGCGCCTGGCGCGCCTCCGACAGGCCCAGCTCCCACGGCGCGCCGGCGTAGCGGATCGAGCCCAGCGGGCTGGCACCGGTGCCGCCGTCGTGGCCGGAGATCGTGATCAGGTCGGCGCCGGCCTTGACCACGCCGGCGGCGATCGTGCCGACCCCGGCATGGCTGACCAGCTTGACCGAGATCAGCGCCTGCGGGTTGACCTGGCGCAGGTCGAAGATCAGCTGCGCCAGGTCCTCGATCGAATAGATGTCGTGATGCGGCGGTGGCGAGATCAGGCCGATGCCCGGCTTGGCGTAGCGCAGGCGCGCGATCAGCGCGTCGACCTTGCTGCCCGGCAACTGGCCGCCTTCGCCAGGCTTGGCGCCCTGCGCGACCTTGATCTGCAGCACCTCGGCGTTGATCAGGTACTCGGGCGTCACGCCGAAGCGGCCCGAGGCGATCTGCTTGATCTTGCTGCGCCGCTCGCTGCCGTAGCGCGCCGGGTCCTCGCCGCCCTCGCCGGAGTTGCTGCGCCCGCCCAGCCGGTTCATCGCGATCGCCAGCGCCTCATGCGCCTCGGGCGACAGTGCACCCAGGCTCATCGCCGCCGAGTCGAACCGGCGCACGATCGACGACACCGGCTCGACCTCGTCGAGCGGCACCGGCGCGGCGGCTGCGCGCGGGCGCAGCAGGTCGCGCAGCGCGGCCGGCGGCCGGGTGTCGACGAAGCCCGAGTAGCGGCGCCAGTCCTCGCGCGCGCCGGTGGCGACCGCGCGCTGCAGCGCCTGCACCACGTCGGGATTGAACTGGTGGTACTCGCCGCCGTGCACGTAGTGCAGCAGGCCGCCGGGCTCGGGCAGCGCGGTGTCGTCCCAGCCCTGCGCGGCGAGTGCCCAGGCGTCGGCTTCCAGGCGCGCGAAGCCGGCGCCGCCGATGCGCGACGGCGTGCCTTCGAAGCACAGTGCGACGACCTCGGCATCGAGTCCGACGATCTCGAACAGCTGCGCGCCGCGATAGCTGGCGATGCTGCCGATGCCCATCTTCGACAGGATCTTCAGCAGGCCCTTGCGCACGCCGCGGCGGTAGCTGCGACCCAGTTGCAGCATCTCGTCGCCGCTCTGGGTCGGCAGCACGCCACGCCGCGCCAGCCCGTGCAGGGTCTGGTAGGCGAGATAGGGATAGACCGCGGTCGCGCCGAAGCCGATCAGGCAGGCGAAGTGGTGGGGGTCGCGCGCGGTGCCAGTCTCCACCAGCAGATTGGCGTCGCAGCGCAGTCCCGCGCGCACCAGATGCAGGTGGATCGCGCCGGTCGCCAGCAGCGCATGCACCGGCGCGGTGCCGCGCTTGGGATAGCGATCGCTCAGCAGCAGGATCTCCGCGCCCTCGCGGACCGCGGCTTCGGCCTCGGCACACAGCCGGTGCAGGGCGGCCTCGAGCGTCTCGTCCTGCCCGAAGTACAGGTGCAGCAGCCGGTTGGCGTGTTCGAAGCGCGGCAGCGCGAGCAACTGGCGCAGTTTGCGCTGCGAGAGCACCGGCGAGTTCAACAGCACGTGGTGCACGTTCTCGGCGCGGTCGAGGAACAGGTTGCCCTCGCGTCCGATCTGCGTGGCCAGGGTCATGACCCCGCCTTCGCGCAGCGGATCGATCGGCGGATTGGTGACCTGCGCGAACGCCTGGCGGAAGCCATCGTAGAGCGGACGCACGCGCTGGCTGATCGCCGCCATCGGCACGTCGTCGCCCATCGAGCCGATGCCTTCCTGCTCGGTCTGCGCCAGCGGCCGCAGCACCGATTCCTGTTCCTCGCGGGTGAGCTGGAACAGCTTCTGGAACGCCAGCAAGGTGTCGGCCGGGAAGGGCTCTGCGGCCAGGGCCGGGTCGATCAGTTCGGTGTGCAGATAGCTCATGCCGCGCTTGAGCCATTGCTTGTACGGCGCGCGTGCGCGGTTGACCGCATCGATCGCGTCGTTGTCGAGCAGCGTGCCGGCGGCCAGATCGATCGCAATCATTTCGCCAGGCCCGAGCTTGCCCTTGGCCTTGACGCGCTCGGGCGCGACGTCCCACACGCCGGTCTCGGAGGCGATCACGAAGATGCCGTCATGCGACAGCGTCCAGCGCGCCGGGCGCAGGCCGTTGCGGTCGAGCGTGCAGGCCGCGTACCGGCCGTCGCACATCACCACGCCGGCCGGGCCGTCCCACGGCTCGGAATTGATCGCGTAGTACTCGTAGAACGCAGCCAGATCCGCGTCCTTGTACTCCAGCGACTGGGTCGCCGGCGGCATCAGGATGCGCATGGCCTGCAGCAGGTCCATGCCGCCGAGCAGCAGCCACTCGAGCATGTTGTCGAGCGTCTGGGAGTCGGAGCCGTGCATCGTGACCGGCGCGTCGAACTCGCCGATGTCGAGCAGCGGCGAGGCCCAGACCCCGCGGCGCGCCTGGGCCCAGCGCCGGTTACCTTCGATGCTGTTGATCTCGCCGTTGTGCGCCAGCCGGCGGAACGGATGCGCCAGCGGCCAGCGCGGCAATGTATTGGTCGAAAAGCGCTGGTGGAACACCACCGTGACCGCGGCCAGGTCGGGGCGCGCGAGGTCCGGGAACAGCTGGGTCAGATGGCGCGGCAGCACCATGCCCTTGTAGCCGAGCAGCCCCGGCGTCAGGCCGACGACGTAGAAGTCGGCGACCTCGCGCAGCGCCTGCTCGGCGCGCCGCCGCGCCAGGTACAGCGCGCGCTCGAATGCCGGTGCATCGTCGCCATCGGCTTCGACAAACACCTGGGCCACGCGCGGCAGCGACGACAGCGCCAGTTGGCCGAGCGCGGCGGTGTCGAGCGGCACGTCGCGCCAGCCGAGCGTGCGCACGTCCAGCGCCGCCAGTTGCGCGGACAGGGTCTCGCGGCACTGCGCCGCCGCTGTCGCGTCATGCGGCAGGAACACCATGCCGGCAGCGAGTTGAGTACCGGTGACGACGAAGCCGCTCTCGGCGGCAAGCGTGCGCACGAAGGCCTCGATGCCGACCAGCAAGACGCCGCAGCCATCGCCCGAAAGACCATCGGCGGCGATGCCGCCACGATGCGCCATCCGCGACAGCGCCTGCAGCGCGCCGTCGACGATCTCGCGCGAGGCCTCGCCGCCGATCGTGGAGATCAGGCCGAAGCCACAGGCGTCGCGTTCGTCAGCGGGGTCGTACAGCCCGCGCACCGGGGATTCCCGCATCGTCGTCATTGCCATCCGGTCAGGGGAGCAGAGCCGGCGTGGGGATCGGAGCGTGTGGCGGTCTCGCAACGCGTCCACGTCGGGCCATCGACTAGAGCACAGTTTGTGCAGTGCGGCAATATGCGATTTGCGGCGCTTCGGACGTTTCCGATGCAACCATTGCGACGCAGCACCGGCGCTGGTGCAAGCGCGTCCTGGACGCAGCGGTCAGCCGCGGAGCACGCGTCCGGTGGCCGCGTCTCGGATCGTCGACGGCTCGCGTCGACCGCCGGTCTCGCCGGCAGCCACGCCGTCGATCTGCGCCAGCAGTCGCGGGTCGAGCGCGGCGGCCGCGTGCACCGCCGGTTCGCCCGAGAGGTTGGCGCTGGTCGACACCAACGGCCCGCCGAAGGCGGCGCACAGTGCGACGACGCCGGGATGGGCGCTGACGCGCACCGCGATGCCGGCATGGGCCCCGGTCAGCCAGGCCGGAACGCCGGACAGCGCCGGCACGATCCAGGTGTGCGGGCCGGGCCAGGTGGCATGCACGGCGGCCTGGCGGTCGGCATCCAGCCCGGACCAGTCGACGATGTTCGCCAGTTGCGCCGTGGCGCCGGCGATCAGGATCACGCCCTTGTCGACCGGCCGGCGCTTGATGTCGAGCACGCGCCCGACCGCGGCTGCGTCGAAGGGATCGCAGCCCAGCCCCCACACGCCTTCGGTGGGGTAGGCGATCACGCCGCCGCGCGCGAGCACGGCGGCCGCGGCGGCGATGTCCAGACGCGCGACTGTGGACATGCGCAAGACCAACCGCGGGTCAGAACGGCGCGGCGTCGTCGGACGCGGCCTTGACCACGCGCTTCTTGCCCGGCGCGACCTTGGCCGGCGTCAGCAACGATTTCGCCGGCTCGGGCGCTGCGACTGCCTGCTTGGCGACCTTTTTGGTCGCCTTCTTTGCGGTTTTCTTGGCGGTCTTCTTCGCAGGCGCTTTCTTGGTCGCGGCCTTCTTGGCGGTCGGGCTCTTGTCGGGCGCGGCCTTCTTCGTCGCGACCTTTTTGGCGGCGGCCTTCTTCGCACCAAAGCCCTTGCGCACCGGCTTGCCGGTTTCCTCGAGCAGGCGCGTGACCTCCTCGAATGTCAGCGACGCGGGCTCGCGGTCCTTGGGAATCTTGCCGTTGAGCTTGCCGTCGCTGATGTACGGCCCGAAACGGCCGTTGAGCACCTGGATGTCGCTGCCGTCGAAGGACTTGATGATCCGGTTGCGCGCGATCTCCTCCTTCTCCTCGATCAGGAACACCGCGCGCGCCAGGTCGATCTTGTACGGATCGTCCTCCTTCTTCAGCGAGGCATAGGTGCTGCCGCGCTTGGCGAAGGGGCCGAAGCGGCCGATGCCCACGCTGACCTGCTCGCCCTTGTCCTCGCCGAGGATGCGCGGCATCAGGAACAGTTCGAGCGCCTGCTCGAGCGTGATCGTGTGCATGCTCTGGCCGGGGCGCAGCGAGGCGAACTTGGGCTTCTCCTCGGCGTCCTCGGCGGTACTGCCGATCGCGGCATAGGGCCCGAAGCGGCCCAGCCGCACGCTGACCGGCTTGCCGGTCTTCGGGTCGGTGCCCAGTTCGCGTGCGCCGGTGGCCTCGGTGCGGTCGACCGACTCGGTCTTCTCGGCGACCAGTTCCTTGAACGGGCCCCAGAACTTCTCCATCAGCGGGATCCAGTCCTCCTCGCCGCGGCTGACCGCATCGAGCTCGTCCTCGAGCTTGGCGGTGAAGTCGTAGTCCACGTAGCGGGTGAAGTGGCTGGACAGGAACTTCGACACTGCGCGGCCGACATCGCTGGGACGGAAGCTGCGGCCTTCCATCTCGACGTACTTGCGGAACAGCAGGGTCTGGATGATCGAGGCGTAGGTTGATGGCCGGCCGATGCCGTACTCCTCGAGCGCCTTGACCAGCGCCGCTTCGGTGAAGCGCGGCGGCGGCTGGGTGAAGTGCTGCTCGGCGATGATGCGGTCGAGCGGCACACGGTCGCCCGGCTTCATCTGCGGCAGTTTGCGGCCCTCGTCCTCGTCGTCCTTGCCCTTGGTGTCCTTGCCTTCCTCGTAGACGGCCAGAAAGCCCGGCACCACGACCGTCGTGCCCGAGGCGCGGAAGCTGTGCTCGCTGCCAGCGGCCAGGTCGACCGAGACGGTGTTGAGCGTGGCCGGGATCATCTGCGAGGCGACGGCGCGCTTCCAGATCAGCTCGTACAGGCGGCGCTCGTCATCGGTGAGGAAGCGCGCCACCTGCGCGGGCGTGCGCAGCGCCGAGGTCGGACGCACCGCTTCGTGCGCCTCCTGCGCATTCTTGGACTTGGTGGTGTAGATGTTGGGCTTGTCCGGCAGCGAGGACGTGCCATAGTCCCGTGCGATGACGTCGCGGATCTCGCCCACCGCATCCTGCGACAGGGTGACCGAGTCAGTACGCATGTAGGTGATCAGGCCGACCGTGCCTTCATCGCCGATCGCCACGCCCTCATAGAGCTTCTGCGCGACCTGCATGGTCTTGCGCGTGGTGAAGCCGAGCTTGCGCGCGCCCTCCTGTTGCAGCGTGGACGTGGTGAACGGCGCAGCGGGGCGACGCTTGCGCTCCTTGGCGCCGACGTCGGTCACGTGCAGCGCACCTTGGGCGGCCGCCTGGATGCGCGCGCGCGCGGCCTCGGCCGTGTCGCCATCGGTCACGGTGAACTGCTCGAACTTCTGCCCGTCGAGCTTGGTCAGGCGCGCATTGAACGGCTGAGAGGGGTGGGCGAGCGCAGCCTCGATGGACCAGTACTCGCGGGCGATAAAGGCTTCGATCTCCTCCTCGCGCTCGACGATCATGCGCAGCGCCGGTGATTGCACGCGGCCGGCCGACAGTCCGCGCTGCACCTTGCGCCACAGCACCGGCGAGAGGTTGAAGCCGACCAGGTAATCGAGCGCGCGACGCGCCTGCTGCGCATCGACCAGGTCGCCGGCGATCGAACGCGGCTTCTGCATGGCTTCCTTGATCGCCCGCGGCGTGATCTCGGTGAACACCACGCGCTGCAGCGACCGGTCCTCGAGCAACCCGCGTTCTTTCAGGATCTCGGCGATGTGCCAGCTGATCGCCTCACCCTCGCGGTCCGGGTCGGTCGCCAGAAAGATGTCCTGCGCGCCGCGTGCGGCCTTGGCGATCGCCTCGACGTGCTTTTCGTTCTTCTCGATCAGGTCGTAGCGCATCGCGAAGCCGTGGTCGGGATCGACCGCGCCTTCCTTTGGAATCAGATCGCGCACATGACCATAGGACGCCAAGACCTGGAAGTCGTTGCCGAGGTACTTGTTGATCGTCTTGGCCTTGGCGGGCGACTCGACGATGAGAAGGTGTTTGGCCATGGTGGGCGACATCCGTGGGTGCGCCGTTGGCCCGGCGCCCCGAAAGGTGTGAAGACGCCGCCGCCCGAGGAGGACCCCGGGCGGTCGGTTGCTTTTATAGTGGAATCACGGGCGGGCAGGGCTGTCAAGCGCAAGCCCTGCCGGGGTTCACATCGCAGCGAACCCGATGGCGATCATCACGCCCACCAGCACCAGTCCGAACAGGGCGCCGAAGATCGCCAGCACGACGACCGTCACCGTGCCGAGCTCGCGCCGCTGCAGCTCGGGACGCTCGGTGAAGGCCCACTTGTCGACCACCAGCGTGTCGCACACGATGTCGTGCAGCGCCTGTTTGCGCTGGGTGAAAGCGGCCATCAGGAAGCCGATCATCAGGATCAGTGCGCTGAGGATGGTCGAAAAATAACGGCCGATGCCGCGCAGCAGCGAGATGCGCTCGCCGTTGGTGCGGACCACCTTGATGCCCACTGCCATCTTGCCCGGCGTGGCCATCGAGGCGGACGCGTGGAACCAGGCGTAGTAGGCCGCGCTGAGTGCGATCGACAGCAGGTTGGACAGGAGCTGGACCAGCACGATCCCGATGCCCGTGGCCGAATCCGAGCCGACCGCGATGATGCCGCCGAGCACGGCGACAGCGATCCCGCCGATCACCATGCCGATGACGCCGACGATCAGGCCGTCGATCAGATAGGCCGCCACCCGCTTCCAGAAGCCCGCGTAGACCACCTCACCACCGTGCACGACCGTATCGACGCGGGCGACAGGCGCGGTCGGGGGCGCGTATGGAGAGGCGCTGGCCGCCGGGCCGGCTGCCATCATCGCGGCTGTATGGGCGCTTTCGGTGACCGGCCGCCAGGCATCGCCAGGCGCCGGGGCGCCGTCGATGTCGCTTTGCGTCGGCGCCAGCGCCTCCAAGGTCCATTCCGAGGTCGCCGGGACCGGGGAGGCCGCGCTGGCAAACTCGCCGCGCACCGCATCCAGCGGCACCCACTCGGCCAGGCCGTCGCGCCAGACCAGGGTCCGGTCGTCGATCTGGCGGGCCTGGTACAGGCGCAGCAGTTCGGTGGCCGGGACCGGCCCCCGGCGGGCATGCGTGGCGTCGGCGTAGAACCAGTCGGTCATCGGGGCGGATCCTGTGCTGGGAGCGGTGCCGCAGCTGCGGCAGAAACGAAGGGGCGACGCTGCATCCGCACACGCAGGCGCCTGGCGGCAGCGTGCTGCACACAGGCAGGCCATCGGCCACATCGCGTTGCGGGCGGTGAGCATCGGCAGCACGCGTGGCATGCATCGCCCAACGTCGGAGGCCATGGATACGATATGGCCTGACCCGCCGGACGTCCTGCCCCCTGCAACGCGATGGCCGCTGGCCTGGCCGGCCGTGCGGGCGTCGTGGGCGGCATGCTAACCCGTGCGGCGCGATTTTGCCCCGTTCCGTGGCGGCGGAACGGGGCCGGGTCATCGTCGGCAGTCAGGCCCGCGGCTGGCCCGATCAGTGCACCGGCTCGGGCTCGTCGATGAACATCTGGGTTTCCATCCAGGCGTAGGCCGCCTCGCTGCCGGGCTGGTTGAACAGCACCATCAGCACGACCCACTTCAGGTCGTCGAGGTCGAGCTCGTCCTGGTCGAGCGCCATCACGCGGTCGAGCACCAGTTCACGCTGGTCGGCGTCGAGCACACCATGCTGCTCAAGGAACATCAGAAAGCCGCGGCCCTCGACATCCAGCCGGTCGATCTCGGGGGCCGAATACACGCGGGTGGGCCCGTTCGCACGGACGTCCGACACGGCCGGGCGCTGCTCGGCCAGGGCGTCGAGCCAGTCGAAGGCCTTGCTGGTCTCCGCCGGGCTGAATCCGGCCTGCAGCAGACCGCTCTGCAGCGAGTCGCGGTCGCGGACCAGGTCCGCGTCCTCGGTGAAGTAGTGCTCGAACAGATAGAGCAGGACATCCAGGATGCTTTCTTTCATGTTCCCCGGCCTGCGCCCCAAGGGGCGCGTCATTCAGGACTTTCGGCAATAGCGACCGTGCGCGACGTCGATGCGTCCATCCAGCTCCATGGCCAGGAGCATGGCCGACGCACGGGCGACCGTCAATCCGGTGCGGGCGATCAGTTCATCCATACCGCTTGGGTCGTGGCCCAGGGCCTGCCACAAGCGGTTGTAGTCGGGGTCGGTGCTCGGGACGGCGGGCGCCGGTGTCGCCGTCGGCTCTTGGGTGGGGGCGGCCAGGCGCCCGCGCAAGGCATCGGCGAGGTCGGTAGCGACCGGGCCGAGCGCGGCGCTCACCTCGTCCGGCGATTCGACCAGCATCGCCCCATCGCGCAGCAGACGGTGGCAGCCGCGGGCCTTGGGGTTGCGGATCGAGCCGGGGATCGCGAACACCTCGCGGCCGGCCTCGCCGGCCAGGCGCGCGGTGATCAAGGCGCCCGAGCGGTAGGCCGCCTCGACGACCAGGGTGCCAAGCGCGAGGCCGGCGACGATGCGGTTGCGGCTGGGGAACTGCGCGCGCCGCGCCGGGGTGCCGGGCGGGTACTCGCTGACCACCGCGCCTTCCGCCGCGATCCGCGCGTGCAGGCCGGCGTTGCAACGCGGATAGGGCACGTCGATACCGCTGCCGAGCACCGCCACCGTGACGCCGCCGGCCTGGAGCGCGGCCAGGTGGGCCGCGGCGTCGATGCCGCCGGCCAGGCCGCTGAGCACCGCCAGGCCCTGTGCGGCGAACCGCCGGGCGAACGCGGCGGCGGTGTCCAGCCCGGCCGCAGTCGGCGCGCGGCTGCCGACCACGGCGACACCCGGATGCCAGAGCAGCGCGGGATCGCCGTCGACGAACAGCGCCAGCGGGGGACCGGGCGTGTGCCGCAGCAGCGCGGGGTAGTCGGGGTCGTGCCAGCCCACGAGGTGGCGCCCGGGGGCGGCTTGCAGCCAGGCGCGCGAGCGGCGCCATGCGGGATCGGGCATGCGCAGCGCACGGCATTGCGCCGGGCTGAGGCCGGCTTCGCGCCAGGCGTCGGCGCCGGCAGCGAGTGCGGCGGCAGGTCCGCCGTGGCGGTCGAGCACGGCGCGGCGCGGCGACAGCGGACCGGCGGCGTGGATCAGCTGCAGCAGCGCGTCGGCATCGGAGTGGGCAGTGTCGGGCATGCGCCCAGGCTAGGCGCGCCCGGGCGCGCCGGCCGTCGGCGCAAGCCGCGCGTGCGGGTCGGGAATGCCCGCGCGCGACGGTGCGGGGCGCGTGGCCCCGCAGCGCGGGTCAGTGGGTCGCGTCGGGGTGCTTGAGACGGTCGCCGATCTGGACCGGCTTGGTGCCTTCCATGACCAGCGCATAGCTGACGTGGTCGAAGGTCCGGAACACCATCGCGTGCGCGGCGTACTCGTCGGGCAGCCGGTCGCGGCGCGAGCCGCGGTCGGGGGCGGCGTCGATGCGCGAAGTGTTGGGATGGCGCACACGGTCGACGACGTAGTCGCCGCTGTTCCAGATCGAGAACACCGTGCCGTTGTCGATCCCCGAGGCGCGGCCGGCCGAAATCGCGATCACATCGCGCGGACCGCCGGTGATCAGCGTGTCGGCGACCGCGAGCACCTGCACGTCGGCGGCGATCGCATCGGCGGCCGGCGCGTGCGGGAAGAACTGCAGGTCGTAGGGCTGCGGGTCGACCGGCACCACGCGGTCGCCCGGGCGCGCCTCGAAGCCGCCGCCATCGAGCGCGATCGTGGTGGTGTCGGTGTCCTCGGTGGGGCCCGAGACCACGGTGCCCACGCCCAGTTGGACCATCTCCACGCCCAGGAACGCATCCTGGCCGCGCAGGCGCGGCAGCGTCTGCCGCCACAGGTGGCTTTCGCCGGCCACGCGCTTGCCGCGGTAGTTGAGGTCGCGGGCGCGCCGCGCGCCATAGAACTCGGTCGCCGGCCGCTGTACCGCGTAGCGCTGGCCCGGCAGCGCGTTCTCCAGGCCCTTGACGTAGATGTCGCGGTCGATGCTGCCGCGCAGCCGGGTGCCTTCGCTGCCGAGCACGTAGGGCAGGTGGTCGAAGTCGAAGACGATGCTGCGGTTCTTCAGGAACGGCTCGATGTCCGACAGCGAGACCGCATCGACCGGCGCCTGCGCGGTCGTGCGCGGCCCCGGGCGCACGGTCGCGGTGACCCGGTCGAGGTACGCCAGGCTGATGACGTCGCCCGGATAGATCAGATGCGGGTTGGCGATCTGCGGATTGGCCTGCCAGATCTCCGGCCACAGCCACGGGCGGTCGAGGAAACGGCCCGCGATGTCCCACAGCGTGTCGCCACGCACCACGACGTAGGTGTCGGGATGGTCGCCGCGCAGTTGCTGGGCCGCGGCATACGTGGTCACGGTCAGCAGCGCGACGGCACACACCGTGCGGAGCGTTCCGGAAAGGCGTTCAAGCGTGCCGGCCATCTACAGCTCCCCTTGGGTTTCTCCCCTTGCAGCGCCGCAATATAGCCTGAAACCGCGAAACGGAAGCAACTGCGCGCCGCGTTACAATGCCCGGCTTCCGCCTGCGCTCGCCGCCTACGCCGTCCAATCCATGGCCCTGCTCCCGATCCTCGAATACCCCGACACCGGCCTGCGCAAGGTCGCAGCGCCCGTGCCCGCCGACCGTTTCGCCGACCCGGCGTTCCAGCGCCTGCTCGACCACATGTTCCAGACCATGTACGAGGCGCCGGGCATCGGGCTGGCCTCGACCCAGGTCGACACCTACGAGCGTTTCATGGTCATCGACGTCACCGAGACGCGCGACCAGCCGCTGGTGTTCGTCAATCCGACGATCCGCGACCGCTCGGCCGATCTGCGCGTGCATACCGAGGGCTGCCTGTCGATCCCCGGCGTGTT
Organism: Luteimonas sp. RC10; assembly: GCF_014192745.1. Taxonomy (GTDB): domain Bacteria; phylum Pseudomonadota; class Gammaproteobacteria; order Xanthomonadales; family Xanthomonadaceae; genus Luteimonas. Next base: position 46,341 of record NZ_JACHYJ010000005.1, read on the forward strand.
TGCCGATGTGACCCGCGCCGACGGCATCGTCGTCGAGGCCTTCGACCGTCACGGCAAGGCGTTCGAGCTGATCGTCGACGGCCTGCTGGCGACCTGCGTGCAGCACGAGATCGACCATCTCGACGGCAAGCTGTTCATCGACTATCTGTCGCCGCTCAAGCGCGACCGCGCGCTCAAGAAGCTCGAGAAGCTGCGCAAGGGCCGCGACTAAGCAATCCGGGTCGGGGCGTCGTCGCGCCAAGCCCGCCCCTCCGAGCCCGCAGTTTTCGACTCGCGATTCCCGACTCCCCGTTCTTCGGATCTCCACGCCGTCCCATGAGAATCGTCTTCGCCGGCACCCCGGACTTCGCCGTGCCCTCGCTGCTCGCCGCCGATGCGCGGCGCGAGGTCGTGGCCGTCTACACCCAGCCCGACCGGCCGGCCGGGCGCGGACGTGCGCTGACCGCCTCGCCGGTCAAGCAGGCGGCGCTCGACCGCGGGCTGATCGTGCGTCAGCCCGAGCGGTTGCGCGGCGCGGAGGTCCTCGATGCGCTGCGCGCGCTCGAACCCGACCTGATGGTCGTCGTCGCCTACGGTCTGTTGCTGCCGCAGGCGGTGCTCGACATCCCGCGCCTGGGCTGCTGGAACGTCCATGCGTCTTTGCTGCCGCGCTGGCGCGGCGCGGCGCCGATCCAGCGTGCGATCCAGGCCGGCGACGCGCAGACCGGCGTCTGCCTGATGCAGATGGAGAAGGGCCTGGACACCGGGCCGGTGCTGCTGCGGCAATCGACGCCGATCGCGCCCGACGATACCGGCGGCCGGCTGCACGACCGCCTGGCCGAGCTCGGCGCGCAGGTGCTTGCCGACGGCCTGGGCCTGCTGCGCGCCGGCATCCGGCCGGTGCCCGAGGTGCAAGCTGAGGCCGGAGCGACCTACGCCCACAAGCTCGACAAGGCCGAGGCCCGGCTCGACTGGACGCGTCCGGCGCGCGCACTGGCCGATACGGTGCGTGCGTTCGACCCCTGGCCGATCGCCGAGGCCGACATCGCCGGTGAGCGCGTGCGCGTGCATGCGGCGCAGGCGTTGCCGCTCGCGCATGACCGTGCGCCGGGCACCTTGCTGGCAGCCGGTCGCGACGGGCTCGATATTGCCTGCGGTGACGGTGCGCTGCGCGTGCTGCGGCTGCAGCGCGCCGGCGGCAAGGTCGTCGCCGCGGCCGACTATCTCAACGCCCGCCAGGATCTCAAGGCGCTGGTCGCCGCCCCGGCGGGACAGGACTGACATGGGCGCGCCCGGCGCCACCGTCCGTGTGCAGGCCGCGCAGGTGCTCGATGCGGTCGCACACCGCGGTACCTCGCTCAAGGCCGCGCTGGCCACGGCGCTGCCCACGCTCGCCGATCCGCGCGATCGCGCCTTGCTCGAGGCGATCTGTTTCGGCGCGCTGCGCGGTGCCGCCCGCTATGACCGCGCGCTCGCGGCCTGGATCCCGCGGCCGCTGCCACGTCGCGACGCCTCGCTGCGTGCGCTGCTGCATGTGGGCTTCGCCCAGCTCGATCCGCTCGGTCTGCCGGCGCATGCTGCGCTGTCGGCGACGGTCGAGGCCGCGCGTGCGATGGGCCGCAGCCACCAGGCCGGGCTCGTCAATGCACTGCTGCGCCGGGCCCAGCGCGACGGCCTGCCGCCGCCGGCGCCCGGCGACGGGTGGCCGGCCTGGCTGCTGGCGCAGGTGCGCGAGGACTGGCCGGATGCCTGGGAGGCGATCCTCGAGGCCAGCGCGTCGCAGGCGCCGACTTGGCTGCGGGTCAACCGTCGGCGCAGCACGCCCGCGGCCTGCATCGCCGCGCTCGCCGAGGCGGGCGTCGAGGCGGTCGCGTTTCCGGGGCTGCCCGATGCGCTGCGGGTCGATGCGCCATTTGCGGTGGCCGCGTTGCCCGGCTTCACCGGCGGTCTGTTTTCGGTGCAGGACGGCTCGGCCCAGCAGGTCGCCGCCGCGCTGGCGCCGGCCCCGGGGGCGCGCGTGCTCGACGCCTGCGCCGCGCCTGGCGGCAAGAGTGCCCACTTGCTCGAGCGCGATCCGGCGCTGCGGCTGACCGCGCTCGATGTCGCCGCGCCGCGCGTGGCGCGGATCGCCGCGACCTTCGCCCGGCTCGGCGTGGGCGAGCAGGCGTCGCTTCGCACGGTCGACGCCCTCGAGGTGGGCCGCTGGTGGGACGGCACGCCGTTCGATGCGGTGCTGCTCGATGCGCCGTGCTCGGCGACCGGCGTCGTGCGTCGCCAGCCCGACGTGCTGCTGCACCGGCGTGCGTCCGATCTCGAGGCGCTGGTGGCGCTGCAGGCCCGCCTGCTCGACGCACTGGCGCCGACGGTCGCGCCCGGCGGCGTGCTGCTGTACGCGACCTGCTCGATCCTGCGGCGCGAGAATGCCGCGCAGGTCGAGGCGTTCCTGGCCCGGCATCCGGACTTCGCAGTGCAGCCGCTGGACGCGGGCTTCGGCCGCGATACCGGTGCCGGCCACCAGCGCCTGCCGGGCGAAGACGGCATGGACGGCTTCTTCTACGCGCGGCTGCGCCGCGGGCACTGAGCACCGCGGCCGCGCAGGCGCTCGCTTAGAATCACCGGCATGACGACGCCTGCCGCCAGCCTGATCATCAGCACCTACAACAACACCGACTGGCTGCAACGCTGTCTGTGGGGCTATGCGCAGCAGGACCGCCTGGATTTCGAGCTGGTCGTCGCCGACGACGGCTCCGGCCCGGCGACGCGCGAGATGCTCGAGGCGATGGCGCCGACGCTGCCGTATCCGCTGCGGCATGTCTGGCACGAGGACGCCGGCTTCCGGAAGTGCACCATCCTCAACCGTGGGATCGAGGACGCCCGATCCGACTACCTGATCTTCTCCGACGGCGACTGCGTGCCGCGGGCCGATTTCGTCTCCCAGCACCTGCGCCTGCGCGAGCCGGGCCGTTACCTGGGCGGCGGCTACTGCAAGCTGCCGATGGACGTGAGCCTGAAGATCGACCGTGAGGTCATCGTGCGCGGTCTGCATACCGATCTGCACTGGCTCAAGGCCAACGGTCTGCCGCGCAACAAGCGCTCGCTCAAGCTGTGGGCACGGCCTGGCTGGCGCGAGCGGTTGCTCAACGCCGTCACCCCGACGCCGCCGCGCTGGGCCGGCAACAACGCCTCGGGCTGGAAGGCCGACCTGGTCCGCGTCAACGGCTTCGACGAGCGCATGACCTACGGCGGCGAGGACCTGGAACTGGGCGAACGCCTGGCCAACGCCGGCGTGACCGGCAAGCAGATCCGCTTCTCGGCGGTGTGCGTGCACCTCGACCATGCCCGCGGTTACGTCAAGCCCGAAATGAAGGCCGCCAACCAGGCCATCCGCGACGCCGTGAAAGCCGGCCGCCGCACCTGGACCGACTACGGCCTCATCCCCGGCCCACCCCCCTGAAACCGGGGTCAGAGTCCTTTTCCTAAACCGGGGTCAGCGTCGTATTTCCTCCCGGAATGCCTGAGGTTGGCGCAAAACGCTGCCTTGGAAATACGACTCTGACCCCGGTTTTCAGGGGGCGAGTGCGCGCAGACGGCGGTATTTTTCGAGGACGTAGCCGGCCTGGGCGCGGTGGAAGCGCCAGCCGGCGGCGCCGTCGAGCCAGGCGCCGCGCAGCAGGTACTGCTTGAGCAGATAGGCGACGGCGTGCAATGGGCCGTCGAGGGCACCGGCACGCTTGCCGGCGTCGAAGCGCTGCTGGGCCCAGAGCTGGGCGTAGCGCGAGAGCTTGGCGACGTGCTCGGCGTGGCTGCGCGAGGTGTCGTGTTCGAAGTCGGCAGCGAGCGCGCGCACCGTCTTGCCGGCGAGATCCGGTCGTTCGTGCACCTGCGAGGGCAGGTAGCACCAGCCGGCGCGCACCAGCCGTTCCATCGGTTCGCCGCCGCGCAGGCGATGGCCGAGGAACCAGTTGCGGCGGGTCAGCAGCCAGGCATCGGCCTGCTCGACGCGGCCGTCGGCGAACAGCGTGCGGATCGTGTCCGCGGTGCCGGGCGAAAGCCATTCGTCGGCGTCGAGCAGCAGCAGCCAGTCGTGCGTGGCCAGCGTGTTGGCGAAGGTCTTCTGCGCGGCGTAGCCCAGCCAGTCCTGGTGCACGACCCGGGCGCCGTGCGCGGCTGCAACCGCGACCGTGTCGTCGGTCGAGCCCGAATCGACGACCAGCAGTTCTGCGCACAGCCCGCGCATCGAATCGAGGCAGCGGCCGATGCGGTCGGCCTCGTTGCGGGTGATGACGACGCCGGAGAGGGGAAGCGGGGCGGACATAGGGCAGGCACATCGAGGTAAGTGCGATTGTCTAGAATCGCATTGCCAGGGCGCATCATGCATCCTGTCTCGATTCGATCCTCAGTGAACCGGCAGGGCATGGCGAACATCCGCATCATTTCCCGCGACAACGGGGTCGGACTCAGCCGGGATATGGCGCTGGTCGCGGCCTTGTTCCGGGACGCCGGGCATGCGGTGGAGGTCGTCGCCTACGGCGGCAATCGGACCCTGGATCGCTGCATGGAGATCGGACACCGTGTGCGGCATGCATTGGGCCGGCGCGTGGACATGCAGATCTTCCTCGAACGCGTGTATCACCGGTTCCTGTCATTGGCGGACTGCAACCTGCTGATCCCCAATCCCGAGTGGTTCCAGCCTGCCTGGCAGCGGTTTTTGCCCCGCTTCGATGCGGTGCTGTGCAAAACCCAGCATGGTGCACACGCCTTCGCGGCCCTGGGCTGCGAGGTGCGCGAGATCGGGTTCACCAGCGACGATGTCTTCGATCCCGGGGTCGCCCGCGTGCGTCAGTTCTTCCACCTGGCCGGCAGAAGCAGCGCGAAGGGCACCCAGGTCGTGCTCGACGCCTGGGAGCGGCACCCCGAGTGGCCGCAACTGGTGGTCGTGCAGAACCCGAAGACTGCAGTCAGGCGGATGGCGCTTGCGAACGTCTCGCACCGACTCGAGTACCTGGGGGCGGACGAACTGCGCCAGTTGCAGAACGCGAGCCTCTTCCACCTGTGTCCGTCCGAGATGGAGGGCTTTGGGCATTACCTCAACGAGGCGATGTCCGTCGGTGCAATCGTGTTGACGACAGATGGCGCGCCGATGAACGAGCTGGTGTCGGCTGATGACGGTGTACTGCTCACGCCAAGCGTGCGTATCCCCGAAGGGCTGGCAGAACGATTCGTCGTCGATGTCGCTGCAATCGAATCAGGGGTGACCCGGGCGCTGGCATTCGATGACGCCGAACTGGAACGCCGGCGCGCCGGCGCGCGTCGACGCTTCCTGGACCGCGATGCCCGTTTCCGCAACACGCTGGTACCGCAATGCCTGGCGATTGCAGGCGCCACGCGTCGATGAAGTGAGGCTCGGGTCGGCGGGGATGGGTTACCAACCGCGTCGGCGAGACTCGACCGGCCGCAGCGACGAGATCTGATCGTTCATGCGCATGCGCTCGAAATTGCGTACATCCCGATCGATGATTTCGCAGCGGCCGCGGAAATCCGCGTGCTCGCACACTTCCCATGCGCCGCGCACCTCGACCGAGCTGATCATGTCGTTCATGCCGACACTTCGCATATCGCGAATGCCGCGACTGAATGTTTGCGTGCGGCCTTGGAAATCGGCGTGTTCGTACACCGTGATCGACGGGCCGTAGCGGTCGGAACGCCGATCGCGTCGTTCGCGTCCCCAGCGCTCGTCTCGATCGTCACGCTCGTGACGATGGTCATATCCACGGCGATCGCCATCCTGAAACGCCTGCGCGGTGCCCGTACCGACAAGGGACAGCGCTGCAAGTACAAGTGCGGTGCGAAGACTTGCTGACATGATGGGTCCTTCGAATGGGGTGTCGGGCGAGCACACCCTAGCCACGCCCAGCTGAAGAATGGCTGGCCGAATCCGACGCGAGCGCCACCGGATGCGCCGCGGTCAGCGTCCGTTGCTTGGCTATACCGTCCGCAAGGCATCCGCCAGCAGCACCGCCCACAGCACCAGCAGCGCCAGCCACGCCCAGCGCCAGTGACCCATGCCGCGCCAGGCGGTCCGCCAGGGGCCGGGCGACTTCACGTCGGCCTCCGGCGCTGCGCCGAGCGCAGGGCATCGGCCACGCGCAGGCCGTAGAGGTAGACACCGGTCGCGCACAGGGCGGTCAGCAGTGCGCCGAACGCGCACCACAGCCAACGCACCGGCCAGCCGCCGAAGGTGCCGAAGTGCAAGGGGTCGGCCAGTTCGGCGATGCGCTGGTGCAGGCCCATGTCGCGGCCGTCACGCAGGCCGGTGACCGTGCCGTCGCGCAGATCGAACCCGATCGCGTTCGCACGGTCGCGCACCAGCCAGGCCTGCGCCTGTCCGTCGACCAGCAGCGATGTGGACGAAATCTCGTGCACGCCGCGAATCTGCAACTGTGGCCAGCGTCGCATCGCCTCGGCGATCGCGCGGTCGATCGCCGCCGGATCGGCGGGCGCTGGGGTGGGAGCCTCGGGTAGCGCGATCTTCGCCGCGGGCCCGGCGTCGCCGCCGAGCGATTCGACCAGATACCAGCCGCCGGTCAGCCCGATCAGCGCGATGAACCACAGGCTCCAGACACCCGCCAGTCGATGCACATCGCCCCATAGCCGGCGGGGCCGGTCGCCGCGCGGCCAGACGCCGAATCCGCGCCACCAGCGTTTGTAGATGACCAGGCTCGTGGCCAGCGACAGCAGCAGCGGCAGCGACAACGCCGCCACCAGCGGCACGCCGATCTTCAGCGGCAGCATCAGATGGCGATGGGTGTTGCGCAGGATCCGCTGGGCGTTGAACCAGGGGGTGTCGCCGGTCACCCGGCCGCTGCCCGGATCGACCCAGACGAAGCGACGCTCGCCGTCGGGCAGGCGCATCACCGCGCGCGCGGCGAAGCGCGATGCGTGCGGGGCGGCCAGCGATTCGAGCGTCCACGCCGGATAGGCGCGCTGCACCGCAGCCACCCACGTGCCCCAGCTCGCATGCTGGCTGGACGGCGCCACCCGCGCCTCGGGAAAGACCAGCCAGTCGATCTCCTGCGACACTGTCGCCAACGTGCCGGTCAGGCACACGAAGCCCATCAGCAGCGACAGCTTGAGTCCGACCCAACTGTGCAGGTCGAACCACAGCCGGCGGCCGCCGGTCTTCTTCGCGGCGGCGGGTGGGCGCTGGCGATGGGCGGGTGCGTCGGCGGGCATCGGCTCAGAACGTGTACGCAGCCTGCAGGTACAGCCGCCGCGGCTCGCCGGGGAAATGGCCGGTGCGCTCGGTGAAGCCGCTGGCCGCATAGACCTTGTCGAACAGGTTCTTGACGTTGGCCTGGAACTTCCAGCGCTGCCAGTGCGTCTGCCAGCTCAGATCGAAGACGGTGTACGGCTTGACCCGCTGGCCGTCCAGACTCAGGCGCTCGCCGGTGTGATCCAGGCCGAAACCGATCGCCGAGGCCAGCGCCGGCAGGTCGTAGCGCGTCCACACGCCGAGCTTGTTGCGCGGCGCATTGGCGAAGCGGTCGCCGGCGGCATTGACGATGCCGTTGCTGCCGGCATCGATCACCTGGGCGTCGTTATAGGCATAGGCGATGTTGAGCACCCACTGTGGGGTCAGGTCGGCGAGCAGGTCGACCTCCAGGCCTTCGCTGCGTACCAGGCCCAGCGGGGCGAGCTGGTTGACGCCGTCGACGATCTCGCCGGTGGCCTGCACGATGTTGCTGCGCTCGATGCGGTAGAGCGCGGTGCCGAGCGTCACGCGGCCGTCGGCCAGCGCGGTCTTGAGCCCGGCCTCCCACTGCCGGCTGCGTTCGGCGTCGAACGGGCCGCCCGCTGCCGGGTCCTGGTTGGACGTGGCCTGCGGCAGGAAACCGCTGGCGACGTTGGCATAGGCGTTGATGCCCTCGTGCAACGTGACCGTGCTGCCCAGGCGCCAGCTCAGATCGCGGCCCTCGACCCGGCTGCCGCCGAGGCGGTCCTCGTCCTCGAAGCCGTCCCAGCGCAGCCCGGCGAGCAGCTGCCAGTTCGGCGTGATCGCAATCTCGTCCTGGACGTAGCCGCCGTAGCGCAAGCCGCGTGTGCGGGTGCTGCGCCAGGGCAGGGCGTCGAGCCCATAGTCGAAGTACCCACTGCGGCCGTAGACCGGTGCGTCCAGGTCGATGCCCGGCACTGGGCCAGCGCCACGGGCGAGATCGGCGCTGTTGGCGGTCTGCGCACTGAAGTCGGCATCCAGCCGATAGCCATCGGCCCCGAACAGCAGCGTGTGGCCAAGTGCGCCGGTCGAGAAGCGCCAGACCGCGTTGCCGGCGACCGTCAGTCCTTCGTTGTCGCGCAACTGGTTGCGCAACTGCCGGGTCATCCATTCGGCGCGGCCGTCGCCGTCGCGGTCGATCAGCCCCATCGGCTCGTGGTAGATCTGGTGCTCGCCGTTCTCGAACCAGCGTGCCGACAGGTCCACGTCCCAGTCCGCCGACGGCGAAGCGCGGTATTGCACCAGCGCCACGCGTGCGTCCATGTCGAGGAAGTCGGTCGCCTCGTTGTGGTTCCAGCGGCGATCGGTCAGGAAGACGCCGTTGTCGTCGACCGGCACGCCGCGCAGCCGGTTGCCGCCCAGGTTCTGCTCGATGTCGGTCACCTGCAGCGTCAGCTCGCCGGTGTCGCCGATGTCGAAGGCCAGCGACGCATCGCCGATCCGGCTCTCGCTGTCGGCGTTCCAGCGCACGCCCTCGTCACCGTCGGCATGCATGCCGACCCGGTAGCGCACGCGATCGGACAGTGGGCCGGTCGCTTCGAACGAGCCGGCCGCAAACGCGGCGTTGCCGGCCGCCAGCTCGACCCGGCGCAACGCCCGACGCTGCGGTTTGCGGGTCACGTAGTTGATGATCCCGCCGGGCTCGCCGCCGCCGTAGAGCGCGCCGGCCGGCCCCTTGAGCACTTCCAGCCGTTCGATGTTGAACAACTGCGGCACCGAGAAGCCTGCGTAGGGGTCGCCGCGCAGACCGTCGTAGAGCACGTTCTCTTGGCGGAAGCCGCGCAGGGTGACGCCGGCGTAGCTGAAGAAGCTCACGCCGCTGATGCTGCGGTACAGATCGGTGACTTCGTAGGCGGCCTGGTCGTCGATCAGTTCGCGCGGCAGGACCTGGACCGAGACCGGGACCTGCGATAGCGGCGTGCCGGTGCGGGTCGCGACCGCGGCATCGTCGCTGCGGTAAAGCGCCTGCGCGCGGCCGACGACGTGCACTGCGTCAAGGTCGGTGGCCTGCGGCGGCTCGGCCGCGGCGGCCAGAGAGGGGACGGCAAGGGCGGCGATCAGCCACCTGGTGAGCGGGCGGAAGCGAGGGATCGAAGGCACGCGGGGCCTGGGGCGTCGGGAGGCAGTCGCCCAGTATAAATGACATCCATTCTCATTTTGAATGGAGTGCGGTCCCGCTTACCAGCGCAGCGGTCGCCGGGCGATCTCGCGCGACAGCGCTGCATGCAGGCGTTCGGCCTCGGCGAGCGGGACGAAGCGCAAACGCAATGGCGGTGCCAGGGGCTGCGCACCGGCGGTGTCGAGCCACAGCGCGGCCATGCCGGTCCAACGGTCGAGCGGTGACTGGCGCAGTTCCACCGCCTGCAGCTTGCCGATCTCGGCAAAGCGCCAGTGCCGGCGCCACCAGCCCTCGCGTACCGCGACCATGGCGGTATCGATCGCATAGCCGGCGCGGGCCGCATGGCGATGCGCGACGAACGCCGACCACGGCAGCCACAGCAGCCCGAGCAGGCCCCAGCGGCCGAAGAACCAGCCCAGCACCAGGCACAGCACGGTGGTCGGCAACCACGCGCCGAGTGCCAGCCGCAGCCAGGCCCGGCGGTGCAGCGGCTGCCAGTGCGTCGGCGGCCAATGGGCGAGCGCGGCCACATCGCGCACGATCGCGTCGCAGGTCGCCGCGGTCGCGATCGGCGCCAGCGCATCGAGCCCGCGGCCGTCCTGCTGCCCCTGGCCGTCGCTGCCGCGTGCGCTGGCAGTGTCGATCTCCAGCGTGCGCCGCGCGAACAGCCGATGCAACACGCCTTCGCGCAGCGTCCAGGCCTGGATGCGCCGGCGCGGCACCGAACTGCGCGACCGGCTCAGCAGGCCGCGCTCGACAGTCAGTCGCCGTCCCTGCCGCAGCAGCCGGAAGCCGTGGTAGCGCACCAGCGCCAGTGCCACCGAGAACGCGCGGATCGCCAGCAGCGCCAACGCCACCGCGCCGGCCAGTACCAGCGTCTTGGCCATCCAGGTCGCGGCGAAGGCGTTGGCGTAACCGAACGCCTCGCGCCCGCCCTCGACGAGCCAGCGTCCCGCGGTGCGGTCGGGCAGCGCCTGGAACGCGAGCGCCAGCGCACCGGCGACGACGATCATGCCGCGATTGGAGATCAACCCGAGCTTGACGACCTCGGCCGTCGACAGCGCCAGCAGGGTGTCGCCGGGCGTGGCCGCCGACGCCGGCTGCGGCGACCCTGCATCATCGGTCCGGCCGCGGTCGCGGATCAGTTGCTCCAGCGCCAGCGCCTCGGGCAAGCGCAATACCCGCATCTGCGCCTCGGGGCGGGTGCCGCCGGCCGACTCGAGCCGGACCTCGGCCACGCCGACCAGGCGATGCAGCAGCGACTGATGGATCGCGACGTTGTGGATGCGCGAGTAGGGGATCTGGCGCACGCTGCGCTCGAGCAGGCCGCTGCGCACCACCAGGCGGTCGTCGGCGATGCGGTAGCGGAACGTCAGGTATTGCCACACCGACACCGCGACCAGCGTGCCGATGCCGATCAGCGGCAACCACGCCGGCCCGTCGTCTGCGCGCCGGCCGGCGACCAGCAGCACGATCAGCGGGACGATGAACTGGCGCAGGTTCTGCAGCAGCACGAACAGCCACGAGGCCGGGTGCAGCCGGCGCTCGGCATCGCCGGGCCCTGCGGCAGGGGGCAGGGGCGCTAGCGGCGGCGGCTCAGGCGTCGTCATGGTCGTCGTCGCGGGCTGCGCGCGCGGCCAGTGCATCGCGCAGCCGCTCGGCCTGGGCGTGATCCAGACCGGACAGCGCCACCGCGCTGTTGCGGGTGCCGGCCGTGTGCACGGTCAGCGTCGACAGGCCGAACGCGCGTTCCAGCGGCCCGCGCCGGATGTCCAGATGCTGCACGCGGTTGCCCGGCACGCGTACGTCGCTGCGCCACAGGTGCCCGCGGCGGATGCCCAGGCCATCGTCGTCGAGCCGCCAACGTGTGCGCAGCCAACGCCGCCGTGCGATCCACACCGTCCATGCCGGCAGCAGCACCAGCGCGCCGGCGTGTGCAGCCAGCGAGAGTGGCGAGCGGCCGAACGTGAGCAGCCCCGGCACCAGCAGGGCCGCCAGCGGCAGCAACGTGCCGATCAATGCGGTGATCGTCGACAGCGTGCGTGCGGCGACCGGCAGCGGCTGCCAGGCGCCGGTCTCGATCGGGGCCGCGGCACTGGTCACCAACGTTTGTGGCGACGGATCGGCCGGCGTGTCGTCGCGACCCTCGGTCGGCAGGGTCATCGGCGGCGCTCCAGGTCGAGATAGGGGTTGTCGTCGTGCGAACCCGACGGCCGCGCCTTGTAGCGCTTGTAGGTCCACTGGTATTGCGCCGGGTCGCGGCGGGCGATGTGCTCAACGCCGGCGTTGAGCGCGGCGGTCGCGCGCGGCACGTCGGCATCGGCGATGCCGTCGGGCGCGGGTTCGATGCGCAGTGCGAACGCGGGGCCGTCGTCGATGCGCTCGCAGTAGGCGTAGAGCACGGTCGCGCCGGTGCGTTCGGCCAGCCGCGGCACCAGGGTCATCGTCAGCGCCGGCAGACCGAAGAACGGCACGAACTCGCCGTCGCCGGCCTTGGGTTGCTGGTCGGGCAGGATGCCGGCCACGCCGCCGTCGCGCAGGGTCTTCCACAACTGACGCACCGCCGGGCCTTCGGCGCGCACCTGGGTCACACGGCTGTCGTCACCGGCGCGTGCGCGCGCCAGCCGCAGGAAGGCTTCGCCGACCGCCGATTCCGGGGCGCGGTAGAGGATCGAGATCGGCGTGCGTGCGGCCAGCCACTGGTTGAGCAGTTCCCAGTTGCCGTAGTGCGGCGCGACGACGATCAGGCCGCGGCCCGAGGCCAGCGCCGCATCGAACAGCCCGACGCCGTGCTGCTCGCGGATCATGCGCAGGTTCTGCGCCGGTCGGCGGGTCCACAGTCGCAGCGTCTCGAGCGTCTGCAGCGCAGTGGTGCGCAGCACCGCACGCCGCAAGGCCTCGCGCTCGTCGGGCGAAAGCTCGGGATAGGCGAGTTCGAGATTGCGCAGCGCGACGCGGCTTTCGCGGCTGCCGGCAAGGCGACCGAGGGTGGCGACGGCGCTGGCGATCGCGCGTTGCACGACAGGCGGCAACAGGCCGACCAGCGTGGCGAGCAGGTACAGCAGGCGGGCGAGCAAGGCGGGCATCCGGGGAGTTTAAGCGCCCGGGCCCCCGAACGAAGAACGCCGCCTTGGAGGGCGGCGTTGGGATCGTCAGTCGCGGTCGCTGTCGATCGCGGTGCGCTCGGTCGCGAACGGGTTGAGGCGGCGGATGCGCCAGGGCTCGTTCGGCCAGGACCCGGTCAGATACGGGTGATCGGGTTCGTTGCGCTCCAGCACGCGGCGCGCGTCGGCCGACAGCGTGTCGTTGCCGAGCCGGTCGTAGGCGAGCGCCAGCACCGCGACCGCATCGTTCTGGTACTCGCTCTGCGGATAGGTCTCCAGCAGGTAGGTCGCCCGCTCGGTCGCGGCGACGTACGCACCGCGGCGCAGGTAGTACAGCGCAGTCTCGATCTCGTGGCGCGCGAACATATTGCGCAGCGCGACCATGCGCTGACGCGCGTCGGCGGCGTAGCGGCTGTTGGGGAAGCGCTCGGTGACGGTGTTGAAGTCGGCGTAGGCCTGGTTGGGCGAGGCCAGGTCGCGGCGGCTGCTGTCCAGGCTCCACACCCGCTGCAGGAACACCGTGTCACGGTTGGAGTTCACCAGCCCGCGCAGGTAGTACATGTAGGCGATGTTGCGGTGCGTGGGATAGGTCCGGATGAAGCGGTCGATGCTGGAGATCGCTTCCTCGTTGTTGCCCATCTTGTACTGCGCGTAGGCGATCTCGATCAGCGCCTGCTCGGTATGCGGCCCGTAGGGGTACTGGGCGACCAGGCGGCGGAAGGTCGTCGCCGCGTTGCTCCAGTTGCCCATGCGCATCGATGCATGGCCCTTGTCGTAGAGCTCGGTGACCGGCACGCCCTCGTTCTCGTCGTCCTTGGTCTTGCCGCGGGAACAGCCAGTGGCGACCAGCACAGCCAGCAGCAGGCACACCAGGGCGCGGGTCGTCGATGCAAGGCGTGGGGTCATGGAGGCGATGGGCGGTCGGGGCACGAACCGCGGATAATACCAGTCCGGGCCCCGCGCCCGTCGCCCACGCCTGAATCCGAGCCGTCCAATGCAGCCAGCCCCCAGCGACCTTCCCGACCAGCGCACCGCCAAAGTGCCCGACGACGCCGCGGGACGCCGATTCGACGCGGTCCTGGCCGAGCTGTTTCCGCAGTTCTCGCGCTCCCGCCTCACCGCCTGGATCAAGGCCGGCGATGTCCTGCTCGACGGGACCGTGCCGCGCCCCCGCAACCCGGTGGTCGGCGGCGAGACCGTCCGCCTGAACGTCGTCCTCGACGTCCAGACCGAGGCGCTGCCGCAGGACATCCCGCTGTCGGTGCTGTACGAGGACGACCAGGTGTTCGTGATCGACAAGCCGGCCGGCCTGGTCGTGCACCCGGGCGCCGGCAACCCCGACGGCACCCTGGTCAACGCGCTGCTGTTCCGCGATCCGTCACTGACCGCGCTGCCGCGTGCGGGCATCGTCCACCGGCTCGACAAGGACACCTCGGGCGTGATGGTCGTCGCGCGCACGCTCGAGGCGCACAACGCGCTGGTCGAGCAGCTCTCGGCGCGCGACGTGCATCGCCAGTACCTGGCGGTCGTCGTCGGGGCGCTGGTCTCGGGCGGCACCGCGGACGCGCCGATCGACCGGCACCCACGCGACCGGCTGCGCATGGCCGTGCGCGAGGACGGCCGCGAGGCGGTCACCCACTACCGTCTGCGCGAGCGGTTTCGCGCGCATACCGCACTCGAGTGCCGGCTCGAGACCGGGCGCACCCACCAGATCCGCGTGCACATGGCGCATCTGCGCCATCCGATCCTCGGCGACCCTCTGTACGGCGGCGCGCTGAAGCTGCCCAAGGGCGCGTCGGAGGAGACCGCGGCGATGCTGCGTGGCTTCCGCCGCCAGGCGCTGCATGCCGAGACGCTGGAGTTCCGCCATCCCACGACCGGCGAAGCGGTGCGCTGCAGTGCGCCGCTGCCGGCCGACATGCAGGCCCTGCTCAAAGCGCTTCGCGCCGACGCCGCCGAGCACGGCGACCTGGCGCGCCGATGAGCGCCTGGCTGCCCGCCGACTGGCCCGCGCCGCCGGGTGTGCGCGCCGGGACCACGCTGCGTCATGGCGCGGGCGCGTCGGTGCCGCCGTTCGACCAGTTCAATCTCGGCAACCGCTCTTCGCCCGAGGGCGACGACCCGGCGGTCGTCGACGGCAACCGGGCCGCGTTGACGCGACTGCTCGCGCTGCCGTCGCCGCCGCACTGGCTGCGCCAGGTGCATGGCACGACGGTGTTGCGCTTCGATGGGCCGGCCACCGGCGCCGAGTCGATCGATGCCGAGCCCGAAGCCGATGCGGCGGTGACGTCGGTCCCCGGGACCGTGCTGGCGATCCTGACCGCCGACTGCCTGCCGGTGGTGTTCGCTGCCGACGACGGCCGTGAGGTCGCCGCGGCGCATGCGGGCTGGCGTGGCCTGGCGGCCGGCGTGCTCGAACGCACGCTCGGCGCGATGCGCACGCCGCCTGGCGATGTGCGCGCCTGGTTGGGCCCGGCGGCGGGCCCGCGCGCCTATGAAGTCGGCGCCGAGGTGCACGATGCCTTCGTCGGGCAGGACGCAGGCGCGGCAGCGGCCTTCGTCGCCACCCGTCCCGGCCACTGGCGGGTCGACCTGTTTGCGCTGGCACGCCGCCGGCTGATCGCCGCGGGCTTGCGGCCGGGCGCCCTGCACGGCGGCGGACGCTGCACGATCTCCGAGCCGTCGGCGTTCTTCTCGCACCGGCGCGACGGCCGCAGCGGCCGGATCGCGACGCTCGCCTGGATCGGCGACTAGGTCCGCACAACCGGTTCAGGCGTCCAGTCGGAGATCGCAATACAGTGGGCGGCGCGTCCCGGTTCCGGGATGCGCCCCACCTTGCCGACGATCGTCCTGCCGTGTCCGTTGTGCGTCTGCTGTCCGAGCCGCCCGGCGTCGGCTGCGCGTGCGTCGCGCGTGGCCGCGCGTCGACTTATCGTTCTCCAGCCGATCTTCCTCCCCCCTGTTCGAGATCCCCGCCATGTCGCTCAAGCCTTTCCGCCAAGCGCGCCGTCCGTCCCGTTCGCAGCTCGCCGCAGCGCTCGCCGCTGCACTGCCGCTGGTCGCCTTCGCCCAGGTCACCGACGCGCCGCCGACGACGGCCGCCACGCTCGATGCGGTCGAAGTGACCGCGCAGCGGCGCGTGGAGAACATCCAGGACGTGCCGGTCTCGATCACCACCCTCGATGCCGAGAAGCTCGGCGTGCTGGGCAGCGGCGGTACCGACATCCGGTTCCTGTCGGGACGCGTGCCCAGCCTCAACATCGAGTCGAGCTACGGACGCGCATTTCCGCGCTTCTACATCCGCGGCCTGGGCAACACCGACTTCGATCTCAACGCCTCGCAGCCGGTGTCGCTGATCTACGACGATGTGGTGCTGGAGAACCCGTTGCTGAAGGGCTTCCCGGTGTTCGACATCGCCGGCGTGGAGGTGCTGCGCGGCCCGCAGGGCACGCTGTTCGGACGCAACACGCCGGCCGGCGTGGTGAAGTTCGATTCGGTGCGTCCGAGCCAGGACTTCGAGGGCTACGGCAAGCTCGCCTACGGCAGCGACAACATGTGGAACTTCGAGGGCGCGGTCGGCGGCGCGTTGACCGAGCGCTGGTCGGCGCGCGTGTCGGCGCTCTACCAGCGCCGGGACGACTCGGTGCGCAACACCCTGGCCGGTGCGCCCAACGACGGCTTCGAGGGCTACGACGAATCGGCTGCGCGCGTGCAGTTTCTGTATGAGGGCGACGGCTTCGAGGGGCTGTTCAACCTGCATCGGCGCGATCTCAATGGCACGGCGCGCTTGTTCCGCGCCAACCTCGTCTCGCCGGGCAGCAACCGGTTCCGTCCCGGTTTCGACCGCGATCGCGTCGCGCTCGACGGCGTCAATTTCTCTGATCTCGAGACCTGGGGCGCCAGTGCCCGGCTGCGCTGGGACTTCGGGCAGTACAGCCTGTACTCCGTCACCGGCTACGAAACCCTGGAGTCGTTGAACCGCGGCGACATCGACGGCGGCTACGGCGCGGCCTTCCTGCCCGACTCGGGGCCGGGGCTGATTCCCTTTTCGTCCGAATCGGCCGACGGCATTCCCGATCACAAGCAGATCAGTCAGGAAGTGCGCCTGGAATCGAATCTCGATGGCCCGTTCGACTGGCAGGCTGGCGCGTTCTGGTTCCGCGAGGAACTGACCGTCGACAGCCTCAACTACGATTCACTCAGCCCCGGCAATCCACAGACCGGCCATGCCGTGCAGCAGCAGCGCAATACCGCCTGGGCGCTGTTCGCGTCCGGCGAATACGCCGCGACCGATCGCCTGAAGCTGCGCGGCGGCCTGCGCTACACCCAGGACAAGAAGGATTTCAGCGCCAGTGTGCTGCAGGCGGTGCCGTTCGGCACGCCGGTCGGCGGCCCCTATTTCGCCGACACCGATGTCGACGACATCAGCTGGGATGCGAGCGCGGTCTACGAGCTCAATGAGGACGTCAACGTCTATGGCCGCGTCGCCAAGGGCTTCCGCGCGCCCTCGATCCAGGGGCGGCTGGCATTCGGCGGCATCTCGGTCGCCGATTCGGAAGAAGTGATTTCATACGAGGTCGGGATCAAGGCGGACCTGTGGGACCGCCGCGGCCGGATCGGCTTCAACCTGTTCCGCTACAACGTCGACGGCCAGCAGCTGATCGCCGTGGGCGGCGCGACCAATCAGGCGATCCTGCTCAACGCCGACAAGTCGATCGGCCAGGGCGTCGAGCTCGACCTGCAGGCCTGGCTCACCGACACCCTGCTGGTGACCTGGGGCACCAGCTACAACGACACCGAGATCCGCGATCCGAACCTCGCGGTCGCGATCTGCGGCGGCGGTTGCACGGTCACCGATCCCACGGTGGTCATCGACGGGCAGACCTTCGCGCGCGTGGACGGCAATGCCTTGCCGCAGGCACCGAAGTGGATTCACAACCTCACCGCGCGCTGGGGCGTGCCGGTCGGCGACGACGCGGAGTTCTACGTCTACACCGATTGGGCGTACCGTGGACAGGTCAACTTCTTCCTCTACGAGTCGCCTGAGTTCCGCGGCCGCTCGACGCTGGAAGGCGGCCTGCGCGTGGGCACGAACTGGAACCAGGGCCGCTACGATCTCGCGGTGTTCGGTCGCAACATCACCGACACCACGCGCATCGTCGGCGGCATCGACTTCAACAACCTGACCGGATTCGTCAACGAGCCCCGGACCTGGGGCGTGGAGTTCATGGCGAAGTTCTAAAGGCCGACCCTGCCCGCCGCCGATGGCGCGGCGGGCACCGGCGTGGGACGCGCGCCATGGGGTGCGCCTGCCCGTTGCCGTCTCCCGGCAGGCGCCGCAAGATCGCGATGTCGGCGCGCGCGCAG
Source organism: Luteimonas sp. RC10 (assembly GCF_014192745.1). Classification (GTDB taxonomy): domain Bacteria; phylum Pseudomonadota; class Gammaproteobacteria; order Xanthomonadales; family Xanthomonadaceae; genus Luteimonas. The sequence goes on from NZ_JACHYJ010000005.1 coordinate 64,183, forward strand.
CCTGTCGGCATGGGTCTCCTGACGACGGATGCGTCGGCGTCTGTGGCGGTGACCGTGCGCTCGACCCCCCCCCCCGTTTTTCCGGAATGCCGATGTCCACCGCTGCCGCTCCCCGCTCTCGTCTTCGCTGGTTCGTCGCCGGCGACATCAACGGCGTTTTCGGCCTCGTCGTCGACAACCTCTCGATCCTCGGCTTCATCGCCGCCGCGCTGATCGGAATCTTCGGGGTGCCCGCTAACATCGTGTTCGGCCGCATGTTTCCGGGCACCGCGCTCGGCGTGCTGATCGGCAATCTGCTGTACACGGCGATGGCGCGGCGCCTTGCACGGCGCAGCGGCCGCGACGATGTCACCGCGATGCCGCTCGGCCTGGATGCCCCGACCAGCATCGGCATGGCCTTGCTGGTGCTGGGTCCCGCGTTTCTCGCCTTCGGCCGGCAGGGGATGGACGCCGACGCCGCCGGCATCGCGACCTGGCAGCTGGGCATGGCCTCGCTGGTCGTCATGGGCGTGCTGAAGCTCGCGCTGTCTTTCGCCGGCGACTGGATCACGCGCGTCGTGCCGCGGGCAGCACTGCTGGGTTCGATCGGGGGCGCGGCGCTGATGCTGCTGGGTTTTCTGCCGCTGATCGAGACGCTGCGCTCACCGGTCGCGGGGATCGCGACGCTGGGCCTGCTGCTTTACGTGCTGGTCGCGCGCGGCCCCGTGCCGTTCCGTCTACCGGGTGTGCCGTTCGCGCTGCTGGTCGGTCTCGCGTTGTACTACGGCCTCGGTCTCGCTGGCCTCTCGCCGGGCTTCGCGTTGCCGGACGCGAATTGGCCGGCGCCTGCACTGCCGTGGCCGAACCTGGGTTTCGTCGCCGGGCTGCCTGCCACGCTGCCGTATCTGTCGCTGCTGCTGCCGTTCGGCCTGCTGATGGTCGTGGGTGGCATCAACGTCAGCGAAAGCGCACGCGCGGCCGGCGACGACTACCGCACGCGCGATGTGCTGCTGGTCGAGGCGATCGCGACGTTGGTCGCGGGCGTCTGCGGCGGTGTCGTCCAGACCACGCCCTACATCGGCCAGCCGGCCTACAAACACATGGGCGCGCGCAGCGGCTACACGCTGCTGACGGGACTGTTCATCGGCATCGGTGGCATGCTCGGCCTGGTGTCGGGACTGGTGCAGTGGCTGCCGGTCGCGGTCCTGGCACCGATCATCGTGTTCGTCGGGATCGACATCACCGTGCAGGCCTTCCACAGCACCCGACGCGAGCACGCGATCGCGGTGGCGCTCGCATTCCTGCCGGCGATTGCCTACCTGCTCAACATCAAGTTCGGCAATCCGGCCTGGATCGATCCTGCGCGGATGGCCGCGCTGTATGCGCAGGTCGATGCCGGCCATGGCCTGCCCGAGATGGCGGCGATCGTCGTGCTCGGCAACGGCTTCATCATCACCGCGATGCTGTGGGCGACGGCGCTGGTCGCGCTGGTCGATCGGCGCCCGGGCACGGCCGTGGCGACGCTGCTGGTGGCTGCGGTCGCGACCCTGTTCGGGGTGATCCATTCGGTGCACCCGGCCGGTGCGCTGGTGCTGCCGTGGCAACTGGAGGGGCTGCGCCAGGCGATCGCGTTCCAGTTCGCGGCCGCGTACGCGGTCCTGGCGGTGGCGATCGGCCTGCTCGGTCTGCAGCGACGACCTGCCGAGGCGATCGATCCGGGCTGAACGCAAGGCGCGCAAGCGCTATCCTGCGCGCCCGATCCGTTCCAGGCCGCGCGATGGCGCCGACGCTGTTCCAGACCCTGCTCGGCGCCGCGTTCTTCCGGATGCCCGATGCGCTGCGCACGCTGCACGGCGTGCACGGGCAGGCGCGCCATGCCGGCGCGATGACGATCGAGCGCAGTCGGGGGCTGCTGGCGCGGCTGTGCGCGCGTCTGGCCGGCGTCCCCGGCGCCACCACGGACGCGGCGCTGACCCTGGACTGCACGACCGGGCCGCGCGGGGAAATCTGGCTGCGCGAGTTGGACACGACGCCGCGACGGGCCCAGGCGCGCTGGCGGCTGTGGCACCGCAACGGCCAGTTGCGGTTGCGCCGCGGCGCGCTGCAACTGCGCTGCGTCCTCCACCATCATGGCGGGACGCTGTACTGGAACGTGGTCGGCGCGCGCGTGCTCGGCGCACTGCCGCTGCCGGCGCGGCTGCTGGCCGACGTGCGTGGCAACGAGCGCGAGGTCGACGGGCGCTGCGTGTTCGAGGTCGAGGCGGTGCTGCCGCTGGTCGGTCCGGTGTTCCGCGCTCGCGGCTGGTTGCAACCGGAGTCGGACAAGGGTTGACGGGAGGCGTGGGCATGCGGGTCCGTGACGCAGCGTTGCGCGCGCTCGCCGCAGGCAGTCGGCCGATCGCCGATAATGATGCATCCCCCGCCTTTTGGATGCCGTGCCATGACCGCACAGACCCGTGCCGCACTCGCCCAGGTCCCCGGCGTCGCCGCCGAACGCGACACCGCCACGCGCGACTTCGTCTTCAATCACACGATGCTGCGGGTCAAGGATCCGGTCGCATCGCTGGATTTCTACACCCGCGTGCTCGGGTTCACCCTCGCGCGCAAGGTGGATTTTCCCGACGCGAAGTTCTCGCTGTATTTCCTGGTCCTGATCGACGACGCCGGCGTCCTGCCCGACGACGACGAAGCGCGCCGCCAGTGGCTGGCCGAGCAGCGTGGCGTGCTCGAGTTGACCCACAACCACGGCACCGAACACCAGGACGGCCCCGTCTACCACGACGGCAACTGTGACCCGCGCGGCTTCGGCCACATCTGTGTCAGTGTGCCCGACATCCGCGCCGCCTGCGCCCGCTTCGAAGCGCTGGAGGTCCCGTTCCAGAAGCGGCTCAGCGACGGCAGCATGCGCTCGATCGCCTTCATCAAGGACCCCGACGGCTACTGGGTCGAGATCATCCAGCCCGCCCCGCTTTGACCCAAACCAGGATCGCCAAAAACCGGGGGCAGAGTCGCTTTTCGCGTAGGAACGCTTGAGGGCGTCGACCAAATCGCAGGAAAAGCGACTCTGACCCCGGTTTCAGCGGGTCTGTTGGAGGCGGTCGAGGAAGTCGCGGCGCCAAGCGTGGATGTCGTAGCTGGAGATGCGCTGCATCATCGACTGCCAACGCTCGCGGCGTTCGTCCAGCGGCATCTTCAGGGCCGCAGCGATCGCATCGGCGACGCCGTCGCTGTCGAACGGATTGATCAGCAGGGCGCCGTCGAGTTCGCGGGCGGCGCCGGCGAAGATCGACAGCACCAGTGCGCCGGGATCCTCGGGATCCTGGGAGGCGACGTATTCCTTGGCGACCAGGTTCATGCCGTCGCGCAGCGGGGTGACCAGGCCGATACGCGCCAGCCGGTAGAAGCCGGCCAGTGTCGCGTGCGGGTAGGTGCGGTTGACGTAGCGCACCGGCGTCCAGTCGGGGTCGGCGTGAGCGCCGTTGATGTGGCCGGCGTACTGCTCGAGCTCGCGGCGCAATGCGCGATAGCTGGCAACGCCGCCGCGCGAGACCGGGGCGATCTGCAGATAGGTCAGCTGGCCACGCAGGTCGGTGTGCTTGTCGAGCACGCGCTCGAACGCGCGGAAGCGCTCGGGCAGACCCTTGGAGTAGTCCAGGCGGTCGACGCCGATCGCCAGCGCGCGCCCGGTGAGGCTGGCCTGCATCCGGCGCACTGCCGGGTTGCGCGCGGCGTTGGCCGCCAGCGACGCGATGGCCGAGGCGTCGATGCCGATCGGAAAAGCGTCGGCCTGGAAGCTGCGCCCATCGTGGTCGCGCAGCGTTCCGCGCGTGGCCACGCTGCCGCCGCGGAACAGCCGGATGTAGTCCTGGAATCGCTCCAGGTCGCGTTCGGTCTGGAAGCCGACCAGGTCGTAGGCAGCCAGTGCGCCGAAGGTCTTCTCGTGGTGCGGCAGCCCGGCCACGATGTCGGCCGAGGGGAACGGCACGTGCAGAAAGAAACCGATGCGCGCACGCACGCCGCGTCGGCGCAGTTCCTGCGCGAGCGGCAGCAGGTGGTAGTCGTGGACCCAGACGATGTCATCGTCGCGGATCTCCTTGGCCAGCTTCTCGGCGAACAGCGCATTGACGCCGCGGTAGGCGGCCTGGGTCAACGCGTTGTAGTCGACCAGGTCCAGCCTGAAGTGCAGCAGCGGCCACAGCGTGCGGTTGGAGAAGCCGTTGTAGTAGCCCTCGTAGTCCTCCCGCGACAGGTCGATGGTCAGGTAGTCGATGTTTTCGTGCGTGGCGCGGTGCACCTCGCCCGAATGCGCGCGGGCGACCTTGCCGCTCCAGCCGAACCACAGGCCGCCGGCCTCCTTGAGCGCGGCATCGAGCGCGGTCGCCAGGCCGCCGTTCTGGTCCGAGTCCGGCAGCGCCACCCGGTTGGAGACGACGACCAGGCGGCTCATGCCGCCTCCTGCCAGGAACGCGAGAGCCGCATCGCCGCCATGATCAGGCCGACATGCGAGTAGGTCTGCGGGAAGTTGCCCCAGGCCTCGCCGTCCTCGAACGACATGTCCTCCGACAGCAGGCCCAGATGGTTGCGTCGCGCGAGCATGGTCTCGAACAGGCTGCGCGCTTCGTGGTGGCGCCCGATCGAGGCGAGCGCGTCGATGTACCAGAACGTGCAGATCGTGAAGCTCGTTTCCGGCGCGCCGAAATCGTCGGGGACGACGTAGCGGAACAGGCCGTCGCCATGGCGCAGCGTGCGTCCGATCGTATCGACGGTGGCGATGAAGCGCGGGTCCTCGGGCGTCACAAAGCCCAGATCGGCAAGCAGCAGCAGCGAGGCGTCGAGGCGGTCGCCGCCGAAGGCATCGGCGAAATGACCGAGTTCGGCGTTCCAGGCTTCGGCCAGGATCCGCGTGCGCATCGTATCGGCGCGCTCGCGCCAGTGGGTGGCGCGCGCGTCCAGGCCAAGCTGCACCGCGATCCGTGCCAGTCGGTCGCAGGCCGCCCAGCACATCGCGCTGGAATAGGTATGCACGTGGGCCTTGCCGCGGAATTCCCACAGGCCGGCATCGGGCTGGTCGTAGAGCTTCCAGGCCAGGTCGCCGAGCGGTTCGAGCTTGGCGAAGGTCGCCGCATCGCCCGGGTGTTCCAGGCGGCGGTCGAAGAACAGCTGGGCCGAGGCCAGCACCACGCTGCCGTAGGTGTCGTGCTGGCGCTGCACATAGGCCAGGTTGCCGCGACGCACGGGGCCCATGCCGCGGTAGCCGGCCAGGGCCGGCATCTCCTCCTCGGTCAACTCGTGCGCGTAGTCGATGCCGTAGACCGGCTGCATGTCGCCGTCGTCGCTGACCGCCAGGTTGAAGATGTAGCGGATGTATTCCTCCATCGTCCGGGTCGCCCCCAGGCGATTGAGCGTGCGCACGACGAACGCCGCGTCGCGCAGCCAGCAATAGCGATAGTCCCAGTTGCGCGCGGTGCCCGGTGCCTCGGGGATCGAGGTGGTCATCGCGGCGATGATGCCGCCGCTGTCCTCGTACTGGCACAGCTTCAGGGTGATCGCGCTGCGGATCACCGCCTCCTGGAAGTCGAGCGGGATCGACAGGTAGCGCACCCACTCACGCCAGTAGTCGGTGGTGCGGTGCAGGGCGTCGCGCACGAACTCGGCGATCGGCTGGGTCAGCGTTTCGTCCGGGCCGAGCACGAAGTGCAGGTCGCGGTCGAGCACGAACGCCAGGCCTTCGCGCAGCAACCGGATCGGCATGTCGGTGGTCGCGCGCAGCGCGAAGTCCTGCAGCAGGAAACGGATGTGGTTGCTGCCCCAGGTGCTTTCCGGCGTGCGCGCGCCCCAGTCGGCGAGCGGGCGCAGCAGCACGCGGATGCGCGGGCTGCCCGAGAGCAGGCGGACCCGGCGCGTCAGCATGACAGGGCGGTAGAACCGCCCGTGCTGGCGCCAGCGCGGCGCGAAGTCGAGGATCTCGATCGAGGCGCCGTGGCGGTCGTGCAACACCGTGCGCAGGATTGCGGTGTTCTCGATGTAGGCCTGCTCGCTGCGCGCGAAGTCGTCGAGTTCGATCGACCAGTCGCCATGGCCGGCCTTGGGCGAGAGCAGGGCGCAGAATGTCGGATCGCCGTCGAAGGCCGGCAAGCACGACCAGACCAACCGGGCCTTCGCGTCGAACAGCGCGCCGAAGCTGCCGTTGCCGACGAGGCCCAGGTTGAGGGTGGAGGTGTCGGCTGGCGTCATCGGGAGATCTCCAGGGGCGGGGCGGGAAGGGAGGCGGGCACGCCGAGCCAGCGATGCACCTGGGCCGGGTCGGCCAGCGCGAACTGGGCGGCCGAGGCAGCGCGGTCGCCGACCAGCACGCTGATGCCGCCACGGGCATTGACCGCGGCAAAGCCGGTCTCGTCGGTCAGATCGTCGCCTGCGAACACCGGACGGCGGCCGGCGAACGGTGCCTCTTCCAGGAATGCGAGGATCGCACTGCCCTTGTCGGCATGCTCGGGGCGCAGTTCGACGACATGGTCGCCGGGCTGGAGCTGGTAGCCGGGCAGCCGCGGCAGCATGGCCTGGGCGAACGTGCGCAGTGCGACTTCGGCCTGCGGCGCGCCGCGCCAGTGCAGGCCGAGCGCCGCGCCCTTGTCTTCGACCACGGCGCCCGGATAGCGACGTGCGACCACCACGGCCTCGTCCCGAATCGCCGCCAGTGCGGCCGGCGACGGCGCGCCATGACCGATGCCATCGGCACGGCGCCGCTCGACGCCGTGCAGGCCGGCGGCGGTGAACCGTTCGGGTGCGAACAGCCGGTCGAGCGTGGTCAGGCTGCGCCCGCTGACCAGCGCCAGTGCGCCGCCCAGCGAAGCACGCAGTGCGACTAGCCGCGCGAGCAGCGTGGCGGGCACGGACACCGCATCGGGACGTTCGGCGAATGGCAGCAGGCAGCCGTCGACATCGAGGAACAAGGCCCAGTCGTCGGCGGGAGGCGGGGGCGGCCCGCGGTGCGGGGCGGGGTTGGGGGACGAGGGCGCGGTGGCTTCCAGTGATTGGCGCATCGCAACATGATTGCCTGCGCGGCGATAAACCGATGTGAATCCGCGCAGCGTGTCACAGGCTCGAGCGTGCAATCGCGCCATCGAGTTCGGGGTAGTGGCGGAAGATGCCCTGTTCGTTGAACGGCAGCCGACGCGTCGAGGCCAAGTAGGCTGCGAGGTTCGGGCGCTCGGCGATCCGCGCCTCGAGCGCGCGCAGCCGCGGCAGTGTCGGCGACAGCGACGCCATCGCCTCGGGGTAGGCGTAGTCGAGGCCGCGCAGCAGTTGAAACAGCGACAGGTCGACATAGGAATGACGCCCGAGCGCGTGCGCGCCGCCGGCCTGGCCGAGCACGGCTTCGAAGTAGCCGAGGAATTTCGGCAGGCGGTGCTGGCGCAGGTCGGCCGCCCGGCGCGCCGCGGCCTCCTTCTGGTCCTCGTAGTACGCGGCACTGGCGATCGGATGGTGGCTGTCGTGGATCTCGGTCACCAGGTCGGCGATCGTGAGCTGCAGTTGCAGCGCCTGCAGCCGGCCCGCCGCATCGTCGGGCACCAGGTCCAGCCGCGGGCCGAGGAAGTGCAGGATCGCCGCAACCTGGGCGATCACCTGGCTGCCGGCCTCCAGGAACGGGGCGGCGAAGGGGCGCAGGCCGCTCGCCTGGCCAGCGAGGAACGAGTCCATTGCCGTATCGCCCTGCTCGCGCACCACGTCGATGTAGTCGGCGCCTGCGTCCTCGAGCGCCAGGCGAACGAACTCGCCGCGCCCCTGGAGGCCGTTCCAGTAATACAGGCGGTACTGCATGGGTATGCCTCCAGGCGGAATCGCCCGCATCCTGCCGGGCGCGGTGCCTGCGCCGGGTGAGGACACGGCGGCCGTTCGCCGGCTCAGGGCCAACGAAAACGCGGGCGGACGCTTGCAACCGGCCGCTTCGGCCGCATCTGGTGGACATCGCCGGCAGGCGCCGGCCTCTCTCTTCGAGGACACCCGTCATGCGGATGGACAAGCTCACGTCGCGTTTCCAGCAGGCGCTGGCCGACGCGCAGTCGCTGGCCGTGGGCCGCGACCACAATTTCATCGAGCCGGCGCACCTGCTGCTGGCGCTGCTCGACCAGCAGGGCGGCGGCACCCGGCCGCTGCTGGGCCAGGCCGGCGTCAACGTGCCGGTGCTGCGCGAGCGGCTGACCGAGGCGCTCGAGCGCATGCCCAAGGTGACCGGGCAGGCCGGCCAGTTGTCGGTCGGCAATGACCTGTCGCGCCTGCTCAACGTCACCGACAAGCTCGCCCAGCAGCGCGGCGATGCCTTCATCGCCTCCGAACTGTTCGTGTTGGCCGCGCTCGACGACGGCGGCGACGCAGGCAAGGCGCTGAAGGCGGCGGGCGCGGACAAGGCCCGGCTCGAGGCCGCGATCGCGAAGATCCGTGGCGGCGAGAGCGTGCAGGACGAAAATGCCGAGGACGCGCGTCAGGCGCTGGAGAAGTACACGATCGATCTGACCGCGCGCGCCGAGAGCGGCAAGCTCGACCCGGTCGTCGGTCGCGACGAGGAAATCCGCCGCACGGTGCAGGTGCTGCAGCGGCGCACCAAGAACAACCCGGTGCTGATCGGCGAGCCCGGCGTGGGCAAGACCGCGATCGTCGAGGGTCTGGCCCAGCGCATCGTCAACGGCGAGGTGCCCGAAGGCCTGCGCGGCAAGCGGGTGCTCTCGCTGGACATGGGCGCGCTGATCGCCGGTGCCAAGTATCGCGGTGAATTCGAGGAGCGCCTGAAGGGCGTGCTGAATGACTTGGCCAAGAACGAGGGCCAGATCATCCTGTTCATCGACGAACTGCACACGATGGTCGGCGCCGGCAAGGCCGACGGCGCGATGGACGCGGGCAACATGCTCAAGCCCGCGCTCGCCCGCGGCGAGCTGCACTGCATCGGCGCGACCACGCTCGACGAGTATCGCAAGTACGTCGAGAAGGACGCCGCGCTCGAGCGCCGCTTCCAGAAGGTGTTCGTCGGCGAGCCCAGTGTCGAGGACACGATCGCGATCCTGCGCGGGCTCAAAGAGCGCTATGCGGTGCACCACGGCGTGGAGATCACCGATCCGGCGATCGTCGCCGCGGCCACGCTGTCCAACCGCTACATCGCCGACCGCCAGTTGCCCGACAAGGCCATCGACCTGATGGACGAGGCGGCCAGCCGCATCCGCATGGAGATCGACTCCAAGCCCGAGGAACTCGACCGCAAGGAGCGCCGGCTGATCCAGCTCAAGATCCAGCGCGAGGCGCTGAAGAAGGAGAAGGACGCCGAGTCGAAGCAGCGCCTGTCCGACCTCGAGGCCGAGATCGGCACCTTGGAGCGTGAGTACAACGACCTGGAGGAAGTCTGGAAGGCCGAGAAGGCCACGGTGCAGGGCGCGACCAAGATCAAGGAGCAGATCGAGGCGGCCAAGCTCGATCTCGAATCGGCGCAACGTACGCAGGACTATGCGCGCATGAGCGAGATCCAGTACGGCCGCATCCCGGAACTGGAGAAGCAGCTCAAGGCCGCGCAGGAGGCCGAGACCCAGGGCTTCCAATTGCTGCAGGACAAGGTCACCGCCGAGGAAATCGCGCAGGTCGTCGCGCGCTGGACCGGTATTCCGGTCAGCAAGATGCTCGAGGGCGAGCGCGAGAAGCTGCTGGCGATGGAGTCGCAGCTGCATGCGCGCGTGGTCGGCCAGGAGGAGGCGATCAAGGTCGTGTCCGACTCGGTGCGCCGCTCGCGCGCCGGGCTGTCCGATCCCGATCGTCCGACCGGTTCGTTCCTGTTCCTGGGGCCGACCGGCGTCGGCAAGACCGAGCTGTGCAAGGCACTCGCCGAGTTCCTGTTCGACAGCCAGGACGCGATGGTGCGCATCGACATGAGCGAGTTCATGGAGAAGCACTCGGTCGCCCGACTGATCGGCGCGCCTCCGGGCTACGTCGGCTATGAGGAAGGCGGCTACCTGACCGAGGCGGTGCGCCGTCGGCCCTACAGCGTGATCCTGCTCGACGAGGTCGAAAAAGCGCATCCCGACGTCTTCAACATCCTGCTGCAGGTGCTCGACGATGGCCGTCTGACCGATGGCCAGGGCCGCACGGTCGATTTCCGCAATGCGGTGATCGTGATGACCTCCAACCTCGGTTCGCACCAGATCCAGGAGTTGGCCGGCGACGATTCGGCCGAGGCCTATACGCAGATGAAGGCCGCGGTGATGGGCGTGGTGCAGGCGCATTTCCGGCCCGAGTTCATCAACCGGCTCGACGACATCGTCGTGTTCCACCCGCTGCGCAAGGCGCAGATCCGCGAGATCGCGAAGATCCAGATGCGCGGGTTGGAAAAGCGCCTGGCCGAGCGCGGGCTGCGCATCGAGGTCTCGGACGCGGCGTTCGACCTGCTGGGCAATGTCGGCTTCGACCCGGTCTACGGCGCGCGGCCGCTCAAGCGCGCGATCCAGCAGCAGCTCGAGAACCCGCTGGCCTCGCGCATCCTCGCCGGCGAATTCGCCAGCGGCGACACGATCGTGGTCGACGCGGCCGGCGGCGAACTGGGCTTCACGAAGGCCTGACCCCCGCTGACGCGCCCACAGCCTGCACCTCTTCACCCGTCGCGTGGTCTCGGCGCGAGCGAATACGGACGCCTCCCGCCCGAGGGGAGGCCGCTGTTCAATCTGGACCTGTACAAGGTCATCCAGACACCTCCTCCGCGCGCGGGGGAGGTCGGCGCGCGCAAGCGCGCCGGGTGGGGGCATGGGCCTTTCCCGATACACGTCCTTCGACCCGCCGAAGCGCGGTTCGCCATGACCTTGACGCTCGCTTCCCCACTCCCGCGCGAGCATCCGGGCAACGCGATGGGGACCCACGCATGCACATCCTGATCACCGGCGGCAGCGGCTTTCTCGGCAGCGCATTGACCCGCGCGTTGCAGCGCGAGGGCGCGCGTGTGACCTGGCTTTCGCGCCGGGCCTCGACCCCGGCCCCGGACGGCGTCGAGGTCCGCGACTACGCCGCGTTGTGGTCGGACGACCGTTTCGATGCGGTGGTCAATCTGGCCGGCGCCGGCATCGCCGAACGCCGCTGGAGCGCCGCGCGCAAGCAGGTGCTGCGTGACAGCCGCTTGATCCCGACGCGTGTCCTCGTCGACTGGATTCGCTCGGCGCACGTCCCGCCGAAGGTATTGCTGAGCGGTTCGGCGGTCGGCTGGTACGGCGCCCAAGGCGACCTGCCGCTGGACGAGGCGGGCGCGCCGCACGACGAGTTCCAGCATCGCCTGTGCGAGGAATGGGAGGCCGCCGCCCGCGCCGCCGAGGACCGCGTGCCGGTGGTGCGGCTGCGGACCGGCGTGGTCCTGCATCCCGACGGCGGCATGCTGCATCGGCTGTTGCCCCCGTTCCGGCTCGGCTTCGGTGCCCGGCTCGGCGACGGTCGTCAGATGCTGAGCTGGATCGCACGCGAGGACTGGGTGGCGGCGGTGCTCGCGTTGCTGCACGCACATCTGCGCGGCGAGCCGCAGGCGCCGGTCGGCGCGTGCAATCTCACCGCGCCCGAGCCCGTGGACAACATCGGATTCACCCGCGCACTGGCCGACGCCCTGCGGCGCCCGGTGCTGCTAACGGTGCCGGCGCGCGCGCTGGCGCTGGGCCTGGGTGAAATGGCCACGCTGTTGGTGGACGGGCAGCGCGTGCTGCCGACGCGCTTGTTGGCGTCAGGCTTCCAGTTCGCGTGGCCGCGCCTGGCGCCTTACCTCGACGCCGAATTGCGCTGACCCAAGTGTGCCTCAGCCCGGCTGCGGCGCCGGCGGCGCGGCTGCGTCGCTGCCCGGACGGACCGGGCGGAACGGCGGCGTCGACATGACCATCTCGGCCAGCGAATAGGCCAGTTCGCGCTCGGCCAGCACCGCGCCGTCTGCACCGTGCTCGAGTAGATGGCGGACCTCGCCGTCGCTGTGCGCGCGTGCCAGCACCGTGATGCCCGGATTGATGGCCTTCATGCGTTCGATCGCCTCGCCGGCCTCCAGCGCCTGTGGGATCGCGAAGATCGCCAATGCCGCGCGCTCGGGGGCGGCGTCGCGCATCACCGGTTCGGAGGCGACGTTGCCGCGCACCACCAGCAGGCCGCGGTCGCGGGCCTTGCGCACCAGGTCGTGGTCGTCCTCGACGATCACCAGCGGGACCTCGCGCTGCTGCAGCAGTTCGGCCAACTGCCGACCGACGCGGCCGTAGCCGACCAGGATCGCGTGGCCGCGCAGGTCGGCCGGGATCGCCTGGACCGGCTGCGCCGGCTCAGGTGCCGATGCCGCCGCAGCGGCCGCGCGACGCGCCTGCCAGCTGTCGAGCAGGCCGAAGATCAGCGGGTTGGCCATGATCGAGATCAGCGCGCCGGCGAGCACCAACGAGCGGCCGTCGGGCGGCAGGATGTCCAGTGCCACGCCAAGCCCGGCGATGATGAAGGCGAATTCGCCGATCTGCGCCAGGCTGGCGGAGATCGTCAATGCGGTGCTGGTCGGGTGCTTGAACGCGCGCACGATCAGGAACGCGGCCGCCGACTTGCCGAAGATGATGATCAGCGCCGTCGCCAGCACCTGCCAGGGATGCACCAGCAGGATGCGGGGGTCGAACAGCATGCCGACCGAGACGAAGAACAGCACCGCGAACGCATCGCGCAGGGGGAGCGAATCGTTCGCGGCCTTGTGGCTGAGCTCCGACTCGTTGAGCAGCATGCCGGCGAAGAACGCGCCGAGCGCGAACGACACGCTGAAAATCGCCGCCGAGCCGAAGGCCACGCCCAGCGCGATCGCGAGCACCGACAGCGTGAACAGCTCGCGCGAACCGGTGCCGGCGATGCGCTCGAGCACCCACGGGATCACGCGCCGCCCCACCAGCAGCATCACCGCGACGAACATCGCGACCTTGAGCAGCGTCCAGCCGACGCTCAGCAGCACCGAGCCGACCGTCGTCTGCTCGCCGCCGCTGCTGTGCATCACATCGGCCAGCACCGGCATCAGCACCAGGGCGATCACGCAGGCCAGGTCCTCGACGATCAGCCAGCCGACCGCGATCTTGCCGCGCGTGGTGTCGAGCAACCGGCGTTCTTCCATCGCCCGCAGCAGCACCACGGTACTGGCGGTCGCCAGCGCGAAGCCGAACACGATGCCCTGGACGGTCGGCCAGCCCATCAGCGCCGCCAGCCCCCAGCCCAGAAGGGTGGCCACGGTGATCTGGGTCAACGCGCCCGGGATCGCGATCGACTTCACGTCGAGCAGGTCCTTGAGCGAGAAGTGCAGGCCGACGCCGAACATCAGCAGCATCACGCCGATCTCGGCCAACTGGTCGGCCAGCGCCTGGTCGGCGACGAAGCCGGGCGTGAACGGTCCGACGAGGATGCCTGCGACCAGATAGCCCACCAGCGGCGAGAGCCGGAGCCGGTTGGCGAGCGCGCCGAACACGAAGGCCATGCCCAGGCCGACGGCGACGATGTTGATCAGGTCGGTGTTGTGCGGCATCGGCGAAGTGTGGGGGACAAGTATTGCAGTGTCGCCGACGCGTCCGTATCCAGGCAACCCACACCCGCAGTCAGACGGATGCCGCAATGCGCGCCATCACGGCGGCGAGCGCAGACATCGGCGCGCCGTCGCCTGCACGAGCGACGGCGCATTGGATGCCCGGCGCCTCGCAGGCGCCGGGGCGTGGATCACCAGGTATAGGCGATCTTGGCGTAGCCGAATGCGCCGCCGAAACCGAACGGCGACAGGTTGCTGTACGGGAATTGCCCGTTGGTCGAGTTGCCGAAGATGTTCTCGTCCGGGTATTCGTTGAGCACGTTGTCGGCGCCCAGCGTCAATGCCCAGTTCTCGCCCGGCTTGTAGGTCGCCGACACGTCGACCAGCCACTTGGCCCCGTACTTCTGGTCCAGCGCGGGGTTGTTGGGCGTGGTGCGCACGCTGCCGTAGCGGGTGGTGGACAGCGAGAAGCCCCAGTCGGCGGCGTTCCAGGTGCCGGCCAGCAGCAGCTTGTTGCGCGGGAAGCCCTGCTCGATGCGGCCGGCCTCGACGCGATCGATGCGCTCCAGATCCACGCCGATTGCCTCGAGCGCGGCCGGGTTGTCGGCGATGCGGGTGATCTCGGTCTTGGAATGGTTGTAGCCGGCGGTCAGGTCGAGGCTGCCGGCGGCCAGGTCCCAACGGTAGGTACCGACGACATCGACGCCGCGGGTGCGGGTGTCGATGGCGTTGGTGAAGTAGCGGCCGCCGTTGACGCCGAAGATTCCCTGCGACTCGAGCAGCGCGCGTACCGCGTCGCCGGTCAGGTTCGACGACAGCGCGATGCGGTCGTCGACGTCGATCTGATAGGCATCGACGGTGACGTAGAGGTTGTCGACCGGCTGCAGTACCAGACCCAGGCTGTAGGACAGCGATTCCTCGGGCTTGAGCGGCTCGGCGCCGAAGGCCCGTGCGACCGCACTGCTGGCCGGGAACGTGCGGATCTCGAACGGCGTGGTGATGCCCGGCAGGAACACCGTGCTCACCGTCTGGAAGTACTGCTGGGCCAGCGACGGCGCGCGGAAGCCGCTCGACACCGTGCCGCGCAGCGCGACCGCATCGGTGAACGCGTAGCGGGCCGACAGCTTGCCCGACAGCTGGCTGCCGAAGTCGTCGTAGTCCTCCCAGCGCGCGGCCACGCCGCTGGAGAACTTCTCGGTGAGATCGGCTTCCAGGTTGGCGTAGACCGCGTGGCTGTCGCGGTCGTAGGCGCCGGCGATGCCCGGTGCGAAGCCGCCGAAGCCCTGCGCGCCGGCGGCCGCACCGGGCACGCCCGCGCCCGCGTCGATGTACGAGCCCGGCTCGCCCGGCGACTGGTTCCACTTCTCGTTACGGCCCTCGGCACCGAAGGCCAGCGTCACCGGATAGGCCAGGCCCCAGTCGAACTGCCGGCTGACATCGAAGTTGATGATGTTCTGCGTGGTCTCCAGCGCGCCGTCATAGAACGAAGTCGGCGAATCCGGCCCCAGGCTCGCGTTGAGCGAGTTGCGGGTATAGAACTCCAGCCGGTTGTAGCCGTAGTTGTAGCTCAGGTCCCAGTTCCATTCGCTGGCGGTGTGGCCCTTGAGCCCGGCGACGATCGCGCGGTCCTTGGAGATGTTGTTGATCTCGGGCAGGAAGCCGTCGGGGTAAATGCTGCGGATGTTCTGGGTCGGGTTGGCCGAGGCGCGGAAGAATGCGAACGAGGTGACATCGCGGTTGCTGGCGGTACCGAAGCCGTAGACGCTGATCGCATCTGTCAGCGCGATGTCGGTGTTGAAGCCGACGGCGCCGAAGTCGACCTCCGGCTCGCCGATCACGAACGCCTTCTGCCCGAGCGCGGGCTGGGTCGGGCCGGGCGTGCCGGCGAACGGCCGCGCGCGGTTGGTCGCCTCCTGCTGGCCGACCTGGGCCGACAGGTGCAGGAAGCCGCGCTCGCCCAGGGCCAGGCCGGTGTCGCCGGCGATCTGGTGCTGGGTGCCGTCGCCGGCCGAGTACTGGCCCAGGTTCACCGCCAGGCTGCCGCCCTGCGAGGCGCCCTTGAGCACGATGTTGACCACGCCGGCGATCGCGTCCGAGCCGTACTGGGCCGAGGCGCCGTCGCGCAGCACTTCGACGCGCTCGATTGCCGAGACCGGGATCGTGTTGAGGTCGACCGGCGCCGAGCCGCGGCCGATCGTGCCGTTGAGGTTGAGCAGCGAAGAGGCGTGGCGGCGCTTGCCGTTGACCAGCACCAGCACCTGGTCGGGCGACAGACCGCGCAACTGCGCCGGACGGATCGCCGAGGAGCCGTCCACCAGCGCCGGGCGCGGGAAGTTCAGCGACGGCAGCGCGCGCGCCAGGGCAGTCGCCAGCTCGGTCGTGCCGGTGGCCTGCAGCGATTCGGCGGTGATGATGTCGATCGGCGATTGCGATTCGGCGACCGTGCGGTCGCTGACCCGGGTGCCGGTGACGATCAGCGTATCGAGGGTGGAGGTGCGGGTCTGCGGCTGGGCGTCCTGCGCGAGTGCAGTGGGAGCGACGGGCAACAGGGCCGCGAGCACGGCGAGGGTGAGGCGATGGCGGGACATGGCAGACCTCGAGCTTGGGGGGAAGGGGAGGCGGTGTTAATGGCGATTTAACAGGCGTGTTTCAAAGACGTCAATGCAGCCAGCAATAGGTTCCGATTGTTCTCTTTTTGAAACGATCGGGCCGGTCGGCGGGTTCCGGGCCGCGCTCCTGTAAAATCGGCCGATGATCTCTTTCAAGAATTTCGCCCTGCGGCGCGGCGAACGCCTGCTGCTGTCCGACGTCGACCTCACTCTGCACTCGGGCTGGCGCGCCGGCGTGGTCGGCCGCAACGGCGCGGGCAAGTCGTCGCTGTTCGCGGCCGTGCGCGGCGAAGTCGAGGCCGATCGCGGCGACCTCGACCTGCCCAATCGACTGCGCGTGGCGAGCATCGCCCAGGAACTGCCGTCGCTGCCCGACCCAGCGATCGAGTTCGTGCTTGGCGGAGACGCCGCAGTCGCGGGCGTGCTCAAGGCCGAAGCCGACGCGATGGCTGCCGAGGACTGGGAGGCCGTGGCCGAAGCCCATGTGCGCATGGCCGAGCTCGGCGCCTACGACGCCTCGGCGCGCGCCGGCAAGCTGTTGCACGGCCTGGGCTTTCCGGCCGAGACCCACCAGCGCGCGGTCGCCACGTTCTCCGGCGGCTGGCGCGTGCGCCTGAATCTGGCGCGCGCGCTGATGACACCCAGCGACCTGCTGCTGCTCGACGAGCCGACCAACCACCTCGACCTCGATGCGGTGCTGTGGCTGGAGCAGTGGCTGCTCAAGTATCCCGGCACGCTGCTGCTGATCAGCCACGACCGCGAGTTCCTCGACAACGTCTGCACCCACACCCTGCACCTGCACGGCGGCGGCGCCAAGCTCTACACCGGCAACTTCACCGCGTTCGAGCGCCAGCGCGCCGAGCAGCTGCGCCTGCAGCAGATCACCCACGAAAAGACCCAGGCCGAGCGCGCGCACCTGCAGAAGTTCATCGACCGCTTCAAGGCCAGCGCGGCGAAGGCCAAGCAGGCGCAGTCGCGGGTCAAGCGCCTGGCCAAGCTTGCCGACACCGAGGCGGTGCGCGCCGAGCGCGAGGTGCGGATCGACTTCCCGCAGCCGCTGAAGCTGCCGCATGCGCTGCTGCGCATCAACGATGGCGTGTGCGGATATCCGTCGGCCGACGGGCAGGTGGTGATTCTGGACAAGGTGGGCTTCGGGCTTGAGGCCGGTGACCGCATCGGCCTGCTGGGCCCCAACGGCGCCGGCAAGTCCACCCTGGTCAAGTCGCTGGTCGGCGACCTGCCGTTGCTGGCCGGCGAGCGCTATGCGCATCCGGACCTGCGGATCGGCTACTTCGCCCAGCATACGGTCGAGTCGCTGGTCGCCGGCACGTCGCCGATCGACCACCTGCGCGAACTCTCGCCCAATGTCGCCACCCAGGCCTTCCGCGACTTCCTGGGCAAATGGAGCTTTCCCGGCGACCGCGCGTTCGAGAGCATCGACGGCTTTTCCGGCGGCGAGCGCGCGCGGCTGGCGCTGGCGCTGATCGCCTGGCTGCAGCCCAATGTGCTGCTGCTCGACGAGCCGACCAACCATCTGGATCTGGAGATGCGCGAGGCATTGGCCGAGGCGTTGAGCGACTTCCCCGGCGCGATCGTGCTGGTCTCGCACGACCGCCACCTCATCGGCCTGGTCAGCGACATCTATTGGCGTGTCGCCGATGGCAAGGTCGTGCCCTTCGACGGCGACCTCGACGAGTACGCAGCCTGGCTGCGCGCGCGCGGCAATGCCGGCGAGTTGCGCACGCCGGCCGCCACGCCCGTCGCCGAGGCGCCGCCGGCCCCGCCGGCGCCGCGCACCAAGGTCAACCCGCACCGGCTGCAGAAGGTCGAGACGCGGGTCTCCGAACTTGCGGCTGAACTGGCCCGGATCGAGGCGACGCTGGCCGACCCGGCGACCTATGCCGATGGCCCGCGCGTGGCCGAACTGGGCCAGCAGCAGGCGGCGCTGCGCGACGAGCTGGAGACGGCCGAGGCCGAGCTGCTGGCCCTCTACGACGCCTGATCGGCAACCCGGGCGGGCCCGGGTTGCCGTTGCGCGGCATGGGCGGGTAGGGTGGCGCGATGAACCGACTCCTGATCCCGACCGCCCTGGCCGCCGCCCTCGTGCTCGCCGCCTGCGGCAACACCGAACCGGCCGCCGACACCCGTCCGCCGCCGGCCAATCCGACCGCCGACGCCGCCGCGGCTGCGGCCGCCGAGGCCGCCGCGCGTGAGCATGTGCCCGCCGACGCATTCCTGGCGGCGATCGCGCGCCACTGCGGCGAGGCCTTCGCCGGCCGTATCGTCGCCAACGAACCGGCGCCGGCCGCCGATGCCGCGCCCGATCCGTTCGAGGGCAAGGAATTGGTGATGCACGTGCGCGGTTGCAGCGACAAGACGCGCGAACTGCGGATCCCCTTCCATGTCGGCGACGACCATTCGCGCACCTGGATCCTGACCCGCACCGAGCATGGCCTGCAGCTCAAGCACGATCACCGCAAGCCCGATGGCAGCGAGGATCCGGTGACGATGTACGGCGGTGAGACCCAGAACGCCGGCACCGACCAGCGCCAGGAATTCCCGGTCGATGCCGAGTCGATCGCATTGTTCGAGAAGGAAGGCCTGAACGACTCGGTCACCAACACCTGGGCGATGGAAATCCATCCCGGCGAGCGCTTCGTCTACGAGCTCACCCGGCCCGGCGGGCGCAAGTTCCAGGTCGAGTTCGACCTGACCAAGACCGTCGCAGCCCCGCCGACGCCTTGGGGCTACTGACCGGCGTGTCGAGACGGAGTGTCAAAATCAATTGAGATAAAAGTGAAAGTTAATGCATGGAATAGGAGGGCGATATTGGTCTAGAAGTATAGTTATAAGCTACGTAGAAATTTAGAATTTTGTACCGGAAGTTTCGAGTGCCTACAAGGAGAGTATTGTGAGATTGTCGATTTTCGTTCTATTCTTTTCTGTGTTCTGCTTTTCGTCTGCTGCTAATGCGCAGTTCATCAGTGGATACACCGATCAGGCTGACGGTACATTCCGGATTCGAGCCCAAGATGGAACGCTTATTGTTGCTGACCCGCATAGTCGGAGAATATATATCTCCGGCACGGATGGCAGTATGAGTGAGGTGACATTCGATCAGGCAATTGGACACGCTGAGCCCAATCCTGCGGCAAGGGAATCATTGCGTGAGTCGTTCTGGAGGGGGCTTACGACGCCGGAGTTTGCTGGCGCCTTTGCCATTCCTGTGAAGAGTTTGGAGTATTTCCCACAGTCAAATAATCCTTGTGACGCCGGGTCTAACCCTGGCGGGTGGGAGGAAGAGTGTAACTTCAACCCTGATGGCGGCTTTGGGGTTGTTATTCAAAGTGGAGGCGAGGACGATTCGTCGCTTGAGAAGCCTGTTGACATGGAGACCGTCCATGCGTTGCGCCCTCATCTGATCACTAATACCGGTGGTGGCTCCTTCTATTCCAGTGGATTTCTTGGAAACTATGAAAACGTTGGTGCCGGTGGTGGGTACTTGGAGTATCAGGAGTACTACGCGAATGATTTCAATGCGTGGAGCAGAAATCGATCGGATGCGTGTAATCGGGCTTCGCTTATGGGGGTTGCAGCTGTGGCAGCAGGTGTTGGAGCCGGCATGGTTTGCCTTACATCGCCGGTTGTCGGAGTGACGGCGTTGGCCTGTGCGGCTGGCATTGTAGGGACAATAGCACTTTATGCTGAGTATTCTTCTGCAGCTCACACATGTATGAGCTCGTACCCTGGCCCTGGGAATTGGTGAGTGGCATGAATTTCTGGTTGTGGCTGCCCATACTTTTGATTGTTCCCCTGAGCTTTCTGTTCAGATATTTTCTAAAACGATCCGATGATTCCAAGCGTCGCGCGTTCTCATTTTTTGCGCTGGGGTTCTTCGTCTGCGTCATTCTTCTTGTTGGAGTGCCGCAGGTGATTGATTTGGTTTGGAGAAGATGATTTGCCTGGCTAGGGCGTAATGAGGCTGGTGTAGCGCTGGGCGGCCTGCTCAGGTAGGGCGCCCAGCGTTGTTTTTGGGGTTGGATGTTTGAGCCGTCTGAGGTATATGGTCGTTGCTAAATGCAGTAGAAGCGTTTGCAGTCGGTTTGCTTGCGCATGCTGCATGTGTTGCCGGCGCGAGTGTTCAGATACCTTGGCACGTGTGGCATGTTAATCAGTGTTCCCTCTCGGGTGTCAGCGCGCGCTGCGCCAGGAGCCATGCGCGCAGTTGCTGGAGCGGCGCCGGTTCCGGTCGGGAGCGCAACTGGGTCAGCCAGTAGCGACCCAGGGCGATGCCAGTGTCGAAGGGCTGCACCAGACGGCCCTCGCGCAGTTCGCGTTCGAACATCGCCAGCGGCAGCAGCGCCACGCCGGCGCCGGCCGCAGCGGCGCTGGCGAGCGCCAGCGACGAATCAAAGACTGGCCCCCGTGCGTCGATCGCGTCGGCGCCGGCTGCCTGCAGCCAGCGCGGCCACTCGTCGCCGCGGTAGGAGCGCAGCAGTGTCGCGCGGTCGAGGTCGCGCGGGTGCGCGAGGCGGCGCGCCAGCGCAGGCGCGCAGACCGGCGCGAACAGCGTATCGACGATCGGCGTGCAGGCCTGGCCCTGCCAGTCGCCGTCGCCGAAGCGCACCGCCGCATCCAGCCCCTCGCTGGCCAGGTCGATGCGGTTGTTGTGGGTCTGCAGGCGCAGCTCGAGTTGCGGATGCGCCGCCTCGAACGCCGGCAAGCGCGGCAACAGCCAACCGGTGGCGAAGGTGCCGACCACGCCCAGGCTCAGGACCTGGCGCTCGGCGGTGCCGCCGGCACGCTGGACCGCGGTGGCGATGCGGTCGAAGGCGTCGTGGAGGACCGGATACAGCGCGCTGGCCTCGTCGGTCAGCGCGACGCCGCGCGGCAGGCGATGGAACAGGCGCACGCCCAGGCGATCCTCCAGGCTGCGGATCTGATGACTGAGCGCGGCTTGGCTCACGCACAGTTCGAGCGCGGCACGGGTGAAGTTCTGGTGGCGCGCGGCGGCCTCGAAGGCGCGTAATGCGTTGAGCGGCAGCGGCGGACGCGACATGGCGGCAGGGGTGAGCGGGATCGATCGATGATCGCATTTCGGGCCTCGAATGGCGTCAATCACCGTTCTGTCATCGAATTCGCTCATGGCTGCTCCTGATTCTTCGCACTGGTGGCGACTGCCGCGCGGGCGGGAGAATCGGGGCTCCCCCAGCTTCGGAGACCGCCTGATGGCATCGCGACGCACGCTGTTGAAACTCGCCGGCCTGTCCGCCCTGTCGCTGCCGATGGCCGCATTGCCGGCCGCCGCGCGCGCCGCGGGGCCGGAGGCGAGCCCGGACGCGATCGCCGGGGCGCCGGACCTGGCCGCGCTCGAGGCGGCGAGCGGTGGCCGGCTCGGTGTGGCACTGCTGCGCGATGGCGATCCGGCTGTGCGTGTCGGGCACCGGGTCGACGCGCGCTTCCCGATGGCCAGCACCTTCAAGTTCCTGCTGGCCTCGGCGGTGCTCGCCCGCGTCGATCGCGGCGCGCTGTCGCTGGATCAGCGGCTCGTGGTGCGCGATGCCGACATGCTCGAGCATGCGCCGGTGACCGCCCGGCATGTCGGACGCGACCTCACCGTGCGCGACCTGTGCCAGGCCACAATGGTCTGGAGCGACAACCCGGCGGCGAACCTACTGCTGCCGCTGGTCGACGGCCCGGCCGGACTCACCGCGTTCCTGCGCGCCGCGGGCGACACGGTCACGGTCTGCGCCCGCAATGAGCCGGAGGTCAACCTGTTCGCGGACGGCGATCCGCGCGACACCACCACGCCGCTGGCGATGGCCGGCAATCTGCAACGGTTCGTGCTCGGCGACGTGCTGTCGCCAGCCTCGCGCCTGCAGCTGACGGACTGGCTGATCGGCAACCGCACCGGCGATGCGCGTATCCGCGCCGGTGCGCCTGCCGGCTGGCGGGTCGGCGACAAGACCGGCGGCGCGAGCGGCATCAGCAACGACATCGCGGTGCTGTGGCCTGCCGATGGCGGACGGCCGTGGCTGCTGGCCTGCTATCTGCAGGGCTCGGCGCTCGATGGCGCGGCGCGCGAAGCCGTGCTGCGTCGCGCCAGCGAGCTGGCGCTTGCCCAGGTGCTCAGCGCGTAGCGTCCAAGGCGAGCGGAGGCCCGTGGACGGGAACCGACAAGTGGTCGGGTGGACGATCGTGCGAGCGCGTCGTGACGGCGTGCGGCGGGCTTGATCCGGGCGCCGACGCCCCCATGTCCACGCCCAGTCAAGGTTCCTTCTTTCCCACCATGCCGATCTACGCCTTCCGCTGCGCCGACTGCGGCCACGACTTCGACCGTCTGCAGAAGCTCTCCGATCCCGATCCCGAGACCTGTCCGGCCTGCGGCGCGGCGGCCGTCAAGCGCCAGCTCACCGCGCCTGCGTTCCGTCTGGCCGGCAGCGGCTGGTACGAGACCGACTTCAAGAAGGACGGCGACAAGAAGCGCAACCTGGCCGAAGGCGGCGAGTCCGCCAAGCCTGCCGGCGACGCCGCCGCGAGCCCGGCACCGGCGGCCAAGTCGGACACGGCCGCACCCAAGGTCGAGACCAAGCCGGCCGCCAAGCCCGCCGCCGCAGCCGACTGACGCCGCGCGGCCGACGCCGCTCCCAACGCAGGCGCGCGCGGATCGCCGCGCACGCCTTACACTATCGGGTTCCGCCCGCCGGGCGGTCGGTATCCCGTGTCTTTTCCGCGTTCGGAGTGTCCATGCGTACCCATTTCTGCGGCCTCGTCGACGAGGCGCTGATCGACCAGACCGTCACCCTGTGCGGCTGGGCCGATGTCGCCCGCAACCTCGGCGGCGTCTGCTTCATCGATCTGCGCGACCACGAGGGCATCGTCCAGGTCGTCGCCGAGCCGTCGGCCGAGCCGGGCAACGCGGACGTGCTGGCCCGGGCCGAGCAGGTGGGTTACGAGGACTGCCTGCGCATCACCGGCGTCGTCCGTCGTCGGCATTCGGTCAACCCGAAGATCCGGACCGGCCAGGTCGAGGTCGTCGCGCAGACCATCGAGGTCTTGAACAAGGCCGAGCCGCTGCCGTTTCATCACCACGAGAACCCGGGCGAGGAGACGCGACTCAAGTACCGCTATCTCGACCTGCGCCATCCGCAGATGCAGCGCCGCATGCGCACGCGCACCAAGCTGGTCAGTGCGCTGCGCCACTGGCTCGACGCGCGCGGCTTCCAGGACATCGAGACCCCGATCCTGACCAAGGCGACGCCGGAAGGCGCGCGTGACTTCCTGGTGCCTGCGCGCATGCATCCGGGCGAGTTCTACGCGCTGCCGCAGTCGCCGCAACTGTTCAAGCAGATCCTGATGATGTCCGGCTTCGACCGCTACTACCAGGTGGCACGTTGCTTCCGTGACGAGGCCCTGCGCGCCGATCGCCAGCTGGAGTTCACCCAGCTCGACATGGAATTCGCCTGGGTGTCCGAGCGCGATGTGCAGGACACGGTCGAAGCGATGATCCGTGATGTGTTCCGCGAGGTCGCCGGGGTCGAGCTCGACGCGCAGTTCCCACGCATGACCTGGGCCGAAGCCATGCGCCGCTACGGCTCCGACAAGCCGGACCTGCGCATCGCGCTGGAGTTGGTCGACGTCGCCGATCTGGTCAAGGACTGCGGCTTTGCGGTGTTCGCGGGTCCTGCGAACGAGGCGAACGGCCGCGTCTGCGCGCTGCGCATTCCCGGCGGCGCGTCGCTGAGCCGCAAGCAGATCGACGAGTACGCCGCCCACGCGGCCAAGTACGGCGCCAAGGGCCTGGCGTACATCAAGATCGCCGAGTCCGGCGAGGTCAGTTCGCCGATCCAGAAGTTCTTCGACGAGGCGGCCTTCGCCGCGCTGGTGTCGCAGGTCGGTGCCGGCCACGGCGACCTGGTGTTCTTCGGCGCGGGCAAGTACGCGACGGTCAGCGACTTCATGGGCGCGATCCGTCTGAAGGCCGGTAAGGACTTCGGTCTGGTGGCCGACGGCTGGAAGCCGCTGTGGGTGACCGATTTTCCGATGTTCGAATGGGACGACGAGGCGCAGCGCTACGTCGCCTTGCATCATCCCTTCACCGCGCCGGCGGTCGATGACGAGGCCGACCTGCGGGCCAATGCGGCGACCGCGGTCTCGCGCGGCTACGACATGGTGCTCAACGGCAACGAGGTCGGCGGCGGTTCGATCCGCATCCATCGCGCATCGATGCAGTCGGCGGTGTTCGACCTTTTGGGCATCGGTGCCGAGGAGGCGCAGGCCAAGTTCGGCTTCCTGCTCGATGCCTTGAAGTACGGCGCCCCACCGCACGGCGGGATCGCGTTCGGCATCGATCGCCTCGCGGCACTGATGGCCGGCACCGAATCGATCCGCGATGTCATCGCGTTCCCCAAGACCACCGGCGCGCAGTGCCTGATGACCGATGCGCCGTCGCCGATCGCCGACGCGCAGCTGGCCGAAGTCCACATCCAGGTGCGCGCCCGCGCTGAATGACCGCGCGGCCCCCATCGCTGCGCGGCCGGTATCGCGCAGTGGCCCATTGTTGATCGCGATCAACACATCTGTCGCGCCGGTTGGGTATCCTCCGAGCGCGACTTCTTCTTCGACAGGACCGCCCATGAAGCCCGAAGCGCAGGAGGCTGCCCTCTTGACCGCCCCCGCCGAACCGGCCGAGCCGGTCGATCCGCGCCGGGCCAAGCGCAAGGAACTGCTGCTGTTCCTGTTCATCACGGTGGTGATGTTCCCGATACTGTCGGTGCTGATCGTCGCCAGCTACGGGTTCTCCGTGTGGTTCTGGCAGATGTTCACTGGCCCACCCACGCACTAGGCCGCCTTCGTCATGGTAGCCGCCGCCACCAGACCGCCCGATCCGCGCCGACGCGCGCTGCTGCGCGGTCGTCTGCACGCCCCGCATCCCTTGCGCCCGCCCTGGGCGCTGGACGAGCGCGCGTTCGTCGATGCCTGCACCGGCTGCGGCGCCTGCGTGGCGGCCTGTCCCGAGCGTGTGCTGGTGATCGGCGAGGGGCGCCTGCCGGTGTTCGATCCGGCGCTGGGCGAATGTACGTTCTGCACCGATTGCGCGTCCGCCTGTGAGGCCCGCGCGTTCCGTTCGGTCACAGACATCGCCTGGGCGCTGCAGGCGCGCGTCGCCGAGACCTGCCTGACGCTGCACGGCATCGTGTGTTCGAGCTGCCGCGATGCCTGCGGCGAATCGGCGATCCGTTTTCCGGTGACCTCGCGCGTGCCCACGCCGGTCGTGGCCGCGGACCGCTGCACCGGCTGCGGCGCCTGCGTCGCCGGCTGCCCATCGGCCGCGATCTCGCTGCGGCCCGTCACCTCTGAGGACGCCGCCCATGTCTGACCCCCGTCCCGAATGGCATGTCGCCAGCCTGGTGGTCCGCCACCGTCCCGAGGCGCGCGATGCATTGGCGGCTGCGGTCGCGACCACCGACGGCCTGGAGCTCGCGATGCAGGAGGACACCTGCAGCGTGCTGCTGCAGGAGAGCGACGGCACGCGCGGCCTGATGGCGAGCATCGATGTCCTGCAGGCCGTGGCCGGGGTGATGGCCGTCAACCTCGTCTACCACCATGCCGAGCCGACATCCGCGATCGATCGCGACCTCGCGCCGGCCGACACCCGTACACAAGACACGACAGGAGCAACGGCATGACCAGCCGCCGCGAGTTCATCCGCAACACCGCCATCGCCAGCGCCGCGGCCGCCGCCGGCATGCCGGTGCCCGCTCATTTGGCCGAGGCGATGACCGAGGGCGACGGGCAGCTCAAGTGGAGCAAGGCGCCGTGCCGCTACTGCGGCACCGGTTGCGGCATCAACGTCGCGGTGCGCGATGGGCGGGTCGTCGCCACCCACGGCGACGTGCATGCCGAGGTCAATCGCGGCCTGAACTGCGTCAAGGGCTATTTCCTGTCGAAAGTGCTCTACGGCGCCGACCGCCTGACCACGCCGATGCTGCGCAAGCGCAACGGGGTGTTCGCCAAGGACGGCGATTTCACTCCGGTCAGCTGGGACGAGGCCTTCGATGTCATGGCCGAGAAGTTCCGCGCCGTGCTCAAGGCCAAGGGCGGCGACGGCATCGGCATGTTCGGCTCCGGGCAGTGGACCGTGTGGGAAGGCTACGCAGCCAACAAGCTGATGAAGGCCGGCTTCCGCAGCAACCACATCGACCCGAACGCGCGCCATTGCATGGCCTCGGCGGTGACCGGCTTCATGCGTACCTTCGGCATGGACGAGCCGATGGGCTGCTACGACGACATCGAGGCGGCCGATGCGTTCGTGCTGTGGGGTTCGAACATGGCCGAGATGCATCCGATCCTGTGGACGCGCGTGACCGATCGCCGGCTCACCCACCCGCACGTCAAGGTCGCCGTGCTGTCGACCTACGAGCACCGCAGCTTCGAGCTGGCCGACATCCCGATGGTGTTCAAGCCGCAGACCGACCTGGTCATCCTGAACTTCATCGCCAACCACATCATCAAGACCGGCCGGGTCAACCACGACTTCGTCGACAAGCACACGACCTTCAAGCGCGGCAACGACGACATCGGCTACGGCCTGCGGCCGGAGCACCCGCTGGAGGTCGCGGCCAAGAACGCGCAGGACCCCAACGGCGGCACGCCGATCGACTTCCAGGCGTTCGCCGATTTCGTCGCCCCGTACACGCTCGAGCGCGCCATCGAGATGACCGGCGTGGAGCGCGCGTGGCTCGAGCAACTGGCCGAGCTGTACGCCGATCCGAAGATCAAGGTCATGTCGTTCTGGACCATGGGCTTCAACCAGCACACGCGCGGCACGTGGGCCAACAACATGGTCTACAACATCCACCTGTTGACCGGGAAGATCGCGACCCCGGGCAACAGCCCGTTCTCGCTGACCGGCCAGCCCTCGGCCTGCGGCACCGCGCGCGAGGTCGGCACGTTCAGCCACCGCCTGCCGGCCGACATGGTGGTCACCAACCCCGAGCACCGCCACCACGCCGAGGAGATCTGGAAGATCCCGCACGGGATCATCAAGGACAAGGTCGGCTACCACGCGGTCGAGCAGAACCGCGCGCTGCGCGACGGCAAGCTCAATGCGTACTGGGTGCAGGTCAACAACAACATGCAGGCCGGCGCCAACATGCTGGAGGAGGGCTACCCCGGCTACCGCAATCCCGACAACTTCATTGTCGTCTCCGACGCCTACCCGACGGTGACCTGCCAGGCTGCCGACCTGATCCTGCCCTCGGCGATGTGGGTGGAGAAGGAGGGCGCCTACGGCAACGCCGAGCGTCGCACGCACTTCTGGCATCAACTGGTGCATGCGCCGGGCGAGGCGCGTTCGGACCTGTGGCAGCTGATGGAGTTCTCCAAGCGTTTCACCACCGACGAATGCTGGCCCGAGGAGATCCTCGCGGCGAACCCGCAGTTCCGCGGCAAGACGCTGTTCGACGTGCTCTATCGCAACGGCAAGGTCGATGCGTTCGGGGTCGAGCAGATCGAGGAAGGCTACGCCAACGCCGAGGCCGATGCGTTCGGCTTCTACGTGCAGAAGGGCCTGTTCGAGGAGTATGCCGAGTTCGGCCGCGGCCACGCGCACGACTTGGCGCCGTTCGACATGTACCACCGCGAGCGCGGCCTGCGCTGGCCGGTGGTCGACGGCAAGGAGACGCGCTGGCGTTACCGCGAGGGCGCCGATCCGTACGTCAAGCCGGGTACGGGCTTCCAGTTCTACGGCAACAAGGACGGCCGCGCGGTGATCTGGGCGCTGCCCTACGAGCCGCCGGCCGAATCGCCCGATGACGAGTACGACCTGTGGCTGGTGACCGGGCGGGTGCTCGAGCACTGGCACTCGGGCTCGATGACCATGCGCATTCCCGAGCTGTATCGCGCGTTTCCGTCGGCGGTGGTGTTCATGCATCCCGACGACGCCCGCGCGCGTGGCCTCAAGCGCGGCGATGAGGTCTCGGTATCGTCGCGCCGCGGTGCGATGCGCACGCGCGTGGAAACCCGCGGCCGCAACCGGATGCCGCGCGGGGTGATCTTCGTGCCGTGGTTCGATGCCGCCCAGCTGATCAACAAGGTCACGCTCGATGCGACCGACCCGATCTCCAAGCAGACCGATTTCAAGAAATGCGCGGCCAAGGTCGCCGCGGTGGGAGTGGCCTGACATGCGCAAGATCCTCGCCATCGTGTTGACGCTCGTCCTGGCCGCGTGCGGCGACCGCGACCCCAAGCCCGAGATCGTGCCGCCGGCGCCTGAAGTCGGGGCGCGCGGCAATCCCGCCCAGGACATCGACAACCTGCGTCGTAACGTGCCGATCACCGCCGAGATCACGCCGCTGCCAATGGCGCGGGTCGAGAACTTCGACCGTCGCCGCGGCCGTGCCTACCCGATGCAGCCGCCGACCGTGCCGCACAGCATCGAGGGCTACCAGGTCGACAAGAACTCCAACCGCTGCATGCTGTGCCACGCGCGCAGCAACGCTGCGCAGTTCCAGGCGCCGGAGATCAGCGTGACCCATTACATGGATCGCGACGACCAGTTCCTGGCCGAGGTGTCCTCGCGCCGCTACTTCTGCCTGCAGTGCCATGTCGTGCAGACCGACGCGCAGCCGCTGGTCGCCAACGGCTTCCGCGACATCGACAGCGTGCTGCGGTCCGAGCGCGCGGAGCCGTCGGAATGAAGGCGTTCGGGCGGGTTGCGACCACGGTCCGGTCGTTCTGGAAGACGCTGCGCTCGCCGGCAGTCCACCTGAGCCTGGGCTTTCTGACGCTGGGCGGGTTCATTGCCGGGGTGATCTTCTGGGGCGGCTTCAACACCGCGCTCGAGGTCACCAACACCGAAGCGTTCTGCACCGGCTGCCACGAGATGCGCGACAACGTCTTCGAGGAGCTCAAGACCACCATCCACTACAACAACCGTTCGGGCGTGCGCGCGACCTGTCCCGACTGCCATGTCCCGCACAATTGGACCAACAAGATTGGCCGCAAGATGCAGGCGTCCAAGGAGGTCTGGGGCAAGATCTTCGGCACGATCAACACGCGCGAGAAGTTCCTGGACATGCGCCTGACGCTGGCCGAGCACGAGTGGGCGCGGCTGAAGGCCAACGATTCGCTCGAGTGCCGCAACTGCCACGACTACGACTCGATGGACCTGACCCGCCAGGCGAGCCGAGCGGCGCAGATCCACCGCACGTATCTGGCGACGGGGCAGGCGACCTGCATCGACTGCCACAAGGGCATCGCGCACCGGCTGCCCGACATGACCGGTGTGCAGCAGGGTGTGCAGGCGGTGCCGGCGGCCCATACCGCGCACTGACGCCTGACGGGGCAATGCGGTGGCCGGGATGGCGCCGCCGGTCGTTGCGCTGGAGGCCGGCGGGGCATCGCGCGACAATGACGCGATGACCGTCTCCCCATCTTCCGGCGCGGCGCTGCCGCCGGGTTTCGTATTGCGCCGTGGCGTCGAGGCCGACGCCGCGCGGCTGTCCACGCTCGCCGCCCGCACGTTCACCGAGACCTTTGGGCACCTATATCCGCGGCGCGACCTGCAGGCGTTTCTCGAGGAGGCCTATGCCGTCGAGCGCCAGCGCATCGTGCTGAGCCATCCCGACTATGCGGTCTGGCTGCTCGAGCGCGACGGCGAGGCCGTCGGCCATGCGGCCGCCGGTCCTTGCGGCCTGCCGCATGCCGAGGTGGCGCCGGGCGATGGCGAGCTCAAGCGGCTGTATCTCGTCCGTGGCCTGCAGGGGGCCGCGTTCGGCACTCGGATGATGCAGACCGCGATGGACTGGCTGCTGCGCGACGGCCCGCGCACGCTGTGGGTCGGCGTGTGGTCGGAGAACCACGGCGCGCAGCGGTTCTATGGACGCTACGGTTTCGGCAAGGTCGGCGAGTATCTGTTTCCGGTCGGCGCAACGCAGGATCTGGAGTTCATCCTGCGTCGGCCCGCACAGCGCTGAGCCGGGCGCCTGCGACGGCGCCCGGCCGCTGCGCTCAGGCCACGACCAGGGTCACATCGATGTTGCCGCGGGTCGCATTCGAGTAGGGGCAGACCGCGTGCGCGGCGTCGACCAGCGGCTGCAACTGCTCGCGCGGCACGCCAGGCGCGCGGATCGTCAACGTGGCCTGGATCCCGAAGCCGGCCGGAATCGGGCCGATGCCGACCTCGCCGGTGATCGTGGTGTCGGCGGGCAGCGTCACCTTCTGCTTGCCGGCGACCAGCTTGAGCGCACCCAGGAAGCACGCGGCATAGCCGGCGGCGAACAACTGCTCGGGGTTGGTGCCAGGGCCGCCGGCGCCGCCCAGTTCGCGCGGCGTGGACAGAGCGATATCGAGCGCACCGTCGTTGGAGGCGGCGCGGCCTTCGCGTCCGCCGGTGGCGGTCGCAGTTGCGGTGTAGAGCACGGTGTCGAGGGACATACGAAAGATCTCCGTGGGTGGCAGGCGGCGGGATGCCGGCGCGGTATCGACACTGTGCGCCGTTCGCTGATACGTTTGGGCATGCCAAGTCCAGGAAACTTGGCTTGGAGTCCTGATATGGTCGATCGTCTCGCCGTGCTGCTGGACCGGTTCCGGATCACCGCCGATGTCGATGCCGGCCCTGGCGAGGTCGGCACGCACGACGACGGCGCGTTGTGGCTGGTCGCCGCCGGATCGCTGCACATGGCCGCGCCGTCGCCGCCGATGGCCGGGCCGGGCCTGTTGCTCGCGCCGCAGCGCGCCCTGGCCGACGGGGTCATCGCCGGGCCGGGGGCGCGCGTGCTCGCGGCCCGGCTGCGCTTCGAGGGTGGCGCCGACAACCCGCTGGTGCGGGCCCTGCCCACGGTGTTGTGGCTGCCCGCCGATGCGGTGCCAGGGTCGGCCGGGCTGTTCGCGCTGTTGTTCGAGGAGGCCTTCGACGGCCGCTGTGGACGCACGGTGCTGCTCGATCGGCTGATCGAGGCCTTGCTGGTCCAGGTGCTGCGCCAGCAGATGGAGTCGGGCGACCTGCGAGGCGGCCTGCTGGCGGGCATGGCCCACCTGCGGCTGCGACGCGCGCTGGTCGCGTTGCACGAAGCGCCGGCACGCGACTGGACGCTGGCGTCGCTGGCGCAGGCTGCGGGGATGTCGCGCAGCGCCTTCGCGCAGAGCTTTCGCGAGGCGCTCGGGCAGACGCCGGGCCAGTACCTGCAGGACTGGCGAATCGCGCTCGCGCAGCGGGCACTGCGGCGCGGCCGGCCACTGAAGGTGATCGCCGACGAAGTTGGCTACGGCAGCGAGGCGGCCCTGTCGCGGGCGTTCAAGGCCCGCAGTGGACTCTCGCCCAGGGCCTGGCGGCAGACGATGGGTCTGCGGGACGCGGCCGCATGAGCGGCGGGCCGCAGCGTGTCGTGCTGCTGCATGGCATCTGGATGGTCGGCCTGACGATGCGGCGCTTCGCGCGGCATTTGGAGGCGGAAGGGTTCGCCCCGGAGATCTTCGGCTATCCCAGCATCACCGGCGGACCGCAGGCGGCGGTGGACGGCCTGCTCGCGCAGCTGCGTCGCGGCGGGCCGGCGCATCTGGTCGGACACAGCCTCGGGGGCCTGGTGGCGCTGCAGGCGCTGGCGCAGGCGCCGGAGGTGCCGGTCGGGCGCGTGGTCTGCCTGGGCTCGCCGGTGTGCGGCAGTGGCGCGGCCGCCGCGCTGTCACGGTGGCCGATCTCGCGGCTGTACTTCGGACGCAGTGCCGACATCCTGCTCACCGGCTGCGCGCAGTGGCCGCCGCAGGTGGCGGTCGGGATGGTCGCTGGCCGGGTGCCACGCGGGCTGGGGGCGCTGTTCGCGCGCTTCGACGGTCCCCATGACGGCACCGTGGCGGTGGCCGAGACGCACGCGCCGGGGTTGGCCGACCACGTGGTCGTCGAGGCCAGCCACAGCGGCCTGCTGTTCTCCTCGCAGGCGGTGGTCCAGACCGCTGCGTTCCTGCGCGCAGGGCGCTTCGCGCGCTAAAATCGCGCCTTCGACGCCTGAAAAGAACGACCATGGGACGAGGACCTTCGATCGAGGCCCGCAAGAACGCGACCGACGCCAAGCGCGGCAAGATCTTCACCAAGATCATCCGCGAGATCGGCGTCGCCGCCCGTGCCGGTGGCGGCGATCCTGCCAACAATCCGCGCCTGCGCGCTGCCATCGACAAGGGCATGGCGCAGAACATGTCCAAGGACGTGGTCGAGCGCGCGATCAAGAAGGCGACCGGCGAGCTGGAAGGGGTCGAGTACGAGGAGATCCGCTACGAGGGCTACGCGCCGGGCGGGGTGGCGGTCATCGTCGATGCATTGACCGACAACAAGGTCCGCACCGTGGCCGACGTGCGCCATGCATTCGGCAAATGCGGCGGCAACCTCGGCACCGATGGCTCGGTGGCCTTCATGTTCAAGCGCCTGGGCGTGCTGAGCTACGACGCCGGCGCCGATGAAGAACGGATCACCGAGGTCGCGATCGAGGCCGGGGCCGACGACGTGATCGTCTATCCCGAGGACGGCGCGATCGACGTGGTCACCGCGCCCGAGGACTTCGCCGCGGTGCGCGAGGCGATGACCGCCGCGGGCCTGGCGCCCGAGCACGCCGAGCTGACGTTCCGCGCCGACAACGATGTCGCGGTGGATGCCGAGACCGCGCAGCAGGTCCGCAAGCTGCTGGACCTGCTCGAGGATCTCGACGACGTGCAGGACGTCTACTCGAACGTGGACCAGGCCTCGCTGGACGGCGCCTGACGGCGCCGGTGATCCGTCGCCCGATGACCCGCATCCTCGGTATCGATCCCGGCTCGCAGCGCACGGGCGTGGGCATCATCGACGTCGATGCGGCCGGCCGCGTCACGCATGTGCATCACGCGCCGCTGTCGTTGCTGTCGGCCGGCGATTTTCCGGCGCGGCTGCGCCGGTTGCTGGTGGGGCTGGGCGAACTGGTCGAGCTGCACCGGCCCGACGAGGTCGCGATCGAACGGGTGTTCATGTCGCGCAATCCCGACTCGGCGCTCAAGCTTGGCCAGGCGCGCGGGGCTGCGATCGGTGCGGTGGTGCTGCGCGACCTGCCGGTGCATGAGTACGCGGCCAGCGAGATCAAGCTCGCGGTCGTGGGCCGCGGCAGTGCCGAGAAGGGCCAGGTCCAGCACATGGTTGGCCTGATGCTCGGGCTGACCGGCAAGTTGCAGGCCGACGCCGCCGATGCGCTGGCGGTGGCGATCACCCATGCCCACGTGCGCGCGACGGCTGGCCGGCTGGGGCTCGACGCGCGCCAGGCCTGGAGCAGGAAATGAGCGACATCGCGGCCCTGTCCGCCCCCCTTCCCACGTTCCATGACCGGCCTGCGGCCGGAGGTGCCCAATGATCGGAAGACTGCGCGGCAAGCTCGTGCACAAGGCCCCCCCCTGGCTGGTCGTCGACGTGGGCGGGGTGGGGTATGAGCTCGAAGCCCCGATGAGCACGTTCTACGACCTGCCCGAGGTCGGGCGCGAGGTCGCGCTGTTCACGCACTACGCGCACAAGGAAGACACCGTCTCGCTGTACGGCTTTTTGCACGAGTCCGAGCGCCGGCTGTTCCGCGATGTGCAGAAGGTCAGCGGCATCGGCGCCAAGATCGCGCTGGCGGTGCTGTCGGGGGTCAGCGTCGATGCGTTCGCGCAATTGGTGCAGGCCGGCGACGTCACCGCACTGACCCGGATCCCGGGCATCGGCAAGAAGACCGCCGAGCGGATCGTGGTCGAACTGCGCGACCGCGTCGCCGACCTCGGCGGCGTGGGCGGGGCGATGGGCGGCCGCACCGGGCCCGCCGATCCGCTGTCGGAGGCGACCGTCGCCCTGCAGCAACTGGGCTACAAGCCGGCCGAGGCGGCCAAGATGGCGAAGGCCGCGGCGCGTGATGGCGATGCGGCCGAAATCATCATCCGCAAAGCGCTACAGTCCGCGCTTCGCTGACCCTCCGCCCGTCAGGGGCCCCACGTCATGACCCAGTCCACGCGCCAGGCGGCGCCCGATCCGCGCAGTCCGCCCGGGCACGGCCAGACCCATGGCCAGATCGGCCTGGCGGGGCTGGTCGCCGGCGCGATCGGCGTCGTCTTCGGCGACATCGGCACCAGTCCGCTGTACACACTGCGCGAGGCGTTCTCGTCGCATTACGGCTTGGTGGCCGACCACGACACCGTGCTCGGCGTGCTGTCGATGATCTTCTGGTCGCTGACGATCGTGGTGACCTACAAGTACGTCACCATCATCCTGCGCGCCGACAACGACGGGGAGGGCGGCATCATGGCGCTGATGGCGCTCGCCCAGCGCTGCCTCGCCAAGGGCGGGAAGTCTGCGTATCTGGTCGGCATCCTCGGCGTCTTCGGCGCCTCGCTGTTTTTCAGCGATGGCGTCATCACCCCGGCGATCTCGGTGCTGTCGGCGGTCGAGGGCCTGGAGGTCGTGGCCCCGGGCCTGCACGCGTGGATCATTCCCATCACCGTGCTCGTGCTCGGCATCCTGTTCGCGACCCAGCGCTTCGGCACCACCAAGGTTGGGCGGGTGTTCGGCCCGATCATGGTGCTGTGGTTCGCCTCGCTGGCGATGTTGGGCGTGCTCAACATCCTGCACGCGCCCGAAGTGCTGCACGCGCTCAATCCGTGGTGGGCGGGGCGCTTCTTCGTCGAGCACAGCTGGGGCGGGGTTTTCATCCTGGGCGCGGTGGTGCTGGCGGTGACCGGTGGCGAGGCGATCTACACCGACATGGGCCACTTCGGTGCGCGGCCGATCCGCTACGCCTGGTACTTCTTCGTGCTGCCGGCGCTGATGCTCAATTACCTGGGGCAGGGTGCACTGGTGCTCGAGGACCCGGCGGCGATCCGCAACCCGTTCTATGTCGGCGTGCCCGAATGGGCGCGCTGGCCGATGATCGTGATGGCGACCGCGGCGACGGTGATCGCGTCCCAGGCGGTGATCACGGGCGGCTTCTCGGTCGCCCGGCAGGCGATGCAGCTGGGTTACATCCCGCGCATGCACGTGCGCCACACCTCCAGCGATACCATCGGCCAGATCTACATCCCGGGCGTGAACTGGGCGATGGCGGTGGTGGTGATCGCGCTGGTGCTCACGTTCCAGACCTCGTCGGCGCTCGCGGCCGCTTACGGCATCTCGGTCTCGCTGACGATGCTCATCGACACGCTGCTGCTGATCGTGGTGGCGCGCGCGCTGTGGCCGCGCTGGCGACGCTGGGTGCTGCCGTCGTGCGCCGTGTTCATCCTGATCGACATCGCGTTCGTGATCGCCAACGGCGCCAAGGTGCTGCAGGGCGCCTGGTTCCCGCTGGTGCTGGGCATCACGCTGTTCACGCTGCTCAGGACCTGGCGGCGCGGCCGCCAGTTGCTGCGTGACGAGATCCAGAAGGAGGGCATCCGCCTGGATACCTTCCTGCCCGGCCTGATGCTCGCCCCGCCGGTGCGGGTGCCGGGCACCGCGGTGTTCCTGACCGCCGATCGCGGCGTGGTGCCGCAGGCGCTGATGCACAACCTCAAGCACAACAAGGTGTTGCACGAGCGCAACGTGTTCCTGACCGTCGAAACGCTCACCGTGCCCTATGCGGCGCCCTCGCGGCGGATGCGGATCGAGCCGGTCGGCGACGATTTCCATCGCATCACCTTGCGCTTCGGCTTCATGGAAACGCCGGACGTGCCGATGGCATTGATGCGCTGCGGCGACGTCGAGGGCGGCATCGTGATCGATCCGATGGACACCACCTACTTCACCAGCCGCGAGACCGTGGTCGCCACGCCGCGGCGGGGCATGCCGGTCTGGCGCGACAAGCTGTTCGCGCTGATGCACCGCAACGCGGCGCCGGCCACGGGCTTCTTCCGCATCCCCGGCAACCGCCTGGTCGAGCTCGGATCGCAGGTGCATATCTAGCCGGGGGCATGCCCCGTCGGGCGGGTGCGACGCTGCGTCGCAGTCAAGTCTGCCCGCCGGCGGTCGCTAACGTCGGCGAGTACCGCCGGACGCCGAACCGCATGCACGCGCTCCTGCCCAGGATCCCGACCTCGCCCCTGCCGCAGCGCGTGCTGCTGGTGGAGAACTCGCGTGCCTACACCCAGGCCGTGGCCGGCACCATCGAGAGCCGGCTCGAGCTGCCGGTGACCGTTGCCGGATCGCTGGCCGAGGCCAAGCGGGCGCTCGACGCGCACGACGACTGGTTCCTGGTGTTGACCGGGCTGGTCCTGGCCGACGGCGATCGTGACTCGGTCGTCGATTTCTTCCTGGCGCGCGGCCTGGCAACGGTCGTCGTGAGCGGCGTCTACGACCGCGAACTGCGCGACCGCCTGCTGCGCCGACAGGTGATCGACTTCGTGCTCAAGAGCACGCCGGGCAGCCTGGACTACATCGTCTGGCTGGTGCAGCGCCTGGAGCGCAACCGGCGGATCTCCGCACTGGTGGTCGACGATTCGGCCTCCGCGCGCGAGCGCACCGCTTGGTTGCTGGAGATGTTCGGCTACCGGGTGGTGCAGGCCGCCGAAGGCGATGCCGCGCTGCGCGCGCTCGAAGCCGACCCGACGATCCGCCTGGCCTTGATCGACGAGGAAATGCCGGGCATGCAGGGCGTGGAGGTGACACGGCGCCTGCGCGCGCTGCGCGCTCGCGACCGGGTCGCGGTGATCGGCGTGTCGGGCTGCGAGGATGCCGACCTGGTCGCGCGTTTCCTCAAGAACGGCGCCAACGATTTCCTGCGCAAGCCCTACTCGCGCGAGGAGTTCTTCTGCCGCGTCTCGCAGAACGTCGACCAGCTCGAGCTCATCGGCAGCCTGCAGGACCTGGCGACACGCGATTTCCTCACCGGCCTGCCCAACCGGCGCTGCTTCCTCGAGCGTGCCGAGCAGCAACTGCCGGCACTGCAGGACGGCGGCACGCCGGTGGCGATGGCGATCCTCGATGTCGACCACTTCAAGCACATCAACGACAGCTGGGGGCACGAGACCGGCGACCACGCACTGCGTGCGCTGGCGACCGCGCTGTCGGCGCACGCGCGCCCACAGGACCTGATCGCGCGTTTCGGTGGCGAGGAGTTCTGTCTGCTGGTGCCCGGGCTCGATGCCGACGCGCTGGCCGCGTACTTCGAGCGCCTGCGCGCCAGTGTCGAGGATCTGCGGGTGCCGGTGCGCGGCGGCGATCTGCGGATGACCGTCAGCATCGGCGTGTGCGCGGCCTCCACCAGCGACGACCTGCACCGGCTGCTGGCCGAGGCCGACCGTCGTCTCTATCTGGCCAAAGCCGGCGGCCGCAACCGCGTGGTGGTGGCCGGCTGATTGCGCGGCGCGCCATGCAGGCGCGCCGATGCTGCATTCGATGCGCTTGATCTGCGTCATCGCAGCCGCTGCGGCCGCTGCCTAGCCTTGCCGGCATCGTCTCCCGGCCGGGAGCGTCCGCGCCGGAGCCCCGTTTGCACGATCTGCGCCAGTTCCTCGACCGCCTGACCCGGCACGACCAGCTGTGGGAGGTCGGCGCGCCGGTCGATCCTGAGCTCGAGAGCACGGCGTTGTCGCTCCATGCGCTGCGCGAACAGGGGCCGGCGCTGCTGATGCGCCGGTCGGTCGGATCGGCGCACCCGATGCTCGGCAACCTGTTCGGGCATCGTCGACGCATCGAACTGGCGCTCGGTGAGCGGCCATTGGCTTCGCTGCGCGAACTGGGCGAATTGCTCGCCGAGCTCAAGGAACCGCGCTGGCCGTCGTCACTGCGGGGCGCGCTCGAGGCCTGGCCGGGGCTGGCGCAACTGGCGCATGTCGCGCCGCGCCGCGTGGAGGAGGCGGCGTTCTGCGAGGAGGTCGTCCACGGTGGCGACATCGATCTGGCGCGGCTGCCGATCCAGCGCTGCTGGCCCGGCGACGTCGACCGCCTGATCACCTTCGGTCTGGTCGTCACTCGCGGCACCGAACAGGCGCGGCAGAACGTGGCGATCTACCGCCAGCAGCCGATCGGGCGCAACCGCGTGATCATGCGCTGGCTGCCGCATCGCGGCGGTGCGCAGGATCATGCAGCCTGGCAGCGCATGCACCCCGACCGCCCATTTCCGGTCGTGGTCGCGATCGGAGCCGATCCGGCGACGTTGCTTGCCGCGGTCGCGCCGGTGCCCGACACGCTGTCGGAGTACGAGTTCGCCGGTCTGCTGCGTGGTGCACGTACGCGGGTGTGGCGCAGCGCGCTGACCGGACTCGACGTGCCGGCGGGTGCGGAGATCGTGCTCGAAGGCTTCATCCATCCCGGCGACACCGCGCCCGAGGGCCCATTCGGTGACCACACCGGCTACTACAACGCGCGCGATGCGTTCCCGGTGCTTACGATCGAGTGCATGCGCCTGCGTCGCGGTGCGATCTATCACGGCAGCTACATGGGGCGCGCGCCGCATGACGAGCCTTCGGTGCTGGCGATGGCGCTCAACGAGGTCTTCGTGCCGATCCTGCGCAAGGTGTTCCCGGAGATCGTCGACTTCCACCTGCCGGCGCAGGCGTGCTCGTACCGGGTCGCGGTGGTCTCGATCCGCAAGCAGTACGCCGGCCATGCGCGGCGGGTGATGATGGGCATCTGGTCGTACCTGCGCCAGTTCACCTACACCAAGTTCGTGATCGTGGTCGACGACGACATCGACGCGCGCGATTGGGGCCAGGTGCTGTGGGCGATCTCGACCCGGGTCGATCCTGCGCGCGATGCGATGCTGGTCGACAACACGCCGATCGACTACCTCGACTTCGCATCCCCGGTCGCCGGGCTCGGCTCCAAGCTCGGGCTCGATGCGACCAATAAGTGGCCCGGCGAGACCGCACGCGACTGGGGCCGACCGATCGTGCCCGACCCGCAGGTCGCCGCACGCGTGGGGCGGCTGTGGGAGGCATTGCGCGATGCACGCAGCGCCTGACCTGGGTCAATGAGCCGTGCAGGGGCGGCGCCTAGCATGCAAGCCCCTGCGCAATGACGAGGACGAGCGATGCAACTGGTGTGTCCAGCGGGCAACCTGCCCGCGCTGCAGGCGGCGATCGAGGCCGGCGCCGACGCGGTGTACGCCGGCCTGCGCGACCAGACCAACGCGCGCGCGTTTCCAGGGCTGAACTTCGACGAGGCCGAACTGCGCCAAGGCATCGCCTATGCGCACGCGCGCGGTCGTCAGGTCTACCTTGCACTCAACACCTATCCAGACAGCGTTCGGCTGCCGCAGTGGCTGCGCGCGGTGGACCGCGCGGCGGCGCTCGGCGCAGACGCCATCATCGCGGCCGAGATGGCGGTGCTCGACTACGCCGCGCGCCGCTATCCGCAGCTTGCCCGGCATCTGTCGGTGCAGGGATCGGCGACCACTGCGGCCGCGTTGCGTTACGCCCACGAGCGCTTCGGCATCGCGCGCGCGGTACTGCCGCGCGTGTTGTCGGTGCAGCAGGTCGAGCGCCTGTGCGCGGCGTCGCCGGTGCCGCTGGAGGTCTTCGCGTTCGGCAGCCTGTGCATCATGGTCGAGGGCCGCTGCCAGCTCTCGAGCTATGTGACCGGGCAATCGCCCAATCGCCACGGTGTGTGCTCGCCCGCGGCCTTCGTGCGCTGGGACGAACACGCGGACCGCAGCCGCAGCGTGCGGGTGAACGGCATGCTGATCGACCGCTTCGCCGACGGCGAACCGGCCGGCTATCCGACCGTGTGCAAGGGCCGCTACGACGTCGGCGGCGAGATCTTCCACGCGCTCGAGGAGCCGACCAGTCTCAACACGTTGGAACTGCTGCCGCGGCTGGCGCAGGCCGGCGTCGCGGCGCTGAAAATCGAGGGGCGCCAGCGTGGTGTGGCGTATGTGCGCGCAGTGGCGCAGACCTGGCGTCGGGCGTTGGACCGTCACCGCGACGATCCGCAGCGCTGGCGTACCGAGCCCGACTGGCAACGTGCGCTGTCGGCGCATGCCGAAGGCCAGCAGACCACGTTGGGGCCTTATCACCGTGCCTGGCATTGATTCGATGAAGCTCAGCCTTGGACCGTTGCAGTACTACTGGCCGCGCGCGACCACACTCGCGTTCTATCGAGATGTCACTGCCTGGCCGGTCGATATCGTCTACCTAGGCGAGACTGTGTGCAGCAAGCGCCGCGAGTTGCGCGGCGCCGACTGGCTGGCGCTGGCCGACATGCTGGCCGAGGCGGGCAAGGCGGTCGTGCTGTCGACGCTGGCGTTGCTGGAGGCCGAGTCCGAGCTCGGTGCGATGCAGCGCCTGGTCGAGAACGGCCGCTTCATGATCGAGGCCAACGACCTGTCGGCCGTGCAACTGTGCCGCGAGCGTGGACTGCCGTTCGTCGGTGGCCCGACGCTCAACGTCTACAACCATCGTGCGCTGGCGATGCTGGTCGAGGACGGTCTGCAGCGCTGGGTACCGGGTGTCGAGCAGGGGCGTACGCTGCTGACCGAATTGCGTGCCGCGCTCCAGGCCGACGGCGGCACAATGCCCGAACTCGAGGTGCTGGCCTGGGGCCGGCTGCCGCTGTCGTACTCGGCGCGCTGCTTCACCGCCCGCGCGCTCGATCTGCCCAAGGACCGTTGCGGCCTGCGTTGCATCGAGCATCCCGACGGGCTGCCGTTGCAGACGCGCGAGGGTGACCCGTTCCTGACGATCAACGGCGTGCAGGTCCAGGGCGCCGATGTGATCGACATGGCGCCCGAGCGTGACGCGCTGCACGCCTGTGGCGTCGATGTACTGCGCCTGTCGCCGCAGGTCGGCGATATGGCAGCCATCGTCGAGCGTTTCCGCACGATGCTCGACGCACCGGAGCCACCCGCGCCCATGGGCGCCCGTAACGGCTACTGGCACGGCACGCCCGGCCTGGGGACGCTGCCCGCACAGCCGGCCTGATCCCGATTCTTGTCAACGCGCGATCGCGCCGCTGCCGTGCGGCGCATCTCCTTGCGGGGTGCGCATGCGCGCAGCGCCTGCAACGTGCCGCAGGACAGCCGTTTGGCCCGTCGCGCGGGGCGGATCGCTCACCCGGCTTGTGCTTGCGTGGCGGCGCGCTGTCGCCTCAGGCCGAGCGATGCGCCTTGCGGGCGGCGCGTGCGATTCGGGCGCTGCGTTGCAGCGCGATGCGCAGGCCCAGTGGCAGCGTGTCCCAGGGCATGCGGTCGAGCAGATTGCGCACGGTCAGCCCGAGCTCGACATCGCCGATGAGCACCAGTCGGCGCTGGAAGAACAGCGTGTCGGCATCTTCCAGGCGGCTGGCGAGCAACATCAGGTCGGTCGCGCTGCCGCGGACGCTGGCCTCGGCCGGACCGGGTACGGCCCGCAGTCGGCCTTGCGTCCAGCTCAGGACCATCGCGATGCCGAGATCCTCGACCTCGATGCCCAGCCGCCGACCGGCGACCAGGTCGAGCGCAGGCCCGATCTGCGCGGTCTGCAACACCTGAGATAACGCGCGTTCGAGCGGGGCCTCGACAACCGGTTGTGGCAGGCGCCGCAGCACCGGCTTCCAGCGCGCGGGCGGGGGGAGCAGGCGCAGCAGCGCGGCGGCCGGGGAGGGATCGGTTGGATCGAAGGCAGAAGCGGTCGCGGTCATGGCGGGGGCCGGTCGGGGAGGAGGGAAGGTGGAGCGGGACTGCCGGTCGCAGGCGTCGGCGATCAGCAGCGTGGCCAGCCGGTCCACCGTGTCGCCGGGCACGTGCAGGCGCGCGGCGATCCGATGTGCGTGCGCCCGGACCTGGGCCTCGCGGCCGGCATCGCGCAATGGGCGGTCCAGCGCGCGCTTCATGCCACCGGCCAGTGCCGCAACGCCGCGGCGCGCGGCCAGCAATGCGATCAGGGCTGCATCGATGCGGTCGATGCCGTGGCGCGCCGCCTCCAATGCGATCGCGGCCAGTGGCGGAGCAGGGCGGCCATGGCTGTTGGGCATGGCGATGTCGCCACTCATGCGCCCGGCACCGGTGGCGGCGCAACCCGCTGCAACGACACGCACATCGCAAGGCTCCTCGATCCGACGGGGCGGTCAGGGGCCGCCAGGCGAGCCACGGTGCCACCGCCACGCGGTCGCCGCCTTGATCCGCGTCAGGTGCGTGTCCGATCCGAACCCAGTCATGCGGGAACAGGCGATCTGTGTGGTGCTTGATCCAGGTCAATCCAATATGTGGTGATCAAAATCAGAATGCGCACCACATATTGTGGTCGAGGAAGAAAGCAATGCCGATGGCACGCACCCGGGCGCCCGCCCTGATCGATCCGGTCGCTTCGATCGACGAGTACCTGAGCCGGGCCGATTGGCGGGTCAATGCCAATGCCAACCAGGGCTACTCGCTGGGCGGCCTGATCCTCAATGTGGCCGGCAAGGTCACCGCGAACTACTGGCTCGAGCAGGTCTACCCGCCCGAGGTCGGCCGCGCCCATCGCGATGGCGACCTGCACATCCATGACCTCGACATGCTGTCGGGCTATTGCGCCGGCTGGTCGCTGCGCACGCTGTTGCATGAAGGCCTCAACGGCGTGCCCAACCGGGTCGAAGCCGGCCCGCCCCGACACCTGTCCTCGGCGGTCGGGCAGATCGTCAATTTCCTGGGCACGTTGCAGAACGAATGGGCCGGCGCGCAGGCGTTCTCGTCGTTCGACACCTACATGGCGCCGTTCGTGCGCAAGGACGCGCTGTCCTACGACGACGTGCGCCAGTGCATCCAGGAACTGATCTACAACCTCAACGTGCCCTCACGCTGGGGCACGCAGACGCCCTTCACCAACCTCACCTTCGACTGGGTGTGCCCCGAGGATCTGCGCACGCAGGTGCCGGTGATCGCCGGCGAGCCGATGCCGTTCGCCTACGGCGAGCTGCAGGTCGAGATGGACATGATCAACCGCGCCTACATCGAGGTCATGAGCGCGGGCGATGCCAAGGGCCGGGTGTTCACCTTCCCGATCCCCACCTACAACATCACGGCCGATTTCCCGTGGGAGTCGGAAAACGCGCAGCGGCTGTTCGACATGACCGCCAAGTACGGCCTGCCGTACTTCCAGAACTTCATCAACTCCGAGCTCGATCCGGGAATGATCCGCTCGATGTGCTGCCGCTTGCAGCTCGACCTGCGCGAACTGCTCAAGCGCGGCAACGGCCTGTTCGGCAGCGCCGAGCAGACCGGCAGTCTGGGCGTGGTCACGGTCAACTGTGCGCGACTGGGCTACCTGCATCGCGGCGACGAGACAGCGCTGCTTGAGCGGCTCGACGCCCTGCTCGAGCTGGGCCGGCGCAGCCTGGAGATCAAGCGCGAGGTGATCCAGCGGCTGATCGACGACGGTCTGTTCCCGTACACCAAGCGCTATCTGGGCACGCTGCGCAACCACTTCTCGACGCTGGGCGTGAACGGCATCAACGAGATGATCCGCAACTTCACCGGCGATGCGCACGACCTGACCAGCGACTGGGGTCATGCATTCGCCGTGCGCCTGCTCGATCACGTGCGCGCACGGATGGTCGAGTTCCAGGAACAGACGGGCCACCTCTACAACCTCGAGGCCACGCCGGCCGAGGGC
Source organism: Luteimonas sp. RC10 (assembly GCF_014192745.1). GTDB lineage: Bacteria > Pseudomonadota > Gammaproteobacteria > Xanthomonadales > Xanthomonadaceae > Luteimonas. The sequence continues at coordinate 107,815 of NZ_JACHYJ010000005.1, forward strand.
ACGACCTACCGCTTCGCCAAGGAGGACCGCCGCCGCTGGCCGGACATCCTGCAGGCCGGCACCGATGCCCAGCCGTACTACACCAATTCCTCGCAGTTGCCGGTCGGCTTCACCGATGACCCGTTCGAGGCGCTGGAGCGCCAGGAGGCGCTGCAGTCGCGCTACACCGGCGGCACCGTGCTGCACCTGTACATGGGCGAGCGGCTATCGAGCGGCGATGCCTGCCGGGACCTGGTGCGGCGCGCGCTGAGCCGCTTCCGGCTGCCCTACGTCACCGTGACCCCGACCTTCTCGATCTGCCCGACCCACGGCTACCTCGCCGGCGAGCATCCGTTCTGCCCGCGCTGCGACGACGAGCGCCTGGCCGAGAAGCGCCGCGCCACCGCCTGACCCCAAGACCGGGGTCAGAGTCGAATTTCAAACACCAGGGCCGGATCAGCGGGATTTCCGGGCATCGAAAAATCGACTCTGACCCCGCTTCTTAACTCGCTGCACCACTGCTTACCCATGACCTCCAAGGAGTGCTTTGTATGTCCCATGTCGCCCCTGCCGCCACCACCTCCCTGCGCGACGACGAGCGCCAGCGCTGCGAGGTCTGGACCCGCGTGATGGGCTATCACCGGCCCGTGTCCAGCTTCAACATCGGCAAGCGTGGCGAGCATGCCGAGCGCCGCTTCTTCGCCGAGCCTGGACGTCCGGCGCGCGCCGCGTGATCCGCATCGGCGGCATGACCGCCATGACCGGGATCGACTTTCCCGGTCGGCTGGCGGCCGTGCTGTTCCTGCAGGGCTGCCCGTGGCGCTGCGGGTACTGCCACAACCCGGATCTGCTGCCGGCGCGCGGCGATGTCGAGATCCCCTGGTCGACGGTCGAGGCCTTCCTCCATCGCCGCCAGGGGCTGCTCGACGGTGTGGTCTTCTCGGGCGGCGAACCGACGCTGCAGCCGGCACTCGGGGACGCGGTCGCCGCGGTCCGCGGTCTGGGGTTCCAGGTCGCATTGCATACCGGTGGCATGTATCCGTCGCGGTTGGCTGCGCTGCTGCCGGCGCTGGACTGGGTGGGTCTGGACATCAAGGCCCTGCCGGCGCGCAATGCCGAGGTCACGACAGCTGCCGGCAGCGGCGAGCGCGTCTGGCGGTCGCTGGATCATGTCCTCGACAGCGGCATCGCCTACGAGTGCCGCACGACCTGGCACCCACGGCTGTATCCGGAAGACGAACTGCTGCGGCTGGCCGATGCGCTCGCTGCGCGCGGCGTGCGCCACTGGTCGCTGCAGCAATGCCGTGGGCCGGGCTACCCGGCCGAGGAATGGCAGCTCCATGCCGCCGATGCGCTCGCGGCGCGATTCGCGCACTTCGTCCTGCGTCGGGCCTGAGAAAAGGGCCCGCGATGCGGCCGGATGCAGCACGCGGTGCCCAGCCGACAGCCGTCACGGCAACCGCACGGCAGCGTTCCACCTGCCTTCCATGGAGTTCGCCGACCCTGACCCCATGTCCCTGGGCATGCCCCCTCCAGGCCCACCGATGATTCCGTACTCCGTTCTCGACCTCGCGCCTGTCACCGAGGGCTCGACGCCCGCCGACTCGTTCGCCCGCTCGCTCGATCTCGCCCGTCACGCCGAGGCGCTGGGCTACCGACGCTACTGGCTGGCCGAGCATCACAACATGCCCGGCATCGCCAGCGCCGCGACCGCCGTGCTGATCGGCCATATTGCCGGGGGGACTTCGACGATCCGGGTCGGCGCTGGCGGCGTGATGCTGCCCAACCACGCGCCGCTGCAGGTCGCCGAGCAGTTCGGCACGCTCGCCTCGCTGTATCCAGGGCGTATCGACCTGGGGCTGGGGCGCGCACCGGGCACCGATCAGGCGACCACCCAGGCGCTGCGGCGCTATTACGCGGGCGCCGACGCGTTCCCGTCCGACGTCATGGAGCTGCTGCGCTACTTCGAGCCCGCCAAGCCGGGTCAACCGGTGCAGGCCGTGCCTGGTGCCGGGCTGGACGTACCGGTCTGGATCCTCGGCTCGAGCCTGTTCGGCGCGCAGTTGGCCGCCTCGCTCGGCCTGCCGTATGCGTTCGCCTCGCACTTCGCACCGGCCGCGATGACCGAGGCGCTCGCGCTCTATCACCGGGACTTCCGCCCGTCCAAGCGGCTGCAGCAGCCGCATGCGATGCTCGCGCTCAACGTCGTTGCCGCCGATACGCGCGCCGAGGCCCAGCGGCTGTTCACCACCCAGCAGCAGAGCTTCGTGCGCCTGCGCCGTGGCATGCCGGGCCTGATCCCGCCGCCGATCGACGACATCGAGGCGTTCTGGAACCCGGCGGAAAAAGCCATGGTGGCCCAGGCTCTGGCCTGCTCGGTGGTCGGCGATCCGGCCGACGTGCGCGAAGGCATCGCCGACTTCGTCGCCCGGCATCGGCCCGACGAACTGATGCTCACCGCCAACATCTTCGACCACGACGCCCGTCGCCACAGCTTCGCCCTGGCCGCCGAGGCCATGCGCGGCTGACCTCAAGAACTGGGGTCAGCGTGCATTTTTTTGAAGAAACGCGCTCCAACCCCGGTTCGGGCCTGGGCTGATCGAGGCCCGAGGGAAAATGCACACTGACCCCGGTTCTGGTTCGGGGCGGCGGCGTGCGATCATGCCGGGATGACCCAGGATCGCATCATCGCCGCCGACGCCACCCGCGAGGACGACGCCGTCGAGGCGAGCATCCGGCCGCAGCGGCTCGACGACTATCTCGGCCAGCAACCGGTCCGCGAGCAGTTGGCGATCTACATCGAGGCCGCCCGGCAGCGCCGTGAGGCGTTGGACCATGTGCTGGTGTTCGGGCCGCCCGGTCTGGGCAAGACCACGCTCAGCCATGTGATCGCCAACGAACTGGGCGTGGCGCTGCGCGTGACCTCGGGTCCGGTGATCGAGAAGGCCGGCGACCTGGCCGCGTTGCTGACCAACCTTCAGCCGCACGATGTGCTCTTCATCGACGAGATCCACCGCCTGTCGCCGGTCGTGGAGGAAGTCCTGTATCCGGCGATGGAGGACTTCCAGCTCGACATCATGATCGGCGAGGGCCCGGCTGCGCGCTCGATCAAGATCGACCTGCCGCCGTTCACGCTGATCGGCGCGACGACGCGCGCCGGCCTGCTGACCGCTCCGCTGCGCGATCGTTTCGGCATCGTCCAGCGTCTGGAGTTCTACAGCACCGAGGAGCTGACCCGCATCGTCCGGCGTTCGGCGCAGATCCTGGGCATGGCCTGCGAGCCGGAAGGTGCGGCCGAGATCGCGCGGCGCGCGCGCGGCACCCCGCGCATCGCCAACCGCCTGCTGCGTCGGGTGCGCGACTACGCTCAGGTCCGGGCCGGCGGCCGCATCGATCACGCCGTCGCGCATGCCGCGATGCAGATGCTCAAGGTTGATCCCGAGGGCTTCGACGAGCTCGACCGGCGTCTGCTCCAGTTGATCATCGAGAACTTCGACGGTGGCCCGGTCGGCGTCGAATCGATGGCTGCCGCGCTCAGCGAAGAACGCGGCACGCTCGAAGACGTGATCGAACCCTATCTGATCCAGCAGGGCTTTCTGGTGCGCACCGCGCGTGGCCGCATGGCCACGCGTAAGGCCTACCTGCATCTGGGGCTCAAGCCCAAGGAACCTGCATTGGGCAGTGGGGAATCCGGGGCCTTGTTCTGAGTGCCCGCGCGCCCTCCGCACGCCACCAACCGTCAGCCGACCCAATGAGCGCCCCATCACCAATGCCCGATTCCAGTTCGCCTGCATTCAGTTGGCCGACACGCGTCTACTGGGAAGATACCGACGCCGGCGGTGTCGTCTATCACGCGCAGTACGTCGCCTTCATGGAGCGCGCACGCAGCGAGTGGTTACGTGCCCACGGCCATGGCCAGACCTCGCTGCAGGAGGCGCACGGCACGTTGTTCGCGGTGCGCGCGATGCGGATCGATTTCCGCAGCCCCGCACGCCTCGACGATGCGCTGGAGGTCGAGGTGGTGCTGCGTGAGTGCCGACGCGCGAGCGCGGTGTTCGTCCAGCGGATCCGCCGGGACGGCGTACTGCTGGTCGATGCCGAGGTGCGCGTGGCGGCGCTGGGCACGGCCGATTTCCGTCCGCGCGCGCTGCCCGATGCGCTGTACACCCAACTCAAGTCACTCGAAACGTCAGCGGAGTAATCCTGGATGAGCCCCATGCCCGTGCTGTTGCAGTCCGCCACCCAGGTGCAGGCGCTGCCCGAGGAGGCGGCTGCCAGCGCCACCGATCTGGCGAACACCGGTGCGGCCGCCGCCGCGACCGCGCCGCTGCCCAACGATCTGAGCATCCTTGACCTGATCCTGCACGCCTCGATTCCGGTGCAGCTGGTGATGCTGCTGCTGTTGCTGGCGTCGATCTCCTCGTGGGTCATCATCTTCCGCAAGAAGCGCATGCTCGACCGCGCCGAGAAGGAGGCCGACCGCTTCGAGGAACGCTTCTGGTCGGGCGCCGAGATCGGCAAGCTCTACAGTTCGGCGACCGAACGCAGCCGTGAGATCGAAGGCCTGGAGGCGATCTTCGAGGCCGGCTATCGCGAGTACTCGCGCCAGCGCCAGCGCCGCGGCATCGACAGCCGCACCCAGCTCGAAGGCGCCCAGCGCGGCATGCGCGTGGCCGGCGCCCGCGAGCTCGACGGCCTGGAGCGCAACCTGGAGTTCCTGGCCAATGTCGGCTCGATCGCGCCGTACGTCGGCCTGCTGGGCACGGTGTGGGGCATCATGATCTCGTTCCACGGCCTGGCCAGCGTCAAGGAGGCGACCATCGCCACCGTCGCGCCCGGTATCTCCGAGGCGCTGATCGCGACCGCGATGGGCCTGTTCGCGGCGATCCCGGCGGTGTGGGCCTACAACCGCTTCGCAACCAAGGTCGAGCGCATCGCCACGCGCTATGAGGCCTTCTCCGACGAGTTCTCCTCGATCCTCGAACGTCAGACCGGCGCCGACTGACCCCAGCCGCGCCGGGCGGTCGCTGGACCGTCCACGAACCCGGACCCCACCATGTCGTCGATCTCCCTTCGCCGTGCCAAGCGGCGCAAGCTCAAGAACGAAATCAACGTCGTGCCCTATATCGACGTGATGCTGGTGCTGCTGATCATCTTCATGGTCACCACGCCACTGATGAACCTGGGCACCGACATCAATCTGCCTGATTCGCGCGCCAAGTCGCTCGGCACGCCGAAGGACCCGGTGGTCGTGAGCGTCTATCCCGACGGCCAACTGGCACTGATGGTCGAGCAGCAGAACACCTCGGTTACGCGTGAGGATCTGGTCGCGCGCCTGCGCGGCATCCACACCCAGAACCCGGAAGCCACGATCCTGATCAACGGCGACGGCGCCGCCAGCTACCAGCGGATCATGAACGCCATCGACCTCATCAACGAGGCCGGGATCTCCAAGGTCAGCCTGATCAGCCGCCCGCAGGAGGGCGCGAACTGAATGCGTGAATCGCGCTCCGACGACGCGATCGCAGTCGGACTGGCGATCCTGGTCCACGTGCTGCTGTTCGGGCTGATCCTGCTCGGCGCGCTGTGGAGCGCGTCGTCGCGCCCGACCTCGGCCGCCGGCTCGCCGGTCTCGGCGGACGTCATCGACCCCAACGCGCTGAGCGCGGCCGACCGGCGCGCGCTTGCCAGTCGCCCCGAGCCGGTCGCCGAGCCCGTGCCCGAACCGGAGCCGGCGCAAGAGCCCACGCCCGAACCTGTGGTCGAACCGCTGCCCGAACCGGAGCCCGAACCGGAGCCCGAACCGGTCGCCGCGCCGCCGCAGCCGCTGCCCGAACCGCGTCCCGAGGATGCGGTCGAGCCCCGCCAGCCGGCCCCGCAGGAAGTCGTGCCCAAGCCCGACAGCGTGTCCCAGGACGCCGTGCGGCGCGAGGCGCAGGCGGCCGAGGCGCGTGAACGAGAACAGGAAGAGAAGCGCCGGCAGGCGCAGATCGAGCTGGCCGAACAGCAGAAGCAGCAGGAAGCCGAAGAGAAGCGCCGGCTTGCCCGTCAGGAACTGGAGAAGCTGCGCGCCGAGCGCGAAAAGGCCCAGCGCGAGGCGCGCCTGGCCGAACAGCGGCTCAAGCAGATCGCCGACCGCGAGGCGCGTCAGGCGGCCGAGCGTGCGGCCGCATCCGCAGCGTCGTCGGCGGCGAGCCCGCCACCCGGCCGTCCCGACGGCGACAGCGGCCTGGCCGCCAAGTACGCGGCGGCGATCCAGGAAGCCGTGCGCCGCAACTGGCGTCGGCCCGATAACGTCCAGTTGGGCCAGCGCTGTCGCCTGTACATCACCCAGTTGCCGGGCGGCGAGGTGATCAGCGTCGAGTTCGATCCATCGTGCCCCTACGACGCCCAGGGGCGGCGCTCGGTCGAGGCTGCGGTGCGTGCCGCCGAACCGCTGCCGTACGCCGGCTTCGAATCGGTCTTCAACCGCCGGCTCAACTTCAACTTCACCGCGCAGGACTGATCGATGCCGGCTGCGGTTTCGACGGCCCGGGCGGCCTTCGTAGCGGGCGTGCTGGCGCTGTGCGGCTTGGCGACACCGGGCGCTGGCCGTGCTGACGACGCGCTCGAGGCTCGCTATCGGATGGCGCTGCATCAGGCCGTGCAGAGCCAGTGGCGCAAGCCCGACATCGCCGGGGATGTGCGTTGCCGGGTCCTGGTCCGGCAGTTGCCCGGCGGCGACGTGGTGTCGGTCGAGCCCGTGCTCGAATGCGGATTCGATGCGAGCGCCCGGCAATCCTTGCTCGAGGCGGTATACCGGGCCTCGCCATTGCCGTACGCGGGGTTCGAGCGGGTGTTCGAGCGCCAGCTCGTCATCACCTTCACCAGCGGCGCGCCATGATTGCGCCCGGATTCATCCTGTTGCGCCGTGCAGCGGCCAAGCTGCGCGGGTCTCTCTCCATTCCCATGTCCGGTAGGCCGATGAAACCCATCCTGATCCGTTGTCTGATCGCCCTGTTCGCGCTCGCGCTGCCGATGATGGCCAGTGCGCAGCAGCAGGGGCTGGAGATCGATATCACCGGCGGCAGCGCGCAGGCGATGCCGATCGCGGTCGTTCCGATGCCCTACCAGGGTAGCGGCACCGCGCCCGACACCGACGTGGCCGCAGTGATCCGCGCCGACCTCGACCGCTCCGGCCAGTTCCGTACGCTGCCCGACCGCGACATCGTCGAGCGCCCGACCCGCGGCAGCGAGGTGCAGTACCCGACGTGGCGCGCGCTGCGCCAGGACTTCCTGGTCGTGGGCCGGGTCGTCGACGCCGGCGGCGGTGGCTACCGGGTCGAGTACGAGCTGTTCGACGTCGCCAAGCAGGAACGCATGCTCGGCCTGGCGATGACCGCTCGCGCCAACGCGATGCGAGACGTCGCCCACCAGATGGCCGACGCGATCTACGAGAAGATCACCGGCGTGCGCGGTGCGTTCTGGACCCGGATCGCCTACGTGACCCAGACCGGGTTGGGGCAGAGCGCCCGGTATGCGCTGGTCGTCGCCGATTCCGATGGCCACAACCCGCAGACCGTGGTGCGCTCCAACGAGCCGCTGCTCTCGCCAGCCTGGAGCCCGGACGGTCGCCGCATCGCCTACGTGAGCTTCGAGCGCGGCAATTCGGCGATCTACATCCAGGACATCTCGACCGGTGGCCGGGAACTGGTCTCCAGCTTCCGCGGCATCAACGGCGCCCCGGCGTTCTCGCCCGATGGCCGGCGTCTGGCGCTGTCGCTCTCGCGCAGCGGCAACCCCGAGATCTACGTCATGGACCTGGGCAGCAAGGCGCTGACCCAGGTGACCAACCACTTCGCGATCGACACGTCGCCGGTCTGGGCGCCCGATGGTGCCAGCCTGTACTTCATCTCCGACCGGGGCGGCCGGCCGCAGGTCTATCAGGCGCCGGCGAGCGGCGGCAACGCCACCCGGGTGACCTTCGAGGGCAGCTACAACGCCGACCCGTCGGTCTCTTTCGATGGCAAGAAAATCGTCGTGGCGCAAGGGTCGGGCAACGTGTACCGTATTGCACTGCTGGATCGCAGCCTGGGGTCGCCCCGCTGGTCCACGCTGTCGCCCGGATCGCTCGACGAATCGCCGAGTTTCGCTCCGAACGCCGGCATGGTCCTGTACGCGGCGCGCGAGGGGCGTAGGGGTGTGCTGTACGCGGTCTCTTCGGATGGCCGGGTACGCCAGCGCCTCGTCCTCGCCGATGGTGATGTGCGCGAACCGGCATGGGGTCCGTTCCGGGAACAGCGCTGACGCTGCCTGCACGTCCTTAACAACAATACTCACTGCCCTGATTCGACATAACCAAGGATCGACGAGATGAAGACGACCACCCGTGTGATGCTGGCAGCGCTGCTCTGCACCGCCGCCGTCGCGTGTTCCAAGAAGGTGAAGGAAGAAGCGCCGGTCGACACCGGTCCGTCCACCGGCACGGTCGCGCCGACCCCGTCGACCGCAGGTGCCTACACGCCGGCCGACCTGGACAGCGATGCCTGCCTGCGCCAGCGCGTGGTGTACTTCGATCTGGATCAGGACTCGCTGCGTCCGGAGTTCCAGGCCATCGTCAGCTGCCACGCCAAGTACCTGCGCGACCGCAGCTCGGCGCGCATCTCGCTTGAAGGCCACGCCGACGAGCGCGGTAGCCGCGAGTACAACCAGGGCCTGGGCGAGCGCCGTGGCAATGGCGTGTCCTCGGCGCTGCAGGCCAACGGTGGTTCGGCTGCCCAGCTGGCTGTCGTGAGCTACGGCGAAGAGCGTCCGGTGTGCACCGAGTCGAACGAGGATTGCTGGGCCCGCAATCGTCGCGTCGAGATCATCTACACCGCCCGCTGATGCTTTCGATGCGTCAATGGCTGGTACTCCCAGTTGCGTTCGCGGCGACCCTCGTGGTCGCCGCGCCCGCGTCCGCGCAGCGTGCGAGCCTGGCCGACCGCGTCGCCGCGCTCGAGGCCCGCTCGGGAGATACCAGCGCGAACATGGACCTGCTCAACCAGGTCAACCAGTTGCGGCAGGAACTCGTCGCTCTGCGTTCGCAGGTCGAGGAACTGCAGCAGCAGAACGAACAGCTCAAGAACAGCAACCGTAGCCAGTACCTGGATATCGACGGCCGGCTTAACCGGCTCGAGGGCGCTGGAGGCGGTGCGAGTGGCGCCGGTGGTGCCGGCGGCATGGAGCTCCCCGAGCTTGGGCGCGGGGCCGTCGGGTCCGCGCCCGCGCCGGCGTCACAAGGTGGGGTCACGCCGCCGCCTGCCGCCTCGCCGACGACGGCGCAGGCGCCGGCCGACGAGCGCGGCGCCTACGAGCAGGCGTTTGCCGCGCTGCGCAATGGCGACTACGCCGAATCGGCGACCTTGTTCCAGGCCTTCCTGGCCCAGCATCCGCAGGGCAGCTATGCGCCCAATGCGCTGTACTGGCTGGGCGAGAGCTATTACGTCACCCAGAACTACGCCTTGGCCGAAGAGCAGTTCCGCGCGCTGCTGCAGCGCTATCCGACCAGCGACAAGGCGCCCGGCGCCCTGCTCAAGGTCGGCCTGTCGCAGTACGGGCTGAAGAATCTGGACGCGGCCGAGGCCACGCTGGCCGAGGTCGGCACACAGTATCCGGGCACCGATGCGGCCCGCACGGCAGCCGACCGGTTGCGCGCGATCCAGCTCTCGCGCCTGCGTTGACCCGATGACCGCCGTCGCGCCCGATGCGGTCGCCGCATCCGCGGCCGACCGGCTCAAGCTCACCGAGATCTTCCTGTCGCTGCAGGGCGAGGCCCGTGACGCGGGCTGGCCCACGGTGTTTGTCCGTCTGACCGGCTGCCCGCTGCGCTGCGGCTACTGCGACACCGCCTACGCCTTCCACGGCGGTGAGTGGTGGACGATCGACGCGATCCTCGCCGAAGTCGCCCGCCAGGGCGTGCGGCATGTCTGCGTGACCGGCGGCGAGCCGCTGGCGCAGAAGCGCTGTATCGGTCTGCTCGAGCGGCTGTGCGATGCCGGCTACCAGGTCTCGCTCGAAACCTCGGGCGCGCTCGATGTCTCCGACGTCGACCCGCGCGTGAGCCGGGTCGTCGACATCAAGACGCCGGGCTCGGGCGAGGCGCACCGTAATCTGTGGGACAACCTCGCGCTGCTGACTGCGCACGATCAGATCAAGTGCGTGATCTGCTCGCGCGCCGACTACGAATGGGCCCGCGATCTTGTCCTTGAGCGGGGCCTGCACCAGCGCTGCGATGTGCTGTTCTCACCGAGCAAGGGCGAAATTTCCGCACGCGACCTCGCCGACTGGATCGTCGCCGACCGCCTGCCGGTAAAGTTCCAGATGCAGTTGCACAAGCTGCTGTGGAACGACGAGCCCGGGCGGTAGCCAACGCCGCACAGCGCAACGGCCATTGACGATCCGCAGCCGCGGCGGTTGCACGATGCGCTAGCCTTCGATCAACACGAAACACGAAGTCCGACCATGAAGAACGCCGTCGTCCTGTTGTCCGGGGGCATGGATTCCGCCGCCGTCGTCGCCATCGCCCGCGAGCAGGGTTTCGCCGTGCATGCGTTGAGCGTGCGCTACGGGCAGCGGCATACCTCCGAGCTCGACGCTGCCGCGCGCGTGGCCACCGCTCTGGGCGCGGTCGCGCACAAGACCGTCGACGTCGACTTGCGCGCGTTCGGCGGCTCGGCGCTGACCGACGACATCGAGGTTCCCGAGGCCGGCAGTGCCGGCATTCCGGTAACCTACGTGCCGGCCCGCAACACGATCATGCTGTCGTTGGCCCTGGGTTGGGCAGAGGTGATCGGCGCGGCCGACCTGTTCTGTGGCGTCAACGCGGTCGACTATTCGGGGTATCCGGACTGCCGGCCGGAGTTCGTCGCCGCGTTCGAGCGGCTGGCGAACCTGGCGACCAAGGCTGGCGTCGAGGGCGCCGGCATCCGCGTCCACGCGCCGCTGCAGCACATGAGCAAGGCCGATATCGTTCGTGAGGGCCTGCGCCTGGGCGTGGATTTCGGGCTGACCGTCTCGTGCTACCGCGCGGACGCGCAGGGTCGGGCGTGCGGTCATTGCGACGCCTGCCGTCTGCGCGCCGATGGCTTTGCCGCTGCGGGCGCGGCCGACCCGACGCACTACGTGCTCACCGTCGCTGGCTGAGCCGCCGATCGCTTTGCGGCCGTCTCCGGCCGCAACCTGGGGCGCGCGGCGTCCCGCATTGCGCGTCGCTTGCAGGTCGGCGATACGGACGAGCAGCCAGCCCCTGTATCGCCTGTCGTCGCTGTCGAGGGCGTCTGCCGGCTTCACGCATAGCGCGGATGCCGCCGCGACGTGCCTGTCACGGCGCGTCCGTACCGTGGGCATGGACTCCACCCGCGGACACCTCCCATGCCCCTGACCGACGACCAGATGCGGATCCTGCGCGATATCGACGCCACCATGCCGATCACCGAGGCCGAGACCGACTGGGCCGTGCGTGCCGGCTACGCGGTGCTGGCCGAGGACGGCGACATCGACTTGACCGAGCAGGGGCGCGAGCTCATCGGCTGTCCGTACGCCTAGAGCACGCCCGGTGGCGCACCGCTGCAGACGACGGCTCCTGTCCGGTACAATGCGCCTCCGGCCTGGCGCCGGTGCCGCCACAGGGCGGCAGGCATCCTCCGCCACCCTGGTGGTCAGAAGGTGCTGACCGGGTGGTACGCCGCCCGTCGATGGGTCGTTAGCTCAGTCGGTAGAGCATCGGACTTTTAATCCGCTGGTCGATGGTTCGAATCCATCACGACCCACCATTCCGTCGACGAGATCTCCGGCGCTCTGGAAACGTTCTGGCCGTCTGGAGGCAGCGCGATGCGTGCTGTTGACGCCGCGCAGATCGGACAACGACCGAGGGCCGAATCAGTTCCGGTCCGATCGTATGCGCTGTCGCCTGCGCTCAGGCTGTTTCCACCTGCCATGGAGACGCCGAGATGCCCCGCCGACAAGACACCCCCGATTCCCGTCAGCTCGCCGTCGATGCGCTGGCCGCCTACGTGCGTTACCAGGGAGGCGTGGTTGGCGAGGCTGCGTTGGACGATATCGTCCACTACTTTCGCGAGACGCTCTGCGACGACACGCTCACGATCGGCGACATCATCGACGACTATCTGCCCATCGCGCAGGCAGTGGTCGGGTCGCAGCATGTGGTCGACCGATGGCAAGACGACCTGCGTGTGATCTGCTCGGCGATCGACGGGTTGTCGGTATTCGAGGCCGTCTTGCCCGAGGATCGCGATGCGCTGGCCGACACGCTGACCACGTTGTCCGAATGCCTGGTGGTGGAGATCGGCGGTAGCACTCGAATCGAGAACGGGCGGATTAACATCGCCCGGGACGTGATCGAGCAAGGGCCGACGACGACGCGGTTCGCGATTCTTCACGAGCTCGGGCACGCGATCGATCATGAGGCGACGGTCCCCGCTGCAATCAAGCAAGCGATCCGGCGTTCGGACCATACGGACATGCGCGCTGCGGAGCTGTTCGCCGATGCATTCGCCGCCTTGGCGCTGTGCGTACTGGGCTTGTCGTGCGAGACGATCTTGGACGGCGCAAGGCAGGCGCTGGCCGGTCACGAGAGCGATGGTGATCACCCCGACTGGGGTACACGCAGTGACAGCATCCAGAAAACGATCGCCGGCGCGGTGCACGGGACGCGATGAGCGGACCCGCTGCACAGCAGCCCTTGGGCATCCTGCGGCACTGCTGAACACGCACTGCGGCGCCGGTTGAAGCAGGCGCGCGGCGGGCGCATATCGTGGATCTTGTAGCCGCCGACCCGTCCGCCCGGTCGCCACCGCGATCATGTGCGCCATGCCCCTCGACACCCTCCATCCCGCGGTCGCGCAGTGGTTCGGCGACACGTTCGCGGCGCCGACGCCGGCGCAGGTCGCGGCGTGGCCGGCGATCGCGGCCGGGCGCGACGTGCTGGTGTCGGCACCGACGGGCTCGGGCAAGACCCTGACTGCCTTCCTGGTCGCGATCGATGGCTTGGTGCGCGAGGGCCTCGAGGCCGGCGGCACGCTGGCGGACGCGACGCGAGTGGTCTATGTGTCGCCGCTCAAGGCGCTGTCAAACGACGTGCGCATCAACCTCGAGGCGCCGCTGGCGGGCATCGGCGCGGCGCTGGCGGCGATGGGGCTGCCGGAGGTGGCGATCCGCACAGCGGTGCGAACCGGCGACACGCCGCAGGCCGAGCGCGCGCGCATGCGCCGACGGCCGCCGCACATCCTGGTGACCACGCCCGAGTCGCTGTACGTGCTGCTGGGCTCGGCCTCGGGGCGGGCGATGCTCGGCGACGTGCGTAGCGTCATCGTCGACGAGATCCATGCGGTCGCCGGCGACAAGCGCGGCAGCCATCTGACACTGACGCTGGAACGCCTGCAGGCGCTGTGCGGCAGGCGATTGCAGCGGGTCGGGTTGTCGGCGACGCAGAAGCCGATCGACACGGTGGCCCGGTTCCTGGTCGGCGAGCGCGGTGGGGACATTGCAGCGACTGCGCAGGCCCAGCCTGGCTCGGCCCCGCATGCGGGGGCGGGCGAGGTCGTGGCCGGCATAGTGGAGCCGGAGAACAGCGGCTGCACCATCGTCGAGGTCGGACTGGACCGGCCGCGCGACCTGGCGCTCGAGTTGCCGCCCACGCCGCTGTCGGCGGTGCTGTCCAACGACCAGGCGATGCAGCTCTATCGGCGCATCGCCGACCTGGCGCAGGCGCACCGGACGACGCTGGTGTTCGTCAACACGCGGCGTATGGCCGAGCGGGCGGCGCGTCACCTCGGCGAACTGCTGGGCCGCGAGCGCGTCGCGGCGCACCACGGCAGCCTCGCGCGCGAGGCGCGGCTCGACGCCGAGCAACGGCTCAAGCGCGGCGAGCTGACCGTGCTGGTGGCGACTGCGTCACTGGAGTTGGGCATCGACATCGGCGATGTCGACCTGGTGTGCCAGATCGGCTCGCCGCGTTCGATCGCCGCGTTTCTGCAGCGGGCGGGCCGTTCACGACATCAGGTCGGTGGCGTGCCGAAGGCCAGGCTGCTGGCGACGACACGCGACGAACTGGTCGAGTGCGCAGCCTTGCTCGACTGCGTGCGCCGCGGCGAGTTGGACACATTGCGCATCCCGCCGGCGCCGCTCGACGTGCTGGCGCAGCAGATCGTCGCCGAAACTGCGATGCAGGATTGGGACGAGGACGCGTTGTTCGCGCTGGTACGCCGGGCGTGGTCATATCGCAAGTTGGCGCGCGCGGATTTCGACGCGGTTGTGCGCATGCTCGCCGAGGGCTTTGTCGGGCGCCACGGACCGCGCGCCGGCCACGTGCATCGCGACGCGGTGCATCGCCGGCTGCGTGGGCGCAAGGGCGCGCGCATGGTCGCGACGATGTCCGGCGGCACGATCCCCGACACCGGCGACTACACCGTACTGCTCGAGCCCGAGTCGCAGTCGATCGGCACCGTCAACGAGGACTTCGCGGTCGAAAGCCTGACCGGCGACGTGTTCCAACTGGGCAATGCCAGCTACCGGATCCTGCGGGTGGAAGCAGGGCGGTTGCGTGTGGAGGATGCGCAGGGCCTGCCGCCGAACATCCCGTTCTGGATCGGTGAGGCGCCCGGTCGCACGGACGCGTTGTCGGCGGGCGTGGCGCGGCTGCGTGTGCAGGTCGAGGCCCTGCTCGACGCGCCGGGCGAGGCGTCGGGGCATCCGCGTGCCCGCGCTTGGCTGCAGGATGAGGCGGGTCTATCGGCTGAAGCGGCCACGCAACTGGTCGATTACCTGGCGCGTGCACGCGATGCGCTCGGGGTGCTGCCGACCCAGTCGTGCCTGGTGCTCGAGCGCTTCTTCGACGCCACTGGCGGCACCCAACTGGTGCTGCATACGCCGTTCGGCAGCCGCATCAACCGCGCCTGGGGCCTGGCGCTGCGCAAGCGCTTCTGCCGTAAGTTCAATTTCGAACTGCAGGCGGCGGCGACCGAGGACGCGATCGTGCTGTCGCTCTCGACCAGCCACAGTTTTCCGCTGGCCGAGGTCATGGACTATCTGCGCGCAGCGAGTGCGCGTGAGGTGCTGGTGCAGGCGTTGCTGGACGCGCCGTTGTTCGGCGTGCGCTGGCGTTGGAATGCGACCACCGCGCTCGCGTTGCCGCGTTTTGCCGGCGGCCGCAAGGTCGCGCCGCAGTTGCAGCGGATGAAGAGCGAGGATCTGCTTGCGGCAGTATTCCCCGACCAGGTCGCGTGCCTGGAGAACATCGTCGGCGAGCGCGAGATCCCCGAACATCCTCTGGTCGCGCAGACGCTGTATGACTGCCTGGAAGTCGCGATGGACGCGTCAGGCTGGCTGGCGGTGCTGCGCGACATCGAGGCCGGCCGGATCGCAGTACGCACCTGCGAGCTGACCGCGCCGTCGCCGCTGGCCGCCGAGGCGATCAATGCGCGCCCCTATGCCTTTCTCGACGATGCGCCATTGGAGGAACGTCGGACCCAGGCGGTGCAGCAGCGTCGCTGGGACGATCCAGCGACGGCGGACGATTTGGGGCGGCTCGACCCGGCGGCGATCGCGCGGGTACGCAAGGAGGCGTGGCCGGAAGCGGCGACGCCCGACGAGATGCACGACGCGTTGATGATGCTGGGTGCCATCGCCGAAGATGAGGGGATGGCCGTCGCGCATTGGCCTGCGCTGCTGGCGGCGCTGGCCGGCGATGCGCGTGCGACGCGCGTGCCCGTGGGCGACGAGGCCGCGGTCTGGGTTGCGGTCGAGCGACTGCCGCTGCTGCGCGCATTGCATCCCGAGGCTGCGATCCGGCCCGAGGTTGCGGTACCGGACGAATACGCAGTGGCGTGGACGCGTGAGGCCGCGCTGCTGGAACTGGTCCGTGCACGCTTGGGCGGGCTCGGGCCGGTGACGGCCGAGGCCTTGGCTGCGCGACTCGGCCTGGCGGCGTCTGCGCTGCTGCCGGCGCTGCACGCGCTCGAGCACGAGGGCACCGCGATGCAGGGCTGGTTCTGCGGCGACACGGCGGGGCCGGTCGAGTGGTGTGAGCGTGGGCTCTTGGCCCGCATCCATCGCGAGACGCTGGGGCGCTTGCGTCGCGAGATCGAGCCGGTACCAGTGACCGACTACGTGCGCTTCCTGTGCGACTGGCAACATGTGTCGCAGGGCGCTCGCGTGCACGGTGCCGAGGCCTTGGCCGGCGTGCTGGCGCAGCTCGAAGGCTACGAGGCGCCTGCGGCGGCATGGGAGGCGGATCTGCTGCCGGCGCGGGTGCCGGACTTCTCGCCCGGCTGGCTCGATGCGTTGTGCACCACCGGACGCCTGGCCTGGCTGCGTCTACGGCCGCGTGCTGGCGAAGGGAGCAGCGGCCACCTGCGGCAGATCCCGATCGCATTGCTGCCGAGGCCGGATGCGCCGCGCTGGATGCGCCTGGCGCCCGCGCCCGCGCCCGCAGACGCGGAGGCGCTGTCTTCGCGCGCGCGCCGGGTCGACGAGGTGCTGGCACGGCAGGGGGCGTCGTTCTTCGACGACCTGCAGGCGCATACACGACTGCTGCAGACCGAGCTGGAGGACGGGCTGTCGGAGCTGGTCGCTGCCGGGCGCGCGCACTGCGACAGCTTCACGGGCCTGCGCGCGTTGTTGGTGCCGCCCTCGCGTCGGCCGGCGACCGGTGGGCGCCGGCGCGGGAGGCCGCTGGTCGGCATCGCCGATGCCGGGCGCTGGAGCCAGCCCAGGCGCGGTGCCGGCGGTGCCGATGCCGAGGACCTGGAGCACGTGGCGCGCGTGCTGTTGCGGCGCTACGGCGTGGTCTGCTGGCGGATCCTCGATCGGGAACCCGATTGGCTGCCGCCATGGCGGGAGCTGGTGCGGGTCTACCGCCGGCTCGAGGCCCGCGGCGAGATCCGCGGCGGCCGCTTCGTGGCCGGGCTGTCGGGCGAGCAGTACGCGCTGCCCGAGGCCGTCGGCCTGCTGCGTGCGGTCCGTGCGCGTCCTGCGGACGGCGAACTGATCTGTGTGGGCGCGTCCGATCCGCTGAATCTCGCCGGGACGTTGCTGCCCGGCGAGCGCGTGCCCCGGCAGCTGGGCGCGCGGCTGGTCCTGCGCGATGGCCGTGTGGTCGCCAGCCGCGTAGCTGATCGCTGCAGTGTCGACGATGCGCTCTCGGCCCAGGCGGCCGCCGCCGCGCGGGTGCTGCTCCAGTCTCCCGGGCCGATGCCGCGTCCCGGCCACGGCTGGCTTGGTGCAGCTGTGGCTGGTGATCAGGCCAGGTGACGGTGCCAGGATCAGCGCTCACCGGGGTTTTGCTATCGTTGTCGAATGACCCGCGGGGAGAGGCGCCCGCTTCGGAATGGGATAGATGGCGTGAACGGGGCGGCGGTTGAGCGTGTCAGAGTCGCGGTGGTCGAGGACGACGACGAGCTGCGTGACGAGATCCTGGTGCCCTTGCTGCGTGCAGCCGGGTTCGAGGCGACCGGCATGCCCGGCGCGCTGGCGCTGTATCGCGATCTGGTGGCCAGCCGGTACGACTTGGTGCTGCTCGATGTCGGCCTGCCGGACGAGGACGGCTTCGCGATCGCCCGCCATCTGCGCGAGGCTGCCCCCACGATCGGGCTGGTCATGTTGACCGGCTACGTGTCCAACAGCGACCGGCTGCGTGGGTTGGAAGCCGGGGTCGATGCGTATCTGACCAAGCCGGTCGAGGCCAGCGCGTTGATCGCCACGCTGCGCAACCTCTCGCGCCGCGTCGTCCCTTCCGACGGCAGCGAAGGCGGCGAGATGGGGGAGGAGGGCAGTGGCGAGACCGGCTGGCGGCTCGACGAGCGTGGGTGGAACATCCTGCTGCCCGACGGCCGCGCGGTCGAACTCACGCTCGCCGAGCAGCAAGTCATGCGCCGACTCGCCGGCTCGCCGGGACAGCCGGTGCGACGCGAGGACCTGATCGCCGGGCTCGTCGACGACGTGCACGAGTTCGATCCCCATCGGCTTGAGATGCTGGTCTATCGCCTGCGGCGCAAATGCCAGGACAGCACCGGGATGGCACTGCCACTGCGCTCGGTCCGCGGGGTAGGGTACGTGCTGACCTGGTGATGGTGGTACTGGCGGGCTGATGCGAGGCGCGCCGGGCATGGACCGGCCGAGGCGGGCGCTTCGGTGCGGGGTCTGGATGTTCGTGGCATCCGAACCGGAGCAATGGGCGGTTCGGCGATCCCCCGATGCGATCAAGCGCGCAGCCTCGATGCGCAGAAATTGCAGGGGGCACCCCGATGACAGCAGCGCCGGCAGTGCGTCCGTCGTGGTGCCGGCCTGACGCCACCTGCAATGGTTGTCTGATCTGCCTGCAGTCTCTCGGGATCACTCCGCCGGGTGCGTGCGCTGACCAGCCGCAGAGCTGTACAGCCGTCGGCCGGACGCGATCGATGGCCCAGTTGCCGTCGTCCGCCGGGAGAGGGCGAGTCCGATGTGGACGGTTGCCGAAGACGCACTTGCCGGGCTTGAACCATCCCCCGTCTTATCTTCAGTCGAGCGCAATCGCGTGCCGCCTGGACTTCATCTTAGGGCGGCGACGGCAAGGCCGGACACAGATTGCCCTGTTTTACGTGGCCCTGCGTCGGATCGACAGCGCCCAAGAACTGAATGAATACGCCAGTTTTCAGTGTCATCGGATCGGCCAGTGTTTTCTGAATGCGTGTTATTTATCTCACCGATTCTCTCACTCGCTAACATAAGGCGATGTAGAAAATCTGTGATTGACGTCGAATTATTGCGTGCATAAAATGCCGTCCGCCCGCCGTGGGTGCTTTTGGCGCGGGCGACTTATTACGCGGGGAACGTCCTTTCTGAACGACGAGCTCGATCGAGCTCTTTTGTCGCGCGGCCGAATCGTCGTTCAGGGAAATGCGGGTCCGTCGATCTCGGGCCATGGCAGGTTTTTCGGGGGATTGCGGGATGCTGTTGAACAACATCCGGGCGGCCGCATCGGCCGCCGGCGGTACGGTATTGGCGTGTCTTCTGGGACTGGCAGGAGCGTCTCCGGCGTTCGCGCAGTCGACGTCCGTGACCAACGTCGCGACCGTCTCCGCGCCGGCGGGTACCAACGACATCGATCTTGCCAACAACACCGCGAACGCGACGGTCACTGTGGCGCGTCCGGTCGTGGAGGTCGTCAAGAGCGCTGACCCGCTTGCCGGCTCGATCGTGACCGCAGGGCAGGTCATCACCTACACGCTGAACGTACGTGTGACCGAAGCCGCCACCCAGTCCGACGTCGTGTTGAGCGATACGCTCAGCGCGGGCCTGATCTTCGGCGCGGTGACCAGCGCCGGCAGCTTCGTCGAAGGGGGGAGCGGCAACGCCCGCACCTTCACCTTGCCGACCGGGACGGCGCCGGGCGAGTACAGCGTCGTCTACACCGCCACTGTCAGCGCGGATGCGCAGACGTCGGTCGGGAACGTGGTGATCGCCACGGGCGGCGGCGATCCGGACGATCCGCAGCCCCCCTCGCCGACCTGCACGAGCTGCGCCACCGAGCATCCCTTGGCCTCGGTCGTGACGGTGACGAAGACCTCCGACCCGGTGTCGGGCAGCGAGGTGTCGCCTGGCGACACGTTGACCTACACGGTGACCGCAACGGTCGCCAGTGCGGCGACCACCGAAATGTTGACCCTGGCCGATACGCTGGGAGCGGGTCTGACCTTCGGTGCAGTGACCAATGCGGGCGCGTTTGCCTGCACGGGCACGCTGACCTGCACGCTGCCGGCGGGCACCCTGCCGGGCACGTACACGCTGACCTATACGGCCACGGTGGACGCCGCGGCAACCGGTAGCGTCGGTAACGTCGTGACGGCGACCACGCCGCCGGGTGGCAACGACCCGCCGCCGGTCTGCACGACCTGCGAGACCGAGCATCCGGTCGTCGCGACGTCGATCACGGTGAGCAAGAGCTCCAACCCGGCCTCGGGCAGCGAGGTGTCGCCTGGCGACACGCTGACCTACACGCTGACCGCGACGGTTGCGAACTCGGCCACGACCGAAGTGCTGACGCTGAGCGATACGCTCGGATCAGGTCTGACCTTCGGAGCCGTCACCGACGCCGGCGCATTCGCCTGCACCGGCGCACTGACTTGCACCTTGCCGGCTGGCATGCTGCCGGGCACGTACACGCTGACCTACACCGCGACCGTCAATGCGGACGCGACCGGCAACGTGGGCAATGTCGTGACGGCGACCACGCCTCCGGGTGGCAACGACCCCGAGCCGGTGTGCACCACCTGCGAAACCGAACATCCGGTCGTCGCGACCTCGATCACGGTGAGCAAGAGCTCCAACCCGGCCTCGGGCAGTGAGGTGTCGCCTGGCGACACGCTGACCTACACCCTGACCGCGACGGTCGCGAACTCAGCCACGACCGAAGTGTTGACCCTGAGCGATACGCTCGGATCGGGTCTGACGTTCGGTGCCGTGATCGATGCCGGCGCATTTGCCTGCACCGGTGCGCTGAGCTGCACCTTGCCTGCTGGCACCTTGCCGGGCAGCTACACGCTGACTTACACCGCGACCGTCAATGCGGACGCGACCGGCAGCGTGGGCAATGTCGTGACGGCGAGCACGCCGCCGGGTGGCAATGACCCCGAGCCGGTGTGCACGACTTGCGAGACCGAACATCCGGTCGTCGCGACCTCGATCACGGTGAGCAAGAGCTCGAATCCGGCATCGGGTAGCGAGGTGTCACCTGGCGACACGCTGACCTACACGCTGGCCGCGACGGTTGCGAATTCGGCCACGACCGAGGTGCTGACGCTGGCCGACACGCTGGGCGCAGGTCTGACGTTCGGTGCAGTCACCGAAGCGGGCGCGTTTGCCTGCACGGGCGCGCTGACCTGCACGCTGCCGGCGGGCACGCTGCCGGGCACGTACACGCTGACCTACACCGCGACCGTCAATGCGGACGCGACCGGCAACGTGGGCAATGTCGTGACGGCGACCACGCCTCCGGGTGGCAACGACCCCGAGCCGGTGTGCACCACCTGCGAGACTGAACATCCGATCGTCGCGACGTCGATCACCGTGAGCAAGAGCTCCAACCCGGCTTCGGGTAGCGAGGTGTCGCCTGGCGACACGCTGACCTACACGCTGACCGCGACGGTCGCCAATTCGGCGACGACCGAAGTGCTGACGCTCGCCGATACGCTGGGCGCAGGTCTTACGTTCGGTGCAGTGACCGATGCAGGTGCGTTTGCCTGCACGGGCGCGCTGACCTGCACGCTGCCGGCCGGTACGCTGCCGGGCACGTACACGCTGACCTACACCGCGACCGTCAATGCGGATGCGACGGGGAGCGTCGGTAACGTCGTGACGGCGACCACCCCGCCGGGCGGCAACGATCCGCCGCCGGTCTGCACGACCTGCGAGACCGAACATCCGGTCGTCGCCACGTCGATCACCGTGAGCAAGAGCTCGAACCCGGCGTCAGGCAGCGAAGTGTCGCCTGGCGACACGCTGACCTATGCGCTGACCGTGACGGTCGCCAACTCGGCCACGACCGAGGTGCTGACGCTCTCTGACACGCTGGGCGCAGGTCTGACCTTTGGTGCAGTGACCGATGCAGGTGCATTTGCCTGCACTGGTGCGCTGGCCTGCACGCTGCCGGCCGGCGCGCTGCCGGGCACGTACACGCTGACCTATACCGCGACCGTCAATGCGGACGCGACCGGCAGCGTGGGCAATGTCGTCGTGGCAACCACGCCTCCGGGTGGCAACGATCCGGAGCCGGTGTGCACGACTTGCGAAACCGAGCATCCGGTCGTCGCCACGTCGATCACCGTGAGCAAGAGCTCGAACCCGGCGTCAGGCAGCGAAGTGTCGCCTGGCGACACGCTGACCTACACGTTGACCGCGACGATTACCAACTCGGCGACGACCGAGGTGCTGACGCTCGCCGACACGCTGGGCGCGGGCCTGACCTTCGGTGCCGTGACCGATGCGGGCGCGTTTGCCTGCACCGGTGCGCTGAGCTGCACGCTGCCTGCCGGCACCTTGCCGGGCAGTTATACGCTGACCTATACGGCCACGGTGGACGCCGCGGCAACTGGTAGCGTCGGCAACGTCGTTGTGGCAACCAACCCGCCGGGCGGCAATGACCCCGAGCCGGTGTGCACGACCTGCGAGACCGAGCATCCGGTCGTTGCGACCTCGGTCACGGTCAGCAAGAGCTCGAATCCGGCATCGGGTAGCGAGGTGTCACCTGGCGACGCGCTGACCTACACGCTGAACGTGACGGTCGCGAACTCGGCGACGACCGAAGTGCTGACCCTGAGCGATACGCTTGGGGCTGGCTTGACCTTTGGTGCGGTCACCGACGCGGGCGCGTTTGCCTGCACCGGTGCGCTGACCTGCACGCTGCCGGCCGGTACGCTGCCGGGCACGTACACGCTGACCTATACCGCGACCGTCAATGCGGACGCGACCGGCAGCGTGGGCAATGTCGTGACGGCGAGCACGCCGCCGGGTGGCAATGACCCCGAGCCGGTGTGCACCACCTGCGAGACCGAACATCCGGTCGTTGCGACCTCGATCACCGTGAGCAAGAGCTCCAACCCGGCCTTGGGTAGCGAGGTGTCGCCCGGCGACACGCTGACCTACACGCTGACCGCGACGGTCGCCAATTCGGCCACGACGGAAGTGTTGACCCTGGCCGATACGCTGGGCGCGGGTCTGACCTTCGGTGCGGTCACCGACGCGGGCGCGTTTGCCTGCACGGGCGCACTGACCTGCACCTTGCCAGCGGGCACGCTGCCAGGCAGCTACACGCTGACGTACACCGCAACCGTCAATGCGGATGCGACTGGGACGGTGGGCAACGTTGTTGTGGCGACCAACCCGCCGGGCGGGAATGACCCCGAGCCGGTGTGCACGACCTGCGAGACCGAGCATCCGGTCGTCGCGACGGCGATCACAGTGACGAAGAGCTCGAACCCGGCCTCGGGTAGCGAAGTGTCGCCCGGCGACACGCTGACCTACACGCTGACGGCGACGGTTGCCAATTCGGCCACGACGGAAGTGTTGACCCTGGCCGATACGCTGGGCGCAGGTCTGACCTTCGGGTCGGTCACCAACGCCGGTGCGTTCACCTGCACGGGCGCGCTGACCTGCACGCTGCCTGCCGGCACCCTGCCGGGCACGTACACGCTGACCTACACCGCGACCGTCAATGCGGATGCGACGGGCAGCGTGGGCAACGTCGTGACGGCGACCACCCCGCCGGGTGGCAACGACCCGCCGCCGGTGTGCACCACCTGCGAGACCGAACACCCGATCGTCGCGACGTCGATCACGGTGAGCAAGAGCTCGAACCCGGCCTCGGGCAGCGAAGTGTCGCCCGGCGACACGCTGACCTACACGCTGACCGCGACGGTTGCCAATTCGGCCACGACCGAGGTGCTGACCCTGAGCGATACGCTCGGTGCTGGCCTGACCTTCGGGTCGGTCACCAACGCCGGCGCGTTCACCTGCACCGGCGCGCTGACCTGCACGCTGCCGGCCGGCACGTTGCCGGGCACGTACACGCTGACCTACACCGCGACCGTCAATGCAGATGCGACGGGCAGCGTGGGCAATGTCGTGACAGCGACCACACCGCCGGGTGGGAACGACCCGCCGCCGGTCTGCACGACCTGCGAAACCGAACACCCGGTCGTCGCGACGTCGATCACGGTGAGCAAGAGCTCGAATCCGACCTCGGGCAGCGAAGTGTCGCCTGGCGACACGCTGACCTACACGTTGACCGCGACGATTGCCAACTCGGCGACGACCGAGGTGCTGACGCTCGCCGACACGCTGGGCGCGGGCCTGACGTTCGGTGCTGTCACCGACGCCGGCGCATTCGCCTGCACCGGTGCGCTGAGCTGCACCTTGCCTGCCGGCACCTTGCCGGGCACGTACACGCTGACCTATACCGCGACCGTCAATGCAGATGCGACGGGCAGCGTGGGCAATGTCGTGACAGCGACCACACCGCCGGGTGGGAACGACCCGCCGCCGGTCTGCACGACCTGCGAAACCGAACACCCGGTCGTCGCGACGTCGATCACGGTGAGCAAGAGCTCGAATCCGACCTCGGGCAGCGAAGTGTCGCCTGGCGACACGCTGACCTACACGTTGACCGCGACGATTGCCAACTCGGCGACGACCGAGGTGCTGACGCTCGCCGACACGCTGGGCGCGGGCCTGACGTTCGGTGCTGTCACCGACGCCGGCGCATTCGCCTGCACCGGTGCGCTGAGCTGCACCTTGCCTGCCGGCACCTTGCCGGGCACGTACACGCTGACCTATACCGCGACCGTCAATGCGGATGCGACGGGCAGCGTGGGCAATGTCGTGACGGCAACCACGCCTCCGGGCGGTAATGACCCCGAGCCGGTGTGCACGACCTGCGAGACCGAGCATCCGGTCGTTGCGACCTCGATCACGGTGAGCAAGAGCTCGAACCCGGCGTCGGGCAGTGAGGTGTCGCCTGGCGACACGCTGACCTACACGTTGACCGCGACGGTCGCCAACTCGGCGACGACCGAGGTGCTGACGCTCTCTGACACGCTCGGCGCGGGCCTGACCTTCGGTGCCGTGACCGATGCGGGCGCGTTTGCCTGCACCGGTGCGCTGAGCTGCACGCTGCCGGCGGGCACCTTGCCGGGCAGCTACACGCTGACTTACACCGCGACCGTCAATGCGGATGCGACCGGTAGCGTGGGCAATGTCGTGATTGCGACCAACCCGCCTGGCAGGAACGATCCGCCGCCGGTGTGCACCACCTGCGAGACCGAACATCCGGTCGTCGCGACGTCGATCACCGTGAGCAAGAGCTCCAACCCGGCGTCGGGCAGCGAAGTGTCGCCTGGCGACACGCTGACCTACACGCTGACCGCGACGATTGCGAACTCTGCCACGACCGAAGTGTTGACGCTGGCCGATACCCTCGGCACCGGTCTGACCTTCGGTGCGGTCACCGACGCGGGCGCGTTTGCCTGCACGGGCGCACTGACCTGCACCTTGCCAGCGGGCACGCTGCCAGGCAGCTACACGCTGACGTACACCGCAACCGTCAATGCGGATGCGACTGGGACGGTGGGCAACGTTGTTGTGGCGACCAACCCGCCGGGCGGGAATGACCCCGAGCCGGTGTGCACGACCTGCGAGACCGAACATCCGGTCGTCGCGACGTCGATCACCGTGAGCAAGAGCTCCAACCCGGCCTCGGGTAGCGAAGTGTCACCTGGCGACACGCTGACCTACACGCTGACCGCGACGGTTGCGAACTCGGCCACGACCGAAGTGCTGACCCTGGCCGACACGCTGGGGAGCGGCCTGACCTTCGGTGCCGTCACCGATACGGGCGCGTTTGCTTGCACGGGCGCGCTGACCTGCACGCTGCCGGCTGGCACGCTGCCGGGTGTCTACACGCTGACCTACACCGCGACCGTCAATGCGGATGCAACCGGCAGTGTCGGCAATGTCGTCGTGGCGAGCATCCCGCCGGGCGGCAATGACCCCGAGCCGGTGTGCACGACCTGCGAGACCGAGCATCCGGTCGTCGCCACGTCGATCACCGTGAGCAAGAGTTCCAACCCGGCGTCGGGCAGCGAGGTGTCGCCTGGCGACACGCTGACCTACACGCTGACCGCGACGGTCGCCAACTCGGCGACGACCGAAGTGCTGACCCTGGCCGACACGCTGGGCGCAGGTCTGACCTTTGGTGCCGTGACCGATGCGGGCGCGTTTGCCTGCACGGGCGCGCTGACCTGCACGCTGCCGGCCGGCACCCTGCCGGGCACGTACACGCTGACCTACACCGCGACCGTCAATGCGGATGCGACCGGCACCCTGAGCAACGTCGTCGTGGCGAGCACGCCGCCGGGTGGAAATGATCCCGAGCCGGTGTGCACCACCTGCCAGACCGAGCATGAGGTTGAGCAGCCGACGATCGAGGTCATCAAGACTTCCGAGCCAGGGAACGGTACGGAAGTGCGCGCAGGCGATGTGCTCGTCTACACGCTGACCGTGGTCGTTGCCAACTCGGCCACCCTCGACACGCTCACGCTGACCGACACGCTCGGCGCCGGCCTGAGCTTCGGCGAAGTGACCGACGCTGGCGCGTTCACCTGCACGGGCGCGCTGACCTGCACTTTGCCTGCGGGCACGCTCCCGGGCCGCTATGCGCTGACGTACACGGCCACCGTGGACAGCACCGCCACCGGAACCGTCGGCAACGTCGTGATCGCCAGCGGCGGCACCGGCGAGAACGGTCCTCCCCCAGTGTGCGGCGCGTGCAGCACTGAGCATCCGCTGGCAGAGCCGCGCGTGCGCATCGCCAAGCACGCCACGCCCGGCGAGGCGCAGGAAGTAAAGGTCGGCGACGTCATCGAGTACACACTGACCGTGGATGTCGCGAATTCGGCCACACGCTCGGATCTGCGGTTGTCCGACACCCCCGGGCAGGGCCTGGCGGTGGGTATGTTGCCGACGGGCTGTCTTGCCGAGGGCGGCAACGTGGTCTGCATGCTGCCCGCCGGCACCGTGCCGGGCACCTACACCTTCGTCTATCCGGCCACGGTGACCGCCGATGCGATCGGCACGGTGGAGAACCGGGTGTTCGGTGGCTATACGGACGAAGGCGGTGGTTCGGAGCCCGAGTGCACCACCTGTCAGACCCGCCATGAGGTGTCCGACAAGGCGCAGCTGCGCATCAGCAAGGCGGTCGGCAGCCGAACCGTGAAGATCGGGGACCTGGTGCGCTACACCGTGACGGTGGAGAACGTGGGCGCGGTGAACGTGACCGACGGCATCGTCGTGGACACGCCGCCTGCGGGCTTCAGCTACGTCGAAGGGTCGATGGCGGTCGCCGATCGCGATGGCGCGTTCACTCTGACCGGCCAGTACCCGCTGCGCATCGGTGGCATCGACATCGCTGTCGGTGACCGCGCCACCATCGTGTATCTGCTGCGTGTGGGCGCAGGCGTGCGACAGGGCGTACACATCAATGAAGCGGTCGCGGTCGATGCGACCGGGACGCCGGTGTCCAATGTGGCGACTGCTCAGGTGTCGCTGGAGTCGGACCCCTTGCTCGACGACAGCCTGGTCTTCGGCACCGTGTTCGACGATCGCGACGGTGACGGTTGGCAGGACCGCGCGGATCTGTCCGAAGTGCAGGTGCAGGGCGGCTTCGCGTCCGACCTGTACGTTGCCGGGTCGACGACGATCGACCGCGGCAATGGCCCGCAGCCGCTCGCCGATGCCAGCGCGCCGCTGCTCCACGGCATCGAGATCGGTGCGATCTCCGCGCGGCAGTCCGTGGGCGATCCTGCCGAGGCCCATCGTGTGATCATCCGCCAGCGTCTGACCGCGCCCGATTTCACCGACGACTTCGTTCTGGTCAGTGGGCAGGGCGTCACGGTGCGCATGGCGGCCGACGGGTCGACCCGGACAGAGCGCGATGGCGAGGCGGCGAAGGGGCTCAATGCCGCCGAGCCGGTGGTGACGCGCCGCGTGTCGGCGGTCGAGAACGGATACGAAGTGGCCTACATCGTCGAGAACCACGGCATCGACGAGCGTGGTATTCCTGGCGTGCGGATCGCGTCGGTGGAGGGGCTGCTGATCGAGACGGATCAGTACGGCCGCTATCACCTGGCCGATGTGCAGGGCGGGGACTGGCGCCATGGTCGCAACTTCATCCTGAAGGTCGATCCGGCCACATTGCCGCCGGGCACCGAGTTCACCACCGCGAACCCGCTGGTGCGGCGTGTCACGCCCGGCTTGCCGGTCCGCTTCGATTTCGGTGTGCGCCTGCCGGTCGAGCAGATACCGGGTGGCGAGCAGCGGATCGATCTGGAACTGGGCGAAGTCATCTTCGCGCCGGGCAGCGCGGAGGTCAGCGCGATGTGGTTGCCGGCGATCGAGCGCATGGCCGAGCAGGTCGAACGCTACGGCGGCGGCGATGTCTCCATCGTCGCCGAGGCTGGCGAAGAAGCACTGGCATTCGCCCGTGCGGCGGCGGTGCGCGATGCCCTGCAGGCGCAGGTCGGGCCGGAAGCGCGGGCGGGACTGTCGGTTGCGCTGCGCACGGTGGTGGACGACCAGCACGCACTGGTTGCCGGTGTCGATGCCCGCGGCGCGTTGCTGGGAACCGTCCTGTTCGACACCGATCGCGCTGAGGTCAAGCCGGAGTTCGGTGCGCTGCTGGACGAGGTCGCCCGGCGTCTGGACGCGCTCGGCGGCGGCGTGGTGGTGCTCGTCGGTCACACCGACGTGCGCGGATCGCACGCCTACAACGCGGCACTGGGGCTGCGCCGTGCGACTGCGGTGCAACAGGCGCTGACAGCGCGGTTGCGTGAGGAGACCAGGCAGAAGGTCCGCGTGGAATCCAGCGCCGATCCGACCGCGCCTGTCGATGAAGAGCGCAAGTGAGGAATCGCCGGATCATGAAGATGAAACTGCTCGATACCGCCTTGATCGGCATCCTGGCGGGCATGAGTTCCGCCGTGCTGGGGCAGCCCCGGCCGGCGGCACCCGCGACCGATCCGACGATGGATTGCGAGGACGGTGCCTGCACCACCGAGGCCGGCGACCTGGTGTTCCGGGTGCGCACCCGCAGCTTCGACCAGCCGGTGAGCGTCGGCACCGACGCGCGCTCGTCGTCCGAGGCACTGCAGCCCGACCGCCGGGTGTCCGTCGCTCTGGACGAACCCGGCCGTGCGATCGTCCGTGGCGCGTTCT
Source organism: Luteimonas sp. RC10 (assembly GCF_014192745.1). Taxonomy (GTDB): domain Bacteria; phylum Pseudomonadota; class Gammaproteobacteria; order Xanthomonadales; family Xanthomonadaceae; genus Luteimonas. The sequence goes on from NZ_JACHYJ010000005.1 coordinate 136,573, forward strand.
CCGCCCAGCTGCCCGGTGGTGGCGTGGTCTGGGCCACCGAGGACCCCAGCCTGGGGGCGCCCGAACTGACGGTGTCGGCCCCGGCGATGGTGGCCTTCGATGGCGGGCGGATCGCCGAGCCGGTCAAGTTCTTCGTCCGCAGCAACTATGTATCGTTCGTCGAGCGATACGAGTTGACGCTCTATCGCGGCAACGATGCCGATCTGGTCGAGCCGGTCGCCCGCTTCGGGTTGCCGGTCGAAGCGGTCTCGCAGAGCGAGTGGGATGGCGCGTTGCCGGCGGGCCTGTCGCTACGGACCGGAGACGAACTGGTCTATGTCCTGCGCGCCTACGACGCCGCGGGCAACTTCGACGAGACCTCGCCGCGGAAGCTGCAACTGGTGCGCCCCGACGAGGCCGAGCGTGGCATCCAGCGGCTACGCGACGGGGTCGAGCGCTCGCTCGGCACGGCGCTGGGCATCGAGCAGGCGCGCAACCAGGCGTTGATCGACGATGTCTTCGCCGACAACGGGCTGCGCCAGCAGAACATCCCGATCTACGGATCTCGGGTGCGCGTGCAGGGCCGCAACCTGCCCGCCGGCTACGGCCTGCGCATCAACGGCGAGAACTATCCCGTCGATCTGGAGCGCAAGTTCGTCGCCGAGTACCTGATGCCGATCGGCCACCATCGTTTCGAGATCAGCCTTGAATCGTCGGAGGGCGAGGCGCCGCTGCAACGGGCGCTGGAGCTCGACGTCAGCGGTCGCTATTTCTTCGGCGTGGGCTTGGCCGACGTCACGGTGTATCAGAACAAAGCCAGCGGGCCTGGACGCTCGCTGGCTATGGCCGGCCGCGAGGACGATATCCTCAGCGATGGGCGCCTGGCCTTCTATATGAAGGCAAAAGCCCAGGGCAAGTATCTGATCACCGCGCAGGCCGACACCCAGAATCGCCCGCTGGAGGATCTGTTCGACGGCTTCACATCCGCCGATCCGCAGGACGTCTTCCGTCGTCTCGACCCGGATCTGTACTACCCGACCTATGGCGATGACTCGAGCGTCTGGCGCGATGTCGACACCATGGGCCGCTTCTACCTGCGCGCCGAGTGGGACAAGAACGAGGCGCTGTGGGGTAACTTCAGTACCGGCCTGACGGGCACCGAGTACGGCCAGTATGTGCGCTCGCTCTACGGTGCGGCGCTGAACTGGCGGTCGCGCGGTGCCAATGCCTGGGGCGATCCGGTGACCCAGTTGCGGACGTTCGCGTCCGAAGCGCAGACCGCGCCCGGCCATAGCGAGTTCATCGGCACCGGCGGCAGCCTGTACTACCTGCGCCACACCGACGTGCTGCCCGGGTCCGACCAGGTGGTGCTGGAAGTGCGCGACCGGACCACCGGCCGCGTCGAGCAGCGGGTGGTGCTGCTGCGCGGCGCCGACTACGAGATCGACGAACTTCAGGGCCGCATCCTGCTGACCCGGGCGCTGGCCCAGATCACGCGGCAGAACATGCCCACGCTGACGCGCGATGCGCCGCTCGACGGTCTCGAACAGCGGCTGCTCGTGGATTACGAATGGGTGCCCAACGATTTCAATGCCGACGAGATCGCTGCCGGCGTGCGCGGCAAGCACTGGTTTGGCGATCACCTGGGCGTCGGTCTGACCTACGTCGACGAGAATCGTGCCGGCGAGGACTACTCGCTGATGTCGGCCGACGTCACGCTTCAGGCCGGCAAGGGCACCTACCTCAAGCTCGAGCACAGCCGGACCGAATCGACGAGCGCACCGGTGTTCTTCTCCGACAACGGTGGCCTGAGCTTCAGCCGGCTCAATCCCGGCGGGGCCCGGGAGGGTGAGGCGACGGCGGTCGAGGCCCGCGCGAACTTCCAGGAGCTGGGCTGGAGCGAGCAGCCGTGGAGTGCGGGTGCGTGGTGGCGCCAGGTCGATGCGGGCTATTCGATCTCGCGCTTCGATACTGGTGCGCAGATCGAGGAGTACGGGGCCGAGGTGCTGGGCCAGTTCGGGGCCAACGTCGGCGTCTATGCGCGCTTCAGCCGGGCCGAGCGCAATGCCGAAGCCCTCACGCAGGCTCAGGCCAACGCCGAGTGGCGGATCGGCGAGGCCGATGCGCTCGCGTTCGAGTTGCGCCGGGTCGAGGAGTCGCGCGCCTTCTTCGACGCCGCAGGCCTGCTCGGTGCCTTGCGCTACACCCGCCGCTTCGGCACTGCGCTGGATGTCTACGGCACCGCGCAGCTGACCTTGGACGACGACAGCGGCCGCTACGCGGACAATGATGCGTTCACGCTGGGGGGGCGCTACAACTTCGCCAATCTCTCCACTGTGGGCGCGGAACTGACGACGGGCGATCGCGGCGATGCCGCGCGCGTGGATGCCGAGTACCGGCTGTCGCCGCAGCACAGCTTCTACGGGGCCTACACCTATTCGACCGACCGCAGCGACTACGACCCGCTGTTCAACCCCAATGCGCAGAACGGCTGGACCCTCGGCCAACGCTGGCGCCTGTCCAACCAGGTCAACCTCTTCAATGAAAGCCAGTTCCTCAAGAGCCGGCGCGAGAGCGGCCTGGCCCATACCTACGGCATGGATTTCTTCCCGGCCTACGGCTGGAACCTCGGCTTCACCCTGAGCGACGGCGAACTGACCAACAGCGACGGCGGCCAGGTCGACCGGCGTGCAGTGAGCCTGAGCGGTGGGCGGACTTCCGGCGACACCAGCTGGCAGAGCAAGCTGGAGTGGCGTGAGGACACCGGCGCCGAGCGGATCACCCAGTGGGTCACCACCCATCGCCTGACCCACAAGCTCAACGAGAGTTGGCGCATTGCCGCGCGCTTCAACTACGCCGACACCCAGGACGACCTGAACCCGCTCGCCAGCGCCAAGTTCATCGAGAGCAATCTCGGCTTCGCCTATCGCCCGTGGAACAGCACGCGCTGGGGCCTGTTCGGTCGCTACACCTATCTGTACGACCTGGCGACGCTGGGCCAGCTCGGTGGCGCGCAGTACGATCAGCGGACGCAGGTGCTGTCGCTGGAGGGCGTGTATCGGCTCGATCATCACTGGGAGCTCGCCGGCAAGCTGGCGCGGCGCGAGGGCGATGTGCGCTTCGGTCGCGGTACCGGTGCCTGGTTCGATTCGGCCACCACGTTCGCCGCGGGCCAGGTCCGCTACGAACTGATCGAGCGCTGGCACGCGATGGCGGAGTACCGCTGGCTGGACGTCAAGGACGGCGGCACGCGCAAGGGCTGGATGGCCGGAATCGATCGCGACATCGGTCGGAACTTCCGCATCGGCGCCGGCTACAACTTCACCGACTTCACCGACGACCTCACCGATTTCGATTACGACCATCGGGGCTGGTTCGTCAACTTCGTGGGCAGCTACTAAAAGACGCAGCGCAGGCTGTCCGCATCGATGAGCAAGGGTTCGACTATGAAAGATCGCCACTCCGTTGTTTCCGCGCCGCGCCGCGGCTCCCTGCTGGGGGCCGCCCTGGCGGCCGCGATCGCCGCGTTCGCCATGCCGCAGGCGTCCGCCCAGGTGGGGGTGAATTCGGTGCAACGCAGCTTCATCAATCTGAGCTTCGAAGAGCCGAACCTGCAAACCGCGGGGTGCCGCATGTACATCGGCGAGCAGTTCGTGCCCGGCTGGACGACGAGCCATGGCCTGTGGGGGCAGGAGAACGTCGGCAACTGTGTGCCGCCAGCCGGTTTCGTCGCTGGCCAGCAGGCGCGCATCCTCGAACTGTGGCGCACCCCGCGAACCAACGGCGGGCTGACGGTGAACGCGCGCAGTGGTTCGCAGCTGGCCGAGCTCAATGCGGAACAGCTCTCGCGTATCTCGCAGAATGTCTGCCTGGTCCCCGGCGACGTGGTGCGCTGGCAGTTCAGTCATCGCGGGCGCAGCAGTGCGGTCAATGAGGACCGCATGGCGTTCCTGCTCGGCACCGCACCGATCGTGCAGGTGGGCACCACCAACGACGGCACCGGCCGAGTCATCTCTGTATCGCAAGGCACAGCGACGTCCGTGCTCGGGCCCAACGGGTGGCGCGACTACAACGGCAGCTTCGCCTACAACGGCACCGGCGGTGTCACCAACATCGGCTTCGAAGCGCTGTCGGGTGCGGCGACGACCGGCAACTTCCTCGACGACATCCAGGTCTATCTCAAGCCCTTCATCGAGCTGACGGGCACCGGGTTCCAGACCGTGGAAGGGACCAGCGCCGGCCTGCCGGAGCTGCGGGTCGTCGGCACGCTCGACGACGACCTGAACATCCTGGTCTCGGTCACGGGCGGCACCGCCGTGCTGGGGACGGATTTCACCACGCCCAGCGGCACCAACACGTTCAGCGTCTTCATCCCGGCTGGCACCTACGAGGGCAACGTCGCGCGGCCGCTCGGCCTCACGGCGCTGGGCAATGCCATCATCGACGGCAGCCGGACCGTGCAACTGACCCTGCAGCCGAGCCCGAACGACTACCTGCTCAGCTCCACCCAGTCATGTGGCGCCGCCGCGATCGCCCAGGCCACGTGGACGCTGCTCGACGACGACCTGGATCTGTCGATCGAGAAGACCGCGTCAGCGACCAATGTGCCGGTGGGCGGCAATGTCGCGTTCACCCTGAAAGTCGCGCATCTGGACGGCGTGGACGGCAGCGGTGCGGTGATTCGCGATCCCGCCGTGGCGGGCCTGGACTGCAGCGCGGCCGTCGTCTCGTGCAGCGCGAGCGGCGGCGCCGTCTGTCCGGCGTCGCCAACGATCGGTGCCTTGCAGAACGCTGGCCTGGTTGTCCCGACGCTACCGGCCGGCGGACAACTGGAATTGGGCTTCAGCTGCGTCGTGACCGCTTCGCCGTAGCGCAGCGCGCAACAGGGCGGCGATGCGGCGGGCGCGTCGCTTCGGCGGCGACCCGTGGCCCGGCGGTCACGGAGCCGGGCGCATCAGCCGGCTTCGTGCACGGTCTCGAGCACGGCGTCGCCGTAGCGCTCGAGCTTGCCGGCGCCGACCCCGCCGATGCCGCCAAGCTGGCCCAGCGTCAGTGGCCGCTGGCGCGCGATCTCGCGCAGCGTGGCGTCGTGAAAGATCACGTAGGCCGGCACGTTCTGCTCGCGCGCGAGCGTCGCGCGCAGTGCGCGCAGGGCTTCATACAGCGGGCGGTCGACCGGCGCCAGTTCGATGTCGGCCGTCGCCACTGCACGCGCGGTCCGTCCGCGCTCGCGGGCGGCGGTGGGCTTGCGCAGCATCACCCTTTCGGCGCCCTTGAGTACGGCGCGGCTGGCCTCGGTCAGGCGCAGGCCGCCGTAGCCTTCGGCATCGACCTCGAGCAGGCCGTGGGCGACGAGCTGGCGCAGCACCGCCTTCCAGGCGCGGGCGTCGAGGTCGCTGCCCACGCCGTAGGTACTGAGCTGGGCGTGGCCGAATTGGCGGATGCGCTCGTTGTCGCTGCCGCGCAGGATGTCGACGATGTGCGCGGCGCCGAAGCGCTGGCCGCTGCGGTACACACAGCTGAGCGCCTTCTGCGCGGCGACGGTTGCATCCCAGGCGGCCGGCGGATCGAGGCAGTTGTCGCAGTTGCCGCAGGCCCGGCCTTCGCCGGTGCCGGCGTAGTCCTCGCCGAAGTTCGCCAGCAGCACCTGGCGCCGGCAGCGCATGGTCTCGCAATAGCCGACCAGCGCATCGAGCTTGCGGTGTTCCAGGCGCTTGCGCTCGTCGCCGGCGTCGGACTGCTCGATCATCTGTCGCAGCAACACCAGATCGCCCAGGCCGTAGCACATCCAGGCTTCGGCGGGCTCGCCGTCGCGCCCGGCGCGGCCGGTCTCCTGGTAGTAGCCCTCGATCGACTTGGGCAGGTCGGTATGCGCGACGAAGCGCACGTCGGGCTTGTCGATGCCCATGCCGAAGGCGATCGTCGCCACGACCACCACGCCCTCGCTGCGCAGGAAGCGGCGCTGATTGGCTGCGCGCAGCGACGCGTCCATGCCGGCGTGGTAGGGCACCGCGTCGATGCCCTGGCCGGCCAGGTACTCGGCGGTCTCCTCGACCTTGCGCCGCGACAGGCAGTAGACGATGCCAGCCTGGCCGCGATGGGCCTGCAGGAAGTCGAGCAACTGGCGCTTGGCGTTGTCCTTCTGGACGACGGTGTACCGGATATTCGGGCGGTCGAACGAACTGACGAACCGGCGCGCGTCCTCGAGTTGCAGGCGCTCGGCGATCTCGCGCTGGGTCGGCGGATCGGCAGTCGCGGTCAGCGCGATCCGCGGCACCTGCGGCCAGCGTTCGTGCAGGATCGTCAGCTCGCGGTACTCGCGCCTGAAATCGTGCCCCCACTGCGAAACGCAATGCGCCTCGTCGATCGCGAACAGCGCCAGCGGGGCGCGGTCGAGCAGCGACAGGAAGCGCGGGGTGAGCAGGCGTTCGGGCGCAACGTAGAGCAGGTCGAGCTCGCCGGCCAGCAGTTCGCGCTCCACCCGCTGCGCGGTCTCGGCGTCGAGCGTGGAGTTGAGGTAGGCCGCGCGCACACCCGACTGCAGCAGCGCATCGACCTGGTCCTGCATCAGCGCGATCAGCGGCGAGACGACGATGCCCACGCCGTCGCGCAACAGCGCGGGCACCTGGTAGCACATCGACTTGCCGCCGCCGGTGGGCATCAGCACCAGGGCATCATGACCGGCGGCGACGTGTTCGACGATCGCCGCCTGCTCGCCGCGGAATGCGGCGTGGCCGAACACGCGCTGGAGCACGCCGAGCGCGTCTTGGGCCGGCGTGCGCGCGGGGGGCGCGCCGGTGTCGGGGAGCGGGAGCATGCGCCTAGGATACCGGCTCGCAGGCCGGGGGCCATCGAGACGCTTTGCTAAGCTCCCCTGTTTTGCATGGGACGGGCGGATGACCTCATCGAACGGGCGCGGCATGGCGCTGCACACCAAGATGCTGATCGGCTTCGCAATCGGTGCCATCGCCGGACTGTCGATCAACCTGTTGAGCAGTTACGCGGTCGCCAACGAGTTGTGGCTGGTGACGGGGGGCAACGGCCAGGCCATCCCGGCATTCCAGCCGTGGGTCGAGGGGCTGATCGTCAATCTCACCGAGCCCGTCGGCCAGCTGTTCCTGCGGCTGTTGTTCATGCTGGTCGTGCCGCTGGTGTTCTCGGCACTGATCCTGGGCGTGGTCGAGATCGGCGATCCGCGCGCGTTGGGGCGCCTGGGTGGGAAGACCTTGATATGGGTGTTTGGCACCACCTGCATCGCGGTGCTGATCGGCCTGGCGATGACCCATCTACTGCAGCCGGGAGCCGGGATCGACCGGGCTCTGCTGGAGGCCGCGCTCTCCGATTCGTCGGCTGCCGGGGTCGTGTCAGGCGACCATAAGCCGGTCGGCGTGATCGAGATGCTGCTCAATATGGTGCCGCGCAACCCAGTCGCGGCCGCGGCCAACACCGACCTGATCGCGGTGATGTGCTTCTCGCTGCTGTTCGGCATCGCGGCCGCCGTGGTCGATTCCCCGGGCACACGCAGCTTCGTATCGGCTGTCCAGGGCGTGTACGACATCAGCCTGAAGCTGATCGATTGGGTGATCCGCCTGGCGCCCTATGCCGTCGCGGCCCTGCTGTTCACGCTGACCGCACGGATGGGGCTGGGCCTGATGGTGCAGTTGGGATGGTTCGTGCTGACCGCTGCGCTGGCCCTCGGACTGCACTTCTTTGGCGTGTACGGATTGCTGATCGCGTTGCTGGCCCGACGCTCCCCGCTTGGCGTGCTCCGGGGCGCGCAGCCGGCGCTGCTGACCGCATTCTCGACCTCTTCGAGTGCGGCGACGCTGCCCACTTCGCTCAAGACCGCCGAAGAGAACCTCGGCGTGCCGCGGCGGGTGGCGCGCTTCGTGTGTACGCTCGGCGCCACGGTCAACGCGAATGGCACCGCGCTCTACGAGGGCGTGACTGTGCTGTTTTTGGCCCAGTTGTTCGGCGTGGAGCTGACCCTGGTGCAGCAGTTGATGATCCTGGTGATGTGCATCATGGGCGGGATCGGCGCGGCCAGTGTGCCGGGCGGTTCGCTGCCGGTGATCGCAAGCATCCTGGTGACGTTCGGCATCCCGGCCGAAGGCATCGCACTGATCCTGGGCGTGGACCGGTTCCTGGACATGTGCCGGACCACGGTGAACATCGGCGGCGACATGGTGGCCTCGGTCGTGATCGGGCGCAGCGAGGCCGCGCACGACCACGACGATCTCGAGGCCGGCGCCGACGGACAACTGCATGTGCACCACGTGCACGGCGACGGCGAGGCGCCGCAGCGGCCGGGCTGAGCCCCGGTCGACAGCCGGCGCGGCGTGGCCTGCGCGTGGGCCGGCAGCGGAGCGGCGGGCGTGGGACAATGGGCGCTTCCGTCCGCTGCTCCCGAGCCCATGACCACGCCGACCCGTCGCGAACTCGCCAACGCCATCCGCTTCCTTGCCATCGACGCGGTCGATGCCGCCAAGTCGGGCCACCCCGGCATGCCGATGGGCATGGCCGACATCGCCGAGGTGCTGTGGAACGACCACCTCAGCCATAACCCGGGCAATCCGGACTGGATCGACCGTGACCGCTTCGTGCTGTCCAACGGCCACGGCTCGATGCTGCAGTACGCGTTGCTGCACCTGTCAGGCTACGACCTGCCGATCGAGGAGCTGAAGAACTTCCGTCAGCTGCACAGCCGCACCGCCGGGCATCCGGAGCGCTACGAGACGCCGGGTGTGGAGACGACCACCGGGCCGCTGGGGCAGGGCTTCGCCAATGCGGTCGGCTTCGCGCTGGCCGAACGGCTGCTCGCCCAGCAGTTCAACCGCGACGGCTTCGCCATCGTCGACCACCGCACCTGGGTGTTCCTGGGCGACGGCTGCCTGATGGAAGGCATCTCGCACGAGGCCGCATCGCTGGCCGGCACCCTCGGCCTGGGCAAGCTGGTCGCCTTCTGGGACGACAATCGCATTTCGATCGACGGCAATACCGCCGGCTGGTTCACCGACGACACCCCGGCGCGCTTCGAGGCCTACGGCTGGCGCGTGATCCGTGACGTCGACGGCCATGACGCCGAGTCGATCTCGCGCGCGATCGGCGAAGCCGTCGCGCAGGACGACCGGCCGGTGCTGGTGTGCTGCCGCACGACGATTGGCTTCGGCTCGCCGAACCGCGGCGGCAAGGAGTCCTCGCACGGCGCGCCTCTGGGCAAGGAAGAGTCCGACGCTACGCGCGCCGCGCTCGGCTGGACCCATGGCCCGTTCGAGATCCCCGAGGCGATCCGCGACGCCTGGCGCGCGAATGCGGCCGGCCAGGCTCGCGAAGAGGCATGGAACCGCCGCTTCGAGGCCTACCAGGCCGCGCATCCCGAACTGGCGGCCGAGTTGCTGCGCCGGACGCGCGGCGAGCTGCCGGCCGACTTTGCCGAGGCTGCGGACGCGTTCGTCGCCAAGCTGCAGGCCGACGGCCCGACGATCGCCTCGCGCAAGGCCTCGCAGATGACGATCGAGGCGTTCGCGCCGCTGCTGCCCGAGCTCGTCGGCGGTTCGGCCGACCTTGCGCACTCGAACCTGACCCTGTGGAAGGGCTGCAAGACGGCGGCCAGCCACGATGCCGATGCGAACTACGTTTACTACGGCGTGCGCGAGTTCGGCATGAGCGCGATCGCCAACGGTCTGGCGCTGCATGGCGGCTTCGTGCCGTTCGACGCGACCTTCCTGGTGTTCAGCGACTACGCCCGCAACGCGGTGCGCATGAGCGCGCTGATCCCGGCGCATGCGATCCATGTCTACACCCACGATTCGATCGGCCTGGGCGAGGACGGCCCGACGCACCAGCCGGTCGAGCATCTGGCGAGCCTGCGCTACATCCCCAATAACGATGTCTGGCGTCCTTGCGACGCGGTCGAGTCGGCGGTCGCGTGGAAGTCGGCGGTGCTGCGCAGCGATGGCCCCAGCTGCCTGGTGTTCTCGCGCCAGAACCTGCCGCACCAGGCGCGCGATGCGGCGCAGGTTGCTGCCATCGCACGGGGCGGCTACGTGCTCAAGGATGCCGTTGGCACGCCGGAGTTGATCCTGATCGCGACCGGCTCGGAGGTCGGGCTGGCGATGGAGGCCGCCGCGCAGCTTGGTGATGGCGTGCGCGTGGTGTCGATGCCCTCGACCGACGTGTTTGAGCGCCAGGACGCGGCCTACCGCGAATCGGTGCTGCCCAATGCGGTGCGCCGCCGTGTCGCGATCGAGGCCGGCGTCACCGGCTTCTGGCGGGCGTATGTCGGCCTGGACGGCGCGGTCATCGGCATCGACCGCTTCGGCGCCTCGGCCCCGGCCGACAAGCTCTATCCCTACTTCGGCATCACCGTCGAGAAGATCGTCGAGGCGGCCAAGGCGCTCTGATCGCCGCGGCCACCCCGACACACGAAGGCCCGCGCAAGCGGGCCTTCTTTCTGCTCTAAAAAGCCGGGGTCAGAGTGCAATTTCGCCTCGCGAAAATGCACTCTGACCCCGGTTTTGGAACCCGATTTCGGCCCTTACGGCGTGCGTGTGGGGGGCTTGGGCGCGGCCGCGTTCTTCAGGTCGTGCTTGCTGCCGCCGCGGCAGGTCGGCGAATCGGGCACATGTCCCTCGGCGGTCCATTCGTCCGGGGTGAAGGTGTGCAGCGCCAGTGCGTGGATGCGTTGCATCTGCTCGCCCAGCGTGCGGTAGACGAGCTGGTGGCGCTGGATCGCGCGCTTGCCCGTGAATGCCTCGCTGACGATCACCGCCTTGTAGTGCGTTTCGAGCCCGCGGCTGTGCATATGGCTCTCGTCGTGCACTTCCAGGTGGCTCGGCTGCAGGGCGGCGAGGGCATCGCGCAGGTGGTCGGCTCGCGTGGTCATGGCATCGGCAGGGCAGGAAGGCAAGCATCATGATGGTGGCGATGCCCGGCATTGCAATCCTTGGGCGTACGCGCGGGGCGTCATGCCTTGGCCGAGCGTGGCCGAAAGCGGCGGGCAATCGGCGTGCGTGGTGCCGGACGGCTGCACGCCAGCGTGGCCTCCTTCCGACGTAGGGAGGCTGGTCGGAGCCGGTCAGCCGCCCGGTGAGGAGGCCGCGCTGTCGGCCGCCGCCGCCCTGCGCAGCCCCAGGGCCAGCAGACGCGCGAGCAGGCGTTCCTGCAGCCCGCGGGGCGCGTCGAGTGCCATGCGTTGCAGCGCGGCGGTGTCGTCGGTGCGGCCCTCACGTAGCGCTGCGAGCACGGTGCGCAGCTTGCCCGCGCGGGTCACGGAGGCCGATTTGAGCCAAGCCAAGGCGGGCAACAGGCGCTGTTCGACGGCGTCGAAGTCGCTGCCCAGCGGATAGGCCGGCAGCGTGCCGTCGCGGCGCAACGGTGCCAGGGCGTCGCGCAGATGTGCGGCACTGTTGCGGCCCCAGGCCGAAGGCCGGACGAAGTGGGAATCGAGCTTGCCGGCCGCGCGGGCGCGTTCGAGCAGCGCGGGCTGGTGGTCGGCATCGGCCACGCGCACCATGGCCCGTACGCAGTCCTCGTCGGTCGCGCCACGCACGTCGGCGATGCCGTACTCGGTGATGTAGAGGTCGCGCAGGTGTCGCGGGATCGTCGTGTGCCCGTACTGCCAGCGGATGTTCGATTCGTGTCGGCCACCGGCCTCGCGCGTGGCGCGCAACAACAGCGCCGAGCGTGCGTCGGGCAGGGCGTGCGCCATCGCGACGAAGTTGTACTGCCCGCCCACACCCGAGACGACGCGGCCATCGTCGAGGGCATCGGACACTGCGGCGCCGAGCGCGGTCGCCATCATGCAGCTGTTGAAAAAGCGCGCGTCACGGCGTTGCAGGCGCTCGAGCCCTTCGTCCAGCCCGTAGAGCTCGTTGACCTCGCCCACGCGCTTCATGCCGATGCCGCGCCGGGTGTCCTCGTCGAGCCCGCGCAGCCAGGCGTAGAAGTCCGGTGAGCCAAGATAGAACGCGCCGTGCAGGAACTCGCCGTCGCGCTCGATCAGCTCCCGGTCCAGGGCGCTGGCGGTGCCGTCGTTGGCCCGCCGCATCAACGCGGCCTTGTCGACCACCTTGCGACGGATCACGCCGACCTCGACCAGGCGCTTGAACCCCTCGTTGATCATTTCGCTGCAGCCGTACAGGCCGGTCTCGAACGGGTCGAGTCCACCGCAGGCGACGACGGTCGGATGCGTGATCAGGTCGGGGTCGAGCGCATGCAGCACCCGGCGGTAGGCGGCGTTGTCGATGTGGCGCAACGCCAGCGCGTGGCACAGCGCATCGGCCAGCGCACCGATGCCGATCTGCAGCGTGCCGCCGTCGCGGACCAGGGCGCTGGCGTAGAAGCCGATCGCGTAGTCGGCATCGGAGACCGGTTGCCGCGGCAGGCCGAACAGGCGGGGATACGGGGGCGGTGGCATCACGACGAGGTCGAAGAAGTCGGCGTCGACCGCGGCCGTCCCGCCGAGCCACGGCAGTTCGGGGTCGACCTCGGCCACCAGCAGCGGCCGCGGGTGCCCGGCCTGGACCAGGGCGTCGATGGTGTCGAAGGTCAGATCGGTGTTCGACGACAGCGACAGCCGGCTGCCGTCCTCGTTGGCCGCGACCTTCTGCACCAGCACGTTGACGCCGCGGTCGACCAGGGCGCGGGCGACATGGGTGTAGTTGAGGCTGGCGTAACGGCGCTGGGCCTGGGTGGAACCCAGCATCGCGCCGGACTGCATGTAGAACTCCTCGACGCTGATGTGTGGCGGCAGCGCGTCGCGCCGCAGCGCCTGTACGTAGTCGAGCCGGACAAAATCCTCGCCGAAGTGGCGCTGCGCGAACGGGCCGAGGAAGCGACCCTGCAGGTCGGCGCCAGCTGACGGCGGATCGAGCGACAGCGCGGTGTAGAGCGTCATTGGACGCGACGGGTCGGCCACCGCCGCGGCGTACAGCGCATTGAGCAGGCGGTGCGGCTTGCCGATGCCCAGCGGGGCGCCGATGTGCAGTGGGCCATCGACATGGGCGCGGATGCGGGCGACGGCGGCGTCGAGATCGTGGAGATGGGACGTCATGCCGGCAAGCCTACCGGACGCATGGGTGGGCGCGCAGCGCGGGGTGCCTCACGATTACGCATCCGCAAACCAGGGCCGAGTGCCTGATTCCTTCCTCCAGCGTGATGGGCTGGGGGATGGCGCTCGAAATTGCACTCTGACCCCGGTTTTGGGGGCGGGGCCATCAGGCGGACGGCGTGCGCGGCGGCTGCGCGGCAGTCGCGGTGATGTCGTCGATCCGCCAGTGGACGGCGCGGGCGGTCTCGCGCACGGCCTGTGCCATCGCCGTATCGAGGGTGCCATCCTCGGTCTCCACGAACACCACGCCCGACAGCCGCAGGCCTTCCTCGTGGAAGCGCACGCGGCAGGCGCGCACGCCCTCGAGTGCGCGGACCGCCTGATCAACCTGCGCGGGCAGCGGGTCGTCGTCGCTGCGGTCGGCGCGCTGCGGGCGAGCGTCGTGCATGTCGCGTACGGCATTGCGCAGGTTGCGCACGCCATCGCGCAGCACTTCGATGGCGATGAAGATCGCGGCCGCGGCGTCCGCCCACCACAGGCCGAAGCCGATGCCGAGCACGCCGGCGATGCCCGCGAGCGCGGTCATCCAGTCGGCCTTGTTCATGTCGGCGTCGGTGTAGAGCGGCTTGGACGACAGCGCGAGCGCGACCTTGAGCTTCATGCGGCCCAGGATCACCGGCGGGATCGCCGAGACTGCGAGCGCGGCGATCATCAGCCAGCCCTGCCAGACCACCGTGTCGCCGATGAGCACGGTTCCGACAACCGGATGCGCCCGCGTGATCAGCACATGCAGGCCGTCGAGCACCAAAAGGGCGCCCATGCCGGTCAGCGCGACCGAGGACGCGAGGAAGGTGATATCGAACGCGCGTTCGCGGCCGTTGATATAGGTGCGGTCGACGCCGCGGGCGCGAAAGCGCAGCGCGATCAGGAACGCGGCCGGCGGCAACAGGCTCAGCAGGTCCTCGACCAGCGCGGTCTGCATCGCCTTCGAGCCGCCCATCGCGACGTACATCATCACCGACACCGCGCCAAGCAGCCCAAGCGACCACCAGCACAGGCGAGCGGCGCGCTGAAGCTCGCGTTGCTGCGCCGGTCCGAGCGGGTCCGGGGCGCGTTCGACGGGAGGCGGGTGGGGACGGTTGGCGCCGGCGCTCATCGCAGTGTCCGTTCGCGGGCATGGAGATAGCGGTCGACCGACAGCTGCCAGGCGTTCTCGGCGGGCGGCAAGGCGAGTCGGCGTCGGGCGAAGCCGCCCTCTGGGTCGCGCAGCACGAAGGCGCGCGACCAGCCGACATCCGTCCAGGGCGAGTCCTCGTCATGTCCGCCGGCGACCAGATGCAACCGGTTGTCGAGCAGGGCCGTCATCAGTTGGTCGTGCCCGCCCTCGACCCACTCGATCGGGTAGCCGTGTTCGTGCGCGAAGGCCTGGACAAGTTCGACTTCGGTCCCGCTCGGCGCCTGACCGGCCCGCACTTCGACGAATGGCGGGTCGTGACTGACGCCGACGCGCATGGTCTGGCGCGCACGCTCGGTGCTGCCCTGGGTATCGCGCGGATAGCCATCGCAGGCGGTCAGCGACAAGAGCAGCAGGGCAAGCCAGATGCGGATGAACATGGGCGGCGTTATCGGCCAGCCGATGTGCAGGCGCCGTCGTGGGCACGTCGCCCAGAACTGGGGGTCAGCGTGCAATTTCGAGCGAACAGCATCGGAAATTGCACGCTGACCCCGGTTTCGGGTGGCGGGATTGAGTGAGAATCGTTAGCATTCGCGTATTGGCGCGATGCGGCTGTGTCGCGCGGCCCTCTCCCCGCCATCATCAGAAGATCCCCCATGCGCCGTCGTTCTCTGCGTCTTGCCTCTGTCCGGCGGGCACCGCTCGCCTGTGCGACCCTGGTCGCGCTGTCCTCCCTGGGGTTCGCGTCGGGCGCGCTCGCCGACGATGCCGCCGACCGGGTCACCACGCTCGATGGCCTGCAGGTCAAGGGCGAGCGCGCCGAGGGCTATTCGGTGCGTCGGACCTCGGCCGGTACCCGCTTCGACCTGACCGCGCGCGAGATCCCGCAGTCGGTCAGCATCATCAGTCACGAGCGCATCGCCGACCAGAACCTCGATGACATCATCGACGTGCTGGCCAACACGACTGGCGTCAGCAGCACGCAGTCCGACAGCGAGCGCACCGAGTTCTATGCGCGCGGGTTCTACATCGACAGCTACCAGTTCGACGGGCTGCCGACGCAGATGGTGCAGAACTGGAGCTATGGCGACTCGGGGCTCGACCTGGCGCTGTACGACCGGGTCGAGATCGTGCGCGGGGCGACCGGCCTGCTCAGCGGCGCGGGCAATCCGTCGGCCTCGGTCAACCTGGTCCGCAAGCATGCCGACAGCGCGGAACTGACCGGCACCGTGTCGCTCAACATCGGCGAGTGGGGCCGCAACCGCACGACTGTCGACGTGACCACGCCGCTCAACGCCAGCGGCACCGTACGCGCCCGTGCGATCGGCAGCTATCTCGAGACCGATGCCCAGATGGAGCGCTACAGCCAGCGCAAGCAGTTGGGCTATGTGGTGATCGATGCCGACCTCACGCCCGACACGCAGCTCAGCGTGGGCTACGACTACCAGCACAAGCGCGCCAACGGGGCGACCTGGGGCGGCTTCCCGATGGTGTTCTCCGACGGCAGCTCGACCAACTACCCGGTCACGTTCAATCCTTCGCCCGACTGGACCTACTGGGACACCACCAGCAAGCGTGCATTCGCGACGCTGCAGCACGCTTTCGCCAATGGCTGGAAGTTCAAGATCGGCGCGACCCACGACAAGACTGACGCCGACGACAAGCTGTTCTACCCGGCCTACAACGACTGGGCGACGGGTGCGTCGAACTTCGACCCTGTCACCGGTACGGGCGTCTCGCCATCGGCGGGCTTCTACAACACCCACCGCAAGGTCGACGGCGTCGATGGCTACGTGGACGGGCCGTTCCAGGCGTTCGGACGCGAACACCAGTTCATGGCCGGCGTGAGCTACAACCAGCGTGAGTACGCCAACTACGGCGATTACCAGGTCGGCGGCAAGGACGCGTTCGGCAACAGCCTGCCGTGGGACCCGTTCGACAGCTATCTTGGCTGGACCGGCGATATCTCCCAGCCTGACTGGGTCGCGGTGCTGCCGTTGCAGAGCCAGGGCACGATCACGCAGAAGGCCGGTTACGCGGCGACGCGCCTGTCGCTGGCCGATCCGCTCAAGCTCATCGTCGGTGCGCGCTATACCGAATGGCAGAGCGAAGGCGAGGGCGCCGATCGCAAGCACGACGCAGTCACGCCGTACGCCGGCCTGGTGTTCGACATCGACGACACCTGGTCGACGTATGCCAGCTACACCGAGATCTTCCAGCCGCAGGTCGCGCGCGACATCAACAACCGCTATCTCGACCCGGTCGACGGCAAGAGCTACGAGGTCGGCGTCAAGGGTGCCTGGTTCGACAATCGCCTCAACGCCTCGCTCGCGGTATTCCGCATCGAGCAGGACAACGTGGCGCAGTCGACCAATGTGCCGATTCCCGGTGGATCGGCAGGAGAGACTGCATCGGTCGCTGCACGCGGCACGGTCAGCCGCGGCTTCGAGTTCGAGCTCAACGGCGAGCTGGCGCCGGGCTGGAATGCGACCTTCGGTGCCTCGCGTTACGTGGCCCAGGACGCCGACGGCGTGGACATCAACACCCGCCTGCCGCAGTCCACGATCAAGGCGTTCACCAGCTACACCCCGCGCAGTGCGCCGGAACTGACCCTCGGTGGCGGCGTGAACTGGCAGAACGGCATCTACTATCCGGTGCCGGCCTATGGCCGCTTCGAGCAGTCCAGCTATGCACTGGTCAACGCCTTCGTGCGCTATCGCCTGGCGCCGCAGTTCAGCGTGCAGCTCAACGCCAACAACCTGTTGAACAAGCAGTACTCCACGCAGATCAGCGGTTACGGCGCCTATGGCGACAAGCGCAACGGCCAGCTGACCTTCACCTACAGCTTCTGAAGGCCCCGCACGCACGTAGGGCGGGCGCTCGCACGAACACCCGCGGCGCTCGCGGCGCGCGACAGCGGCGTCAGTTGTCGAGCATGTCCGGCCGGAACAGCGCGCGCCGTGCGCGCGTCGGGCCGGCGATCATGAAGCGGCCCTCGCCGCGATAGTGCACAGTCCGCGGCCACACCGGCCGCGGCGCGACGTGGGCACGGACCACGCGCCACACGAACAGTGGGTAGTCGGCGGTGATCCGCGTTTCGTGCAGCCGGCACTCGAAGTTGGCATGGCACTCGGCGATCAACGGCGCACCGACGTCGGTCGCCGCGTGCGCGGTCAGCCCGAAGCGTTCGAACTTGTCGCCCTCGCGGCCGCTGCAGTTGCCGATGCCCACGACGGTGTCGAGCAATGCGTCGGTGGGCAGATTGATGACGCATTCGCGGCTGCGCTTGGCCAGTGCGTGGCTGCGATTGGCCTGCCACAGGTAGGTGCCGACCAGGTCGTAGCCCAGCATCATGTGCCAGCCCAGCGTCATGATCCCGCGCTCGCCGCGGTGGGCGGTCGACAGCAGCACGACCGGTCCCGGCTCCAGGTAGCGCCGGGTGTGTTCGACCGGGACCGAGTGCTTGCGTGGACGACGCATCGGCGATGCCTTGTGACGAGGCGCTCAGTGTGCGCGGCGTGCCGTCGGGGAGGCGTGACCGCGGCGCCATGTCGCCAGCACCAGTGCCAGAGTGACGAGCAGGCAGAGCAGTCCGAACAGGTCGCCGACCCGCGCGTAAGGCGTCATGCCGGGCGAGGCACGTGGCAATTCGGCCAGCAGCCGGGCGCCGGGCAGCGGTGCGCTTCGCGCCTCTGCGACGAGCCGGCCCCAGCCGTCGCTGACGCTCATCAGGCCTTCCCGTGCGGGGCGCACGACGGCGTAGCCATTCTCCACCCCGCGCACCAGGGTCATGCGCGCGCCCATCCAGGCGTCGACGTAGTCGAAGTCCCAGGCCGGCACCAGCATCAGTCCGACAGCGTCGCGACCGTAGCGGCGGCCGACGCTGGCGAAGTGCATGTCCTTGCAGATCGCAAGGCCGGTCCGCAGGCCGTCGATCTCCTGCACCGAGATCTCGCTGCCATGGCGGTAGCCCTGGCGGCGTTCGGGCGGGGCCAGCCGCAGCTTCTCGTAGTCCTGGCGCAGCCGCCCCTCGGGGTCGAACAGCCAAGCCTGGTTGCGTGGCGCGCGGCCGTCGTCGATCCCGACGCCCACTTCGAGCCATACGCCGTGCTGGCGGGCGAGCGCGGCGAAGTCGCGCTGCCAGGCGGTTGCGGCCGCCGGGGTCAGGATCGCGGCCTTCTCCGGCAGCACGATCAGCTCGGCGCCGTCGTCGGCCAACTGCGTCACCAGGCGGGCGTAGCCCTCGCGGACTTCGGTCGCGATGGCCTCGGGCATGCGCGGCAGTACGAGATCGTCGATCGACGCCAGGCCGATGCGCAGGTGGCCGTCGGCCTCCGGCGCGGCCTGCAGTCGGGCGCTGCCGTAGCCGAACGCAGCCAACGGCAGGATCGCGGCCACTGCGAGGGCGAGCAGGCGCTGTCGAAGTGGCCAGGACGTTGCGAGCAGCAGCGCCAGCCCGGATGCGGGCAAACAGAGGACGAACAACAGGGCCGGCGTGCCGCCCAGTGCGGCCGTCTGCAGCATCGGCAGCCACTCGCTCTGGCTGTAGGCGGCGCCGCCCCACTGGCCGTCGGGGAGCAGCCGGCCCATGGCCAGGTCGATGGCGGCCCAGGCCAGCGGGTAGGCCAGTACGGTCCACCAGCGGGCGAAGCGCAGCACGATCCGTCGCGCCAGCATGATCGCCAGCCACCAGCCTGCCGCGAACCCGCACACGGCCAGCGCCGCGAATGGCGTCGGCATCAGCATGCGCAGATAGCTGGCATAGGTCGTGGCCGCGACCAGGGTGGCGGTCAGCACCGCCGCGTGCGCCAACCCGCGTCGCCGCAGCGACAGCGCGAGCCACAGCGTGGGCACGGGGGCGAACCAGATCAGCCAGACGTTGGGCTCGGGCCCGATGGCCGAGCGCAGCAGCAGACCGGCTGCCACGGCGAGCACGAGGACGACGATGGGGCGATGAAGCAGCGACGGAGTGCGCGACTGGACCATGGATGCCGACACGAGATGCGGGAGCGGGAGAATGGCGATCCCGAGCGACGGCACGCAGTGCCGAAGGTCATCGATGTGAGAGCGGTCGGCCCTCGCTGGGCGTCGCCGATGCGACCGGGGCGTCGAGCACATGCACCGTATCCGCCAGCCGCCTGACTTCATCGGGATGATGACTGACGTAGAGCATCGGCAGCCGGACTTCGTCACGGACGCGCTGCAGCCACGGAATCAACTCCTCCCGGCGTGCCTGGTCGAGTGCCGACAGCGGCTCGTCGAACAGCAGCACTGCCGGCTGCGAGAGCAGCGCGCGTCCGATCGCGACGCGCTGCGCTTCACCGCCCGACAGATGTGCAGGCCGGCGCGTGAGCAGGTGGCCGATGCCGAGCAACTCGACCACGTCGTCCAGCGCGACGGTCTGCGGGCCCGTGTGGCGTCCGTAGCCCAGGTTGCGCTGGACGTCCAGATGCGGGAACAACCGGGCGTCCTGGAATACGTAGCCCACGCGTCGCCGATGCACCGGCAGGTCGATCCGGCGCGCGCTGTCGAACAGCACGCGGCCGTCGATCTCGATGCGCCCGGCGTGGGGGCGCACCAGGCCGGCGATGGCATTGAGCACGCTGGTCTTGCCCGCGCCGGAAGGCCCGGTCAGTGCGACCACACGCTGGTCGGCGTCGATGCGCACTGCGCGCGCGAAGTGGCCCAGGCGCAGCTGGATGTCGATCGCCAGGCTCATGCGTCGCGGTCTCCGCGCTGGCGGCGGACCAGCCATTCGGAGGCCAGCAGCGCCGCGAGCGAGATCGCGACCGCGACCAGGGCCAGGCGCCAGATGCCGGCTTCGCCACCGGGCACCTGCAGCAGACCGTAGATCGCCGAGGACATGGTCTGTGTCTCGCCGGGGATGTTGGAGACGAAGGTGATCGTTGCGCCGAACTCGCCCAGCGCCTTGGCGAAGGCGAGCACCGCACCGGCCACCACGCCCGGCCAGGCCAGTGGCAGCGTGATCGTCAGGAACACGCGCCACGGCCCGGCGCCGAGGGTTGCCGCGGCCTGCTCGAGCCGGCGGTCGACGTTCTCGATCGACAACCGGATCGTGCGCACCATCAGCGGAAAGCCCATCAGCGCGCTGGCCAGTGCGGCACCGGTCCAGCGGAATGCGAGGCTGATGCCAAATGTGCGTTCGAGCCACAGGCCAACCGGGCCGTTGCCGCCGAGCATCACCAGCAGCGCGTACCCCACCACGACCGGTGGCAGCACCAGCGGCAGGTGCACCAGGGCGTCGAGCAGCGCCTTGCCCGGGAAGCGCCGGCGCGCCAGCAGCCAGGCGATCGCGATGCCGAGCGGCAGGCTGCCGAGTGCAGCCGCGGTCGCGACCTTGAGGCTGAGCCCGATCGCGACCAGTTCGTCGGGCGAGAAGGCGTACCAGGCCGTGGGCGCCATCGTGCGGCTCAGCGGATCGTGAAGCCGTGGCGGCGGAAGATCTCCGACGCGGCGTCGCTGCCCAGCCAGTGCACGAACGCGTCGGCCTGGCGCGGTTGCGCACTGCCCGCCACGCGCGCGACCGGATAGACGATCTGCGGATGGCTGTCGGCCGGGAACGTCGCCAGCACCTTGACCCGCGGCTCGGCGCGCGCGTCGCTCGCGTAGACCACGCCAAGCGGCGCCTCGCCGCGGGCGACCAGGGCGAGCGCCGCGCGCACGCTGTCGGACTCGGCGACACGCGGGCGCAGTGCGTCCCAGGTGCCGAAGGACGCGAACGCGGCCTTGGCGTACTTGCCGGCCGGCACGCTGGCGGTGAGCGCCAGCGACAGGCGCCCGCGCGCGCCCAGCAGCGGCCGCAGGTCGCTGCGCGCGTCCAGCGCGAACGGCTGCGCGGCGCTACCGGCCGGCGCAATCAACACCAGCGCGTTACCCAGCAGGTCGCGCCGCGAGCCGGCATCGATCAGCCCGCGCTCGGCCAGCCAGTCCATCCAGTCCTGGTCGGCGGAGACGAACACGTCGGCCGGCGCGCGCTGCGCGATCTGGCGCGCCAATGCCGAACTGGCCGCGTACGACACCCGCACCGGCTGGCCGGTCTGGCGCGTGTACTGGGCGGCGGCGGCATCGAGCGATTCCTTGAGGCTGGCGGCCGCGAATACCGTCAGCGGTGTCTGCGCGGAGGCGGGCACCGCCGCGAACAGGAGCAGGGCCGGCAGCAGCCAGGCGCGGAGATGGCGGGAAAAGGAGGGAGGCATCGCAAGGCGTCCGGTTCGGGATCAGGGGGCGGCGACCACGACGATCCGCTCGACCTGGCGCACGCTGCGCGCCGCGCGCGTGTCGCCGGCGATCACCAGCCGCAGCGGACCGCGGGTCGCCTCCAGTGGCCGGTCATCACAGCGGTCGGCCAGCAGGACGGTGCGGCCACCGAGCGTGGGGTCGAGCTCGGCCAGCGAGAACAGCGCGCGGTAGCCGTCGCGCGCGCTCACCAGCACGTAGCGCGTCAGGTCTCCGCCACGCAGCGGAGCGACCGGCATCGCGCCGCTGGCCTGCAGCAGCGCAGCCAGCGATACGCCTTCGCAACGGCGCGTGGTGCCATGGTCGTCGAACACGACGTCATGGCGTTCCAGCGTCGCACGCGCCGCCTCGTCGAGCGGCACCACCTGGGGCGAGGCGATGGCCGCGGGCGGCGACGCCCGTCCAGGCGCTGTATCTGGACGCGCGTCCTGCGCGCCCACCCACAGCGGCAAGGTCAGCAACAGGGCCGGCAGCAGGGAGCGGGGCAGGGGCATCGTCCGGTTCAATCGTTATGTCTGACCGAGAATAACGGGGGCGGGATGGCCGGTAAAGCGTGGCCCGGCGCCCGGCTACAGCGTGTCGATCGGCAGCTTGAGATAGCGCACGCCGTTGGCTTCGGGCTCGGGCAGGGCGCCCGCGCGCAGATTGGTCTGCACCGCCGGCAGCAACAGCGCCGGCATCGCCAACGTCGCGTCGCGCGCGGTGCGCATCGCCACGAACGTCGCCTCGTCGATGCCGTCGCGGACGTGGATGTTCTCGCGCCGCTGGCAGCCGATCGTCGTCTCGCAGGCCACCGGGCGACCGCCCGGTCCGTAGTCGTGACAGACGAACACGCGGGTGGCATCTGGGAGGGCGAACAGCCGCTGGATCGAGCGGTACAGCGTCGCCGCATCGCCGCCCGGGAAGTCGCAGCGCGCGGTGCCGCCGTCGGGCATGAACAGCGAGTCGCCGGTGAACAGCGCATCGCCGATCAGATACGCATTGCTGTCGCTGGTGTGCCCGGGCACGGGGATGACCTGCGCTGCCACCTCGCCGATGGCGAACACGGTATCGGGCGCGAACAACCGGTCGAACTGCGACCCGTCCACCGGGAAGTGCTCGCCGAGATTGAAGATCGGGCGAAAGGTCTTCTGCACCGTACGGATGCCCTCGCCGATCGCCAGGCACGCGCCGGGCAGTTGCCGGCGCAGCCAGTCGCCTGCCGAGAGATGGTCGGCATGGGCATGGGTTTCCAGGATCCACTGCACGTCGAGGTCGTGGCGGCGCACATGGTCGAGCAGGTGGCCGGCCGACACCGTGCCCGTCCTCGCCGAGGCGGCATCGAAGTCGAGCACCGGATCGATGATCGCGGCCGCGCGCGACGCCCGATCGCGGACGACGTAGCTCCACGTGCTGCTGGCGGCGTGGAAGAACGGGGCGACCTCGGGTGGCATCAACGGCTCCTGCGGGCGGGCCAGACCACTGTAGGACCCCGCCGTGACGGGAAGGTGCGTGTGGCGATTCAGGGCGCCGCGGGCGCCAGGGCGGCGTTGAGCAGCGTGCCCAGCCGGGCGCCGGCGTCGCGCAGTTGCTGCTCGACGGTCGGCAGGTGGGCGCTCACGTAATCCTGGCCGAGCCGGCCACGCGCGGGATACACACCGGGTGCGACCGCGATGCGGCAGGCCGCCTCGGCCCAGTCCTGGGCGGGCGGTGGCAGCACGCGTGCCGCGGGTGCAGGCGCCGGCAGCGTCGCCAGGTGCGTCAGCCAGTCGGCATCGCGACGCCCGGCGCTGTTGAGCATGCCGCTGTCCCAGAACGCGTGCAGGTTGGTGCCACGTCCACGGTGGTTGATTTGGTGGGTGTTGCCGCCCTTGTCGTGGGCGTAGCCGGCGTGCATCGGCTGGTGCGCATCGCCGACGAAGTGCACGACGAATTTCAGCGCAGTGACGCGCTCTGCGTGCGGGCGCGCGGTATCGGCCAGGATCGCGGACTGGGCGACGATCGCCTCGACCACGCAATCGCCGTTCGGGCAGTCGCGTGTGGCCTGATAACGGCAGCCCGACTCGCCGATGTTGACGTAGTGCCATTTCGCCGAGCGGCGGCCCAGGTCCGGGTCGTGCTCACGCAGGGTATCGGCCCAGGAGGCAATGCCCCCCAGGGTCGGGTCGGGTTCATCTGCAAGCAGCGCATCGACTTGTGCCCGCGCCTGCGGGGTGAGGTCGCGCTCGGCGAGCTGGGCGACCAGCCGGTGGCCGAGTTGGCCCCAGGCAAGTGCGGATGGGGAGGCTGCCGCGAGGGCGAGCAGACAGGAAGACAGAACGAAACGGCGCATCCGATCCATTGTATCGGATGCGCCGCCTGTCGACCTCGATGGATCAGAACTTCAGCACGTACGCCGCGCCGTAGACCAGCGGGTCGATGTTCGCGGTGCCGAGCTTGGCGCCGTCCACGCGGACGTCGCTGTCGATGTCCATCCAGCGTGCGTCGACGCGGATGGCACCGTTGCCGACCTTGAAGTCGACGCCGACGTGTGCGGCCAGACCCCAGGAGTTGCTCAGCGCCAGGCGCGAACCGGCCAGTGCGCCGCGGGTTTCTTCATCGAAGAAGGTGGTGTAGTTGACGCCGACGCCGACCAGCGGCGAGACGGTGCCGGCACCGTTGAAGTGGTACTGCAGGCTCACCGTCGGCGGCAGGTGCTTGGTGCTGCCGACCTGGCCGAGGCCTTCGATGTTGATGTCGTGGCGGAACGGGGTGGCGGCCAGCACTTCGACGCCGAGGTTGTCGCGCACGAAGTACTCGACGGCGATCGTCGGACGGGTGCTGCTGCCGATCGACAGCGGCAGGGTGCCGTTGGCGAGCGCGCCGTTATCGGACTTGGGATTGACGTTGTGGGCACCGATCGCGACGGTCCACTCGCCAGCCGACTGGGCGGCGGCGGGGAGGGCGGGAACAGCACAGGCGAGGGCAAGCAGGGCAATGGACAGCGGACGCATCGTGGCGGTCTCTTCGTGGGAACTGGCGCCAGTG
The DNA here is from genome assembly GCF_014192745.1 of Luteimonas sp. RC10. Taxonomy (GTDB): domain Bacteria; phylum Pseudomonadota; class Gammaproteobacteria; order Xanthomonadales; family Xanthomonadaceae; genus Luteimonas. Next base: position 161,040 of record NZ_JACHYJ010000005.1, read on the forward strand.
TCCGCCGCTTAACAGGCGTGCGCCTTGATCCCGATCAACGCCATCGCAATCGTTCTGCGCTTGGGCCGCAGGGCAACGCGCGATCCGGCCTCGCGGTAGAATCGGCGGTGCTGTCTCCGATGCCGGCATCGCCGGCATGGCGTTCCTTCCCTTTCACGTGCCGCACCCGCGCGGCTGCAGGAGTCCGGATTCATGGCGATCAAGGTAGGCATCAACGGCTTCGGCCGCATCGGCCGCAACGTGCTGCGCTCTGCGGTGCAGAATTTCGACGGCGAGATCGAGATCGTCGCGATCAACGATCTGCTCGAGCCCGACTACCTGGCCTACATGCTGCAGTACGACTCGGTGCATGGCCGGTTCCAGGGCGAGGTGTCGGTCGACGGCGACACGCTGGTCGTCAACGGCCGGAAGATCCGTCTGACCCAGGAGCGCGATCCGGCAAACCTAAAGTGGGACGCGGTCGGCGCCGAGGTCGTGATCGAGTCGACCGGCCTGTTCCTGACCAAGGACACCGCGCAGAAGCACATCGATGCCGGTGCGAAGAAGGTCATCCTGTCGGCGCCGTCCAAGGACGACACGCCGATGTTCGTCTTCGGCGTCAACCATGAAAGCTACGCGGGCGAGGCGATCGTCTCCAATGCCTCGTGCACGACCAACTGTCTGGCGCCGCTGGCCAAGGTCATCCACGACAAGTGGGGCATCAAGCGCGGCCTGATGACCACCGTGCACGCGGCGACCGCGACCCAGAAGACCGTCGACGGCCCGTCCAACAAGGACTGGCGCGGCGGCCGCGGCATCCTGGAGAACATCATCCCGTCCTCGACCGGTGCGGCCAAGGCGGTCGGTGTGGTGATCCCCTCGCTCAACAAGAAGCTCACCGGCATGAGCTTCCGTGTGCCGACCTCGGACGTGTCGGTGGTCGACCTGACCGCCGAACTGGAAAAGCCGGCGACCTACGACGAGATCAAGGCCGAGATCAAGGCGCAGAGCGAAGGCGCGCTCAAGGGCGTGCTGGGCTACACCGAGGACAAGGTCGTGGCGACCGATTTCCGCGGCGATGCGCGCACGTCGATCTTCGATGCCGAGGCTGGCATCGCGCTCGACGCCACGTTCGTCAAGCTCGTGGCCTGGTACGACAACGAGTGGGGCTACTCCAACAAGTGCCTGGAACTGGCCCGAGTGGTGGCAGGCAAGTAAGCCCTCGCACGCCCCTGCTCGACCCGAAGCCCCGCCTTGTGCGGGGCTTCTCGTTTTCGCGCCCGGCCGGGTAAGGTGCGCCCAGACGCGCCGTGGGCGCGGATGGATAGGCGCCATGGAAGCATTGCTCTTTCTGGGGGTCGCGCTGCTGGTCGCGGTGCCGATCATGTCGATCGTCGCGGTGGTGACGGTCTTCGACCTGCGTCGCCGGGTGACCGGGCTCGAGTCCCAGCTCGAAGCGCTGCAGGCGCGCGCGAGCGCAACGCCGGACGCGGCGGTCGATGCCGCTGCACTGGCGGTGGACGGGCAGGACGGCGCGTTCGACGATGCCTCCGGCCCATGGGCCGATGACGGCCCGATCACTGACCGCGGCGAGGCGTCGTCATTGGCCGACCCCTGGCCCGCACCGCCCACCTCGATGCCACCGCCGTTGCCGCCGGCGCCGCCGCGTGCAGCCTGGCGCGATGCCGACCCCGCGCCTGTGGCGTCCGAGACGACGCCTGAGTATGCGCCGCGCCCGGCCGGGCCCGATCCGCTGGCGCGCGCGGCGCGCTGGGTGCGCGGCTGGTTCACCACCGGCAACGTGCCGGTGAAGATCGGCATGCTGGTGCTGTTTGCCGGCGTCGCCGCGCTGCTCAAGTACGCCAGCGACCAGGGCTGGGTGTCGGTGCCGGTGGAACTGCGGCTGGCTGCGGTCGCGGCCGCGGCGATCGGCGGTCTGGGTTTCGGCTGGCGCCGCCGCGACAGCCATCGCACCTTCGCGCTGAGCCTGCAGGGCGGCATGATCGGCATCCTGCTGCTCGTCGTGTTCGCCGCCTACCGGCTGTTCGGCATGCTGCCCGGTGGCGCTGCATTCGCCGCCAGCGTGGCGTTGGTCGCTGGTGCCGGCGTGCTGGCGGTATTGCAGAACGCGCGCGCGCTGGCGGTGTTCGCGGTGCTGGCCGGGTTTCTCGCACCGATCTGGCTGTCGAGCGGCGGTGGCAGCCATGTCGCGCTGTTCGCGTATTACGCGGTGCTCAATGCCGCGATCCTGGGAATCGCCTGGTTCCGGGCATGGCGGGTGCTCAACCTGCTGGGCTTCGCCTTCACCTTCGGCATCGGCACGCTCTGGGGCGTGCTGCGCTACAGCCCCGGCGATTTCGCCACGACCCAACCGTTCCTGGCGCTGTTCTTCGCCTTCTACCTGGCGATCCCGCCGCTCTACGCGCGGCGCCGGCCGCCGTCGCGGCGCGATGTCGTCGACGGCTGCCTGGTGTTCGGCACTCCGCTGGTTGCGTTCTCGCTGCAGGCTGGCCTGCTGCAGGGGCGCACGTTTGCGCTCGCGCTGTGCGCGCTGGGCGTGGGCGCGGTCTATGCCGCGCTGGCCTGGGCGCTGCTGCGGCGTCGCCGCGAAGCGGTACTCGGCCAGGCCTATGCGCTGCTCGCGGTCGGTTTCGCCACGCTGGCCGTGCCGCTGGCGCTGTCGGCCCGTGCGACCGCCTGCGTGTTCGCGCTCGAAGGCGCCGGGCTGGTCTGGCTGGGCCTGCGCCAGCGCCGCATGCTGCCGCAACTGTCCGGCGTGGGCCTGCAGTTGGCTGCGGCGGTGGCCTATGCGCTCGGGGCCACGGCCTGGCCGCGGCCGGTCGATCCGGTGTTCGCCAATGGCGGTTTCGTCGGCGCGCTGCTGATCGCGCTGTCGGGCCTGGCGATCGCGGCCGCCTATCGGCAGGCCGGGCGCGTGCCCATCGCTCGCATCGCCTATGTCTGGGCGTTGGCCTGGTGGCTGGGCGCCTGGATCCAGGAACTGACCCGCGCCGTGCCGTCGGCCTCGCTGCCCGACGCGCTGTTGGTGCTGGCGGTGGTCACCGGCTGGCTCGCCGCCGAGGTGCATCACCGCCGGCCCGACCCGGCACTGGGCGCGACGCTGTTCGCCGCGTTGCTGGTCGCCGCGCCGTTGGCGTTCTGGCAGATGCAGGCGCATGTGCAGCCGTTCGCCGGGTACGGCGCACCGGCCTGGGCGGCGTTCGCCGCGCTTGGCTTCCGCGGCCTGGTGTGCCTGCGCGCGGGAGAGGATCGCCTGGCGTGGGCGGCGCAACTGCTGTGGTGGCTGCTGTGGCCGCTGGTGCTGTCGCTGCTGCTGGGGTATGTCGCCCGCGTGGCCGGGCTGGCTGGCGGCTGGTTCGCAGTCGCCATCGCCTTGCCGTGGCTGCTCGTCTCGGCGCTGTCGTTGTGGCGCTGGCCGTGGCTGGCGCAGCCGCTGGGCGAGCGCTTCGATCCGATCCGCACGGCGTTGCGCGGCGCGCTGCTGGGCGTGCTCGCGTTGTGGTGGCTGGTCGCGCTGGGCAACCCCGGCGACAGTTCACCGCTGCCGTGGATCGTGCTGCTCAACCCGCTCGATCTCGCGCAACTCGGTGTGGTGCTGCTGCTCGCGCGCTGGCTGTGGTCGCCGGACGGCACCGCGCCGCAGGGTGTGCCGCGTGTTCCGCTGCTGTCGTTGCTGGCCTTCGTGCTGGTCACCGCGATCACGCTGCGCGCCGCGCATCACTGGGGCGGTGCGCCGTGGACTGCGCGTCTGGCCGGCAGCAGCCTGGCCCAGACCAGCCTCACGGTGGTCTGGAGCATCCTCGGCGTGCTCGGCTGGATCATCGGCTCGCGCCGCGGCCAGCGCGCGCTGTGGCTCGCTGGCGCGGTGCTGATGGCGGTGGTGCTGGCCAAGCTGGTGCTGGTCGATCGCGGCCACCTCGGCAATCTGTGGGGCATCGGCTCGTTCATCGCCTACGGCCTGCTGTGCACGGTCGTGGGCTTTTTCGCGCCGGCACCGCCGCGCGCCATCGTTCCCCGCGAGGAGGCGCCCGCATGATCCGATTCCGTCCTGCCATCGCCGTCTGTCTGCTTGGCGCATCCGCGGTCGCCGCGGCGGACGCGGACTTCGCCGCGCAGTGGCCACTGACGCTCGAGGATCCGTCGGCGAGTGCCTACCGCATCACGCTCACGCCCGAGATCTACGCCCAGGTCTGGTCGCCATCGTTGCGCGACGTGGTCGTGGTCGATGGCGACGGCCGTCCGGTGCCGGCGGCCTTCGTCGACGCCGCAATGGCGCCGGCGACGCCGACACCGCGCGAACTGCCGTGGTTTCCGCTGCCCGCCGACACCGGCCGCCGCGATGGCGACATCGCCGCGATCAGCGAGATCGCCGCCGACGGCAGCCTGCGGCGCGTGCAGATGCGCACGTCAGGCGGCGAGGCTGCCGGCGCGTTCCTGGTCGATGCCAGCGCGGTCGAGGGGCCGGTGGCCGCGCTCGGGCTGCGCTGGGACGACACGCAGCCGCCGTTCGAGCAGGCCTACCGCATCGAGGCGTCCGACGATCTGCGCCAGTGGCACAGCGTGCATGACGAAGCCCGTGTGCTCGACCTGCGCCGCGACGCGCAGCGCTTGGTCGAACGGCGCATCGCGCTGCCCACGCCGGTGCATGCGCGCTATCTGCGATTGACGCCGCTGCATGCAGCCGCGGCGCCGCTGCGGTTGCAGGCGATCGAGGCCGAGCTGGCGCCGATGCAGGCGCCGGTGGCCTGGCACTGGCAGGTGCCGGCGCCGCAGCCCGCCGACGACCGCGGCGCGATCGTCTATCGCAGCGACGGCCGCTTCCCGGTGGAGCGCATCGAGATTGCGCTCGCCGGCAACGGCACCGGGCGCTGGACGCTCGAGCGGCGCGATGCCGACGATGCGCCCTGGCATACCGTCGCGCGCGATCACGTGGTGTTCCAGGCCGGCAGCAGCGCGGACTTGCGGCGTTCGCCGCCGCTGGCGCTGACGGCGCCGGTCCGCGATCGCCAGTGGCGGCTCACGCCGACCACCGCGGCGCCTGGCGCGCCGCCGGCGCTGCGTCTGGGCTATCGACCCGAGACGCTGGTGTTCGTCGCCGAGGGCCGTCCGCCCTATGCGCTGCAGGCCGGCAGCGCCCGCGCGGCGCGCATCGATGCGCCGGTCGCGCCGCTGCTCGATGCGCTGCGTGCTCAACACGGTCTTGGCTGGCATCCGGCGGACGCCGTGCCCGGTCCAATGGTGCCCCTGGCCGGCGAAGCGGCGCTGCAGCCGGCGGCACCGGCGCGCGACTGGAAGACCTGGACGCTGTGGGGCGTGCTGCTGCTCGGCGTGCTCGTGGTCGGCGGCTTCGCGCTGAGCCTGTTGCGTGGGCGCAAGGCCGCCTGAGTCCTGGGCGACGTTTGCCTGGCCACGACGGCTGCGCCGACAATGCCCGGTGCGCACGGCATTGTCGGCCATGGATGGCCGGGCAGGTGCATCCGAAGCCGTCATGCGGCGCCATGGACGGCATGGCGCGACCCATTTCCCTCTTCTCAAGCGAGTCCAGTCCCAATGACCATCGTTCGCATGACCGACCTCGACCTTTCCGGCAAGCGTGTGCTGATCCGACAGGACCTCAACGTCCCCGTCGATGGCGGCAAGGTCACGTCCGATCAGCGCATCCTCGCCTCGCTGCCCACGCTGCGTCAGGCCCTGGCACAGAACGCGGCGGTGATGGTGACCTCGCATCTGGGCCGGCCGAAGGAGGGCAGCTGGAGCGAGGCCGATTCGTTGGCGCCGGTCGCCCGCCGCCTGTCCGAGCTGCTGGGCATCGAGGTGCCGCTGGTGCGCGACTGGGTCGACGGCGTCGAGGTCGCGCCCGGGCAACTGGTGCTGCTGGAGAACTGCCGCATGAACGTCGGCGAGAAGGCCGACGATGAGGCGCTGGCGCGCAAGTACGCGGCGCTCGCCGATGTCTTCGTCATGGACGCGTTCGGCACCGCGCATCGCGCCCAGGCCTCGACCCACGGCGTGATCCGCTTCGCACCGCAGGCCGCCGGCGGCCCCCTGCTGATGGCCGAACTCGACGCGCTGGCCAAGGCGCTCGACGCGCCGGCGCGCCCGCTGCTGGCGATCGTGGCCGGCAGCAAGGTCTCGACCAAGCTCGAATTGCTGTCGTCGCTGGTGGGCAAGGTCGACCAGCTGATCGTCGGTGGCGGCATCGCCAACACCTTCATCGCCGCGCTCGGGCACGGCGTGGGCAAGTCGCTGGTCGAGACCGATCTGATCGAGACCGCGAAGCAGATCATGGCCGACGCCAAGGCGCGCGGCGCCGAGATTCCGGTGCCGACCGATGTCGTGGTGGCGCCCGCCTTCGCGGCCGACGCGCCGGCGACGGTCAAGGCCGTGGACGCAGTGGAGGCCGACGACATGATCCTCGACATCGGCCCGGACACTGCGAAGCGCTATGCGGCGATGATCGCCGACGCCGGCACCGTGGTCTGGAACGGTCCGGTCGGGGTGTTCGAGTTCGACGCGTTCGGCCACGGCACCGAAGCGCTGGCGCGCGCGATCGCCTCGTCGAAGGCGTTTTCGATCGCCGGTGGCGGCGACACGCTGGCAGCGGTCGACAAGTACGGCATCGCCGACGACGTGTCCTATATCTCGACCGGTGGCGGTGCGTTTCTGGAGTTCCTCGAAGGCAAGACGCTGCCGGCGGTCGCGGCGCTGGAGGCGCGCGGGGCGTGAGTGGCAATGCGCTGTTCTTCGATCTCGATGGCACCTTGATCGATTCGGAACCCGGCATCCTGGGCGGCATCGCCCATGCGCTGCACACCTTGGGCCATGCGCCGCTGCCGCGCGAGACGCTGCTGCCGTGGATCGGCCCGCCGCTGCGCGACAGCTTCGATGCGCTGTTCGCAGGAGATGCCGACCGGGTCGACCGCGCGATCTCGATCTATCGCGAACGCTACGACGCGATCGGCTGGCGCGAGCACACCGTCTATCCCGGCGTGGCAGCCGCGATCGAGACCCTGCGGGCGGGCGGCCGCACGCTGGCGGTGGTGACCTCGAAGAACGAGCGCTTCGCGCGCCGGATCGTCGAGGCGCTGCCGTTCGGCGATGCGTTCACGACGATCGTGGGCGCCAGCGACGACGGCGTGCGCCGCTACAAGCGCGAACTGATCGCCGAAGCGCTGTCGCGGCTGGCGCTGCCGGCCACGCGCTGCACGATGATCGGTGACCGGCGGATGGACATGGAGGGCGCGCGCCAGCATGGCATGCGCGCGATCGGCGTGCTGTGGGGCTTCGGCTCGGCCGATGAACTGCGCCAGGCCGGTGCCGACCGCGTGGTCGACTCGCCGGCCGCGCTGGTCGCGGCGGTGAGCTGACCGTCAGCGGTCGCCATGCCGTTGCAAGCGTTTCCAAGTAAGCTCGCAGGCGGCATGCCGTTCCGGGATGCCTCGGTTGCGTTGCCCGCCAGCGCGCGCCTGACCATCGGTGGACACTAAGATCGCGGAATGACTGCCAACGAATTGCCTCCCGTCCCGGCGCATCGGCGCCGCACACGCATCCTCGCCACGCTCGGCCCTGCCACCGACGCGCCCGGTGTGCTCGACGCGCTGATCGCCGCTGGCGTCAACGCCGTCCGCCTCAACTTCTCGCATGGCGACCCGGCTTCGCAGAAGGTGCGCGCCGAGGCCGTCCGCGCCGCGGCCGATCGCGCCGGCGTCGAGATCGGCATCCTGGCCGACCTGCCAGGCCCCAAGATTCGCATCGAGAAGTTCGTCGACGGCAAGGTGACGCTGCGCGCGGGCGCGCGTTTCGACCTGGTCGCCGATCCCGACGCACCCCTGGGCACGGTCGACGAGGTCGGCGTCAGCTATCTGGGGCTGCCCGGCGATGTGGCGGCAGGCGACGTGCTGCTGCTCGACGACGGTCTGATGCAGTTGCAGGTGACCGCCGTCGAGGGCGTGCGCATCGTCACCACCGTACTCAACGATGGCGTGCTGTCCAACCGCAAGGGGCTCAACAAGCAGGGCGGCGGCCTGTCGCTGGGCGCGCTGACCGACCACGACCGCGCGCTGATCCAGGTCGCCGCCGAGATCGGCGTGGACTTCATCGCGGTCTCGTTCTGCCGCAATGCGGCCGACATGGAAGAGGCCCGTTCGATCGCGCGTGCGCATGGCAGCGATGCCGCGCTGGTGTCGAAGATCGAGCGCACCGAGGCGATCGAGAACCTCACCGAGATCATCGACGCCAGCGACGTGGTCATGGTCGCGCGTGGCGACCTGGGCGTGGAAATCGGCGATGCCGAGCTGCCAGGCCTGCAGAAGAAGATCATTCGCGAGTCGTTGGCGCGCAACAAGGTGGTGATCACCGCCACCCAGATGCTGCAGTCGATGGTCGAAAGCCCGATGCCGACGCGTGCCGAGGTGCTCGACGTCGCCAACTCGGTCATCGACGGCACCGATGCGGTGATGCTCTCGGCCGAGACCGCCGCCGGTGCGTACCCGGTGCGCGCGGTCGAAGCGATGGCGCGCGTGTGCGTCGGCGCCGAACGCCAGTTCGCGCACGACACCGATTTCGAGAAGGCGCAGCGCAACCTCGAACGCGCCGACCACGCGATCGCGATGGCGGCGATGTTCCTGTCCGAGCACGTCGGCGTCGGCGCGATCGTCGCGATGACCGAGTCGGGCGGCACTGCGCGCTACCTCTCGCGCTTCCGCGGAGGCGCTTCGATCTACGCGTTCTCCCGCCACGACGGCGCACGCCGGCGCATGTCGCTGATGCGCGATGTGTTCCCGTTCAATTACGACAGCCGCGGCCAGACCCCGCGCGAAGCGGCGCGCGGCAGCATCCGCCTGCTGGTCGACGCCGGTCTGCTGGGTCCGGGCGAGCGCGTGGTGTTCACCAGCGGCGAGCACATGGAAACGCATGGCGCGACCAATACGCTGCGCCTGTTGCAGGTCGGCGCCGACGGCCGGGCCGAGGGGCTGGGCGAGCTGTAACCGGCCCGCGCGCGGGACCGGCCCGTCACCGGCCGTCCCGCGCTGCCTGCGCGGATCACAGCGCGCTGTAAACGTTTTCCCCGACGTTGCGCGCGATTTCCGCGCGCGGCGGCACTGCGCCCCGGGCGCTCGCTCGAGGTCGGCGGGCTATAATGGGCGCCTTTCCCCGCCGATGGACGTCACCGCCACATGAGCATCGAACAGCTTGCAGACATCGCCCAGGCCATGGTCGCCCCGGGCAAGGGCATCATCGCGATCGACGAGTCCACCTCCACCATCGCCAAGCGGTTCGAGGGTGTGGGCATTCCAAACAACGAGGAAAACCGTCGCGCCTACCGCGAACTGCTGCTGACCACGCCCAAGCTGTCGGACCACATCAGCGGCGCGATCCTGTTCGACGAGACCATCCGTCAGTCGACCAAGGACGGCGTGCCGTTCGCCAAGTACATGAGCGATCACGGCATGATCCCGGGCATCAAGGTCGACAAGGGCACGCACGCGCTCGCCGGCTTCCCGGGCGAGCTCGTCACCGAAGGCCTGGACGGCCTTCGCGCGCGTCTGGAGGAGTACTACAAGCTCGGCGCCCGCTTCGCCAAGTGGCGTGCGGTGATCAACATCGGTGAGGACATCCCGTCGGGCACCTGCATCGAGGCCAACGCCCACGCGCTCGCACGCTACGCCGCGCTGTGCCAGGAGCAGGGCCTGGTGCCGATGGTCGAGCCGGAAGTGCTGATGGACGGCAGCCATGACATCGAGACCTGCTACGAGGTCACCGAGGTCACGCTGCGCGCGCTGTTCGACGCGCTGTACAACCAGAACGTCATGCTCGAGGGCACGATTCTCAAGGCCTCGATGGTGCTGCCGGGCAAGGACAGCGGCGAGACCGCCGAGGTCGACGAGGTCGCCGAGGCCACGCTGATGTGCCTGAAGTCGGCGGTGCCGGCGATCCTGCCGGGCATCGTGTTCCTGTCGGGCGGGCAGAGCGACGAGCAGTCGACCGCGCACCTGGACGCGATGAACCGCCTTGGGCCGAACCCGTGGCCCCTGTCGTTCTCCTATGGCCGTGCGATGCAGCAGGCCGCGCTCAAGCTGTGGTCGCAGGATCTGGCCAACAACGTCGCCAAGGCCCAGGAGACGGTGTTCGCCCGCGCCCGCGACAACGGCCTGGCCGCACAGGGCAAGTGGAAGAAGGGCTGAGCCTGATCCCCGTTTGCCTCTCGAAACGCCGGCCCTGCGCCGGCGTTTCGTGTTATGGGCCAGGCAATGCCGCGATGGTGGCTCAGGCCGCAAGCGCCGCGGTGTAGCGCGCCAGCATCGTGGCGTCGTGGCAGCAGAACAGCACGTCCAATGGGCCCTCGGCCAGACACTCACGCACCTGGGCGACGGCGATTGCGACCGCGGCATCGGGCGGATAGCCGTAGACGCCGCAACTGATCGCCGGGAACGCGATCGACGCCAGTCCGTGTGCCTGCGCCAGCGCAAGCGCGTTGCGGTAACAGGCGGCGAGCAGTGCGGGCTCGCCGTGCTGGCCGTCCTGCCAGATGGGGCCGACGGTGTGGATCACATGGCGTGCCGGTAACCCGAAGCCGGGCGTGATCCGGGCCTCACCGGTCGGGCAGCGCACGCCCGGCCGCGATTCGGGCAGGGCGCGGCAGGCGCGCAGCAGGTCGGGCCCGGCTGCCCGGTGGATCGCGCCGTCGACGCCGCCGCCGCCGAGCAAAGAGGGGTTGGCGGCATTGACGGTCGCGTCGACGTCGCAGCGGGTGATGTCGGCTTGCAGGGCGCGGAGACGGTCCATCGGCGCAGCATATCGAGGGCGGCTGGATCGTGGCATCACGCCGTCTGCGCGATGCTGGCCGTCGGTCTTGTCCTGAGAGCGACTTTTCGATGAGCGATCGCGCGCCCCTGCACGTCCCACCTCCCGTCCACGACCTGATGCGCCGCGGGCGCACGATCGAGGCGATCAAGGCCCTGCGCGATGCCAATCCCGGGCTGTCGCTGCGGGCCGCGAAGGACACGGTCGAGGCGCTCGATGGGCGCGACGACCCCTACCGCCCCTCATCCCAGGCGCGCCCCGTGGGTGAGGCGACCCTGCCCACCGAGGTCGCAGCGCGGATCGCGACGGGCAATACCGAGGACGCGGCGCGGCGCCTGCGCGAGCTCGACCCGGCGCTCGACGACGAGGCGGCGCGGCAGACGGTGTCCCGGCACGCCTCGCCGCTGCTGCGCGAGGCGCGCCAGGAGACCGTCGTCGTCGGCGACAGTGGCCGCTATGGCTGGCTGCTGTGGGTCGCGCTGCTGCTGGTGCTCGGCGTCGGTCTGGCGCTGTGGATGGGGCGGGGCTAGCGCCGGGTGGCGTTCAAGGCAGGCCCGCCAGCCAGTCGTCGTCCGAGCCTTCGTTGACGTCGGCGAACAGCGGCGTGGAGAAGTAGCGCTCGCCGGTATCGGGCAGCATCGCCAGGATCACCTCGCCGTCGCTGGCGGACTTGGCGACTTCGAGCGCGGCAGCGACGGTGGCCCCGGCGGAGATGCCGACGAAGATGCCTTCCTCGGCCGCGAGCCGGCGTGCGGTCTCGATCGCCAGCGCGTCGTCGATCGACAGCAGTTGGGCGGCGATGTCGCGATTGAGCACCTCGGGCACAAAGTCCGGGGTCCAGCCCTGGATCTTGTGCGGCGCCCAGTCCTTGCCCTGCAGCATCGCGGCGCCCGCGGGCTCGACGGCGGTGACCTTGACCTCGGGGCGGGCGACCTTGAGGACTTCGCCCACGCCGGTCAGTGTGCCGCCGGTGCCCCAGCCGGTGACGAAGTGGTCGAGCCTGCGGCCGGCGAAGTCGCGCAGGATCTCGGCCGCGGTGGTGTTGCGGTGGTAGGCAGGGTTGGCGGGGTTGGCGAACTGGCTGGCGAGGAACCAGCCGTGCTGCTCGGCCAGTTCCCGTGCCTTGCGCACCATGCCCGAGCCGCGTTCGGCGGCCGGGGTCAGGATCACCTTGGCACCGTAGGCGCGCATCAGCTTGCGGCGTTCGATCGAGAACGTCTCGACCATCGTGGCGACGAACTTGTAGCCGCGCGCAGCCGCGACCATCGCCAGGGCGACGCCGGTGTTGCCCGAAGTGGCCTCGACGATGGTGTCGCCGGGCTTGAGCAGGCCGCGGCGCTCGGCGTCGAGCACGATCGCCAGCGCCAGACGGTCCTTGACCGAGCCGCCGGGATTGAAGGATTCGACCTTGGCGTAGAGTGTGACGTTGGCCGGCGCCAACCTGTTCAGCCGGACGATGGGCGTATTGCCGACGGTGTCGAGGATGCTGTCGTACAGGGCCATGGGGAGAGCTCGCGGGGCAGGCGCGGTGCGCGGTCGTCCCAGACTGCGACAAAACGCGCCGGCGGACCATGCGTTGACATGGAACGCTGTTTTTTCGACACCATCCGATGGCACGGTCGGCGTCACGGGGCAGCGGGTACACTCCCGCGCTTTCACCGTCTCAGGGTCTTCCCTTGTCCGAGCAAGCCCCAGGCCGCCGCGGCACCGTGTCGTGCGCGCTCGTCGCCCTCCTCGCATCGATGCTTGCAGCCTGTGGCAGCCCCGAGAGCGCGGCCCGCCCGGAGGGCGGTGCGGCGGTCCCGGTGACCACGACGGTGGCCGCGCTGCGCGACTGGAATGACACGGTCGCGGCGCTGGGCACGGTCAAGGCGCGCGAGTCGATCATGCTCACCGCGAAGGTCAGCGAAACGGTGCAGCGGGTGCACTTCGACAGCGGCGACGATGTCGACGCCGGCATGGTGCTGGTCACGCTGACCGGCAGCCAGCAGCAGGCGGCGCTCGAGGCGGCAGAGGCCGCGGCGATCGAGGCCGAGCAGCAGTACCGGCGCGGCGCCGGGCTGGTGGACCAGCAGTTGATCGCACGCGCCTCGCTCGACACCCTGCGCGCGACCCGCGACGCCGCGCGTGCGAACGTGGCCGAGATGCGCGCCAACGTCGGCGACCGCACCATCCGCGCGCCGTTCGCCGGCGTGCTGGGCATCCGCCAGGTCAGCCCGGGCGCCCTGGTCACCCCGGGCACCCCGATCGCGACGCTCGACGACATCTCGACCGTCTATGTCGATTTCCCCGTGCCCGAGACCCGGCTGGCGGCCATCGCGCCTGGCCAGCGCGTGTTCGGGCGCAGCGCGGCGTACCCGGCCGACGAGTTCGAGGGCGTGGTGCAGACGATCGATGCCCGCGTCGATGCCAACACCCGTGCGGTGACGGTGCGCGGCGCGTTCGGCAATCCCGACCGCCGGCTGCGCCCGGGCATGCTGATCCAGGTCCGCCTGCAGCAGCGTACCCGCCAGGCGCTGATGGTGCCGGAGATCGCGGTGATCCAGGTTGGCCGCGACACCTTCGTGTACCGCGTGCGCGAAGACGAGACGGTCGAGCAGGCGCCGGTCGAGATCGGCGTGCGCCAGGACGGCCTGGCCGAACTGGTTGAAGGCCTGACGCCGGGCGAGCGCATCGTGCTCGACGGCACCGGCAAGCTGCGGCCGGGCATGAAGATCGTCGAAGGCACGGTGCAGGAGGCCAAGGCGCAACCGGCCGAGGATGCCGACACGCCCAAGGACGACGTGCGATGAAACTGTCGGACGTCTCGATCCGGCGGCCCGTGTTTGCCGCGGTGATCAGTCTGCTGCTGGTGGCGCTGGGGATCATGGCGTTCACCCGGTTGACGCTGCGCGAGCTGCCGAACATCGATCCGCCGATCGTCTCGGTGGACGTCAGCTATCCCGGTGCCTCGGCGGCCGTGGTCGAGACCCGCATCACGCAGATCCTCGAGGACGCGCTGTCGGGCATCGAAGGCATCCGCACGATCGAGTCGCGCAGCCGCAACGGCCGCTCCGACGTCACCATCGAGTTCAACCTGACCCGCGACATCGAGGCCGCCGCCAACGACGTCCGTGACGCGATCAGCCGGGTCACCGACCGCATACCGATCGAGGCCGACCCGCCGCAGATCTCCAAGGTCGAGGCCGACGCCGACGCGATCGTCTGGCTGAACCTGCGTTCGAGCACGATGAATACGCTCGAGCTGACCGACTACACCGACCGCTACATCCTCGACCGGCTGTCCTCGCTCGACGGCGTGGCGCGCGTGCAACTCAGCGGCGGCCATCGCTACGCGATGCGGATCTGGCTCGACCGCGACGAGATGGCCGCGCGCAGCATCACCGCGGCCGACATCGAGAATGCGCTGCGCACCGAGAACGTCGAACTGCCGGCGGGCCGGATCGAGTCGCAGACGCGCGACTTCACGCTGCGCGTGGAACGCGGCTTCCGCGAACCTTCGCAGTTCGCGCAGATCCCGGTGCGCCGGGGCAGCGACGGCTACGTCGTACGCCTGGGCGATGTCGCGCAGATCGAGCTGGGCTCGGCCGAGCGGCGCTCCTACATGCGCAGCAACTCGGTCCCCAACGTGGGGCTGGGCATCGTGCGCACCTCGACCGCGAACGCGCTCGATGTCGCGCATGCCGCGCGCGCCGAGGCCGAGCGCATCCAGCAGACGCTGCCGGAAGGCACCGAGATCTTCGTCGCCTCCGACAACACCGTGTTCATCGATGCGGCGATCACCCGGGTCTACTGGACGCTGGGTGAGGCGATGGCGCTGGTGTTCCTGGTGATCTGGCTGTTCCTGGGCAGCCTGCGCGCGGCGCTGATCCCGGCGCTGACCGTGCCGGTGTGCCTGATCGCCGCGTTCATCGCGCTGTATGTGTTCGGGTTCTCGATCAACCTGCTCACGCTGCTGGCGCTGGTGCTGTGCATCGGCCTGGTCGTGGACGATGCGATCATCGTGCTGGAGAACGTGCAGCGCCGTGCCGATCTCGGCGAGCCACCGCTGGTGGCCGCACGCCGCGGTACCGCGCAGGTCGCCTTTGCGGTGATCTCCACGACCGCGGTGCTGGTCGCGGTGTTCCTGCCGGTCGGCTTCATGGAGGGCAACTCGGGGCGGCTGTTCCGCGAACTGTCGGTCGCGCTGGCCGGCGCGGTCGCGCTGTCGGCGTTCATCGCGCTGACGCTGACGCCGATGATGTGCTCCAAGCTGGTACGGCCGCATACCAAGCAGCGCGGCTTCAATGCATGGATGAACCGGCAGTTGGCGCGCCTGGGCAGCGGCTACGGCCGGCGGGTCGATTCACTGGTCGCGTTGCCGGCCGGTCGCCTGCTGTTGCTGCTGGCCGCGGCGATCGCAGTGTGCGTGGCGGCCGCGGTGCTGCTGTTCGCACGCGTGCCCAGCGAACTGTCGCCGGCCGAGGATCGCGGGCGGTTCTTCGTCGGCGTCGACGGCCCAGAAGGCGCGGGCTTCGACTACACCGTCGACCAGATGCAGCACGTCGAGGCGATCTTTGCGCCGCTGGTCGGCGACGACCAGCCGATCGCGCGCGCCAACTCGCGCGTGCCACGCGGTTGGGGCGGCAGCGAAGACATGCACACCGGCCAGGTGATCGTGTTCCTGCAGGACTGGAAGCACCGCAAGCAGAGCACCGTCGAGGTGGTCGAGACGCTGCGCGCCGAGTTCGCCAAGTTGCCTGGCGTGCAGGTGCGCGCGAACGTGCCGGGCGGTCTGGTCGGCAGCCGCGGCCAGCGCTATCAGTTGGTGCTCGGCGGGCCGGATTACGCGGAGATCGCGCAATGGCGCGATCGCATGCTCGCGCGCATGCGCGAGAACCCCGGCATCCAGGATCCGGATTCGGACTACAAGGAAACGCGGCCGCAGATGCGTGTGGACATCGACCGGCAGCGCGCGGCCGATCTGGGCGTGTCGGTGCAGGAGATCGGACGCACGCTCGAGACGATGATGGGCTCGCGTCAGGTCACCACCTTCGTCGATAACGGCGAGGAGTACGACGTGCTGCTGCAGGCCGGTCGCGAGCGGCGCATGAACCCCGCCGACCTCGCCGACACCTATGTGCGCGGGCGCGACGACGCGCTGGTGCCGCTGGCCAACCTGGTCACGCTCAGCGAGATCGCCGAGCCCGGCAGCTTCAACCGCTTCAATCGGCTGCGCGCGATCACCATCAGCGCCGGGCTCGCCCCGGGCTACTCGATGGGCGAAGCGCTCGAATGGACGCGCCAGGTCGCCGCCGAGGAACTGCCCGACTACGCGCAGATCGACTGGAAGGGCGAGAGCCGCGAGTTCCAGGAAGCCGGCGGCGCGGTGCTGCTGACCTTCGCGATGGCGCTGATGATCGTCTACCTGGTGCTGGCCGCGCAGTTCGAGAGCTTCATCCATCCGCTGGTGATCATGCTGACCGTGCCGCTGGCGGTGCTGGGCGCGCTGCTGGGTCTGTGGGCGACGGGCGGCACGCTCAACCTGTTCAGCCAGATCGGCATCGTCATGCTGATCGGCCTGGCGGCCAAGAACGGCATCCTGATCGTCGAGTTCGCCAACCAGTTGCGCGACGAGGGCCGGAACGTCCGCGAGGCGATCGCCGAGGCCTCGGCGGTGCGTCTGCGTCCGATCCTGATGACCTCGACGGCGACCATCGTCGGTGCGATCCCGCTGGTCGTGGCCGGTGGCCCCGGTTCGGCGAGCCGGGCGACGATCGGCATCGTGATCATCTTCGGTGTCGCGTTCTCGACCCTGCTGTCGCTGTTCGTGGTCCCGGCCTTCTACGCGCTGCTCGCGCCGTTCACGCGCTCGCCTGAAGCCCTGGCCCAGGAACTCGAGCGCCTGGAAGCCGAAACCCCCGCCGTCGGCGGTCACGCCTGATCCGCGGCCGGTAAGCAGAAAGTTCTTTCCCCAAATGCGGGGGTGGGGCGCTCACTTCGGAGGAGCAGCGGCCTGCCAGCCGGAAGCCGCTCTCCCCTCGGTCAAGGCATCCTGCCTTGACTCGGGCGCGCGCCATCCATGGCGCGCTTGACGCGGCCACCGACTGTCAGTCCGCCGCGATAGCCGTTTGAACCCCGACTTCGGTGGACACAGACTCGCCCGCCGAAATAAGTCGCGCGCTGTGGGCCTCAGTGCGTTGTGCTGGTCGGGGAATGCGATAGCGGGCCATGGATGGTCCACAGCGGCGAGTCAGAAATGGTGAGTGTGGGCTGCTTGCGCGGCATGCCGCGCAGGCCATAAGAACGTTGTGCAATTCCGCGCGCGGTGCTGCACTCTGACCTCTGGTTCTCAGGTGGAGCATGGGGATGCGTTGGGACGACGTGCGGATCGAGGGGGACGGCTTCGTGCTGCGGCGCTGGCGTGACGGCGATCTCGAGACGTTGCTGCGCCATGCCGACGATCCGCTGGTCGTGCGCGGGCTCAGCGATCGCTTTCCCAACCCCTACACGCGCGCCGATGGTGAGGCGTTCCTGGCCGGCAAGGTGGTCGATCTGTCCGGGCCGGTGCTGGCGATCGAGATCGACGGCAAGGCCTGCGGCAGCATCGATGCCCGGCAGGGGACAGGCGAGCGTGCGCATTCGGCAGAGCTCGGCTACTGGCTGGCGCGCGTGCACTGGAACCGCGGGATCATGCGCCGGGTGGTCGCGGCCTATGTGCCCTGGGTGATGGACGCACTCGGGCTGACGCGCCTGCAGGCCAACGTGCTCGATCTCAACCCGGCCTCGGCGCGGGTGCTCGTCTGCAGCGGTTTCGTGGAGGAGGGCCGGCTGCGTGGCGCGATACGCAAGGCCGATGGCCTGCACGATCTTCGCCTGTTCGGACTGCTGCGCGACGAGCCGCCTGAGTCGGGCTGACCCCTGGCGCCGGAAGGTGCAATGCCCGCCGCTGCGACAGTGCGTCGCATTCGGACCCCTGATCGTGGAAAATCGATCCTTCGTGTGTCGTCCGCGTCATCCGCCCCCGTCCAGCCCGGAGCCAGATCGATGGATCAGTTGCTTACCGCCCTCAATGGTCTGATCTGGAGCAAGGCGCTGATCGCGCTGTGCCTGGGCGCCGGCCTGTGGTTCACGCTTCGCACCCGCTTCATGCAGGTGCGCGGCTTTGTCGAGATGACCCGGCTCACGTTCACCGGCCAGAAGTCCGATGCCGGTGTGTCCTCGTTCCAGGCGCTGGCGATGTCGATGGCCGGGCGCATCGGGATCGGCAATATCGCCGGCGTCGCCACCGCGATCGCGTTCGGTGGCCCGGGCGCGGTGTTCTGGATGTGGGTGATGGGCTTCCTCGGCGCCTCGACGTCGTACGTCGAGTGCACCCTGGCGCAGATCTACAAGGAGAAGGACGCCGAAGGTCGCTATCGCGGCGGTCCTGCGTACTATATCGAGAAGGCGATGGGCCTGAAGTGGTATGCGCTGGCGTTCGCATTCGCGACCCTGTTGGCGGCAGGCCTGCTGATGCCGGGCGTGCAGGCCAATGCGATCGCCGACAGCATCGCCAATGTCTGCGCCGGCAGCACGGTGTGCGGCGACCTGTCCGGCCAGTGGATGGGCATGGAAGCACGCACCGCGCTCAAGGCGGGCATCGGCATCGTCGTGGCGTTGATGCTGGCGGTGATCATCTTCGGCGGCGTCAAGCGCATCGCTGCGTTCGCCGAGCTGGTGGTTCCGTTCATGGCGATCGCCTACATCCTCACCGCGGTCACGGTGATGGTCATCAACTACGATTTCGTGCCGACGATGTTCCGCATCATCTTCGAGAGTGCGTTCGGCGTGCACGCCGGCTTCGGCGCCATGCTCGGGTTGGCCGTGGAGTGGGGCGTCAAGCGCGGTATCTACGCCAATGAGGCCGGTCAGGGCACCGGGCCGCATGCCGCCGCGGCGGCCGAGGTCTCGCACCCGGCCAAGCAAGGCTATGTGCAGGCCTGGGCGATCTACTTCGACACGATGCTGGTCTGCACCTCGACCGCGTTCCTGATCCTGGCGACCGGCATGTACAACGTCGTCGGCCCCGAGGGCGTGATGCTGCACGAAGCGCTGCCGGGTGTGGAGGCAGGATCGGGCTTCGCGCAGGCGGGCATCGAGTCGATCCTGCCCGGCTGGGGCGCGATCTTTGTCGCGGTGGCGCTGTTCTTCTTCGCGTTCACCACGATCATGGCCTATTACTACATGGCCGAGACCAATCTGACCTACCTCAACAACCACGTCGCGCGTCCGGGCCGGACGCTGCTGCTGCGTGTGGCGCTGCTGGGCATGGTGATCTTCGGTGCGGTCCGCAGTGCCGAGATGGCCTGGATGCTCGGCGATATCGGTGTGGGCCTGATGGCCTGGCTCAATATCGTCGCGATCCTGATCCTGCAGAAGCCGGCATTGCAGGCGCTGCGCGATTACGAGCAGCAGAAGAAGCAGGGGCTTGATCCCGTGTTCGATCCCGACAAGCTCGGGATCCGCAATGCCGATTTCTGGCGCAAGGTGCCCTGACATGACGAAGTCCCCCTGGTCCGGCAGCGGCCGCGACACGCCCCGCACGCCGGCGTCCACGCCGGGTCGTGACAGCCCATGGGGCGCGCGTGCGCGCACGAAGCCGCCGGCTGCAGCATCGTCACGGCCGGCTCCTGCCGTGGCGTCTGCGGACGAATCAGGTGAGGACCGTCGCGAACTGCGCCTGTATGGGCGCAATGCGATCGAGGCGGTGTTCGCGCGGCGACCCGAGGCGATCCGCAAGCTGTATCTGCTCGAGGCGCGCATCCCGCAGCTGCAGCCGATGCTCAAGTGGTGCGCGGCCAACCGGGTGGGCTACCGCGTCGTCGGCGAGGACGACCTGCGCAAGCTCGCCGCGAGCACGCATCACGAGGGCATCGTCGCCGAGGTGTTGCGCGAAGCGCCGCTGCCGCTGGGCGACTGGCTGCAGACCCTGCCCGAAGGGCCGGCCTGCGCACTGTGGCTCGATGGCGTCGGCAACCCGCACAACCTCGGCGCGATCCTTCGTTCGGCCGCGCACTTCGGCGTCGGTGCCGTGTTGCTGCCCCGGGAGGCATCGCTCGCGCTGTCGGGCGCGGCCGCGCGTGTTGCCGAAGGCGGCGCGGAGGCTGTGCGCTTCGTCCGACTGGGCCGAGACGAGAACGCGCTGGCGCAGTTGCGCAGCGCGGGCTTCAAGCTGGCCGCCACGGTCGTGCGCGGCGGCGAGGATCTGTTCGAGGCCGCGCTGCCGCCGCGGCTGATCTACGTGCTCGGCGCCGAGGGCGAGGGCATGGATGCCGCACTCGCCGAGGCCTGTGATATCAAGCTGGGTATCCCCGGCAGCGGCGCGGTCGAGAGCCTCAATGTCGCCTCGGCCACCGCCGTGCTGCTGGCGCAGTGGCGGCAGCAGCACCGCTGACCGCCACGCGCGCGTGCGCGCCTGAGGGCGCGCTGCCTCAGTGCGCCGGCGTGGCGTCGGTCTTGGGCGCGCTGCCGAAGCTTTCGTCGGATTCTGCAGCCAGCCACGCGAACACTGCATAGGCCGCGGTGTTCTGCGCGACCGCATCGGGGTCGACCTTGTCGAAGGTGTCGTTGGCGTTGTGGTGCAGGTCGAAGTAGTCGGTGCCGTCCTGGCCCAGCCAGCCCCAGGCGCCGCCCTTGGCCGCCAGCGGCGAGATGTCGGGGCCCGGGCTGCCTTTGTCCTGCAGATAGTCGATGCCGAGCGGACGCAGTACCTCGGCGATCGCGTCGCTGGTCGCGCGCTGTCCCGCCGGGGCGCTGGTGTTGAAGCCGTAGATGCGACCGGCGCCGAAGTCGCTCTCCGCACCGATCACGTGCCGGGCGATCACATCGGCGCCGCCGTGCGCGTCGGCATAGGCGCGCGCGCCAAGTAGGCCCTGTTCCTCGTTCGCGAACGCAACCACGCGCACGCTGCGCCGCGGACGCTGCGGCTGCTGCGCGATCAGGTGCCCGGCGGCCATCGTGATGCCCACGCCCGAGGCGTCGTCGACCGCGCCGGTGCCCAGGTCCCAGGAATCGAGATGGCCGGCGATCAGCACGATCTCGTCCGGGCGCTCGCGGCCGGTGAGTTCGGCGATGACGTTCTGCGAGGTGTAGGTCCCGTTCCAGCCGCAGTCGAGCGAGAGGGCGACTTCGACCGGCCCCAGCCGCAGCAGGCGGGTCAGCTGGTCGGCGTCGGGCAGCGACAATGCGGCTGCCGGGATCGGCGTGACGTCGGCATCGAAGCGGGTGATGCCGGTATTGGCGACACGGTGCGGGCTGGTGCCGATCGAGCGCATCAGGTAGGCGGCCGCGCCCTTGCGCGCGGCAATCGACGGTCCGCGGCTGCGGATTGCGCCGGCGGCACCGTAGCCGCTGCCGTCGCGCGAGCGTGCCATCGGGACGTCGACAAACACGATGCGTCCGCGCAGCGTCGCCGGGTCGGCGGCCTCGAGTGCGGCGAGGCTGTCGAAGCGCGCGATCTGCGCCGACACCTCGCCGCCCGGACTGCCACCCAGTGCGGTGAGCACCAGCGGCTGGGCGTGGGCACCAACGACCGCCGCGTGCTCGCTGCGCCGTTCCCACTTCGGGAAAGTCACCGGTTCGGTCCACACCCGGTCGTAGCCGAGCTCGGCAAAGCGCGCCTTGGCCCATTCGACCGCGCGCGCATCGGCCTCGCTGCCCGGCAGACGCGGGCCGATCTGCGTGGTCAGCGATTCGATCAGCCGGTAGGCGGTGCCGTCCTGCAATGCGCGCTCGCGCAGTTGCGCGGCGGCGTCCAGCGACGCCTGCGCCACCGGCGCGGCCGTGGCCTCGCGTGCGTGGCTGGTGGCGGGCACCAGCAGGGCGCCCGACAACAGGGCGAGGGCGAGGGCATTCAGAAGCGGGGCAGGACGCATGCGCGGTCTCCGGCTGAAATAGGAACGGGCCGTGCGCATTGTCGCGCGCGGCCCGTTCTGAGGCGATGTGCCGGAGGTCCGGCGTGGGATGCGGGTCAGGTGACCGGGGCGTCGGGCTTGCGAAGCGAATCGCGGATCTCGCGCAGCAGCTTCACTTCTTCGCTCGGCTCGGCCGGCTTCTGCTCGACCGGCGCTTCGGCCTGCTTGCGCTTGAGACGGTTGATGAAGCGCACCGCGATGAAGATCGCGAACGCGACGATGACGAACTGCACGATGGTGTTGACGACGTTGCCGATGCCCAGCACCAGCGCTGGAATCTCCTCGCCGGCTGCGTCCACCTGGGCTGCACGCAGTGTGATGGCCCATCGGGAGAAATCGATGCCACCGGTCAGCAGGCCGATGAATGGCATGATGAGGTTCTCGACGAGTGCCGTGACGATCTTGCCGAACGCCGCGCCGATGACCACGCCGACCGCGAGATCGATGACGTTGCCGCGGACGGCGAATTCCCTGAACTCGGCGAGTATGCCCATGATGTCTCCTGCGCTGTAAGTGGATGCGCGCAGGACTATAGCGGCGGCGCAGTGACCTTGCAGTGGAGCTCGAGCACATCGTCGAGCCGGGCGACGCAGACATCGCCCGGATGCAGGGCGGCGACGCCGGCCGGCGTGCCCATCAACACCAAGTCGCCAGCGCGCAGCGCGAACAGCTTGGACAATTCGTGCAGGATCTCGGGCACATCCCAGATCAGCTGCGCGAGCGTCGACGATTGCCGCAGCACACCGTTGACCTCCAGCGACAACGTCCGCGGTGCCAGCGTGCCAACGACCGCTGCCGGCACCAGTTCGCCGACCGGCGCCGAGGCGTCGAAGCCCTTGGCCACGTCCCAGGGCAGGCCCTTGGCCTTGGCGGCGGCCTGCAGGTCACGACGGGTGAGGTCCAGGCCGACTGCGTAGCCGTAGACGAGCTCGGCAGCGCGGTCGACCGGCAGGTCGCCGGGCGGCGCGTCGCGGCCGATCGCCACGACCAGTTCGACCTCGTGATGCAGTTCGCGCGTGGCACTCGGGTAGGGCACTTCGCCGGAGGTCACCACCGCATCGGCGGGCTTGGCGAAGAACACCGGCGTACCGCGCTCGGCCTTCGAGGCGGGTGCCTGGGCGCCCATCTCGCGGGCGTGGTCGGCGAAATTGCGGCCGACGCAGTACACGCGCCGGATCGGAAACTGGCCGCCACCGCGCACAGGCAGGCGGGTCGGCGCCGCAGCGGGCACCACGTCGTACGACGGATCGGTCATCGGCTCAGATCGGGATGCGGGCGCTGCAGCGCTCAGCGCAGCAGCGGCTGGTCGCGATTGCGCACGACGCGGTACTCGGCCTCGACGATGCGGTCGTCCCGGGCCGGCGACGCGTCGCCACGCACCAGCAAGCGGCGCGCAAGCCCGAACAGCAGCATCGCCGCGCCGACGAACAGGCCGGCCACCAGCAACACCGCGAGCAGGGCGAGGCCGACCAGGCCCAGCAACACCCGCAACACCGGGTGCCGCGGCTTGCGCGGCGCGAACACCGCACGGACACCGGAGGCATCGAAACGGGCGTGAAGATCGCGGAAGAAGGCGTTGGACATGGCGGCTGCAATGCTCGTGACACAATGGCCGGGTGGGCCGAGGGGTCCAGTATCGGTCGGTCGCCGCCCGGAGTTGTAATGCCTTCGTTAAATTCATGTGACGGTGCCCGTCTGCTCGCACTCGATGCCATCGCCGATGGCGGCTTCGCCGAGGCGGAAGGCGTCGTCGATGGCGAAGCCGAGTCGCTGGTGCTGCACCGTGACGGCGGCGAGGTCCGCGCCTGGCTCAACATCTGTCCGCATGCCGGCCGTCGGCTCGACTGGGCGCCCGGTCAGTTCCTGGCCTCCAAGGACGGGCATCTGGTCTGCGCCGCGCACGGTGCGAGTTTCCGCACCGCCGACGGCGTCTGCGTCGCCGGGCCGTGCAAGGGAGAGGCGTTGCGCGCCGTGCCCGTGCAGGTGTGCGAGGGGCAGGTGGTGCTGGGCTGAGCGCCGCGAGCTGGACGGCAGCACGCGCCGGCAGCCGGGCGTCGCCGGTCGAGCCCTCAGTCGAACAGCAGGTTGACCATCAGCACCACGATCGCGGTGTACATCAGCGAGATCGGCAGCCCGATCCGCCACAGCTGCTTGGCCGTATAACCGGCCGGGCCGATGATCATCGACATCACCGGATTGGACTGGGTGACGAAGTTGTTGGACGCCGACAGCGCGACGATCAGCGCGAATGCGGTCGGGTTGCCGCCGGCGGCCAGCGCCAGATTGATCGCCAGCGGGACCACGACGATCGTCGCGCCAACGTGGCTGATGACCAGCGAGAACGCGGTGGTCAGCAGCGCGACTGCGATCTCCAGCAGCCAGACCGGCAGCCCGGTCGGCAGCCGTTCGATGCTGTGGCCGGCGACCCAGGCCGCTGCGCCGCTCGAATCCATCGCCCAGCCCAGCGGAATCAGACAAGCCATCAGGAACACGGTCTTCCAGTTGATCGCGCTGTAGGCCTCGTCCATCTTCAGCACGCCGAACACCAGCATGCCCGCCACGCCGGTCATCAGCGCCACCGAGGTGGGGATGCGGGAGGACAGGGCGATCAGCATCGTCACCGCAAAGATCGCCATCGCGATCTTGAACTTGTGCGGCCGCTGCTCGCCCTTGGGATAGTCGGTCACGATCAGGAAATCGAGCGACTTGGCGGTACGCGCCAGGTCCTGCCAGATGCTGTGCAGCACCAGCATGTCGCCGGCGCGCAGGGTCATCTTGCGCACGTTCTCGCGCAGCACGGTCTTGTCGCGATTGATCGCCAGCAGCCGGACGCCGTACTTCTTGCCCAGGCTCAGCTCGGCGGCCGACTTGCCGATGAATTTCGAGGTCGGCGGAATCACCGCCTCGGCGATGCCGGCACGGCTGGGATTGAACAGGTCGCCGAAGTGCCGCAGCCGCGAACTCATGCGCAGGAACTGGTTCTGCGCGAAGTCGGCCACCTGCTGGCGCGGGCCCATCGCACCAAGCACGCTGCCCACCCAGATGCGCGAATCGGCCGGCGGGGCCAGGCGCGACTCGTTCTCGGACTTGAGCGCCAGCAGCAGCGGCGCGTGGTGGATCGCCTCGGCCTCGGCGAACGTCATGCCCACCAGCGGGCTTTCGGCGGTGACCACCAGTTCGAACACGTCGCCTTCGATGCCGTAGGCGCTGGCGAAGTAGCTCTGGGTGCGCGCCGGGGTCACCGGGCCGTCGCCGCCGTCGCTCAGTTCGCCCAGCTGCCGGTTGCCGAAGAAATGGAAGTAGGCGAGCCCGGCGATCAGCAGCGCCAGGCCGATCGGCAGCGGCGCGAACATGTTCAGCGATTCCAGCGTCGCCGCGCCGGAGGGCATGTTGGCGTTGGCCGCGGTCAGCAGGTCGTTGAGCAGGATCAGTGGCGAGTTGCCGACCATCGTCAGCGCGCCGCCCATGACGATGGCCACACAGACCGGCAGCAGGATCTGCGCCAGGCGCAGCCCCGAGCGCGAGGCCAGTCGCGCCGCGACCGGCATGTACAGCGCCATCACCGACGGGTTCTGCATGACCGAGGAATTGAGGCCGGCGGTGGCCGCGGTCAGCAGCAACAGGCGGTTCTCCATGCCCCGGGCCCGTCGCAGCAGCCAGCCGGCGAGGCGGTTGAGCGCGCCGGTGCGGTCCAGGCCCATGCCCAGGATCATCGTCGCGATGACGCTGATCACCGCGTTGGAGGAAAAGCCGTTGAAGACATCCTCGGGCGCCACCAGACCGGTCAGGCCCAGCATCACCAGCACCACCAGCGCCACCAGGTCCGCGCGCACGCGCTGGAACAAGAACAGCACCATCGTCAGCCCCACCAGGGCCAGGACGATCTTCATATCGGTGGTGAGTGCCAGGCCGGTGTCCATCAGGGCGATGACGCTTTCCGACGCGACGGGGACCGGCGCAAGCCAGTGTGCTTCCGCGCCGGGGAGGCGCCCTGCTGGTCCCGATCACGCATCACGGATCATGGGTCCCGGTCGTAGAGCAGATCCCAGACCCCGTGGCCCAGCTTCAGGCCGCGGCTCTCGAAATGCGTCTGCGGGCGCCACGGCGGTCGCGGCACATGGCCGCGCGGGCCGACGCGGTTGCGCAGGCCGGCCGTGGCGTCGAGCACGTCCCACATCTGCTCGGCGTAGTCCTGCCAGTCGGTCGCCAGATGCAGGCGCCCGCCCAGCCGCAGCTTGGTCACCAGCAGCGCGGCGAACGCGGGCTGTACCAGGCGGCGTTTGTTGTGGCGCTTCTTGTGCCAGGGATCGGGGAAGTAGATCCGGATCTCGTCGAGCGCGCCGTCTGCGATCTCGTTGCGCAGCACCTCGACCGCGTCGTGGTGGTACACGCGGACATGGTCGCTGCCGTCCTCGGCCAGGCCATTGAGCACACGGCCCACCCCCGGCGCATGCACTTCGATGCCGATGTGGTCGCGGGCCAGGTCCATGCGCGCCGAATGGCGCAGCGCCTCACCGTTGCCGAAGCCGATTTCCAGAATCCGCAAGGCCTGCCGTCCGAACACGGCGTCGAGGTCGCGCGGTGTGCCGGTGTAGTCCAGGCCGAAGCGCGGCCAGGCGTCGTCGAATGCGCGCTGTTGCGCCGGCGTGAACCGGCCCTGGCGCAATACGAAGCTGCGCACTTCGCGCCGGCCCTCGGTCACCGTGAACGGCTTGGGCGGCGCCTTGGCGCCTTCGCTGGAGAACGGGTCGGTCATCGCGCGGGCGTCAGCCGACCAGGCCGTCGACCGGCGAGGATGCGCTGGCGAAGCGCTTGCGCGGGATGCGCCCGGCCAGGAAGGCCTCGCGGCCGGCCTCGACCGCCTTGCGCATCGCCGAGGCCATCAGCACCGGGTCGCGGGCGCCGGCGATCGCGGTGTTCATCAGCACGCCGTCGCAGCCCAGTTCCATCGCGATCGCGGCATCGGAGGCGGTGCCGACGCCGGCGTCGACGATGATCGGCACCTTCGCGTTCTCGACGATCTCCAGCAGGTTGTAGCGGTTCTGGATCCCCAGACCCGAGCCGATCGGCGCAGCCAGCGGCATCACCGCCACGCAGCCGATCTCTTCCAGGCGCTTGGCCAGGATCGGATCGTCGGAGGTGTAGACCATGACCTCGAAGCCGTCGGCGACCAGTTGCTCGGCGGCCTTGAGCGTCTGCACCACGTCGGGGAACAGCGTGCGCTGGTCGCCCAGCACCTCCAGCTTGGTCAGGTTGTGGCCGTCGAGCAGTTCGCGGGCCAGCCGGCAGGTGCGCACGGCTTCTTCGGCGGTGTAGCAGCCGGCCGTATTGGGCAGGATCGTGTAGCGGTCGGGCGGCAGCACGTCGAGCAGGTTGGGCTCGCCAGGGGTTTGGCCGATATTGGTGCGACGGATCGCGACGGTGACGATCTGCGCACCAGCGGCTTCGGTGGCCGCACGGGTCTGGTCGAGATCCTCGAACTTGCCGGTGCCGGTCAGCAGGCGGGAGCGGTAGGTCTTGCCGGCGATGACGAGGCCGGCGTCGCGCGAGGGGGAAGGAATGCTCATCCCGGGATTATCGCCCAAGCGGCGCGGGTGTGCCGGACGCGTCAGCGACGCGTTCGCGAGCGGTTCTTGGAAGGGCGGTCCGCGAATGCGTCCGAGCCGGAGGGCTCGGACAAGCGCTCATGGTGCTGGTGACAGCCCCGGTGCCATCCATGGCGTGGCGGTACAGGTGTCGGGATGTCCTGCCCGCACGTCCCTGTGCGGGCGTTCGCCCCCGCATCCGATGCCGGATGGCATCGGATCAGCGCCCGGACGCGCGGTGGGGTGTGGTGGCCGTCCCTGGCGGGGCGGTGCTGGCTCCGGGTTGCCCTGCCCGCACATCCGTGTGCGGGCGTTCGCGAATGCGTCCGAGCCGGAAGGCTCGGACAAGCGCATTCGCTTACCCCCCTCCCAGTGCGTGGACGATCTCGACGTGGTCGCCGTCGGCCAGGACGTGGGTGTCGTGGCGACCGCGCGGGACGATCTCGCCGTTGACCTCCACCGCCACGCGGCGCCCGCCCAGTCCCTGGGCCTGCAGTAGGGCGGCGATCGTGCTGCCCGGATCGATATCGGCGTCTTCGCCGTTGAGTCGGATGTTCATGCCGCGATTGTCCCCGTTCGCGGGGCAGGGCGCACGCCGGGCCGGGCGGCGGGCATGACGCAGTGCGGCGTGCCGTGCCCGGCGCGCGGCGGGATCATCGCGGCAATGCGGTCCCGTACGGGGCCCGGTCGCCAACCGGCAGATAATCGCCGCCCTTTTCAGGAGAGCCCCCCATGTCGTCATCCAGGCCGATCCGTGCCGCCCTTGCCGTCGCGCTTGCCGCAGCGGCCGTTCCGACGCTCGCCGCCGACACGTTTTCCCGCACCGTGTTCTTCGGCGACAGCCTGACCGATTCCGGCTACTTCCGGCCGGTGCTGGTGCGCGAGGTCGGGCCACAGACTGCGATCCTCGGCCGGTTCACGACCAACCCCGGGCTGACCTGGGCCGAGCACGTGGCCGATCGCTACGGCACCGATGCCAGTGCCAACGGCAACGGCCAGACCGGTGACAACTACGCGGTCGGCGGCGCCCGCGTCGCGATCGACACCGTCGGCGCGCTCGGCGCGACGCCGTCGCTGGCGACCCAGGTGCGCACCTACCTGTCAGCCAACGGTGGCCGCGCCGATGCCGACGCGCTGTACTCGGTCTGGGGCGGCGCCAACGACCTGTTCGCGGTGGCGGCCAATCCGGGCCAGGCGCAGCAGATCATCGGCGCGGCGGTGACCGCGCAGGTCGGCCTGGTCGGCGCGCTGCAGGGCGCAGGCGCGCGTTACGTGCTGGTGCCGTCGATCCCGGACGTCGGCCTGACCCCGCAGTTCCGTGCCGGCGGTGCCGCGGCGATGGCGCAGGGCACCGCGCTGTCGACGGCCTACAACGAGGCGCTGTACGGCGGTCTCGCCTCGCAGGGCCTGCGGGTGATTCCGGTCGACACCTTCCACTTCCTGCAGGAAGTGACCGCCGATCCCTCGCGTTACGGCTTCACCAATGTCACCTCGGTCGCCTGTGCGACCCAGCCGGCGCCTGCCGGTGCGTCGTCGTTGTTCTGCAACCCGGGCTCGCTGGTCGCGCCCGATGCGGCCAACACCTATCTGTTCGCCGACGGTGTGCACCCGGCCAGCCGTGCGCAGGCGATGATTGCCGACCTGGCTGTGTCGATGATCGATGGTCCGCAGCAGATCGCCGTGCTGCCACAGTCTGCGTCGATGACCGGCCGCGCGCGCGCCGATCGCGTCGCCAACCGGATGAGCCTGGCCGCCGCGCCGGTCGAGGGGCGGCGCTGGTGGGCCGACGTGCGCGCCGACATGCAGCGTTACGACCACGGCGATGCCTACGACGGCGTCGGCCCGGCGCTGACCGCCGGCCTGGACTGGACGTCGGGCGCCACGACCTTCGGCGGCTTCGTCGGCTACGGCCGCCAGGGCAACGACTGGGGCCTGCGCCGCGGCAGCTGGGACCAGAGCGAAGCGACCATCGGCGGCTTCGCGCACTGGCGCAGTGCGGCCGGCGGCTGGGTGAACCTGCAGCTGAGCTACAGCTGGCTGGACTTCGACACCGACCGCGCCGTGCAGATCGGGCCGGCGACGCGCGTGCACAGCGGCCAGGCCGATGGCAGCAACACGACCGCCGCGCTGTATGCCGGCTGGACCTTCGGCAACGGCCCGCTGGAGCATGGTCCGGTGCTGTCGGTGGTGGGGCAGCGCATCGAGGTCGACGGCTTCGCCGAGAGCGACCCGACGATGTCGACCTCGCTGGCCTATCCCTCGCAGGACATCGACTCGTTGATCGGCAGCGCCGGTTGGCAGTTCGCCTATGCCGGCGACGGCGGCGTGCGGCCGTATGCGCGACTGACCGTCGATCGCGAGTTCGAGGACGCACCGACCCAGGCCTGGGCCCGCGCGCAGTCGCTGCCCTCGACGCTGGACTATGCGGTGCCGGCTCGCGGCTACGACCGCAGCTACGGCACCGCGACGCTCGGCACCCAGGCGCGCCTGTTCGGCCTGGACGCCAATGTCGGCGCCACCCTGACGGTCGGCCAGAAGGCCGGCAGCCACACCACGGTGTTCGCGACCCTGGGCGCGGGGTTCTGACCGCTCAGGCCCGCCGCGCCGCCGCCCGCGCGGCGGCGTTGCCAAGCCGCGCCGCGGCGGCATAGACTGGGGCCCTGCGCGGGTGTAGTTCAATGGTAGAACTGCAGCTTCCCAAGCTGCTAGCGTGGGTTCGATTCCCATCACCCGCTCCAGTTCCAGCGGCGGCACCATCGACGATGGTGTCGCCGTTTTCGTTGCAGCTGTTCCCGTCGATCCTCGATGCGGCCCGTCGGCGCCGCGTGCTTGCCCGGTCCTGCGATGAAGCTCGCGATCCTGTCCCGCAACACCAAGCTCTATTCCACCCGCCGGCTGGTCGAGGCCGCGCGCACGCGTGGGCACACCGTGCGCGTGCTCGATCCGCTGCGCTGCTACATGCGCATCAGCAGCGAGGGCTTCTCGCTGCGCTACAAGGGGCGTTCGATCGAGGCATTCGATGCGGTGATCCCGCGCTTCGGCACCTCGGTGGCGCGCTATGGCAACGCGGTGCTGCATCAGCTCGAGTTGATGGGCAGCTTCGCGCCCAATCCCTCGGCAGCATTCGCACGGGCGCGCGACAAGCTGCGCTGCCAGCAATTGTTGGCTGCCGAGGGCATCGGTCTGCCGGTCACGGTGTTCGGCGACAACCCCGATGACACTGACGACCTGCTGGCGATGCTTGGCCCGCCGCCGCATGTGATCAAGCTCAACGAGGGCATGCAGGGCGCTGGCGTCATGCTGACCGAGAAACCATCGGCCTCGCGTGGCGCGGTCGAGGCCCTGCGCGGCCTGTACGCCAACTTCCTGGTGCAGGAGTTCATCGCCGAGGCCCAGGGCGCGGACCTGCGTTGCTTCGTGGTCGGCGACCGGGTCATCGGCGCGATGCAGCGTCAGGCGCCGGCGGGGGACTTCCGCTCCAATCTGCATCGCGGCGGCAGCGCGAGTGCGGCGGTGGCGACCGAGGAAGAGCAGGCGGTCGCGGTGCGCGCGGCCCAAGTGGTGGGCCTGGGGATCGCCGGGGTCGATCTGATCCGTTCGGACCGGGGACCATTGGTGCTCGAGGTCAACGCCTCACCCGGTCTGGAGGGCATCGAGGCGGTGACGGGGCAGGATATCGCCGGGGGCATCGTCGAGCACCTGGCCGCGCGGGTCGGGGCTGGACGTCCGCGACGTGCGCGGCGTCATGGATCCAACGGAACCTGAACGTTTTTTTTCCGTATTTCGACGGATCCCACCCCTAATCTGAGCGTCCGGAATGCGCTTGCGCTCTCTCCCCCGGCTTCGGCCGGGGCGCAGCGGATAACGGCAATCGGGGCAACACTCCTTTGACCCGGGCGGCCAACGTCCGGGTCTTTTTGTGTCGCGCCTTGGCATGGGCGGTGGCCCGGTTCGATGGCATGATCCGCGGGCGGCCTGACGGGCGCCTTGCAATCGGATCACCAGGGAGTGGCGCGTATGAAGCGGTCGATCGGTATCGGTCTTGCAGTGTTGTGTGTCTTCTCGCAGGCGGTCTGGGCCGGTGATGGCGTGGTCGATATCGAAAGTGGTGCTTTCGAACGGCAGCGCGCCGCGGTGCTGGCAGACCTGTCCGGGGGCGAGGCGTACGCGGAGATTTCGCCCTCGGACAAGCAGACAGTGGTCTCGCTGCTGGACCGGATGCAGGGCGTGATCGAGAAGACATCGAGCGTGGATGCGTTGCATGAAACCGAACGCGTGCGGTTGTTCAACGACCAAGAGCAAGTGAACACGATCCTGACGCGTGCGAAAGCCGACAGCCGGCTGATCTGCCGTCGCGAGACGCCGATCGGATCGCGGCTCCCGCAAACCAACTGCATGACGGTCGCCGAGCGCCGACGTGCGACCGAGACATCACAGGAACGACTGCGCTCCCGTGGTGTAATGAAACCGACCGACCCAAGGTAAGAAAAAGGCGCATCCATGCATATCCTTGTCATCGAAGACAACCAGGACATCGCCGCCAATCTCGGGGATTACCTCGAGGACCGCGGCCACACCGTCGACTTCGCCGCCGACGGCGTCACCGGCCTGCATCTGGCGGTGGTCCATGATTTCGATGCGATCGTGCTCGATCTCAATCTGCCGGGCATGGACGGCCTGGAGGTCTGCCGCAAGCTGCGCAACGACGCGCGCAAGCAGACACCGGTGCTGATGCTCACCGCGCGCGACAGCCTCGACAACAAGCTCGCCGGCTTCGACTCGGGCGCCGACGACTATCTGGTCAAGCCATTCGCGCTGCAGGAGGTCGAGGTCCGCCTCAATGCGCTGTCGCGCCGTGGCAAGGGCGCGCACACGCGCGTGCTGGAAGTCGGCGAGCTCGAGTACAACCTCGACACCCTCGAGGTGCGTCGCCAGGGCAAGCTGCTGCAACTCAACCCGACCGCACTCAAGATCCTGCAGTCGTTGATGGAGGCCTCGCCGGCCGTGGTCACGCGCCAGGAGCTCGAGACCCGCGTCTGGGGCGAGGAACTGCCGGACTCCGACTCGCTGCGCGTGCATATCCATGGCCTGCGCGCGGTCGTCGACAAGCCGTTCGATCCGCCCTACATCCAGACACGGCACGGAATCGGCTACCGGATCGCCGTGCCCGATGCCGCCAACTGAGGTCGCGACGGGCCGTCCGGCCCGGGTCCGCGAGCGCCGCTACCGGCGGCGCCTGCGCAGCCGCATCATCCTGTCGTTCGTGCTGCTCGGGCTCGGGCTCACGACGCTGTTCGCATTCCTGACCCAGGAAGCCCGCGACCGCGTGGAGAACACGCTGGTCGAGGACCTGATGAATCGCAACATCGACGAGTATGCGCGGCGCTACTACGTCGACCCCTCGCGCAACCCCGCCGCCCCGGTCGAGCAGATCCGCGCGCGCGTGGTCAAGCGCGACCGGTTCGAGGAGCTGCGCTATGAGCAGCCCGACTGGTACGAGCTGGGCGACGGCATCCACAACCTCAGCGGCGTCGACGAGGACGGCACGCCGTTCATGTACAAGCTGGCGGTGCGCAAGACGCCGGAGGAGTGGTTCTTCCTGGCCTACGACATGACCGAGACTGTACGCGGTGCGACCCAGTTCCAGCGCGCCATCTTCGGTTCGGTGGTCATGGTGTCGTTGCTGTCGGGACTGATCGGTTGGTGGTCGGCCGCGCGGGTCATGAGCCCGGTCTCGGAGCTGGCCAAGCGGCTCAGCCGCTCGGGCGACAGTTCGCGGCCGCAGGCGCTGGCGCCGCACTTTCCCGACGACGAGGTCGGGCAGCTGGCCAGCGCGCTCGACGACTATGCCTTCCGGCTGACCGAAGTGGTGCAGCGCGACCGCGAGTTCAATGCTGACGTCAGCCACGAACTGCGCACGCCGTTGGCGGTCATCAAGGGCGCGGTGGAGTTGCTATTGTCGCGGCCGGACCTGGACGAGAAGACCCGGACCCGGTTGCTGCGCATCCAGCGCGCCGAGCAGCAGTGCACCGACCTGATCAGCGCCCTGCTGCTGCTCTCGCGCGAGGAGCGCGGACATGGCGCGACCGACATCGGCCGTGTCGTCGAACAGTTGTTCGACGCGCACCGCCCGCAACTGGTCGGCAAGCCACTGGAACTGCGGCTGGAGGCCGAGCAGCCGCTGGTCGTCGACGCCCCCGAGGCTGCGGTCACCGTCGCGCTGGGCAACCTGGTCGGCAATGCGATCAAGTACACCCAGGAAGGCGAGGTGGTCGTACGCGTGCGTGCGCACACCGTGGAGGTCGCTGACAGTGGCCCGGGTCTGAGCGCGGAGGATGCAGCCCGGCTGTTCGAGCGCGGCTATCGCGGCACGCATGCCGAGCACTCGCAGGGCGGTGGCATCGGCCTGTCGATCGTACGTCGGCTGTGCGATCTGTATGGCTGGCAGGTGCGGGTGGTCCCCGGCGCGGTGCGCGGAGTCGTGGCGACCCTGTCGTTCCGCCCTGATTGAGCTGCGCGCGCCGCGCCGTGTGCAGGTTGCCTTCCTCGCACTGTCCGGTCGCCCTCGGTGCCCGCGCTGCGGCATGCGGCTTGCGGCGCTAGAGCCGGATCCACCAGCAGTCGAAATGGCGGTGGAGCGAGAACACCGTCTGCGAGGCGCCGGTCCCGCCGGGGCCAGTCTGGGTGACGCGCAGCGACGACGGTGGTTGCACGCGCGCGGCGGCCGGCAGCTCGCGTGCGCTCGCCCACCCGGCGAACCCGCCAGGCGCGCTTGTCGCCGTGGCGGCCGGGCGCTGGGCGACGATATCCACCAGCGGGCGCTGCGCGATCGCGTCCAGGCGGTCGAGAATCCGGTCGCTGCCGGTGCTGTTCATTCCACGCCAGTGGTAGAGCGATGCCAGGCGGTTGGTGTCGCGGCTGTCGATCGCATGGCTCAACTCCTGGATCAGACCACGCAGATGGCGCTGGCATCCGCTGCGGTACGCGGTGACGGCAGCCGCGCCGGCGCCGCGCTTGGGGCCGGTCGTTGCGCCGACCGCGCTGCAGGCCCGGTCGGTATAGACGGTGCCGCCGTCGGGCGCGACGCAGCGCCGGATCTGGGCATGCGCTGTCTTGTCCGGCGTCGCGGCGACGACGGCGAGCAGCGGGAGCAGCAGCGTGACGGCGCGACGGGGCATCGGCGCAGCCTAGCGCCTGGCCGGTGACCGCGACAGTGGCCTCAGGCCAGGCGGGACAGGATGGTCTGGGTCGGCTTGGCGAGGTTGAGTGTGTAGAAATGCAGCGCCGGTGCGCCGCCGGCGATCAGCCGTTCGCACAGGCGGGTGACGATGTCGGCGCCGAGCGCGCGGATCGCTGCCACGTCGTCACCGTGGGCCGCCATGCTGCGTTGCATCCAGCGCGGGATCTCGGCGCCGCAGGCTTCCGAGAACCGGCGCAGCTGGCTGAAGTTGGAAATCGGCATGATGCCCGGCACGATCGGGACCTCGACACCGGCGCGGCGCGCGCTGTCGACGAAGTGGAAGTAGGCGTCGGCGTTGTAGAAGTACTGGGTGATCGCGGCATCGGCGCCGGCATCGATCTTGGCCTTGAAATGCGCCAGATCGCGGCGTGCGTCCTCGGCCTGCGGATGTACTTCCGGGTAACAGCCGACCTCGATGCGGAAGCGGTCACCGAACTCGCTGCGGATGAAGGCAACCAGGTCCGAGGCATGCCGCAGGTCGCCGGGCTGGCCCATGCCCGAGGGCAGGTCGCCGCGCAGCGCGACGATGCGGGTGCAACCGATCGCGCGATAGAGCTTGAGCAGCTCGCGGATCTCCTCGCGGCTGCCGCCGACGCACGACAGATGCGGGGCCGCCTCCAGCCCGTGGTCCTGCTTGAGCCGGCGCACGGTCTCTGGCGTGTGGCTCAGGGTCGAACCGCCGGCGCCGAAGGTGCAGGACACGTACTCGGGCGCATGCGCGGCGAGCTTCCCGGCGGTCCGGTGCAACTGCTGGCGTTGCTCGTCGGTCTTGGGCGGGTAGAACTCGAAGCTGACCGGGATCATGCGCGACCTGGGACGGAGGTGAGACAGAAGCATATCTCTTTATCGCGATGGATATAAGCGCTGATGGATGGGCTGATGCCGGGCGTTCCCATGGGCTTGACGCCGGATTCACTACGCTCGCCGATAGGGCGCCGCATACGGCTCCTGGTGGGTGTCCGGTACCCGATCGTCGAGGAGTCGGAAATGAAAAAGATCTTCAAGGCAGTCGTCGTCGGTCTCGTCGTGCTCGCGATCGCCATCGGGGTGTTCCTGTACTGGCCGCTGTTCGAGCGCGCGCCGCCGGAACCGGAAAATGCCGAGCCGGTGGATGTGGTGCTGATCGGCGCCGGGATCATGAGCGTCACCCTGGCCACCTACCTGCAGGAACTCGAACCCGACTGGCGGATCGAAATCTACGAACGGTTGGACGGGGTGGCGTTGGAGAGTTCGGACGGTTGGAACAATGCCGGCACCGGCCATTCGGGCTTCGCCGAACTCAATTACACGCCCGAGCGCAAAGACGGCTCGATCGAGACCGCGCGTGCGGTCGACATCGCCGAACAGTTCGAGATCTCGCGCCAGTTCTGGTCCCACCAGGTCGAGGCCGGA
The DNA here is from genome assembly GCF_014192745.1 of Luteimonas sp. RC10. GTDB lineage: Bacteria > Pseudomonadota > Gammaproteobacteria > Xanthomonadales > Xanthomonadaceae > Luteimonas. Next base: position 196,994 of record NZ_JACHYJ010000005.1, read on the forward strand.
CGGCTGGGGACGCCCACCGATTTCATCAATCCGACCCCGCACATGAGCTTCGTCTGGGGCGACGACAACATCGACTATCTGCGTCGCCGCCACGCGGCGCTCTCCAAGGAGCCGCTGTTCCACGGCATGGAATTTTCGGAGGATCCGGCGCAGATCGCGCGCTGGGCGCCGCTGATGATGGGGGGCCGGGACCCAGCCCTGCGGATCGCGGCGACCTGGATGCCATTGGGCACCGACGTCAATTTCGGGGTGATCACCCGGCAGCTGACGCAGGCACTGTCGCGCAGTCCGCGCTTCGGGCTGCATCTGCGCCACGAGGTGCGCAAGCTGCAGCGCGAGGCCGATGGCAACTGGACGGTCGCCGTGCACGACCTGTCGTCCGACCGCACGCGCTCGGTCCGCGCCCGCTTCGTCTTCGTCGGTGCCGGTGGCGCGGCGCTGACGCTGCTGCAGCACTCGGGCATCCCCGAAGCCGCCGACTATGGCGGCTTCCCGGTCGGCGGCCAGTTCCTGGCGACCGACAATCCGGCGGTCACCGGCCGCCACGAGGTGAAGGCCTACGGCAAGGCCGAAGCGGGCTCGCCGCCGATGTCGGTGCCGCATCTGGATGCACGCAAGCTCGACGGCAAACCGGTGCTGTTGTTCGGCCCGTTCGCATTGCAGAGCACGCGGTTCCTCAAGCATGGCTCGTGGTTCGACCTGTTCTCGTCGGTCAACAACCACAATGTCACCGGCATGCTGCGCGTCGGCGCCGAGAACCGCGACCTGGTGGGCTATCTGATTCAACAGGCCCGGCTGTCGGATGCCGATCGGTTTGCCGAGTTGCAGAAGTACTACCCTGATGCCAAGCCGGCCGATTGGCGTCTGGTCACCGCGGGGCAGCGCGTGCAGGTGATCAAGCGCGATCCGCAGATGGGCGCGATCCTCCAGTTCGGGACCGAGATCGTCACCGATGCCGACGGCAGCATCGCGGCGTTGCTGGGAGCCTCGCCCGGCGCATCGACCTCGCCCAAGATCATGCTCGATGTGCTGCGGCGTGCGTATCCCGAGCGCATGGACGGGGCGTGGCGCGAGCGCATCCAGACGATCGTGCCCTCCTATGGGCAGTCGCTGAACACCGACGTGGCGTTGACCAACCGCATCCGCGGCATGACCAGCCGCGTGTTGCGCCTGCCGTATCTCGAGGTGCCGCCGGTCGGCGACGGGCAGCCGCCGGCCGCGAACGACGAACTGCATGGTCCCGACGAAGGGCCGGACGAGGCCGCGCTCGACCGGCGCATGCAGGCCCTGTAGGCGCCATGGAGGCGGCTCTTTTGGGGCCGCCTCGTGCTCCGCTCTCCGCGCGGTTACCCTGGCGCGCCATGCCGACGGCCCGAAGATGTCCATCGTTCTCACGCCCTTCGCCCGCCCCCGTCTGTTTCCCCGCGTCCCGCGCGGCAACACGATCCAGGACACGACGCCCGAGGCGTTCGAGGCGCATCTCAACGCGCAAGCGCCGGTCGCCGTGCTCGACGGCTATGCGCCGTTCTGCAAGCTGCATGTGCACCGCAACTGGACGTCGACGCGCTGCCTGACCGTGCCGATCACCGAGGCGAACCGGCATCTGCTGCGTTCGGCCTACGAGGCGCGCAATTCCGCCGAGCTCCCGGTGCTGGTGCGCTGGTTCGAAGGTGTGACGGCGCCGCGTGCGGAGTATCTGGTCGTGATCCTCTACAGCGCCGAGCAACTGGCGAAGGAGGGCGCGCCGATCGATGCGGATTGGGGCGTGGTCGGCTGTCTGTACACGGCCGAGCCTGCGGAGATCCCGATGGCGCCGATCACGATGATGCGCAATGCGCTCGGGGTCGAAGAGGGCGGTTCGGGCGTGCCGCTGGACCCCGAGGCCTACCGGCGCAGCGTCGCGTTCTGGGAACGCAACGCCAACTGGCGCCCCTGATCGCGCGACGCCGATGTCGGCGTCGTGTCGCGGGATGGTGCCGACGGGCCCGAGGATTTACGGCAGCGAGTACAGGCGCACGCCCTGCACGACCCGGTTCACCGTGCCCTGTGCGTTCGGGCTGTCGGGCCGCACGCCCAGCGCCCGCGAGGCGTGGAAGGCGAACAGTTGCGCCACGGCGACATAGGGCCACAGCAAGTCGAGATCGTGCGCGCGTTCGAGCTCGGCCACGCGCACTGCATCGCGCACCGGACCATGCGGCGCGGCGGCGGTGACTTCGATCACGCGCGCGGCCACGCCGTCGCTGCGCAGCTCGTCGAGCAGGTCGAGATCGTAGCGCCGGGTCAGCGGGTCGTTGGACACGAACACCACCACCAGCGTGCGCGCAGTGACGAAGGTCTTGGGGCCGTGGCGGAAGCCCATCGGCGATTCGAAGCAGGTCGCGATGGCGCCGTTGCTCAGCTCGCCCAGCTTGAGCGCGGCCTCGCGCGCCAGGCCCTTGAACAGCGCGCTGCCCAGATACACCACGCGCTCGAACCCGCACAGCGCCAATTCCTGGGTCAGCCCGCGCGCCTGCTGCAGCACGGTGTCGGTCGCGGCGGCGATCGTGTGCACGCGGGTCTCCAGGGCTTGCGGCCCGCACAGCGCGGCCAGCGTCGCCAGCATCATGCAGCTGAAGCTCGACGTCATCGCGAAGCTGACATCGTGGGTTTCCGATGGCAGCAGCAGCGTCATCGACTGCCGCACCGCGACCCGGCCCAGCGCCCCGTCAGCATTGCAGGTCACCACCAGGTGGCGCACCTCGCCAACCAGCGCCTCGGCCAGTTCCACCGCCGCGACGCTCTCGGGGCTGTTGCCCGAGCGCCCGAACGAGACCAGCAGCAAGGGGCGAGCCGGATCGAGATACAGCTGCGGCGCGCTGACCAGGTCGGTCGTGGGCACTGCATCGACGCGCGCAGCGAGTGTGCGGTCGAGCCACGGCGCCAGGCATTCGCCGATGTAGGCCGAAGTGCCGGCGCCGGTCAGGATCACCCGCGCCGTCGGGTCGCCCGACACCGGCGCGATGAAGGCCGCAAGCGATTCGGCCATCTCGGCGACCAGCGCATGGGTGCGCACGAGCATGCGCGGCTGTTGTTCGATCTCGCGCGCAGTCCACAGCGCGCCGCTGGCGGCCAGGTCGGATTCGGGCAGGCCGAGGTGTTCAGGGCTGGGCATCGGGGACGCAGGCATGGCGGTAGTCGTCGAGGGCGATGGCGATGTGGGCCATCACGAGGGCGGCGGGATCGAGCGGGGCGCGGTCGGCACGCAGCGCGCGCAGCGCCTGCGGCAGGTACTGGCCGACCAGCGGCATCGGCGGCGGGCTCTGACGCAGGTTGGCGAACAACTGCTGGCAGGCCGCCTCGATCGCAGGATCCGGCCAGTAGTAGCGGATGCGATCGCTGAGGCTGTACTGCAGGTCGATAGTCAGTGCATCGCCCTGGGCGTGGTAGTAGCGCTGCCAGTGACCGGGCTGCGCGCGCATCCGGGCCAATGCGGTCTCGCGCAAGTGCGCACGCCGGTCCGGCGCGATCCACTCGCGTTCGATCGCATCCAGCGCCCACAGCGCCTCGCGCAGCGCGAAGGTCAGGCCGGGGCCGACCTTGAGGATCGCGAAGTGATCGTGCACCAGCGCGGCCAGTGCATCGGGGGTCTGGTAGTCGGTCGAGTGCGCCTCGAACACCAGGCCCGGGACCTGCTCGATCGCGGCGCTGAGCGCGCGCGCGGCGGCCGGCACGTAGTCGATGACCTGGTGGTGGTCGAACTCCACGCCCGGCTGCACCACCGAGGCGATCACCCGCGTCCACGCCGCCTGCAGGCCGGCGGCCGCGAATGCGTCACGGTGGGCCTCGATCGTCGCCAGCGCGGCCTCGGGCGCGGTCACCGCCAGGCCCTCGATGGCCTCGGTCGCGCCGCCAGGCACCGGCACCTCGGTGCCGATCACATAGACCGGCGGCTCGCCACCGGCCTGGGCATGGGCGGCCTCGGCCGCGCGGCACAGCCGCACCGCGCGTTCGACGATCGTCGCCTCGGGCAGCGGCACCGAATCGTCGGCGCAGGCCATCGAGCAGTCGAGGTGGAGCTTGCGAAAGCCCGCGGCGACATAGGCGGCGACCATCGTCTCGGCCTTGGCCATCGCCGCCTCGGCGTCGAGCGCGATCCAGGGATTGGGGCCGAGGTGATCGCCGCCGAGCGCGATGCGCGCCGGGTCCATGCCGACCCGCTCGGCGATGCCGCCAACGAAGGCGACGAAGTCGGTCGGGGTCATGCCGGTGTAGCCGCCGTCCTGGTTGACCTGGTTGCAGGTCGCCTCGACCAGCACCAGCGGCAGGGCGTGGCGCTGGGCATGGCGCAGCGCCGCCTCCAGCACCAGCGGATGGGCGCAGCAGATGGAGGTGATGCCGGCGGCGTCGCCACGCCGATGGCGGGCAACCAGCTCGAGCAGGGCGTGCATCGCGGTCCTCGTTTCAGAAAAGGGGGCGGGCGCCGCTGGTTAACAGGGCATCCGGCGCGCGCGCAGAGAAGTCTGCGACGAAAGACAATGATTAGCAACGTTTTCTTTCGTTTCTAATGATGCGAATACGTTGAGATGCTGGGGCAGGCGGTGGAGGCCCGGGCGAGTCCCGCTGGGCCCCGTGTGCCAGATCGATGACGGCCCCGGCGCTCGGGAGCTTGATCGTATGCCTCGGAATCAGTGCCTTCATGACGCTGCAGCGCGACCTGAGGCAGGCGACCCGCGTTCGAACCTGCCCAAATTTCGTTACAAGAAGGTGTTGATGCCAAACGAAACATGATTTAGGCTGGATTTCGTTTTGTAGGTCGCCCCCACAGCCACCCACATCGAGGATGCTTCTGTGAAGACCGTTCGTCCGCATCGCAATCCGCTTTTCTGCAGCATCGCGCTGGCGCTCGTGGTGCCGGCCGGCGTGTCGGCCCAGGTCCAGGACGCTGGGGACCCGGCGGGACCGGCCGACGAACGGATCGAATCGCTCGACGCGGTGATCGTGACCGGGGTGCGCGGCAGCCTTGCGCGGGCGGTCGAGCTCAAGCGCGATGCGGCCACCGTGCAGGATTCGATCAGCGCGCTGGAACTGGGCAAGTTCCCCGACGACAACGTCGCCGACTCGCTGAGCCACATCACCGGTGTCTCGATCAGTCGCACCGCAGGCGGTGAGGGCCAGAAGGTCAGCGTGCGCGGCCTGGGCCCGGAGTACACCCTGACCACGTTCAACGGCCGGTTGCTGGCGACCGACGGCGCAGGCCGCGATTTCGCGTTCGACGTGCTGCCATCGGACGTGATCAGTGGCGCCGACGTGATCAAGGGCGCGCAGTCGTCGTTGGCCGAGGGCGCGATCGGCGGGCTGATCAACCTGCGCTCGGCCAGTCCCTTCGACCGCACCGGTCAGCACGGCATCGTCCGCGTCGAGGGCGACCGCAACCAGATGTCCGAGCTCAACGGGCGCAAGTTCTCGGCGACCTACAGCAACACGTTCGCCGACGACACCGTCGGTGTGTTGCTCGGCGTGGTCTACGGCAAGCGCCGGGACCGCACCGATATCGCCGGCAACGATGGCGGCTGGACCCGCAACACCGATCCGCGGGATCCCACCTGGTCCAGCAACGCCTGGGGCGGCGACGTCGACCTCAACGGCAACGGCGAGCTCGACCCCGAGGAGTACGGCCTGATCTCGCCCGGCCAGTTCCGCGCCGGCTCGATCATCGAGGAGAAGAAGCGGCGGGCGTTCTCGGGCAAGCTGGAATGGCGCCCCAGCGATCGCTTCCGGCTCACGGTGGACGGTCTGACCACGCGGCTCGACTCGCCGCAGGTCGGCTACCAGCAGTCCTACTATCCGCTGTTCGCGCCCGGGCGTTGGTCCGACATCACCGTCCAGAACGGCATCGTCACCGGGTTCACGATGGACAACCCGGATCCGGAACTGCGGCTCAACCCCGAACTGCTCAATATGACCGAGCACCGGGTGGTCGACACCGATCTGTACGGGGCCAACGCGCAGTGGCAGGTCAACGACGATTTCACGCTCACCGCCGACGTGTACCGCTCGACCTCCAAGCGTTACTCGGGCGGCCAGGATTCCTATGTGGTCTTGCGCATGAACCAGCCCAACACCGCCCGCATCGACCTGAGTGGGGATGCGATGCCCAACGTCCGCGTGGACTTCGACGATGGTCGTTCGCTGGCCGACGGCTTCGGGACCGGCAATTTCGGCGCGTCCGATTTCAACACCCACTACATGGAGCTACGCGGCGACAACATCGTCGACGAGATCACCGGCGGCGCCCTCGGCGGCGAGCTGTTTGTCGGTCGCTCGGTATTCGATCGGCTGCGCTTCGGGGTCAATGTCACCGATCGCAAGAAGTCGCGCGACCTGATCAACAACACCCTCAATGGCGGCGCCGATTACTACTCGGGCGACAATGCCATCAACGTCGGTGAGCTGGGGGCGGGCGTGATCTCGCAGTCGCTGGCGCCGCCGAGCTTCATGAGCCGGGTCAATGCGGTCTTCCCGAGGTCGTTCATCGCCTTCGACGTCCCCAATTACCTCGGCCATCTCGCGCAGTACGACGGTCGGCCGCGTGCGGACGGCACGCCCTACGATTTCGCCAACGCCGCGCCGCAATGGAACCCGCTCGAGAGCTACCGCGTCTCGGAGAAGACCAACGCGTTCTACGTGCAGGCCGACTTTGTCGGTGAACGCTGGCGCGGCGATATCGGCATGCGCGTGGTCAAGACCGACACCACGGCCCATGCCTGGGACGCCAAGATCCTGCAGATCGTCGAGAACGGGACGTTCAACTACACTGCGGTCTACGACGCCCCGAGCGCGATCGAGCAGAAGGGCGATTACACCTTCTACCTGCCGTCGGCGAATTTCATCTGGCGCTTCACCGACGACCTGCAGCTTCGCGTGGGCGCTGCCAAGACCATGGCCCGGCCGCCGGTCGACAAGCTGGCACCGACCAATACGACGGCCAGTGTGTCCTGGGGCGAGTTCACCCAGATCTACGGCGGCAACGTCGATCTGCAGCCCTACAGCGCCAAGCAGGGCGATCTGTCGCTGGAGTGGTACTTCACCGACCGGTCGATCTTCAACGTCGCGGTGTTCTACAAGCGCATCGCCAACCAGATCACCACCAGTTGGGAGCCGGGCCAGGACATCGGTGTCGGTCCCATCGTCGACGCCGACGGGACGCCGGTGAGCACTGGCCCGACCCTGTTCAACGTCATGCGTCCGATCAACGGCGACTACGCCAAGGTGCGTGGCATTGAGGCAGGGCTGCAGCACTTCTGGGACAACGGCTTTGGCTTCCGTGCGCAGTACACCCGCAACTGGGCACGCAGTTGGGTCGGCGAGTTCGAGCGCCCGCTCGAAGGCATCGCGCCGTCGGTGTACTCGCTGGGCCTGATGTACGAAAAGGGCCCCTGGTCGATCGGTGCCACCGCCGACCACACCGATGGCTTTGTGACCGCGATCAACGTGCTCGGCGAGGGCTACAACGAGCAGTCCGATCCGATCACCTGGCTGACCGCGCACGCGTCCTACGCCGTCAACGACCGCTTCACGATCTCGCTGGAGGGCAGCAACCTGCTCGACGATGAGAGCACGTCCAGCATCAACGGCAACCCGCTGCTGTCGCAGGGCTACTACCGCTACGGCCGCTCGGTCACGCTGGGGTTGAGCTACCGGTTCTGAACGCGTTCGACGCGGCCGGTCCGGGCGTCGCCCCTGGATCGGCCGCGATCCCATGCCGGCGACGGGAGGGGTTAGATCATGGAGCATCATCGAGATCGGCTGCGCATTGCAGCATCGGCCATGCTGTTGGCGGTCGTCGCGACCGCCAATGCGGGCCTCACGCGGCCCGAGGCGCCGAATGGCGCGCCGGCTTCGGCGCAGGCCCACAGGAGCGCACATGCGCCAGGCTCGGGCGCACGCTTGGTCAAATCAGCGCCCCTCGCACGCGCCGGCGCGGCAGTGCCTCGACGCGCCAAAGCGGTCTACGTGCCGGTCCCGCTGCAGGCGACGATCGATCGCGTGCAGCCGATGACCGGCATCGTGCTGTGGAACGACAATGCGTCGGGCCTGGCGGCGCTCGGCGACGATGTGCAACTGGAATTCGCCTACTTCAAGTACAGCGACGTCGTCACCGGGCCGGGTACCTACAACTGGGCGCCGGTCGACGCCCGGCTGGCATCGGCGGCGGCGCGTGGCCATCAGATGATCGTGCGCTTCCACGACACCTATCCCGGCCACACCACGATCTCGATTCCGAGCCACGTCGCCAACGCCGCCGATCATGTGATCGGCTATCAGAGTGTCGAAGGCGAGCAGACCTTCGTGCCCGACTGGCGCTCGGCCACCTTGCGGGCCTTCATTCTCGACTTCTACAGCAAATTCGCGCAGCGCTACGACCTCGATCCGCGGCTCGCCTTCCTGCAGGTCGGCTTCGGTTCCTATGCCGAGTACCACCTGTGGGACGGGCCGCTGACCCTGGGCCGGACGTTCCCGTCGAAGGCGTTCCAGCAGCAGTTCCTGGAGCATCTGGGCGCGACCTTCGCGCAGACCTCCTGGTCGCTGTCGATCGATGCGGCGAGCGCGACCTACTCGCCGTTCTCCGCCGTGTCGTCGTTGCGGCAGTTGCGCTTCGGGCTGTTCGATGACTCCTTCATGCACGAGACGCATTCGAGCAGCAACAGCGAGTACAACCGCGCCTCATGGCTGTTCTTCGGCAACACCCGCTACCAGGACAGCCCGGCGGGCGGCGAGTTCAATTACTACAGCGACTACGACCAGGCCCATGTGCTCGACCCCAACGGGCCCTGGGGGCGCAGTTTCGAGTCCTTTGCCTCGCAGTACCGCATCAGCTACATGATCGGCAACGACCAGCCGGGCTATCAGACGCGCGCTCGGATCCGACAGGCCGCGCTGGCGACGGGCTACGCGTTCCGGATCACGGCGCTGTCGAGCGATGGCGAATGCGTGCAGATGTCGGTGCGCAACGAAGGCGTCGCGCCGATCTACTACGATGCCTGGCCCGCGGTCGACGGCCATCGCCTGGGTACGTCGCTCAAGGGTCTGCTGCCCAACGCCGAGCGTTCTGCGTCGGCCTGCATCGGCCCGCATGCGATCGCCTCGCTGACGGTTGCGATCGAGAGCGACCGGCTCGTGCCGGGGCAGCAGATCCAATTCAACGCCTCGCTGCCGTAGGCCAGGCGTGGGGCCGGGCGGCTGGCCCACCAACGAGAACGGGCGCCGCAAGGCGCCCGTTCGTCGTGTCACTGCAGTGGTGCGGATCGCTCAGTAGCGGTAGTGATCCGGCTTGAACGGACCTTCGACCGGCACGCCGATGTAGTCGGCCTGGGCCTGGGTGAGCTTGGTCAGCTTGACGCCGATCTTCTCCAGGTGGAGGCGGGCCACTTCCTCGTCGAGGTGCTTGGGCAGCAGGTAGACCTTCTTCTCGTAGCGGTCCTTGTTCGCCCACAGGTCGATCTGGGCCAGGGTCTGGTTGGCGAACGAGTTGGACATCACGAAGCTCGGGTGGCCGGTGGCGCAGCCCAGGTTCACCAGACGGCCATCGGCGAGCAGGAAGATCGCACGGCCGTCCGGGAAGACGTACTTGTCGACCTGCGGCTTGATGTTGATCTGCTGCACGCCCGCCAGCGCCTTGAGCGCATCGACCTGGATCTCGTTGTCGAAGTGGCCGATGTTGCAGACGATCGCCTGATCCTTCATCGCCTGCAGGTGCTCGGCGGTGATGATGTCCTTGTTGCCGGTGGTGGTGACATAGACGTCGCCGCGGCCGAGCGTGCTCTCGATCGTGTTGACTTCAAAGCCTTCCATCGCCGCCTGCAGCGCGCAGATCGGATCGATCTCGGTCACCACGACGCGGGCGCCGTAGGCGCGCAGCGAGGCGGCGCAGCCCTTGCCGACGTCGCCGTAGCCGCAGACCACCGCAACCTTGCCGGCCAGCATCACGTCCATCGCGCGCTTGAGGCCGTCGGCCAGCGATTCGCGGCAGCCGTAGAGGTTGTCGAACTTGGACTTGGTGACCGAATCGTTGACGTTGATCGCCGGCACCAGCAGCGTGCCGGCCTGGGCCAGCTGGTAGAGACGGTGCACGCCGGTGGTGGTTTCCTCGGAGACGCCCTTCCAGTCGGCGACCACGCGCGTCCAGTAGCCCGGACGTTCGTTGGCCACGCGCTTGAGCAGCGCCTTGATGACCTGTTCTTCGTGCGAGCTCGCGGGCTCGTCGACCCAGGTGCTGCCGTTCTCGAGCTCGTAGCCCTTGTGGATCAGCAGCGTGACGTCGCCGCCGTCGTCGACCACCAGCTCCGGACCGGTCAGCGTGCCGTCGGCCAGGGTGAAGGTCAGCGCGTCCAGCGTGCAGTCCCAGTATTCCTCCAGCGTCTCGCCCTTCCAGGCGAACACCGGCGTGCCGGTCGCGGCGATCGCGGCGGCGGCGTGGTCCTGGGTCGAGAAGATATTGCACGAGGCCCAGCGCACGTCGGCGCCGATGTCCTTGAGCGTCTCGATCAGCACCGCGGTCTGGATGGTCATGTGCAGCGAGCCGGTCACGCGCACGCCCTTGAGCGGCTGGGTGGCGGCGTGCTTGCGGCGGATCGACATCAGGCCCGGCATCTCGTGCTCGGCGATGTCGAGTTCCTTGCGGCCCCAGTCGGCCAGCGAGATGTCGGCGACCTTGTAGTCGCCATCCTGGGAGAAGGCGCGCTCGGCGCCGGACTTCAACTGTGCGTTCATTGCATGCTCCCTACGGAATGCGATCGATGCATTCGCGATGACGGGCGCCGTTCGCAGGGCACCTGCGCCGAGCCTGGCCATCGCAGCGCCCGCTTGCGCGGGGGCGTGTCGTGGACGAAGCCACGCGATGGTCGCAGCGCCCCTCGGCGAGGCGGACCGCCATTCTATCGCAGCACGCCACTGGAGGCGGGTCAGGCCTGGAACGCGTCCCGAAGGCACTCCCGAGATTCAGGCGCCGACCATGCGCGCCGCGGTTGCCGGCGATCCCTTGCTGCGATGTCGCGCAGGCCCCAGGCCCGCACGGCGATGTCGCACAAGTCCCGTCGGTCGCGGGCCCCTGACCGCTACACGGTGCGATGCGGCAGGTATGCTCGACGGCCTCGTGTGCTTTTTTACGGATCGCCTTCTGATGCCTGCAACGACCGCCCGTCGCCGATTGTTCCTCGCCGTCTCCGCCACCTTGCTCGTCGCCTCGCTCGGCGTCGCCCCCGCATTCGCGCAGACCGCGCCGGCGGTCGTCTCCGAGGATGGCGGCTACCAACTGCCGCCCGAAGCATTGCGCGCGATCGTCGACGCGCCGCGTCCGCCGCGCCTGTTGTTGAGTCCCAAGCGCGACCTGGCCGCCTTCCTGCAGACGCCGGCGCTGCCGTCGATCGCCGAGGTCTCCCAGCCCGAGCTCAAGCTCGGTGGCATCCGGATCAATCCCAAGACCTACTCGGCCAGCCGTGCCTCGTACGTCAGCGATGTCTGGCTCAAGCCGATCGACGGTGGCGCCGAGCAGCGCATCGCGGGCCTGCCCGAGCCGCTGTCACTGGCCTCGCTGTTGTGGTCGCCCGACCAGCGCCACATCGCCTTCAGCCAGGTCGACACGCACGCGGGCGAAGTGCAGCTGTGGCTGGTCGACGTGGCGACGCGGCAGGCGCGGCGCCTGCTGTCCCAGCCGCTCAACGCCGTCGTCGGCAATGGCTTCGAATGGATGCCTGATGGGCAATCGCTGCTGGTGCGGCTGCGCCCGCAAGGGCAGGGCGCAGCGCCGCAGGACGACGGCGTTCCGGCCGGCCCCAACGTCCAGGAGACCGGCGCCGGCGGCACCGTGCAGCAGTTGCGGACCTACCAGGATCTGCTGCGCAGCGAGCAGGATGCGCGCGTGTTCGCGCATTACATGACCAGCCAGCTCGCGCGCGTGTCGCTTGATGGCACGGTGTCGCCGATCGGCGCGCCCGGCCTGACCGTCAGCGCCACCGCATCGCCCGACGGGCGTCATCTGCTGCGCCAGCAGATCGATCGGCCGTTCTCCTACCAGGTGCCGTACACCCGGTTCCCGCGCCGGATCGAGGTGGTCGGACTCGATGGCCAGGTCCAGCACACGGTGGCACGCCTGCCGCTGGTCGAGGGTCTGCCGGTCGGCAACGACGCGGTGCCCACCGGCGTGCGTTCGGTCGCCTGGCGCAGCGACGCACCGGCGACGCTGGTCTGGGCCGAGGCGCAGGACGGCGGCGATCCGGCGCGCGAGGTCGCGGTGCGCGACATCGTCTATGCGCAGGCCGCGCCGTTCCGCACCAAGCCGAGCGAACTTGCACAGCTGTCGATGCGTTACGCCGGCACGCAATGGGGCAATGGTGAACTTGCGCTGCTGACCGAGTACTGGTGGAAGACCCGCCGGATCCGCGAGTGGCGCCTGCATCCCGATGGCGGCGCCGCGCCGGTGCTGGTGCGCGACGGCTCCTACGAGGATCGCTATGCCGACCCGGGCATGGCGGTGACGATGCCCGACGACAACGGCAACAGCCGGCTGCTGATCGCCGCCGACGGCCAGAGCATTTACCGCATCGGCGACGGCGCGTCGGAAGAGGGCGACCGGCCGTTCCTGGACCGGCAGCACCTGGCCGACGGCCGCACCGAGCGGCTGTTCCATTCGCAGGCGCCGGCGTATGAGGCGCCGGTCGCGGTGCTCGACGCACAGGCCACGCGGCTGCTGACCACCCGCGAGACCCCGGCCGAGCCGGCGAACTTCCTGCTGCGGCGCCTGGACGACGCCGATGCCGCACCGACGGCGCTGACCGCGTTCGCGCATCCCACGCCGCAGCTGCGCGACGTGCACAAGGAGCTGGTCCGCTTCAAGCGCAAGGACGGCGTCGACCTGAGCGGCACGCTGTACCTGCCGCCGGGCTACGACGCACAGCGCGACGGCCCCTTGCCGCTGCTGATGTGGGCCTATCCGGGCGAGTTCAAATCCGCAGACGCCGCGAGCCAGGTGACCGATTCGCCGTATCGGTTCAACGCGGTCGGCTACTGGGGACCGCAGGCGTTCCTGGCGATGGGCTATGCGGTGTTCGCCGATGTCTCGATGCCGATCATCGGCGAAGGCAATGCCGAACCCAACGACACCTACATCGAGCAACTGGTCGCCAGCGCCGAGGCCGCTGTGGACGAGGTCGTGCGCCGCGGTGTGGCCGATCGTCGTCGGATCGCGATCGGCGGGCATTCCTACGGCGCGTTCATGACCGGCAACCTGCTGGCGCACTCGCGGCTGTTCGCCGCCGGTATCGCGCGCAGTGGCGCCTACAACCGCACGCTCACGCCGTTCGGCTTCCAGGCCGAGGAGCGCAACTACTGGCAGGCCCAGGACACCTATCTGCGCATGTCGCCGTTCAACTACGCCGGGCAGATCAAGGATCCGATCCTGCTGATCCACGGCGAAGAGGACAACAATTCGGGCACGTTCCCGATGCAGAGCGAGCGCATGTTTGCCGCGATCAAGGGCCTGGGCGGCAACGCCCGGCTGGTGATGCTGCCCAAGGAATCGCACGGCTACCGGGCCCGCGAATCGATCCTGCACATGCTCTATGAGACCAATGCCTGGCTCGATCGTTACGTGAAGCATCGCCCCGACGCGCCCGCGGCGCCGTAGCCGCGCTGCCGCCGCAACGCCCGATCATGTCGGGCGTTGCGGTCGTCGTCAGCGCGGGGCGTTGCCTGGCGCCCACGGCGGCGCCGGCAATGCGGCGACCGCCTCGCGCAGGCTGTCGTTCCAGCGCTCGCGGATCGAGCGCAGGTAGGCATCCTCGTCCTCGAAGCGTTGCTGGATCTCCAGCTGCAGGCTGTCGCGGCGATAGACCGCCAGATCGATCGGTGTGCCGACCGACAGGTTCGAGCGGATCGTCGAGTCGAATGACACCAGCGTGCACTTGGTCGCGGTGACCAGGTCGGTCTGCCGGGTCACCACCCGGTCGAGGATCGGCTTGCCGAACTTGATCTCGCCGGTCTGGAAGAACGGGGTCTCGGGCGTGCTCTCGATGAAGTTGCCTTCCGAGTACACCAGGAACAGCCGCGGCGGCTCGCCGCGGATCTGGCCGCCGACGATGAACGTGCCGCTGGGATCGATCCCGCTGTCACGCAGGTAGGCTTCGTCGCGGGCGCGGATCTCGCGCATCGCATCGCCGATCGCCTGGGCGACCTGGAACATCGACTGCGCGTTGCGGATGCCCGGCGTCGCCGGTTCGTGCCGGTCGCGATGCTCGATCAGGTTGAGCACGTTCTGGGTCAGCGACAGGTTGCCGGCCGACAAGGTCACGACCACATAGGCGCCGGTTTCGGCGAAGACCCGCATCTTGCCGGCACGGCGGACATGGTCGACGCCCGCGTTGGTGCGCGAGTCGGAGGCCAGCACGAGCCCCTCGTCGAGGTTGAGGCCGATGCAATAGGTCATGGGCGGGGCGGGTACAGCGGAGCGGACGGCCATTGTGCCCGCTGCGCGGGCGGCATGGCACCCGTCAGGCCGTGGTCTGCCAGGGGGCCTGAACCTGCGTCTGCGCCGGTGCCGGTACGGCGCGGGTGGTCATGAACTGATGGTGGATCTCCGCGCCCAGTCGGGTCAGCCGGGTCATCGTGTCCTGCAGCCACGGCTCCAGTCCGCCGGCGATGATCTCGTCCATGCGGGCGTAGCGCGATTGCGCAGCCAGCGCGCCGGCCTGGCGCGCGACCTCCGCCGATGCCCCGCCGGTCAGCGACTGCAGGATCGAGGAAATCGCCTCGACGCAGGTCTGCAGCGAGCGCGGATTGTCGCCGTTGAGCAGCATCAGCGCCGCCACGCCGGCCGGGCTGACCGACTCGCGGTAGAGCCGTCGATAGGTCTCGAACGCCGACAGCGCCTGCAACAGCGCGCTCCACTGGAAGTATTGGACCGCGTCGCGCGCCTCGCCGGTCTCCGGCAGTTCGTCGTCGCTGGCAATCATGTCCAGCAGCCGGATCGACCATTCGGCGCGCTCGATGAACGCCCCCAGTTGCAGGAAATGGTAGCCCTCGCCGCGGCCGAGCGTGCCGATCGTGATGCCGCGAAACGACGCCGAGCGGGTCTTGACCCATTCGAGCGTGTTGCTCAGCCCGTTGCGGCGCAATTGCGCGGCATCGAGCCTGCGGATCTCCAGCCAGGAGCTGTTGAGGTCCTCGTACATTTCCGAGGTGATCGCCACGCGCTGGGCGCGCGCGTTCTCGCGTGCGCTGCGGAAGCAGCTGTGGATCGAGCTGGGATTGTCGGGGGCCAGCAGCAGGTGCCCGACCACGCCCTCGGCATCGATGCGTCCGTGACGCTCGAGGAACGGCTGCACCAGCCCCAGCGAGTCGAGCGAACGCCGCCAGGCGGCGGCCTGCGCCTTGCCGCGGTCCAGGCGCTCGGGCAACAAGGCGATACGCTGCGCGACATCGAGCAGGCGCGCGGTGTTCTCGGCGCGTTCCATGCTGCGCGCCACCCAGTACAGATCGTTCGCGGTGCGACAGAGCATGCGTGCGGCCTTAGTTTTCCATGATCCAGGTGTCCTTGGTGCCGCCCCCCTGGGACGAATTGACCACCAGCGAGCCCTCGCGCAGCGCCACTCGCGTCAGTCCCCCCGGCACGACCTGGATGCGGTTGCCGCTGAGGATATAGGGCCGCAGGTCGATGTGGCGGGGTGCCAGCCCGCTTTCGACGAAGGTCGGGCAGGTCGACAGCGACAACGTGGGCTGGGCGATGTAGTTGCCCGGGTCGGCGAGGATGCGGGCGCGGAATGCCTCGATCTCGGCCTTCGTCGACGCCGGGCCGACGAGCATGCCGTAGCCGCCGGCGCCGTGGACTTCCTTGACCACGAGCTCGGGCAGGTGCGCCAACGTGTACTTCAGGTCATCGGGATTGCGCAGCTGCCAGGTCGGCACGTTGTGCAGGATCGGCTCTTCGCTGAGGTAGTAGCGGATCATCTCCGGCACGAACGGGTACACCGACTTGTCGTCGCCCACACCGGTGCCCGGCGCATTGGCCAGGGTCACGTTGCCGGCGCGGTAGGCGCCGAACAGCCCGGGCACGCCGAGCATCGATTCGGGCCGGAACACCGTCGGGTCGAGGAAGTCATCGTTGATGCGGCGGTAGATCACGTGCACGCGCTGCGCGCCACGCGTGGTCTGCGCATAGACCATGTCGTTCTGCACGAACAGGTCGGCACCCTCGACCAGTTCCACGCCCATCTGCTGGGCGAGGAACGCATGCTCGAAGTAAGCCGAGTTCGCCGCGCCCGGCGTGAGCACGGCCACCACCGGGTTGTCGATATTGGCCGGCGCACATTCGCGCAGCACGTCCAGCAGTGCGTCGGGGTAGCGCTCGACCGGCGCGATCTGCTGGCTGGAGAACAGCTCGGGCGTCAGGCGCGCCATCATCCGCCGGTTCTCGAGCATGTACGACACGCCCGAGGCGACCCGCAGGTTGTCCTCGAGCACGTAATACTCGCCGTCGCCGGCGCGCACCAGGTCGATGCCCGAGACGTGCGAATAGGTGTTGCAGGCGACCTGCAGGCCCTGCATCTCCTTGCGGTACTCGCTGTTGTCGAGGACCAGCGCGGCCGGAATACGGCCATCGCGCAGGATGCGCTGCGGCCCGTAGACATCACCCAGGAACAGGTTCAGCGCGTGGACCCGCTGACGCAGCCCGGCCTCGAGCATCCGCCACTCGGCGGCCGGCACGATCCTGGGCACGATGTCGAACGGGATCAGACGCTCGGTGCCCGAGTCCTCGCCGTAGACCGAGAAGGTGATGCCGACGCGGTGGAACGAGATCTCCGCCTCGCGCCGCTTGTGCGCAACCTGCTCGGGCGGAGTGCGTTGCAGCCAGTCTTCGAACGCGCGGTAGTGCGGCCGGACCGCGCCCTGGGCGTCGCGCATCTCGTCGTAACTGGCTGACATCGAAGAAGCGTCCCCTGGCTGTCCCTGGCGCCGCACCATGCGGCCGGACATAGCATGTCGCCAGGGCAGTGCACGCCGGGTGAGACGGCCGCCGCCGAGCTCCGGGGAGCTGGGGCGGCCGAAGCGGGTATGTCGCTTGCGCAGACGGGTGGCCATAAACGACGACGGGCCGCTTGCGCGGCCCGTCGTGGCGAAGCGGTGGAAGGCGCCGGCCTTACTTGAGCTTGGCGTCGGCGCGCAGGGCCTCGGCGCGGTCGGTCTTCTCCCACGAGAACGCGGTGGCGGTGTGCTGCTCGCCCGCGCCGTCGGTGTAGCTGACCTGCTGCGGCTTGCGGCCGAAGTGGCCGTAGCTGGCGGTGCGCTGGTACACCGGGTGGATCAGGTCGAGCATCTGGATGATGCCGTAGGGGCGCAGGTCGAAGTGGCGGCGGATCAGCTTCTCGATCTGCGCGTCGGGGATCTTGCCGGTGCCGAACGTGGTCACCGAGATCGAGGTCGGCTCGGCGACGCCGATCGCGTACGACACCTGCACCTCGCAGCGGTCGGCCAGGCCGGCCGCGACCACGTTCTTGGCGACATAGCGCGCGGCGTAGGCGGCCGAGCGGTCGACCTTCGACGGATCCTTGCCCGAGAACGCGCCGCCGCCGTGACGGGCCCAGCCACCGTAGGTGTCGACGATGATCTTGCGGCCGGTCAGGCCACAGTCGCCCACCGGCCCGCCGATGATGAACTTGCCGGTCGGGTTGATGTGGAACTTGGTGCCCTTGTGCAGCCACTTGGCCGGCAGCACGGGCTTGATGATCTCCTCGCGCACCGCCTCGATCAGGTCCTTCTGCTTGACGCCCGGATCGTGCTGGGTCGACAGCACGACCGCATCGATCGCGGTCGCCTTGCCGTCCTCGTAGCGCAGCGTGACCTGGCTCTTGGCATCGGGGCGCAGCCACGGCAGCGGCGAGTTCTTCTTCTTGCGCACCTGCGCCTGGCGCTCGACCAGACGGTGCGACAGGTGGATCGCGGCCGGCATGTGGCTGTCGGTCTCGTTGGTCGCGTAGCCGAACATCAGGCCCTGGTCGCCGGCGCCCTGTTCCTCGGGCTTCTTGCGGTCCACGCCCTGGTTGATGTCGGGCGACTGCTTGCCGATCAGGTTCAGCACGCCGCAGGTCTCGCCGTCGAAACCGACGTCGGAGCTGTCGTAGCCGATGTCCAGGATCACCTTGCGGGTCAGCGCCTCCAGGTCGATCCACGCACTGGTCGTCACCTCGCCGGCGACGATCGCCACGCCGGTCTTGACCAGCGTCTCGCACGCCACGCGCGCGCGCTTGTCCTGGGCCAGGATCGCGTCGAGCACGGCATCGGAGATCTGGTCGGCAATCTTGTCCGGATGGCCTTCGGAGACGGACTCGGACGTGAAGAGATAGCTGGACATCAGGGCTATATCCCTATATTCGGATGAAAAGATGGCCGCGAATGATACACCCCCGGCCTGCACAACGCATCTTGTCGTCCTGTGTGTTGCCGGAGAGTTAAGGGGGGGGCGACAGCGGCGAAGACGGGTTTGCCGCCGCCCCGCATGCTCGCGACAATCGGCGACTGCCACGCGATGCAACCAAGGAACGCCCTGCACCATGGATTCCCTGACCCAGATCGTCCTCGGTGCGTCGGTCGCCGCGGCCGTCGTGCCGGCGGCGCATCGCCGGGCGGCGTTGCTGGCTGGTGCTGCGCTGGGCACCGTGCCCGACCTTGATGGTCTGGTGATCGCGCTGCTGACCGATGACCCGGTGCTGCGGATGACCCTGCATCGCGGGATCACCCATTCGTTGTTGGTCCTGCCGCTCGCCGCCGCCGCGCTGTGGTGGGCACTGCGCCGCTACGGCAACGGCCGGGTCGCGGCCTCGCCGGGGCGTTGGTTCTGGGCGATCCAGCTCGCGTTGGTCACGCACCCGCTGCTCGATGCGTTCACGGTCTATGGCACGCAGTTGCTGTGGCCGTTCCGGCCGCCGCCGGCGATGTGGTCGAGCGTCTTCATCATCGATCCGCTGTATACGATCTGGTTGCTGATCGGCGTGCTGGTCGCGGCGTTTGCCGGCGCGCGCCGGGTCGGCGGCCGCGCGCTGGCGGTCGGGCTGGCGTTGAGCACGGCGTATCTGGGCTGGTCGCTGGTCGCCAAGTCATGCGTCGACCGCGAGGCCAACCATGCTCTGGCGGCGCTGGGCCTGGCGGACGCGCCGCGCTTCTCGGTGCCGATGCCGGGCAACACCGTGCTGTGGCGGGTGGTCGCGATGACGCCGGACGGTTATGTCGAGGGGTTCCGGTCGCTGGTCGCCGACCGCGGCCCGATGCAATTTGCAGCCTATCCGTCCGACGTTGCCGCCCTGCGGGCGAATGCCGCGCTGCCGGCGGTGCAGCGGCTGGCCTGGTTCAACCACGGCTTCATGGGCGCGACGGTCGTCGAGGGTCGGCTGCAGCTCAGCGACCTGCGCATGGGCAACGAACCCGACTACTTCTTCCGCTTCACCGTCGCCGAGCGCACCGCCGCAGGCTGGGCCGCGTTGCCGCCGACCCAGGCGCCGATGGCGCGTGACCTGGGGGCGACGTGGAAGGCGACCTGGGCGCGGATGTGGCACGAGCCGCCGGTACCGGAAGCGGCAGACCGCTCGGCCATCGGCAGCCACTGACGCCGGGCGTGCGACCGCGGCCTGTCAGGCGGCCAGCGTCGGTTGCGCCTCGCCCGCGATGAGCGCGTCGAAGTAGGCGCGTGTGAGCGCGAGTTGCTCCTGCACGGTATCGGCGCGGTTGACCACGGCGCGAAAGGCATGATGCTCCGGCCGGTCCTTCGCGTACCAGCCCAGATGCTTGCGTGCGATGCGCACGCCGGAGGTTTCGCCGTAGAACGCGTGCAGCGCCTGGAGGTGGCCGAGCAGGATGTCGCGGATCTCCTGCAACGATGGCGGCGGCAGGTGGTGGCCGGTGGCGAGAAAGTGCGCGATCTCGCGGAAGATCCAGGGCCGGCCCTGCGCCGCGCGACCGACCATGACCGCGTCGCATCCGGTGTGACGCAGTACCGCCTGTGCTTTTTCCGGCGAGTCGATGTCGCCGTTGGCGATCACCGGGATCGACAGGTGCGCCTTGATCGCTGCGATCGTGTCGTACTCGGCGCTGCCGGTGTAGTGCTGGTCGCGGGTGCGGCCGTGGACGGCGAGGGCGGCGATGCCCGCGTCCTGCGCGATACGCGCGATCGTCGGCGCATTGCGATGCGCCGCGCACCAGCCGGTGCGGATCTTCAGTGTCACCGGCACCTCGACCGCGGCGACCACCGCCTGCAGGATGCGTGCGACCAGCGCCTCGTCCTGCATCAGCGCCGAGCCGGCCCAGGCGTTGCAGACCTTCTTGGCCGGGCAGCCCATGTTGATGTCGACGATCTGCGCGCCGTGCGCAACGTTGTGGCGCGCCGCCTCGGCGAGCATGGCCGGCTCGGTGCCGGCGATCTGCACGCCGACCGGTGCCGGTTCGCCGTCGTGGTCCATGCGGCGCAGCGATTTTTCGGTGCGCCAGAAGCGCGGATCGCTGATCGTCATCTCCGACATCGCCAGGCCAGCGCCCAGGCGCTTGCACAGCTGCCGGAACGGCTTGTCGGTGACGCCGGCCATCGGGGCCAGCACCACATTGGGTTCGATGCGGTAGGGACCGATCTGCATGCGCCCATTGTCGCCGATCGGCGAGCCCCGGTCGCGCTTGGCGCCCGGGTTCAGCGGCGCAGCTGGTAGAGCTCGAAGCGCGGGCCGTCCACGTCGAGCACCATCAGCAGTTCACTCTCGCCGGTGCGCACCAGGCGGCCGACGCTGTCGCCCTCGACGCGCGCTGCCGGTGGCGTGGGCCAGTGGCGGCTGTAACCGGGCGAGGGGTCGTCGTTGACCGACTGTGAGCCCAGGAACGCGAGCGTGCTGCGGTCGATCGGGAACAACTGGCCCTGCCGGCGCTGCGAACCGCTCGTCTTGACGAATGTCAGCACGCCGTCTTGGCGCGCGATCGTGGCGTCGAACCAGGGATAGGCATAGGCGCCGCCGCGGCCGTCGAACTGCAGCGAGCGGACCTGCCATGCGCCGGTGATCGTGCCCAGTGGACGTCCGCTGCCGGCCAGCGCCAGCGCCTGTCGCGCATCGGCGAGCACCGGATCGTGGTCGTCGAGCGCCAGGTCGAACGTGGGCTCGGCGAGGATGGTCTCGCGGTCGGCCGGCCAGGCCTGCGCGCGCCAGTCATCCGGCGCCGTGTCGTGTTCGTCCGCCCGCGCCGGCGCCGCCGTCTCGGTCACGGGCGTGACAGCGGCGTTCGCGGAATCGACCGCAGTCGACGCTGCGCCCGGCGACGCGGGTGCCGGCGCAGGGTCGGCCGGGCTGCAGGCGGCCAGGACGAGTGCGATCGCCAGGCCGGCGCCGGCACGCAGCGGCGCAGAACGTGAACCACAGGACATCGGCAGGACTCCGCCGCGATCCTCGGCGCCGCGGCCGGGCGAGGGTAGCGCGTGTGGTGTCGTCAGTCCGTCGTGGGGCGCAGGTGCGGCATCGCCGCAGCGGCCCCGACGCGCTCGGTCGAACGTCCCGCGTAGTGCGCGGCGAAGCGCACGTGGCTGTCGAACGGCGCCGCCGGGTCACCGGCGAGCGAGGCGGCCAGTGCGCCATTGAAAGCATCGCCCGCGCCGGTGGTGTCGACCGGCTCGACCTTGTCGGCCGGTACGCGATAGAACGGCCGCGTATCGCCGCGGGTCAGGTCCTCGCGGTGGGAGACGAACGCACCGGCGGCGCCGAGCGTGATCACCACCGTGCCGCGCGGCAACAGCGTGCGACACCAGCGATGCAACTGCGCGTCGGCAGTGCCGGCGATTGCTTCGCTGTCGATGCGATGGCTGGTATGGCGCTCGAGCAGGCCGGCGAACTCGGTCTCGTTCGGCGTGAGGATGTCGGCCGCGGCAAGCAGTTCGCGCAGGCACTGTGCGTTGGCCGGCGCCGGGTTGAGCATCGTCGAGGTGCCGGCGGCGCGCGCCAGGCGCATCGCTTCGAGCACGCTGTCGAGCGGGGATTCGAGCTGGGTCAGCAGCACCCGGGCGCCGGCCAGGGCTTCGGCCTGCCGGCCGACCCAGGAGGCGCACAGGTCGCCATTGGCGCCGGCGCCGATGACGATGGTGTTGTGGCCGGCCTCGTCGACATAGATGCCGGCCGTGCCGGTCGGGCGGCTGCTCTCGCGCACGCGCATCGCGATCCCGTCGGCCTGGGCGAGTGCGCGCGCCTGGCGGCCGCCGTCATCGTCGCCCAGCGCGCACAGGAAGGTGGTCTGCGCGCCCGCCCGGGTCGAGGCAACAGCCTGATTGAAGCCCTTGCCCCCCGGCCCGGTGTGGTAGCGGCCGCTGAGCGTTTCACCGCGGCGCGGCAGGGTGCTGCAGTTCCAGACATGGTCGACATTGAACGACCCGACGACGACGACACGACTCACGCGCACATCCTCTCTGTCCCGCTTTCGCAGTGATCCGGCGTCAGGCGCCGATGTAAGTCAGCACGCCGGCGATCGTCGCGGTCATCAGCGTGGCGATGGTGCCGCCGAGCACCGCGCGCAGGCCGAACCGCGCCAGGTCCTGGCGGCGGTCGGGGGCCAGGCCGCCAATGCCGCCGATCTGGATCGCGATCGAGCTGAAGTTCGCGAAGCCGCACAGCGCATAGGTCGCGATCAGGCGACCCTGCTCGGTCAGCGCCATGCCCTCGACGCGGCCGTTGACGATGTCGGCCAGCTGCAGGTACGCGACGAATTCGTTGATGACGATCTTCTGGCCGATCAGCGAGCCCACCACCGACGCGTCCTGCCACGGCACGCCGATCAGCCAGGCGATCGGGGCGAGCACGAAGCCGAAGATCGTCGCCAGGTTGGTCGGGCGACCGATCGCTTCGGCCAGGCCGGTGGCCTCGCCGATCCATTCCAGCGGCCAGTTGATCATCGCGATCAGCGCGATGAAGGCCAGCAGCATCGCGCCGATGTTCAGTGCCAGGCGCAGGCCGTCGCCGGCGCCGGCGGCCGCGGCATCGATGATGTTGCCGGTGGTCTTCTCGACCTCCATCTTGACCGTGCCACGGGTCAGCGGCTCGCGCGTCTCGGGGATCAGGATCTTGGCGATGACCAGCGTCGCCGGTGCGGCCATGATCGAGGCGGCCAGCAGGTGCTTGGCGTAGAACGCCTGCTCCTCGGGGTTGCCGCCGCCGAGCATGCCCACATACGCGGCGAGCACACCGCCGGCGATGTGCGCCATGCCGCCGATCATCATCGTGATCAGCTCCGACTCGGTCATCCGCGAGATGTACGGGCGCACGGTCAGCGGCGCCTCGGTCTGGCCGATGAAGACGCTGGCGCAGACGCTGGTGGTCTCGGCGCCCGAGACCCGCATGACCTTGGTGATCGCCAGCGCCATGACCCGCACGATCGCCTGCATCACGCCCAGGTGGTAGAGCACGCCCATCAGCGCGGCGAAGAAGATGATCGTCGGCAGCACCTGGAACGCGAAGATGAAGCCGTAGGTCTCCACGTTCATCAGGCTGCCGAAGATGAACTCCGAGCCGGCGTTGACGAACGAGAGTACCTTGACGAAGCCGTGGCCCAGCGCGTCGAACACCTCGCGCCCGCCGGGCACGCGCAGCACGACCGCGGCGAACGCGATCTGCAAGGTGACGCCGGTGGCGACCAGCTTCCAGTCGACGGCGCGCTTGTTGTTGGAGAACAGCCACGTGATCGCGAGCAGCACGGCGAGTCCGAACAGGCCGAAGCCGATCCGCGTCAGGTCTTCCATCGTGGCCCCCAGGCCCGTCGACAAGTCGCGCAGCCTAGTGCAGCGGGCCGGCACGGGCAACCACGGGCGATGTGAAGGCGGTGTCGTTCAGGCCCGTGGCGCCGTCGGCGCGGTGTGTCGGGCCGGACCGGCGGCGCGTCGGCGCGGCTTGCATACACTGGTGCGCCCGACCGCGAGGAACCCGCCCATGCATTACCGTCGTCTCGGCACCTCTGGCCTGCAGCTCTCGGCGCTCTCGTTCGGCGCCTGGACCACGTTCGGGCGTCAGGTCGGCCGGGGCCAGGCGCGCGAGCTGGTGGCCGCGGCCTGGGACCACGGCATCAACTTCTTCGACAACGCGGAAGGGTATGCCAACGGCGAGGCGGAACGGGTCATGGGCGATGTGATCGCCGATCTGCGCCTGCCGCGCGATGGCTATTGCGTGTCGAGCAAGGTGTTCTTCGGCGCGGCGAGCGATCCCCGGCCCACCCAGCGGGGCCTGTCGCGCAAGCACGTGCGCGATGCCTGCGACGCCGCGTTGCGGCGGCTGCGGGTCGATCATCTCGACCTCTATTTCTGCCACCGGCCCGATCCCGACACCCCGATCGCCGAGACCGTGTGGGCGATGGACACGCTGATTCGCCAGGGCAAGGTGCTGTACTGGGGCACGTCCGAATGGCCGGCGACCGCGATCCGCGAGGCCGCGCAGATCGCGCGCACGCACCACCTGCACGGCCCGACGATGGAGCAGCCCGAGTACAACCTGCTGCGGCGCGAGCGGGTCGAGCTGGAGTACGCCCCGCTGTATGCCGAGCTCGGACTGGGGGCGACCACGTGGTCGCCGCTGGCCTCGGGCCTGTTGACCGGCAAGTACGCCGGCGGCGTGCCGGCCGACAGCCGACTGGCGCAGCCGGAGCTGGGTTGGTTGCAGCGCGAGTTGCTGGGGAATGCGGACCGGGTGGCACGCGCGGCGCGGTTCGTCGCATTGGCGGCCGAGCTGGGCGTCGCGCCTGCGCCGCTGGCGATCGCCTGGTGTCTGCGCAATCCGCACGTGTCTACGGTGCTGCTGGGCGCCAGCCGGGTGGAGCAGTTGATCGAGAACCTGCAGGCGCTCGAGCTGGCGGCGTTGCCCGACAACGGCCTGTGGGCCCGGGTGGACGCGCTGGCGGACTGAGACACGCGTGGCTGTCTGTCGGACCGCGCGTACGGGGCTTGACTGGGAAATGAGAATCACTAGCATTGGAGGCCCGATCCCGAGGAACCGACCATGCTTGCGCCCCAGCTCCGCGATTCCGTTCCCGCCCGCGATTCGGCCGATGGCCACAACGTGCATCGCCTGGCCCGTGCCCACGATGCCCGTGCCCCCGAGCCGATCGAGCTCGACAGCGCGCAGCTGCTGCGCGGCCAGCGTGAACTGCAGATCCGTCACGGCAACGAGATCTACCGCCTGCGCCACACCCGCAATGACAAGTTGATCCTGACCAAGTAAGCCCGCCGTCGACCGGTGCCGCCGTCCCCCAGCGGCGGTCCCCGTCCATCCAACCATCTCTCCGGTCGCCCGCCCGCGCGTTCCTCTCCCCGCGCCCGCCAGCCAGCCGTCGCCCTCCAAGCACGAGTCTGCGCATGCGCCTTCACCCGCTTTCTGTGTCCCTGGCCCTGGGCCTGGCTCCGTTCGCCGCACTGGCCGCCCCCGACAGCGCCATCGACGCCGCCGCGCCGGCTGCGGCCGAGTTCGACCGGATCGTCGTCACCGCCACCCGCACCGAGCGCGCGATCGTCGACGTGCCCAATACCGTCGACGTGATCGATCGCGCGCGCATGGACATCTTGCTGGTGCGCGACATCGCCGACCTGTTCCGCTACGAGCCCGGCGTGACGGTCGGCCACAACATCGGTCGCTTCGGGCTGTCGGACATCCGCATCCGCGGTCTGGGCGGCAACCGCGTGCGCATCCAGACCGACGGCATCGCGGTCTCCGATGCGTTCGCCATCGGCAGTTTCTCCAACGCCAACCGCAACTTCGTCGATCCCGACACGCTCAAGCGGGTCGAGGTCGTGCGTGGACCGACGAGCTCGCTCTATGGCTCGGACGCGCTCGGCGGCGTGGTCTCGTTCGTCACCAAGGACCCGGCCGATTACTTGGCCGACGGGCGCGATGCGTACTTCGGCTTCAAGCTCGGCGCGACCACCGCTGACGAAGGCCTGTTCGCCAATGCCACCGCCGCGTTCGGCGGCGCGCGCTGGTCCGGCCTGGTGGCGGTCGGCCATCGCCAGGGCAAGGAGACCGAGACCATGGGCGAGGTGGGCGGCGAGGGCAGCGCCCGCACGCAGGCCAACCCGCAATCGGCCAACGGCCGCAGCGTGCTGGCCAAGGCGGTGTTCGCCCCTGATGCCCGGCAACGCTTCCGGCTGACGGTCGAGGGCAACGAGGACGACGTCGAGACCGACGTGCTGAGTGCGCATGGTGATGTCGTGATGATGCCCGGTGTGCCGGCATCGGCGCGGGTGCAGTCGCAGGTTGGCAAGGATCACCAGAGCCGTGCGCGGGTGTCGTTCGGGCATGAGATCGTCGGCCTGGACAACGCCTTCGCCGATGCGATCGACTGGCAGGTCTATCGCCAGGACAGCGAGACACTTCAGCGGACCGAGGAACGTCGGTCTTCGCTGGTCGGTGGGGCACCGGTCAATCCGGTGTTGCGCGAGCGCGCCTTCGATTTCGACCAGCGCGAGTACGGCCTGCAGGCGAACTTCCGCAAGTCTCTGGGACAGCGCGTCGTCCACGACCTGAGCTGGGGGCTCGACGTGTCGAAATCCGAGACGCGTCAGAAGCGAGATGGGCGGGCGACCAATCTCACGACCGGCACGGTGACCAACGTCATCAGTCCGGACGTCTTCCCGGTCCGCGATTTCCCGATCAGCGACACCACCAAGGCTGCGCTCTACGTGCAGGACGAGATCGCGTTCGCCGACGGCGCCTTCCGCCTGGTGCCCGCGGTCCGGGTCGACCACTACCGGCTCGAGCCCGAGGTCGACACAATCTTCCGCGAGGACAACCCGACCACGCAGGTCGCCGACATCCGCAAGACCCGGGTGTCGCCCAAGCTCGGCGCAGTCTGGCATTTCGCCGAGGCCTGGTCGCTGTTCGGCGGCTATGCCGCCGGCTTCCGCGCGCCGCCGTACAACGACGTCAACATCGGCTTCACCAACTTCGCCTTCGGCTACACCGCGATCCCCAATCCGGACCTGCGCCCGGAGACCAGCGACGGCCTGGAATTGGGTCTGCGCTTCGCCGGCCGATCGGCCTATGCCAGCCTGACCGGGTACTACAACACGTACGACGATTTCATCGAGTCCACGCGGTTCGTCGGCATCGATCCGGCCAGCGGCCTGATGGTCTACCAGTCGCAGAATGTCGACGACGCGCGCATCTGGGGCGTGGAGTTCAAGGGCGGACTGGACCTCGATGCAGTGGCGCCAGCGCTCGCGGGCTGGTCGCTGCGCGGCGCGGCGGCCTGGTCGCGCGGCGAGGATCGCACCACGGGCGATCCGCTGGCCAGTGTCGACCCGCTGACCGCCGCGCTGGGCCTGGCTTTCGAGGGCGACAGCTGGGGCGCTGAACTGGCCGCGCGCTTCGCCGGCCGTCGCGACCGCCTGCCGCCGGCCAGCACGTCCGGCGGTTACCGGGAGACGCCAGGCCACGCGGTGCTCGACCTCTACGCCCATTGGACGTTCGCGCCCGGCACCACGGTCAACCTGGGCGTGCTCAACCTCGCCGACCGCAAGTACTGGCCGGCAGGCAACGTCCCGCTGGTCGCCGCCACCTCGACCACCTTCGACCGTTACACCGCACCAGGGCGCAGCCTGGCGGTCAGTTTCGCGGTCGATTTCTGATCATGGCGCGCGCGGCGGCGATCGTGCCTGCGGCGTCGACGGACGATGTCGTCGCGACGTCGCCGCCGACGCCGGCGCAACTGGCGACCCTGGGCGCGGTGTTGTGCCTGCACCGGCCCGGGGCGGCGAGCGAGCTCGGCGGTTGGTCGCGGGCGCGCCGCGTCGAGGCCCATCGCGCGCTCGATGGTGACGGCATGCGCGAGCACCTGTTGTTCTTCGATGCCCAAGACGCCTGCTGCTGGCAACTGCATCTGCTGCCCGACAGCGATTTCCTGGCATGGGAGGCGCTTGTCGAGCGCTACCCGCTCGCCCGCAGTGCACCGGCCGGCCTGGCCGAGCGCCTGTGGCACGGCTTGGCGCAGCGGCTGTGGATCGGGGGGTGGCAGGCAAGCGTCCTGCGCTTCCATGCGATGACGCCTGCCTGCACGACGATCGACGGCGCCGCGATGCTGGTCGCCAGTCTGGCAGCGATCTCGCCGTTGGGCGCCGACTGCGCGCGGCAGATTGTCCGCGCCTACGGCATCGCCCCGGGCCCGGCATTCTCCGAAGGTGCCGCCCACCGAGCCCCATTGTCGGCCCCCGATCCTGCCGAGTCCGCCAGGCGATGCCGCCTCGCCGCGTCCTCGCCCACGTACGCCCGTTTCCCACCTGTTTTCGGAGAACCTGCATGAATCCGCAAGCCGCCGCCCTGGCGTTCGTCCTGCTGCTGGCCCCGGCCTTCGCAGTGTCCGCCACCGCAACGCCAGCCCACGACCCCGCCGCCGACCGTGCCGCCATTCTCGCGATGCAGGGCGAGTACACCGTGCGCTTCTCGTTCGAGGAGACCGCTGTGCTGGCGCCGGGCTACGAGCGTGTCGCCGCCAAGGACAGCGGCGGCGACGAGGTCGTGATCGTGGTCGAGGACGCCCCCGACCGCATCGTGCTCCAGCACCTGCTGCTCGACGTCAAGAGCGGACACGTGGTCAAGCACTGGCGCCAGGACTGGCACTACGAGGCGCCGACGCGCTGGGAGTTCACCGCCGACCAGACCTGGCAGCAGCGCGAGGTGCCGGCCGAGCTCGTCCGCGGTGGCTGGACGCAGTGCGTCTACGAAGTCAGCGATGCGCCGCGCTACTGCGGCAGCGGGCGCTGGGTGCACGCCGGCGGCATCTCGACCTGGACCTCGGACGCGGATTGGCGCCCGCTGCCGCGCCGCGAGTACACCAAGCGCAGCGACTACAACGCGCTGGAGGCGATCAACCGTCACACGATCGTGCCCGGCGGCTGGACCCACGAGCAGGACAACACCAAGACCGTGCGCGACGCGCAGGGCCGGCCGACCGCACAGCTGGTGCGCGAGTTCGGCTTCAACGACTACGTCAAGACCACGGCGATCGACTTCTCGCCCGCCTACGCCTACTGGGACGCCACCCAGGCGTACTGGGCCCGCGTGCGCGAGCGCTGGGAGCGGCGCCTGGCCGCGCCCGAGGGGGTGCAGCTGAAGACGAAGATCGACGGCATGGCGTTGATCGTGCCGCTGTTCGAACAGGCGCAGACCGTGCAGGACGGCGGCACGGTGACCGATGCCCAGATCGATGCGGTGTTCGAGGCCTGGGTGACGACCGCCACGCCGTAACGGGCGCTGCGCGGCACGCTTGCACCCGGCTTGCGGCAGGGATGCCGCAAGCCACTGCCGGCCGCGATGGATCGCGACCGCGCGTCACGACGGCCCGCCCTATACTCGGTCCAGCGCGGATGTCCGCGGATCGAATAGGGGAAACGCATGGGAACGGGATTGTTTCTGGCGGTGGTGCTCGCGCTCGCTGGCGTCATCGTGTTGTTCAAGACGGTGCGCATGGTGCCGCAGGGCTACGAGTGGACCGTCGAGCGCTTCGGCAAGTACACCCATTCGATGGCACCGGGTCTGCACTTCCTGATCCCGATCGTCTACGGGGTCGGCCGCAAGATCAACATGATGGAGCAGGTGCTCGACGTGCCCAGCCAGGACGTCATCACCAAGGACAACGCGGTCGTGCGCGTGGACGGTGTGGTGTTCTTCCAGGTGCTCGACGCGGCCAAGGCGGCCTACGAGGTCTCGAACCTGGAGATCGCGACGATCGCGCTGGTGCAGACCAACATCCGCACGGTGATCGGCTCGATGGACCTCGACGAGTCGCTGAGCAACCGTGAGACGATCAACGCCCAGCTGCTCAACGTCGTCGACCACGCCACCAACCCTTGGGGCATCAAGGTCACCCGCATCGAGATCCGCGACATCCAGCCGCCGCGCGACCTGGTCGACTCGATGGCGCGCCAGATGAAGGCCGAGCGCGAACGCCGCGCCGTCATCCTCGAGGCCGAAGGCCATCGGCAGTCGGAGATCCTGCGCGCCGAGGGCGACAAGCAGGCCGCCATCCTGCAGGCCGAGGGCCAGAAGGAAGCCGCGTTCCGCGAGGCCGAGGCGCGCGAGCGTCTGGCCGAGGCGGAGGCACGGGCGACCGAAATGGTGTCCAACGCGATCGCCAACGGTGACGTGCAGGCGATCAATTACTTCGTCGCGCAGAAGTACGTCGAAGCGTTCGAGAAGCTGGCGACGGCGCCGAACCAGAAGTTCGTGCTGATGCCGATGGAGACCAGCGGCATCATCGGCTCGATTGCCGGCATCGGCGAGTTGGCCAAGGAGGCATTGGGCCAGAATCAGAAAGCACCGGCGCGTGCGCCGGCACCGCAGCGCGGCGGGCTCTGACATGGACTGGCTGCGCGCGGACGTCGTCGGCTGGGCTGCGGTCGCGCTGCTGCTGATGGCGGCCGAGACCCTGGTGCCCGGCGCGTTCCTGCTGTGGATGGGATTCGCCGCCGCGGCGGTGTTCGTCGTCGCGCTGCTGGTGCCGGGCCTCGCATTGCTGCCGCAGGTCGCGCTGTTCGTCGTGCTCAGCTTCGTGTCGGTGCTGGTGTACCGCACTTGGTTCCGCAAGCGTGAGCGTCCGAGCGACCACCCCACGCTCAACCGGCGCGCGTCCCAGCACGTCGGTCGCGTCGTGCCACTCGATCAGGCGATCGTGGCCGGGCGCGGGCGGGTCAAGATCGGCGATGCCTTCTGGGTCGTCGAGGGGGCCGACCTGCCGGCCGGCACCCCGGTGCGCATCGTCGGTACCGACGGGGTGAATCTGCACGTCGAAGTCGCCTGATCTCGTTGTTCCAGGAGGCGGCCGGTGACGCCGCCGACCTGCGATAATGCCGCCTTTCCGCAGGCGAGCCGGCAGTCCAACATGACCCAGAAGACCATCCTCAACGCATCGCACCGCGCCCTGGGCGCGCGCATGGTCGACTTCGGCGGCTGGGACATGCCGCTCAACTACGGCTCCCAGATCGAGGAGCACCACCATGTGCGGCGCGATGCCGGCATGTTCGACGTCAGCCACATGACCGTGGTCGACCTGCGCGGTGCGCAGACCCGCGCATTCCTGCGCCAGCTCGTCGCCAACTCGGTCGACAAGCTCAAGAGCCCGGGCAAGGCGCTCTACACCTGCATGCTCACGCCCGAAGGCGGGATCATCGACGACCTGATCGTCTACTTCATGGCCGATGACTGGTTCCGCCTGGTCGTCAATGCCGCCACCCGCGACAAGGACCTGGCGTGGATCCAGGCGCAGGCCGCCGGGTTCGAGGTGGAGGTCAGCGAGCGTCCGGAGCTGGCGATGATCGCCGTGCAGGGACCGCAGGCGCGGGCCAAGGTTGCCGGGCTGCTCGGGCAGGTCGACGCGCTGGTGCTCGACAAGCTCGGCCGCTTCGCCGCCGCTGAACTCGAGGCCACGCCGTTCGGCGACCTGTTCGTCGCGCGCACTGGCTACACCGGCGAGGACGGCTTCGAGATCGTCGTCCATGAGCGCCATGCCGTCGCGCTGTGGGAGGCGCTGCACGCCGCCGGCGTCGTGCCGGCTGGCCTGGGCGCGCGCGACACCCTGCGCCTGGAAGCCGGGCTCGCGCTCTACGGCCAGGACATGGACGAGACGGTCTCGCCCTACGAGGCTGCGCTCGGCTGGACGGTTGCGCTCGACGAAGGCCGCGCATTCAACGGCCGCGCGCTGCTCGAACAGCACAGCACGGCCGCGCCGCGGCAGATGATCGGCCTGGTCATGGACGACAAGGGCGTGCTGCGCCACGGCCAGACGGTGACCACCGCCCAGGGGCAGGGCGAGATCCTGTCGGGGACGTTCTCGCCGACGATCGGCAAGGCGATCGCGTTCGCCCGCGTGCCGGCCGGCGAGCCGGGCGAGGTGACCGTCGACATCCGCGGCCGCCAGGTGCCCGTGCGCGTGGTCGCATTCCCGTTCGTGCGCAACGGCCGGGTCGTCGACGGCATCTGATCCACCGCAAGACCCTTGGCTTACACTAGCGCCACTTTCCCGCAGTCACGTTTTCACCGGAGCCGACAATGAGCGAAATCCCTGGCGACCTGAAGTTTCTGAAGTCACACGAATGGGTCCGTGTCGAAGGCGACGGCAAGGTCACCGTCGGCATCTCGGACCATGCCCAGGGCCTGCTCGGCGACCTGGTGTACGTCGAACTGCCCGCCGTCGGCGACACCGTCGAGGCCGGCAACGGCGTCGCCGTGGTCGAGTCGGTCAAGGCGGCCTCGGACGTGTATGCCCCTGTGTCGGGCAAGATCGCGGCGGTCAACGCCTCGCTCGCCGACAAGCCCGAGACCATCAACGAAGACGCCTTCGGCGAAGGCTGGCTGTTCGTCATCGAGCTCGACGATCCCGACCAGCTCGCCGATCTGCTCTCGCCCGACGACTACGCCGAACTGCTGGAGGAGGAGGCCGACTAAGGCCGCCTCGCGATCCGTGTTCACCAAAGCGCGCCCCAAGGGGCGCGTTTTTTTTGGTTGTTTCCCTGCATCATCCGGCAAGCAGGCGGTGCGAGATAGGCCGCTGTCAGGTCTCGTTCCCAGTGGTTCCGGTACGCGCCCACGTTCGGCCAGATGCGCATGTGCGAATGGCGACTCACGCACCGCGGCTTGTGCTCCGGCATCGGGGCAGATGCGCAAAGTCCGACTTCGACGGTCGACCCTCTGTCCTCTGTCCTCTGTCCTCTGTCCTCTGTCCTCTGTCCTTTGTCGTCGGTCGTCGGTCGTTGGTTGGTCTCTCATCGTCGGTCGTCGTGGCGATGCCGGTCGAGGTGTCTTGTGCGAGGTGTCGCGGGGCGAATGCGTCGCGCACTTTTCGCGCAAACCGATGTTGCGGCGACGCATCGGCCGGTCCGTGTCTACATCGCGTTCACCGGCCGGTTGGCGCGGTGATGAATGTTTCACCACACCGCACCGCGTCGCTTGCGCGTGCTCGGTGGACATCGCAATGCCGGACGACTGTCGTGCAAAGTGCTTGTTTCAAGCACTTTCGTCGCTTTGCATGCGACGGCCGATCGCGCACGCCGCGGGTCACGTCAGCAAGCGATCCGTCTCGTGCGCATCACCGCCGCGACGGAGGTCGGAGATCGGGCGCGACAAAAGCATGTCCGCCTGTTGACAGTGGAAAAAACCGTGATTAGGTTTCGCGGCAACACACGCCCGCTATCAAACGAGTGAGTCGAGCCCCGACAACAACGCGCTGCACAACTCGGACCTCCGCCAGGAACATCACAAGGTGGATGCGGGCAGCATCTCCGCCGCAATTCCCCGACATCGAATCCGGCACCCCGTCGCGTGCGACGCGGGTGCCTTCGCATCACCGGGATGCTGTCGCTCATGCGACGACCTTCCGACCGAATCCGTCCCGATGCGCAGGGCGCGTCGACGGGTGCACGCGGGTCCGACTCCCGCGCGCCGTTTTGAGTACTGGGCAGCTGTACATGCAAGTCCACTGACGAGGAGAGCCATCCCATGGCCACGAAGAAAGCTGCAAAGAAGACCACCGCCAAGAAGGCGGCCAAGAAGACCGTCCGCAAGTCCGCTGCCAAGAAGGCCGTGAGCAAGGCCAGCAAGGCGACGAAGAAGGTCGCCAAGGCCGCGAAGAAGGCGACCAAGAAGGTTGCGAAGAAGGCCACCAAGAAGACCGCCAAGAAGGCTACGACCAAGAAGTCGGCCACCAAGAAGGCGACCAAGAAGTCGGCTGCGAAGAAGGCCACCAAGAAGGCGACCAAGAAGTCCGCTGCCAAGAAGGCCACCAAGAAGACCGCCAAGAAGTCGGCCACGCGCAAGAGCGCCACCAAGAAGACCGCCACCCGCAAGGCCGCGACGAAGAAGGCTGCGACCAAGAAGACTGCGGCGAAGAAGGCGACCAAGAAGACCGCCAAGAAGGCGGCTGCTCGCAAGACCACGAAGACGGCGGCCAAGAAGGCGCCTGCCAAGCGTGCACCTGCCAAGCGTGCCAAGAAGAGCGCGCCGGTCGTCATCCCGACCATGCCGACGCCGCTGATCTGACCGACGGCCTGTTGGGCCGTCACCGCAAAACTCTTCCTCCGCATGCCCAGGCGGAGGAGGAGTTTTTTTTTGCGAGATCAGCGCGCTTGGATGAGGGCGGCGTCGAGCGTGGCGAGCCGTTCGGGCGTGCCGACGTCGGTCCAGGCGCCGCGGTGGTGCTCGCCCGAGACCGCGCCCCGCGCCATTGCCGCGCGCAGCAGCGGCGCCAGGCGGAACCGTGGCGGCGTGGCATCGGCCCCCGGCGCGTCGCCGATGATGTCGCGCCATCCCCGCAGCAACGCCGGGCGGTAGATCCCGATGCCGGCGAAGGTCAGCCGGTCCGGCCCCGACGCGTGCACGCGGTCGCCTTCGAGCACGAAGTCGCCTTCGCTGTGGTGCGCCGGGTTGTCGACCAAGACCAGGTGCGCGTCGCCGGCCGGCTCGCGCGGCAGCGATGCGAGATCGTGGTCGCTCCAGATGTCGCCATTGATCGCCAGGAACGGTGCCTCGCCCAGCAACGGTAACGCCTGCAGCATGCCGCCCCCGGTTTCCAGCGGCGGGGTGCCCTCGTGCGAATAGTGCAGTTGCAGGCCCCAGCGTTCGCCATCGCCCAGGACGGGCGCGAAGCAGTCGGCCAGCCACGAGACGTTGATGACGACCTCGCGCACGCCTGCGGTGGCAAGATGCTCCAGGTGCCAGACGATCAGCGGCTTGCCGCCCACGACCAACAGCGGCTTGGGGGTGTGGTCGGTCAGCGGCCGCATGCGTTCGCCGAGGCCGGCAGCGAAGATCAGTGCCTTCATCGGGCGGCGCTCGTATCGGGCGTGCGCATCCGTGCTGCGGGAGTGGGGAAGGAGGGAAGCAAGGTGGCGGCCTGCTCGCGCGATGGGGCCGTCAGCTTACCGGGGCGCCGCGATGTGGGCTCGATCACCGGATGCTCAGCGTGCGGGGCCGACCACGTGGTCGAACAGCCCGCCGGCGGCGAAGTGCATCCGCTGGGCGTGTTGCCAGCCACCGAATGCCGCATCGACCGTCACCATCGGCACGGCGCGGAAGCGCGCACGCTGCGAGGCCGGCACCTGGCTCGGGTCGGAAGGCCGGTAGTGGTGTTGCGCGGCGAGCCGTTGCCCGGTCGGCGAGTACAGGTACCGCAGGTAGGCGTCTGCGCACGCGCGGGTGTCGTGCGCATTGACATTGCGGTCGATCAGCGCGACTTGCGGCTCGGCCCGGATGCTCAGGCTCGGATAGACGATCTCCAGCGCCTGGCTGGTGTGCGGATCGGCGAGCAGGCGCAGCGCCTCGCTCTCCCAGGCCAGCAGCACGTCGCCGTGACCGCCCTCGACGAACGATCGGGTCGCCGCGCGCGCGCCGGCGTCGGCAACGACGACATGGGCGAACAGACGCCGCATCCAGTCCAGCACCTGGGTGCCGTCGCGATACGTGCGCGAGGCCCAGGCCCACGCGGCGAGATAGTTCCAGCGCCCGCCGCCGGAGGTGCGCGGGTCGGGCGTGACCACGCCCACGCCGGGCCGTACCAGATCGCTCCAGTCGTGGATCCGTTGCGGGTTGCCCTTGCGCACGAGCAGGACGACGGTCGAGGTGTAGGGCACGCTGTCATGGGGCAGGCGCGTGCGCCAGTCCGGATCCAGCAGGCCGGCCCCGGCGAGGGCATCGATGTCCGCAGCCAGTGCCAGGGTCGCCACGTCTGCGGACAGCCCGTCGACGATCGCCCGCACCTGCTCACCCGAACCGCCATGGTGCATGCGCACGTCGACGGTCTCGCCGGTGCGCTGGCGCCAGTACGAGGCGAACGCACGGTTGTAGTCGACGTAGAACTCGCGGGTCGGATCGAACGACGCGTTGCGCAGGGTCGTGTCCTGCGCGGCAGCATCGCGACAGGCGAGGCCCGCGGCCAGCGCCAGGACGAGCACGGCGATCGACGGCAGACGACAGCTCATGATGCGCGCAATCGAAGGGGTGGGCGCCCGACCTTAGCGCGGTGCGGGGCGCCGCGACAGTGCGCGCGACGGGACGGTGCCGCAGCACCGTCCCGTGTCGGGATCAGCAGTCGCCGCGATCAGCAGCAGCCGTGGTCGCCGTGACGCTGGCCGCTGTCGGCAGCGACTGCCGATCCCGAGGTCTCGCCGCGCTGGCTGGCGTGGTGATGCTCGGCAATCACCCGGGCCACGCAGGCAGTGACCCGCTTGCCCATCTCGATGTGCAGGAACTCGTTCGGCCCGTGGGCGTTGGAGTGCGGACCGAGCACGCCGGTGATCATGAACTGCGCACCGGGGAACTTCTCGCCCAGCATGCCCATGAACGGGATCGAGCCGCCTTCGCCCATGTACATCGCCGGCTTGCCGAAGAACGCCTGGCTGGCCGCCTCGATCGCCTCCGACAGCCACGGCGACATCGCCGGCGCATTCCAGCCGGTCGCGGCCTTCTCCAGCGCCAACGTGACCGTCGCGCCGTTGGGCGGATCCTGGGTCAGCGCCTGCTGCAGCAGCTCACCGGCCTGTTTGCCGTCGACCGTGGGCGGCAGGCGCAGCGAGAGCTTGACCGCGGTGTGCGGGCGCAGCACGTTGCCGGCCGACTGCAGCGACGGCAGCCCGTCGACGCCGGTCACCGACAGCGCCGGACGCCAGGTGCGGTTGAGCACGAGCTCGGCGAGGTCCTCGGTGACCTTGCCGTCGGCACCGACCGGGAACATCGGACGCAGCGCGCCGGTCAGCGGGAACTTGTCGTAGATCGCAGTATCGAGCACCTCGGCAGCGCGGCGCGCCTGCTCCAGCCGCTCGGCCGGGATGTCGGCATGCAGCCCCTCGGGTAGGATCCGGCCGGTCTTCTCGTCCTCGATGCGCGACAGCAGTTGACGCAGCAGGCGGAAGCTCGAGGGCACCACGCCCGACGCGTCGCCCGAGTGCACGCCCTCGTCGAGCACCTTGACCGTCAGGTTGCCGCCGGCCAGGCCGCGCAGTGACGTGGTGCACCACAGCTGGTCGTAGTTGCCGCAGCCCGAGTCCAGGCAGACGACCAGCGATGGCTTGCCGATGCGGTCGGCGAGGTGGTCGACGTAGGCGGGCAGATCGTAGCTGCCCGATTCCTCGCAGGCCTCGATCAGCACCACGCAGCGCGCGTGCGGCAGGCCCTGCTCGTGCAGCGCCAGGATCGCGGTCAGCGAGCCGTAGATTGCATAGCCGTCGTCCGCGCCACCGCGGCCGTAGAGCTTGCCGTCGCGCAGCACCGGCTGCCAGGGACCGAGGTCATCGTCCCAGCCGGTCATCTCCGGCTGCTTGTCCAGATGCCCGTACAGCAGCACGCAATCGTCATTGCTGCCGCCGTTGGCGGCCGGGATCTCGATGAAGATCAGCGGCGTGCGGCCTTCCAGACGCACCACCTCCAGTTGCATGCCGGGGATCGCCTGGGCGCCAGCCCAACCGGCCATCAGCTCGACGGCGCGCTCCATGTGGCCGTTGGCCACCCAATCGGCGTCGAACATCGGCGATTTGTTCGGGATACGGATGTATTCGACAAGCTGCGGGACGATCTCGTCGTCCCATTTGGCGCCGACGAAACGGTCGGTGCGGCGGGTATCCATGGCGCGAGCTCCACTTGCGGCGTAAGCAGCCATTCTACCGCGCGGGCGTTGTAGGACTTTTCCTACACGAAATTGGGGAGTCGGCCTGCTTCGCGACGGCGGACAGGCGGATAGGCTGTGTCCATGGCGTTGGGGAGACTGGCAACACCGACAGGGATGACAGATCGCCAGTCGGGAAAGGAATCCACCCAATCGCCAAGGAGTTCGCCATGAAGCCGTTCAAAGCCCTCATCGCCGCTCTCGTCCTCTCGCTGTTGATGGCCGGTTCGGCCTTCGGCGCAGACGGGGTCGAGAAGGTCAACGTCAACACCGCCGATGCCACGACCCTCGCCCGGGTGCTGCACAACATCGGGCCGTCCAAGGCCGAGGCGATCGTGGCCTACCGGGACGAGAACGGGCCGTTCCGCAGCGCCGAGCAACTGGCCATGGTCAAGGGCATCGGTCTGCGTACGGTTGAGAACAACCGGGACCGGATCGAGCTGGGGTCGCCGATGGCGCGCCAGCAGCAGACCGCCCAGCGCGCGTCGGGGACGCCGGCCAAGGGCGCGGCGCAGCAGCGCTGAGCCACCCATCGCCCGCACCGGGGCAAGGAGCGTCGGTGCAGGTCGAGGAGCGGGATGCTCCACAGGATCCGGCAAGGACGCCGTTACATGGATGTAGCCGTCGCCCGCCCCGCATTGGATGCGTGGCGGGCGACCTCTTTTGGGGCCCGGCCGATTGCACGGGCCCCATCTCGGAGCCACCATCCGGCAGCTGGCGCGCCACGGCCCCGCTTATCGGCTGGGGTGTGCTCGATCCGGGGTCTTCTTGATCGGGGCGTGTTCTCGATCAGGCCTTAGACTCTGACGATGCCCGACCCTGCAACCGTCCGCATCATTCCTGCCGCCACCGCGCGTTCGGTGCGCTGGCGCAATGGCCAGGGCTGGACGCGCGAATTGTTCTGCGCGCCTGCACCCGCGGCCGCGCTTTCGGTCGACGCCGCCGCGGCCCCTTGGCCCTGGCGGATCTCGATCGCGCGGATCGACCGCGATGCGCCGTTCTCGGCGTTCCCCGGTGTCGACCGCGAACTGATGCTGCTGCGCGGCGGCCGGCTGGATCTGCAGGTCGCGGACCGCCGCATCGCGCTGGCGTCGCGGTATGCCCGGCATCGCTTCGCCGGCGAACGCGACGTGGCCGCCTGCGTGCCGGCAGGCGGCGTCGAGGTGTTCAACCTGATGTGGCGGCGCGACCTGCACCGGGCCCGGCTTTGGCACCTGCCGCTGGCCGGCGCCCTGGCGTGGCGCGCCGACCCGGCGACGACCTGGATCGTCCATCTGCTGGCCGGGCACGCGCGATGCGGCAGCGGCGCGGCGCAGGCGGCGCTGGTGGCGGGCGATACCGCCGTGTTGAGCGATGCGTCTGCATCCGGCCGGGTGTCGATCGAGGGCGAGGGCGCCTTGCTCGCGGTCTGCCTGCGCGACCGGCTGGACGCAGGCCCGGACGACGCGTGCGCGCCTGCCGGGCCGGACCCGAGGCCAGGGATCAGAAGCTGACGTTCACGCTCAGCCAGATGCTGCGCGCCTTGTCCTTGTTGTTGTAGTCGTCCTGGGCCGACAGCGTGTAGCTGCCGCTGTCCTCGACGAAGCTGTACTGATAGGACGTGAAGTCGCGATCGAGCAGGTTGTTGATTCGACCGTTGATGGTGACCGTCTCGTTGACGCGGTACGAGGCGCCGAGGTGGAGCACCTCGTAGTCCTTCCAGTACAACTCCTGCTCGAGCACCGTGTCGAAGCCGCGGTAGCGCTTGGAGCGGGCCTCGGCGGTCAGGAACACCGTGAAGGCCTCGGTCGCGCGCCAGTCCAGCGTGGCGTTGGCCATATGTCGGGCGCTGTTGCCCAAGGGCCGGCCGGCGTTGCTGCCGCTCTTCTGCTCGCTGTCGGTGAAGGTGTAGTTGGCGCGGAAGCCGAAGGCATCGCTGATCCGCCAGCGGCCGGCGAGTTCGGCGCCCTGGACCACGACCTCGTCGATGTTGACCGTCTTGGTCGAGTTCGAATAGCCCAGATCGGCATAGTCACCGGTGCCGCTGCAGGCGATCGTCAGCGTCGGGCCGCAGTTCTCCGACCCGATCTTGTCGTCGAACTTGTTGTGGAAGATCGTCGCGTTGAAGCTGTGGCCGTCGGGGTGCTGCCAGTAGGCCGCCAGTTCGGTGCTGGTGCTGGTTTCGGGCTGCAGGTCGGGATTGCCGAACATCGGCGAGACGCCCTGGGCGCCGAAGCCGGTGATGCCGTCATAGAGCTGGGTGGTCTTGGGCGTCTTGAAGCCGGTGCTCACGCCGCCCTTGACCGTCCACTGCTCGCTCAGCGTCCACACGCCATACAGACGCGGGCTGACGTGATTGCCGAACACCTTGTGATCGTCGTAGCGCAGGCCGGCGGTGACCGACACCGGCTCGGCGATGGTCCAGGTGTCCTCGGCGAACAGCGAATACATGTCGTGCTTCTGCTTGGCGCCGGCAACGCCGCGCTCCATGCCGAACACGCCATCGATCAGCTCGCCGCGGATGACCTGGGCGCCGACCACGGCGACGTGCGCGCCATTCCAGTCGAAGGGCAGGTCCAGCTTGGCGTCGAGCGTGTACTGGTTGCTCTCGAGCGTGCGATCGGGGCGCGGCAGGTAGGCCAGCAACTGCGCGTACTGGTCCGGCGCGAGATGGGCCTCCATGACCGCGAGCTTCTGCGCCTCCGACAGGTTGTTCCAGGCGGTCGCGCTGTAGCCGGTGCCGCCAGCCGAGTTGGGGCAGTAGCCGGCGGCATTGACCGTCCCGCCCAGGTTGCCGCAGGCCGCGTTCCATAGCGACTGCAGGCTTTGGCGCTCGGCCACGGTGTAGGGCAGGGTGCGGCCCTCGTTGCGGGTCTCGACATAGCCCAGCGACACCAGGCTGTTGCCGAACGACCAGCGTCCCTCGTGCGCGATCGACCAGGTGTCGCGGGTGAATTCCTGGCTGGGCCGATAGCCGGCGCGCGGTTCGATGCGGCCGTTGTTGCCGATGCGCAGCATCGCGCCGTAGTCGTCGACGGTGCCGACCGGATATTCCTCGACCCCGTTGTCGTTGAGTCGGGTGCTGTTGTCGTACTCCTGGCGCGAGGCATCGATGTCGAGGGTCACGGTCTGCGCGTCGGTCGGTGTCCAGCTCAAGGTGATGCCGGCCGCCTTGTTGGTGTTGTCCACGGTCTTGCCGCCGCCGCCGAAGCCCAGCGCGCGGGTGTGGACCTCGCCATTGGGGTCGGTGACCGGCGCGTACACAGGATTGGAGGCCTCGCGGTCGTACCAGCTGGCGCGCGCGCTCAGGTTGAGCTTGCCCGGCACCAGCGGCCCGGTGACGAAGAGGTCGGCGGTGGTGTCGTCGCCGAACTGGTCGTCGGTCTCGAACGTGCGGCCCAGCGTGACCGAGCCGGCCCAGCTGTCGAGCTCGCGCTTGGTGATGATGTTGATCACCCCGCCCATCGCGTCGGCGCCATAGAGCGTGGACATCGGGCCGCGGATCACTTCGATGCGCTCGATCGCATCCAGCGGCGGAATGTGATTGAACTGGTTGCCGACGAAGTTGTTGGGATAGATGTCGCCGTGGTTGTTCTGGCGCCGACCGTTGATCAGGATCAGCGTGTAGTCCGCGCCCATGCCGCGCATCGAGATCGTGCCCTGGCCGGTCTTGTCGCGCGTCTCGCCGATGTCGATGCCTTCGATATCGCGCACCGCGTCGAGCAGGGTCATGTAGGGGCGATGGGTCAGGTCTTCCTGCGTGATCACGCTGATGCTGGCCGGGGCGTCGGTGATCTTCTGCTCGAAGCCGGCGGCGGTGACAACGATGGTGTCGAAGTTGCGGGCGTCGTCCTGGGGCAGGGCGGTGTCGGCCAGCGCGGGTGCGGACAGCAGGGCGAGCAGGCTCGCGGCCAGCGCACGGCGGCGCGGGGCGGTCGAACGGATCATGGAAGGTCCTTGTCGAAAGATCGGAAAACGGCCGCACACGCGGCGTGGCGCGCCACCGGACGGCGGCGTCGCAAGACGGAGGCACAACAGACGGCGAGGGGAGCAGCGCGGTCCGGGATCGCCGGCGCGCGTTGCGTCAGGCGCGCGGAGGCGCCTGTCCCGGCGGCAGCGTCAGATCTGGACGCAGCGCATGCGGCGCGTCGACCGCGTCGGGGAAAGACGGCTGCCCGAGCGCCTGCGTGGCGTCGGCGGGCGGCAGCAGCAGCGTCGAGGCCATCGCGGGGCGCGGCGGCAGGCCGGGCGCGGCATCGCGCGGCGCGACACGAGCCGACAGCGGCAGTGGGCGACGGAACTTGGCCTCAGGCGGCGCGTCCTGCGTGGCCGGAAGATCGGGCAGCGCGACCGCATCACCGGGGCCGGCGACCGCCGGCAGGCTGCGGGGTGCGACGCCGAGGACGACAGCCAGCGCCAGTAAGGCCGCCAGGGCCAGACTGGCCCAGACCGATATCGTCCACTGCGATGGAGGCCGCGTCGTCACGAACCGGGCACGCTCGAGCAAGAAAGCTGACGAGCGATTATATGAGAATGATTTTCATAAACAAGTCTTAACGCAATTCATTCGCATATGTGACATGCAGCGGGCGCGCACCAGCCGGAGGCCTCCATCGCAGTGCGTCAGCGCGGCGATCGCTGGACGGTCAATCCCGGTCGTCGCGCGTCCAGACCCCGCCGTGCTCGATCTTGGTCGGGAACTTCGCGACCGGTTCGTAGGCCGGCGCGCACAGGGCGCGACCGTCGCGCACATCGAACTTCGCGCCGTGCAGCACGCATTCGATCGTCGCTTCGCCCGGATCGAAGTCGCCGCCACCCGACAGCGCGAAGTCCTCGTGGCTGCACTGGTCCTCCAGCGCGTACAGGTCGCCGTCGAGGTTGAACACCACGATCGGCACCCCAGTCACCTCGTCGAAGGTGGTGCGCATCTCGCCGGGCAGCAGCTCGGCGGTTGCGCAGACGAAGGTCCAGGTCTCGCTCATCGTGCGGCTCCGAAAGAGGTGGCCGCGAACATCTTTTCCAGCACTTCGAAGCGCAGATCGGCGCGCAACGGGATGCCGAACCGGACGTCGCCATAGGGAAATGGCTTGTGGCGTCCGGTGCGGCGATAGCCGCGGCGCTCGTACCATGCGATCAGCGCCTCGCGCACATCGATGACGGTCATGCGCATGCCGGGCAGGCGCCAGTCGTCGCGGACGATGCGCTCGCATTCGGCCAGCACCGCGTCCCCGGTGCCCCGGCCCTGCAACTGCGGGGCGACGGCGAACATGCCGAAGTAGCCGTGGCCGTCCTCGATCGCGACATGCGCACAGGCCAGCGGTGCACCGTCCATGCCGTCGACCACGACCACGCGGCTGTCGGGACGCACGATGTCGGCGCGCAGCACGTCCGGATCGATCCGGGCGCCGTCGAGGAGGTCGGCTTCGGTGGTCCAGCCCACACGGCTGGTGTCGCCGCGATAGGCGGACGTCACCAGTGCGACCAGCGCGGGCACGTCGTCGACAGTGGCAAGGCGGAAGGTGGGAAAAGCGGGCATCGTGGCGAGGCTGGCGGACGGGAAGATCACCATTATGGCCGGCGGCGCGCGCGGCGCCGACCGGGACGCCGCGACGCGCCGCGGCACGTCAGCCCAGCAGTCGGCGGACCTTGCGCAGCGCGGCGACGAAGGCGTCGATCTCGTCGTGGGTGTTGTAGAACGCCGGCGAGGCGCGGCAGGTGGCCGCGACCCCGTAGAACTGCAGCAGCGGATGCGCGCAGTGCTGGCCCGAGCGCACGGCCACGCCCTCCAGGTCGAGCAGCGTCGCCAGGTCGTGCGCATGCGCGCCTTCGACCAGAAACGACACCACCGCGGCCTTGTCCGGCGCTGCGCCGAGAATGCGCAGGCCTTCGATCGTGCCCAGCGCTTCGGTCAGGTGCGCGAGCAGCGCCGCTTCGCGCTGCTCGATGTGGTCCATGCCGAGGCGTTCGAGGTAGTCGACCGCCGCGCCCAGGCCGGCGAAGCCGGCGATGTTCGGGGTGCCGGCTTCGAAGCGCTGCGGCGGGTCGTTGTAGACCGTGCCGCCGAAGGCGACCTCCTTGATCATCTCGCCGCCGCCCAGGAACGGCGGCATCGCCTCGAGATGCTCGCGGCGGGCCCACAGCGCGCCGGTGCCGGTCGGCCCGCACATCTTGTGGCCGGTGAAGGCGTAGAAGTCGCAGCCGATCGCGGCGATGTCGACCCGGCGGTGCGGCACCGCCTGGGAGCCGTCGACGACCGTCACGATGCCGTGCCGGCGCGCCTCGCGGCAGATTTCGCGTACCGGGTTGACGGTGCCCAGCACGTTGGAGACGTGGGTGACCGCGAGCAGCTTCACGTCCGCGGTCATCGCGCGGCGCAGCGCCTCGAGATCGAGTGTGCCGTCCTCGAGGATCTCCGCCACTCGCACCGTCGCACCGGTGCGCTCGGCGACGATCTGCCAGGGCACGATGTTGGCGTGGTGCTCCATGCGCGAGACCAGGATCGTGTCGCCGGCCTTCAGCCGCGGCAGCGCCCACGAGTAGGCCACCAGGTTGATCGCGAACGTGGTGCCGCTGCACAGCACCAGTTCGTCGGCGCGCACATTGAGGAACCGCGCCAGCTTGCGCCGCGTGCCTTCGTAGGCCTCGGTCGCCTCGGTGCCGAGCTGGTGCACGGCCCGGCTGACATTGGCGTTGTGGCGGCGGTAGTGGCCGTCGACCGCCTCGATCACGCAGGCGGGCTT
This sequence comes from Luteimonas sp. RC10, assembly GCF_014192745.1. Taxonomy (GTDB): domain Bacteria; phylum Pseudomonadota; class Gammaproteobacteria; order Xanthomonadales; family Xanthomonadaceae; genus Luteimonas. Next base: position 241,375 of record NZ_JACHYJ010000005.1, read on the forward strand.
CTGGCCGGTGTTGGCGTTGTCGAAGTAGATCAGCGGCTTGCCGTGAACCTCGCGCAGCAGCAGCGGGAAGTCGACGCGCACCGACGCCCAGTCGATCTCGCCGTGGCCGTCGGCCGGCACGCTGGGGCCGTCGAACGGTGGATCGAGCGGCGGCAGGGCGCTCATGCGCGCACGAGCGCGGCGAGCGCGTCGTCCAGGGCGGTTTCGGCCAGCGTGCGCAGCGTCTCGTCGGCGATCGCGGCCAGCGGTTCGCGCACGAAGGCGGCGGTGAGCAGGCGCTGCGCATCGCCGGCGGGCAGGCCGCGCGAGCGCAGGTAGAACAGCGCGCCGGGATCGAGCTGGCCGACCGTGGCGCCGTGCGCGGCCTGGACCTCGTCGGCATGGATCACCAGCACCGGCTGGGTATCGATCTCGGCGGTCGCCGACAGCAGCAGATTCTTGTTCGACAGCCGCGCATCGGTGCCGTCGGCGCCGGCGTCGATGGTGATGCCGCCGTGGAAGACCACCCGGCCGCGGCCATCGCCGATCCCGCGCCACAGCAGCTGGCAGGCGGTGTCGCGGGCGATGTGGCGGATGCCCAGGCGCGTATCCAGGTGGCCGCGGCCGCCGGCCAGCAGCACGCCGTTGGCGGTCAGGCGCGCATCCGCACCGACCAGGCGCACGTCGAGCTCGTGGCGCGACAGGGCCGCGCCGGCCTCGACATCGACACGGTCGTAGATGGCGCCGGCCTGCAGCTCGGCGTCGGTGCGCAGGAACGCGGTCGCGCCGGCGTCGCGGCGCTGCAGCCGCAGATGGCGCAGGTGCGCGCGATCGGCCAGGCGCAGCGAGCACACGCTGTTGTCGAGATGGCGATGGGTGCCCGCATCGAGATGGTGCTCGACCACGGTCAGCCGCGCGTCGGCGCCGAGCGCGATGTGGTGGCGCAGGTGCCAGGCCTGGTCGGTATCGGCCGGTGCGCCGACGAACACCAGGTGCAACGGGGTGGCGACCTCGGTCGCGGCGTTGACGGTGATCACGACCCCGTCGGTAGCGAGCGCGGCGTTGAGCCGGGCGAACACCGCATCGGGCCGGTCCTCGATCGCCGGCAGCGCAGCGGCCTCGGTGAAGCCGATCGACAAGCCGGCGATGCCGGTGCCCGGATCCGACAGTGCGGGGGCGGGGCGGCCGTTGACGAACACCAGGCGCGGGGCCGGGATGCCGGCGAGCAGCGCCGGGTCGATCGCGGCATCGCCGGGCGCGGCGAAAACGCGGCGCTCGAGCGCGCGCAGCGAGGTGTACTTCCACGACTCGCTGCGCGGGCCGGGCAGGCCCGCCGCCAGCGCAGCGTCGAGTGCAGGGCGGCGCGCGGCGTCGCCGTCGAAGCCTGCGGCGAGGGATTCGAGCAGGGGGCTCATCACGCCGCCGCCTCGGGGGCAACGCGGTCCTTGACCCACGCATAGCCCTTTTCCTCGAGCTGCAGCGCGAGCTCCGGACCGCCGCTCTGCACGATGCGGCCGTCGGCCAGCACGTGCACCACGTCGGGTCGGATGTAGTCGAGCAGGCGCTGGTAGTGGGTGATCACGATGAACGCGCGGTCGGGCGAGCGCAGCGCGTTGACGCCGTCGGCCACGTTCTTGAGCGCGTCGATGTCCAGACCCGAATCGGTCTCATCGAGAATCGCCAGCTTCGGCTCGAGCACGGCCAACTGGAAGATCTCGTTGCGCTTCTTCTCGCCGCCCGAGAAGCCTTCGTTGACGCCGCGATGCAGCAGGCGGTCGTCGAGATGCAGCACCGCGAGCTTCTCGCGCACCAGGCGCAGGAACTGCATCGAGTCGAGCTCCTCCTGGCCGCGCGCCTTGCGCTGCGCGTTGAGTGCGCTGCGCAGGAAGTAGGTGTTGTTCACGCCCGGGATCTCGACCGGGTACTGGAACGCCAGGAACACGCCGGCGGCAGCGCGCTCTTCGGGCTCGAGCGCCAGCAGGTCCTGGCCTTCGAACGTGACCGTGCCGGCGGTGACGTCGTAGCCGTCGCGACCGGAGAGGATGTTGCCCAGCGTGGACTTGCCCGCGCCGTTGGGGCCCATGATGGCGTGCACCTGGCCCGGCTTCACGTCGAGCGAGAGGCCCTTGAGGATGTCGCGTTCGCCGATGCGGGCGTGGAGGTTGTCGATGTTGAGCATGGGATTGGGCATTGGGGATGGGGATTTTGGAAAAAGCGGGGCGAGAGGCTGGGGCAGGCTCGAGGCCCGAATCCTCCGGTCCGTCGCCCGGGAAGGGGCGTGTGGCGTCAGCCGACCGAGCCTTCCAGCGAGACTTCCAGCAGCTTCTTGGCCTCGACCGCGAATTCCATCGGCAGCTCGCGGAAGACCTGCTTGCAGAAGCCGTCGACGATCAGGCTGACCGCGTCTTCCTCGGAGATGCCGCGCGCGCGGCAGTAGAACAGCTGGTCGTCGCTGATCTTGGACGTCGTCGCCTCGTGCTCGACGGTCGCGCCGGGGTGGCGGACCTCGATGTACGGGAACGTATGCGCGCCGCAGTCCTTGCCGATCAGCAGCGAGTCGCACTGGGTGTAGTTGCGCGCCCCATCGGCGCCGCTGCCGACCTTGACCAGGCCGCGGTAGGTGTTCTGACCGCGGCCGGCACTGATGCCCTTGCTGACGATCTTGCTCTTGGTGCGCTTGCCGACGTGGATCATCTTGGTGCCGGTGTCGGCCTGCTGGCGATGATGGGTCAGCGCCACGGAGTGGAACTCGCCCGAGGAATCGTCGCCCAGCAGCACGCAGGACGGGTACTTCCAGGTGATCGCCGAGCCGGTCTCGACCTGGGTCCAGGTCACCTTGCTGCGTGCCCCGCGGCACTCGGCGCGCTTGGTCACGAAGTTGTAGATACCGCCTACGCCGTTCTCGTCGCCCGGATACCAGTTCTGCACCGTCGAGTACTTGATCTCCGCATCCTCGAGCGCGACCAGCTCCACCACCGCGGCGTGCAGCTGGTTCTCGTCGCGCATCGGCGCGGTGCAGCCTTCCAGATACGAGACGTAGGCCTTGTCCTCGCAGATGATCAGCGTGCGCTCGAACTGGCCGGTGTGGCCGGCGTTGATGCGGAAATAGGTGCTCAGTTCCATCGGGCAGCGCACGCCCTTGGGGATGAACACGAAGCTGCCGTCGGAGAACACCGCCGAATTGAGCGCGGCGAAGTAGTTGTCGCCGACCGGCACCACGCTGCCCAGGTACTGGCGCACCAGCTCGGGGTGTTCCTGGATGGCTTCGGACATCGAGCAGAAGATCACGCCCTTCTCGGCCAGCTCCTTGCGGAACGTGGTGCCGACCGAGACCGAGTCGAACACCGCATCGACCGCGACGCCGGCGAGCTTGGCGCGCTCGTGCAGCGGCACGCCGAGCTTGTCGTAGGTGTCGATCAGCTCCTTGGGCACCTCGTCGAGCGATTTGTACTTCGGCCCCTTGGGCGCGGAGTAGTAGCTGACCGCCTGCAGGTCGATCGGCGCGATCTGCAGCTTGGCCCAGTGCGGCACCGGCATCGTCAGCCAGTGGCGATAGGCGGCGACGCGCCAGTCGGTCATCCACGCAGGCTCGCCCTTCTTGTGCGACAGGGCGCGCACGACGTCCTCGTCCAGACCGGGCGGGAAGCTGTCGGATTCGATATCGGTGACGAAGCCGGCGTCGTAGCGACGGCCGAGCTGCGCGTGGATCTCCCGGTTGGTCTCGGGGGCTTCGATGATGTCGGTGGCCATGGGGGCGGCTGCCTACTGTCTATGGGTGCGCGAGGCGGGCGTCGATGCGCTTCGCCCCGGCAGGGGTGGGAAAGGAAGGGGCGCGCGGGGCGTCGTCGAGCATCTGCGCCAGCGTCACGCCGCGCAGGGCCTCGGCGACAACCTCGTTGATGCGGCGCCAGTTGCCCTGTACGCCGCACTGGTCGGAAATCCCGCACTGGCTGTCGTGCAGGCTGCATTCGGTCATCGCCAGCGGGCCTTCCATCGCCTCGACGATCTGCACCAGGTTGATCGCCGACGGCGCGCGTGCCAGGCGGTAGCCGCCGTTGGCGCCGCGGAAGCCCTCGACCAGCCCGGCCTGGGCCAGCGGCTTGAGCAGCTTGCTGACCGTCGGCGTCTCCAGACCTGCGCGCTCGGCGAGCTCGGTCGCGCTCATCACCGTGTCCGGCCGGGCGGCGAGCACGGTCAGAACGACGGTGGCGTAATCGGTGAGCTTGGTGACCCGGAGCATTGTGGGAAAAGCTGACTGCGGAATGCGGACCAAAATTGTACTTTTTTGGTCGTGCGATCACAACGTCCGCGCGTGCCGGCGTTCAGTGCCACGCGCCAGTGGCGGTGGACGAGCGGGTCCGCGACAATGCGGCGCTTGTCCTCATCGCCCCAGAGCGCACGATGCCCAAGAAGAAGACCAGGAAGATCGAGGCCCGCCGTTCGGCGATCCACGGCAATGGCGTGTTCGCCACCGAAGCGATCGCCAAGGGCGAGCGCATCATCCGCTACAAGGGCTTTCTGCGCAGCCACGCGGACGTCGATGCCGAGTACGGCGACCAGGAAGAGGACGGCCATACCTTCCTGTTCACGCTCAACGACGAGTACGTCATCGACGCCAACATCGAGGGCAACGTCGCGCGCTGGATCAACCATTCCTGCGATCCGAACTGCGAGGCGGTGGTCGAGGAAGACGCCAAGGACCGGCGCCACAAGGACAAGGTCTTCATCGAGGCGCTGCGCGATATCGCCCAGGGCGAGGAGCTGACCTACAACTACGGCATCACCCTGGCCGAGCGGCACACGCCCGCGCTCAAGAAGCTGTGGGGCTGCCGCTGCGGCGCGGCGAACTGCACCGGCACCATGCTCCAGCCCAAGCGCTGAGGTCAGCGCACAGCCGTCCGCGCCCGGCGATCAGGGCGCGGCCACCTCGCGCAGGTCCGCAGACGCGATGTGCCAGGCGCGCTGCGCCTGGCTGGCCCCATCGACCACCGCAGCGCGCAGGACGTAACGGCCCTCGTAGCGGCGGATCGAACCGTCCGCCTGCTGGGCGCGCAGCGACACCGGTACCTCGATGTAGCGCGAACCGGCGGCCGCATCGATGGGCCCGGGCGCGCCGATGTCGACCATGACCGTGGATGTCTGCGCAAAGCCGGCGGCGAACTGCTCGGGCGTCTGCCCGCTCGCCCGGCCGCCATCCGACCACAGGGCATAGGCGCTGGCGTAATCGAGCGCGTTGATCGCGGTGTAGTAGCTGCGGATCGCCGCCACCGCCGCCTCCGGGCTCGGCGGCGCGATGTCCGCGGTGGCGTCCGTCGCTGCCGGCAACAGGCCGGTCTCGGGATTGTCCTCGAGTGGAACGGCGGCCAGATCGGCCACCTCGGGCGCCGGGGCCCGGCCGCCCAGTGGCACATCGCCGGGGCCGGGCGCGCCCGGCATGCCGGTCACCGGATCGCCGGTGGCAACGGGTTGCGGCAGGCCAGTGGTGTCCGCACTGCCGTCCGCGGCCTTGCCGCGCTGGGCATCGCGGTCGCCACAGGCTGCCAGCGCCAGTACGGTGCACAGCGCCAACGCGGCGCGGTCAGCGCGCAAGGTGCACCACCACGCGGCCGTCGCCGACTGCGACCTCACCGATGCGCTTGCCGGCCGGCAGCTTCGACAGCAGGTCGTCGTCGAGCCGGTAGATCGGCTCGCTGCGCGCGTACTCGGCCAGCAGGCCGTTGACGATGCCCTGCGCGCCGCCCTTGAGCAGCGCATGGGTGCCGGGCAGATCGAATTGCAGCAACTGCGGATCCTCCAGATGCAGGCCGCGCGTGGCGGCGTCGTAGCGCAGGCCACTGACCAGCGCCAGGTGGCCCAGACGGTCGTCGGCGACGGCGCCGCCCACGCCCAGATCGAAATCCAGTCGCAGCCGCTGCTCGCCTTGCGGGATCGTCAACCGCGGGTTCTGCAGCGTCACCGAGACCAGCCCGCCGACGCGCTCGAAGGTCCTGGGAAAGCGCGTGTCGAGCTGGCGCTGCAACTGCGGCGCGGTGAACGCGACCTGGTCGCCGAGCCAGGCCTGGACCACGCCCAGCGAGGTACAGGCGGTCAGCACGAGCAGCAGCGACAAGACAAAGGGGCGGGCGAGGGCGCGCATGCGACGGTCTCCTGGTGCAGTCCTGCGAACCCTACGTGTCGGGGGTGAATGCCGGGTTAGCGGTGGCCGCGCTCGTCGGGCGCGGGCGCGAGCACGCGGCGATGCGGTTGCAGCCACGCCAGCAGCAGGCCGAGCAACTGCATCGCGATCACATCGAGCACGACCTGGCGCAGCGTCAGACTCAGCGGGAACGGCTGGCCGGCATGGGCGAGCAGATGCCAGGGCACGAACGACACCATTGCCAGCGCCAGCCCGAAGCGGGCGCCATGCCAGCGCTTGCTGCGCACCGGCGGCGGCAGCCAGCGGTAGAGCCAGGTCATCGCAAGGCCAAGCGACAGATACGCCAGCAGGATCCAGCCGACATTGGCGTTGGCATCCTCGCGTGGGCGGAACAGATGGGCGAGCGCCAGGTAGTCGGTGCGCAGCAGCACGCCATGGACCAGGAAACCCAGCAGCAGCGCGCTGGCCGAGAGCGTCAACCCGCAGATCCAGAAACGCTTGTCCATCTCCAACTCCGATGATGCATGCCAGCGCCGCGCGCAGGGTAACCCGGAAGTGCGGCGCAGTGCCGGACCGCGGCGGTGCGCTGCGGCAGCGCACGCCGTCGTTGGCGCTTCAACGCGCGGCGGGCGCGTTGTCGGACGCCGCGGCGGCGCGCAACAGGGGCAGCGGGTCGAACGCGCCGTCGGCCGCGTAGATGCCGTAGTGCAGATGCGGCGGCGTGCCGCGCGCATTGCCGGTGTCGCCGACCGTGCCCAGCATGTCGCCCGGACGGACCACGTCGCCGACCGACAGCAGCTCGGCGAAATCGTCCAGGTGCGCGTAGTAGTGCCGTTGGCGTCCCGGGCCGGCCACCCAGACCTGGCGTCCCCCGAGGCCAGCGTCGCGGATGCCCACGACCAGGCCCTCGGTGGTGCTGCGCACCGGCGTGCCGCGCGGCGCGAAGATGTCCACGCCCTCGTGCTGTCGATCGCGCCCGCGTGGCGCACCGAAGGTGTCGGCAACGCGGCCGGCGGTAACGCCGTCGACCGGCATCGGCAGGGCCTCAGGCGCCGGCGCGGTGGCGATCCGGGCGACGGCACGCGGCTGCGCCATGAAGGGTTGATGCCAGGCCCAGTGGCCGGCGGCGGCCAGTACCGCCAACACCAGCACCGCACGCAAGGTGCGGCGCAACTGCGGCGTGTAGTCGCGGGGGCGGGCGGAGGCAGGCGGCGTCATGGCAGCGACGGTAACCGCGTCGCTGCGAAGGTGGGGTCGGCGTGCTGTGCGTCAACGTCCGGCGGCAGCGCGGACTTCCTTCTCGAGGTTCGCCTTGAGCTCGGGCGCGATGCCCAACTGACGCGCAAGCTCGTCGAGATAGCTGCGTTCCATGAAGCTCGTCTCGTCGGCCACCAGCACGCTGGCCAAGTACATCTCCGAGGCGATCTCCGGCGAAGTCGCGGCACGTGCGATCTCGGCCGGATCCAGCGGCTTTTCCAGTTCGGCGTGCAGCCAGGGCTGGATGTCGGCAGCGGTGTCGATGCGCCGGAACTCGGCCTCGATCACCTCGCGCTCGCGTGCGTCGAGATGGCCGTCCGCCTTGGCGGCGCCGACCAGGGCCTTGAGGATCGCCTGGCTGTGCAGATCGGCCTGCGGTGCGGGCAACCGGTCGACGGTCTGCGGCGCCGGTACGGCCGCGTCCGCCTGCTGTTTCTGATAATCGCCATAGGCGCGGTAGGCCATCATGCCGATCGCGGCCAGGCCGCCGTAGCTGGCGAGCTTGCGGGTCTTGCGATGCTTGCCCAGCAACAGGCCCAGCGCGCCCCCGGCGACTGCGCCCTTGCCGAAGTCCGCATTGAGCAGGCTGCTGCCCGGCTTGCCGCCGCTCTGGGAGGTGAGGAGATGGTTGAGGAACCCCTGGAAACTCATGGCGGCAATCCGACGTGATGGGCGCTCAGGCGCGGGCCGGCGAGCTTGCGATGCCGACCGTTCGCATCGTGTGCACGTTGCGCGACAGGGCGCATGCGCGGTGCCGGTGGTTGGGCGGCAAGGGAATCGCGCGGTCCGGAAACGCGATCGGGACGGCCAAGGCCGTCCCGATCGGGGCAACGCATCGTCCGCCTGGGATCAGGCAGCGGCGTCCTTGAGCTTCTTGAGCGGACGCACCTTGACCTTGACCGAGGCGGGCTTGGCGGCGAACCACTGCTCTTCCTTGGTGAAGGGGTTGATGCCCTTGCGCTTGGGCTTGGCCGGCACGCTGACCGAGGTGATCTTCAGCAGGCCCGGCAGGGTGAACGAGCCGGCGCCCTTCTTGCTGATCGAGCCGTGCACGGCGCCTTCGAGCGCGGAGAACACTGCGCGGACTTCCTTCGCGGCCAGGCCGGTGGCCTCGGCAATGTGCGCGACCAGACCCGACTTGCTCAGCGCTTCCTTGATCGGCTTGGGTGCTGCGGACTTGGCGGCGGTCTTCTTCGGCGCAGCCGCCTTCTTGGCCGGCACTTTCTTGGTGGTGGCCTTCTTCGTTGCCATGGGTCTGTGGTTCCCTCGTCAAATATGGATTGGATGATTCCTGGCCGAGCGAGCCGGCAAGCGAAATGTAGGGCATCCCTGCGCACCCGCCAATAGGAAAACGCAAAAAAACAGCGGTTTTAGGCCGCCCGCGGCGCCGCCGATCGCGGTTGCGCCTGTCTGGCGGCTGTCCGCGTGCGCAAACGCGACCCGTTGGCGCACCCATGGCCACCTGGGACGGCAGCGCGTCGCCCCAAGAACGCCCGCGTCACGTCTGCGCCGATACCCTCGCCGGCTCCTGTCCCGATGGAGAACGCGTCATGGGTATTTCCCGCCACGCCACCGCCCGCTGGAGCGGTGATCTGAAGTCCGGCAAGGGCGCTTTGTCGACGCCGCAGAGCGGCCTGCTGGACGCCGTGCGCTACGGGTTCAACAGCCGATTCGGCGAGGAAAAGGGCACCAATCCCGAAGAGCTCATTGCCGCCGCGCATGCCGGCTGCTTCACGATGGCGCTGTCGGCCAAGCTCACCGAGGCCGGGTTCGCGCCCGAGTCGATCGACACCCGCGCCGATGTCGACCTGTCGATGGATGGCGGCCCGCAACTGAGCGCGATCCGCTTGAAGACGCGCGCCAAGGTGCCGGGCATCGACGCGGCGCAGTTCCGCGAGATCGCCGACGACGCCAAGCAAAATTGTCCGGTCTCCAAGGCGCTGTCGGCGGTGCCGCTGTCGCTGGAGGCCGAACTCGAGGGCTGATGCACCTGCCTCCTGCCGTGCCGCAGCGCGGTGCGGCAGGGGCCTGTCGGCGTGGATGCCAGCAGGCGGATGCTCGGCTCAGCGCCAGTCGATCATGCCGCGCACCACGCTCTGGACCCGGCCGCCCGACCAGACCTCGCCATCGGCGTCGACACGCAGTTCGAGCATCGCGTCGTGGCCGACTTCCCGGCCCTGGCTGACACGGTAGCCACCGTCTTGTCCGGGCAGTGCGTCGCGCGCCGCGAGCCAGGCGGCCAGCGTCGCGTTGGCCGCGCCCGAGGCGGCGTCCTCGAAGCACGCGGTGGCGCCGACGAACGCGCGCACCGCCAGGTCGTAATCGCTGCCGCCTGCGCTGCGCGCGAAGGCGCACACACCCATGCTGCCGGTGGCCTCGGCCAAGGCGGCGATCGCATCCCACTGCGGGGTCGCCGCGCGCAGCGACGCCTCGTCGGCAACCTCGGCCAGCCACCAGCGTCGCCCGCCGTCCATCAGCGCCGGCGGTAGCGCGCCCGGCGGCAGCGACGCCAAGGCGGTACGCAGCCGCGGGTCCTCGCTGCTCGCGACTTCGACGATGCGTGCGCGCGGCGTGCGCACAGCGATCGTCCGGGCCGCGCCCTCGCCGACCACCGCCAGCGGCAGGCATCCGGCGATGCCCTCCTGCGCCAGCACGCCGTCGCACGGATGCGCCAGGCCGGCGTCGAGCACGACGTGCGCGGTGCCGACGCTCGGGTGCCCGGCGAACGGCACTTCGCGGCGGGGCGAGAACATGCGGATGCGGTAGCTGGCCGCCTCGCTCGAGGGGGGGAAGACGAACGTGGTCTCGGGCAGCCGGGTCCAGCGGGCGATGGCCTGCATCGCATCGTCGGTCAGCCCCTCGGCATCGAGCACCACCGCCAGCGGATTGCCGGCACCGGGCCGGTCGGCAAACACGTCCACCTGGACGAAACGTCGGGAAGTCATGCGCAGGGGGCGTCGTGCGGCGCGACAGCTTACCCAACCCGCGCCCGAAATCGGGCGGTTCGATTCCCTCCGCCTGCGCCGGCGCCTAGAATCGGCGTTCCGCCGCGCATGGCCTTGCGTCGGCGACGCGTCCACCGCAGCGTCCGCGCGGTGCTGTCTTCTCCCTTCGTCCGAGACCCCACCTCCGATGTCTTCACCTTTCGACGATCGCTGGATCGTGCTCAAGTTCGGCGGCACTTCGGTGTCGCGCCGCCACCGCTGGGACACCATCGGCCGGCTGGCGAAACGCCGGGCGCAGGAGCACGACGCACGCGTGCTGGTCGTGGTGTCGGCGCTGTCGGGAGTGACCAACGAACTGACCGCGATCGCCGATGGCAACGCGGCCGACGGGACTGTCGATGCGCTGGTCGAGCGCCACCGCGCATTCGTCGCCGAGCTCGGGCTCGATGCCGACGCCGTGCTCGGCGTCCGCCTCGCCGCGCTCCAGGCCCTGGTGCGCGATGCGCGTGCGTCCGAGCGGCCGCTGGACTGGCAGGCCGAGGTGCTGGGGCAGGGCGAACTGCTGTCCTCGACCATCGGCGCGGCGTATCTGGCCGCGCAGGGGCTGGACTTCGGCTGGTGCGATGCGCGCGACTGGCTCGACGCGGTGGCGCTGCCCAACCAGAGCGGCTGGGCCTCGCGGCTGTCGGTGAACTGCCGGCGCGAGCCCGACGGCGACTGGCGCGGGCGGTTCGCCGCGCAGCCGACGCGGATGCTGCTGACCCAGGGGTTCATCGCGCGGCACGGCGATGGCGGCACCGCGATCCTGGGCCGCGGCGGCTCGGATACCTCGGCGGCGTACTTCGGTGCATTGCTGGGCGCGCGCCGCGTGGAAATCTGGACCGACGTGCCGGGCATGTTCAGCGCCAACCCGCGCGACGTGCCCGATGCGCGCCTGCTCGCGCGCCTCGACTACGCCGAGGCGCAGGAGATCGCGACCACCGGCGCCAAGGTGCTGCACCCGCGCTCGATCAAGCCCTGCCGCGACGGCGGCGTGCCGATGGCGATCCTCGACACCGAGCGTCCGGACTTGCCGGGCACTGCGATCGACGGCAGCGCCGAGCCGGTGCCGGGGGTCAAGGCGATCAGCCGGCGCAATGGCATCGTGCTGGTGTCGATGGAAGGCATCGGCATGTGGCAGCAGGTCGGCTTCCTGGCCGACGTGTTCGAGCGCTTCAAGCGTCACGGCCTGTCGGTCGACCTGATCGGCTCGTCGGAAACCAACGTCACCGTGTCGCTCGATCCGAGCGAGAACCTGGTCAGCACCGATGTGCTGGCGCGGCTGAGCGACGATCTGGCCGAGGTCTGCCGGGTCAAGGTCATCGCGCCGTGCGCGGCGATCACCCTGGTCGGGCGCGGCATGCGCTCGCTGCTGCACAAGCTCTCCGATGTCTGGGCGACGATGGGGCGCGAGCGCGTGCACCTGATCTCGCAGTCGTCCAACGACCTCAACCTGACCTTCGTCATCGATGAGGCCGATGCCGATGGCCTGCTGCCGGTGCTGCATGCCGAACTGATCGGCAGCGGCGCGATGCCGGTGCACGACAGCGCGGTGTTCGGCCCGAGCTGGCGCGAGATCGCGCACGGCCGCCGCGAACGCCCGACGCCGTGGTGGCAGCACGCACGCGCGCGTCTGCTCGCGCTGGCGACGCCCGGGGAGCCGCGCTACGTCTACCACCTGCCGACGGTGCGCGAACGGGCGCAGGCGCTGGCGGGCGTCGCCGCTGTGGACCGGCGGTTCTATGCGATCAAGGCCAACTCACATCCGGCGGTGCTGCGCACGCTGGTCGAGGCCGGGTTCGGCCTGGAATGCGTGTCGCGCGGTGAGCTCGAGCATGTGTTCGCGACGTTGCCGGGGCTCGACCCGGCGCGCGTGCTGTTCACGCCGAGCTTCGCGCCGCGCGACGAGTACGCCGCCGCCTTCGCGCTCGGTGTCACGGTGACCTTGGACAACGTCGAGGCGCTGCAGCGCTGGCCGGAGGTGTTCCGCGGTCGCGATCTGTGGCTGCGGCTGGATCTGGGCCGCGGTGATGGCCACCACGCAAAGGTCGTCACCGGCGGCGCGGCCTCGAAGTTCGGGCTGGCGCTGCCGGCCTTCGATGCCTTCGTGCACGCGGCCACCGATCTCGACGTGCGCATCACCGGGCTGCACGCCCATCTGGGCAGCGGCATCGAGACCGTTGCCCACTGGCGCGAGGTCTACGCCGAGTTGGCGGCGTTCGCCGATGCGGTGGGCACGGTCGACACCCTCGATATCGGTGGCGGCTTGCCGATTCCCTACCGCCCCGACGACGCCCCGTTCGACCTCGCGGCCTGGGGGGCGGGCCTGGCCAGCATCAAGGCCGAGTACCCACGCTATCGCCTGGCGATCGAGCCCGGTCGCTTCCTGGTTGCCGAGTCCGGCGTGTTGCTGGCGACGGTGACCCAGGTCGTCGACAAGCTCGGCACGCGTCGCGTCGGGCTCGATGCGGGCATGCACAGCCTGATGCGGCCGGCGATGTACGACGCCTGGCACGGCATCCACAACCTGTCCCGGCTCGACGACGAGCGCCAGGTCGTCTGCGATGTCGTCGGCCCGATCTGTGAATCGAGCGACGTCTTCGGCACCCGACGCCTGCTGCCTGCGGCGACCGCCGAGGGCGACACCGTGCTGCTCGCCGACGCCGGCGCCTACGGCTTCGTCATGGCCAACGACTACAACCTGCGCGGCCTGCCGCTCGAAACGGTGCTGGAGGCGGACGGTGACGCATGACGGCCGGTGCCCCGCTGTCGATGATGGCGGGCGGCACGTCGCTGGGCCGCGACCGGGCATGCCCCCGGTCCTGGAGTATGTGCTGGTCTCGGCGTTGATCGCCTGCCTGCTCGCGGGCAGCGTGTTGTGGATGTTCGGTGTCGACAAGTTCGGTGTGGCAGGGTTTGCCACGTTTGCAGTGTTCGCCGCTGCGGCTGCGGGGTTGGCTGCTGCGTGGGTCCCGCGCTGGCGCTGGTTGCCGATCACGCTCGGCAACGGTCGGGCGGGCGCGTTCTGGACTGCGTTCTTCACCGTGCTGCTCGCGTTCGTGCTGTATCCGCTGTTGCTGCTGGCCACGCGGACCGTGATGTACCGCGATGTCGATGTCGAAATCGCCGTGATCGCCGCCGGTATCGGCGCTGTGTTCGGCGGCGTGCCGGCCCTCTTTTTCGAATACTTCGCTGCCCGGCGCCTGCTGCGCCGCAGTGGCCCGGAACCTTCCAGTCGATGACCACGTTCGATAGATCCGCCATCCGCAGTTTCCGTTTCGTCGACTGCGACCTCGACGCCGCGACCGGCGTGGCGCGCTTGCGCTATGCCTTCGACGATGGCCCGGAGCTGGTCGAGACTGTGACCGTGCCCGGCGCTCCGTTCGCGCTCGAGGGCGCGCGCGCACAGGCCGCGACCCGCGCGCTGCGCCTGCTGCACCTGCTCGCCGGCGTGAGCTACTACAAGGCCGCCGTGCCGCCGCAGATCCGTATCGACGGTTATACGATCGATGCCGCCACCGCGGCCCTGCTCGAGGACGCGTACGTGCATGGGCTGGGCGAATTCGCCTACCGCAACGGGCTCGACCTGCACGGCAAGATCCGCTTCCCGGCCGACGCCGCCACGGACGAGGCTTCCGCACCGGCGCTGGACCTGCGCGCCCATGCGCTGGTCGCGATCGGCGGCGGCAAGGATTCGCTGGTATCGATCGAGGCGCTGCGCGCGCTGGACGTCGCGCAGACCGTGGCGTGGATCGGCGGCTCGCAGCTGATCCGGGTCTGCGCCGAGCGCACCGGTCTGCCGACGCTCAACATCGGCCGCCAACTGGCGCCGCAGTTGTTCGAGTACAACCGCCAGGGCGCCCTCAACGGCCACATCCCGGTCACCGCGATCAATTCGGCGATCCTGGTGCTGGCCGCGGTGCTGCACGGTGTCGACCAGGTGGTGTTCTCCAACGAACGCTCGGCCAGCTACGGCAGCCTGATCCAGGCCGCCGATGGCAGCACGACCAACGAGGTCAACCACCAGTGGTCGAAGGGCTGGGCGTTCGAGCGCGCGTTCGGTGAGCACGTGCAGCGCCACGTCGCCGCCGACCTGCGCTACTACTCGCTGCTGCGGCCGCTGTCGGAACTGGCGGTCGCGCGCCAGTTCGCCAGGACCGACCGCTACGACGCGCACTTCTCCAGCTGCAACCGCAACTTCCACCTGCTCGGCGAGCGGCCGGTCAACCGCTGGTGCGGCATCTGCCCGAAGTGCCATTTCGTGTTCCTCGCGCTGGCCCCGTTCATGCCCAAGCCCAGGCTGGTGTCGATCTTCGGCCGCAATCTGCTCGATGACCCGGCCCAGGTGCCCGGCTTCGACGCGCTGCTCGAGTACCGCGACCACAAGCCGTTCGAGTGTGTCGGCGAGGGCCGCGAGTCGCGTGCGGCGATGGCGGCGCTGGCGCAGCGTCCGGAGTGGCGCGAGGACGCGGTGGTCGCCCGCTTCGCGCGCGAGATCGCGCCGCGGCTCGACGCCGGCGAGCTGGACATCGCGCCGCTGCTGGTGGTCGACGAGGAGCATCGCGTCCCCCCCGCCTTGTGGGAACGCCTGCGTGCGCATCTCGCAGCTTGACGCGCTCGCCGCCCAAGGCGGCCGCATCGCGCTGTGGGGCTGGGGGCGCGAAGGACGGGCCGCGTATGCCGCGCTGCGCGCCGCGCGGGAGGCGGGAGCCGAGATGTCGGCGCCGTCGTCCGGCGAGCGCCGGGCGTGGACCGCGGCGCTGCCGCTGACGGTGTTCTGCACGCCCGCCGAGGCCGACGAAGTGCGCCGACTGGGTGATCCGGCATTGTCGGTCGAGACCGAGGCGAGCGCCGAACGACTGGCGCACTTTGCCGTGGTGATCAAGTCGCCGGGCATCAGCCCGTACCGGCCCGAGGCCGTGGCCGCGGCGGCGCAGGGCACGCGTTTCATCGGCGGCACCGCGCTGTGGTTCGTGCAGCGCGCCGCACCCGGTGAGATCGCGGTCGGCACGGTCTGCGTCACCGGCACCAAGGGCAAGAGCACCACGACCGCGCTGCTCGCCCATCTGCTGCGCAGCGCAGGCCGGCGCACGGCGCTTGCCGGCAACATCGGCCTGCCGTTGCTGGAACTGCAGGGGGCGCAGGCCGATGCCTGGGCGATCGAGCTGTCGAGCTACCAGACCGGCGACGTCGCTGCGAGCGGCGTGCGGCCGGATGTGGCGGTGGTGACCAATATTTTTCCCGAGCACCTGGACTGGCACGGCAGCGAGCAGCGCTATGTCGAGGACAAGCTCGCGCTGGTGACCCGGGCCCGGCCGCGGGTCGCGGTGCTCAACGCCGCCGATCCGCGTCTGGCCGCGCTGACGCTGCCAGGCAGTGAGGTGCGCTGGTTCGGGCGCGCCGATGGCTGGCACCTGCGCGGTGACGTGCTGTATCGCGGTGATGCCAGTGTGCTCGACACCGCCGGCCTGCCGCTGCCCGGGCGCCACAACCGCGGCAACCTGTGTGCGGTGCTGACCGCGATCGAGGCGCTCGGCATCGACGCCGCGCCGCTGGCCGCCGCGGCCGCCGGATTCGTGCCGCTGCCGCACCGGCTGCAGGCGCTGGGCACCCGCGACGGCGTGACCTGGGTCAACGACTCGATCAGCACCACCCCGCACGCCACGCTGGCGGCGCTCGACGTGTTTTCCGGCCGCCGGGTCGCGCTGCTGGTCGGCGGCCACGACCGCGGCCTGGATTGGCAGGCCTTCGCCGATGCGATGCAAGCGCATGCGCCGCACGCGATCGTGACCATGGGCGCCAATGGCCCGCGGATCCACGCCCTGCTGGCGCCGGTCGCGCGTGCGCGCGGTTTCGCACTGGCGCAGGCGGGCGACCTGGCCGCGGCGGTGATGCAGGCGCGCGCGGCGCTCGGCGGCGAGGGCGTGCTGCTGCTCTCGCCCGGCGCGCCGAGCTTCGGCGCCTATCGCGACTACACCGCGCGCGGCCGCCACTTCGCTGAACTCGGCGGCTTCGACCCCGATGCCATCACCGCGATTCCGGGCCTGGGCATCGCCTGAACCCGCACGCCCGGACGTGCGCCGAGCGGAGTAGGCTGGCTCGGTCCCCGTCGCCCGGAGCGGTCCGATGAAACGCCTGTCCCTGCTCGTGTTGTCGCTGGTCTGCGCCACGTCTGCGTTCGCCGCGCCAAAGGCCGACCCGGTCGAGTGGACACTCGACGGCGAGACCTTCGCCGGCGTGCTGGTCTACGACGATGCCGTCCCGGGCCCGCGGCCGGGGTTGGTGATGGTGCCCAACTGGAAGGGCGTCAACGACTCGGCGGTCGAGAAGGCGCGGCAGGCGGCCGGCGATCGCTACGTCGTGCTGGTTGCCGACGTCTACGGCAAGCATGTGCGGCCCACGACCGATGCCGAGGCCGCCCCGGTCGCCAAGGCGCTGCGCGACGACCGGCCGACCCTGCGCGCACGCGCGCGCAAGGCGGTCGAGGTGCTCAAGGCCCAACCCCAGGTCGATGCAGATCGGATCGCCGCGTTCGGTTTCTGCTTCGGCGGCACGACCGTGCTCGAACTCGCCCGCGCCGGCGAGGCGCTCGCCGGCGTCGTCAGCCTGCACGGCGGCCTGTCGACGCCGCTGCCGGCCGCGGCCGATGCGGTGAGGGCGCCGGTGCTGGTGCTCAATGGCGCGGCCGACCGCAGCGTCAGCGCCGACGACATCGCCGGTTTCGAGCGCGAGATGGACGCGGCCGGTGCCGACTGGCAGTTCGTCAACTACAGCGGCGCGGTGCATTGCTTCGCCGAGTCCGATGCCGCGAGCCCGCCTGGCTGCGTCTACCACCCGCGCGCGGCGGCGCGCGCCTGGCGGCAGATGGGGGGCTTCTTTGCGGAGGTGCTGGCGTCGCCGAGCCGCTGAGGCGGGCCTGCGGCGGGGCGTCGACTACGCGCCCTCGGGCAGGGGCGTCAGTACCCGCGTTCGACCGCGTAACGGGCCAGGCCGCGCAGCGCGGCGAGGGCGTCGTTGTCCGGCAGGCCGTCGAGCGCACGTTCGGCGGCGTCGGCGTACTCGACCGCGCGTGCGCGGCTGTAGGCGAGGCTGCCGGCGTCGGCGATCGCGGCAAGCACCTCGGGCAGGGCCGTGGTGTCGCCCTGCTCGACGATCGTGCGCAGCCGCGCGCGGCGCTCGGGCGTGGCCTGGGCCATCGCGTGGATCAGCGGCAATGTCGCCTTGCCTTCGGCAAGATCGTCGCCGAGGTTCTTGCCCAGCGCCATGGCGTCGCCCGAGTAGTCGAGCACGTCGTCGGCGATCTGGAACGCGTAGCCCAACTGCATGCCGTAGTCGTAGAGCGCCTGCTGGGTGGCCGCGTCGGCGCTGGACGCCATCGCGCCCAGGCGGGTGCCGGCGGCGAACAGTACCGCAGTCTTGCGCTCGATCACGCGCAGATACGCAGCCTCGTCGGTGTCGGGGTTGCGCACGTGCAGCAGCTGCAGCACCTCGCCTTCGGCGATGCGGTTGGTGGTGTCGGCGAGCAGGCGCATGACCGCCATGCTGTCGAGCTCGACCATCAGCTGGAAGCTGCGCGAGTACAGGAAGTCGCCGACCAGCACGCTGGCGGCGTTGCCCCAGATCGCGTTGGCCGTGCTGCGGCCGCGGCGCAGGTCGGATTCGTCGACGACATCGTCGTGGAGCAGGGTCGAGGTGTGGATGAACTCGACGATCGCCGCAAGCTGGTGGTGGTCGGCGCGCACCTGCCCGGTGGCCTGGCCGGCCAGCATCACCAGCATCGGCCGCAGCCGCTTGCCGCCCGCCGAGACGATGTGCTCGGCCACCTGGTTGATCAGCAGCACATCCGACGCCAACCGGCGCCGGATCAGCGCATCGACCTGGGCCATGTCCGCGGCGGCGAGCGACTGGATCGCCGGCAGGTCGAGCCTGGCGGCCGGGGCGGCGGCGTTGTTCATGCGGGATCCGGGACGGGCAGACCCGGAATTATAGGAGAGCCCCGACGGCGGCGGGGGCGCTTTCCCGGCCCCACGCCAGGGGGTTGCCGGATCCCGCCCCGGCGACCGGTATAATTCACTGTCCGCGCCCCCTCTTCATTCCCGGACACCCGCGCCGGCGCAATTCCAAGGACTCCTCATGGCCCGTGGCATCAACAAAGTGATCCTGGTCGGCAACCTCGGCAACGATCCCGACACCAAGTACACCCAGGGCGGCATGGCCGTGACCCGTATCAGCCTGGCCACGACCAGCGTGCGCAACGACCGCGACGGCAACAAGCAGGAGCGCACCGAATGGCACCGCGTGGTGTTCTTCGGCAAGCTCGGCGAGATCGCCGGCGAGTACCTGCGCAAGGGTAGCCAGGTCTATGTCGAAGGCGAGATCCGCTACGACAAGTACACCGGTCAGGACGGCGTGGAGAAGTACTCGACCGACATCGTCGCCAACGAGATGCAGATGCTCGGCGGTCGCGGCGAGGGCGGCGGTGGTGGCGGTGGTGGCGGTGGCGGTGGTGGTTACGACCGCGGCAGCCGTCCGCAGCGCGGCCCGGGCAACGACGGTCCGCCGCAGCGCAGCGCCCCCGCGCAGCGCCAGGCCCCCCCGCAGCAGCGTCCGGCCCCGATGGACGACTTCTCCGACGACGACATCCCGTTCTGATCCCGGCGACATCGCGTCGACGACGAACCCCAGCGCGCCCGTGCACGCTGGGGTTTTTGTTTGAAGCGGGTGCTATGCCTCGCAGCGTCGCGATCGCACCGCTGGGAACCGAGCGGTGCCGGCAGTCAGTACCGGTGTCGTGGCCAGGCCTGCAGGACCCGGTGCTTACGTTGTCGCCTAACCCAGCAGGATCGAGGCCCAGACCGTGCCGACCATCAGCAGCGCAACGGACTGGGCGGCGCTGCCCATGTCCTTGGCGCATTTGGATAGCGGATGGCGCTCGAGCGAGATGCGATCGACCACGGCTTCGATCGCCGAGTTGAGCAGTTCGGTCAGCAGGCTGATGAAGCATACCGCCAGCATCAGTGCGCGTGCGAGCGGTCCCACGTCCAGCAGGCAGGCCACGACGATGAGCGTGCCATGCAGGCCCAGCAACTGGCGGAACGCCGCCTCGCTGCGGAAGGCAGCGAGAAAGCCGTCGCGCGAGTAGAGCAAGGTGTGCGCGATCCGGCTCAGGCCGGTCTTGCCGTGTGGGTACTTGCCGGTCTCGGTGGGGCCTGGCGATGGCATCTGCAATGTCCTGCAACGTTGGATCAGGACCAGCGTGGCGCAGGCGCCGTCAGATGTTCGTCAGCCGCGTCGCCGTCTGAGAATCGGTCCGGGCCGCGTGCGCAGGGGACAGGTCGCCCGGTCAGGCATCGGCCCGCATGTCGAGCGTGAACCGGCACCCGTCCTCCGAACTGTCGACCGTCATCCGCCAGTCCAGGTGCTCGACGATGCGCTGCACGATCGACAGGCCCAGGCCTTCGCCGCTCTGCCGTGCGCTCGGCTGGAAGCGCTGGAACTGCTGCGGGTCGATGCTGGGCGGCAGGCCGGGACCGGTGTCGGCGATCACCAGGGTCGCGTCGTGCAGGGCGATGCGCACCTCGCCCTCGTCGGTGTACTGGCAGGCGTTGCGCAGCAGATTCCAGATCACGCTGCAGGCGAGTTCCGGGTTCGTGTGCAGATGGATGTCCTGCGGCGCGTCCAGGACCAGGGCCACCGGCTTGCCCGCCAGCCACGGCCGGCAGCGCGCCATGCATTCCTCGATCAGCGGCCGCAGCGCGACGTCGCTGCGGGTCAGGCTCTGCGGATCGCGCGAGAGCAGCAGCATGCAGGCCAGCTGACGCTGCATCTCCTGGGTGGTGCGCACGATGCGTTCGGCACTTGCGACCAAGCGGCTGTCGGCAGGCAACTGGTGGGCGATCGTTTCCGCGGCGCCCGCGATGATGGCCAGCGGCGTCCGCAGTTCGTGGCTGGCGTCGCCGACGAAGCAGCGTTCGCGCTGCAGGAACTGCTCCGCTTCATCGCTGTGCTGGGCGAATGCGCGGGCGAGGATGCCGATCTCGTCGCGCGCCTCCTGGAACGGAAAGGGCTTGTGCTTGCGCTCCACCGCTTCGGCCAGGCGCGTGATCGGCGCGATGACCCGGGTCGCGGTCGCGCGTCCGATCCAGAAGGCGCACAGGATGCACAGCAGGATGATCAGCAATGCGTAGATGTTGATCGCAAGTTCGAGATACGCGAAGTGCGCATCGGCTTGCTGCAGGTAGTAGCGCTCGCCGTCGCGCTCGAAGACCAGCAGGTGCCAGCCGCCCGGCCTTTCGGCGCCGTGGTAGCCGGGCGGATACCAGTGCAGTGCCTCAGGTACGGTCCGGGCGTCGTAGAGCCGGGTGTCTTCGGGAAGCGTAGGCGCGGCACCTTGCGCAAGGTCGGCCTCCAGCCGGTGCGCCGTGCGGGTCAGGCTGTGGGAGATCACATTCTCCCGCAGTTCGTCGTAATCGAGCTGCTCGGCCAGCACCACGAGCGTCATCGCCGCGACCATCGCAAGCACGAACGACACCGTGATACGGGTCTTGAGCGTCATCTGGCGGAGCGCGGTGCGCATGACCATCACGTCGGGTCGTCCTCGATCAGTCCGGCATCTTGGCCGCAGGCGCAAGCAGGCGCCAGCCCACGCCGTGCACGGTCTCGATCAACGCCGGCTCGAAGCTCTTGTCGATCTGCTGCCGCAGCTCGTGGATATGGGTGCGCAAGGCGCCGCTGTCGGGCGGATCGTCGCCCCAGAGCAGGTACTCCATTTCCTGTTTGCGGACCACGGCGGGGGCGGCGCGCATCAGGCACAGCAGCAACTTGTGCGTGCTGGGGGTCAGTGCGATCGCCTGGGACTGCCGCCAGGCCTGCGGGGCGCGGGTGTCCACCTGCAGGTCTTCCCAGCGCAGCGTGCCTTGCACCTGCCGGCCCTGCGCGCGGCGCACCAGCGCCTTGATGCGTGCATCGAGTTCCTTGAGCGAGAACGGCTTGACCAGGTAATCGTCCGCGCCCAGCGCAAAGCCCTGCACACGGTCGTCGACCGGGTCGCGCGCGGTCAGCATCAGCACCGGTACCGGGTTCTGGAACTCTTCGCGCAGCCTGCGGCACAGCGTCATGCCATCGAGCCGCGGCAGCATCAGATCCAGCAGGATGGCGTCGTAATCGTTCTGGGTGGCCATGTGCAAGCCTGTGGCGCCATCGCGGGCGTCGTCGATGACGTAGCCCAACGGCTCGAAGAAGCCGTACAGGTTGGCCACCAGCTCGGGGTTGTCCTCGATGATGAGCAGTCGGGTCATGGGGCGTGTGCTCTAACAACTTCCTGACGATGGGGTCTCAAGACTGCGCGCACCTTTTTATGGCTGGACCTCGCGCATGTCACCGCCCTCGACGCCCCTGCGGCTCAATCCCGTTCAGCTGACCTGGGTGGCAGCGTTGTTCTTCGCCACCATCGGCAATGTCGTGCTGTGGCGGACCTTGTGGCTGGAGGTCGAGATCGACGGTCTGCGCAGCCTGTCGTTCTTCCTCAGTCTGCCGGTGTTCCTGTTCTGCATCATCAACCTGCTGCTGACACCGGTCGTGGCCCTGCCGTACGTCCGTAAACCCTTGTTGGCCACCCTGGTGGTGATCAGCGCCGGCTGCAGTTACTTCATGCTGCATTATAACGTGCTGATCGACCGCAGCATGGTGCAGAATTTTTTCGAGACCAATCAGGCCGAAATGGCCTCGTACTTTTCACTCCCGCTGCTGCTCACCATTCTCGGGCTCGGGATATTGCCCGCTGTGGTCACGATTTTCCTGCAGACCAAGCCGGTCGGTACGCCGATGCGCACGCTGCTCTGGTGGCTGGGCAATGTGCTGGTGACATCGGTCGTGCTGATTGCGGTGACGATGGCGTTCTACAAGGACTATGCGTCTTTGTTGCGCAATAACGGCCATATTCGCGACCAGTTCTTGCCGTTCAATTTCGTGCGCAATACCAATGGGTATCTCAAGCGCAGGTACAGCGCGACCTCGCAGCCGCTGCGCACGGTCGCCGAGGACGCCACCCGGCCAGTGCCTGTTGCAGGTGCGCGGCCGAAACTGGTGATCGCGGTCGTGGGTGAAACCGCGCGGGCGCAGAATTTCCAGCTCAACGGCTATCCGCGTCCGACCAATCCGGCCTTGTCCAAGCGCTCGGACATCATCAGTTTTTCGGATGTGTGGTCCTGTGGCACCGCCACCGCGATCTCGTTGCCGTGCATGTTCTCGCGCATGACGCGCCCGCAGTACGACGAGGTACGGGCAGCGACGGAAGAAAACCTGCTCGACGTTCTGCAGCGCACCGGGGTCGAGATTCTCTGGCGCAACAACAACAACGGCGGCTGCAAGGGCGTCTGCGTGCGCGTGGCCAACGAAGACATGCCCAAAATGCGGATCGCCGAGCACTGCGTCAACAAGGACGGCACCTGCTACGACGAAGTCCTGCTGCACCAGCTCGATGCCCGGATCGATGCGATGCATGGCGATGCCCTGATCGTGCTGCACCAGCTGGGCAGCCACGGTCCGACGTACTTCGAGCGCTATCCGGCGCAGGCGCGCGCGTTCACGCCCACCTGTGACAGCAACCAGATCCAGAAGTGCAGCAGCGAGGCGCTGACCAACACCTACGACAACACGCTGGTCTACACCGACCGGATGCTCGCCAACACCATCGATCTGTTGCAGCGTTACGCCGACTGGCGCGATGTCGCGATGATCTACCTGTCCGATCACGGTGAATCGCTGGGCGAGCGCGGCATGTATCTGCACGGCACCCCGTACATGATCGCGCCCGACGAGCAGAAGAAAGTGCCGATGCTGATGTGGTTCTCGCCTGCGTTCTCGCAGCACACCGGGCTCGACCTCGCGTGCCTGCGCAGCCATGCCGCCAGCCGCACCTACAGCCACGACAACTTCTATCACGCCATGCTCGGGCTGTTCGATGTGCGCAGCGGCGTGTACGAGCGTGATCTGGATCTGTTCGCTGGCTGCCGTACGCCGTCGGCACGACCCGCCGGCTGACGGGCCGTAGCGAGCGGGGCAGGTGACGCGTCGGTCAGGAGGCCGCGGGGCCGGGCCGCGCGATCGCGTCGCCGGTGGCCTCGAGGACGCATCCCGTCTCGTCGAGCAGCAGCCGCGCGCGGCGGCCGGCGTAGTAGAACGTTGCGCGATACCGGCCGCTATCCTCGCCGATGCCGCGCTCGCACAGCACGTTGACCTTGCCGTCGGCCATCAACTGGCGGAACGCCTCGCCGGCCAGGCCCAGGCGGGCGGCAACCAGCGCGCCATCGACCTCGAGTGCCGGCTGCCGCCTGCGCGGCGCGGCGATCGTGAACGCCTCGCTCACAGCGCGAGGCCGGCCAGCGACTCCGCGTCTAGGGCGCCGAAGTCGCTGGCGGTCTGCGCGAAGCGCTCGATCAGCGCGCCACGCGAACTGTCGTCGTCGACCTGGGGCGCAGGCATGTCATCGCCTGCGAGATCCTGATAGCCGTGCATGGGAAGCCTCCTCGTTCACGGGCATCCTCGCCCGCCCGCGCGTGCCGCGCCTTGATCTGGATCAGACCAGGGCGCCCAGGCGGAGATGCGGGCGTGTGGCGGCGACACGACGCGCGCGCAGCGGGTGCCGCACGGGGGCGAGCAGCGCCTGTCAGCGCACGCCGTGCATCCAGCGCCGCACCAGCGGTGCGAGCACGAAGTAGGCCACGCCCGAGCCGACGCCGATCCACAGCATGATCTGGAACAGTTCGCCGTACTTGGCCGCGGCCACGGCCATGTCGATCGCCTCGCCCTCGGCGACCTCGAGCGCGGTGAGCTTGCCGAACTGCGCGGCCAGCACCTCCGAGTACGCGGTCGCCAGCCAGAAGGCGCCCATCATCAGGCCGACCACGCGTGCGACCGACAGCTGGGTGACCGCCGACAGCCCGATCGGCGACAGGCACATCTCGCCGATCTCCAGCAGGAAGTACGCCAGCACCAGCCACCACACGCTTGCCAGGACGCCGTTGCCGGCCGCCTGCGCGGCCAGCAGCAGCGGCACGAACGCCAGGCCCGCGAACACCAGGCCGATCGCCATCTTCGTCGGCTTGCTGGGGTTCAGGCCGCGACGGTCCAGCCAGGGCCACAGCCAGGAGAACACGGGAGCGAGCACGACGATGAAGAACGCGCCCAGGAAGGTCAGTGAGCCGGCCGTCTGCGGCACCAGCACGACGTCGTGCACCAGGGCCACCGCGAGGGCCACGACCATCGCGACCGCCGCCGCACGCGCGGTGCCGGTGCGGCCGCGGTCGCTGGCGCGCAGCGCGAGCACCATCAGCAGCGGGCTTGCGCCCAGTGCGAACATCGCCCACGGCACGCCTGGCGTATAGCCGCCCGGTGTCAGGCCGAAGAGGTCCTTGGTCAGCATCCGGTCGGTGAACGTGACCCATGAGCCGTAGGTCTGCTCGTAGAGCGTGAAGAAGATCAGCACGCCGAAGATCAGCAACACCAGCGCCAGCATCTGCTCGCGCTCGACCCGGCTGCAGTGCCGGATCAGGAACCAGACGAACCAGATCACCAGCGCGGCGGCGATCAGATGCATCGCGCCGTGAACCGTCCACGTGCGCTGGATCAGCTGCCACACGACCAGCGCGCCGCCGACACTGCCGGCGTAGATCCACCATTCGCGACTCAGCGGTCCGAGCTTCTCGGTCAGCTTCGCCGGGTCGTTGGGCTCGGCGTGACCCCCGAGATACTTCTGCCCCCACAGAAACACGATCAGGCCGGCGACCATGCCGATGCCCGCGGCACCGAAGCCATACTTCCAGCCATAGGTCTCGCCGAGGAACGCGCAGACCAGGCTGGCGAACAGCGCACCGACGTTGATGCCGGCATAGAACAGCGTGAAGCCCGAATCGCGGCGCGGGTCCTCGGGGGCGTAGAGCTTGCCGACGATCGTGGAAATGTTGGGCTTGAGAAACCCCACGCCCATGATGATCAGCGCAAGCGACAGGTAGAACACCTGCAGCGCGGTCTCGTCGCGCACGACCGTGCCGTCGACGATGCGCGCCTGTTCGCCTTCGAAGGCCATGCCCAGGTGGCCGAGCACCAGCAGCACGCCGCCCAGCACCACCGCCTTGCGCATGCCCAGGTAGCGGTCGGCGAGCAGGCCGCCGAGCACCGGCATCGCATAGACCAGGCCGCCGTAGGCGCCGAGCAGGTCGAAGCCGGCATCGTCGCCGAACAGGTGGTACTTGAGGATGTACAGCAGCAACAACGCCTTCATACCGTAGAAGGAGAAGCGTTCCCACATCTCGGTGAAGAAACAGACGAAAACGCCCTTGGGGTGGCCGAGGAAGTCGTCGGTACCGCGCAGGGCGGGGCTTGGGGCTGCGGCCATGGGCGCGTCGTCATGGAAATGGCGGAAGTCGCGAGTATAGGCGGCATCCGCGCGCGCCTGCCGCGCGCTAGACTAGGCGACACGCGCGGGGAGCGCGTCATCGGCCGGCCGTCTTGCGGCGGCCGCTTACCAAAGGAGTCAATAAGATGGTCCGCAAGGGACTGCAGTGGATGCTTGCGCTCGTCGTGGCGGTCGCGTGTACGGGCGCGTATGCGCAGGTCGATCTGGCGCCGTTCGTCGAGGACGACGGTTTCCGCGACATCAAGATCTCGCCGACCGGCGAATACTTCGCGGCAACGATGCCGCACGGGGACACCACCGCGATCGGGGTGATCCGCTGGACCGATCGCAGCATCGTCGGCAGCTACCGGTTGCCGCGCAACACCCACATCGCCGACTTCTGGTGGGCCAACGACGATCGCCTGGTCTTCGCGTTGGCCGAGCGCTTCGGCGCGCGCGATTATCCATCGCTCACCGGCGAGCTCTATGCAATGAACGCCGATGGGTCGCGCGCGCAGTTGCTCGTGGGTTGGCGGGTGCGCGGCACGCCGACCGGGACCCGGATCCCGACCGGCGGCAAGGCCGAGATGGTCAGCGCGTTTCCGATCGACCTGCTACCGGGCGATCCGCGCAACATCCTGGTGGCGGTCTCGCCGTTCACCAAGGATCCGATGACCCGCGTCGATCGGCTTGACGTCTACTCAGGGCGCCGCACGACCGAAGCCACAGTGCCGGTCGCACGTGCGCGATTCAGGACCGATCACGCCGGCGAGGTGCGCTTTGCGGTCGGGGCCCAGGCCGACAATCGCTCGAAGCTGTATTACCGCACCGGGCGCGGCGAGGACTGGCGGTTGATCAATGACGAACGTGAAAGCGGGCGCCATGAGTATCCACTTGGCTTCTCCGAGGACGACCGCATCGCCTACCTGCGGGTGACCCAAGCCGAAGGTCCGGATGCGATCGTCGCCTGGGACATCGCCGCGGACACACGACGCGAGGTGCTGCGCGATGCCGTCGTCGACCCGGAGGTCATCTATCGACCGGACACGTCGACGCCGGTCGGCGCGCGGTTCCTGGGCGCGACGCCGCGACAGGTGTTCTTCGACGGCAACTCCGCCGACGCCAGGCTCGGGCGCATGTTCGAACAGGCATTCCCGGGCCAGGCCGTACGGATCATTTCGGCCACGCGCGATGCCTCGACCAAGGTGCTGATGGCGACCAGCGATGTCGACCCGGGTAGCTTCTACACCTACGACGCGGCCACCAAAGAGGCGGCGTTCGCACTCGCGCGGCGGGCAGGCGTCGACCCGACGCAGATGGCACCGATGCGCGCGGTTTCGTTGCCGGCCCGCGACGGCCTGGTGCTGCACGGCTATCTCACGCGTCCATCGGGACATGACGACGGCCCGTTGCCGCTGGTGGTGCTGCCGCATGGCGGGCCGTTCGGCATCTTCGACGACTGGGCGTTCGATCCTGACGTGCAGGTGCTGGCGCAGGCCGGGTATGCCGTGCTGCAGATCAATTACCGCGGCTCGGGCAATTACGGTCGCAGCTTCCGCCAGGCCGGTGCGCGCGGCTGGGGCACGACGATGCAGGATGATCTGACCGATGCGACCCGCTGGGCGATCGCGCAGGGCATCGCCGATGCCGAGCGTGTCTGCCTCTACGGCGGCAGTTATGGCGGCTACGCGTCGTTGATGGGCGTGGCGCGCGAGCCGGCGTTGTATCGCTGTGCGGTCGGCTATGTCGGCGTGTACGACCTGCCGTTGATGCGGGCAGACAACCGGCGATCCGCGGCCTGGGCGGGCACCTGGACCGACGAGTGGGTCGGCGACGATACCGCGCAACTGTCGGCGCGTTCGCCCACGCGTCTGGCGACGCAGATCCGCGTGCCGGTGCTGCTGGTGGCCGGCGGCCAGGACGAGGTCGCGCCGGTCGAACACACGCGCCGGATGGAGCGTGCGCTGCGGGCGGCCAATGTGCCGGTCGAGACCTTGTACGTCGCCAACGAGGGACACGGCTTCTACAAGCCGGAGAACAAGCGCGCGTTCTACACCCGGTTGCTCGCGTTCCTGTCCACCCACCTGGGCGGCGCCACCGCGAAGGAATGAATGCGGGCCGGTGCCCGGTCATGCGACGCCCCGCGCAGGCGGGGCGTCCTCGGGCGCTTTGCCAGCCTGGCGGCACCGGCCTACCATGCGGACTCTTTGCCTGGAGCCCGTCCCATGCCATTGCGTCCCGCCCTGCTGTCGTTGTGCCTGCTCGCCGTACTGCCGGCTACCGCCCAGGAGCGCGGGCTCGACGTGCGCGACCTGGTCAAGCTCGACCGGGTGTCCTCGCCGCTGCTGACCGCCGATGGCCGCCAACTGGTCTTTGCCCAGCGCACGCTGGACTTCGATTCGGGCAAGGCGACCACGGCGCTTTACGCACGCAACCTGGTGACCCGTGACCTGGCGCCGCCGAAGCGGATCACGCCCGAGGGCTGGAACGTCAACTCGCCTGCGTTGTCGGCCGATGGCCAGACGGTCTACTTCCTCAGCAGCAAGCACGGCAGCTCACAGGTCTACGCGATGCCGCTGGGCGGCGGTGCCCCGCGCCAGTTGACCGACGTCGCGGTCGACATCGGCAGCTTCCAGGTGTCGCCCGATGGCCGTCGTGTGGCGTTCAGCGCCGACACCTTCGGTGACTGCGCCGCAGATCTGGCGTGCACCCAGCGCAAGCTCGGCGAGCAGAAGGACGCCAAGGCCAGCGGTGTGGTCTACGACCAACTGTTCGTGCGCCACTGGGACACCTGGAAGGACGGCACGATGAGCCGCCTGTTCGTCGCCGATCTGCCGGCCGCAGGTGCGCGCCCGGTCGCCACCGTGCGCGCGCTGGGCCATGCACTGCAGGGCGATATCCCGTCCAAGCCCTTCGGTGGCGCGGAGGATTACACCTGGGCCCCGGATGGCCGTTCGGTCGTGGCCAGCGTCAAGGTCGCGGGCCGCGAGGCGCCGTGGTCGACGAACTTCGATCTCTACCGCATCGACGCCATCGGCGATGCTGCGCCGGTCAACCTGACCGCGTCGAACCCGGCCTGGGATGCCGGCCCGGTGTTCAGCGCCGATGGCCGCACGCTGTTCTACCGCGCGATGAAGCGGCCGGGCTTCGAGGCCGACCGCTACGCGCTGATGGCGATGGATGTCGCCAGCGGCCAGGCGCGCGAGATCGCGCCGCAGTGGGACCGCTCGCCGAGCAGCCTGCAGCCGTCGGCCGATGGCCGCACGCTGTACGTCGCCGCGCAGGACACCGGCGAGTACCCGCTGTTCCGCGTCGATGTCGCGACCGGCGACGTCACCCGGCTCGTCGCCGACGGGTCGATCTCGGCGTTCGCGATCGCCGGTGACACCATCGCGCTCGCCCGCAACTCGATCCAGAGCGGCGACACGCTCTACACCGGTTCGCTGCAGTCGCTGGGTGCCGATGCGCAGCTGCGCCAGATCACCCCGACCGCCGCCGAGCATCTGCCCGATGTCGCCTTCGGCGACTACGAGCAGTTCTCGTTCAAGGGCGCGGGCAACGAGACCGTCTATGGCTATGTGGTCAAGCCGTGGAACTACCAGGAAGGCCAGACCTATCCGGTCGCGTTCCTGATCCACGGCGGTCCGCAGGGCAGCTTCGGCAATGGCTGGAGCTACCGCTGGAACCCGCAGACGTATGCCGGGCAGGGCTATGCGGTGGTGATGATCGACTTCCACGGCTCCACCGGCTATGGCCAGGCGTTCACCGACGCGATCAGCGGCGACTGGAGCGGCAAGCCGCTCGAGGATCTGCAGAAGGGCTGGGCGGCGGCGCAGCAGAAGTACGCCTTCCTCGACGGCGACCGCGCCTGCGCGCTGGGCGCCAGCTACGGTGGCTACATGATCAACTGGATCGCTGGCAACTGGTTCGACCGCAGTGGGCAGTCGCCGTGGAAGTGCCTGGTCAATCACGATGGCGTGTTCGACACGCGTTCGATGGGCTATGTGACCGAGGAACTGTGGTTCACCGAATGGGAGAACCAGGGCACGCCGTTCGACCAGCCGAAGAACTACGAGCGTTTCAACCCGGTCAATCACGTCGCCAACTGGAAGGTGCCGATGCTGGTGGTGCAGGGCGAGAAGGACTACCGCGTGCCGGTGGACCAAGGCCTGTCGACGTTCACTGCGCTGCAGCGCAAGGGCATCGAGTCGAAGCTGCTGTACTTCCCCGACGAGAACCACTGGGTGCTGCAGCCGCACAACAGCGTGCTGTGGCACGACACCGTCAACGCCTGGCTCAAGCAGCACATCGGCCAGTAAGCGTCGCGCCGCCTCGTCGCCACCGGCGGGGCCTGCGTCGCCTCGCGTCCGGCACACTGCCGGGCGCGAGCGTGTCTTCCGACTCCGTCTTTTGAAGGTCCGACCGCATGGCGATCGAATCCGCTGCACCTTCCTCCGCGCTGATCACCAGCGACATCGTCCTGTTCGGCCTGATCGCCGCGACGCTGGGGCTGATTTTCTGGCTGGCCAGCGGCCCGACGCCGTTCTGGAAGAAATTCTTCACCTGGGTGCCGGCGCTGCTGCTGTGCTATTTCGTGCCAGCGTTCTACAACACCGTCGGGCTGATCGACGGCGAGCACAACAGCCTCTACAACCCGATCGCCAGCCGCGTGCTGCTGCCCGCGGCCCTGGTGCTGCTGACGTTGTCGATCGACCTCAAGGGCATCCTCAAGCTCGGGCCCAAACTGCTGTTTGTGTTCGTCGCCGGCACGGTCGGTATCGTGCTCGGCGCGATCGTCTCGTTCCAGATCATGGAATGGGTGCACCCGCCGGTCGTCGCCGGCGACACCTGGAAGGGCATGGCGGCGCTGGCCGGCAGCTGGATCGGCGGCGGCGCGAACATGGTCGCGATGCGCGAGGTGTACGGCGTCGATGCCACATTGTTCGGCCAGTTCGCGGTGGTCGACGTCGCGATGGCCAGCGCCCTGATGGCGACGTTGCTGTTCCTGGCCAACCGTTCGACGCAGATCGACGCGCGTTCGGGCGCCGACACGCGCGCCATCGACGAGATGAAAGCCAAGATGGCCGCTTTCGAGGCCGCGAATGCCCGCATTCCCACGCTCACTGACCTGATGGTCATCGTCGGTATGGCCTTCGGTATCGTCGCCGCGGCGCATGCGATCGCCGCGCCGCTGGCGGCCTGGTTCGGTGCCAACGTCGAGAACGCCGCGCAGTACAGCCTCGACTCCGCCTTCGTGTGGGTGATCCTGATCGCCACCGCGGCGGGGCTGAGTCTCAGCTTCACGCGCGCGCGCAACCTGGAGAGCGCCGGCGCCTCGCGGCTGGGCACCGTGTTCCTGTATTTCCTGATCGCCTGCATCGGCATGCAGATGGACTTCATGAAGCTGTTCGACCGGCTGGAACTGATCGCGATCGGCGCGATCTGGATGGCAGTCCACGTGCTGGTGATCTGGGGCGCGGCACGCCTGGTCAAGGCGCCAATGTTCTACGTCGGCGTCGGCTCGATGGGCAACGTCGGCGCGGCCGCGTCGGCGCCGGTCATCGCCGCGGCGTTCCATCCCACGCTCGCGCCGGTCGGCGTGCTGCTGGGCACCGTCGGCTATGCCACCGGCACGGTAATTGCCTACTTCGTCGGCCAGATCCTGCGCCTCATGGCCGGCCAATAACCGGGGTCAATAACCGGGGTCAGAGTGGATTTTTCACAACCGGGGCAGCGTGCATCTCTCGGGAATTGCACGCTGACCCCGGTTTTCACCGCAGCGTTCTGGCACCGGCAGTTCGGCCGGTCGCCCGGCAAGGGGGCAGCGCGGAGCTGTGCCGTCCAGGGCCGCAGACAAAGCAAAACCGGGGTCAGAGTGCAATTTCGTGAGCGAAATGCACTCTGACCCCGGTTTGCGGGTGGGTCAGCAGCAGCGGAAGCCGCTGCGCCCGCCGAAGCGGGCTTCCTGGCGCTCGCGAAAGAAGGTCTTGTAGTCCATCGGTTCGCGATCGGGGTGCTTGTCGAGCATGTGGCGGACGTAGTTGTCGTAATCGGGGACGCCGCAGCACAGCCGCGCGGTCTGCACCACTCTTCGCCACACACGTTTGTGTGTGGCGAAGTAGTCGACCGGGACCAGGGTGCCGGCCATCAGCGCATCGCTCCTGCCGCGGCCCGCATCACAGCCAGGCCTTCTGCTGGTCGGGCGAGAGCTCCACGTACGGCGTCTCGCGTGCGGTCGGCGTGGCGACGCGGCGGGCCCGCACGATCGCGCGGATCGCGAAGAACAGCGTGCTGAACACCACGAACAGGAACAGCGCCGTCAGGCCCGCGTTGACGTAGGCGTTGACCACCACCTGCTGCATCTGGCCGGCGGTCTTGGCCGCGCCCAGCAGTTCGCCGTTGGCCAGCGCGGTCTTGTAGTGGCTGGCCTGGGCGAGGAAGCCGACCGCCGGCTTGGGGTCGAACAGCTTGATCAGGCCGGCCGCCGTGGTGCAGATCAGCAGCCACACCGCAGGCACCACCGTCACCCATGCATAGCGGTCCTTCTTCATCTTGAACAGCACCACCGTGCACAGCATCAGCGCGATGCCGGCCAGCATCTGGTTGGCGATGCCGAACAGCGGCCACAGGGTATTGATGCCGCCCAGCGGATCGACCACGCCCTGGTAGAGGAAGTAGCCCCACAGCGCCACGCAACCGGCCGTGCCCAGGGCGTTGGCGCCCCAGTTGTCGGTCTTGCGCAGCACCGGCACGAAGTTGCCGAGCAGGTCCTGCAGCATGAAGCGACCTGCGCGCGTGCCCGCGTCCACCGCGGTCAGGATGAACAGGGCCTCGAACAGGATCGCGAAGTGGTACCAGAACGCCATTGCCGCTTCGCCGGTGAAGGGCAGGGCGTCGTGCAGGATCACCGCAATGCCCACCGCCAGCGTCGGCGCACCGCCGGCGCGCGAGATGATGGTGTGCTCGCCGATCTGCTGGGCCTTGAGCTCCAGCGCCTCGGGCGTGATCACAAAGCCCATCTGGCTCACCGCCGCCGCCGCGCTGTGCACGTCGGTGCCGACGATCGCCGCGGGGCTGTTCATCGCAAAGTAGATGCCCGGATCGAGGATCGAGGCCGCGACCAGCGCCATGATCGCCACGAACGATTCCATCAGCATGCCGCCATAGCCGATGTAGCGGGCGTGGGTCTCGTTGGCGAGCAGCTTGGGCGTGGTGCCCGAGGAGATCAGCGCGTGGAAGCCCGACACCGCGCCGCAGGCGATGGTGATGAACAGGAACGGGAACAGGCCGCCCTTCCAGACCGGACCGTCGCCGGTGGACGCGAACTCGGTCAGCGCCGGCATCTTCAGCGAGGTGACCTCGGGGCTGGCGATGACGATGCCGATCGCCAGCGCGACGATCACGCCGATCTTGAGGAACGTCGACAGGTAGTCGCGCGGCGCCAGCAGCAGCCACACCGGCAGCGTCGCAGCGACGAAGCCGTAGCCGATCAGCATCCAGGTGATCTGGGTGCCGGTGAAGGTGAACGCCGGGCCCCAGGTCGGATGGGCGCCGACCTTGCCGCCCAGCCAGATCGCGCCCAGCAGCAGCACGATGCCGACCACCGAGATCTCGCCGATCTTGCCGGGGCGGATGTAGCGCATGTACAGGCCCATGAAGATCGCGATGGGCATCGTCGCGATCACCGTGAACATGCCCCAGGGGCTCTCGGCCAGCGCCTTGACGACGATCATCGCCAGCACCGCCAGGATGATGATCATGATCATGAAGGCGCCGAACAGCGCGATCGTGCCTGCGACCTGGCCCATCTCCTCGCGGACCAGATCACCGAGCGAGCGGCCGTTGCGGCGGGTGGACACGAACAGGACCATGAAGTCCTGCACCGCGCCGGCCAGCACCACACCGACGATCAGCCACAGCATGCCGGGCAGGTAGCCCATCTGCGCGGCCAATACCGGGCCGACCAGCGGACCGGCACCGGCGATCGCGGCGAAGTGGTGCCCGAACAGCACGTGCTTGTTGGTCGGCACGTAGTCCAGACCGTCGTTGTTGACGTGCGCGGGCGTGGCACGCCGCACGTCGAGCCCCATCACGTTCTTGGCGATGTACAGGCTGTAGTAGCGATAGGCGACCAGATAGATCGACACCGCTGCGACCACGATCCACAGCGCGCTGATCTGTTCGCCTTGACGCAGGGCGACGACGCCCATGCAGGCGGCGCCCAGCAGCGCGACCGCGCCCCAGACGACGTGGTTGACGACACCCTTCATAGCGATTCCCCGGAAAGACCGCGCACAGGGTCGCGCCGGGGGGCGGCGCGGTCAATGCGCATCGAGGACGATCGCGGCCCAAAGCCTTACGACTTTCGTATTAGACGCCGCGCGCGGCAATGTGAATGGGGCAGGGGCGGGCCCGGGCGTCCTGCTAGGATGGCGCGCCCTTTCGCCTTCGGACCTGCCCCGTGTCGACGATGCCGCTGCCCGCCCTGCGCATGCCCGCCCCGTATCGACCGCGCGTTTGGCGATGAACGCTCCGATGGAGGCCTCGGAGGCCTCGCTGCGCGAGCAACTGCAGGCGCTGATCGCAGGCTTGCCCGACGGCGACGTGCAGGTCGGCCCGCTGGTCGACGAGCTCGGCGCGCAGGGCATGTTGCTGCTGGTGATCCTGCTGACGCTGGTGTTCCTGATCCCGGTCTCGATCCCGGGGGTGAGCACGGTGTTCGGTGCGGTCATCGTGCTGATCGGCGTGGCCCGGATGATGGGGCGTCCCTTGTGGCTGCCGTCCGCGGTGCGCCGCCGTTCGGTGCCGGCCGGCCGCATGCGCGGTGCGCTCGACACCGGCCTGAAGTGGGTGCGCCGGCTCGAGCGCATCACACGCCCCGGCCGCCTGGCGGGCCTGACCCACGGCCGTGGTGTCGGGTTGTTCAACGACGCGGCACTGATCCTGGGGGCGCTGCTGCTGATGGCGCCGTTCGGCTTCATTCCCTTCAGCAACACCGTGCCGGGCGTGGCGCTGATGTGCCTGGCGATCGGCCTGCTGCAGCGCGACGGCACGATGGTGCTGCTGGGCCACCTGGCCAATGTGCTGACGATCGTCTATTTCGCAGTGCTGATCGGCGGTGGCGGACTGGCGATCCGCGAGGCGGTCACGCGCTTCTGGCCGGCGTAGCGCCGGCCGCCCCGCGGTGTTGATGGCGCGGTGGAAACGCCGACGTCACAGCCAACCGGCGCGCTTGAACATGCGGTACAGCAGGCCCATGACCACGGCGGTGCCACCGATCAGCAGCGGGTAGGCGTAGCGTTCGTCGAGCTCGGGCATGTTGTGGAAGTTCATGCCGTACCAACTGGTGATCAGCGTGGGGGCGGCGAGCAGCGCGGCCCAGGCGCCGAGCTTCTTGACGATCTCGCCCTGGGTCAGCGTCACCAGCGCCTGGTTGACCGCAAGCGCGGTGCCGAGCATGTCGCGCAGCGCATCGACGGTCTCGTTGATGCGGGCCGAATGGTCGAGCACGTCGCGGATGTAGGGCTTCATGTCGGCGGGCACCAGCGGCCCGGTGTTGCGCATCAGTTGCGAGAGCACATCCTGCAGCGGCGTGGCCGCGACCCGCATCCAGGTCAGTTCGCGCTTGAGTTCGTAGAGTCGGATCAGGATGCGGCGGTGGAACTGCGCGCTGACGATGTGGCGTTCGAGCGCATCGAGCGTGGTGCGGAACTCCTCGACCACCGGCAGGTAGTTGTCGACGATCGCATCGAGCACCGCGTACAGCGCCGAGGACGGCCCCATCGCCAGCAGTGCCGGCTCGCGCTCCAGGCGGCGGCGCGCCGGCGCGTACGACAGCGAGGCGCCGTGGCGCACGCTCACCAGATAGCGGGGGCCGAGAAACAGGTGGGTCTCGCCGTAGGCGATGCGCTCGTCCACCGCCTGCGCGGTGTTGGCGACGATGAACAGTGAATCGCCGTAGGCCTCGATCTTCGGGCGCTGGTGCGCCTTGCCTGCATCCTCGATCGCCAGGTCGTGCAGGTCGAACTCGGCCTGCAACTGCGCCAGCACGCTCTGGTCGGGTTCGTAGAGGCCGATCCAGGCAAAGCACGCCGGATCGTCGGCCAGCGCCTCGCCGACATCGGCCAAGGCGACGTCGCGCTTGCCGCCAGGCCCGTAGACAGCGCAGTTCACCACACTCGGCGGATTGGACGGCATGGCGCCGGACGTTGCGGGAGACTCGCTCATCGCCGCATCGTCCGCGAAACCGGGGTCAGAGTGCAATTTCTCGCCGTGCGACGAGAAATTGCACGCTGACCCCGGTTTGGTTTTAGAGGGCGACGAGGCGGACGGCCAGGCCGCCGGCAGAGGCCAGTCGGATCGACAGGGTGTCGCCGGCATCGACGGTGCGCGTTTCGATCACCAGGTCGTGGGGATCGTCGCGCCAGCCGGCGTTGTCGCCGTCGCGGTAGATCTGCGCGGTGTAGCGGCGGCCGGGCGCGAGGAAGTCCAGCGGCACCTCGACGTTGCGCGCGCTGTCGTCGGTGACCGCACCCAGGTACCAGTCGTCGCCGCCGCGCGCGCGGCGCGCGATCACCGCGTACTCGCCGACTTCGCCGGCCACTGCGCGGGTGTCTTCCCAGTCCACCGGCACGTCGCGGATGAACTGGAACGCCTCGGGGCGTGCCTCGTAGTGCTCGAGCAGGTCGGCGGCCATCTGCAGCGGGCTGTAGATCACCACATACAGCGCCAACTGCTTGGCCAGCGTGCTGGCCATCGGTTCGCCGGACTTGGTGTCCATGCCGAACACGCCGGGCGTGAAGTCCATCGGCCCGGCCAGCAGTCGCGTGTACACCAGCGTGGCCTCGTGCTCGGGCGGGTTGCCCGGATTGCCCCAGGCGTTGAACTCCATGCCGCGTGCGCCTTCGCGCGTGATCAGGTTGGGATACGTGCGGCGCAGCCCGGTGTCCTTGACCGGCTCGTGCGGGTTGACCGCAATGCGTCGCTTCGCGGCTGCATCGACCACGCGCTGGTGGTGGCGCACCATCGCCTGGCCTTCGTGCCAGGCGTAGCGCAGGCGGCCCTGGGCATCGCGCACCTTGGCCTGCCCGGCGTCGGCGACATAGCCAGTCTTGACCGCGTGCACGCCCAGCCGTGCGTACAGGTCGAACGCGTCGTCGAGCTGCTGCTCGTAGTGGGCGGCATTGCCCGAGGTCTCGTGGTGGCCGATCAGCATCACGCCCTGCTCGCGGGCGTAGCGGGTGACCTCTTGGAGATCGAAGTCGGGATAGGCGCGGGTGAAGCTGAAGGTCTCGCCGTTGCCGAACCACTCGCCGTCCCAGCCGACGTTCCAGCCTTCGACCAGTACACCGCCCAGGCCATTGGCCGCGGCGAAGTCGATGTGGCGCTTGGCATGCGCGGTGGTGGCGCCGTGCTTGGGGCCTGAGGCCCAGGTCTTGCGATCGAGATGCATCTCCCACCAGATGCCGACGTACTTCATCGGTCGGATCCAGGACACGTCGCCGAGTGCGTTGGGCGCGTTGAGGTTGAGGATCAGCCCCGACTCGACCAGGCCACCGGCACGATCGGCGACCTGGATCGTGCGCCACGGCGTGGCGAAAGGCGCGGCGACCTCGACCTTGGCCTCGCCGATGCCCGGCGTCAGGGCCGCTTTGAGCTTGCGGCCATCGACGCGGGTCAGGTTCATGCCCGAATAGTCGACCAGCGCCGCCTCGTGGATCGACAGATGCAGGCCGTCGTCGGTGCGCAGCGTGATCGGTGTCTGCGCATCGCCGATCTGCTCGATCGGAGTGCGATGGTAGAGGTACTCCTCGCGGTTCCACTCGAAGGCGGGGATCCACCAGGCGGTCGCCGCATCGGCGACGACGAATTCGGTCAGCTCTTCGCTGATCGCCAGGCGCCGCAGTTCCGGCTGGTCGGGGAAGTCGTAGCGAAAGCCCACGCCATCGTCGAACACGCGGAACACCACGTCGAAACGACGCTGGGCGCCGCTGGTCTCGGCGAAGGTGACGCGCAGTTCGTTGTGGTGGTCGCGCATCTGCCGGCGCTCGCCCCACGGCAGCTCCCAGGCCTCGTCGTGGCGGCGCGTGCGCTGGTCGACGATTGCGAGGTTGCGTTCGAACTTCGGCGCGTCGGCGAACAGCATGCCCAGACGCGAATCGGCGATCACCGGCCGACCGGCCCGGCTGACGCGGTAGCTCGCGCGGCCCTCGTTGTCGGTCGTGACCTCGACGGCAATCGTCGCGTCGGGTGAGGTGATGCGGGCGGCCGATCCGGCCGACGGATTCGCCAAGGCCGACAGCGGCAGCAGCAGGGCGAGACAGAGCGTGAACCGGTTCGACATGTGCGGCGCCCTCCCAAGCGCATTCGCGTGCGGTCGTCCCGATTCTGTCACGCAGGTCCGAGGCGCCGCGGCCGCATACGTATGCAGGCGCCACGCGCGGTGTCTGCCATGCAAGCAGTGCGCGCGGCCGCAACCTGCGGCCATCCGTCGCCGCTGCGGCGTGCCTAGGCGAGGGCGGCTTGCTTGGGGCGCAGCGCCGCAAGCAGGGCCAGATGCAGCGGCAGCACCAGCGACAGCCAGGCTGCATTGCGTTGCGGCAGCACCGGCAACCAGTGCAGGAACAGCGCGACGATGCCGAGCGTGGCGACCGTCGGCAGCACGATCGCGAACAACCGGCCAGGCGCGCGGCCGCGCGCGAGCCGCCAGCCACCGGGCAGCAGCAACAGGCACAGCGGGTTGAACAGCAGCAGGTTGTGGTTGCGCCAGCCGAACACATGCTCGGTGCCCAGCCACAGGAACAGCATCACTGTGCCGAGCAGCGCGCACAGCGTCCAGAACCCGAGCGCGGTCGCGGCCAGCGCGCGCGGCGCGCGGCGGCCCAGCGCCAACACGGCCGCGCCCAGGGCAAGGCCGGCCAGCAGCCACGGCCACCACTGGCGCGCACGCTCCGGCGGCTCGGCCGGCTGGCGGTGCGGCAGCACCTCGACTTCCTCGGCGACCAGCGGCCGGCCATCGGCATGGCGGATGCCGCGCAGCGCTTCGGCCAACCGCATCGGCACGAACATGTCCTGCCATAGCGCATTCGGCCGGTCGGCGGCCGGGCCCAGGCCGATGTCGAAGCCCAGCCACATCCACAGCGCCGGGGACGCCAGGCGCACCGCATCGCCGCGATAAGTGTTGCCGCGTGAGCGGCCCTGCAACTGCCGGTGCAGCAATCCGCCCAAGGCGTCATCGAGCGCGTCGCGCACGCGCGTGGAGCAGTTGTCGGTGAAGTAGTCGTAGCGGTAATGCGCGTTCTCGGGGCGCGCATTCCAGGCCAGGGCCGTGGCCAGATGCCGGGCCTGCGCCGGGTCGAGGTCCAGCCACTGGATCGACACGCCACGCCCGACCTCGCGGTAGTAGGCCAGATCGTCGGCCAGCGGCAGCGCGGCGAGCTGATAGCGCATGTCGCCGCGCACGAAGCGGGCGACGAAATCGGGCTCCGACGGGTCGAAGAAGCCGAAGTTGTAGGACACAGGCTCCGGCGCTGCCGGGTCGTCGATCACGATCGCGTTGTGGCCGAAGCGTTCGAAGAACACTTCGCCCGGCTGCATCGTCGCCACCCCGACCCGCGGGGCATCGCCTGCGACCTGCGCCAGCGCCGGCCAGGCGAGCAGCGCCAGCAGCAGCGCGAACGCGTGGCGCCAGGCGCGCGAAACGGTCGCGCGCGGTGTCTCAGTCCTGGGCATGCACGCTGACGTGCAGCGCATGCAGCCGGCGCGAGTCGGCATCGGTGACGCGGAAGGCAAACCGGCCCAGTGCCAGCTCCTCGCCGACCTCGGGCAGATGGCCGATCGCGCCGATGATCACCCCGCCGATGGTGTCGTACTCGTCGTCGTCGAAGTCGGCGCCGAAGCGCTCGTTGAAGTCGGCGATCGGGGTCAGCGCGCTGACCGCGAACTGGCCATCGGCCTGGGCGGCGATCAGCGCGTTCGGATCTTCGGCGTCGTCGTGCTCGTCGTCGATCTCGCCGACGATTTCCTCGAGCACGTCCTCGATCGTCACCAGCCCGGCGACGCCACCGTACTCGTCGATGACGATCGCCATGTGGTTGCGCGAGAGCCGGAACTCGCGCAGCAGCACATTGAGCTTCTTGGATTCGGGGATCAGCACCGCCGGGCGCAGCAGCTCGTGGATCGAGCCGGGGCCGTTGTCGGCGACCACGCCGCGCAGCAGGTCCTTGGCAAGCAGGATGCCGAGCACCTCGTCCTTGTCGTCGCCGTGCACCGGAAAGCGCGAATGGCCGGACTCGACCACCTGCTTCATCAGGTCCAGGAACTTGGCGTCGGCCGGCAGCGCGACCATCTGCGCACGCGGCACCATCACATCGCCGACCGTCTTGCTGGAGATGCCCAGCGCGCCTTCGAACATGCGCAGGGTGTCGGCGTCGATCAGGCCGTCGGCGTGGGTGTCACGCAGCAGCTCGACCAGGTCCTCGCGGTTGGTGGGTTCGCCGGAGATCGCCGAACTGATCCGGTCCAGCCAGCTGCG
This sequence comes from Luteimonas sp. RC10, assembly GCF_014192745.1. Lineage (GTDB taxonomy): Bacteria > Pseudomonadota > Gammaproteobacteria > Xanthomonadales > Xanthomonadaceae > Luteimonas. The sequence goes on from NZ_JACHYJ010000005.1 coordinate 281,658, forward strand.
GCGCTTTTCGTGGGGCTCGGTGGCGGTTTGACTACTGTCGTCTTCTGACATTGCGTTGGTATGGGCGCCCCAGGGGGGAGGGGCGATGGTGGGGCGTGCGGGAAAGTCTAGCGCGTCCGCCGCCGCCGATGTCCAGGCGGCCGTCACGGGCCGAACCCCGACGCCCGGCGCGGCGAATTCCGAGCCCGCGCTGCGGCGATGCCCGATCGCGGCGGTCGGCGGTTGGCGGCGATGCTGGCCACACGTTCATTCAGGAGCACCGATATGTCGATTGCGATCCGCCCATCCCGCCTGGCCGCCCTGGGGCTGGCCGCCGTGCTCGCGCTGCCTGGCCTGGCCAGCGCCGACGCGCGTCTGGACGGGCCCTACATCGACGCCGCGACCTACGCCCGCGGCGACGATGCGCGCGTCGAGGCCTGGTACGCGATGACCTACCAGTTGCCCCGGCAGTTCGACCAGATCTGCGGCGACACCTTTTGCGAGGGCGAGTACACCAACCTCCAGCCCTTGCGCTTCGAATGCTCGGTGCACCGGGACGATGGACGGATCGGCATGTGCGTGTGGAGTTTCGCGGCCAGCGAGGAGTTCCTGGTGGCGCGCACCGGCCGGATCATCGTGCAGCCGAAGGTCTGGCATTGCCGCACACCGCTGGCGGCCGGCACCACGCTGCCGGCGATGCTCGACGCGGTGGCCGGCGGGGACGCGCTCGATGCGGTACTGCCGGGTGGGCGGTCGATCTTCGACGGGCTGGTCGATTGCCTCTGAGCGCCTGGGCAAGCGCCGGCGGCTTAGCCGGGTAACCGGTAAGGGTCGTCGATGCCGAGCGAGGCGAGGACTTCGCGCTCGAGCTGCTCCATCGCCTCGGCGTCCTTGTCGTTCTCGTGGTCCCAGCCCAGCAGGTGCAGCACGCCGTGTACGGTCAGGTGGGCGTAGTGGTCGCCCAGGCGCTTGTGCTGTTCGGCAGCCTCGCGCGCGACCACCGGTGCGCAGATCACCAGGTCGCCCAGCAAGGGCAGGCGGACACCTTCGGGCAGCCCCTCGGGCAGCTCGGCCGGGAAGCTCAGCACGTTGGTCGCGTAGTCCTTGCCGCGGTAGTGGCGGTTGAGCGCACGGCCTTCGTCCTCGTCGACCAGGCGGATCGCCAGGTCGGCTTCGCGGATCCGGCCATCGAGCGCGGCACTCGCCCAGCGGCGGAAGCTGGCCGCCGAGGGAATGCCCTTGCGCGGCAGCGCATAGCCGACGGCGATGTCGAGATGGGGCGCGGCCTGGGTCATGGCGGGTCTCATGCAAACAGGAAAAATCAGGGGCAGGCGGTCAGGCGATCCACTCGACCAGCATCAGGAACGGGCGTTCGCCCTCGTCCAGCCGATAGAGCACGGTGCCCATGGGGCCATCACCCCGGCGGGGATTGGTCCGCGTGACCAACACCGCATCGCGCAGGCCCGCCTCGTCGGAACGCCACACCGCGGCGTCGCCGCGCTCGAGCATCGCGCCGATCAGATAGCGCGCGTCGCCCGGTACGTCCTCCAGCGCCGCCCGCAGGCAGCCGTATCGGTCATGTCCAGGCAGCCGGGGCGAGGCCAGCAGCTGGGCTGCGCGATTGCCGCGGATCAGGGCCAGGCGTTCGGACTCGTCGCGCCACAGCGGCGCGTCGAGGTCGGCCGCGCGGTCGTTTTCTTTTTGCGGGGGCTGCGGCCGGGCCACGACCGCGCGCTCGAGGTCGACCAGCGGCAGGCTCACCATGACCGATCCAGCCTCGATCGACAGGCAGGGCGCGGCGATCGCGGCCGCGGTGGCGATCCGCTGCGATGTCGCAGGCGTCTGCGCCGCGGCCGCAGTGGGCAGGGCCAGCGCCAGGGCGAACGCACCGATGCGGCGCAGCGCCATCGCTCAGGCCGGCCCGGTCGCCGCGTCGCTGGCATCGCGGCGCTCGTAGGCCCCAACGATGCGCGCGACCAGCGGATGGCGCACGACATCGCGTGCTTCGAAGAACGTGAAGCTCACGCCCTCGACCTCGCGCAGCACGTCCAGCGCGTCGCGCAGGCCGGACTTCACGTGCTTGGGCAGGTCGATCTGGGTCAGGTCGCCCGTGACCACGGCCGTCGAGCCGAAGCCCAGGCGGGTCAGGAACATCTTCATCTGCTCGATCGTGGTGTTCTGCGCCTCGTCGAGGATCACGAATGCATCATTGAGCGTGCGTCCGCGCATGTAGGCCAGCGGCGCGATCTCGATGACGTTGCGTTCCAGCAACTTGGCGACCTTCTCCACGCCGAGCATCTCGTACAGCGCGTCGTAGAGCGGGCGCAGGTACGGGTCGACCTTCTGGCTCAGATCGCCGGGCAGAAAGCCCAGCTTCTCGCCGGCCTCGACCGCCGGACGGACCAGCACCAGCCGTTGGACCTTGGATTCGTTGAGCGCCTCGACCGCCATCGCCACCGCGAGGAAGGTCTTGCCGGTGCCCGCCGGGCCGATGCCGAAATTGATGTCGTGGGTGGCGATGCGGTGCAGGTAGCGGACCTGGTTGGCGCCGCGCCCGCGGACCGTGCCGCGCTTGACCCGGACCGCCACTTCCTGCGGCACGACATCGTCGTCGCGCGCCACATTGGCCTCCGAGAGCCGCATCGCCACGGCCTGGCTGTCGAGCGTCTCGGTTTCGGTCTCGTCGTAGAGCGCGCGCACGAAGGCTTCGGCGCGCGCGACCCCATCGCGGTCGCGGCCGGTGATGCGGAACACATGGCCGCGGTTGGCGATCTCCACGCCCAGGCGCAGTTCGATCTGGCGCAGGTGGCCGTCGAAGGGGCCGGCGAGGTTGGCGAGGCGCTCGGTGTCGTCCGGTTCGAGGACGAAGTCGGTCTGGGGGCTGGTCTGCATAGGGCGCGCAGGGTAGCGCATCGCCATGCAGGACGGCGTCGCGGCCCAGGATTCAGCGCGCAGTCGGACATTAATTGATCGATCAATTAATATCAGGCGCATGGCCCGATCCCGCACCCCCGACCCCGCACGCACGCCAGGGCGTCCGCCCGCTGGCGACACCGACCGGCGCGGCAGCGCGCTCGATGCCGCGCTTGCCTGCTACGTGCGCCGCGGCATTGCGGCGACCTCGCTGCGCGACATCGCCACCGAGGCCGGGGTGACCCCGGCGCTGCTGCATTACTACTTCCGCGATGCCGCCGGTCTGCGCGATGCGGTGATCGCCGAACGGCTGATGCCGGTGTTCGACGAGGTCCGCGAGACCTTGCTGGGCATGGCCGATGCGTCGCTGCGCACGGTGCTGGTCGCGTTCGTCGACCTGTTGTGCGCACTGGTCGCACGGCACCCGTGGATGCCGGCGCTGTGGATCCGCGAGGTGGTCAGCGAAGGTGGCGACCTGCGCGACCTGCTGGTCACCCGGCTGGCGCCGGAGATCAGTGCGTTCATGGCCGCGCGCTTCGCCCAGGAGCAGCAGGCCGGTCGGCTCAATCCCGCGCTCGATCCTCGGCTGCTGATGGTCTCGCTGGTCGGGCTGACCCTGTTCCCGGCCGCCGGCACCCCGATCTGGCGGCAATTGTTCGCCAGCGACGACCTGGGCATCGACGACATTCGCCTGCACGCGCTCGCCTTGCTCGATCGCGGCCTGGAGCTGCCCGCATGACCCGTCTTATCCCGATCGCCGGTCTCGCGCTCGCGGCCGCGTTGCTCGCCGGTTGCAGCCGCGAGCCGCCGCATGCGCTCGGCACCCTGGAATACGACCGCATCACGCTGCCGGCCCCCGCTGCCGAGCGCATCGCCGAGATTGCGGTGCGCGAGGGCCAGCGCGTGGAGGCCGGCGAGCGCATCCTGACCCTGGAGCGCACCCGCGGCGATGCCCAGCTCGCAGCCGCCGAAGCCGAAGTCGCGCGCCAGCGCCAGGTGCTGGAAGAGCTGCGCAACGGCACACGTCGCGAGGACATCGACCAGGCGCGGGCCAATCTCGCCGCCGCCCTGGCGCAGGCCCGCGATGCGCGTGCCTACTACGAGCGCTTGCAGCCGCTCGGCGGCCGGCAACTGGTCTCGGCCGCCGATGTCGATCGCGCGCGTGCGGCCGCCGGCAATGCCCAGGCCCAGGTCGCCGGCGCCCAGGCCGCGTTGGCCGAGCTGCAGAACGGCGCGCGCCCCGAGCAGATCGCGCAGGCGCAGGCCGCGCTCGAGGCGGCGCAGGCCCAGGCGCGGACGCAGTCGGTCAGCACCGGGCGGCTGGATGTCGTTGCGCCGCGCGCGGCGCGTGTGGACAGCCTGCCGTACCGGCTCGGCGACGAGGCGCCGGTTGGTGCACCGCTGGCGGTGCTGCTGGTCGGTGAGCAGCCCTATGCGCGGGTCTATGTGCCCGAGCCGCTGCGCGCCGGCGTGCAGGTGGGCGATCGCGCCACCGTGCGGGTCGGTGCCGAGGGCGAGCGCGTCTACGCCGGGCGCGTGCGCATGGTGCGCAGCGAGCCGACGTTCACGCCGTACTACGCGCTCAGCGGCAAGGACGCCGCGCGCCTGAGCTACCTGGCCGAGGTCGAACTGGAAGAGGCCGGTGACCTGCCGGCGGGCCTGCCGCTGCGGGTGGAGTTCTGACGATGGGCGAGGGACCTGCGAACGGCGCCGCGCCGCCCGCGCCGCCCGCGCCGCCCGGGCCGGCCGGCGATGCCGCGGTCCACGCCCGTGGTCTGGTCAAGCGCTTCGGCGAACTGGTCGCGGTCGACCATGTCGATCTGACTGTGCCGCGCGCCAGTGTCTACGGCTTCCTCGGACCGAACGGCTCGGGCAAGTCGACCACGATCCGCATGCTCTGCGGCCTACTGACGCCCAGCGAGGGCGACATCGAGGTACTCGGCCTGCGCATTCCCGACCAGGCCGACGCGCTGCGCCTGCGTATCGGCTACATGACCCAGAAGTTCTCGCTGTTCGAGGACCTGACGGTGCGCGAGAACCTGGAGTTCCTCGCGGCGGTCTACGGCTTGCCGCGTGCGCAGGCGCGCGCCCGGGTCGATGAGCTGGTCGAGCTTTACCATTTCGCCGATCGCCAGGGCCAGCTCGCCGGCACGATGAGTGGCGGCCAGAAGCAGCGCCTGGCACTGGCCGGCGCGGTGATCCACCGGCCGGAACTGCTGTTCCTCGACGAGCCGACCAGCGCGGTCGATCCCGAGTCGCGTCGCGACTTCTGGGACAAGCTCTTCGAACTGGCCGACAGCGGCACCACGCTGCTGATCTCGACCCACTACATGGACGAGGCCGAGCGCTGCCACCGCATCGCGATCCTCGACCGCGGGGTGCTGGTCGCCGACGGTGCGCCGGGCGCGTTGGCGGCCGAACTCTCGGGCCGCAGTGTCGAGGTGCACGCCGCGCAGCCGCGACGCGCGCAGCAGGTCCTCGCCCGTCTGCCCAACGTGCTCAGCGTCGCCCAGATCGGCAACAGCCTGCGCGTGCTCGCACGGGATGGCGCAGATGGCGACGGCGGACTGGCCGAGGCGCTGCGCGGCGCCGGCCTCGAGGCCGAGGTCCGGCCGGCGACGCCCAATCTCGAAGACGTGTTCGTCGCCGCGACCCGTCGCGACGATGCGGAAGGCGCCGCATGAACCCGCTGCGCCGGCTCTGGGCCGTGGTGATCAAGGAATTGCGGCAGATCCGCCGCGACCGGATCAGCCTGGTGATGATCGTGATGATCCCGGTCGTCGACCTGCTGCTGTTCGGCTATGCGATCAACTACAACCCGCGCGGGCTCGATGCGGCGATTGCCGACCAGGCGGTGACCGCGACCTCGCGCGCGGCGGTCATGGATCTGCAGGCGACCGGCGTCGTCGATACCGTCGCGGTCGTCGACAGCCCGCAGCAACTGGTCGAGATGCTGCGCCGGGGCGAGATCAGCGTCGGGATCACGATTCCGCCGGATTTCGAGCGCCGCGTGCTCGACGGCCGTCCGGCGATGCAGGTCATGGTCGACGGTACCGACACCGTGGTGCAGGCGGCCGCGAACCAGATCGCGCAACTGCCGCTCGAGGGCCCCGATGGGCGCCGCGGTGCCCGCGCGGCGCCGCAGATCGAGGTCGTGAGTTTCTACAACCCCGAGCGGCGCTCGGCGGTGAGCATCGTGCCCGGGCTGATCGGCATCATTCTCACGATGACCATGACCATGTTCACCGCGATGGCGATCGTGCGCGAACGCGAGCGCGGCAACATGGAGCTGTTGATCGCCACCCCGCTGGCGCGCGGCGAGCTGATGGTCGGCAAGGTGCTGCCGTACGCGGCGATCGGCCTGATCCAGACCACGCTGATCCTGGTGCTGGGGTTCTGGTTCTTCGACGTACCGCTGCGCGGCAGCCTGCTCGACGTCTACCTGGCCTCGCTGCTGCTGATCTTCGCGAACCTGGCGATGGGCCTGCTGATCTCCACGCATGCGCGCACCCAGTTCCAGGCGATCCAGGTCGCGATGCTGGTGTTCCTGCCCTCGATCCTGATCTCGGGCTTCATGTTCCCGTTCGCCGGCATGCCGGACGTGGTGCAGTGGGGCGCCGAAGCGCTGCCGATGACCCAGTTCCTGCGCCTGGTGCGCGGCATCATGCTGCGCGGCGCGAGCATCTGGGAGCTGTGGCCGTCGATCCTGGCGCTGGGCGCATTCACCGCGGTCACGATGGCGCTGGCGATCGCGCGGTTCCGAAAACGTCTCGACTGACGCGACGCCGCGGCGCGAGAAGGCCGCGGCGGCAGGCCGTACTACGCGGCCGCGGCGTCCTCGTCCAGGCGTACCCGGCCGCGCAGCGAGTTGCTGAGCGCGGCGGTGATCTCGACATCGACGAACTGCCCGATCAGGCGGGCCGGGGCGGGGAAGTTCACCGAGCGCATGTTCTCGGTCTTGCCGGTCAACTCGTTGGGATCCTTGCGCGAGGGGCCTTCGACCAGCACGCGCTGCACGCTGCCGACCATCCGCTGCGAGATCCCGGCGGCGTAGGCGTTGATGTGCGCCTGCAGGCGCGTGAGCCGGGCGTGCTTCTCGGCCTGGGTCACCGTGTCCTCGAGATCGGCGGCCGGGGTGCCCGGACGGCGCGAGTAGATGAAGGAGAACGACTGGTCGAAGCCCACGTCCTCGATCAGCTTCATCGTCTTCTCGAAGTCGGCCTCGGTCTCGCCGGGGAAGCCGACGATGAAGTCCGAGGAGATCGAGATGTCCGGGCGCACGGCGCGAAGTTTCCGGATCTTCTGCTTGAACTCCAGCGCCGTGTAGCCGCGCTTCATCGCCGAGAGGATGCGATCGCTGCCGGCCTGCACCGGCAGGTGCAAGTAGTTGGCCAGCTGCGGCACGTCGCGGTAGGCCTCGATCAGCGAGTCGGAGAACTCCAGCGGATGCGAGGTCGTGAAGCGGATGCGCTCGATGCCGTCGATCTGCGCGATCGTGCGGATCAGCAGGCCGAGGTCGGCCACCTCGTCGCCGCCCATCGGTCCGCGGTAGGCGTTGACGTTCTGGCCCAGCAGGTTGATCTCGCGCACGCCCTGGCCGGCCAGCCGCACGACCTCGACCAGCACGTCCTCGAACGGCCGGCTGACTTCTTCGCCGCGGGTGTAGGGCACCACGCAGAACGAGCAGTACTTCGAGCAGCCTTCCATGATCGAGACGAACGCGCTCGGGCCCTCGGCGCGCGGCTCGGGCAGGCGATCGAACTTCTCGATCTCCGGAAAGCTGATGTCCACTTGCGGCTGGCCGGTCGCGCGCTTGGCGCGGATCAGCTCGGGCAGGCGGTGCAGTGTCTGCGGGCCGAACACCAGGTCCACATACGGCGCGCGCTTGACGATCGCTTCGCCCTCCTGGGATGCGACGCAGCCGCCGACGCCGATCAACACCGGCTTGCCCCCTTGCTTGAGGGCCTTCCAGCGGCCGAGCTGGCTGAACACCTTCTCCTGCGCCTTCTCGCGGATCGAGCAGGTATTGACCAGCACGACGTCGGCTTCCTCGACATCGTCGGTGAGCTCCAGGCCTTCGGCGGCAGCGAGCACGTCGGCCATCTTGGCCGAGTCGTACTCGTTCATCTGGCACCCGTGGGTCTGGATGTAGAGCTTGCCGCGTGCGGGCAGCGCCGGGCTGGGCGCAGGCACGCCGTCGGCGGTCAGGACGGGAAGATCGAGGGTCGGCGCGGTGGGCGCCTGGGGAGCGGGCTGGGTCATGGCGTGTCCGGGGCGACGGCGCTGAGTCCGGGCCGGATGGCGGGTGGGGCGCAGAGTGTACCGGGCGCGCCGCGCAGCCGGGTCGCCCGTTCACAATCAAGCACTTGGCAACGCCGCCCGAAGACGCGACACTCCGCCGCGTGAAACGGGGATGGGGACTCATTGCGATGCTCGGTCTGCTGGCGGCCTGTCCGGTCTCCGGCAGCACGCTGTATCGCTGCGACAGCGGCGACGGCATTCCCCAGTACGTCAGCAAGCGGGTCTCGGGCGCGAGCTGTCGCGCGGTCGCCACGGCGCCGCCGGCGCCGCGTCGGACCGCCGCCTCCAAGCCCCAGGCCACGCCCGCGCCGGCGCCGGCCGGCGTGGATCGCGGCGCGCCGGCGACCTTCATGGGCGGGACGCCGAAGCCGGCCGCCGCGGCCAGCCCGGCACCGGCCACGGCGACCCCGGCCCGCAGCGGCGGGCAGCGCCGGCTGCAGCAGGGCCAGGTCTACGCCTATGTCCGCGACGGTGTGCGCCACTACAGCAGCACGCGCCCGGCCGGGGGCGCGCAGGTCGCCTCGGTGCGCACCATCCGCTACAGCTTCTTCGAGACCTGCTACGCCTGCGGCGCGGCGCCGGGAGTCAACTTCGGCACCGTCCGGCTCAACCGCGAGGCCTATCGCGACGAGGTCGCGCGTGCGGCCAGCGAGTTCGGCGTCGAGGAGGCGATCGTGCGCGCGATCATGCATGCCGAGTCGGCGTTCAATCCCAATGCGCTCTCGCGCGCCGGTGCACAGGGGCTGATGCAGCTCATGCCGGCGACCGCGCGGCGCTTCGGCGTGGTCAATGCCTTCGACCCGGAGCAGAACATCCGCGGGGGCGTGGCGTACCTGGCCTGGCTGCTGCGCCGCTTCGACGGCGACCTGACCCTGGCCGCGGCCGGCTACAACGCCGGCGAGGGCGCGGTCGACCGCCACAAGGGCGTGCCGCCCTACAGCGAGACCCAGCGCTACGTACAGCGCGTGGGGACGCTGGCCGAGCGCTATCGCGGCCAGGTCGCCAGCCGCTGAGCGTGGTGCAGGTGCGACATTTCGACCCAATTGTCGCTCGATTCAGGGTTCAGCTACACTGGCACACATCGATGCGGCCGCCCGCGGAACGGGGTCGGTCCGTGGCAGCCAGCGCACAGTAGCTACCGAAGTTTTGCGGAGTACCGATGGTCGACGAAGCGGTGATCGGACCTGGCGGCGGGGATGAGCCAGTCAATGTGGGGCGGCGCCGGTTTCTGACCGCGAGCACCCTGGTCGTGGGCGCGGTGGGGGCGGGCATCACGGCCATTCCCTTCATCAAGTCCTGGAATCCCAGCGCACGTGCGCAGCTTGCCGGTGCGCCGGTGACTGTCGACATCAGCGCGCTCGAGGAAGGTCAGCGTCTGATCGCCGAGTGGCGCGGTCAGCCGATCTGGATCGTCAAGCGCTCCAAGGCGATCCTCGACGCGCTGCCCACGCTCGACGACAGGCTCAAGGATCCCGAGTCCAGCAACGTCGACCAGCAGCCGGCGTATGTGCGCGAGGCGAACCCGGAACTGCGTTCGATCAAGCCCGACATCTCGGTGCTCGTCGGCCTGTGCACGCACCTGGGCTGCTCGCCGGAGATGGTCGCCGAGATCCGGCCGGCGCCGTTCGACGCCGACTGGAAGGGCGGCTACTTCTGCCCCTGCCACAAGTCGAAGTTCGACATGGCCGGCCGCGTCTATGACGGCGTGCCTGCGCCGACCAACCTCCTGGTGCCGCCGCACTACTACGCCGACGACAACACCCTCGTCATCGGCGTCGATCCGAAGGGAGCCGCGTGATGGCCAACGTCCTCGTCCGCGGCGCCAACGGCGTCTTCAACTGGGTCAACGAGCGTGCACCGGCTTTGATGCCGATGTACCGCAAGCACATGACCGAGTACTACGCGCCGAAGAACTTCAATATCTGGTACATCTTCGGCGTGCTGTCGCTGGTCGTGCTGGTCAACCAGATCCTGACCGGCATCTTCCTGACGATGCACTACAAGCCGAGCGCGGCGGAAGCCTTCGCCTCGGTCGAATACATCATGCGCGACGTGGAGTGGGGCTGGCTGATCCGCTACATGCACAGCACCGGCGCCTCGCTGTTCTTCATCGTCGTCTACATCCACATGTTCCGCGGCCTGATGTACGGCTCCTACCAGAAGCCGCGCGAACTGGTGTGGATCCTGGGCATGCTGATCTACCTGGTGCTGATGGCCGAGGCGTTCCTGGGCTACGTGCTGCCGTGGGGTCAGATGTCGTTCTGGGGCGCGAAGGTGATCATCTCGCTGTTCGGCGCGATCCCGGTCATCGGCAACGGCCTGACCGAGTGGATCATGGGCGACTACCTGCCCAGCGACGCCACCCTCAACCGCTTCTTCGCACTGCACGTGATCGCGTTGCCGCTGGTGCTGCTGCTGCTGGTCGTCCTGCACCTGGGCGCGCTGCACGAGGTGGGGTCCAACAACCCCGACGGTGTGGAGATCAAGAAGGGCCCCAAGGGCAACCGCTGGTCGAAGTCCGCACCGGCCGACGGCATCCCGTTCCACCCGTACTACTCGGTCAAGGACGGCTTCTACGTCTGTTTCTTCCTGATCATCGCGGCGTTCATCATCTTCTTCGCCCCGGCGTTCGGCGGCTGGTTCCTCGAGCACGACAACTTCACCGCGGCCAACCACCTGGTCACGCCCGAGCACATCAAGCCGGTGTGGTACTACACGCCTTACTACGCGATGTTGCGCGTGGTGCCGCACAAGCTCAGCGGCGTGATCGTGATGTTCTCCGCGATCGCGGTGCTGTTCCTGATCCCGTGGCTGGACCGGTGCAAGGTCAAGTCGCACCGCTACCGTGGCCCGCTGACCAAGATCATGCTGCTGCTGTTGGCCGTGTGCTTCGTCTGGCTGGGCAAGATCGGCGCCGGCCCGGGTACCGATCCGGTCGAGACCATCGTCGGTCGCGTGCTGACCTTCCTCTACTTCGCTTTCTTCATCACGATGCCCCTGTGGACCAAGCTCGACAGGACCAAGGCCGTGCCCGATCGGGTGACGATGCATGACTAACCGACTCATTGCCCGCATCGCCGTCGCGGCGGCCGGCCTGCTGCTGTCGTTCGGCGCGCTGGCCGCGGCCGGCGGCCCGGTCCAGCATGCCGGCACGGATCTGGGCGACCGCGCCTCGCTGCAACGCGGCGCACAGGCCTATATGAACTACTGCGCGGGCTGCCACTCGCTCAAGTTCATGCGCTACTCGCGCATGGCCCAGGACCTGGGGCTGACCGAGGACGAGGTGATGAACAACCTCAACCTCACCGGCGCGGCGTTCGGCGAGCACATCATGTCGTCGATGCCGGCCGAGCACGCGGCCAAGTGGTTCGGCCAGACCCCGCCGGACCTGAGCCTGATTGCCCGCGTGCGCGGCGCCGACTGGATCTTCACCTACCTCAAGTCGTTCTATCTCGACGAGACCCGCCCGCTGGGCTGGAACAACGCGCTGTTCCCCAACGCGTCGATGCCCAACCCGCTGTGGGAGATGCAGGGCCTGCAGCGCCCGATCTACGGTGAAGCGGCCGAAGGCGCCGATCCGGTGGTCGAGCACCTGGAGATCGCCACCCCGGGCACCCAGGACGCGCAGCAGTTCGACCAGACGGTCCGCGACATCACCGCGTTCCTGGAGTACGTCGGCGAGCCGGCGGCCCTCAAGCGCCAGCAGATGGGCGTCTGGGTGCTGCTGTTCCTGGTGCTGCTGACCTTCATGGCCTGGTTGCTGAAGAAGGAATACTGGCGCGACGTCCACTGACGCCTTGTCGGCCGGGTGTGTCCCACCCCGGCCCGGCATCGGCCCGGTGCCATTGCCGGGCGGCTCAGGGAAATGCGAGACTCGGGCACCGCGACAATCGTCTGCGAGGTGCAGGCGGCATCGCGAGGGCTGGCGGAGCCAGTCTTACGGACAGGCCGAAGCAGGCCACGGGTGCATCCATGCGAAACGTGTTGACACTGTTTTCCTCGGTCGATGATGTGCTGTGCCATCGGGCGCGGCTGGTGCTCGCGGCCAAGGGCGTCACCTACGACATGGTCGTGGTCGACCCGCGCAACCCGTCCGAGGACCTGATCGACCTCAATCCCTACCACTCGGTGCCGACCCTGGTCGAGCGCGAGCTGGTGCTCTACGCGGCCAGCGTGGTCAGCGAGTACCTCGACGAACGCTATCCGCATCCGCCGCTGATGCCGGTCGATCCGCTGTCGCGCGCGCGTCTGCGCCTGGCCATGCTGCGCATCGAGCACGACTGGGTGCCGCAGGTGCAGGCCATCCAGATGGGCAACAAGGCCCAGGCCGAAGCCGGCCGCAAGCGGCTCAAGGAATTGCTGACCGCCTCGGTGCCGCTGTTCAAGGCCAGCAAGTTCTTCCTCAATCCCGAAATGAGCCTGGCCGACTGCGCGATGGCGCCGATCGTCTGGCGTCTGCAGGCGCTGGAAATCCCGCTGCCCAAGGACGGCGTCAAGGCGATCGAGGACTACGGCAACCGCATCTTCCGCAGCCCCGGCTTCGTCCGCAGCCTGACGCCGCAGGAACGCGCGCTGCGCCCGCTGCCCGAGTGAGTGCGCTGCGACACCGGCCGCGTGCCGGCGCCGCATCGCTGCCCGCTGCCGTCACGAGCCGGTAGACTGTTGCGCATGACGGACCAAGCGCCTGCGATGACCAGCCACCGCCCGTACCTGCTGCGTGCGCTGTACGAGTGGATCGCCGACAACGGCATGACCCCCCATATCCTGGTCGATGCGCGCCGCGCCGGCGTGCGCGTGCCGGCGCATGCCGTGCAGGACGGGCGCGTCGTGCTCAACATCGCCGACCGGGCGGTGGCGCGGTTGGAAATGGACAACGACAGCGTGCGTTTTTCCGCGCGCTTTGGCGGCGTCAGCCAGTCGGTCGTGGTGCCGATCGCCGCGGTGCTGGCGGTCTACGCCCGCGAGACCGGGCAGGGCATGGCGCTGCCCGAGGACATCGTCGCGTCCGGCGATGCGCAGGACGCAGACGAGGCCCAGCTCGAGGATGCTCCCGCAACGCCGCCGACGCGACCGACCTTCGCGTCGGTGGACGGCGGCGCGCCGGATCGCGACGACGACACCGACGGTCCGCCGGACGACGACACCCCGCCCGAGCCGCGACGCGGGCATCTGCGGGTCATCAAGTAAGACGCGACACGCTGCTCGATTGGCCCCTTATATTCGGTCCTTCTCCCAAGTGTGGGACTGGACGTTCTGCTTCGGATGGGCCGCGGCTTGCCGGCCGGAAGCCACTCTCCCTTCGGTCAAGGCCGCTTCGCGGTCCGGCCACGCGAAGCACGCGTGGCGTTCGCATGGATGCGCGGCAGTGCCGCGCAGTCCATCCGTGCTCACCCTGCCTTGACTCGGGCGCGCGCCATCCTTGGCGCGCTTGACGCGGCCACCGTCCGCCAATCCGCTGCTCTGAATGCTTGCAACCCGATTTCGGGTAGACGCAAAGCCATTCAGCTGGACGAAGTTGCCCACTTTCGGCCTCAGTGCGTCGTGCCGGTCGGGGATTGCGATAGCGGACCAGGGATGGTCCGCGGCGGCGAGTCAGCCATGGATGGCTGACCGAGCCGGGGAGCAGTCTCCGGCCAGCGCGACGCGCGCTCCGAAGAGGGACGCCTTGAGCGGACGGAGGCAGGTCTCCCTGACTTTGGAGAAGTACCTTACGTTCAGTCCAGTGCCGCGGCGTCGCGGCGCGTCGGTCCACTGAACGCGACCAGCCGCTCGCCGCGCAGCACCAGTTGGCCGACATGGCGCTCGATGCCGTCCTCGGAATACTCGAAGCGGAAACTGCGCTCCACGCGCAGCCGCCCGCTGTCGTCGCGGCGCAGGCGCATCGCATAGGCGTGCACGCTCTGGTCGAGCCACTGCACGCCAGCGCGCTCGCAGGCCTGCCGGCCGAGCTGGCCGGCGCGCTCGGCCGCGCCCCGTGCCGCGCTCCACCACAAGAACGCGGCGAATGCGGCCAGCATCGCGAAGATCATCGTCGGGAAATCGGGCATGGGCGCAATGTGGCGGCGCGCGGCGGCGCATGCAAGTCACGCGCGGGCACGTGCGCCACGCAATCGGGGCGGGGCTGCGTTCGGGCACCGGTCCCGACAGGTCGGACCCGTTGTGGTCAGACGTCCTGGAGCTTGAGCGACAGGTCGATCGCCTGCACGTGCTTGGTCAGGGCGCCGATCGAGACATAGTCCACGCCGTCGGCGGCGATCGCGCGCAGGGCGTCGAGGTCGACGCTGCCCGAGACCTCCAGCGGAATGCGGCCGTCGAATGGCGCGGCATGCGCGATGGCGACGGCCTCGCGTCGCATCGCCACGTCGAAGTCGTCGATCAGGATGCGCGTGCAGCCGGCGGCGAGTGCTTCGCGCAATTCGTCGAGCGTTTCGACCTCGACCACCAGCGGCAGGCCCGGCGCCCGGGCATGCGCGTCGGCGATCGCCGCGGCGATGCCGCCAGCGGCGCGGATGTGGTTCTCCTTGAGCATCACCGTGTCGTAGAGCCCGATGCGGTGATTCTCGCCGCCGCCAACGCGCACTGCGTACTTCTGCGCCAGGCGCAGGCCCGGCAGCGTCTTGCGGGTGTCGAGCAGGCGGGTGCCCGTGCCGGCCAGCGCCGCGACATGCTGCGCGGTGGCGGTGGCCGTCGCGCTCAAGGTCTGCAGGAAGTTCAGCGAGGTGCGCTCGGCAGACACCAGGGCGCGGCTGCGGCCGACGAGGGTGGCGAGCACGGTGCCGGCGGTGACGCGGTCGCCCTCGGCGACGTGCCAGTCGATCCGCACGTCCGAGTCGAGCGCGCGATGGCAGGCGTCGAACCATGGCCGGCCGCAGATCACCGCGTCCTGCTTGCACAGCAACTTGGCGGTGGCCGCGCGGTCGGGCAGCAGGGCTGCGGTCACATCGCCCGTGCCCAGATCCTCGGCCAGCGCCGTCGCAACGCTGGCGGCGACTGCGTCCGGGTCTGGCGGGGCGAGGCGGGGCGGGGCAGGGCGCTGGGTCATGCGTGTCGTCCGATGGCGGGCCGGTCGTGGCGCGGGGAGTTCGGGGCGTGCGGCCGGGCCAGGGGCGGCCGGGCGGCCGATCACGCCGCAGGCGCCCGCATCATCAGGCGCGCGCGCCGTCCTTCGGAAAGTCGGCGACCTGTCCGGTGGCGATGCCTTCCTCGACCAGCAGCACCGGAATGCCGTCGTCGACGCGGTAGACGCGCTTGCGATCATGGGTGATCAACGCCTCGCGCAGCGGCTGGTTCTGCGCGGTGCCGTCCTCGCGCTGCACCGTGCCGGCGGCGATCGCGGCATTGAGCGCATCCAGGCCGGGGCGGTCGAGCAGCGACAGCGGCTGGCGGCTGGCGGGGCAGACGAGGATGTCGAGCAACTTGCGGTCCATGGGGCAGGGTCCGGGCGTTTTCAGGAATCGCGGAAGCGTACCACCTCGCATCACGGACGCCGGGCCAGCAGCAGGCACAGCCCCTTCAAACGGGCGCCTTCTCCCGGCCGTCGAATCCGTCGTGACCCAAGCCGTTTGGCCAATGTCCTCAACGAAAAGCCGGGATCAGAGTGCAGTTCCGCCTTGCGAAATTGCACTCTGACCCCGGTTCTTGGACAGCGGTGCGGCATGCGGACGTCACGCGTGCTTCGCGTGGTCGGATCGCGACGCGGCCTCGACCGAGGGACAGCGGCTTCCGGCTGGCAGGCGGCTGCCCATCCGAAGTGGCCGGCCATTTCCCGCACAACCATTCCCGCACATGGGAGAAGAACCTCTAAAATGCCCGTTTGAGGCCGGAGCCCGCGCAATGTCAGCCAACGACCACAGCAGCACGTCCGCCAACGCCGCGTCAGGCGACCGGGCCGTGACCGGCAGGGCGCCGGTCGTGGGCATCGTGATGGGGTCGCGTTCGGACTGGGAGACGATGCAGCACGCGGCGCAGAAGCTCGAGCAGCTCGGCGTCGCGCACGAAGTGCGCGTGGTCTCCGCGCACCGCACGCCGGATGTGCTGTTCGATTACGCCGCCTCGGCGCGGTCGCGCGGCCTGCGCGCGATCATTGCCGGCGCTGGCGGTGCCGCGCACCTGCCGGGCATGCTCGCCGCCAAGACCGCGGTCCCGGTGCTCGGGGTGCCGGTGCAGTCCAAGGCCTTCAACGGCCTCGATTCATTGCTGTCGATCGTGCAGATGCCGGCCGGGGTCCCGGTCGCGACGTTCGCGATCGGCAATGCCGGCGCGGCCAACGCTGCGCTGTTCGCCGCGGCGATGCTGGCCGCCGACGACGCGGCGGTCGCGCACGCGTTGGATGCGTTCCGGCAGCGGCAGACCGAAGAGGTCGCCGCCAATGACGATCCGCGTCGATGAGCGCGGTTGAAGCGACGGAGCACGTGCAGGCATGACGACGGTCGGGATTCTGGGTGGCGGGCAGCTGGCGCGCATGCTGGCCTTGGCGGGCCATCCGTTGGGACTGAATTTCCTCGTGCTCGACGGCGCCGCCGACGCCTGCGCTGGCCAATGCGCACCGCTGCTGCTGGGCGGCTACGACGATCCGGCAGCATTGGCCGACCTGGCCGCGCGGGTGGACGTGGCGACGTTCGATTTCGAGAACGTGCCTGCCGATGGCGCGCGGCGGCTCGCCGCCGATGTGCCGGTGTTCCCCAATCCCGATGCGTTGGCGCTGAGCCAGGACCGGCTGGCCGAGAAGACGCTGTTCCGAGAACTCGGCATTCCGGTGCCGGATTTCGCCGATATCGTCACCCGCGCCGACCTCGACGCTGCGGTCGCGCGTCTGGGCATGCCCTGCATCCTCAAGACGCGGCGGCTGGGCTACGACGGCAAGGGCCAGTTCCGGATCCGCGAGACGGCCGACATCGATGCCGCCTGGGATGCGCTCGGTGCGCAGGCGCAGGCGACCGGCCTGATCCTCGAGGGCTTCGTCGCGTTCGAGCGCGAGCTCAGCGTGGTCGCGGTGCGCGGGCGCGACGGCACGTTCCGCACCTGGCCGCTGACCGAGAACCGCCACGTCGATGGCGTGCTGTCGACCAGCCTGGCGCCGGCGGTCGCCGACGCGGGGACGGTGCGCACCGCGACCGCGCATGCGCGCGCGATCGCCGAACGGCTGGACTACGTCGGCGTGTTCGCGCTGGAACTGTTCTGCCGCGGCGACGAATTGCTCGCCAACGAGCTCGCGCCGCGCGTGCACAACTCCGGGCACTGGACGATCGAAGGCGCCGAGACCTCGCAGTTCGAGAACCATCTGCGCGCCGTGCTCGGCCTGCCGCTGGGCGAGACCGCGCCGCGGGGCGTGTCGTGCATGCTCAACTGGCTCGGCGCGATGCCCGACGCCGCCGCCGCGCTGGCCGTGCCCGGCGTGCACTGGCACGACTACGGCAAGCAGCCGCGCGAGGGTCGCAAGGTCGGCCATGCGACCGTCCGCGCCGATGATGCGCAGACGCTGGCCCAGCGCCTGACGGCGCTGGGCGAGGCCTTGGGCCGGCAATCGCAGGTCGCGCCGGTCGTCGCGCGGCTGGGCGCGCTCACCGCCGCGTGATCTCCGCTTTCTCTGTTGCGTAAGGCGATCAGGCGGCGCGCCGCACGCCGTCAGTCACGCGACGACGGCGCCTGCGCGCTGCGGTCGGGCCGCGCCACCGCCCAGAAGCTGGCCGCCACCAGCGCCCAGCACAGGCCGAACGAGAGCGGCACCACCGGTCGCTCGACGAGGGTCTGGAACAGGTAGGCGATCGCGTAGCCCCAGCCGTAGCCGAGGAAGCCGGCGACGTGGATGACCGCCCACAGCACCAGCGCCATGGCGAACCACACCACCACGTAGGACGACAGCGTGCTGCGCCCGAGCCTGCGCAGCGCCGCGTGGACCGGCAGCCCGATCAGCAGCATCGCGACGTAGCCAAGTGCCAGTCCGATGGCGGCGCCGAGCGCGAGCCGCTGGCCGCGGTTGAGCTCGGACAGGATCGCGTCGGAGATCGGAAAGGACACCCGGACGTAGGCGATCGCGAAGACGGTCGCCCACACCGGCGCGATCGCGGCGGCGGCCAACGTGCGTTTCCATGCCCCCATGCGGCGACTCATCTGGGATCGTCGCTGACCACCAGCGGCACGCCGCGGGTCGGGTGCTCGAGCACCAGCACCGGCTGCCGGTACACCCGCTCGATGGTCTCGCGGGTCAGCACCTCGCGCGGGCTGCCATCGGCGGCGACGCGGCCGTGCTGCAGCATGACGATGCGGTCGGCATGGCCGGCGGCGAGGTTGAGGTCGTGCAGCACGACGATCACGCAGGCACCGTCGTCGGCCAACTGACGCGCGGTCCGCAGCACCGCCTCCTGATGCTGCAGGTCGAGCGCGGCGGTGGGCTCGTCGAGGAACACCACCGGCGTGGTCTGCGCGAGGACGCGCGCGAATGCGGTACGCGAGGCTTCACCGCCCGAGAGCGTCTGCACGTCACGGCCGGCGAGGTGGACGATGTCGGCGGTGGCCATCGCCGCCTCGGCGATGCGCGTGTCCTCGGCCGGCGCGGGCGGGTGCGGCAGTCGCCCCATCGCGACGACCTCGCGCACGCTGAAGGCGAAACGCACCGCATGGTCCTGCGGCAGCACGCTGCGCTCGCGTGCCAGCGCGCGTGCCTTCCAGTCGCGCAGCGGTGCGCCCGCGAGCCGGACGTGGCCCGTTGCCGGCACCAGGTCGCCGGAGGCCACGGCCAGCAGGGTCGACTTGCCGGCGCCATTGGGACCGACGAGCGCGGTCAGCGTGCCGCGCGCGAAGCGCAGATCGACGTCGTCGAGGATCGCGCGTCCGTCGATGCGCACGCTCGCACGCTCGATTGCCAGCACGTCCTGGGTGGCATCGGCTGTGCTCACGCGCCGCCCCGCTTGCGGCCGCGCAGCACCAGCCACAGGAAGAACGGCGCGCCGAGCGCGGCGGAGAACAGGCCCAGCGGGATCTCCGACGGCGGATCGAGGCTGCGTGCGGCGGTGTCGGCCAGCACCACCAGCAGGCCGCCGGTCGCGCCCGACAACGGCAGCAACCAGCGATGGCCGGGGCCGGCGAGCAGGCGCACGAAATGCGGCACGACCAGGCCGACGAAGCCGACCACGCCGGCGAATGCGACCGCCGAGCCGACCAGCAGCGCGCAGACCGCGACCAGCAGCGCGCGCGTGCGACGCACATCCAGGCCGATGTGCTGGGCCTGGCGTTCGCCCAGCGCGAGCATGTCCAACGGGGTCGCCAGGCGCGTCAGTGCGATCGCGCCGATCGCGAACGCCGGCACCGCGGCCAGCAGGTCGGCCCAGTCGGCCATTGCCAGCGAGCCCATCTGCCAGAACACCAGCGACTGCAGCTCGTCGCTGCGCGCGATGTAGGTGAAGAACCCGATCGCCGCCGAGCAGCCCGCGGCGATCGCGATGCCTACCAGCAGCAGCGTCGCGGTGCCGCCGCCGCGGTCGGGACGGGCGAGCAGATAGATCAGCGTGGTCGTCACCGCGCCACCGGCGAACGCGGCGACCGGAATCGTCCAGGCGCCGAACACGGTGGCGCCGAGCACGATTGCCGCGACTGCGCCGAGCGCGGCGCCGTGGGTCACGCCGACGATGCCCGGGTCAGCCAGCGGGTTGCCGAACAGGCCCTGCAGCCCGGCGCCGGCCATGGCCAGCGAGGCGCCGACGATGACCGCCAGCAATGCGCGCGGCACGCGCAGGTTCCAGACCACCGAGATGTCGCGCTGAGTCAGCGTGCCGGCATCGGCCAGGCCCAGCTGGTGGGCAATCACGTGCATCACATCGCCCGGCGGGATCCGCAGCGGGCCGACGCCGAACGACAGCACGATCACCAGCGCCAGCAGTGCGAGCATGCCGACGAACAACAGGCCGCCGGGCGGCCGCCTGACCTGGCCGGTGCGCCGCGACGTCGCGCGGCCGTCGGCACTCATGCGCCAGGCTGGGCGTCGAGCTCGGCGGCCAGTTCGGCCAGCGCGGTCGCCAACGCCAGTGCGCCGGTGCCGCTGGCGACGCTGGTCGCCTTGAGCTGCAGGTCGGGCATCACCCAGACGCGGTTGGCGATGCCCGCCGGCGTCTGCCGCAGAGTCGGGTAGGCCTTCCACAGGCCGTCGGGTCCGCCGAACACGCGCAGGTCGTCCTCGCTGACCAGGATCACTTCAGGATCGGCGGCGATGATGCCTTCGTTGCTCAGCTGCGAGTAGTTGGCCACGCGGGCCTCATCGCCGACGTTGATGCCGCCGGCCAGGCGGATGACATCGGCCGCCGCGGTGTCGGCGCCACCGACAGTGGGCGCGCCACCGCCGCCGGTGGCCGAGACATGGATCACCCGCGGGCGGCGGGTGTGGCGCGCGGCGATGGCGGCAGCCTCGTCGAGCTGGGCCTGCACGCGCGCGGCCAGGTGCTCGCCCTCGTCGGCGTGGCCGAAGGCGGCGGCGATCTTGCGCACCTTGTCCGGGGCCGGCTGCAGTTCGTCGACGATGATCATCGCGTGGCCGGCATCGCGCAGCGGCTGGGCGAGCTTGCCGTGCCGGCGCAGGCTGTTGCCGACGAACAGGGTGCCATCGAGGCTCAGCACGCCCTCGACACCGGTGGTGCGGTTGAACAGGAAATGGTGGGGCGCCTTGCGCCCGGTCTCGGTCACGCTGTTGACCGGCGCGGCGAACACCTGGTCCGACAGGCCGAGCGCGTCCATGACCATGACGATGTCGTCGTTGCCGACGATCGTGCGGCTGGTATCGGAAATGGTGACCTCGACGCCGTCGTCGGAGCGGACGGTCGTCGGCAGGTCCTGGGTCGAGCGCGGGATCTGTGGCACGTCGGTGCCGGCGACCCGGCGCCAGCCATCGGGCAGCGCCGTGTCGGCGGCGGTCTGCGGGGTGGCGATCGTGGTGTCGTCGCCGTTGCGGGCGCAGCCGGCGAGGGCGCAGGCGAGGCTGGCGGCCAGCAGGGCCGCATGGCGGATCGTGACGCGCTGGAACATCGGCCTGTCACCTTGTCGAATCGGATGAAGACGCCGCGGCCGGATGGAGCCGGCCGCGGCGCATGTGGATTTTAGCCGGTATCACCCATCACGCGGCTGCGCGCCGCGTACGGTGTCCGCGCCACCGACGTGGCGCGGCACCGGCATTGACATGCCGCCTGGGCGATCAGCGGGCCTTGGGGGCGATCCGACGGATGTGGTCGCCCTTCGGGTCCTCGGCGCCGCGCGCCTTGTTGACCGAGTAGACGACGCCGTTGGCGCCCTTGCTGACGTGGTTGGGGAAGCTGCCGCCGTCGAAGTTCGCCACGACCTGACCGTTGTCGTCGACCACGGTGATCGTGTCGGCGCCGCGGTTGACGACGTAGGCCAGGCGCTGGGTCGGCTCGTAGGACACGTTCAACGCACCGGCACCGACGTAGACGTCGTGGTCGATCGTGCCGGTCTGCGGATCGACGATCAGCAGGTTGTCGCTGCCCTGCGACACCACCAGCAGGCGCTGGCCGACCGGGTTCCAGGCCACGCCGATCGCGCTGCGCGCATTGACCAGCGGCACCACCTTCTCCACCGCGTTGCTGGCGGTGTCGATGACCGCGGCCTCGGGCGTGGACATGCTGGCGGTGTAGAGCTTGCCGGTCGCCACATCCAGATCGAGGCTGGTCGGGGCGAAGGATTCGCCGCGCACGCCGGACTCGATGACGATATTGTCGAGCTGGGTCAGTTGCTTGGCGTCGAACACCGAAATGAAGTTCTCACCCGAGGCGGTGGCGTAGACGCGGCCGCGCTGGGTGTCGACGACGACGTCGCGCGCATGCGGCACGGCGCCGACCGGGAACTGCTTGACCAGCGACAGGTCGGACTGGCGGTAGACGGCGACGGTGTCCTGGCGGGTGTTGGTGACCCAGACGTGGCCGTTGGCGTCATCGACGCCGACGCCGTACACGGCGAACACGCCGCCGGCCGGCGCTGCGCCGGGCGTGGCGCTCGCCACGACCTGCAGCGACTGCGGGTCAACCTTCTGCAGCGCCGAGACAGTGACCGGCGGGCGGCCGACCGCGCTGGTCACGAACAGCGCGTCGTTCTTCGCGCTGTAGGCCACCTGGTACAGGCCCGGCGCGAGCTTGGCGCTGCGCACGTCGAAGCGCGCTTCACCCGATACCGGCAACTGCTGCGAGACCTTCAGCTCGAAGATCGAGGCTGCATCCGGGCCGCTGGTGCGCACGACCACCGGATGCACGCCAACAGCCGCATCGGCCGGGATCGCGACCCGACCCTTGAAGGCGCCCTGGGCGTCGGCGACGAACGGCTGCGCGTTGAGCACGGTCTCGCCGCGCAGCAGGGTGACCTGCTGGCCGGGCTTGAAGCCGCTGCCGTTGAGCTCGACCTCGCTGCCCGGCAGCACGACCTGGCTGGCGGCGCGGACGTTGCCCTTGAAATCGGTATCGGGCTGGCTGAACACCTGGGCGCCGGCGAGGCCGGTCACGGCCGAAAGTGCAAGGGCGAGGGCGGCCAGCCGCAGGCCGCGGGAAGGCAAGGTTGTCATGACGGACTCCTGGAGCGCTGAAAGAACCGGCGGAACGTGCAGCCGGAGGAAGGGAAACACGGTGGCTGGGACGTCGGGCGTCGTGGCGATGGCGGACGCCGGCAGGGCCGGGGTCCGGGTCGGGCGGGGCGCGGCGGCGGCCGCGCCGGGATCATCGGGCCGGGTCCACGCCATCGGCATGGCTCGGGGTGTCGCTGTGGTCGGCGATGCCGGCGATGGCGTGCAATGTCCACATCAGCGAGGCCCGGAACATCGGGCCGTGGGTCAACGCGGGAAACTCGCGGTAGCTCACCTGCAGGCCGTCGACGCCGGACAGGCGTTCGGCGAGGCGGTGCGCTGCGTCCGGCGGCGCGGCCTCGATGCGACGCAGGTGGACCTGGACGCGCGGATCCGACAGGTCGCGGTGCGCAACCTGCCGCGTGCGCTCGCCTTCGCCCAACCCGATCAGCACGCGTGCGTGGCGGCCGGCATTGTTGGCCACAAAGCGCTGCTCGGGCGCGCCCAGCAGCGCGCCATCGCCCCACCACAGCGACGGGCTGCCTGCGGCATAGGTGTCGAACGCCCCGATGCGTGTGTACAGCGCATGCAGCGTGAATAGGCCGGCCAGCGAGTGGCCCCACAGCGTCTGCCGCGCCGGGTCGGTCTGCACCCGGCGGGCGACCTCGGGTCGGATCGTGCGTTCGAGGGTCTCGAGCATCGCGTCGGCACCACCGCCACCGACGATCGTGCCGCCGCTGCGCACCGGCCGTTCGCCTTCGAACGGGGTGTAGTCGCGCGTGCGCGCTTCCGAATCGATCCGCAGGTCATTGGGATAGCCGACGAACACCAGCGCATGCGGCACCGGCTGCGCGGCGAGTTCGGCCAGCAGCGCATCGTCGAATTCGACCAGCGCGGCATTGCCGTCGAGCATCCACAGCGCCGGATAGCCGGTGGCCGGTGCCGGCGCCTTCGGCACTGCGACGTGCACGCGCCAGCGGCGCTGGCCGTCGGGGCTGGTGACGTCGAAGCGCTCGAAGGCGTAGTGGGGCGAGGCGTGGTCGGCGACGGTCTGGCCGATCGCGCGTGTGGGATCGCGCTGCTGCGCGGCCGCGGTCGAGGGCACGGCCTGCAGCGCGAGCAGCAGGCCGGCGGCCGCGGCCAGCGTCGCCAGGTGGATCGGGCGGTGGGTCGTGGGGCGGCGGCTGTGCATGGGCGTGCGCATCGAGGGCTCAGAACCCGATGTTGGTGCTGACGAACCAGGCGCGTCCAGGCTCGTTGTAGGTATAGGCACCGGCGCCCTGGATCTCGTTGGGCGTGCCGAGGTTGACGCCCGAGGCGTTGCCGCGGCGGAAGATGCGCTTGTCGAGCAGGTTGTCGACGCCCAGCGTGACGCTGACCCGATCGGTGATGCGGTAGCGCCCGCTCAGGCCCACGAGTGCGTAGGGCGGCATGCGGTCGGCGGCGCTGCCGGTGACCGGGCGGCCCTGGTAGTCGAGGCGCTGCGGCACCTGCTCGCCGTAGAACGTGGCCTTGGCCAGCAGCGACAGGCGCGCGCTGGCCTGCCAGTCGAACGCGGTGTTGATCGTGTACTCGGGAATCGTCGACAGCGCGTCGCCGGTGCTGCGGTTCTTCGAGGTGAGCATCCAGGTCACGTTGGTGTTCCAGCGCAACGCCTCGGCCAGCGGCAGTTCCACGCTGCCCTCCAGACCCTCGATCACCGCCTTGGGGATGTTGTCCCAGCGGAACACGTCGACGTTGCCGACGCGATCGATCGCGACGTGGCCGGCCTCGACCTTGTCGCGGTAGTCGTTGCGGAACCAGGTCAGGCCAGCCTGCACGCGGCCGTCGGCGAACTGCACGCCCAGTTCCTTGTTGACGCTGGTCTCGGCGTCGAGCGCGTCGTTGCCGACCAGAAAGCACGGGCCGCCGCCGCCCCAACAGCCGATGCCCGCGCTGTAGAGCGCGTAGCCGGCGTTGCTCTGGTAGAGATTGGGCGCCTTGTAGGCGCGGGCGATGCCGGCGCGCAGCGTCCAGGACGGCAGGAACGCGAACGCGGCGCTGACCGCCGGGCTGAGGTTTCCGCCCAACTGGTCATGGTGGTCGTAGCGCAGCGTCGGGGTCACGGTCAGCGCGTCGCCGATGTAGAGGTTGTCCTCGACGAACACCGAGGCGATGCGCGCATCGCTGCGGCCGTTCCATTGGGTCGGCGGCACCGGCACGTTCGGCTGCGGATTGCGGTCCTTCAGGCCGGAGGCGTTGTCCTCGAGCCGGCTGTCGACCCACTCGGCGCCGACCGTCAGCACGTGGTCGACGCTGTCGCCGGTGATCGTGTGGTTGACTTCGCCATGCAGGGTGAGCGTGCGCAGGTCGATGTCGCCGAAGCCGCCATTGACGATGAAGATGCCCTCGGTACCGCCGGCCAGACCCTCGAGCAGCCGCGTGTTGCGAGTCTTCTCGACGGCGGCATAGGCCAGTGAGCGGGTGGCCTGGCCATACTCGCCGCGATGGCTGACATCGAAGGTCCTGCGGTAGAGCCGGTTGGTCTCCGCATCGATCCACTTGAGCACTTCGGGATTGCGGTTGGTGTTCTGGGTGTCGCCGGCATAGAGGTTGCCCTGGCGACTGAACCCGGCGCCCACGTCGATGCGGTGGCCGGGCAGCACGTCCCACAGCAGCTTGGCCGAGGCGTTGCGGTTGCGTACGCCCTCGCGCCCGGCGGGGAAGGTGCCGGCATTGGTACCGCTGCGCTGCGATGCATGGTCGCGATTGATGTCGAAGGCGTCGGACTCGGCCTTGCCGGCGCTGCCCGACAGGCGGAACGACAGCCGGTCCGACAGCGGCCCGCTCATCTGCAGGCCGGCGCGCTGGCTGCCGCCATCGACGCCGTGGGTGGGCACCAGCCCGTAGACATTCAGCGAACCGCCGAACTGCGGGCCCGGTGCGCGAGTGACGATGTTGACCACGCCGCCGGCCGCACCGCTGCCGTAGCGCGCTGCCGCCGGGCCGCGCAGCACCTCGATGCGCTCGATCTGTTCGGGCGGCACCCAGCCGGTATCGCCGCGCGAGTCACGCTCGCCGCGCCAGCCGTAGCGCACCGAGTTGCGGCTCGAGACCGGGATGCCGTCGACCAGGATCAGGGTGT
The DNA here is from genome assembly GCF_014192745.1 of Luteimonas sp. RC10. Taxonomy (GTDB): domain Bacteria; phylum Pseudomonadota; class Gammaproteobacteria; order Xanthomonadales; family Xanthomonadaceae; genus Luteimonas. The sequence continues at coordinate 307,523 of NZ_JACHYJ010000005.1, forward strand.
TCTCCGGCCCCATGCCGCGGATGTCGATCTGGCGGTTGTTGCCGCGCTGGCCGCTGGTCGAATTGCCGGTCAGGTTGACGCCGGGCAGCGTACGCAGGAACTCGGCGATGTCGTTGCGCGGCGGCTGACGCTCGATGTCGTCGGCGAGTACGGTGGACGCGCCCAGCGCCTGGCGTGCGATCTGCTCGGCGGTGACCCGCACGGTGTCGAGCGTCGTCGCATCCTCCGGCGTCTGGGCCAGGGCCGTGAGCGGCAGCAATGCAGCGATGGCGCTGGTCAACAGCGCGGGACGGAGAGGCAGGCGGGGGCGAACGGGCATGGGGGATCCGGGACGGCGCAGGACGAGGCGCGTGAAGGTCTCGTTATTTTAGGGTTTATGAGATTGATTCTCAATCTTGAGTCGCCGCGCGCGGGTCGGCAGGTGCCCCGCGCGCGGCATCTCGGTCAGAAACGCGCGGTGGCCCCCACGAACCAGGTCCGGCCGCCGGCGTCGTAGTTGCTGCCGTCTTCCAGGGTCGATTCGTCGGTCAGGTTGCGCACGCCCGCGCGCAACGTCAGGTGGGCATTGACGTCGAAGCCGCTGATCAGATCCCAGGTGGTGTAGGCCTTGGCGAAGGTCGGGCTGGTCGCCGAGATCAACTGCTCGCCGACATGCTGCGCGCTCAGCGACAGCGCCCAGGCGTCGTCGATGCGCCAGTCCAGCGAGGTATAGGCCGTGAGCTTGGGCACGACCAGCAGGTTGGCGCCGGTGGTGCGGTTCTTGGACTCGAGCATCCGGGTGGCATTGGTGGACCAGGTCAGGCGCTCGTGCAGCGGCACCACGATGCTGGCCTCGACGCCGCGGGTGCGCGCCTCCTGGATGTTCTGCGCGACCGTCCACCAGAACCCGTTGACATAGCTGCTGTCGAAGCCGGGCAGGCTGCTGAGCGGCATCTGCTCGATCTTGTCCTCGAAGTCGGTGTGGAAGTACGTCGCCGCGAGCGACCAGCCGCCGCGATCGAAGCCGGCGCCGATCTCGTAGTTCGTGCTCGTTTCCGGCTCGAGATTGGGGTTGCCGGCCATGTAGCAGCCGATCGTGCCGTCGGCGTTGGGCCGGTAGGTCGGCGAGGTGGTGTCGCCCGTCCAGCCTTCGACGACGAGGCTGCGGCAGCCGTTGCCGCCGGACTGGGTCGCCGCGCCGGCCGAACCCTGCTTGAGATTGGGGGCGCGGAAGCCGCGCGAGACGCCGCCGCGGACCGTCCAGTCGCGCGAGGGATGCCAGACTGCATAGACGCGGGGGCTCAGGTTGTCGTCGTAGTTCTCGGTGTTGTCCCAGCGCAGGCCCAGCGTCAGCGTCAGGTTCTCGCGCAGCGACAGATGGTCCTCGACGAACAGGGCCCAGGCGTCGGCCTCGTTCTTCGGGCTGATCCGGCCGCTGCCGGTCCAGGTCACCGGCACGGTGCCGATCGTGTCGAGGTTCTGCAATTCCTCGCGCTTCCACTGTCCGCCGACGTTGAGCGCGTGCGGGATGCCCCAGTCGAAGCCCGTATTGAATACGGCGTCGAGTACGGTCTCCTGGGAATGGTTGCCGACTGCGCTGCCCTCGTCCTCGTACTCGTTCTGGACCAGCGTGATCTTGGAGGTCGAGGCGTCGCTATAGCGGCCATCGTGGGTGACCACGTAGCCGGTGTGCACCAGCTTCGACAGGCCCCAGGCACTGACCGCCTCGCCACCCACGTTGCGCTGCACGCCGCGCGAGGCCTCCAGGCCGATGGTGTGGTCGTCGTTGATGCGCCAGTTGAGCAGGGCGTTGGCATTCTCGGATTTGCTGCCGGGGGTCCGGGCGAAGCCCGCGCCGGTATCGGCATCGCGATCGGTGAGGTTGGCACCGACGCGCAGGCCCAGACGGTCGGTCAGCGGGCCGCTGAACTGGGCGCCGAGCTGGATGATGTCGCCGCGCGCGTCGTCGCTGGGGCGGCTGTAGTTGTAGGTCGCCGTGCCGCCCCATTCGGGCGCGATCTTGCGGGTGATGATGTTGATCACGCCGCCCATCGCCTCGGAGCCGTACAGCGACGACATCGGGCCGCGCACGACCTCGATGCGCTCGATCATGTCCGGCGACAGCCAGTTCAGATCCTGCGGGCCCAGGTCGTCGCGGTAGTTCACACCCGCCGAATTGCCCTGGCGGCGTCCGTCGATGAGGATCAGCGTGTACTGCTCGGGCAAGCCGCGCAGCCGGATCTTGGACTGCGCGCCCGACAGCGCGTAACCGCCCGTCACGCCCGGGATCGTGCTGAGCAACTGCCCGAGGCTGCTGACCGGTTTGCGCTCGATCTCCTCGCGCGTGACCACGCTGATGCTCGCCGGGGCGTCGCGGATCCACTGCTGCACGCCGGTCGCGGTGACCACGACGGTATCGAAGTCGGTCGCCGTCGATGCCGGCGAAGCGGGCTGGGCAGCGGCGGGGGACGCCAGAACGAGCGCGACCACGGCCGCGAGCGGAGAGAGGGCGAGACAGCGAGACATGGGAACTCCGAGAAAGATCGGGGTAGGGCGGGGGGTCTGGCAGACGGCCGGCGTCGGCATGCGCAGACAGGAATATGAATGATACTTGTTTGCGAACGATTCTCAACAACCTGGTCGGCTATGGATTGCAAATGAGAGTTGGTATCATTTGGCGGCGTCGTGCCGCCCCGCTCCGGGCGTTGCCGGCCGGCGCGGGATGACGGATCCGTCGTTCCTGGCCCCGTCGCCGGCCCGGCCGGCGAATCGAGATGTGTGCATGTCCGCTGTTCCCGCGTCCTCTCCTCGCGTGCCCGGCCTGTCGGCGCTGGTGTTCACCGCGTTCGCCGGGACGATGGCGATGATGGCGTTCGTTGCCGTCGTCGGCCCGGTCGTGCGGCTGCTGGGGCTGGCGGAGTGGCATGCCGGCCTGTCGGTGACCGCTGCCGGCGTGCTGTGGATGCTGTCGGCGCGCCGCTGGGGCGCGCTGAGCGATCGCATCGGGCGCCGACGCGTCCTGCTTGCAGGCCTGGTCGGCTATGCCCTGGTCTACATCGCGATGGCGGTGTTCGTCGATCTGGCATTGCGGCATCCGCCGGCGGTGCTGCTGTCAGTCCTTGCGCTGGTCGCCACGCGCGCATTGGTCGGACTGTTCTATGCGGCGGTGCCGCCGACCGCCGCGGCACTGGTCGCCGACGCGGTGCCGGCGGGGGGCCGCGGTGCGGTGATGGCGCGGCTGGGCAGCGCCAACGCGCTCGGCATGGTGCTCGGTCCCGCGGCGGCCGGCTGGATCGCCTACCGCGACATCGCGCTGACGCTGTATCTGGCCGCGGCGTTGCCGCTGCTGTCACTGCTGGTGCTGTGGTGGCGGCTGCCCGACACGCCGGCTGCGCCGGCGCCACGGTCGGGCCCACGCCCGACGATGGCGGTGGCCGATCGCCGCCTGCGCCTGCCGGTCTACGCGGTGTTCGCGGCGATGGTCTCGGTGACGATCGCGCAGGTCGTGGTCGGCTTCTTCGCGATCGACCGGCTGGACCTGTCTCCGACCGACGGCGCGCGCGCGGCCGGGCTGTCGCTGACCGCGGTCGGCCTGGGCCTGATGTGTGCCCAGGCGCTGGTGATGCGGCTGCGCGCGGTGCCGCCGGCGCGCTGGATCGCGATCGGCGCCCTGATTTCGGCGACGGGCTTCGCCTCGTCGGCGCTGGTGGCCGTGCAATGGCAGTTGTTGCTGGCCTATGGCGTGGCGGCCTTCGGTATGGGGTTCGTGTTCCCGTCGTTCCAGGCGCTGGCCGCCGATTCGGTCGAGGCGCACGAACAGGGCGCGGCCGCCGGCACCATCGCCTCGGTCCAGGGACTGGGCATGGTCGTCGGCCCGCTGCTGGGTACGCTGCTTTACCGCGTCTCGCCCAGCGCGCCGTATCTGCTGATCGGTGTCGTGCTGGTGGTGCTGTCGGTGGCTGCGGCACTGCACCCGCGCGAGGCGCTGCGATGACCGAGGCAGCCTTCATGGCAGGGCCCGAGACGATTGTCGGCGACGGCGATCCGATTGCGGCATCGATCTGGTTCCGCTTGCACGGGCCATCACGACAGATCGCCGCAGAAGGCCGGCGCGCATCGTTGCCTGCGGGGCCGACATCGACGCTCGGCGCCCGGGTGGCTGCGTTCTTCGCACAGAATCGCGACGGGCCGGCGGTGCTGGTCGGGGCGCTGCCGTTCGACCCGCACGGCGACGATGCGCTGTACCAGCCTGGACACCTGACGACGGCCGACGACACTGCGGCAGGGGCGGCCTGGCCGCCACCGCTGCGTGGCCATGTGGCCGAGCCGGCCGCCAATGCCTATGCGATGGCGGTCGCGCGCTGTCTCGAGCACCTGCAGCAGGCGGGCGCCACCGCGCCGCTGCGCAAGGTCGTGCTCGCCCGCAGCCTGCGGATCGATGCCGCCTCCAGGATCGATCCGCTGGCGCTGGCCTCGCGCCTGGGCGCCGATGCCAGCGTGACCACATATGTGGCACCGCTGCCGGTGGCCGCGGGTGAGGCGCCGGCCTGGCTGGTCGGGGCCACCCCCGAACTGCTGGTCTCGCGCCGAGGCCTGGAGGTGGTCTCGCATCCGTTGGCCGGCTCGGCGCGCCGCGCGCGCGACCCGGCCAAGGACACGCGCGCGGCGCAGGCGCTGCTGGCCTCGGCCAAGGACCACGACGAGCATCGGCATGTGGTCGAGGCGATCGTCGACACGCTCGCGCCACTGTGCAGCCGGCTGCAGGCACCGTCGATGCCGTCTCTGCATGCGACCGCGACGATGTGGCACCTAGGCACGCGGATCGTCGGCACCTTGAAGGATCCGTTGCTGTCCTCGGCCGCGCTGGCCGGCCTGCTGCATCCCACGCCAGCGGTCTGCGGCACGCCGCGCGAGGCCGCGCTGGCGGCGATCCGCGCGCTCGAGCCGGTGGACCGGGGGTTCTACGCGGGCGCGGTAGGCTGGACCGATGCGCAGGGCGATGGCGACTGGTACGTGTCGATCCGCTGCGCGCGTGTGCAGGGCCGCACGATGCGTCTGTTCGCCGGTGCGGGTATCGTGGCCGGCTCGCAGCCGGCGCTCGAGGTCGACGAGACCGCGGCCAAGTTCCGCGCGCTGCTCGATGCATTGGACATCGACGACGTGCGCGCTGCCTGATTCGATCGAGGATGCCATGAGCGACACTTCCGCCCCGCAGCGTCTGCCGCTGCGCCAGGTCTGGCCCGAGACGCAGGCCGCGCACTACCGCGCGGCCGGTTACTGGCGCGGCGAGACCTTTCCCGGTTTCCTGCGCGTGCGTGCGGCGGCGCATCCCGATGCGATCGCCGTGGTCGGTGGCGCGGTGCGCTGGACCTACGCGCAGTTGTGGGCCGAGGCCGAGCGCATCGCCGCCGGCTTGCTGGCCCAAGGCCTGGCGCCGGGCGATCGGGTGGTCGTGCAGTTGGGCAACGTGCCCGAGTTCATCGCGATGGTGTGCGCACTGTTCCGCGCGCAACTAGTGCCGGTGTATGCGTTGCCGGCGCACCGGCTGACCGAAGTCGCGCATTTCGCGCGCAAGGCCGAGGCCAGCGCCTACGTCTGCGCGGAGAAGTACGAAGGCTTCGATTACCGCACACTGGCGCGTGAGTTGCAGCGCGAGGTGCCGGCGGTGCGCCACGTGTATGTGGTCGGTGACGGTGCGGAATTCGTGTCGGTCGCCGCGCTCGACGGCGATCGTGCCGCGCTGCCGGGCGATCCCGATCCGCAGTCGGTCGCGTTCCTGCAGATCTCCGGCGGCAGCACCGGGCTGTCGAAGCTGATCCCGCGCACGCACGACGATTACATCTACAGTTTCCGCGCCAGCAACGATATCTGCGGCATCGATCGCGACAGCGTGTATCTGGTCGCGCTGCCGGCTGCGCACAATTTCCCGATGAGCTCGCCTGGATTCTTCGGGGCGCTGTACGCCGGCGCGCGGGTGGTGCTGAGCCCAGGACCGGGCCCGGACGTGGCGTTTCCGCTGATCGCGCGCGAGCGCGTGACCTGTGTCGGTCTGGTGCCGCCACTGGCGCTGCTGTGGGCCGATGCGGCCGGCAAGACCGCGCACGATCTGTCGAGTCTGCGGGTGGTGCAGGTCGGCGGCGCCAAGCTGGTGCCCGAAGCAGCGCGACGGGTGATCGCGGGGCTGGGCTGCACGCTGCAGCAGGTGTTCGGCATGGCCGAGGGCCTGGTCAATTACACCCGGCTCGACGATCCGCACGAGGTCGTGATCCAGACGCAGGGGCGGCCGATCAGTCCCGACGACGAGGTGTTGATCGTCGATGATCACGGCGCGCCGGTGCCGGAGGGCGGTACGGGGCATCTGCTCACGCGCGGTCCGTACACGATCCGCGCGTATCACAATGATCCGGCGGCGAATGCGCGGTCGTTCACCGATGATGGGTGGTATCGCACGGGCGATATGGTCCTGCGGACGGCCGAGGGCAATCTGGTGGTGCAGGGGCGGGCGACCGATCACATCAATCGGGCGGGCGAGAAGATTTCGGCCGAGGAGATCGAGGATCATCTGCTTGCGCATCCGCAGGTGTTCGATGCGGCGGTGGTGTCGATTCCGGATGATTTCCTCGGTGAGCGCAGTTGTGCGTTCGTGATTCCGGGTGAGGTGCGGCCGCGGCCTGCCGAGTTGAAGGCTTGGGTGCGTGGGCGGGGGTTGGCGGGGTTCAAGGTGCCCGATCAGATTGTGTTCGTCGATGCGTTCGGTACGACGGCGGTGGGCAAGGTCAGCCGGCGTGAGTTGCGTGCGCAGTTGCGGGCGCGGTTTCTTGCGGAGCAGGGCGCGTGACCGGCGCGCGCATCGCCGTTGGTGCGCTTGGCGCGGTGACTGGTCGCCCGTTCGCGGTTGCCGCGTTAGTGGGGCATCGGCCTGCTGGCCGGCAGCCGCTTGTCCCTCGGTCAGGGCGTCGTGCCCTGACTCGGGTGCACACCATTTCTGGCGCGCTTGGTGTGGCGACAGGTTGCTTGTCCGCGGTTGCTGCGTTAGTGGGGCATCGGCCTGCTGGCCGGCAGCCGCTTGTCCCTCGGTCAGGGCATCCTGCCCTGACTCGGGCGCGCGCGCCCTCCGCTTCGCGGAGCGGTCCGGCCCGGCGCAGCACGCCGGGCGTTCGCCCGCTCGCGCGGCCTGCGCCGCGCAGGCAGAGCGGGCTCACCCCTGGCGCGCTTGGCGCGGCCACCGGCTACCCGTCCGCTGCCGGCGGCGTTTCGATCGTGCCTCCGGTGAGCGCGGCACTGTCTTGCGGAGCCGATTGCGTGGCGTCTGCGAATGAGGCGAGTGCCGGGCGTGCGATCACGACTGCAGATGGATTGAGCGAGTAGACATGGGCCTTCCGACGATTCCTGCGTACCCGTTGCCGACGGCGGCCGAGCTGCCGGCGGCGCGTGGGCCGTGGCAGCCCGAGACGGGGCGTCTTGCGTTGCTGGTGCACGACATGCAGCGCTATTTCCTGGCGGCCTACGAGGCGCAGGCGGCGCCGATCGCGCCGGCGATCGTGCACATCGCGCGGTTGCTGGCGCATGCGCGCAGTCGGGGCATTCCGGTGGTCTACACCGCGCAGCGCGGCAATCAGGATCGGCGCGATCGGGGCCTGCAGGCCGATCTGTGGGGTCCGGGTATGCGTGCGGTGCCCGAGCACGAGGCGATCGTCGATGCGCTGGCGCCGGCGGATGGCGACCATGTGCTGGTCAAGCATCGTTACAGCGCGTTCCAGCGCAGCAACCTGGAGACGTTGATGCGGGCGCGTGGTCGCGACCAGGTGCTGATCACGGGCGTCTACGCGCATATCGGCGTGCTGTCGACGGCGACCGAGGCGTTCCAGCGCGACATCCAGACGTTCGTCGCTGCTGATGCCGTTGCCGATTTCACCCGCGCCGACCATGACATGGCGCTGCATTGGATTGCGCGCACCTGCGGCGTGCCGCTGACTACCGATCGGATTCTGGAGCTGTTGCGATGAGCGATCCCCTGACCCTGGCGCGCATGCGTGCCGACATCGCCCGGCAGTTGGGCGAGGCGCCCGAGGACATCGGCGATGACGACAATCTGATGGATCTGGGCCTGGACTCGATGCGCGTGCTCGGCCTGGTGATGAAGTGGGGCGAGTCCGGCCTGCCGCTGGAGTTCTCGCATCTGGCCGAGCACACCACGCTGGCTGGCTGGTGGCGTGTGGTGCAGGACCTGCAGCAGAAGCGCGTCTGATGGCCAAGGCGGTGGAGGTGTCCGCGTTGCCGGTCGTCGGCGATTGGCCGCTGACCCAGGCGCAGTCGGGTCTGTGGTATGCGCAGCGGTTGGCGCCGGACAATCCAGCGTTCAATACCGCGCATGCGCTGTGGATCGATGGCCCGCTGGACGTGGACGCATTCGTGCGCGCGGCCGAGCAGGCCGCGGCTGAGGCGCCGGCGCTGTCGCTGCGCATGCGCGATACCGCCGATGGCCCGCGGATGGGCATCGATCCCGAGCATCTGCCGCCATTGGAGGTCGTCGATCTGTCGCACATGGACGCGCCCGAGCGGGCTGCGCGGGCGGCGATGGCGCGCGACCGCGATACGCCGGTCGACCCGACGCGCGACCGGCTGGCGCTGCAACGGCTGTACGCGCTCGGCGATCAGCGTTTCGTCTGGTATCTGCGTGTGCACCACCTGGCGACCGACGGCTACGGGATGGCGCTGCTGACCGAGCGTGTGCTGGCCCTGTACGGGGCTGCTTGCGGCGGGGCTGATGCGAGCGCGCCGTTTGCGGCGCTCGAGGGCGTGATCGCCGAGGACGCGACCTACGCCGCCTCGGACAAAAGCCGGCAGGACGCCGCCTACTGGCGCCAGACGCTCGCTGGCATGCCAGCGGTCTCCGGCCTGGGCGCAGGCTTCGCGCCGGCCGCGCATGGCTGTCATCGCCTGAGCGTCGGCCTCGATGCGGCGTTGCGCGCCGACCTGCTCGCGCTTGCGCAGCGGCTCGAACAGCCCTGGCCGGATGTGCTGACCGCGCTGGCGGCCGAGTACTGCCGGCGCATGGCCGGACAGGTCGAAGCGGTGGTTGGGGTGCCGTATATGGGCCGGCTGGGCAGCGCGAGTGCGCGGGTGCCGGCGATGGTCATGAACGTGCTGCCGTTGCGCGTGCCGGCGATGTCCGGTGCCTCGCTGGCCGACTTCGTGCAGGCGACTGCGCGCGCACTGGTGCGCGGCCGACGCCACGGCCGTTACCGCGGTGAGCAGTTGCGCCGCGATCTCGGCCTGATCGGCGGACAGCGCCGGCTGCATGGCCCGCTGGTCAACGTGCAGCCGTTCTACCGCCCGCCGCGTGCGCATGGCGCGCAGGTGCGGCTGGAGATCCTGGGAACCGGACCGATCGACGATGTGACGATCGGCTTCCGTGGCGACGGGGCGACCGCGCTCGAGCTTGAGTTCGAAGCCAATCCGGTGCTGTACAGCGCCGACGCCATCGCCGCGCACGCGCAGCGGCTGCAGGCGTTTCTCGCCGCGGCCTGCATGGCCGACGGCATCGACGACATCCCGTTGGCGACACCGGACGAGGCGCGGCGCGCGCTGGTGGACTTCAACGCGACCGACCATCCGCTGCCCGACACCACGCTGGCCGCATTGATCGAGGCGACGATGGCGGCAACGCCGGATGCGCCGGCGCTGGCGTTCGGCGACATCACGCTGAGCTACGCCCAGCTCGACCACCGCACCCGCGCGCTGGCGCGCGCACTGCAGGCACGCGGGCTCGGCCGTGACAGCGTCGTCGCCGTCGCATTGCCGCGTTCGTTGGAACTCGTGATCGCACTGGTCGCAGTGCTGCGCGCCGGCGGCGCCTACCTGCCGCTCGACCTCGCGCATCCTGACGACCGGCTTGCCCGCATCCTGCGCTCGGCCCAGCCGCTCTGCGTACTGGCCACGCACGACACCGCGGACCGCTGGCCCAGCGGCGTGCCGCTGTTCGCGCCGGACGACTGGCCTGTGGCCAGCGCGGCAGAGATCGAGCCCTCCCCCGCGGGCGGGGGAGGGTTGGGTGGGGGCGGACGTCCCGACGCGCCCGGCCCCCACCCGTCGCCTACGGCGCCGACCTCCCCCGCAGGCGGGGGAGGTGGGGCTTCCCGGTTGATGGCGACGACCGCAGCGATCGAGTCCTCCCCCGCGAGCGGGGGAGGGTTGGGTGGGGGCGAGCGCCGCGACGCGCCCGGGGCCCCCCCCCCCCCCCCCCCCCCCCCCCCCCCCCCCCGCGGGGGGGGGGGGGGGGGCCCGCACGCCGCCCCCCCCCCCCCCCGGCGCCCACGCCCCGCCGG
>NZ_JACHYJ010000006.1 GCF_014192745.1 Luteimonas sp. RC10
TCCAGCCACTTGTACGCGGTGCGTGCGCTGACTCCGCACGCCTGCGCTGCCTCTTCCACGCGCAAGCCTTCATGCAGGATCCGACGCACCAGCAAAGCTCGACCATGCGGCGTTAATCGGGCATGTTTATGCAGGTTCATCCGGGGCTCCTGGGGGCTGGTTGGCTTCGTAACCCCCATCTTCCAGAGATGCCCCGGATGAACAACCTACTGAGAGATCACAGCTAGGCCTGGGCTCACTAGATCAGATTGAACAGGGCCTGGCCTTTTAAGTAAAACTCGTGTAATCGATCCTGCGACAATCTCGATTTCGGAAGCTAAATCATTTGTGTTGAGGTTGACTGCCAGTACCGCAATGTTTGTCTGTCCAATCCGCCCAATCGGTATCAAAGGGTGCGCGTTTGGAGGGCGTTGCGGCAAGGCGACGATTGCGAGGTTGGTTTCGTAAATTTGAGCATAGGTGACAACCTGCTCCACGTCCGCCCGATCAGGCAGGCCTCCTCCGTAAGGTTTGTACTTGACGTCGATAACTGCCAAAACTTCGCTGCCTCGACAGATAACAATGTCTGGCTTGACCGGAATTCCTTCTGCTTTTTTATGCTTCGGCTCGCTGTAAAGCACGTCTTGGAGTCCCTCAGGGTGCTTTATATTCCCATCCAGAACCCTCAGCCCGGACTCTGTCAGAGAGTCCCTCAGCCGAGTGCGTAGAAACGCCTCGAAAGCGTCTTCAAGGTTGAAGACAACTGGCGACAGGCTGAGCAGACCAGTCGCTTGGGGCTGTATGCCCGCCTGCCCGAAGACGGCGCGTGCAATAGAGCTCGCTTCCAGGTATTCCGGCCTTTTCGCGGCTTTGCCCTCGATGGGGGTGAGGGCGAGCATGGAGAGCTCTTGGCGACCGGCTTCGATGCGGCGAAAGACCTCAATGCCGTCACCCAGTTCTGCCCGCATGGTGGGCGCCCCTTTCGAGTGGCCGAGCCGCATGTAGAGCCGATGAAGGTAAAGGAGCGTGGCGAGAACCATCCGGTTTGCCGGCGTGTCAATCGTTTTGATCCACGCGCTGGAAACGGATTCCGCCCGGTTTCCTTTGAAGGCCTGTCTGACCCTGGTGGCGAAAGGCAGTATACTTCCGACAGGCGTGCGGCCCGCGACCACTGTTGGTCGATAAGAATGATCCAGCCCGTTCAATCGCATTTGCTTAGTCAAAGTCACTAGCCGCAGAGCCAGAAGGTCTATCAAGTTTTGCGGACGAAGCTGGCCTGTTGTGTAGCTCACGCTTCCAATGTGGATAACTCGCTGCTTGTTAACGGCTACATGTTCAAGCAATTCTCCCATTACACTGATGGGCACTCGGGGCCGTACCTCAACAGCAAGCCGAGCATTTAGAGGGATAAAGCCAACCCAAGAGGTCGCCCGCAGTCGAATCCTCCCCTTATCGAGAGAAACCGCCAAATACCCTGATTCTTGAACTTCTGGGTTTAAAAGCAGCCGGTCACCGCTAAAGATATAACTAGGCGAGATTGTTAGCTCACCGTGTTCCACGGTCTTGCAAATCAGAGGGCTAGAAGGATCCGGAGTGTCCGCTTCAGGGGGCGGCATTATCCGAACTCCGTAGGCCTGACGCCAGCTCCTCGTTTTCTGGAGGGGTGGGCCGGGATAGCGCCAACCAAGCCGTTTCTAGCCGCTGGCCCTCGCTGGGATCCAAGCGAGTGACCCGCTTGATGTGCGGCCAAACTTGGAACTGCCATAGACGGTCCAGTGATTCTTCGCTCACCACCCTTGCGAAATACGCATGGCCCATGTGAAGCATGTGGTTGTTAGAGCGTTGCAGAAGATTGAACAAGCGCTTTGAGCGGTCGATGACTCGCTCGCTCGCATTGTTCAACCGCAAGATGGACTCCAGCTCGGTCAGGCTAGGGCCGACCTCCAGATGTGCAAACCGGCGCTCCAACGCAACGTCGAGCTCGTCCACCGACACGTCCCACGGATTCATCGTGGCGATAATGAAAAGATTGGGCGGCAGGCTCACCGCGCGACCCGATGCGAGGTGAAAAATCTTTCCTCGCATCGACATTTCCAAGTAGGTCAATGCTTCACCGAAGACCCTCGGGACATCGGCTCGGCTTATTTCATCGATGACCAAGACGTGCTGAGCATCCGGCGCCATACGGGCGGCTCTAGCCAAGACCAAAAGGTGTTTGGACCGCCTCACAAACCCACCCGAGTCGTCAGGGCGCCAGCCTTCTACAAAATCTTCGTATTGGTAGCCTGGATGGAACTGAACTGTTCGAACCCGTCCACGAGATCCTGTCATCCTGAGGGCTAGCTGTTCGGCATACCAGCTCTTACCCGTCCCGGGCGGTCCACTCAGTATCACGCCTGCGTATCCGTCCGCCACAGCGTGCTCGGTCGAAACCCAAAGCGGATGGTCATCGGCAATTTCAACCAGAATCGGCTCTTGGTAGTCCGCTGGTGGGTCTTCTGCAACCGACAGGCGGGTCGCCTGTGATGGCAGGCCCTTGATCTCGATTCCCAAGTCACTTGGACTAAAACGCTCTTCCTCTTCTACGGGAAGCTCGGAACGGCCCTCGTGGTAGTTTCCTTTCAAAAGTAAGCTCCCTTGTAAGCAAATGGAACGCGGAACATTGTTAGTTCTTCGTGCCGCTTGATGTTGAAGTCGTGGTTGAAAATATCCAACAACCCTTCTGATGACGCATGCGATTCGGAGATCTCGTAGTCCCGATAAAGAAACACGCTTAAAGCCAGCGAGGAGATACGATTTCCCCTGAGCAGAGCCTCCAGCGCGAGTTTCGAGTGCTCCGTCTTAAGGCTAAATAGAGTGGTCGATCCTTCTTTCCTGGCAGAGACGACCCTGGTTAGTGGGGCAACGTTTCGAAGCGAGCTAAGAGCATAGGAGCCCGCAACGTTCCTGTTGTTGGTAGGGCCGCCAAAAGGCTTGATGTAGGGGTCTGCGTAAGTCATTCCACGAGCACGAAGAAAACGATCAAAGAAGTCCCTAAATCCGACCATAAGATCTGTTGTTCGTCCCTCGATGCGCGCTGCCTCTCGAACGGCGAGGTAGCCCAGGAAGTGAGTGTGGACGTTACTTTGCTCGAGTTGTGACCACGCCGCGCCGACTGCTTCTCTTCTCAATCGCCTTGTGTTTGCCATAGTCGCTCCATACGGCCTTATCCGTGACTGGAGCGAAGTCTATACCGATTGCGGATCGGTTCATTTTTTGAGCGACGCGGAGGGTGGTCCCTGTTCCCTTGAACGGGTCGAGGACAAGGCCTGGGCGAAATCCAGCGTTGCAACCGCAATCCGACCACCCGACGGTCTTCTTCTTGGCAAACGTGAACTCTCGGAAGTAGCCACCAAGAACCTTCTTCGCTTCCGCAGCAAGCACTTGAACGCTGGGAGCATTGCGCCCGGTGCCTGTCTGAACTCGTAGTGCCTTACCGGCGTCTGAGATGCCCGTGGCCTGAATTGCCGCGATATGACGCGGCGTGAGTCCGTGCTCCTTGGCCAGCGCCATGGCTCGCACCGCCTGGGGTCGCGAGGGGTCGAGCTCGGCAGTGCGAGCGATGATGCGCTGCCTAGGTTTGCCGCAGGCATTGCACACCATCAAGGGGCAAGCCAGGGTCACTGCCCGTTCCACCAGCTCCTCAGGGAAAGGCGCGAGGTGACTTCCCATGCTTCGCTGAAGCGCGATGTTCCAGACGTCGCTGGGCGTGCTCCCGTTACCAAAACGCTCTGCGTAGGCAAACGTGTCGTAATAGTAGTCGCCATCGCGGGTGAAGTGAAGGATGTATTCGTGCCGATTAGCCAAGCGGTTCTTGGCAGGCTCCGGCATGCCGCCCTCTTTGGCCCAAATGATTCGGTTGCGTAGCCTCCAGCCATCGTCCGCCGCTGCAGCTTCCACACGTCCCGGAACGCCCGCCAGGGACTTCTTGTGATACGTGTCCCCAAGGTTGACGAAGACCGACCCATGAGGAGCCAAAAGGCGGCGCCACTCCCGAAGGCAGTCCACCATCGTCGCGGCGAATTCCTTCGGAGTGGCCTCCTGCCCGATCTGCCCGGCAAAGTTGTAGTCGCGCTTTCGCCAATAGGGAGGGGACGTTACCACCACGTCCGCCAGCGGGCCGTCGAGCGGGATTGCTCTCGCATCCGCTTGGATCTCGCTCAGGGTGGGCGCGCTGACAATCGGTTCAGCGGGATGCTTCTTCGCTGGTTTGGCAGCCATCTTCATCTCAAACAAGGGTGGAGCGGCAGTTCAAAGCATGCCGATTCAAACAAGATCCCTACATCTTCTGAGGCCCAAGAGCCGTCATCACAATGCCGAGGTGCGACGTTTTAGCACACGACTTGGACCTCGTCGAGTCCTAGTGAGAGCGTGCGCTGGACCGATCTCAAGGGGCGCGACGACACCGAACTTTGGATTCGTAGCTCCTGACCAGTTGAAGGAGAAGTCAGTCAAGCAGAGAAGTGGGTTTCGTCAAGCGCGCCTCAAGTCTCAGGCGTTGGCAGAGCTTTCGCTGTCTATGCGGCCTTGCACAAGAGGTCGGTCGCGCATTCGGGCTTCTGTGCAAAGCCATCAAATGCAACTTCGAAGCAAAAGCGAATCAAGCAAGAGCGCACTTAGGCATTCCTACGGAATGCGTGCGCAAGGGGCTGGCGCCCCTTGACCCCAAGCGCTTCGCGTTCGCGAACAGCAAGGGCCGAGAAGCGAGATTGGGACATGGGCACGCTCCGCCATCCTGATTATCCGGCCCGCATGCGTGTGATGCCGCCCGCGGCGGCGCTTGGCTGACTGCAGGCCAACCGCGAGAGCATCGCGTGCCACGGAAGTTGGCGGGCTGGCTATGATCTCGACACAAAACAGGACACATCCTGATTTGGGTTCTGTAATGAGATCAATGGGTTGGGTGAGAGTTGATCCGGTCCCCCTCTCTCCGCCAATCCTCGCCTCAACTCAACGCCGACGCCTCCTCATACGGCAGATGTCGCGCACCCGCGGCTTGCAGCGCGGCCTCGGCACGCGCCAACGCGTCGCCTTCACCATCGATGACGATCAGGATGCGGCCCGCCTCGATCTCATCCTCGAACGTGCGCCGCACCGGATCGGGCAGGGAAGCGCCGACCAACGACGATGCCCAAGTGCCGACGGCCGCGCCGCCCAGCGTCGTCAAGGCGACGCCAGCGAGAGTCAGTCCAAGCGGCGGCACCGCCACCGCCACCAGGCCTGCGATCAGGCCTGTCGCCCCGCCCAAGCCGGCCCCGCGCATCGCGGCGTGCTTGAAGTCGGTGGGGGCTTCTTTCTGATGCTCGGGCACGCTTTCGAGTTCGATGTCCGACCGAGCGATCACCGAAATGGCATCGTCTTCGATGCCCGCGTCGCGCACCTCACGGATGGCGGTCTGTGCGGCGGGCAGGGAATCGGTGCTGTAGACGCGGCGGACTTTCATCGAGGACGCTCCGGCTGACGATCATTCGAGCTTCGGGGAGCCCTCGTGTGGCCACCGTGAACCGTGCGCATCGTGGACGGCGCCGCCGCGCACGCATGGCGCACTGTTACAGCGTAGGCAGACCACCTCCGCCGCCGAGGTGCTCATAGAGGATGGCCGCGCCGATGCCGATCAGGATCAATCCGCCAATGATTTCGGCGCGTTTGCCAGCGAGCGCGCCCAGCACGCGTCCGAGCATGATGCCGGTGGTCACCATGACCAGGGTGCAGATGCCGATGACGGTCGCCACCAGGGCGATGTTGACGTCGAGGAAGGCCAGGCCCACACCGACGGCCATCGCGTCGATGCTGGTGGCAAAGCCAGTCGCGGCGAGGTTCCAGAAGCCGTGTCGGGCGGGGGCAGCATCCGGGTCGTCTTCGGGTGTCTTGCGCAGGCCGGCGTGAATCATGCGCGCGCCGAGCAGGCCCAGCAGGACGAACGCGATCCAATGGTCCCAGGCGGTGACATAGGCGGCCGCAGCCAGGCCCAATGCCCAGCCGATCACGGGTGTGAGCGCCTCGATCGTGCCGAAGATCACACCGGCGCGTAGCGCCTGGAGAAAGCGGGGGCGTCGCATCGCCGCGCCCTTGCCAACAGCCGCGGCGAAGGCGTCGGTCGACATGGCGAAGCCGATCAGGAGGATAGAAGCCAGGGACATCGTGAGCATCGATCGGGGCCGGGCAAGCGCGACAACGGCATGCCGGCACGCCCAACCCGCGTGATGCCGGTACACCGCTGGTCTCGCCAACCTGGACTGGTCGCACGCGCCACGATCGCAATGGATCGAGTGTGTTGACGCGGGCGCTTCCGCAGTGCGGAAGCCGGCTACTCCCCAAGGGGACGCGCATGCTAGCAGCACCGATCGAACGATGCGACGTTATAGCCGATGACATTTCTCATAGTTGGAACGATTGCACTGGGCATGATGCCGTGGGGCCGGCCCGCCGATGAACCTGCGCTCGCATCCTGGCGCCGCCCGCTTGCATCGCATCAGGCCGCCCCTATACTGCGTGCATCAGCGTAAGTTCTGATTCCCCGGGGGTGCCATGGCTTCGACGGGGGTCGCGAAATTACCTGGTGCATGCCGAGGGGGCAGCTTTCCTCGTAAATCCAGCGGCAAACTTTTAGTTGCCAACGACGACAACTACGCTCTCGCCGCTTAAGGCGTAAGCCCCGAACCCACTTGTGCCTGTGCTCGTGGATGTAGGGTCATCATCACAGGAACCAGCCGCGGCGGCCGCCTGTCTGCCGTGGTTGAACTGACAGGCTGGTCCCGGGATGCGCTTTGCGCACCGTGCTGTTCCGGGGCGAGATCCAACGGTGCGCTAAGCATGTAGTACCGGGGATGGAGTGCCTTCGGACGCGGGTTCGACTCCCGCCACCTCCACCAAACATTGGTCCCACACGAAAGGCCGGAGAATCTCTCCGGCCTTTTCGTTTCGTGTGCCGCGTGTGTGTCCGCGTCAAGGCGGGGGCGGGACGGTCGAGACCAGATCTATGACCCGCGCCGCCCACGTGCATCGAGCACGCCGCGAGCTGCGCTGTCGGAGGAGACGCGCAGGTTCAGCGATTTGCAGCGCTCGATGCCGGCGAGGGTCAGCGCCAGTTCGCCGTCGGGCGTCCGATCGACCAGCCCGCTGGCGACGAGTCGATCGATGAGTGGTGACGCCTCGGGATCCAGGGGTTGCTGCAGGTCGATGCGGGTCAGGCACTCGAGCAGATCCGACTCCTGGGTGCCGATGGCATCGATTTCGATGGAGAAGCGGTGCATGGGGTGCTCTTGGGGCCAGGGGCCGCGTCCAGCGCCCCTTGGGGCCGCCAGGCTAGCAGCCTGTGGGCCACCCGGTCGGTGCGGTTCCGCGCTCAGCGCGTCTGTGAGGGAGCGGCCGTGCAGTTACCTACTCCAGCGGATCGGACAGCGGGGGTGCTGCGCGGAGCCGTCCAGTTCCTGTCCATGCCGGGTTGGCGGCGCTGGGGGGCGATGTCTTCGCGTCGTCAGGCCGTTATCCTGTCGCGATGGCTGGATCCTCGCCTTTTCAACGCCTTACGCCCGCTTCGCTGCGGGCGCGGCTGCGCCGTGGGTATGGGCTCGCGGTGCTGGTGTTGGTTGGCGCGCTACTGATGGTCGCGCTGTACGCGCACAACGCGAGCGAGCGCGAGCAGCGGCTGGCCGAGGGCAGCTTCGTCGCCGAGGCCGAGCGTCTGGCCGACGCGGTCCGTCAGCGTCTGCTGCAGTACGAGCTGAGTATCCGGGGCGGGGTGGCGCTGCACAGTGCGGCGGCGGACATGCCGACCACCCGGCAATGGCGCGGCTATGTCGAGGGCCTGGACATCGCCCGGCAACTGCCGGGCATGGTCGGGCTGGGCTATGTCGCTTATGTGGACCCGCGTGGGCTGGCCGAGCTGCAGTTGCGGCGGCGGGCGCAGGGCGAGGGCCTGTTTTCGGTCACGCCGCGCGGCGCGCGCGAGCAGTATGGCGCGATTGTGTACTTCGAGCCGGAGACGCTCGGCTCGCGCGCGACGATCGGCTACGACCAGCTCAGCGATCCGGTGCGCCGCGCGGCAATGGAGGCTGCGCGCGATACCGGGCAGGTGCGCCTGAGTGCGCCGGTGACCTTGCGTCCCATGGTCGCCGATGGCGAGCCGGGAGTGCTGATGTTCGGGCCGGTCTACCGCACGGCGCGGTTTCCCGAGACGCCGGTCGCGCGCGAGAACGCGTTGATGGGCTGGGTGTTCGCGCCGTTCCGCTCCGAGGAGTTCATCGATCGGTCGGGCGTCGGTGCCGGCTCGCAGACGGCCTTCCGCATCGTGGATGTGACCGATGGCGGCGATGCGCCGGTGCTGCAGACGCGCAACTTCGACGCCGATCCCTCGGGGCGGGTGCTCCATTCGTTGACCCAGACGGTCTACGGGCGCACCTGGCGTTACGACTTCCAGCACATCGGGCCGCTGACCTCAGGCGGCATGCGCGAGCTGCAGACCACGCTGGTGACCGGGGTGCTGGCGTCGTTGCTGCTGTTCGCGGTGGTGCTCACCCTGGCCAGGACACAGTCGCGCGCGGAGTTCCTGGCGCGCCGGCTCAGTGATTCCTACCGCCGCAGCGAGCAGCGATTCCGCAATGCGATGCGCTACTCGGCCATCGGCATGGTGCTGCTGGACCGCAACGGCGCCATCGTCGAGACCAATCCGGCGATGGCGCAGATCGCGGGTCTGGAGCAGGCGGCGATGACCGGCACGCGGCTGAGCGACTACTTCGTCGACGCGCAGGATCAGGTCACACGGACACAGGAAATGCAGGCCCTGCGCGAGGGGGTGCACCGCAGCACCCGGCGCCTGCGCCGCTGCGATGGCGACATCCGCCAGGTGCATCTGGCCTCGACGTTGGTGATGGGCGAGGCCGATAGCGAGGTCACGCGCCTGGTGCAGGTCGACGACGTGACCGAGCGCTTGCGCGCCGAGGCGCAGGTGCATGCGCTCAATCGCACGCTGGAATCGCGTGTGGAGCAGCGGACCCGCGAGCTCACCCAGGCCAACCACGAACTGGAATCGTTCGCCTACATCGTCTCGCACGACTTGCGTGCGCCGCTGCGCAGCATCGACGGCTTCGGACGGATCCTGGCCGAGCGCTACGGCGATGCGATCGATGCGCAGGGGCAGGACTATCTGGCGCGGGTGCGCAATGCGGCTGCGCGCATGGACGCGTTGATCGACGCCTTGCTGAAGATGTCGCGCATCAGCCGCGGTGAATTCAAGCGCAGCCCGCTGGACCTGAGCCGGCTAGCGGAAGAGGTAGTGACCGAGCTGCGCCAGGCCGAGCCGGCGCGGCGGGTCGAGGTCGTCATCGCGCCGGGGCTGATTGCCGAGGGCGACGCGGCGCTGGTGCGCAACCTGCTGCAGAACCTGCTCGGCAACGCCTGGAAGTTCACCGCCGATACCGGCGAGGCCAGGATCGAGTTCGGCCGCGGCGCCGATGGCGCGTTCTTCGTGCGCGACAACGGCGCGGGCTTCAACGCCGAGTATGCAGGCAAGCTGTTCCGTCCGTTCCAGCGCCTGCACCGCGAGGACGAGTACAAGGGGCACGGGGTGGGGCTGGCGTCGGTCAAGCGCATCGTCGAGCGCCACGGCGGCACGATCTCGGCCGAAGGCACGCCGGGGCAGGGCGCGACGTTCCGCTTCACGCTGGCGCGCAAGCCGGAGCCGTCGCGGCCCTGAGGTGTCGGCGGTCAGGCGTCCTTGTTGTGCCGGCGCAGCAGCCGCTGCTTGTCGCGCGCCCAGTCGCGTTCGCGCTCGGTCTCGCGCTTGTCGTGCTTCTGCTTGCCCTTGGCGAGCGCGATCTCGGCCTTGATCTTGTTGCCCTTCCAGTACAGCGCGGTCGGCACGACGGTGTAGCCGTCGCGCTGCACGCGGCCGACGAGCACGTCGATCTCGCGCCTATGCAGCAGCAGCTTGCGCGTGCGGTGGGCATCGGCCACGACGTGCGTGGAGGCCTGGATCAGCGGGGTGATCTGGGCGCCGAACAGGAACAGTTCACCGTGGCGGATGACGGCGTAACTCTCGCCGATGTTGGCGCGCCCGGCGCGGATGGCCTTGAGCTCCCAGCCCTGCAGCGCCAGGCCGGCCTCGTAGCGGTCCTCGAGGTGGTATTCGTGGCGCGCGCGCTTGTTCAGCGCGATGGTGCCGGTGCTGTTTGCTTTATCCTTGGCCTTGCCGCTTTTCTTGCTCATTTCCCCATTGTCCTCGAAGCACGTCCTCCAGGCGAGTCATGCCCAAGATCGAACGTAGCGCCCTTGTCGGGCAACCGGCCGAGCGCATGTTTGCGCTGGTCAATGATGTGCCTGCTTATCCGCGCCGGTTCGCCTGGTGCGATTCGGCGCAGGTCCTCGAATCGGGCGACGACCGCATCGTCGCCCGGCTGGATCTGGGTCTGGGCGCTTTGCGGACGTGGTTCACGACCGAGAACATCCTGTCGCCGCCCGATACCATCGACATGCAGTTGCGCGACGGCCCGTTCAAGTCGCTGCACGGGCGCTGGACGTTCCGTGCGCTGGATCCGAGCTCGTGCAAGGTGTCGCTGTCGCTGGAGTTCGAGCCCAGCAGCCGCCTGATGCTGCCGGCGCTCACACTCGGGTTCCGCGGGCTTGCCGATCGCATGGTCAACGATTTCATCCGGGTCGCCGAGCGCGAGCCGGCCGGCTGAGCGCGACGATGCGGATCGAGGTCGTTGACGCGCAGCCGCGGGCGTACCGCAGCTGGACGCTCGCGCTGCCTGACGGCGCCGATGTCGCGATGGCGTTGGCGGCCTTGCCCGATCCGGCGGTGCTGGCCGGCATTGCCGGCTATGCGGTGTATGGCGTACGCGTGGAAGCCGCTGCGAAACTGCTTGACGGCGACCGCCTGGAGCTGTTGCGCCCGTTGCAGCTCGACCCCAAAGAAGCGCGCAGGCGCCGCGCGGCGAAGCGCGACGCGGACTGACGCGCCGTCAGCGGCGCTTGCCGCGCTCCTTGGGCAGGTTGCCGAACTTGCGCATCTGCTCGGCCAGTTCCTGATCGCGGTTGGGGAAGTAGTCGCCTTCCCAGCGTGCGAGCTGGTCGTTCTCGAAGTAGACCGTGAAGTTCTTCACCTCGGTCTGGCCGCTGCGGCCGACCCGCTGGGTGGCGGTGTAATCCCAGCGCTGGTGATGGAACGGGTCGGCAATCGCGGGCGAGCCCAGCAGCGCCTCGACCTGCGGCTTGCCCATGCCCACCTGCAGTTGTTCGACCGCGGACTGCTCGATCAGGTTGCCCTGATAGATCGGCTGCTTGTAGACCAGGGCGCAGCCGCTGGTGGCCAGGACGAGGGCCGAGACGAGAATGACTTTCTGCATGGCGGAGGGCAGGGGCCGGGGGCTGCGGAGACCGGGCCGATGATACACTGCGCGTCACGCCGCCACCGCGATTCAGGCAGCCGGCGTTCAACCGCCAGTGAATGCCGGCCTGTACTCGGAGACACTTCATGGAATCGCTCGACCTGCGCAAGGCAGGACTGAAAGTCACCCACCCGCGCATGCGGATTCTGGACCTGCTGGAGCAGCGCACGCCGCGGCAGCATCTCACCGCCGAGGACATCTACCGGCAGTTGCTCGAGCAGGGCGACGAGATCGGGTTGGCGACGGTGTACCGGGTGCTCACCCAGTTCGAGGCCGCGGGCCTGGTGCTCAAGCACAATTTCGAGGGGGGGCACGCGGTCTACGAGCTCGACCGTGGCGGCCACCACGACCACATGGTGGACGTGGACACCGGCAAGATCATCGAGTTCGAAAGCGCAGAGATCGAAAAGCTGCAGCACGAGATCGCTGAGCGCTACGGCTACCACCTCGAGGATCACTCGCTGGTGCTGTACGTGCGCAAGCGCCGCTGAACGAAGCGGCCGGCGGCCGAGCGCGCGATCTGCAGGCGCGGCCCGAGGCCACGCCGCCGTTCAGGGACCGGCTGTCTCCAGCAGCTTCCGGGCCGCGGCGCGGGCCTCGCTGCTGACTTCGACTCCGCCGAGCATCCGCGCCAGCTCTTCGGTACGGGCTTCGGCATCGAGCAGGCTGACCCGGCTTTCGGTCGCACCGCCGCTCGCGGCCTTGTGCACGCGATAGTGCGCGTGCCCCTTGGAGGCGACCTGGGGCAGGTGGGTCACGCACAGCACCTGACGGCTGGCGCCCAGCGCGCGCAGCTTGCGGCCAACGATGTCGGCGACCGCGCCGCCGATGCCCGAGTCGACCTCGTCAAAGACCATCGTCGGCACCGCGTCGTGGCCCAGCGCCGCGACCTCGATCGCCAGCGAGATACGCGACAGTTCACCACCCGAGGCCACCCGGCGCAGCGGCCGCGGCGGCTGACCGGCATTCGCCGAGACCATGAACTCGATGCGCTCGGCACCCTGCGGATCGGGCCGGTCGTGCTCGACCGGCTCGAACGCGATCTCGAACGTCCCGCCGCCCATGCCCAGTTCGTGGATCAGCGCGGTCGTCGCCTTCGACAACGCCTTGCCGGCCTTGCGGCGGGCGGTGCCCAAACGGTCGGCGGCGGTGCGCCAGCGTGCGAATGCCGCGTCGATCTCGCCGTCCAGGCGCGCCAGGCGTTCGCCAGCGCCGTCGAGCTGTTCGAGTTCGGCAGCCAGCCGCTGCTGGACCTCGCTCAGTTCCTCGGGCGTGACCCGGTGTTTGCGCGCCAGCTCGTGCAGCCGGCCCAGGCGTTGCTCGAGCAGTTCGAGTTCGGCCGGGTCGATGTCGAGGTCGTCGCGGACCTGCCCGAGCAGGCGGGTGGCCTCGTCGAGCTGGATCGTGGCGGCATCGAGCATCGCGTCCACCTCGCCCAGCCGCGGTTCGTGCGCACGCATCCGGCCCAGCTCGTGGCGCAGGGCATGCAGCGCCTGCGGCAGGCCGACGGCGTCCTCGCCGCTCATCCGGGCCAGCGCGGCGTCGCAGGTCTGGATCAGGCCGGCGGCGTTGGCGTGACGCCGGTGCGCGACGTGCAGTTCGGCGATCGCTTCGGGCTCCAACCGCTCGCCTTCCAGCTCGTCGAGCTGGTGGCGCAGCCAGTCGCGGCGCTCGCCGACATCGCCGATGCCGATCAGCGCCTCGCGCTCGCCCTGCAATGTGCGCCAGTCCTGCGCTGCGCTGCGGACCGCGGCCAGCAGCGCACCATTACCGGCCTGGGCATCGAGCAGCGCCAGCTGGCTGCCGCGTGCCAGCAGCGCCTGGTGTTCGTGCTGGCCGTGGATCTCGACCAGGCGTCCGGCGAGCTCGGACAGCTGGGCGATCGTCGCCGGCCGCCCATTGATCCAGGCCCGCGAGCCGCCGTCGGCGCGCAGCGTGCGCCGCAACTGGCAGGTCACGCCTTCGTCGAGCTCGTTGTCGCGCAGCCAGCGCAGCGCGGGCGCGGCGTCGTCCAGCGTGAATTCGGCATGCAGCTCGGCGCGCTCGGCGCCGTGGCGGACGATGCCGCTGTCGGCGCGCTGGCCGGACAGAAAGCCCAGCGCATCGACCAGCAGCGACTTGCCGGCGCCGGTCTCGCCGGAGATGACGGTCAGCCCCGGACCGAACTCGAGGTCGGTGGCGGTGGCGACGGCGAAGTTGCGGATGGCGAGGTGGGTGAGCATCGGTGGAATTGTGCCTTGGCGGCCTGCGGTCGTGTAGCGGCGGCTTGATAGCCCGCGCGCGTCTCACCGGTGGAGACCGCGCTTGCATCGGTGGCGGCGGCGCCGTATACCGCCCGCATGTCGTCCGACACCCGCCATCCGCTCGACCCGCGCGCCCGCCAACTGCTGCGCACGTTGATCGGGCGGCACATCCGCGACGGCGAGCCGGTCGGGTCGCAGACGCTCGCCCGGCATGCCGGGCTGGATGTGAGCCCGGCGACCATCCGCAACATCCTGGCCGACCTGGAGGAGGCCGGGCTGCTGAGCTCCCCGCACACCTCGGCCGGCCGCGTGCCGACCGCGCAGGGCTACCGCGTGTTCGTCGATTCGCTGTTGCAGGTCAAGCCGCTGCGCGAGCAGGAACTGGTGCGGTTGCGCGGCGAACTGATCGGCGCCGGCGGGCACCAGTCGCTGCTGGGCAGCGCGTCGGAGCTGGTTTCGGCGATGACGCGCTTCGTCGGCGTGGTTTCGGTGCCGCGACGCGAGCAACTGGCGTTCCGGCACATCGATTTCGTGCCGCTCGACGGCCAGCGGGTCATGGCGATCATCGTGTTCGCCGACCACGAGGTGCAGAACCGGATCTTCCAGACCCGGCGCAGCTTCGACGCCGCCGAGCTCGAGCGCGTGGCCAATTACCTGAACCAGCATTGCGCCGGCCGGCCGATGGCGGTGGTGCGGGCGACGCTGGTCGAGGAACTGCGCCACGCCCGCGACGAGATGGAGGCGCTGCTGGCGCAGACGATGGAACTGGCCGAACAGGCGCTGGTGCCGGCAGATGAGGACATGGTGCTGGCCGGGCAGAATCGGCTGATCGGGGTGCAGGACCTGTCGGATCTGGACCGGCTGCGCGAGCTGTTCGAGGCGTTTTCCCGCAAGCGCGAAATCCTGCAGTTGCTCGAACGCACCCTGCACGCACCGGGCGTGCGCATCTTCATTGGCGAGGAAACCGGCCTGGCGCCGCTGGAGGGCGTGTCGCTGGTCACCGCGCCCTATGCCGCGGGCGGGCGGACGCTGGGCGTATTGGGCGTGATCGGCCCGACCCGCATGGCCTACGACCGAGTGATCCCGGTGGTGCAGGCGACCGCCGATCTGTTGGGCGCAGCGCTCGGCGGCCATCCCGCGGCAGGCGACGGTGCGCCGGGCCGCACGCCAGACGCGGCCTAACGTCACCGGGCGCGGAGGCGTCGAGTTCCCGGCCGCGGCTTGAAACCGCGGCGGCCAGCCCCATAGCTGGGCGGGTCGGCGGCCAGACGCCCGCCCCGGAACCAGACATGACCCAGGAACAGCACGAGACGCAGCACCCCGAAACCCAGGAGTCCGACGACCAGGCCACGCCGGTCGAGGCCCAGCTGACCGAGCAGGTCGAGCTGCTGAAGGCCGAGCTCGAACAGGTGCGCGCCCAGAGCCTGCTCGAGCGCGCCGACCTTGAGAACCAGCGCAAGCGCCTGGCGCGCGAGATCGAGACCGCGCGCCGGTTCGCCAACGAGCGCCTGCTCTCGTCGCTGGTGCCGGTGTTCGATGCGCTCGAGGCAGGCCTTGCGAGTGCGCCGGAAAACGATCCGCTGCGCGCCGGCGTCGAACTGACGCTGCGCGAACTGGTCAAGGCGACCGAGGGCAACGGCCTGCGCGTGGTCGCGCCGGCGGCGGGTGACCCCTTCGACCCTGAACACCATCAGGCGATGAGCATCGTCGAGGTGCCGGGGGTGCCGCCGGGCGCCGTCGCCCAGGTCTTCCAGAAGGGCTACCTGCTCAACGAGCGCCTGCTGCGCCCGGCGATGGTGGTCGTGGCCAAGGACGACTGAGCACGACCGGCGCCAGACGGGCGCCATTGCGCATCACACCGCTTGAACGCTGTGTTGCGCGTCCCCAGATACCCCGCATCGACGGCCTCGCCGCCGTCCCCGCACAACGACATTTCCTAGAGGAAGCACTGCAATGGCAAAGATCATCGGCATCGATCTCGGCACGACCAATTCGTGCGTGGCGATCATGGACGGCGGCAAGGCCAAGGTCATCGAGAACAGCGAAGGCGACCGCACCACGCCGTCGATCGTCGCCTATACCAAGGACGGCGAGGTGCTGGTCGGCGCCTCGGCCAAGCGCCAGGCCGTCACCAATCCCAACAACACGTTCTTCGCGGTCAAGCGCCTGATCGGCCGCAAGTTCAAGGACGCCGAGGTCCAGAAGGACATCGGTCTTGTGCCCTACAAGATCCTCGAGCACGACAACGGCGATGCCTGGGTCGCGACCAGCGACGGCAAGAAGCTGTCGGCGCAGGAAGTCTCGGCGCGCATCCTCGAGAAGATGAAGAAGACCGCCGAGGACTACCTGGGCGAGAAGGTCACCGAGGCGGTGATCACGGTGCCGGCGTACTTCAACGACAGTCAGCGCCAGGCGACCAAGGACGCCGGTCGCATCGCCGGTCTCGACGTCAAGCGCATCATCAACGAGCCGACCGCAGCGGCCCTGGCCTACGGCCTGGACAAGAGCGGCGGCGACCGCAAGGTCGCGGTCTACGACCTGGGTGGCGGCACCTTCGACGTGTCGATCATCGAGATCGCGGAAGTCGACGGCGAGAAGCAGTTCGAGGTGCTGGCGACCAACGGCGACACCTTCCTCGGCGGCGAGGACTTCGACGCGCGCGTCATCGACTACCTCGTCGAGGAGTTCCAGAAGGATCAGGGCATCGACCTGCGCAAGGACCCGCTGGCGCTGCAGCGCCTGAAGGATGCGGCCGAGCGCGCCAAGATCGAGCTGTCCTCGTCGCAGCAGACCGAAGTCAATCTGCCCTACGTCACTGCCGACGCCTCGGGCCCGAAGCATCTGAACATCAAGCTGACCCGCGCCAAGCTCGAAGCGCTGGTCGAGGACCTGATCAAGCGCTCGATCGAGCCCTGCCGCATCGCGCTCAACGATGCCGGCCTGCGCGCGTCCGACGTCAACGAGGTCATCCTCGTCGGCGGCCAGACCCGCATGCCCAAGGTGCAGCAGGCCGTTGCCGACTTCTTCGGCAAGGAGCCGCGCAAGGACGTGAACCCCGACGAGGCGGTCGCGATCGGCGCGGCGGTGCAGGGCGGCGTGCTGGCCGGCGACGTCAAGGACGTGCTGCTGCTCGACGTGACCCCGCTGAGCCTGGGCATCGAGACCCTGGGCGGGGTGTTCACCAAGATCATCGAGAAGAACACCACGATCCCGACCAAGGCCTCGCAGACCTTCTCCACCGCCGACGACAACCAGTCGGCCGTGACCGTGCACGTGCTGCAGGGCGAGCGTGAGCAGGCCCGCTTCAACAAGTCGCTGGCGCGCTTCGACCTGACCGGCATCGACCCGGCGCCGCGCGGCATGCCGCAGGTCGAGGTGTCGTTCGACATCGACGCCAACGGCATCCTGCACGTGTCGGCCAAGGACAAGAAGACCGGCAAGGAGCAGAAGGTCGAGATCAAGGCCGGTTCGGGTCTGTCGGATGACGAGATCCAGCGGATGGTCGCCGACGCCGAGGCGCACCGCGAGGACGACCGTAAGTTCCAGGAGCTCGTCGCTGCGCGCAACCAGGCCGATGCGCTGGTGCACGCAACCCGCAGCGCGATCAAGGACAACGGCGACAAGGTGCCCGGCGATGTGATCGGCAACGCCGAGGCGGCGATCGCCGAGGTCGAGACCGCGATGAAGGGGGACGACAAGGCGCAGATCGAGGCCAAGTCCAAGAAGCTCGAGGAAGTCTCGCAGCAGCTGTTCGCCGCCGCGGCCGCGGCCGGCCAGCAGGGCGGTGGCGACGTCGGCGGGCAGGGCGATGCGCCCAAGTCCGACGACGTGGTCGATGCCGAGTTCACCGAGGTCAAGGACGACGAGAAGAAGGCGTAATCGGCGCAGTCGTGATACGTGATGGAAAGAAGCGGAGCTCAGCTCCGCTTCTTTCTCGCGTGATCACACTCTGACGCTTGGCATCCCCCCTTCCGCATTACGAATCACGGCCTCATGAGCAAACGCGATTACTACGAAGTCCTTGGCGTCTCCCGCACCGCCAGCGAAGACGAGCTGAAGAAGGCGTATCGCCGTTGCGCGATGAAGCACCACCCGGACCGCAACCCGGGCGATGCCGCCGCCGAGGCCGCGTTCAAGGAGTGCAAGGAGGCCTACGAGGTGCTGTCGGACGGCGGCAAGCGCCGGATGTACGACCAGCACGGGCATGCCGCGTTCGAGCACGGCATGGGCGGGGGCAATGCCGGACCGGGCTTCGGTCCGGACATGGGCGATATTTTCGGCGACATCTTCGGCAATATCTTCGGCGGTGGCGGACGCAGCGGCCCGCGTCGCGGTGCCGACGTGGGCTATGTGATGGAGCTCGACCTCGAGGAAGCGGTCGCAGGTGTGGAAAAGCGCATCGAGTTGCCGACGCTGACCGGCTGCGACGACTGCAATGGCAGCGGCTCGGAGGACGGCAAGCGCGAGACCTGCTCGACCTGTGCCGGTCGCGGCCAGGTGCGGATGCAGCGCGGGCCTTTCACGATGCAGCAGACCTGTCCGCATTGCGGCGGGCATGGCCAGGTGATCGCCAATCCCTGCAAGACGTGTCATGGCGCGGGGCGCGTCGAGGACGAGAAGGTGCTGTCGGTGAAGATTCCCGCCGGCGTCGATTCGGGCGATCGCATCCGCCTGTCGGGTGAAGGTGAGGCCGGTCCGGCCGGTGCGCCGCCCGGCGATCTCTATGTCGAGGTGCGGGTGCGCCCGCACGATATTTTCGTGCGCGACGGCGACGATCTGCATTGCGAGGTGCCGATCCGCATCTCGCAGGCCGCACTCGGCGATACGGTGCGCGTGCCCACGCTTGGCGGCGAGGCGGAGATCCGCATTCCGGCCGAGACCCAGACCGGCAAGGTGTTCCGCCTGCGCGACAAGGGCGTCAAGTCGGTGCGCAGCCGTTCGGTCGGCGACCTGTACTGCAAGATCTTCGTCGAGACGCCGGTCAATCTGACGGCCGACCAGCGCGATCTGTTGCAGCGCTTCGAGGCGACGTTCACCACCGAGAACGCGCGCCGGCATTCGCCCAAGTCCAGCACCTTCATGGATGGCGTCAAGGGCTTCTGGGAACGCATGACGTCCTGAGCCCGCGCGCGCCGCTCCGCAGGGCGCTTGTCGGCGCGCGCGATGCAGATGCGGCGAAGGCGTCGACCGCCTTCTGCCGACAGGTTTCATCCATACGCTTGTGCCGCAGTGCTGACCCCACGGCGTCAGGCAAGCCGTGCCCGAGCGGGCGCATCGTCACTTGCCCCTCTTGGCGCAAACAAGGCGAGTCGCAGACACGGCGCGGGCGTCCATGGACGGTCCATGCGTGGACGACAGGCCGCTTCGTGCGCCTGTCAGCCTGGCGCACCGCATTGAAAGTACCGCCCACGCACTTCGTCGCTGAGGCGATGGGACCGACGTCTTCGACCTGGGCGCCGGTCGCGCACCGACTGGGCGCTCCGCAGTCGAGCGGCGAACGGCTGACGCGGTACGTCACGCGATGCCAGCGCCGCCGATGGGCCGCGCCCGGTACGGCGATTGTGGCCTGCAGGTCGTTGGGTGCATCCGCATTGCGGACGATCGTCGATGCGATTCGAAACGCGCGATGGGCATGGCGCGTCGATTCCGCGACCGGACTGCTTGACGGACGGACACATCGCCCATCGCGCGATCGGTATCCACAGCCGGTGTGGATGTCATGACGACAAACATGTGGATAAGCCGCGCCGGTCCGCTTGCGATCAGGCGTGCTTTGGGGTGGTCATTTTTTCGCCAGGCAATGGTTCGCAGCCCAACGCAGGGCTTGCTTTGCGCACTCGGTTCTGCATGCGCGCGGCGCGTGTAGGGTCTGCACGCCCAACGACGTGGGCGATGGCATTGCAGGCATGGTGTTGCGGTCGAACCCCAGGCGGGGAGAGCGCTCCGCGGCCGCTTGACGACGTCGCGATCGCGGCCTCCGCGCCGGTCATCCACAAGCGATGTGGATGGTCTGGTCACAAAGGTGTGGATAAGCATCGCGCGGCCGCTTCGCAGGCGGGTGCATTCTGCGTGGTGAAATTTTCGCCATCCGTCTGGGCAACCGGAGAATCCGGACTTGACCTGCGCAATTGGGAGTGCATCGCATGCTGTCGCCTCCCGGGCCGGCGAGGACGGAGGTCAGGTCGCGACTTGACGGCTGCGCCGCGCCGCTTCCGGCCGCGGTCGTCCACAGCCGGTGTGGATGGCCTGGTCACAAAGATGTGGATAAGCGGGGGCGGCCCTTCATTGGCGCGGCACGCTCGTGGTGGCGAAAAAATCACCATGCGTCGCCCGGAGGCAACGAAGCTGTGCTTGACCCGCGCAGCGGATTGCGCCGCGCCCGCCGCGGGCGATGTGAGATGCGTGGATCTGCGTTCGTTGTTGGAACGCTCAGTCCTGGAAACGACGCGATGCGATCTTCGCTCGAGGCGGCCGGCCACGCTTCCACCTCGAGGCTAGAATGCGCGACATGAAGATCCGACCCGACTGTCTTGCCCTTTCGACCCCGCTGCTGCGATTGGCGGTGGCCCGGTGACCTCGCCTGTCCGGGTGCTGGTGCACGGGGCGTCCGGCCGGATGGGGCAGGCCGTGCTGCGGCTGGCGGCGTCCTGCGACGGCCTAACAGTCGTGGCGGCGGTGTCGGGCAGTGCGCCGCGCCAGCGGGTGATCGGCGGGGTGCCGTATTTCGGCGCTGCCGAGCTCGGCGGTGCGCCGCCTTTCGACGTCGCCATCGACTTCAGCCTGCCGGCGGGCTTCGACGCCTTGCTTGCGCTGTGCGAGCGGCGTGGCGCGGCGCTGGTTTCGGGCACCACCGGCCTGTCCGAGGCGCAGAATGCGGCGCTCGACGCCGCAGCGGCGCGGATTCCGGTGCTGTGGGCCTCGAACTTCAGCCTCGGCGTCGCGGTCCTGCAGGACCTGGTGGCGCGCGCGGCGGCGATGCTGCCGGGCTGGGACTGCGACATCGTCGAGTCGCACCACACGCGCAAGCTCGACGCGCCATCGGGGACCGCGTTGACGCTGGGCGCGGCCGTCGAGGGGCAGGGCGCTCGTCCGCGCTATGCCTCGATCCGCGCCGGCGACATCGTCGGCGAGCATCTGGTGCAGTTCACGACCCGCGGCGAGCGCATCGAGCTCGTTCACCGGGCCGGCGATCGCGACATCTTCGCGGCCGGGGCGTTGCACGTCGCGGCGCGGCTGGCCGGGCGCGCGCCGCGCCGTTACGCGATTGCCGAGCTGCTCGGCGCCGGCGACACGCCGGTTGCGTGACCGGTCGCGTGCGCCGCGCTGGCGTAGCGGGGCCGGCGTCGGTACAATTCTCGCTCGCCTGAACCTCTCGCCTCCGGACCGGCTGCCGCCGCTCTGGCGGTTTCCTGCAACCTGACGTAGGCGAAGACCACGTGACAGATTCCGCAATTCTCGTCCTTGAAGACGGCACCGTGTTCGAGGGCGTTTCCGTGGGCGCTCCTGGCCTGTCGGTCGGTGAAACGGTGTTCAACACCGCGATGACCGGCTACCAGGAAGTGCTCACCGACCCGTCGTATGCGCGCCAGCTGGTGACGCTGACCTATCCGCATATCGGCAACACCGGCTGTACCGACCAGGACGACGAGGCCGGACAGGTATGGGCCTCGGGGCTGATCGTGCGCGACGTCCCGCGCCGTCCGAGCAGTTGGCGCAGCCAGATCGCGCTCCCCGAATGGCTGCGCGCGCGCGGGATCGTCGCGATCGCCGGCATCGACACCCGCAAGCTGACCCGCCTGCTGCGCGACCGTGGCGCGATGAACGGTGCGCTGATGGCCGGCGAGGTGAATGTGGACCGGGCGCTCGAGGCCGCGCGCAAGTTCCCGGGCCTGAAGGGCATGGACCTGGCGAAGGTGGTCAGCACGACCGAGCGCTACAGCTGGTCGGACGGCCAGCTGGATCTGGACGCGAACGCCTTCGTGTCGGCGCCGGCCAAGTTCAAGGTCGTGGCCTACGACTACGGCGTCAAGCACAACATCCTGCGCATGCTCGCCGAGCGCGGCTGCGAACTGACCGTGGTGCCGGCGCAGACGCCGGCCAGCGAGGTGCTGGCGCTGAAGCCCGACGGTGTCTTCCTGTCCAACGGCCCCGGCGATCCGGCGCCGTGCGATTACGCGATCGAGGCGATCCGCACCTTCATCGAGAACAAGGTCCCGACCTTCGGCATCTGCCTGGGCCACCAGCTGCTGGCATTGGCGGCCGGCGCGCAGACGATGAAGATGCCGCACGGCCACCATGGCGCGAACCATCCGGTGCAGGCCGTCGATGGCGGTCGGGTGATGATCACCTCGCAGAACCATGGCTTCGCGGTCGACGAAGCGACGCTGCCGGCCAATGTCCGCGTGACCCATCGCTCGCTGTTCGATGGCACCAACCAGGGCATCGCGCTGACCGATGCGCCGGCCTTTTCGTTCCAGGGCCATCCCGAGGCGTCGCCGGGGCCGCACGATGTAGCGCCGCTGTTCGACCAGTTCGTGGCGCTGATGGCGACCGGCCGGGCATGACCGCCGCACGCCTGCTCTTGCTCTCCGCGCTGTGCGTCGCCATGCCTGTGGCGGCCGCGCCCGCGTCCGAGACCAGCGTCGCGGCGCTGCTTCAACGTCTTGGCATCGAGCGTTTCGGTGAGGAGATCGCCCGGGACATCGTGCAGGCCGTGCCGCCGTTCGTGGAGATGGAGGCGAGCGAATGCGACTGCGCGCAGGGCCCGATGCGGACGCTGGTGATCGGCCATATGCGGCAGATCTTCACCGAAGCGTTGGGCGAGCAGGGCGCTGCGCATCTGGCGACGTGGAACGCGTTCATCGACACGCCGGCCGGGGCAGTCGCCGCCGACATGGTGCTCGCCAACATGCGGACCGGCAGGATGCAGCCACCGCCCGATACCCTCTCGCCCGAGCAACTGGCGCAGATCGAGGCCTTCACCCAGGGGCAAGCCTTCTGGGCGCTCGTGAGCGGATTCGATCAGGTTCACAGCTTTGCGCCCAAGCGTGTGAAGGCGGCAAGCGACGAGATGGCGCGCACCTGCGGTATCCAGGTTCCGGTCGAGGCGCTGTCGTGATCGCGGCCTGGTCCCGATGGTCCGCGTCCACTGTTCGCCCGGGCGCATGGCGCGCCACGTCACGCAGGCCGTTGCCCGGGCCCATCCCGGCATGCGCGCCGTCGTCCCCTTTCGAGCCCGCGTCCTGATCGACACTGGGCGATCGCTCCCCGATACGCGGTACCGACCTTAGAGAAAGCCATGCCAAAGCGCACCGACATCCAGACCATTCTCATCATCGGGGCCGGACCGATCGTCATCGGCCAGGCCTGCGAGTTCGACTACTCCGGCGCCCAGGCCTGCAAGGCGCTGCGCGAGGAGGGTTACCGCGTGGTGCTGGTGAACTCCAACCCGGCCACGATCATGACCGACCCGGAGACCGCGGATGCGGTCTACATCGAGCCGATCAACTGGCAGACGGTCGAGAAGATCATCGCCAAGGAAAAGCCCGACGCGCTGCTGCCGACGATGGGCGGACAGACTGCGCTCAACTGCGCGCTCGACCTGGCCGACAACGGCGTGCTCGACAAGTACGGCGTGGAGCTGATCGGCGCCAAGCGCGAGGCCATCCGCATGGCCGAGGACCGCGAGCTGTTCCGCGTGGCGATGCAGGAGATCGGCCTGGAGTGCCCGAAGGCCGAGGTCGCGCGCACGTTCGAGCAGGCGATCGAGATCCAGGCCAAGGTCGGCTATCCGACGATCATCCGGCCCAGTTTCACCCTCGGCGGCTCGGGCGGCGGCATCGCCTACAACCGCGAGGAGTTCGAGGAGATCATCAAGCGAGGCCTCGAGCTGTCGCCGGTCGGCGAGGTGCTGGTCGAGGAATCGGTGCTGGGCTGGAAGGAGTTCGAGATGGAAGTGGTCCGCGACACCGCGGACAACTGCATCATCGTGTGCTCGATCGAGAACCTCGACCCGATGGGCGTGCACACCGGCGACAGCATCACCGTCGCGCCGGCGCAGACGCTCACCGACAAGGAGTACCAGCGCCTGCGCAATGCGTCGATCGCGGTGCTGCGCAAGATCGGCGTCGATACCGGCGGTTCGAACGTGCAGTTCGGCATCAGCCCGACCACCGGTCGCGTGGTGGTGATCGAGATGAACCCGCGCGTGTCGCGCTCCTCGGCGCTGGCCTCCAAGGCGACCGGCTTCCCGATCGCCAAGGTCGCGGCCAAGCTGGCGATCGGCTACACGCTCGACGAACTGAAGAACGAGATCACCGGCGGCAAGACCCCGGCCTCGTTCGAGCCGTCGATCGACTACGTGGTCACCAAGATCCCGCGCTTCGCGTTCGAGAAGTTCCCCACCGCCGACGCCCGCCTGACGACGCAGATGAAGTCGGTCGGCGAGGTCATGGCGATGGGCCGCACGTTCCAGGAATCGATGCACAAGGCGCTGCGCGGCCTGGAGACCGGCAAGGTCGGTTTCGACCCGACCGGCCTGGACCTGACCGACGAGGGCGACCTGGCGACGCTGCGCCGCGAGGTCCGCGAGCCGGGTCCCGAGCGCCTGTTCTACCTGGCCGACGCGTTCCGCGCCGGCTTGTCGGTCGAGGACGTGCACGGCCTGTCGTACGTCGATCCGTGGTTCCTCGATCAGATCGAGGAGATCATCGCCACCGAACGCGAGGTCGCGGCGAACGGCATCGACGCGCTCGACCAGACGCGGCTGCGTGCGCTCAAGCGCATGGGCTTCTCCGACGCGCGCCTGGCGCAGTTGCTGGGCACCGATGAGCAGGCCGTGCGTGCACTGCGCCGCGCCTTCGGCGTGCGCCCGGTCTACAAGCGCGTCGACTCGTGCGCGGCCGAGTTCGCGACCGACACTGCCTACCTGTACTCGACCTACGAGGACGAGTGCGAGGCCAATCCCAGCGGCCGCGAGAAGATCATCGTGCTCGGCGGCGGGCCGAACCGGATCGGGCAGGGCATCGAGTTCGACTACTGCTGCGTCCATGCCGCCCTCGCACTGCGCGAGGACGGCTTTGAGACCATCATGGTCAACTGCAATCCCGAGACGGTCTCGACCGACTACGACACCTCCGATCGTCTGTACTTCGAGCCGCTGACGCTCGAGGACGTGCTGGAGATCGTCGAGATCGAGAAGCCCAAGGGCGTGATCGTGCAGTACGGCGGCCAGACGCCGCTCAAGCTGGCGCGCGCGCTCGAGGCCAATGGGGTGCCGATCATCGGCACCTCGCCCGACTCGATCGACCTGGCCGAGGACCGCGAGCGCTTCCAGAAGCTGGTCGACGAGCTCGGCCTCAAGCAACCGCCCAACCGCACCGCCCGCAACCCCGAGGAAGCGCTGGTGCTGGCGCGCGAGATCGGCTATCCGCTGGTCGTGCGGCCGAGCTACGTGCTCGGCGGCCGGGCGATGGAAGTGGTGCACGCCGATGCCGACCTGGCGCGCTACATGCGCGACGCGGTCAAGGTCTCCAACGACTCGCCGGTGCTGCTCGACCGCTTCCTCGACAACGCGGTCGAGGTCGACATCGACGTGATCGCCGACAAGGACGGCAACGTGCTGATCGGTGGCGTCATGGAGCACATCGAGGAAGCCGGCGTGCACTCGGGCGATTCCTCGTGCTCGCTGCCGCCGTATTCGCTGTCGAGCGATGTGCAGGCGCGCCTGCGCGAGCAGGTCGCGGCGCTGGCCCGCAAGCTGAAGGTCGTCGGCCTGATGAACACCCAGTTCGCGGTGCAGACCGACGACGCGGGCGTGGAGACGATCTTCCTGCTGGAGGTCAATCCGCGCGCGTCGCGCACGGTGCCGTTCGTGTCCAAGGCGATCGGGCTGCCGCTGGCCAAGATCTCGGCGCGCTGCATGGCCGGCAAGACGCTGGCCGAGCAGGGTGCGACGACCGAGATCGTGCCGTCGTACTACTCGGTCAAGGAAGCGATCTTCCCGTTCGCCAAGTTCCAGAATGTGGACCCGATCCTTGGGCCGGAAATGCGTTCGACCGGCGAGGTCATGGGCGTGGGCGAGAGCTTCGGCGCGGCGTTCGCACGCGCGCAGGAGGCGGCGAGCATCCGCACCCCGCCCACCAGCGGCAAGGTCTTCGTCTCGGTACGCGACCCGGACAAGAAGCGCGTGCTGCCGGTCGCGCGTGATCTGGCGGCCAAGGGCTATGCGATCGTCGCCACCGCCGGCACCGCCAAGTGGCTGCGCGAGCATGACATCGCCTGCGAGCAGGTCAACAAGGTGGTCGAGGGCCGGCCGCACATCGTCGACCTGATCAAGAACGGCGAGATCGCGTACATCGTCAACACCACCGAGGGCAAGCAGGCGATCTCCGACTCGTTCTCGATCCGCCGCGAAGCGCTGCAGCACCGGGTCACGTACTCGACCACCGTGGCCGGCGCCCGCGCATTGCTGCATTCGCTGGACTATCGCGGCAGCGGCCCGGTCTGGGCCCTGCAGGAACTGCACGCGCAGCTCGACGGCGGCGCGTCGCCATCCAACTCACACACAGGAGGGACGCCATGAGGGCACCCATGACCACGCGCGGCGCGCAGCGCCTGCGCGAGGAGCTCGAGGAACTGAAGTCGGTCAAGCGGCCGGCAGTCATCGATGCGATCGCCGAGGCGCGTGCGCACGGCGACCTGAAGGAGAACGCCGAGTACCACGCCGCGCGCGAGCAGCAGAGCTTCATCGAGGGCCGGATCAAGCAGCTCGAGAGCGAGCTGTCGCATGCCGATGTGATCGATGTCGCCAAGCTCAATGCCGGCGACAAGGTGGTGTTCGGCGCGACCGTGGTGATCGCCGATGCGCAGACCGACGAAGAGAAGCGCTATCAGATCGTCGGCGACCTGGAGGCCGACATCAAGCAGGGTCTGATCGCGATCTCCTCGCCGGTGGCGCGTGCGCTGATCGGCAAGCATGAGGGTGACAGCATCAGCATCGATGCGCCTGGCGGCACCCGCGACTACGACATCGTCAGCGTCGAGTATCTCGGCTGAGCCGGTGACCTCGGCGACGTTCCTGCTGCCCGCCGCCGCGCGTTTCGGCGCGCAGCGCTGGCAGCCGGACATCGTGCGTGCGCTGGGCCGTGCTGATCGCACGATGGCCGCGCCTGGGCGTCGACCGCAGCTTGCGCGGCACGTCGCGATGCCCGAAGGCGGCTGGCCGCTGGCGGCGTTGTCGCGCCAGGTCGATGTTGGCGATGCCGACGCGCCGGGCAGTGCCTGGCTGCGCGCCGACCCGGCCTGGCTGCGGCCGGACATCAATGGTGTGCGCCTGATGGGCCACGGCGAGACGCTGGGTCTGGCGCAGGCCGATGTCGACGCGCTGCTGCCGGTCCTGCAGCCGGTGTTCGCCGAGGCCGGCTTCGCGCTCGACGCACCATCGCCATCGCGCTGGTATCTGCGGCTGCCGCGGGAGACCGCGCTGCCGGCGTTCGTCGACCCGTCCGATGCGCTCGGCACCGATCTGGCCGATCACGATGACGGCGGCGCCCAGGCGCGGCACTGGCGGGCGCTGGCGAACGAGGCGCAAATTCTCCTGCACACCCACCCCTGGAACACCGCGAGGGCGGCGGCCGGGCGCCCTCCGGTCAATGCGCTGTGGTTCTGGGGCGGGGGGCCGCTGCCTGACGCGTCGACGGTGCCGCGCGGCGCACAGGCGCGCGTGCTCACCGACGATGCGACGCTGCGCGCGCTTGCGGCGATCGCGACCGAAGTCGAACCGCTGCCGTCGGTCTGGCCCGCGCAGCGCGACGCGCTGCTGATCGACCTGGGTGGGCTGCGCGATCTGCGCCAGCTGCAGGCCGACTGGCTGCGGCCTGCACTCGCGGCGCTGGCCGGTGGCCGGCTCGATACCCTGATCCTCGACGACGAGGACGGCCGGGTGCTGACCTTGCGCCGTTGGCACCGCCTGCGTATCTGGCGCCGGCCTCTTGTGCCGGCGACGGCGGCGCGGCCATGACGCGTCCATCGCCGACGATCCGACGTCGTGACAGCGCGCCCGGTGGCGACTGGCCGGCGACGGTGCCGGCGCTGCTGCGGCGCATCTATGCGGCGCGCGGTGCGCACGACCTGCAGGCCGCGCAGCCACGCCTGGCCGGGCTGCTGCCGCCCGACGGGTTGTCGAACATCGATACGGCGGCCACCCTGCTCGCCGATGCCATCGCCCAGCGCAGACGGATCCTGGTCGTCGGCGACTTCGATTGCGACGGCGCCACTGCCTGCGCGGTCGCGGTGCGCGGGCTGCGCATGCTGGGTGCGCGGGATGTCGTGCATGCCGTGCCCAATCGCATCGTCCACGGCTATGGGCTGTCGCCCGGCCTGGTCGATGCGCTGGCGCCGCTGGATCCCGCTCTGCTGGTGACCGTCGACCACGGTATCGCCTGCCACGCCGGCGTCGCCGCGGCGAAAGCGCGAGGCTGGCAGGTGCTGGTGACCGACCACCATCTGCCGGGCGAGGCCCTGCCGCCGGCCGATGCGATCGTCAATCCGAACCTGCCCGGCGACCGCTTCCAGAGCAAGGCGCTGGCCGGCGTCGGGGTGATCTTCTACGTGCTGCTGGCGCTGCGCCGGCGGCTGCGCGAGACCGGCGCCTTCGCAGGTCCAGCGCCGGACCTGGCGACGCTGCTCGATCTGGTCGCGGTCGGCACCGTCGCTGATCTCGTGCCGCTGGACGTCAACAACCGGGCGCTGGTCGCGGCCGGGCTGCGCCGGCTGCGCAGCGGGCAGGGCTGCGCAGGCCTGCAGGCCTTGATCGACGTGTCGGGGCGACAGGCGGCGCGCTTGACCACCGGCGACATCGGCTTTGGGATCGCGCCGCGCATCAACGCCGCCGGTCGCCTGGAGGACATGGCGATCGGTATCGAATGCCTGCTCACCGACGACGCGACCCAGGCGCAGACGCTCGCGGCGACGCTGCACGCGATCAATGCCGAGCGCCGCGCAGTGCAGCAGTCGATGCTCGATGACGCCGAGGCCGCGGTCGCCGGCCGGCCGCCGGTCGACCCTGCGGCGATCGGGGTCTGCCTGCACGATCCGCACTGGCATCCGGGGGTCGTCGGTCTTGTGGCCTCGAAGATGAAGGACGCGCTGCATCGGCCGGTGATCGCCTTCGCACCGGCCGAGCCCGGCAGCGACCAGTTGCGCGGCTCGGCGCGCTCGATTCCAGGCCTGCATATCCGCGACGTGCTGGCCGCGGTCGATGTGGCGCATCCCGGCCTGATCGAGCGCTTCGGCGGGCATGCGATGGCCGCCGGCCTGAGCCTGCGGCGCGAGGCCTTGCCCGCGTTCGAGCGCGCCTTCGGGCAGGCGGTTGCGACCCTGCTCGATCCGGCGCTGCTGCGGGCGGAGATCGTCACCGACGGTCCGCTCGGGCCCGGCGAGTTCGACATCGTGCACGCCGCGCACCTGCGCGATGCCGGGCCCTGGGGGCAGGGCTTCCCCGAGCCGTTGTTCGACGGCGAGTTCGCGGTCGTCGACTGGCGGGTGGTCGGGGGGCGGCACCTCAAGCTCAGCCTGCGGCTCGACGGCCGTCCGGCGACCGTCGATGCGATCCATTTCGGCGCCTGGCGCGAGGTCGCGCCGGCCCCGCGCGAGCGCATCGTCTACCGGCTCGCGCCCGACGACTACCGCGGCGGCGATGCGGTGCAGTTGCTGGTCGAGCACCGCGAGCCGATGGCGGGCTGACCCCGGTTTGGACGCCGGTTTGCGAGCGATCCATCGCCAGGGTGGGGCTGCCTATCGGCCAGGGCGCAGCGAAGTCCTTGTGCCCCCGGAAGGACGGTGATCCCTTTTTCCCTGAACGGGTGCGAGAATGCGCCGCCGCGCCCGCGATTGCGCAGGGCGCCTCTACTGTCGAAGGGAGATTCGCTTGAAAACCGTCCATACGCTTTCGCTGGCGATCGCGCTCGCCATCGCGCCTGCTCTGGTGCAGGCCCAGGCCACCGATCCCGCACCGCTGTCGATCGGCGGCGAGGTGCGCGGTGAGATCACCAGCCGCTCCAGCCTCAACCACCAGGACGGCTCGCGCAGCCAGCTCTACCGCGTGGATCTGCGCGAGGGCGAAGTCGCCACGTTCAAGGTGACCGGCGCGCTGCGCGCGCGGCTGGCGGCATTCCTGGACAATGAACTGGTCGGTTCGTCCAACGACCGCGGCGAGACCGCGTCGCTGACGATCCGGGCCCGGCGCGCGGGCCGCTACACGATCGCCGTCAGCGGCACCGACGCCTCGTCGTACGGCCCCTACACGCTGATCTCCTCGCGTGTGGACACCTACAACGGCCAGGCGCTGCGCGTCGGTTCGACCATCGGCGACTGGACCGATGGCGAGCGGGAGCTGCCGTTGCAGATCGACCGCGACGGGATCTACACGATCGACATGATGTCCGATGACTTCGATGCGGTCCTGGCATTGGATGGACCGGGCGTCTCGGTCAGCAACGATGACGGCGGCGAGGGCAGCAACGCGCGTCTGACGCTGCGTCTGGCCCCGGGCCGCTATCGCCTGACTGCCAAGCGCTACGGCAGCGAAGGTGCCAGCGGTGCCTACCGCATCAGTGTCACCGCGTCGAGCTTCGAGACCGGCGACCTGCGCGAAGGCGGTGAGCTGGCGATCGGGTCGACGGTCACCGGCCTGTACGCCGGGCGCCCGCACACCTATCGCTTCACGCTGCCGCAACGCCGGGTGGTCCGCCTGGACATGCGCAGCGACGAGATCGATCCGCTGATGCGACTGTCCGGCCAGGGCGTGCAGAAGGAGGACGACGATGGCGGCGAACGCCTCAATGCGCGCATCGGCATGCTGCTCGAAGCCGGCACCTACACGCTCGAGGCCGACAGCGCGACGCCCGGCGCAGGCCCCTACACGCTGTCGCTGACCGCGACCGAAGTGCCGGAAGGCGCAGGCGGCGGTGCGCTGACGATCGGCCGCCCGGTCGAGACCGCCCTGCTGCCCGGCATGACCGACCGCTGGTCGTTCGAGGTCCGCAGTGCCGGCGACTACGCGATCGAGATGCGCTCCAGCCAGATCGACAGCTACCTGTCGCTGACCAAGGACGGCAACGAGGTGGCCAGCGACGACGACGGCGCCGGTGGGCTCGATGCCCGGATCGTCCAGCGGCTCCAGCCCGGTCGCTACGTGGTCGAGGCTTCCGCGCTCGATGGCGACGCCGGCGGCCCGTACCGCATCCTGCTCGAACGCCGTTGAGGCGGCATCCCGGTCGGCGCTGTGCGCCGGCCGGGACTGCCGGGTGCGCGGCTTGCTAGAATCCCCGGCTCTTTACGCGAGTCCCACCGCACTCATGATCGAACTCAATCCTGTTCGCCAGCGCATCGCCGACCTTCGCGGTCGGCTGGATGCGCTGAGGGGGTATCTTTGACTACGATGCCCGTCGCGAACGTCTAGAAGAAGTCGAGCGCGAGCTCGAAGACCCGAATATCTGGAACGATCCCGAGCGCGCGCAGGCGCTGGGTCGCGAGCGCGCCACGCTCGACAAGACCGTCAATGGCATCCGCACGCTGACCGAGGGCCTGAACGGCGCGGCCGAGCTGCTGGAATTGGCCGAATCGGAGAACGACGAGGACACCGCGCAGGCGGTCGTCGCCGATGTCGAGGGCTACGCCAGCCAGGTCGACAAGCTGGAGTTCCAGCGCATGTTCTCCGGCGAGATGGACTCGGCCGCCGCCTTCGTCGACATCCAGGCCGGTGCCGGCGGCACCGAAGCCCAGGACTGGGCCGAGATGCTGCTGCGCATGTATCTGCGCTGGGCCGAGAGCCGTGGCTGGAAGGCCGAACTGATGGAAGTGTCGGGCGGTGAAGTGGCCGGCATCAAGTCGGCGACGTTCCGCGTCGAGGGCGACTTCGCCTACGGCTGGCTCAAGACCGAGATCGGCGTGCATCGGCTGGTGCGCAAGTCGCCGTTCGATTCCGATAACCGCCGGCATACCTCGTTCACGTCGGTGTTCGTGTCCCCGGAGGTCGACGACAAGATCGACATCGAGATCAACCCGGCCGACCTGCGGACCGATGTCTACCGCTCGTCCGGTGCCGGCGGCCAGCACGTCAACAAGACCGAGTCGGCGGTGCGCATCACCCATGTGCCGACCAACACCGTCGTCGCCTGTCAGACCGAACGCAGCCAGCACGCCAACCGCGATCGGGCGATGAAGATGCTCGCCGCCAAGCTCTACGAACTGGAACTGCAGAAGCGCAATGCCGAGAAGGATGCGCTGGAAGCGACTAAGTCCGATATCGGCTGGGGCAGCCAGATCCGCAACTACGTGCTCGACCAGAGCCGCATCAAGGATCTGCGCACCGGCGTGGAGCGCAGCGACACCCAGAAGGTGCTCGACGGCGATCTGGACGAGTTCGTCGAGGCCGCACTCAAGTCCGGCCTGGAGGCCGGCGCCAAGCGGCTGGATGCCAACTGAGTGCTGCGCTGCGGATCGGTGCGATGACCGCCGATCCGGCGCACGCCGCCCTGCGCCACCGGGCGTGCGCCCGGCGCAGGAACGGGAGCGATACCCGCGCAGCCGGTCCATGCCCCTGGCGCCCAGCGCCTGCGGGCAGGATCGTGCCCAACTGCACGTCGTCCCGTTCCGATCCGTTTTCTCCGCGTCGATCCGCGGCCAACACCTGATTTTTCCGAGACCCTCATGAGCCAGCAGCCCGACAGCCCCCAGCCCGCCGATGACAACGCCCTGATCGCCGAGCGTCGCGGCAAACTGGCCGCGCTGCGCGGGCAGGGCGTGGCGTTCCCCAATGACTTCCGCCGCCGCGACGAGGCCGGCGCGCTGCAGGCGACGTACGCCGATGCCGAGCGCTGGACAGGCGAGGCGCTGGAGGCCGAAGGCCGGCGGGTCGCGGTGGCCGGCCGGCTGATGGCCAAGCGGGTCATGGGCAAGGCCGCGTTCGCGCAGATCCAGGACGTGAGCGGCCGGATCCAGTTGTTCCTGCAATCGACCACGCTGGGCGAGCGCTACGAGGCGTTCAAGGGCTGGGATGTGGGCGACATCGTCGCGGCCGAAGGCACGCTGATGCGCACCAAGACCGGCGAGCTGTCGATCAAGGCCGAGACCTTGCGCCTGCTCACCAAGTCGCTGCGGCCGTTGCCCGACAAGTGGCACGGACTGTCGGATGTCGAGCAGCGCTATCGCCAGCGTTATGTCGATCTGATCGTCTCGCCCGACGCGCGCGCGGTGTTCGTCAAGCGCTCGAGGATCGTCGC
Organism: Luteimonas sp. RC10; assembly: GCF_014192745.1. Taxonomy (GTDB): domain Bacteria; phylum Pseudomonadota; class Gammaproteobacteria; order Xanthomonadales; family Xanthomonadaceae; genus Luteimonas. The sequence goes on from NZ_JACHYJ010000006.1 coordinate 32,932, forward strand.
GGCGATCCGCCAGTGGCTCGACGCGCGCGACTTCCTCGAAGTCGAGACGCCGATGATGCATTACCTGGCCGGCGGCGCGGCGGCCAAGCCGTTCACGACCCACCACAATGCGCTGGACCTGGATCTCTACCTGCGCGTCGCGCCCGAGCTCTACCTCAAGCGTCTGGTCGTCGGCGGCTTCGAGCGCGTCTACGAGATCAACCGCAACTTCCGCAACGAGGGCGTGTCGACGCGACACAACCCCGAGTTCACGATGCTCGAGCTCTACGAGGCCTACGTCGCCTACGAAGAGGTCATGGACCTAACCGAGGCGCTGATCCGCGACGTGGCGGTGCAGGCGGTCGGCACCACCGCACTGGAATGGGACGGCCATGCGATCGACGTCGGCCCGGCGTTCCGACGCTGGAAGCTCGAGGAGGCGGTGCGCGAGCTCAACCCGGAGATCAGCGTTGCCGATTGTCGCGACCGCGACGCGCTGGCCGCCCATTGCGCGCGCCTGGGCGTGCACGTCAAGCCGGGCTACGGCTGGGGCAAGCTGCTGCTGGAGATCTTCGAAAAGACCGTCGAGACCGGCCTGATCCAGCCGACCTTCATCACCCATTATCCGGTCGAGGTCTCGCCCCTGGCCCGCGAATCGGACACCGAGGCCGGCATCACTGACCGCTTCGAACTGTTCATCGGCGGCAAGGAGATCGCCAACGGCTTCTCCGAGCTGAACGATCCCGAGGACCAGGCCGCGCGTTTCCGCGCCCAGGTCGACGCTCGCGAAGGCGGCGACGACGAGGCGATGCACTTCGATGCCGACTACATCCGCGCGCTCGAGGTCGGCCTGCCGCCGACGGGCGGCCTGGGCATCGGCATCGACCGGCTGGTCATGTTGCTGACCGGGTCATCGTCCATCCGCGACGTGCTGCTGTTCCCGTACATGCGCCCACAGAGCGAGGCCTGAGACCGGCGGCGATCCAACGGCCACCGGCGCTTCGATGCATCGCTGAATACGATTTCCCCTGTTGCTGGCAGGGCGCGCTAAGATCGGCCAAGCGCGATGCCACCGGTATTTCGCGCATCGTCAGAAGGGGCCTGCGTTGAACATCGTGATCGTCGACGACCAGACGTCCGCGCGAACCATGTTGCGGCATATCCTCGAGGACATCAGCCCGGAGCTCGATGTCTTCGACTTCGAGGATCCGGAGCAGGCGCTGGGCTGGTGCGACAGCCACCGCGCCGACCTGTTGCTGCTCGATTACCGGATGCCGGGCATGGACGGGCTGGAGTTCGCCCGCCGCTTCCGCAAGCTGCCGCCGCATCGGGATGTCCCGGTCGTGCTGGTCACCGTGGTCGGCGACGAGCCGATTCGCCAGGCTGCGCTCGATGCCGGCGTCATCGATTTCCTGGTCAAGCCGGTGCGCCCACGCGAGCTGCGGGCCCGCTGCCGCAACCTGCTGCAGTTGCGTCAGCAGGCCGAATCGGTCAAGCAGCGGGCGCTGTCGCTCGAGCAGCGGCTGCTGCGCAGCATGCACGAGGTCGAGGAACGCGAGCGCGAGACCCTGACCCGGCTGGCCCGCGCGATCGCCTATCGCGATGCCAGCACCAGCGCCAACCTCGAGCGCGTGGCCGCGGTCGCGGGCATGGTCGCCGAGGCGATGGGGCTGTTCGAGGACGAGGTGCGGATGATCGAACTGGCCGCGCCGCTGCACGACATCGGCAAGATCGCGATGCCCGATGCGATCTTGATGAAGCCCGGACCGCTGGACGAGGCCGAACTGGACGTGATGCGGCAACACCCGCGGATCGGTTACGAACTGTTGAGCGACAGCCACAACCGGTTCGTCCAGCTCAGCGCCAGCATCGCATTGCGCCATCAAGAACGCTTCGACGGCAGCGGCTACCCCGATGGGCTGTCGGGCGAGCAGATCCCACTCGAGGCGCGCATCGTCGCGGTGGCCGACGTGTTCGATGCGCTGGTCTCGCGTCGCCCTTACAAGCGCGCCTGGTCGATGGACGAGGCGCTCGAGTACATTGGGCACAACAGTGGACGCGCGTTCGATCCGCGCTGCGTGGAGGCGCTGCTGTCGAACCGGGCGCGGCTGGAGGAGATCTGCGCACGCCTGGACCGGACCGCGACCCGGCTGCAATGACGTGAAAGGCGTCGTGCGCTGGATCGGCAGCCGCCTGGCAGGGCGGCCCGACAGCGAGCATGGCCAGGCGGCCGTGCGCCTGGTCATGCTGTGCGTGATCTATGCCTACCTCCAGCTCGTGGTGGGCCGCCACCCCGAGGTCGCTCGCGAGCTGCGCCTGTCGGAGGCTTATCTCGCGGTCGAGGTCGCAGTCGCATTGGGCATCGCCGGTTGGCTGCTGTGGCGCCCCGGCGTCTCGCATCCGCGCCGGGTGCTGGGCATGTTGGCCGACTACAGCCTCATGGGTGTGGGCCTGTACCTGCTCGGCGACCTGCTGGCCTGGTTGTACGTGGTGATCATGTGGGTCACGGTCGGCAACGGCCTGCGGTTCGGGCCGCGCTACCTGTACGCGGCGATCGGGTTTGCGGTGATCACGTTCGGGGTCGCGATCGCGACCACCCCGTACTGGCAACAGCACAACCTGCCGTTGGCGCTGGGCCTGCTCGCCGGCTTGGTCGCGGTCCCGCTCTACCTGAGCTCGCTGTTGCGTGCACTCACCGATGCCACCGCCGCCGCGCGGGCCGCCAGCGAGGCCAAGAGCCGGTTCCTGGCCAACATGAGCCATGAGTTCCGCACCCCGCTCAACGGCATCGTGGGCATGTCCGAATTGCTGGTGACCACGCCGCTGAGTGCGGAGCAGCGCGAAAGCGCGCTGGTCATCCAGACCTCGGCCAAGGCCCTGCAGGCCCTGGTCGACGATGTGCTGGACCTGTTCAAGATCGAGGCCGGCAAGTTCCAGCGCAACGACAGCGCCTTCGCGCTCCACGACCTGGTGCGCGGCATCGAGGTCATGCTCGGGCCAAGCGCGCAGGCCAAGGGGCTGGCGCTGGCCTCGTCGATCGCCGACGACGTGCCCGCTACGCTGTATGGCGACAGCAACCGCCTGCGGCAGATCCTGGTCAACCTGTTGTCGAATGCGATCAAGTTCACCGAGCGCGGCGAGGTCACGCTCGCGATCTCCACCGTGGAGGCGGGGCCTGAGCGGGTGCGGGTGCGGTTCTCGGTCCGCGACACCGGCATCGGCATCGCCCCCGATGCCCTGGTCCGTATCTTCGATGCGTTCGAGCAGGTGGACTCGGGCCTGGGGCGGCGCTACGGGGGCACGGGCCTGGGGACCACGATCGCCAAGGGCCTGGCCGAACAGATGGACGGCAGCATCCAGGCCGAAAGCCAGCCGGGGCAGGGGTCGCACTTCTGGGTGGAGTTGCCGTTCGGCCGCGTGGCCGGCGATGCGCCAGCGCGTCGGGCGGGGGAGGGCAACGTGATTGCGTTCGCCGATCCTTTTGTGCGCCATCGGGCCCGGGTCGCGCCGCTGCGCGTGCTGGTCGCTGACGACCAATCGGCCAATCTGATGGTGCTGCGCCGCCTGCTCGAGCGTGCCGGGCACCGCCCGCTGCTCGTCGACGATGGCGAAGCCGTGCTCGATGCGCTCGAGCGCGAGCACTTCGATGCGGTGATCACCGATCTGCACATGCCCGGCGCCGACGGCCTGGACGTCCTTCGGCAGACCCGCGTCATCGAGGCGGGCAGCGGCCGGCGCACGCCGTTCATCGTGCTGACCGCCGACGCCACCGCCGAGGCGCAGGAGAACTGTCGACGTGCGGGCGCGTTCGCCTATCTCACCAAGCCGGTGGTCATCGAGCGCTTGCTCGAAACGCTGGCCGAGATCGCACCGGGTGTGGAGGCTGGGCGACGCGCGTCCGACCTGCGGCCGCGAGTGGATCGGATGTCGACACCGGTGATCGACGAGATGCGCGACATGGGATTCGACGAGGCGTTCATCCGACGCTTCCTGTCGGAATGCGCGCGCGACGCGCGCAAGTGCCTGGTCGACCTGGCGGGCGCATCGGACGCGGGACGATGGGACGAAGTGCGCGACCTGTGTCACGCGCTCAAGGGCACGGCCGCCAACCTCGGCGCCTCCGAACTTGAGGCGCAGGCCTCCCGGGGCATGCGGATGCCGTCCGACCGCCTGGCCATCGAATGGCGGCTGTTGCTGCAGGGGCTGGGTCGGGCGCTCGACGACGCGCTGGAGGCGCTGCGGGTGCGCGGTGATCTGCCACGGATCGGCCTGCCCGGGTCAGACGCCGTCTGACCCGGGGGCCGTGTTGCGCTCAGCCGCCGACGGCGGTGCGCCCGACCTCAGCCGGTGCGGGCTGCAGCCGCTGTTGCGCGCGGACCAGGCGTTCCATCGTCCGCAGATGCCGTGCCTCGAGCTGCAGGGCGGTATCGACCCAGATATCGGTGATGCGGACCAGTTCGGCGAGCGGGATCGGATGGGCGCCGTCGCGGACGCGGTGCAGCGCCAGACGCGCGGTGGCGATCCGTCGATGCTTGCGGATCTGCTCGTGGACCGCCTGCACGCCTTCCCCAGGCTCGACCAGCACATCGACCAGGCCGAGCCGGTGCAGGTCCTCGCTGCTGTACATGGTGCCGCACAGCATCATCTCCTCGGCGACGTGCGGGCTCACCCGTTGGGCCAGGAGCGAGTAGGCCCCCATCCCCGGGAACAGGCCGAACAATACCTCGGGGAAGCCCATCTGGACGCCGCGCTCGGCGACGATGGTGCGGCAGGCCAGGGCGAGTTCCAGGCCGCCGCCCAGCGCATCGCCCTGGACAAGCGCGATGGTGTGGGCGTTGGGGTGCAACCGGGTCTGCAGCAGGTGGATGTTGTCGACGCATTGCCGGGCGTAACGGGTCAGGGCCTCACGGTCGCGCAGTCGGATCAGGTCCACGAACAGCTGCAGGTCGCCGCCCAGGTTGTACACCGGGGCATCGGAGGCCAGGACGATATGCGACAGATGCGCAGGCGCGACCCGGGCCCGCTCAGAAATCTGCTCGATGCTCGCCTGGGCGAACAGCCGCAGTTCGCGAAGCAGTCCGGGAGAGAAGCAGGGCCGGTAGTCAGGCTGCGCACTGGCCGGCTGCGCATGCATGAAGCACCAGTGCGCATCGCTGGAAGCGTCGTGGTGCAGGCGGAGGAGTGATGGCGCGGCAGCGCCTTCGCGACGAATGGGTTCGATGGTGTGCATTGAAAATCCCCTGAAACGGGGTTCGCACCGTCGGGCGCCGGTGCAAACCCGCGTGGATGCTGAATCGCCCGATGCGCGCTCTATGCGCGCATCGGGGCGTCAGGGCAATGGCTTCAATGGCTTGCAGGCACTTTGGGACGGATATCGTCTCAAAAGTGTGATCGATATCACGATTCGGGGGCGGCTTCGCGGAGCTCTCGGCGCAGGATCTTGCCGACGTTGGTCTTGGGCAACTCGCTGCGGAACTCCACGATGCGCGGGTGCTTGTAGCCGGTCAGGTGCTCGCGGGCATGGGCCTTGACCTGGTCGGCGGTCAGGTTGGGATCCTTGCGCACGATGACGACCTTGACCACCTCGCCCGAGCGCTCATCGGGCACGCCGATCGCCGCGACCTCGAGCACGCCGGGCATCATCGCGATCACGTCCTCGATCTCGTTGGGATAGACGTTGAAGCCCGAGACCAGAATCATGTCCTTCTTGCGGTCGACGATGTAGAAGTAGCCACCGGCATCCATCCGCGCCATGTCGCCGGTATGCAGCCAGCCCTCGGCATCGATCGCGTCTGCGGTGTCGTCCGGGCGCTGCCAGTAGCCCTTCATGACCTGGGGCCCGCGGATGCACAGTTCGCCGACCTCATCGACCGGCAGTTGCGCGCCGTTCTCGTCCTTGATGCAGGCCTCGGTGGAGGGCACCGGCAGGCCGATCGAGCCGTTGTAGTCGGCCAGCGTCATCGGGTTGATGCAGGCCGCAGGCGAGGTCTCGGTCAGGCCGTAGGCTTCCACCAGCGTGGTGCCGGTGACCGCCTTCCAGCGCTCGGCCACCGCGCGCTGGACGGCCATGCCGCCGCCCAGGCTCAGATGCAGGCGCGAGAAGTCCACCTGGTCGAACCCGGGCGTGTTGAGCAGGCCGTTGAACAGCGTATTGACGCCGGTGATCGCGGTCATGCGGATGCCCTTGAGCTCCTTGACGAAGCCGGGCATGTCGCGCGGGTTGGTGATCAGATGGTTGTGGCCGCCGAACTCCATGAACACCAGGCAGTTCGCGGTCAGCGCGAAGATGTGATAGAGCGGCAGTGCGGTGACGATCAGTTCCTCGCCGCGCTTGGCGTTGGTGCCCAGCCACGCCGCCGCCTGCTGCATGTTGGCGACCATGTTGCGATGGGTGAGCATCGCACCCTTGGCCACGCCGGTCGTGCCGCCGGTGTACTGCAGGAACGCGATGTCCTCGTGCGCGATCGCAACCTCGGGCAGCGTGTGCTTGCTGCCGCGCGCGAGCGCTTCGCGGAAGCGGATCGCGCCATGGATGGTGTAGTCGGGCACCATCTTCTTGACGTGCTTGACCACCAGATTGACGATCGCGCCCTTCGGGAAGCCGAGCAGGTCGCCAAGGCCCGTGGTCACGACCTGCTTGATCTGGGTGTCGGCGATGACGTCCTGCACCGTCTTGCCGAAGTTGTCCATCACCAGGATCGCCGCGGCGCCGGAGTCGACCAACTGGTGGCGCAGTTCGCGGGCGGTGTACATCGGATTGGTGTTCACCACCGTCAGCCCCGCGCGCAGGACGCCGAAGATGGCGATCGGATACTGCAGGCAGTTGGGCATCATGATCGCGACGCGGTCGCCCTTCTTGAGCTTGAGTTCGCCCAGCAGGTAGGCCGCGAACTGCCGGCTGTAGGTGTCGAGCTCGCCGTAGGTGAGGGTCTTGCCCATGTTCGAAAACGCGGGCTTGTCGCGGTACTTCGCGATCGCTTCATCGAGGACCGCGGGGACCGAGGGGTACTCGTTGGGATCGATTTCGGCGGGGATGCCCGCAGGGTAGTTCGCCAGCCACGGGCGTTGGTCGGTCATTCGGTCTTCTCCCTGATGAAGGCCGTCACTCGAAGCGGTGAGCGTACCTGCGCAATCGCGTTCGATTGGAGCACAGGCTTTCCAGGCGAGGCAAGGCGCGGCGCGGCAGCCGCGCCGCGTATGCGCACGCCGCGCGCGTGTCCCCGCCGACTGCCCGCCGCGCTGCGGCGGCGGGCAGGGTGCGTGCCCGATCCGGGCTCAGGCTGCTTTCTTGCCGGCGAGCTGACGCAGCACGTAGTGCAGCAGACCGCCGTGGCGAAAGTACTCCACTTCCTTCGGGGTCAGCAGCAGCACGTGGACCTCGAAGCGGATCTGGCGGCCGTCGGCCTTGGTCGCCACCACCTGCGCACGCTTGGCGCGGCCGTCGTCGAGACCGGTGATATCGATCGTCTCGGTGCCGTCCAGCCCCAGCGTCTGTGCGTTCTCGCCATCCTGGAACCGGCACGGCAGCACACCCATGCCGACCAGGTTGGAGCGGTGGATGCGCTCGAAGCTTTCGGCGATCACCGCCTTGACGCCGAGCAGGTTGGTGCCCTTGGCCGCCCAGTCGCGCGAGGAGCCCGTGCCGTACTCCTTGCCGGCGAACACCACCAGCGGCACGCCGTCGGCGCGGTACTTCATCGCCGCGTCATAGATCGCCAGCTTCTCCGGCTCGCCCTTGCCGAAGTACAGCGTGTTGCCGCCTTCCTCGCCGCCGAAGAACAGGTTCTTGATGCGGATGTTGGCGAAGGTGCCGCGGACCATCACATCGTCGTTGCCGCGGCGCGAGCCGTAGCTGTTGAAGTCCGCGGGCTGGACGCCGCGCGACTGCAGGAAGCGACCGGCGGGCGAGTCCTTCTTGATGTTGCCGGCCGGGGAGATGTGGTCGGTGGTGATCGAGTCGCCGAACAGGCCCATCACCCGCGCGCCATGGATGTCGTCGATGCTGCCCACGTCCATCGTCATGCCCTCGAAGTAGGGCGGGTTCTTGATGTAGGTCGAGGCCTCGTCCCAGGCATAGAGCTCGCCGTCGGGCGACTCGATGGTGTTCCAGCGCGTGTCGCCCTTGAACACGTCGGCGTAGTTCTTGGCGAACATCTCCGGCCCGATCGTGCGCGCGATGAAGTCGCCGATCTCCTTGTTCGACGGCCAGATGTCGCGCAGATAGACCGGGTTGCCGTCCGGGTCCTTGCCCAGCGGATCGCGCGACAGGTCGATGTCGACCGTGCCGGCGATCGCGTAGGCGACCACCAGCGGCGGCGAGGCGAGGTAATTCATCTTGACCTCGCCGTGGATGCGGCCCTCGAAGTTGCGGTTGCCCGACAGCACCGACGCGACCGCAAGGTCGTTCTCGGCGATGCCCTTGGACACCGCATCGGGCAGCGGTCCGGAGTTGCCGATGCAGGTCGTGCAGCCGTAACCCACGACATAGAAGCCGAGCTTCTGCAGGTCGTCCATGACGCCCGCCTTCTCGAGATAGTCGGTGACCACCAGCGAGCCGGGCCCCAGCGAGGTCTTGACCCAAGGCGCCGCCTTCAGCCCCTTGGCGGCCGCGTTGCGCGCAAGCAGGCCAGCGCCGAGCATCACCGCGGGGTTGGAGGTGTTGGTGCACGAGGTGATCGCGGCGATCACCACCGAGCCGTCGGTCAGCTCGTGCTCGCCGTCTTCGAGCATGATCTTGGAGACCGGCCGGGCGGCGAGGCGCTCGGCCTGCGGCTGACCGCCGCCTTCCTTTTCGAAGCGGTCGATCTGGGTGTCGTTGGCCGCATCGCGGCGCGCGGTCAACGCACCGACGTTGTCGCGGAAATTCTGTTGCACATCCTCCAGCAGCACGCGGTCCTGCGGGCGCTTGGGGCCGGCGAGCGACGGCCGCACCGTGCCCATGTCGAGCGTCAGCACACTGCTGTATTCGGCTTCGGGCGCGCCCGGCTCGTGCCAGAGCTGCTGCGCCTTGGCATAGGCCTCGACCAGCGCGATCTGGTCCTCGCTGCGGCCCGACAGGCGCAGATAGTTCAGCGATTCGGCGTCGATCGGGAAGATGCCGCAGGTCGCGCCGTACTCGGGCGCCATGTTGCCGATCGTCGCGCGGTCGGCGAGCGGCAGATGCTGCAGCCCGTCACCGAAGAATTCGACGAACTTGCCGACCACGCCGTGCTTGCGCAGCATCTCGGTCACGGTCAGCACCAGGTCGGTCGCGGTCGCGCCCTCGGGCAGACGGCCGGTCAGCTTGAAGCCCACCACTTGCGGGATCAGCATCGACGACGGCTGGCCGAGCATCGCGGCCTCGGCCTCGATGCCGCCCACGCCCCAGCCCAGCACGCCGATGCCGTTGATCATCGTGGTGTGCGAGTCGGTCCCGAACACGGTGTCGGGGTAGGCCCAGCGCGTGCCGTCCTCGCGCTCGGCGGTCATGACCACGCGCGCCAGGTGCTCGAGATTGACCTGGTGGACGATGCCGGTGTTGGGCGGCACGACCTTGAAGTTGTCGAACGCCTTCTGGCCCCAGCGCAGGAAGCCGTAGCGCTCCTTGTTGCGCTCGAACTCGATCTTGCCGTTGAGATCGAGCGCGTCGGGACGGCCGAACACGTCGACCTGCACCGAATGGTCGATGACCAGTTCGGAGGGGATCAGCGGATTGATCTGCTCGGGCCGTCCGCCCAGGCGCACGACCGCGTCGCGCATCGCCGCCAGGTCGACCACGCAGGGCACGCCGGTGAAGTCCTGCAGCACCACGCGGGCCGGCATGAAGGCGATTTCGGTATCGGGCTCGGCCGTCGCCTGCCAGCGCGCGACCGCCTCGATATGCCGTGCGGTCACCGTTTCGCCGTCCTCATGGCGCAGCAGGTTCTCCAGCAGGATCTTCATCGAGTAGGGCAGGCGGGCGATATCGAACTTCGCCGCCAGCGCCGGGAGACTGGCATAGGTATAGCGCTGGCCGGCGACGTCGAGTTCGGCGCGCGTGGAAAAGGAATCGGTCATGGAGGAGCTCCTGTCGCGGTTGCTGGCGGTGACGCAGCCGGGCTGGTCATGGCGTGCTGCATGCGGCCGGACGTCGGCCCGGTCTGTGACGGATGGGCGGGTGTCACCGTATCGATCCGGTCAGTGTAGATCGCACGGCGTGGCGGAGGTGTCATCGCCGCGAGGCCGTGGCCGGATCCTGCCAGGTGCTCTTGAGCATTTGCAGGAACCGTTCGGCCGCCGGCGACAGCATCGCACCGCGCCGCCGCACGATGCCGATCGTACGTGACACCACCGGGGGCGCGATCTCGCGGGTCACCAGGATGGAGTGTTCCTCCTGCGGCGTGGCCATCCGTGGCAGCACCGAGATGCCGACGCCGGCCTCGACCAGGCCCAGCGACGTCGACAGATGGGTCACCTCGTAGAACCAGCTCAGCTTGAGGTTCTCGCGCGCCAGGGCGCCGTCGAGCAGAGTGCGGTTGCCGCTGGTGCGATGCACGGTGATCAACGGGTGCTGGGCGATGTCGTGCCAGGTCACGCGGCGCTTCTTCGCCAGCGGATGATCGCGGCGGCAGGCGAGCACGAACGGGTCCTCGACCAGGACGTCGAACTCCAGCTCGGGGTCGGACGCGCCCATGAAGTTCACCCCGAACTCGACCTCGCCGCGCTCGACCGCCTGCAGGCCCTCGGTGGCCGGGATGTCGAGGATCCGGAAGCGGACATTGGGATGGTCCTCGTGGAAGCGGGCGATGACGCTGGGCAGGAAGTAGAACGCCGCGGTCGGCAGGCAGGCGATCGTGACCTGGCTGCCGCGGCCGTCGTCGACGCCGCGCGAGGAGAACAGCGAGCCGTCGAACTCCTCGATCATCCGCCGCACCAGCGGCAGCAGGTTCTGCCCGACCGCGGTCGGCGCGACGCTGCGCGTGGTGCGCTCGAGCAACGGTGCCCCGACGGCATGTTCGAGCTTCTGGATGCGCCGGCTCAGCGCCGGTTGCGAGACATGCAGCGCCTCGGCGGCGCGATGGAAGCTGCGGGTATCGGCGACGAGCAGGAAGGCGCGCAGATCGAGAATTTCGCAATTAATGCTCATATCGGATCAATCATCCAGAAGAAAGCAATTCACAGATCAATTCGGCCCATGACAAGATCGGAACGAATCGAATTATTGATTCGATATACATATCAATCTGGCCGCGCCATGTCCAACGATCTTTACAGCCTGCCTTGTGTCCTGATGCGGGGCGGTACCTCTAAAGGGCCGTTCTTCCTCGCCTCGGACCTGCCCGGCGATCCTGCCCAGCGGGATCGGCTGCTGCTCGACCTGATGGGGTCGGGGCATCCGCTGCAGATCGATGGCATCGGCGGCGGCAACGCCCTGAGCAGCAAGGTCGCGATCGTCGGCCCGGCCAGCCGTGCCGATGCAGACATCGACTATCTGTTCGCGCAGGTCCGGCCCGACCAGAAGGTGGTCGACACCACCCCCAATTGCGGCAACATGCTGGCCGCGGTGGGCCCGTTCGCGATCGAATCGGGCATGGTTGCCGCGTCCGATCCGCAGACGCTGGTGCGTATCCACAACGTCAATACCGGCAAGGTGGTGCTGGCGACGGTGCAGACGCCGCGCGGCCGGGTCAGCTACCGGGGCGACACCGCCATCGCCGGCGCGCCGGGCACCGCGGCGCCGATCTCGCTGGCGTTTCTCGATGCGGCGGGCGCGCGCACCGGCAAGCTGCTGCCCACCGGCGCGGCCAGCGAGTGGATCGATGGCGTGGAAGTGAGCTGCGTCGACTGCGCCATGCCGATGGTGATGCTGGCCGCGTCCGCGCTCGGCGTGACCGGCGAGGAGAGCGTCGCCGCGCTCAATGCCGACACCGCGATGCTGGCCCGGCTGGAACGGATCCGCATCGAGGCCGGGCAGCGGATGGGCATCGCCGACGCCGCCGACCGGGTGATCCCAAAGCCGGTGCTACTGCTGCCGCCGCGTGCCGGCGGCACGCTTCAGGTGCGGTACTTCATGCCGCACCAGTGCCACAGTGCGCTGGCGATTACCGGTGCGGTCGGCATCTCGACGGCGTGCGTGACCCCGGGCACCCTGGCGCAGCGCATGGCGGGCGAGCTGGCGTTGCCTGCCGACGTCGCCCTCGAACACCCCAGCGGCCGCCTGGATGTGGCGCTGCACCGACCTGGCCCGGATGCCGCGATCGTCGCCAGCGTCGTCAGGACGGCGCGACGCCTGTTCGAAGGCCGTGTGTTCGCCAGCACGGATCCGCGCAGGGACGCGGCAGCAGCATGGAGCTCGGCGGCATGACCTGACTCACCCGGGCGCAGCCCGGATCGCACCATCACCATCCTGGGAGGGATCGATGTACAAGCGCTTCATTCTCGCCGCCTGCGCGGCGGCACTCGTCTGCCTGGCCGGCTGTAGCGGCCGCGGCGGCGAGGGCACCGAGTCCGTCCGCATCAGCGTCGGCTCCTACAACCTCAACAACCTGCCGTTCTTCATCGCCGATGCCAACGGCTACTTCGATGAAGTCGGGCTGGACGTGCGCACCGAGAACTTCGCTCAGGGCGGCTCCAAGGTGCTGCAGGCGCTGGTCGCAGGTTCCACCGACGTCGCGGTGGGCTTCTACGATCACACCATCCAGATGCAGGCCAAGCACAAGAACGTGGTCGGCTTCGTGCTGCTGTCGCGCAACTCCGGCCTGGTGCTGGCTGGCCGGCCCGACAGTACCTTCGATCCGGCCAATCCGGCTTCGATCCGCGGCATGAATGTCGGCATCACCGCCCCAGGCTCGTCGTCGGACTTCTTCGTGCGGCATTTCCTCGCCCAGCATGGCATCCCGGTCGACGACATTTCGATCATCGGCGTGGGCTCGGGCGCGGCCGCGGTTGCCGCGCTCGACCAGGGCAAAGTCGACCTGCTGGTCAACTACGACCCGGCAGCGACGCTGATCGCCGAGCGGGGCGTGGGCAAGATCATCATCGACGCGCGCAGCGACGCCGGTGCTCGGGAGGTGTACGGCGGCATCTACCCGACGTCGGTGATGTACGCCGATCAGTCCTTCCTCGACAAGCGCCCCGAGGTGGCCGAGAAGATCGTTCGCGTGCAACAGAAGGCGCTGGCGTTCATCGCCGACCATTCAGCCGAGGAGATTGTCGCCGCGTTGCCCGACAAGTATGTGTCGGGCGATCGGGAGATCTACGCCAAGGCGGTCGAAGCCGCGCGCGCGATCTTCACCCGCGACGGTCGCTTCAATCCCGAGGACCTGCGCACGCCGCTGACGGTGCTGCGCGAGTTCAACGCCGATGTCGCCAACGCCGACATCGATCTGGAGAAGACCTACACCAACGCCTTCGTCGACCGCGCGCTCGCGGATCCGGCCCAGTAACGCCAGGAGGTTCCATGGCTGTCGCCAGTGTTGCCCGACTGCGGGAAGTAGACCCGATGCCGATCCAGACCCGTCCCACGGTGGCGATCGACAATGTCACCATGTCCTTCGGTGATTTCACCGCCGTGCGCGATGTCGACGTGCAGGTCGCCGACGGCGAGTTTCTCGCCATCGTCGGTCCGACCGGCTGCGGCAAGAGCACGATCCTCAACGCCGTCGCCGGCCTGCTGACGCCGTCGGCGGGCAGCATCCACATCGACGGCAAGCCGGTGCGTGGCGTGCAGGAAAGCGTGGGCTACCTGTTCCAGCAGGATGCCCTGCTGCCGTGGAAGACCGCGCTGCAGAACGTCGAACTGGGCCTGCGGTTTCGCGGTGTGGCCCAGGACGAGCGCGAGCACAAGGCCCGCGCCTGGCTGACCAAGGTCGGCCTGTCGGGCTTCGAACATCGGTATCCGCACCAGCTTTCGGGCGGGCAGCGCAAGCGCGTGCAGATGGCGCAGGCGCTGATCGTCGAGCCGAAGGTCATCCTGATGGACGAGCCGTTTTCCGCGCTCGACATCCACACCCGGCACCTGATGCAGAACGAACTGCTGCGGCTGTGGCAGGAGGACCGGCGTGCGGTGATGCTGATCACCCACGACCTGGAGGAGGCGATCGCACTGGGCGACCGCGTGGTGGTGCTGTCCTCGGGCCCCTCGAGCCGCGTCGTCGAGAGTTTCCCGGTGCGCCTGGAACGCCCGCGCAACGTCGCCGAGATCAAGCTCGACCAGCGTTTCACCGACCTGTACCGCGATATCTGGGCCTGCCTGCGCGGCGAAGTGGAGAAGAGCTATGCACGCCAAGACTGACCGTTTGATCCAGGTGATGCTCGTCGTCGTCGTGTTCGGCGGCTGGCAGGCCGGCGTGTCGGCGAAGGTCATCGATCCGTTCTTCTTCCCGGCGCCGTTCGACATCGCGCGGCAGATGTTCACCTGGCGGGCCGACACGAGCTTCTACACCCACGTGTACATCACCCTGACCGAGACCGCGCTGGGTTACATCATCGGTACCGCGCTCGGCGTGGCCGGCGGCGTGTGGCTGGGCCTGAGCCGACGTGCAGCGCGGATCCTCGATCCGTTCATCAAGGGCTTCAATGCCATCCCGCGCGTGGTGCTGGCACCGATCTTCGTGCTGTGGCTGGGCCTGGGGCTGTGGTCGAAGGTCGCGCTGGCGGTCACGCTGGTGTTCTTCATCACATTCTTCAACGCCATGCAGGGCGTGCGCGAGGTGAACCCGGTGGTGCTGGCCAATGCCCGCATCCTCGGCGCCAACCGCAGCGCGCTGCTACGGCACGTGTACTTCCCGGCTGCGGCGAGTTGGATCCTGTCGTCGCTGCGCACCTCGGTGGGCTTTGCGGTGGTCGGCGCGATCATCGGCGAATACCTCGGTGCCTCGGCAGGCCTGGGCTATCTGATCGCGCAGGCCGAAGGCAATTTCAACGCGGTCGGCGTGTTCGCCGGCATCATCCTGCTGGCCGCGTTCGTGCTGATCATCGATGCGGTGCTCGACGTCGCCGAGAACCGCTTGATCACCTGGCGTCCGAACGCCTCGCGCGAAGCCACCAGCTGAGCGTCGCCGCCTAGCGCACTGCGCCGGGCGGCCCATCGACACCCGTTCCCACGTCCGGGTGCCCGCCGGTCGCCGCGTCCGCGGCGCCGGCTCCTCTTGCGTCCGCCTTGTCTGCCGCTGCTGCGGCAGGCCCGTCTGCGGCTGCCCGTTGGCCGGCCTTGGTCGCTGGCTGCACGGCACGCCATGCCCGGAGATCGCCCATGCATCCCACGTTCCGTCCCCGTTCCACCGCGCTGGCTGCCGCTGTCGGCTGTCTGCTCGCGGCCTGTGCCGCGTCCGCGCAATCGGACCCGACCGCGCTGGAGACACTCGTACGTCAGCAGGCCGAACAGATTCGCCAACTCGAGGCCCGCCTGTCCGCGCTGGAGGCCGGCCCGACGCCCGGCGTGTCGACCACGCCGCCGGCAACGCGCGCCGCGCCCACTGCCGATGCCGCGCTGGTCGAGCGCGTGGCCAGGATCGAGGCCGCGCAGGCCAAGGCCCCGGCGGTGAGCTGGTCGAAAGGCGCGCCGCAGTTCGCCAGCGCCGACGGCCAAGTCACCTTCCGGCCACGTGGCCGGGTCTTCGTCGACACCTCCAGCACCCATGGCTCCGATTTCGACGCCCGCAACATCACCGGCACCGAGATCCGTTCGGTGCGCCTGGGCGTCGAGGGTAGCTACGGCATCCTCGGCTACGCAGTCGAGGGCGACTTCGCCGACAACGGCGTGGCCTGGAAATCGGCGTATGTGACCATCGGCCACACGCTGTTCGGCCGCGAGGCCGAACTGACGGTCGGCAACCGTCTCAATGACCGCGGCATCGACGGCGCCAGCGGCACCGGCAACACCCCGTTCCAGGACCGCAATGTCGTCGGCACGCAGATCGTGCCGCAGCGCGGGCTGTTCGGCGTCGGTCTGACCGAGCGCGTCTACGGCGAGCACTGGCATGCGAGCCTGTCGATCGCCGGCAACGACCTCAACAACGTCGGCGACAGCGACGATTCGATGACGCTGGCCGGTCGTGTGCACTGGACGGCGGTGAAGCGTGCGGACGGCCTGCTGCATCTGGGCGCCTGGGGGTTCTACGAGGACATCGCGCCGGGCAGCAGCGGCGTGTTCCGCAGCTCGGCGATCGCCGGGCATCTCAACGATCTGGTCAAGATCGCGCCCGGTGCGTTGCCAAGCGCCGACCATGGGCAGGGCTATGGCGTGGAACTGTTGGGCGTGCGCGGGCCGTTCTGGGGCTACGGCGAATGGGGCCGGCGTGAGGTCGCAGGCGTCGGCGGGGCGGGGCGCTTCGACGTGGCGCACGATGCCTGGGCGCTGTCGGCCGGCTGGTTCCTGTCGGGCGCCAGCCCGGCGTTCGCGGCCAAGACCGGCACCTGGAGCCGGGTCAAGGTCGCACGGCCGGTGACCGCGGGCGGGCCGGGGGCATGGGAGCTCAAGGCGAGGTACGAGAACGTCGACTACGGCGAACTGCCGGCCGGCGGCACCGGCGATGCGCTGACGGTCGGCGTGAACTGGTACCTCAACGATTTCAGCCGGGTCATGCTCGACGCGATCCGCTGGGAGACCGACAACCGCAGCGGTGAGTACCGCGGCGAGGATCGCGGCACGACGCTCAATGCCCGATTCCAGTTGGCGTTCTGAGGCCTCGCGCCACGCGATGTCCGACGGGCCGGGGCGTCTGAACCCGGCCCGTTTGCGTTGGAACGCGTGAATCGCAGGACATCCGGGTCGGCGCTTGCGATGGAGTATGCGCAGTCAGGTATGTATAATGCACGCATACTTTCCGGGAGCCCGCCATGGAAGCCACTGTCGCCGAGCGCGGCCAGATCACCCTGCCCAAGCCGGTGCGCGATGCGCTGGGCCTGAGCAAGGGCACGATCCTGAAGGTCGAACTGGAAGGCAGCCGGATCGTGCTGCGCAAGAGCGTCGACGACGCGGTGTCGCGTGCGCGCGGCCGGTTCAAGCTCGAAGGCTTCGGCGACACCGACGCGGCAATGCGCGCAGTCCGTGGCGAGGCGGCCGACGCCCCTAATGGCGACGCCACGCCGTGATCGCAGTCGACGCGCCGGTGCTGGTGGACCTCTTGGCCGACGGCCCGCAGGCCGACGCCGCCGAGGCCTGCCTGCGCCAGTATCTGAGCGCAGGCCCGGTCGTGGTCTGCGACGTGGCACTGGCCGAGATCTGCGGCGCACTGCGCGACGGCGCCGAGACCATGGCGGTGCTCGAGGACATGGGCGTGCGCTTTTCCGCGATCGAGGCCAAGTCGGCGCTGCGTGCCGGCGAGATGCAGCGCCGCTCCTGGCAGCGCGGCGACACGTCCGGCCGCGCGGCGCGCGACTTCCTGGTCGGGGCGCACGCACTGCTGCAGTGCAATGGCCTGATCACGCGCGATGACGCGTTCTTCCGCACCTATTTCAAGGGTCTCAAGCTGATCGTACCGTCGGCCTGAGACCGGTTCTCCCGGTACCGCAAGACTTTTGGAGTTGCCCGCATGTTGGAAGCCTACCGCCACCACGTTGCCGAGCGTCAAGCGCTGGGCATTCCGCCGCTGCCGCTCAACGCGCAGCAGACCGCCGAGGTCGTCGAGCTGCTCAAGGACCCGCCGGCCGGCGAGGCTGAGTTCCTGTTGGATCTGCTCACCCACCGCGTGCCGGCCGGCGTCGACGACGCCGCCAAGGTCAAGGCCTCGTACCTGGCCGCGATTGCGCTGGGCACCGAGCACAACCCGCTGATCGACCGCGCGCGCGCGACCGAGCTGCTGGGCACCATGCTCGGCGGCTACAACGTCCATCCGCTGGTCGAACTGCTCGACGACGACACCGTTGGCGCGATCGCCGCCGATGGCCTCAAGCACACGCTGCTGGTGTTCGACGCCTTCCACGATGTCGAGGACAAGGCCAAGGCAGGTAACGCCAATGCCCAGGCCGTGCTGCGCAGCTGGGCCGAGGCCGAGTGGTTCACCAGCAAGCCCGAAGTGCCCGCGTCGATGACGCTGACGGTGTTCAAGGTGCCGGGCGAGACCAACACCGACGACCTGTCGCCGGCGCCCGACGCGACCACGCGTCCCGACATCCCGATGCACGCGCTGGCGATGCTCAAGAACAAGCGCGACGACGCGCCGTTCGTGCCGGAAGAAGACGGCAAGCGTGGGCCGATCCAGCTCATCGCCGACCTCAAGCAGAAGGGCCATCTGGTCGCCTACGTCGGCGACGTGGTCGGCACCGGCTCCTCGCGCAAGTCGGCGACCAACAGCGTGCTGTGGTGGACCGGCGACGATATTCCCTACATCCCCAACAAGCGCGCCGGTGGCGTGTGCCTGGGTGCGAAGATCGCGCCGATCTTCTACAACACGATGGAAGACGCCGGCGCGCTGCCGATCGAGCTCGACGTCTCGAAGATGGAGATGGGCGATGTGATCGAGCTGCGCCCCTACGAGGGGCGCGCGCTGAAGAACGGCGAGACGATCGCCGAGTTCGAGGTCAAGTCCCAGGTGCTGTTCGACGAGGTGCGCGCCGGTGGCCGCATCCCGCTGATCGTCGGCCGTGGTCTGACCGCGAAGGCGCGCGAGTCGCTCGGCTTGGCCCCGACCGATCTGTTCCGCCTGCCGCAGCAGCCGGCCGACAGCGGCAAGGGCTTCTCGCTGGCGCAGAAGATGGTCGGCCGCGCGATCGGTCTGCCCGAAGGGCAGGGCGTGCGTCCGGGCACGTACTGCGAACCGAAGATGACCTCGGTCGGCTCGCAGGACACCACCGGCCCGATGACCCGCGACGAGCTCAAGGATCTGGCGTGTCTGGGCTTCTCGGCCGACCTGGTGATGCAGTCGTTCTGCCACACCGCGGCCTATCCGAAGCCGGTCGACGTCAAGACCCATCACACGCTGCCGGAGTTCATCTCCACCCGCGGCGGCATCTCGCTGCGTCCCGGCGACGGCGTGATCCACAGCTGGCTCAACCGCATGCTGCTGCCCGACACCGTCGGCACCGGCGGTGACTCGCACACCCGCTTCCCGGTCGGCATCTCGTTCCCGGCCGGTAGCGGCCTGGTCGCGTTCGCCGCGGCCACCGGCGTGATGCCGCTGGACATGCCCGAATCGGTGCTGGTGCGCTTCAAGGGCGAGATGCAGCCAGGCGTGACCCTGCGTGACCTGGTCAACGCGATCCCGCTCTACGCGATCAAGGCCGGGCTGCTGACAGTCGCCAAGCAGGGCAAGAAGAACGTGTTCTCCGGGCGCATCCTCGAGATCGAGGGGCTGCCGGACCTGAAGGTCGAGCAGGCGTTCGAACTGTCGGATGCCTCGGCCGAGCGCTCTGCTGCGGGCTGTACGGTGCACCTGAACAAGGAACCGATCATCGAGTACATCACCAGCAACATCACGTTGCTCAAGTGGATGATCGCCCAGGGCTACCAGGACGCGCGCTCGATCCAGCGCCGGATCGAGAAGATGGAGCAGTGGCTGGCCGACCCGCAGCTGCTGCAGGGCGATGCCGACGCCGAGTACGCGGCGGTCATCGAGATCGATCTGGCCGAAATCCACGAGCCGATCCTGGCCTGCCCGAACGACCCGGACGACGTGAAGACGCTGTCGGAGGTCGCCGGCGTGGCGATCGACGAGGTGTTCATTGGCTCGTGCATGACCAACATCGGTCACTTCCGTGCGGCCTCCAAGCTGCTGGAAGGCAAGCGCGACATCCCGACCAAGCTGTGGGTCGCGCCGCCGACCAAGATGGACGCCGCCGAACTGACCAAGGAAGGCCACTACGGCACCTTCGGCGCCGCAGGTGCGCGGATGGAGATGCCGGGCTGCTCGCTGTGCATGGGCAACCAGGCGCAGGTGCGCGAGGGCGCGACGGTGTTCTCGACCTCGACCCGCAACTTCCCCAACCGTCTGGGCCGCAACTCCAACGTGTATCTGGGCTCGGCGGAATTGGCGGCGATCTGCTCGCGCCTGGGTCGGATCCCGACCCGCGAGGAGTACATGGCGGGCGTGGGCGTGATCAACACGCAGAGCGCGGAGATCTACCGCTACATGAACTTCGACCAGATCGAGGAGTACCGCGACACGGCGTCGTCGGTCGCTGCCTGACCTCCGACGTCCCGGTCGTTCCCTGAGCGCCGCGCCCGTGCAGACGGGCGCGGCGTTTTTTTGCTTGCGGCAGCGCGGTCGCAGTCCATCGCGGGCAGGACTGAGGACATGCCGAATGGTTGTTTTCGTGCGGCGCAGCATCGTGAAAGAGTGCCGATCACGTCACCGCCGCAGGAACGCTCGTCCATGTCTATCGCTCGCCCCGCGTCTCCGTCCTGGGCCGTCGCCGCGGCACTCTGCGCTGTGCTGCTGGTGGCAGCGCCACTTGCCCGGGCCGATGACGGCGCCGGCTCGCCGCTGCGCACGTACCTGAGCGACAAGCGTGCGGCGATCCAGGCCCTGCAGGCGCAGGACGCCGCGCCCACCACGCTGCATGGCAAGGTCACCGCCGAGAGCCGCTCGGGCGTCCGCCGCCTGCGCCTGGGGCCGACCGGCGAGTACCAGTACCTCAGTGACAGTGGTCGCGACTACGCCGGCTACGACCTCGGGGCAGGGTCCTGGGATTCGCTGGTCGGCACGCTGGCCAGTGCGGTCGCCGACGAGTACATCGTGCAGGCCGCCGTGCAGAACGTGCCGATCGACGGTCTGGATGTGGTGTTCACCAGCGTGCCCGAGCGCAAGAGTGACACCCTGGCCTATCCGAACAACCTGTCCTATGTGGCCTACATCGACTCGCCGGCCGACGCCGCGCAGCTCGATTCGCTCCGCCAGGCCGTCCATGCGCAATCGGCGGCGATCGACCTGGTCACCCGACCGCAGCAGGTCGGCCATGCCGAGGTGCGCTACACGCGCTCGCCGGCGCAGCGCGAAGCCGATCTGCCGCCCGGCCTGCGCGATTTCATCACCGAGGAGAAGCGGCCCGCGGTGCTGGGCAAGCGCGCCCAGGCGGCGGAGCGGACCTCGACGCCGCGCGCCCTGGTCGCCCGCGCGCATGTCGAGCCGCATACCGGCCTGCGCCGGGTGTTCCTGGGCGAGGACGGCTACCACCAGCAACTGCACGACAGCGCGCCGGAGCTGCTGGGGTACGGGCTTGCGCCGACCGTGGAGGAACACCTGCTGGGCGTGACCGCGACCTGCCTGACGCACATCTTCGAAGTGCAGGCGGCCACCCGCAATGTGCTGCTCGACACTCTGGAACTGACCGTGGACGGCGAGCTCGGACCGCGTTTCGGTGCGAACGTCAGCACGCCGGCGCGGTTCCGCAACATCCGCTACATCGCGACCATCGCATCGCCTGCGTCCGCGCAGGACATCGACGCCCTGCGCCAGGCGGTCGAGGCGACCTGTCCGCTCTACAACCTGGTCAAGGATGCGCAGACGCTGGACGGCCGCATCGTGCGCGGCGCGTTCGTACAGACGCCGCGCTAGCGTCGCCGCGCGGCGTGCGCCGCGCGCCATCAGAACAGTCGACGCGCCCGGATCGCACGCGCACGGGCGCGCGCGGTCCACCGAGCGGTGTCGTCCTTCCATCGAACCACGGGGTCCCTGATGCACCGTTCCGCCCGCGCCCATCCCGTCCCGCCGGCCGCTCCCCGCGGCGCGCGCTTGCCCGCGCCGGTGCGCGGCCGCCTGGCCCTGGCGTTGTGCGCGCTGCTGTCGACGAGCGCGCAGGCCGACGACGCGCCGGACGCCGCGTCCGTATCCTCGGCGCGCTTGCTCGACAAGGTCTCGGTGCTCGGCTCGCGGATCGCCGGTGGCGGCGCCGCCGCGGCGCTGCCGGTGGCGACGGTGGACCGGGCCCAGATCCAGGCCACCGGCGCGACCAACGGCAACGAACTGTTCCGCAGCTTGCCGCAGTTCGGCGACGTCGCCGTGACCGAGAAGGGCACGACCAACTCGGGGCGCAATTCCAATGTCGCGCGTGGCGACGTGGGGGCCATCAATCTGCGCAACCTCGGCGCCAAGTACACCTTGCTGCTGATCAACGGCCGCCGCACCGTGCAGCATCCGATCAGCAACAGCGGGGACACCACCACCTACAACGCGAATGCGATTCCGACCTTCGGCCTGGAGCGCATCGATCTGCTGCTCGATGGGGCGGCGTCCATCTACGGCTCCGATGCGATCGCCGGCGTCACCGACCTGATCACCCCGACCAATCTGGAGGACGGTGGCGGCATCACGCTGCGCTACGGCGCGGTCCAGGACGGCCACCGCGAGGACGTGTCGCTCGAGGGCTACGTCGGTCGCGATTTCGCCGGCGGCCGCGGCAATGTCTCAGTGCTCTATGGGCTGTCCACCCGCGCCGCGCAACGCAATTCGGATGCCTGGTTCACCGCGACCGACGGCCGCCGCGTGCTGGCCGACGGCACCAGCGTCCCCGATCCCGACGGCACCACGGGCTTTACGACCCGCACGCCTTGGGGCCATTTCGACACCTACGTCGACGGAAGGCGGACCGGCAGCTGGCACATCGACCCGGCCACCGGCGCACTGGCGCCGGGTCAGGTGCCGACCCGCTCCCACTACGACGCCGGTGCCGAGCCGGGCATCACGACCGCGCCTGCGATCGACAAGGGCAATGTCTTCGCCACGGCACGGTTCGACCTGGACGACAGCCGTCAGCTGTTCGGCGAACTCGGCTACTACCGCGCGCAATCCGAATCCTGGGTCAGCAGCGAGGCGGGGTTCGGCGGTGATGGCTTCCTGTTGCACATCCGGCCTGATGCCTACTGGGTGCCCGACGCCCTGCGGGGCGCGGACGCGATCCGGCTGCTCAACTACCAGTTCGCCGATTCGGGCATCCGCCGGGTCCGCGTCGACAACACGCAATCGCGCGCACTGCTGGGGCTGCGCGGCTGGACCGGCACCGGCTGGAACTGGGAGACCGCGCTGCTGTACTCACGGGCGCGCAGCACCGACCGGCAGCAGGGTGGGTTCACCGACGCCTTCATCGCCGCGGTGAACCGCCCCGATGCCAGCGCCTACAACCCGTTCAACGGCGGTGATCCGGCCAGCATCCGGGTCGGCGATGCCACGCCGTCCGACACGTCGGCGTTCATCGGCGAGGCCACCCGGCAGGGGACCACCGAACTGGCGTTGTGGGATCTCAAGGTCGACCGGCCCGACCTGCTGTCCTGGTATGCCGGCGACATCGGCCTGGCGGCGGGCGTGGAGTACCGCTACGAGAGCCGATTCGACGATCGCGACCGGAGCATCGACGGCAGCACGCCCTATGTGGACTGGTACACCGGGACCGTCGCGCAGAGCAACTTCTTCACCCACAGTCCCCGGCCCGACGTGCGCGGCAGCCGCAATGTGAAGTCCGCGCTGATCGAGCTGGCGGTGCCGTTGATCGCGCCGGCCCAGGGCGTCCCGCTGGTGCGTTCGCTGGACCTGCAGATCGCGGGGCGCTACGAGGACTACAGCGATGCTGGCGATGTGGCCAAGCCGAAGATCGCCGCGGCCTGGGGCGTCAACGACAGCCTGCTGCTGCGCGGGTCGATCAGCGGCGGCTTCCGCGCGCCCGGCCTGGAACTGGTGAACTCCCCGCCGACCTACGGGTTCGGCTTCAACAACGACGCCGTGCGCTGCCATGCGCTGGTGGTCAAGGGCGCGCATCCCGACTACACCGCCTGCCTGAACGCCTACAGCAACGGATCGCAGGTCAAGCCCTCGGTCAGTGCCGTCACTGCCTACGGCGACGACGTCGCACCGGAGACGACCCGGCAAACCTCGTGGGGCGCGGTGTTCGAGCCCCGGTTCCTGCCGCCGGGGCTCGGCCATCTGAGTCTGAGCGTGGATGCCTGGCGGATCGAAGTGGAGAATCCGATCGGCACCATGGGCGAGGAGGTGCTCTACGACGCGTATTTGCGCGTCGTCGAAGGCCGCAGCAACCCGAACGTGGTCCGCGCCCCGGTGACCGCCGAAGACATCGCGTTGTTCGAGGGCTCGGGCATCGCGCCGGCCGGTGTCGTGACCCATGTGCTCGACACCTATCGCAACCGGCAACCGCTGACCGCGTCCGGGGTGGACTACCGCCTGGCCTGGCGGTTCCGCGAGACGGGGTGGGGCGACTTTGCGTTGCTGCTCGACGTCAGCCGCCTCAAAGCCTACACCCAGCAAAAGCCGATCGAAGTGCAACAGGTGGCCGAGGCCATCGACAGCGGCGTGCTGGACATCGTCGCCGCAAACCTGGGCGCGGCCAACGAAGTGGGCATCAACGGTGCGAAGCCGGAATGGCGCGGCAGCGCGACGTTGCTCTGGCAGCGTGCCGGCTGGACGGTGCGGCTGCGCGACGACTACATCGGCAGCGTGACCGCCGGTGCGTATGCCGATCGCAGCCCGTTCGTCGTCCCGTCCACCCAGCGCTGGGCGTTGTCGGTGGCGCATGCCTTCACCCGCGGGCCGCTCGCCGGCACGACGGTGGACGTGGGCGCACGCAACCTGTTCGACAAGTCGCCGCCGCTCAACGCCGCTGGTAACTATCTGACGGCCCTGCACGAATCCTATGGCCGCTATCTGCATCTCGGCATTTCAAGGACTTGGTGACCCATGAAGACCCGTACGCTCGCATTCGCGGTTCTGCTGCTCCCGGCGCTCGCCGCCTGCGACCGCCCGGACGCGCCCGGCGCGGCGCCGCCTGCCTCGGCGGACACCGCGCCCGAGTTCCGCCAGGCGCACGCGGCGTGGGCGCGCCAGCGCGCCGACGAACTGAACAAGCCCGATGGTTGGACGAGCCTCATCGGCCTGCATTGGGTCGAAGCCGACCGGCAGCGGGTCGGCGGCGGCGCGCAGGACGACATCCGCCTGGCCATCGCGCCGCCGCACCTGGGCACACTCGAGCGGCGGGCCGACGGGGTTTACTTCACCGCCGACGCAGCGGCCGCGGTTACCGTCGACGGCCGGCCCCTGCAGGGCGAGGTGGCGCTGCGGCCCGAAGGCCGGGACGGCGGCACCCAGCTCGGTTACGACGACGGCAAGGGCCGGATCTCGTTGATCCGCCGCGGCGATCGGCTTGGCCTCAGGGTCCGGCACGCCGATGCGCCGGCGCGCCTGCAGTTCGCCGGCCTGGACTTCTTCGCGCCCGATCCGGCCTGGCGGGTGCAGGCCCGGTTCGTTGCGCACCCGCCGGGCACGACCCTACCGATCGCCAACATCATCGGCGACATCAACGACACGCCCAACCCGGGCTATGTGGAATTCGACAAGGACGGGCACCGCTGGCGGCTGGAGGCGCTCGGCGATCCGCAGCAGGGCCTGAGCCTCAACTTCCAGGATCGGACCAGCGGGCGGGAGACCTATGCGGTCGGCCGCTATCTGCAGACCGGTCCTGTCGCCGACGATGCAACGGTCGTCGTCGACTTCAACCGCGCCTACAACCCGCCGTGCGCCTACACCGCCTACGCGACCTGCCCCTTGCCGCCGCCGGGCAATCGCCTCGCACAGCGCGATGCCGACGGTCGGACCGTCCGGCTGGCGGTCCTGGCCGGCGAGAAGGCCTATGCCGGTGCGCGGCACTGAGCCTGCGTTGATCCCGAGCCGGGGCGGACAGTGATGTCCGAGCGTTGCGACGTCGGACTGGGCGCGTGATCGCCGGTGGCGCGCGCTGCGCCCCAGGCGGCGTCAGTCGACCGACTCGCGCCGGGCCAATGCGAGCAGGCGCTGAGCGATGCGCTCCAGCGGCAGGCATTCCTGCGCGGCGCCCAGCTTCCAGGCGGCGCCGGGCATGCCCCAGACGACGCTGCTGGCCTCGTCCTGCACCAGCGTCGCAGCTCCGGCCTCGCGTAGCTCGAGCAGTCCGCGGGCGCCGTCGTCGCCCATGCCGGTGAGAATCGCCGCAACTGCGTTGGCGCCGGCCGCCTGCGCGACCGAACGGAACAGCACGTCGACCGCGGGCCGGTGCCGGTTGACCGGCGGGCCGGGGTCGAGCCGACACCGCCAGCGGGCGCCGTCGCGCAGCACGCGCAGGTGGTGGTCGCCCGGCGGCAGGTAGACATGCCCGGGCAGGATGGTCTCGCCGTCGCGCGCCTCGCGCACCAGCATCGCGCAATGCCGGTCCAGGCGTTCGGCGAACGGCGCGCTGAAACTGGCGGGAATGTGCTGGGTCAGCACGATCGCCGGGGCATCGGGCGGCATCGCCTCGAGCACGACGCGGATCGCTTCGGTACCGCCTGCGGACGCGCCGATCGCGATCAGCCGGTCGGTCGTGCGGTAGCGCAACGCGACCGGCGTGGCGGTCGTCTCGGTCGCTGCTGCGGGCCCGGCCGCCGGACGCGATGCCGGGCGCGGTGCGGCGCGGACCTGCGCGCGCGCCGCGGCCTTGACCTTCGCAGTGATCTCCTGCGCGTAGCTTTCCAGGCCGTGAGCGACATTGATGCGTGGCTTGGCCACAAAGTCGACCGCGCCCAGCGCCAAGGCCTGCAGGGTGATGTCGGCGCCGCGCTCGGTCAGCGAGGACACCATTACCACCGGCATCGGTCGCAAACGCATCAGATTGTCGAGAAACACCAGGCCGTCCATGCGCGGCATCTCGACATCGAGGGTCAGCACATCAGGATGCAGGCGCTTGATCTTCTCGCGGGCGAGCAAGGGGTCGGCGGCGCTGCCCACGACCTCGATCTGCGGATCGGCGGACAGCACTTCGGTCAGCAACTGACGCACGACCGCCGAGTCGTCGACGATGAGCACGCGCACCGGCGTCATTCGAACAGCTCCACATCGCCGGCGACCGGCGCGCGCGCCAGGCGGGCGCGGACGGCCGATTCGGCGGCCGCCACCTCGGCGCCGTGTGCGTGCGGCAGCCGGTAGACCATCACCTTGCCGGTCTGCGGGAAGAACCACACCTTGCGCGGATGGATACCCTGCAGATCCTCGGCCACCACCGGGATGTTTTCCGCGTCCAGGTAGCCGCGCACGAACTCGGCGTTGCGCGTGCCCACCGGGTTGCTGGTGAAGCCCTTGAGCACGTTGGCGCCGCCGAACACCTTGGCCTCGAGGCGACGGCGGCTGGCGCCGCGCTTGAGCAGTTCGTTGATCAGCACTTCCATCGCATAGCTGCCGTAGCGGGCCGGCGCGCCGTCGCCGTTGCCACCGTCGGGCAACAGGAAGTGGTTCATGCCGCCCAGGTGCAGCAGCGGGTCGCGAATGCACGCGGCCACGCATGAACCCAGCACGGTGACCAGCGCGGTGCCGTCGTTGACCACCAGGTACTGGGTCGGCAGCAGCTTGGCGGCCGGCACCTGGAACTGCGGGTCGCGGTAGCGCATCACCGTGTCGCTGGGCGGCGCGCTCACGGGGCAGTCGCTGCGAAGTGGCGGCGGTACAGCGTGCGGCCGCAGGGCTGGATCAGGTCGGCGGCGTGCAGGTAGTTTTCCGAGTGCCCCGTATAGAGCAGGCTGGCCGCGTCCATGTGCGTGATCAGCCGCGACAGGATCCCGCGCTGGGTCGGCTTGTCGAAGTAGATCATCACATTGCGGCAGAAGATCGCATCGAACGGACCGCCGACATCGTAACGGCCGGCCAGCAGATTCAAGGGGCGGAACTCGATCAGCGCCTGCAGCGCCGGGTGCACGCGGCACTTGCCGGCATTGGGGCCGGTGCCGCGCTGGAAGAAGCGGCGTCGCAGGTCCGCGTCGAGCGCGGCGACGCGTTCGATCGGATAGACGCCCTGGCGCGCGGTCGCCAGGACCTGGGTGTCGATGTCGGTCGCGACGATGCGCACCGGCGGTTGCAGCGTGTCGAAGGCCTCGCAGGCGGTGATGGCCATCGAGTACGGTTCCTCGCCGGTCGAGGCCGCGCACGACCACAGCGTCAGCGGCTTGCGGCCCGACCCGGCGCGCTGCAACTGGGTGCGCAGCGTCTCGAAGTGGTGCGGCTCGCGGAAGAACGAGGTCAGATTGGTGGTCAGCGCATTGGTGAACGCCTGCCATTCCTCGCCGTCGGGATCGCTTTCCAGCAATGCCAGATAGTCGCTGAAGTCGTCGAGGCCGAGCGCGCGCAGCCGTCGCGACAGCCGGCCGTAGACCATGTCGCGCTTGCTGGCGACCAGTGCGATGCCCGCCCGGTCGTGGATCAGCTGGCACACGCGACGGAAATCGCGGTCGGCGAACACGAACTGGCGGGCGTCGCCGGGCGGGTGGGGCAGGAAAGCGGCACTCATGGCGACCGGCGCGTCAGGGAGACTCGATGGTTATCGGCGCGGCGCCGGCGAAGTTGACTGCGATCGTCGCCGTCACGCACAAGGCCCGGCACTGGGCCGGGCCTTGTCGGTGCCCCGTCTCGGCGGCGAGGATCAGAACTCTGCCCAGTCCGCCTCGGCCAGGGCGGGCGCGGCGGGAGCGCGTGTCGTCGGACGCGGTGCGGCCGGTGCCGGCTTGCGGGGCGGTGGCGGCGCTGCCCGGGTCGGCTGCGCGGCGGGTGCGGCCACGACCTGTCCTTCGATCCGCAGCATCGAGATCGCGTCGGCCAGGCCGGTGGCCTGCTCCTCCATCGCCCGCGCGGCGGCCGAGGCTTCCTCGACCAGGGCCGCGTTCTGCTGGGTGGTCTCGTCCATCTGCACGATGGTCTGGTTGACCTGCTCGATACCGGCGGCCTGTTCCTGCGAGGCGGCGGAGATCTCGGCCATGATGTCGGTCACGCGCTGCACCGAGGCGACCATCTCGGCCATGGTCTTGCCCGCCTGTCCTGCGAGCGCTGCGCCGCTGGCGACCTTGCTGGTGGAGTCGTCGATCAGGCCCTTGATCTCCTTGGCGGCATTGGCGCTGCGCTGGGCAAGCGTGCGGACCTCGGAGGCGACGACCGCGAAGCCGCGGCCCTGTTCGCCGGCCCGTGCGGCTTCGACCGCGGCGTTGAGTGCGAGGATGTTGGTCTGGAACGCGATGCCGTCGATGACCGAGATGATGTCGGCGATCTTGCGCGAGGAGGCCTCGATGTCGGCCATCGTGGACACGACCTGGCCAACGACCTCGCCGCCCTGGGAGGCAACGGTGGCCGCGCCCTGGGCGAGCTGATTGGCCTGGCGGGCGTGGTCGGCGTTCTGGCGCACGGTGGAGGTGAGTTCCTCCATCGAGGCCGCGGTTTCTTCCAGATTGGCCGCCTGCTGCTCGGTGCGGCGCGAGAGGTCGTCGTTGCCCGAGGCGATCTCGGTGGAGGCGGTGCCGATCGCAGCCGACGCGTCCTGGATACGGGCGACGATGGCGGTGAGCTGGGCGACGGTGGCATTGGCGTCGTCACGCATGCGGGCGAACACGCCGTGGAAGTCGCCTTCCATGCGCGCGGTCAGATCGCCCGAGGCGAGCGCATTGAGCACCTGCGAGACCTGCGCCAGGCTGACCGCGTTGGCGTCGAGCAGGCTGTTGAGCTGCTGCGCCAGCTGCAGGATGAAGCCGTGCTTGCCGTCCAGCGAGACGCGATGGTCGAGATCGCCGGCCGCGGCTGCGGACACGATGCGGGCGACTTCGGCTTCGACCCGGACTTCACCGGTGCGGTCGCGCCACTCGGCGATCAGGCCGATATCGCGGCCGTGCGCGTCGCGGATCGGCGAGATGATCTGCGCGATGCAGGCGTCCTGGTAATGCATCTCGCGGTGCGCGATGCCGCGCTCCTTGAGACTGGTCAGCACGCGCTGGTCCGGCTTGCCGTCCAGCTCGAACGTCGCCAGCGAGGCCCCCAGCAGCGGCTGGGCCGGATCGTAGTGCGGCAGCTCGGCGGCGATCGCCTCGGCGTTGTCGCGCATCACGGTCTCCAGCGCCGGATTGACGTAGAGGATGTCGAACTTCTCGTCGGTGACGATCATGCCGGTCGAGGCACTGTCGAGCGCGGTGCGGATGCGCAGGTTCTCGCTGGCGATCTTCTGGTCGCGCTCGATCCGCTCGCGCAGGTCGTGCTGCATCCGCTGCATGGCCTTGAGCAGGTCGCCGATCTCGTCGCGGCGGCTGGCGTCGATGCGGGTGTCGAGCTTGCCGCTGGCCACGTCATTGGCGACCGCGACCGCCGAACGGGTGGCACCGGTGAGGTTGCGTGCCATCAGCCAGGCGATGACCATGCCGCCGGTGATGCCGGCCAGCAGCATGACCACCATCAGGATGCTCGACCCGGTCTGCACCGAGCGCGCCTCCTCACGGGCCGCGGTGGCCTGGCGGTCGGCCTCGGCCTGCAGGGCCTGCAGCGCGTTGCCGGCGGCCATGTGCAGGTCGCGGGTGCGGCCGATGAAGGTGTCGGTGGCGTCGTCGGGCAGGTCGAGCTCGATCAGCTCGTTGACCTCGTGGTACGAGGCCTTGGCATCGGTCCAGGCGGTGACGAAGCCGTCGTAGAGCTTGCGCTCTTCCGGCGAGACGATCAGCGGCGCGTATGCCGCCATGTTTGCTTCGATCTGCTGTTCCATCGCAGCGGTGCGCTCGCGCGCATCGCGCTTGACCTGATCGCTGGCGCGCACCAGGCCCAGATACGATGCTGCGCGGTACTCGCCGAGCAGGGCGCGCGTTTCGCCGACCGTGGTCAGCGTCGGCAGGGTGTTGTCGGCCAGGTGGTCGGTCACGCTGTCGAGCGAGCGCAGGCCGATGAAGCCACCCACGCCCTGGGCGATCATCAGGATCAGGACGACGCCGAATGCCAGCATCAGTTTCGGTGCGAGCTTGAGATTCGAGAACCAGTGCATGCGGCAATCCCCCGTAGGCGGCCGGATGGAAAAACGGCCCGGATGCGATCTGCAATCCGGGCGCGGGGCTTACTTGATGGTGGCGAGCTTGATGTCGCTGGGCGAGCTGACCGCGATCTCGGCGCGGCTGGCGTCGCGCTGGATGGTGCCCACGACGCACACATCGCGGCCTTCCAGCTCCTCGGGCGAGGGACGGAACCGGTCACGCTGCTCGTTGGGGATGCGCGCCGAGAAGGTGTGGCGCGGGAACGCGCCGCCCATGTACAGGAAGGTCGGCTGGCCTTCGGTGTTCTCCGCGTAGCGGGTCTTTTCGACCTTGCCGCAGACCATGCCGCTCTTGCCGACGAAGCGCACGGCCTGTTCGGGGCGGATGGCCTCCTGGGCGAAGGCGGTCGAGGCGCCGCCGGCCAGCAGCAGCGCGGCCAGCAGGGAAGACGTCTTGCAGTGGATGGTCATGGTCTGCTCCTTGATCGATGGACGGCAGGCGCGAAAGCGCCTGTGTCCGCCTCTATCGGCCGCGTGCGGCCGGACCTTGAGTGAAAGCTGTGTGACGGCGGTCCCAGATCGGGGATCACGCTGCCTGGGGGACCGCCAGTTCGGCGCTGTCGAGCAGGGTCTCGATGTCGAGCAGGATCAGCATGCGATCGTCGAAGGTGCCGATGCCGGAGATGCAGCGGGTGTCGATCGCCGCACCGAACTCGGGCGTCGGGCGGATCTGCTCGGCCGACAGCGGCACCACGTCCGACACGCCGTCGACGACGATGCCCACGACACGGTCCTCGACATTGAGCACGATCATCACCGTGAAACTGTCATAGCGCGCCTGTGCCAGGCGCAGCTTCAGGCGCAGGTCGATCACCGGCACGATCGTGCCGCGCAGGTTGATCACACCCTTGATGTAGTCCGGCGCGTCGGGCAGGCGGGTGACCGCATCATAGCCTCGGATCTCCTGCACCTTGAGGATGTCGACGCCGTAGTGCTCGTCGCCCAGGGTGAAGGTGAGGTACTCGCCGGCGTTCTGGGGATCTGGACTGCTCATCGGTGCGCTCCTGCAGGCATGCCGCGCTCGCGCGCGTGTCGGGTGTCCCGTGCGACATCGGCCGCACGGCGGGCAACTTTAGGCGCCGGCGCTACACGGCGCGGCGGAGCCGGGCGTTGCGCTGGCGCTCGATCTGGAAGATGGACTGCAGGATCCGCCGCTGCGCGGCCGGCGCCAGCGCGACGAAGCGGCAGCCCGCACGCCAGCGCACCCGCGGGCCGGTCTGCTCGCAGAAGCGGTGCGCGACAGTGACGGCCACCGGAATCGGGGCGGTGTCCGGCAACCGCAACAGGCAGCGATCGAGCGTGCGCCCGGGCGTAAAGCGCGGATCCTCGCCGTCATCCATCGCCACCGCGAGCCCGCCGCCGCTCAGGTCCAGCACCCGCAGGCCGTCGTCCGATGACGCCGCCGGGGTGTCGCCATGCCCCGGGTGCAGCGTCACGCCGGCATCGAGCGGTGGCACCACACGATAAAGATCGCGTCGCTGCAGGCGCAGCAGCGCCTCGGGCCAGGATGCGATGAACGCCTGGCGCCCCTCGTGCAGCACCGGCAGTGGCGTCGAGAGCCGGAAACGGATCTGCACCGCGTCGAGCCGGGTATCGCAGACGATCTGGGTGCAGGTCGCGATCCTGCGATTGAGGGCGTCCTGCCGGCTGGCGTCGAGCACCAGCGTGCCGTCGTCGCCGACCGCGAGCAGTGCGGTCGGGCAGGACAGGTCGCCGGGCATCAGGCTGCCGCTGATCAATGCCTGGGTCTCGACCAGGCTGCGCAGCACCCGGCCCATGTCGGCGCTGTCGCGCAGCATGTAGCGCGACAGCGCTTCGTCGTCCAGCGGATGGAGCGGGTCTGCAGGCGCCATCGTCCTTGCCGTCATGCGTGGGGGTGGTCCTGGACGATCAGGACAGCGCGTGACCGGTGGCCGGCGGGCGGGCCGCGTCCACCACTGCCTGCAGCAACGCGGTGGCGGTGTCGACACGGAACACCGCGATCGCATCGGCCAGGCCGGCGGCCTGCTCCTCCATCGCCCGCGCAGCGGCCGAGGCTTCTTCGACGAGGGCTGCGTTCTGCTGGGTGGTCTCGTCCATCTGCACGATGGTCTGGTTGACCTGCTCGATGCCAGCGGCCTGTTCCTGCGAGGCGGCGGAGATCTCGCCCATGATGTCGGTCACGCGCTGCACCGAGGCGACCATCTCGGCCATCGTGGTGCCGGCCTGGCCGGCGAGCGCCGCGCCGCTGGCGACCTTGCCGGTGGAGTCGTCGATCAGCCCCTTGATCTCCTTGGCGGCGTTGGCGCTGCGCTGGGCAAGCGTGCGGACCTCGGAGGCGACGACCGCGAAGCCGCGGCCCTGTTCGCCGGCCCGTGCAGCCTCGACCGCGGCGTTGAGCGCCAGGATATTGGTCTGGAACGCGATGCCGTCGATGACCGAGATGATGTCGGCGATCTTGCGTGACGAGGCTTCGATGTCGGCCATCGTGGACACGACCTGGCCGACGACCTCGCCGCCCTGAGAGGCGACGGTGGCCGCGCCCTGGGCGAGCTGGTTGGCCTGGCGGGCGTGGTCGGCGTTCTGGCGCACGGTGGAGGTCAGTTCTTCCATCGAGGCCGCGGTTTCTTCCAGATTGGCGGCCTGCTGCTCGGTGCGGCGCGAGAGGTCGTCGTTGCCCGAGGCGATCTCGGTGGACGCGGTGCCGATCGCGGCCGACGCGTCCTGGATGCGGGCGACGATGCTGGTGAGCTGGGCGACGGTGGCATTGGCGTCGTCGCGCATGCGGGCGAACACGCCGTGGAAGTCGCCATCCATACGCGCGGTGAGGTCGCCGGCCGCGATCGATTGCAGCAGCCGCGAGAGCTCGCTGAGGCTGCGATCGCTGGCCGCCATCATCGCGTTGAGGCTCTGGATCATGCGGCCGAAGTCGTCGCGGAACCGGCGCTCGTCGCCGCGGACCGAGAAGTCGCCGGCGGCGGCCGCTGCGGCCAGCCGGTTGATCTCGCCGTTGATCGCCATGAGGCTGGCCTTGGCGGCGTCCATGGCTTCGTGCAGGACTGCGCGGCTGGCGGGCAGGCGGCGCGCGTCGCGCGACAGGTCGCCGTTGGCGTACTCGTTGAGGATCTCGATCGCTTCGACGAACGCGTCCAGGTGCTCGAACATCATGGTGTTGATGCCCGACGCCAGTTCGCCGTAGACGCCCGGGAAGTCGACCGGCATCCGGTGACGCATATCGTCGCCCGCATGCTGGCGGATCATCTCGCGTGTCTGTTCGGAGAACCGCTCGAGCATGTGCACCATCTCGTCGGTCGAGCGCAGCATCTGGCCGATCTCGTCGCGGCCCTGGTAGCCGGTGCGGATGCTCAGGTCGCCGCGGGCCACGCCGCGGATCGCGTTCACCGCCCGTCCCAGCGGCTCGAGCACCGAGCGGCCGATCAGCCAGCCGATGGCGGCGTTGAGCAGCACCAGCAGGCCGCCGACGACGGTCATAATCGCGGTGAATGTCAGGGCCTGGGACTGGGTGTCGTCGAGGTAGACGCCGGTGGTCACGACCCAGCCCCACGGCGCATACAGCGCAGAGTAGGAGGTCTTGTGCACCGGTTCGTCCTCGCCCGGCTTGGCCCAGACGTAATCGACGTTGCCGCCGCCGGCGCGCGCGACTTCGACGAAGCGTTTGTAGATCGCCGTGCCGTCGGTATCGGTGATCCCGGACACGTCCTTGCCGATCAGGTCCGCGCGCATCGGGTGCATCAGCACGGTGGGGCGTTCGTTGGTGACGAAGAAGTAGTCGACGTCGTTGTCCGAGCGCATCGCCGCCAGCGTGCGCAGGGCGCGGTCCTTGGCCTGCTCAAGCGTCAGCTCGCCTTGCTCGGCGCGGCTGGCGTATTCCTCGACGACACCCAGCGCCAGTTTGACCTGCGATGCGACGCCGTCCTTGCGGGACTGGTTGAGGTCCACGAACTGGACCCGGGCCGCGACGACGGCCAGCAGGATGATGCCGGTCGCGACGAGCGCGGTCTGGAGCAGGAACTTGCGCTGCATCGAAAGATCGGACAGCGCACGGAGCACGGCGGCGACGGGATTCATGAGGGTGGCAGGAGTGGGCCTGCCACCGGTATCGGCCGGGCTGCGTCGAGATTGAGGCGTGTGTGCCGACAGGTGCGTGGCCGGCCGCCCCGACCCCGGTGCAATGGGGTGGGGACGGACGGGCCTTGCGATCAGAACTCTGCCCAGTCGGTCTCCAGCACCGCCACTGGCGCCTTGCGTGCGGGGGCGAGGTGCTTGGTGGGCGCGGCAGGCGGCGCTGGGCGAGGACCGGCTGGCGCGCTCGGCGCCGCCGCGGCAGCGGGTCGGCGGGTGGCTGCGCCGACGTGCGCGGCCTCGATATGGAACACCGCGATCGCATCGGCGAGCCCGGCAGCCTGTTCCTCCATTGCGCGCGCAGCGGCCGAGGCTTCTTCGACCAGGGCCGCGTTCTGCTGGGTGGTCTCGTCCATCTGCACGATGGTCTGGTTGACCTGCTCGATGCCGGCGGCCTGTTCCTGCGAGGCGGCGGAGATCTCGGCCATGATGTCGGTCACGCGCTGCACCGAGGCGACCATCTCGGCCATGGTCTTGCCGGCCTGTCCTGCGAGCGCGGCACCGCTGGCAACCTTGCTGGTGGAGTCCTCGATCAGGCCCTTGATCTCCTTGGCGGCGTTGGCGCTGCGCTGGGCAAGCGTGCGGACCTCGGAGGCGACGACCGCGAAGCCACGGCCCTGTTCGCCGGCCCGTGCGGCTTCGACCGCGGCATTGAGCGCCAGGATGTTGGTCTGGAACGCGATGCCGTCGATGACCGAGATGATGTCGGCGATCTTGCGCGAGGAGGCCTCGATGTCGGCCATCGTGGAGACGACCTGACCGACGACCTCGCCGCCCTGGGAGGCGACGGTGGCCGCGCCCTGGGCGAGCTGGTTGGCCTGACGGGCGTGGTCGGCGTTCTGGCGCACGGTGGAGGTCAGTTCCTCCATCGAGGCCGCGGTTTCTTCCAGATTGGCGGCCTGCTGCTCGGTGCGGCGCGAGAGGTCGTCGTTGCCCGAGGCGATCTCGGTGGAGGCGGTGCCGATCGCAGCCGACGCGCCCTGGATGCGGGCGACGATGGCGGTGAGCTGGGCGACGGTGGCATTGGCGTCGTCGCGCATGCGGGCGAACACGCCGTGGAAGTCGCCGTCCATACGCGCGGTCAGGTCGCCGGCGGCGATCGATTGCAGCAGCCGCGAGAGCTGGTCGAGGTTGCCATCGGCGGCATCCATCAGCCGGTTGAGGTCCTCGATCATGCCGCGGAAGTCGTGCTGGAACCGCGCCGCATCGCCGCGGACGCTGAAGTCGCCACGTGCGGCCGCGCCGGCCAGCGCCTTGACCTCGGCATTGATCGCACCGAGGTTGGCCTTCACGGTGGCCATGGTCTCGGTCAGCACCGCCTTCTCGCCCGGATACTGCTCCAGGTCCGGGGTCAGGTCGCCGATCGCGTACTGGCGCATGACCTCGATCAGGTGCATCTTCACGTCGACGTGCGAGCCGACCAGCGCATTGGTCTCGCGCACCATCAGGCCGTAGTCGCCGGGGAATGCACCCTCGTCCATGCGATAGCTGATCGCGCCGTCCTCATGCGCACGTGCCATGCCGCGCTGGGCGTCGATGACGGCGCGCAGCTGACCCTGCATGCGCTGCATGGCGCCGAGCAATTGCCCGACCTCATCGTTGCGGTCGACGACGATCTGGGTATCCAGGCGGCCGTCCGACACATCGTTGGCGACCTTGACCGCACTGCCGACCGATCGCGACAGGGTCCGCGAGATCGCGATCGCCATTGCCGCGGCCAGCAGCACGATGATCACGATGCCAGCGATCATCGCCAGCAGGCTGCTGCGGTAGACCGCGTTGGCCTGGGCGATGTCACTGCTCAAGCGCTGGTCGTTGAACTGCGCCAGGGCGGCCATCGACTCGAACAGGTCGCGGCGCAGCGGACGCGACTTCGCGTCCGATACCGTCTGCGCGGTCTCGCCGTCGCCGACGGCCAGCGCCTGCTCGATCTCACGCCGCGCAGCGAAGTACGCCGCCAGGCGCGCCGTCATCGCGTCGTACAGGCCGCGCTCGTCGTCGACCAGCGGCAGGCCCTCGTACAGGGCGCGCTGCTCGGCGATGATCTTCTCGATCTCGGCCAGGCGCTGATCGTAATCGCGCACCGCATCGGGCTCGTCCAGGCGGCTGAGCTGCGCCAGCTCGTACATTCGGTACTCGCCCAGCTGCGAACGGATCTCGCCCAGGTATTGCACCGCCGGCATGTCATCGAGGCTGACCTTCTGCAGTTCGGCATTGATGCCGCCCAGCCGGTTCAGGGCGAACGCGCCCAGCCCTGCGGCCAACAGCACGATCAGAGTGAAGGCGACCGCCAGCTTTCGGGCGATCGACAGGTTGTTCAACCAGCTCATGGGAGGTCTCCGGATACGACAAAGGACGCGGGCAGGTGTTGGTCAACACCTGGAGCGCGTCCTTCGCCTGACGACTAGCGGCCGGAAAAGGAACCACTTGAACGTTGAAACCGAATTTTTTTCAAGTGCTGCCGCTGTGATTCACGTCGCGGAAATGAATGTGCACATGAAGTGAAATCCGGTGACCGCAGATGACGTGGTGTGGCGGCTGCGAACGCGGACGCGACCAGACATCGTCGGCGTCACGCCGCCTGCGGCAGACGCAGTGACCGGGCCAGTCCGCCGACGTCGACGATCAGCGCCACCCGGCCGTCGCCGAGGATCGTTGCGCCGGAGATCCCGTCGACGCGGCGATAGTTGTTCTCCAGGTTCTTGACCACGACCTGCTGTTGGCCGATCAGTTCGTCGACCTCGAGCGCCAGCTTCTGGCCGTCGCCCTCGACCACCACGACCAGCGGATCGACGCCTTGCGGCTGGCCGTAGCGGTAGTGGTCGTTGAGCGAGACCAGCGGCAGATACTCGCCGCGCACACGCAACACGCGGCCCTCGCCGGCAAGGCTGCGGATGTCCTCGGCCTGCGGCTGCAGCGCCTCGATCACA
The DNA here is from genome assembly GCF_014192745.1 of Luteimonas sp. RC10. Taxonomy (GTDB): domain Bacteria; phylum Pseudomonadota; class Gammaproteobacteria; order Xanthomonadales; family Xanthomonadaceae; genus Luteimonas. The sequence goes on from NZ_JACHYJ010000006.1 coordinate 70,689, forward strand.
TAGGTCAGCGGCAGGATCAGGGTCTCCTCGCCGACCGCCACGCTCATGCCATCGAGGATGGCGAGGGTCAGCGGCAGGCGGATCACCACGCGGGTGCCGTGACCGGTGCGGCTTTCGAGCTGCACCTCGCCCCCGAGCGCCTGGATGTTGCGTCGGACCACGTCCATGCCGACGCCGCGCCCCGACAGGTCGGTGACCGCGTCGGCGGTCGAGAATCCGGCCTGGAAGATCAGGTCCCAGATCTGCGCATCGGTCGGCGACTCCGGCACGGCCAGGCCGCGCTCGGCAGCCTTGGCCAGAATCCGCTCGCGATCCAGACCGCGGCCATCGTCGGCGACCTCGATGACGATATGGCCCCCCTGGTGCGAGGCGGCGAGCGTGATCGTGCCGGCTTCGTCCTTGCCCGCGGCGCGGCGGGCGTCGGGCAGCTCCAGGCCATGGTCGATCGCATTGCGGACCAGGTGCACCAGCGGATCGGCGATCTTCTCGATCAGCCCCTTGTCCAGCTCGGTACCTTCGCCGAGCGTGCGCAGGCGCACCTGCTTGCCCAGCCGTGTGGACAGGTCGCGCACCAGACGCGGGAAGCGCCGGAACACGGCGTCGACCGGCAGCATGCGCACGCCGATGACCGCTTCCTGCAGATCACGGGTGTTGCGTTCGAGCAGGTCCAGTCCGGCGAACAGGCGTTCGCTCAGCGCAGGGTCGAGGGCGGCGGACACCTGCTTGAGCATCGCCTGGGTGATCACCAGTTCGCCGACCAGGTTGATCAGGCCATCGATCTTGTCGGTGCTGACCCGGATCGAGCTTTCGGCCTCGTGGCCATTCGCCGCCGGGGCGGCAGTGCCGGTCGCAGCTGCGCCCGTGGCGGGGGCGGGTGTCGGATCCGCGCTGGGCGCGGATGCCGGCGCAGGCGCTGCCGCGGCGGCTGCCGTGGGGCGGATGTCGAGCGTGCAATCGTCCTCGACCCACGCGAACACATCGTCGATCGCGCTGCGCGGCACCGCGCCGATCAGGCCCAGGTCCCAGGCCAGATACGCTTCGAGCGGATCGAGCTGGCCAAAGCCGGGCAGGCGGTCCATCCGGCAGGCGACAGCGAGCGGCGCCAACTGGTCGAGCTCGCGGATGATGCGCAGCGGATCGTTGCCGCTCATGAACATCGACGGCGCCGGCGTGAATCCGATCTGCCAGCCGGTCGGCTCGGCGGTGGGGTCGGCCGCAGGCGCGACCGGTGCGGCGGCCGCGACCGGTGCGGGTGCGGCAGTACCCGCGAGCACGGCCTCGAGCCTGGCCTGCACGGCGATCGCGGCGGCCGGGTCGGCGGGCTGGCCGGTTTCGGCTTCGGCCAGCAGTGCGCGCAGGACGTCGACCGAGGCCAGCATCGCGTCCGTCGCGGCGGCATCGACGCTGCGCTTGCCGGCGCGCAGTTCGTCGAGCAGCGTCTCGAGCACGTGGGTCAGTGCGGCGACCGCGTCGAATCCGAATGTCGCGGCGCCGCCCTTGATCGAGTGCGCGGCGCGGAAGATCGAGTTCACCAGCTCCGGGTCCTGGTCGCCCTGCTCGAGCTGCAGCAGGCCGGCTTCCATCGCTTCCAGGCCTTCCCGGCTTTCCTCGAAGAAAGTGGCGTGGAAGCGCTGCATGTCCATGTTCATGGGGTGACCTGGATTCGGAGGCGGAAGGCGGGCGTCAGCCCAGGACTTTCTGGACGGTGGCGACGAGCTGGTCGGGGTTGAACGGCTTGACCAGCCAGCCGGTCGCGCCCGCGGCCTTGCCTTCGGCCTTCTTGTCGGACGCCGACTCGGTGGTGAGCATCAGCATCGGGACGAACTTGTAGTCGGGCAGGCCGCGCAGGGCGCGGATCAGGGCGATGCCGTCCATGTTGGGCATGTTGACGTCGGTCACCACGGCGTTGAATCGCTGGCCCTGGGCGCGACCCAGCGCGACCTGGCCATCTTCGGCTTCTTCGACCGAGAAGCCGGCCGAGGTCAGGGCGAAGGAGACCATCTGGCGCATCGAGGCCGAGTCGTCCACTACCAGAATGCGTGCGCTCATGCGGCGTTCTCCACTGTGCTTGCGTTCGAATGGGTGCGAGGGGGGCTGGGCAGTCCCAGCGTGTGGCCGATCCCCAAAAGGCGGATGGCGTCGAGCAGGGCGGCGCTGCTGTCGTGCAGTGCGGTGGTCCGGCCCGAGGCGCTGCGGCTGGCGAAGAATGCGCACAGCACCTGGAGGCCGGCGGTGTGCACGCGTCGCACTTGGGCGCCGTCCAGCAGCACGTCCTGGTCGTGGGCCAGGTGGGGCTCGAGCCGTGCCTTGAGTGCGGCGCTGGTCTCGATGCCGAGATCCTCGCCCAGGTCCACGGTGGTCATCGCGTCTCCGCAAAGTCGGGGGTACGACGGGTTAGCGGCAGCGATGCGGCGAGCTTTAGGTTGGCGCGTTCGGAACTCGTTGCTTCTGCCCACTCAATCGTGCGTTTGTCTTCGGCGCGCGCGTCGCGCCGGCCGGGGACTGCTCCCCGGCTCGGTCAGCCCGCTCCGCGGTCCGGCCCGGCGAAGCACGCCGGGCGTTCGTGTGGGCTGCGCGGCATGCCGCGCGAGCAGCCCGCACTCACCCATGGCTGACTCGCCGCCGCGGGCCATCCATGGCCCGCTATCGCAATCCCCGACCAGCACGACGCACTGCGGCCGACAGCGCGTGACTTCTTCAAGCAGGCGACTCCGCATCCAACCGAAGTCGGGCTGCCAATGTTCGCAGCAGCGGACTGACGGCCGGTGGCCGCGTCGAGCGCGCCAGGGATGGCGCGCGCCCGAGTCAAGGCAGGATGCCTTGCCGAGGGAAGAGCGGCTTCCGGGCGGCAGGCCGCTATCCATCCGAAGTGAAGCGCTTCAGGCGCGTCCTGGTTGCCGAGCGCGGCGCTCAGCGGGCGGTGTAGAGCGGCATCGACAGCAGCCGCGAGGCGTCGAGCAGCAGCATGACCGCGCCGCCGAGGCGTGCGATGCCGCGGATGCGGTGATCGCCGACCGGGGCGAGGCGGGAGGTGTGGGCGCCTTCGATCTGGGCGTCGGAGACCACGGCCACGTCCTCGACCGTGGACACGCGCAGGCCGAGGGTGTCGCCATGTTCTTCAAGCACGACGATCCGCGTCGCCGGCGTGTCCTCGACCGCGGTGTCGCCCAACTGCAGCCCCAGATCGATCACCGGCACGACTTGGCCGCGCAGATTCATCAGGCCGGCCAGGCACGGCGAGGCGCCGCGTACCGGCAGCAGCGGGGCGGGCAGCACGACCTCGCGGATCTTCAGCAGTTCCAGGCCGTAAATCTGACTGCCGCAGCGTAGCCGCAGCCAGCGGGCCTGACGCTCGCCGCTGCGGCGCGGTGGTGGAATGTCGGCGCGGGCCGCGGCGCTGGCGACCCGCGGTGCGGCTGGCGCAGGGGCTGGCGTCGCGGGGGGCGCCGGCTGCGCGCGCACCGCAGGCGCGGGGGCAGGCGGGCGTGGCCGCGTCGCGGGGGGGGCTGGCGGGGGCGGCGCGGTCTGTGCCGGTGCCGGCGTCGGGCCCGGTGGGGCGGTCACGGGCGTGGCGGCGACCGCGGGAGGCGGCGCGGGTGCGGCGGCTGCCGGCGCCGACGTCGGCGCCGCCGACAGCAGCACGCCGAGGTAGTCGTCGACGACCTCGGCGGCGTTCATGCGGCGTGCTCCAGCGCCTGATCTTCGGCCAGCAGCCAATCGAGCGCGCGGCCGTAGGCCGAGAAGGCGCGGCCCGGCGGATGGCCGTTGACCACCTGCTGGGCGAGCGCGTCGGCGTTGCTGAGCTGGGTGTCGACCGGGACCGCCTCGTCCCAGATCTTGCCGGCGTACTCGTCCTGCAACTGCGCCAGGGTCTCGCGCCCGATGCGGGTGCGGCGGTCGTACATGGTCGGCACCACCGAGACCGGCAACGGGCGCTGCCGGGAGCGTTCGACCATTTCGGCGGTGCGCACCATGCCGGCCAGGCCGTAGAGCGCCAGCGGTTCGCATTGGGTGGGCACGATCACCCGGTCGGCGGCCGCCAGGGCGTTGACCATCAACAGGCCGAGCGTGGGCGGGCAGTCGAGCAGGATTGCATCGTGGCCGCCGGTGTGTCGGGTGATCGCCTGCGACAGCGCCAGGCCGAGGCCCGGCTGGGTCGCGCTGCGGCGCTCGAGTGTCGCCAACGCAGTCTGCGCGCAGACGTAGTCCAGGCCTTCGGTCGGCGAGGCGCGCATCAGCGCGGCCAGGCTCGAGGGCGGGGTGGCGAACAGGTCGGCCACGCCGGCAGGCGGTGGGTCGGTCGGGATGCCGAACGCACGGGTGAGCGAGGCATGCGGGTCGAGATCGACCAGCAGCACGCGCAGTCCGCGCGCGACCATCGCACGGCCGAGGGCCAGCGTGGTCGTGGTCTTGCCGACGCCGCCTTTCTGGTTGGCGATCGCCCAGACGCGCATCAGGTCTCTCCTCGGGGATGGGGGGGCAGGGAATCGGGGGCGTGGTCAGTGGCGACCGCGGGAATGGCATCGATCGCGACTGGCTGCGAAGGCGCCGGCCCTCCGATCGGCTGGCCCTGGGGCGACTCGGGCTCGGCCAGCACCATCAGCACCACGCGCCGGTTGGCGTTGCGGCCGGCCTCGCTGGCGTTGTCGGCCTTGGGCCGCTGTTCGCCGTAGCCGACCATCACCAGCCGCTCGGGCGCCAGGCCCTCGCGCACGAACAGGTGCACCACGCTGGCCGCGCGCGCGGCCGACAGTTCCCAGTTCGACGGGAACTGCGCGGTGCGGATCGGGCGGTCGTCGGTGTAGCCCTCGATCCGGATCGGATTGGGCAGCCCGCGCAGCACCGCGGCCAGTCGGCCGAGCAGCGATTGCGCGCCGAAGTCGAGCGTCGCCGAGCCGCTGGGAAACAGGATGTCGCTGTTGATCTCGACCTCCAGCCAGAGGTCGGCGCGGCGCACGGTGATCAGCCGCGCATGCACCATTTCCGACAGCGCATCCTCGAGCTGCAGCGCGATGCGCGCCAATTGCTGGCGCGAGGCGGCACGCGCCGCGCCGTCGGCGCCGTCGTCGATGCGGTCGCTGCGCATCTTCGATTCGAGCATCGGCTGCAGCGGCGAGTCGAGCACCGGAGACGAACTCCCTGGGCCGCGCCGCGCGCCGCCGGGAATCGGCACCGGGGCCTTGAGGCTGGCATCGCGGTAGACGTTGTCGCCGACCTGGATCGGGTCGATCGTCCGCGGTGTGCCGCTGAAGGCATTCGCCAGCGAACTGGCCATCACTCGGTACTTGCCCTCGTTGAGCGAGGACACCGCGTACATGACCACGAAGAACGCCAGCAGCAACGTCATCAGGTCGGCGTAGGGGATCGCCCAGGCCTCGTGGTTGGCGTGTTCTTCGTGGTGGACGCGTCGTGCCATCGTCGCCGGCTCAGTGCAGGAAGCCGGCCAGACGGGCCTCGATGTTGCGCGGATTCTCGCCCTGGGCGATCGCGATCAGGCCCTCGATCGCCAGTTCGCGCTCGCCGCTGCGGCGGCCGATCACGCTCTTGAGCTTGGAGGCGACCGGCAGGAAGAACAGATTGGCCGAGGCGATGCCGTAGATCGTGGCGGTGAACGCTGCGGCGATGCCGTGGCCGAGCTTGGACGGATCGGCTAGATTCTTCATCACCGCGATCAGTCCGAGCACCGCGCCGACGATGCCCAGCGTGGGCGCGTAGATGCCCATGCTCTCGAACACTTTCGCTGCCGCCAGGTCCTGCTGTTCCTCGCCGTGCAGTTCGATCTCGAGCATGTGCCGGATGGCCTCCGGTTCGACGCCATCGACCAGCATCTGCAGGCCTTTGCGCAGGAACGGGTCGCTCTGCGACTCGACATAGGCTTCCAGACCCAGCAGGCCCTGCTTGCGCGAGACGTTGCTCCACTCCAGCAGTTGCGCGATCAGTGCGCCACGGTCGGCGGTGGGCGGTCGGATCGTCCAGCGCAGGATCCGCATCGCGCGCTTGAACACGCTCGGCGGCGTGTGCAGCAGGATCGAGGCGAGCGTGCCGACGATCACGATCACGAAGGCGGCCGGCGACCACAGCGCGCCGAGCCCGGCACCCTTGAGGATGCTGCCGCCCACCAGGGCGGCGAGGGCGAGCACGAGTCCGACGACGCTGAAAAGGTCCATGATCGCGATATCGGCGCCGGGCGCGGCGACTTGAGCCGCGCCCGGGGGCTCAGGGGCCGCGCAGCGCGTCCACGTCGAGGATCAGCGCGAGCCGGCCATCGCCGATCAAGGTCGCGCCGGCATAGCCGGGCAGGCCGCGCAATGCGCGCGGCAGCGGCTTGATGACCACCTCTTCGCGCCCGCGCACTTCGTCGACCACCAGGCCGAAGCGACTGTCGCCCCGCTGCAGCACCACGATGGTCAGCAACGCGGTATCGAGTGCGGGCCGGTCGAGCCAGTGCCGCAGGTCGAGCAGCGAGAGCGTATGCGAGCGGCGGTCGAGCGCGGCGCGGCCATCGAACCAGTTGACCGTGCGCGCCGGCGCATGCAGCACTTCCTGCACCCGCGCCAGCGGCAAGGCGTAGGCATCGCCCGCGGCGTGGACCAGCAGCGTCGGCAGGATCGCCAGCGTCAGCGGCACGCGCAGCGTGAAGCGGCTGCCGCGACCGAGTTCGGATTGCACCTGGATCTGCCCGCCGAGCTCGCGGATCCGCGACTGCACCACGTCCATGCCGACGCCGCGGCCGGAGATGTCGCTGACCTCGGTGCGCGTCGACAGGCCGGCCAGGAAGATCAGATGCAGACATTCCTCGGCGTTCAGACGTGCGGCCGATTCGGCGTCGATCAGGCCCTTCTCGCGGGCCTTGGCGCGCAGCCGCTCGGGGTCGATGCCGGCGCCGTCGTCCTGGACCTCGATGCCGACGTAATCGCCCTGCTGCTGGGCGATCAGCCGGACCTTGCCGGCGCGCGGCTTGCCGGTCGCCTCGCGCAGGTCCGGCGTCTCCACGCCATGGTCGATCGCGTTGCGGACCAGGTGGATCAGCGGGTCGGCCAGCGCTTCGACCAGGTTGCGGTCGAGCTCGGTGTCGGCGCCGACCAGTTCCAGGTCCACTTCCTTGTCGAGCGCGCGGGCGACATCGCGGGCCACCTTGGGAAAGCGCGAGAACACCTTGCCGACCGGCTGCATGCGCGTGCGCATCACCGCGCCCTGCAGGCGCGCAGTGGCGTTGTCCAGGGTGGCGACGGCGCGGTCGAGGTCTTCGTCGCGCAATCGTGCGCGCAGTGTCTTGAGGCGGTTGCGGGCCAGCACCAGTTCGCCGACCAGGTCGACGATCGCATCGAGCCGCCGAGTGTCGACGCGGACGGTCTGCTCGCGCTCGGCCGGTGCCTGCGCGGCGGCCGGTCGGGCCGGTGCCGGCGGCGCGGCGCGCGGCGGGGCGGCAGGTGCGGGCGCCGCGACCGCGGCGGCGGGCGCTGGTGCTGCGCCGGGCGCATGCGCGCCGTGCAACTGGTCGAGCAGCGCTTCGAATTCGTCGTCGTCGATGGTGTCGCCACTCGCGGCCGGTGCGGCGGCGACCGGCGTGGCACCTGGGGCGGCCTTGCCGTGCAACTGATCGAGCAGGGCTTCGAACTCGTCGTCGTCGATCGGATCGTTCGGGCCTGGTGCGGGCGCCGGGGCCGATGCGCCCGGCGCCGCGTTGCCGTGCAACTGGTCGAGCAGCGCCTCGAACTCGTCGTCGTCGATCATCTCGCCGCCCGCCGTAGACGGTGCGGCGACGGTCGGGGCTGCACGGGCGGCCGGGGCCGGTGCAACGGGGGCGGCGGTGTCGAGCGCGAAGCCGGCGATCAGCTCGGGCGGCGCATGCGGCACGTCGCTGCCGGTTTCGACCGCGTCGACCATCGCCTGCAACCAGTCGAGCGACTGCTGCGCGGCGTCGAAATGCCGTGGCAACAAGGTCGCGGCGCCCGAGCGTGCGGCGCCCAGCGTTTCCTCCGCGGCATGGCACAGCTCGACCAGCGCGGTCGCGCCGAGGAAGCCGGCGCCGCCCTTGAGGGTGTGGAAGGCGCGGAAGACCGCGTTGAGCTGTTCGCGGTCGTCCGGCGACTGCTCCAATTCAACCAGTTGCCCGCCCAGGTCGACGAGCAACTCGCGTGCCTCGAGCACGAAATCGGCGGCGATGTCGGGCGAGAACTGCATCGCTCAGAGTCCCAGGCGCGAGAGCAGGTCGTCGGCGTCGTCTTGGCCGACGGTGCCGGTGTCGAGCCCGGCAACGGCCGGGCCGACGGCCCGCAGACGGTCCTGTTCGCCGTCGGCGGGCGGCAGTCCGAGGGCGCCGAAGCCTTCGTGCACGCCGCGCACGATGCCGGCGACGCGGCGGATGATCTGCCCGCCCAGGTCCTGGTGGCTCTGCGCCAGCGCCATCTCGCGCAGGTTCTCGCGCAGCGCGTCGATGGTCGCGGTCTGCGCGGCGTCCAGCGTGCCGGCGCGCAACTGGGCGACGTGCGCGCGGCTGTCCTCGATCAGATCGAGCGTGCGGTGGGTGGCCTGCTCGGTCATCGTCACCACGTGGTCGAGGCGGGCGCAGGCATCGTCGAGTCCACCTTGCGCGGGTGCGGCCGGCAGCGTGTCGAGCGCCTGCGCCAGGTCGCGCGCCAGTCGGCCCAGGCCGTCGACCAGAGTGCGTGCGCGGGCGGCGGCGAGTGCGTCGACCTGCCGACGCCAGCCGGCCTCGTCGCCGCGTTCGAGCGCTTCGAGCGCGTCGTGCAGCAGCCCGGCGAGCTGGCTGCGGTCGGTGGTCACCGCGACGGTGGCGGTCACGCCGCGCCTCCCAGGCGCTCGAAGATCTTGCCGAGCTTCTCCGACAGCGTCTGCGCGGTGAACGGCTTGATGATGTAGCCGTTCACGCCGCTCTGCGCGGCCTCGATGATCTGCTCGCGCTTGGCCTCGGCGGTGACCATCATCACCGGCAGCGCGCGGAACTTGGGGTCGGCGCGGATCGCGCGCAGCAACTCGATGCCGGTCATGCCGGGCATGTTCCAGTCGGTGATGACCAGGTCGACCGCATCCTGGCGCAGCACGGCCATCGCGCTGTTGCCGTCCTCGGCTTCGACGGTATTGTTGAAGCCCAGGTCCGACAACAGATTCTTGACGATGCGGCGCATCGTCGAGAAGTCGTCGACCACGAGGATACGGATGTTCTTGTTCAAAGCGGGCTCCACGGGTGGGGCATCAGTCGGCGTTGCCGATGCCGGTATCTGCAAGTTCGAAGGCGGACAGGCGGCCGCGCAGGCGCACCACGGCCTGGCCGTGGATCTGGCACACGCGCGATTCGCTCACGCCCAGCACCGCGCCGATCTCCTTGAGGTTGAGTTCCTGTTCGTAGTACAGCGACAGCACCAGCTGTTCGCGCTCGGGCAGCAGTGTGATCGCCGCGGCCAGTTCCCGGCCGAACTCGCTGCGCACCAGGTGTTCCTGCGGCGTCGGTCCGCCGTCGCGGTTGGCCGGCTCGACCTCGCCGTGGTCCTCGACGTGCGAGTCCAGGCTCAGCACCTGGCCGCGGGCGGCGTCTTCGAGCAGGCGCTGATAGTCGGCCAGCGGCATCTGCAGCTTGGCCGCGACCTCCTGGGCGCTGGCGGCGCGGCCGCTGGTCTGCTCGATCTCGCGGATCGCGGCGGCGGCTTCGCGTGCGCGGCGGTGGACCGAGCGCGGCACCCAGTCGCCGCGCCGGATCTCATCGATCATCGCGCCGCGGATGCGGATCGAGGCATAGGTCTCGAACGACGCGCCCTGTTCGGCGTCGTAGCTGCGCGAGGCCTCGAGCAGGCCGATCATGCCGGCCTGGATCAGGTCGTCGATCTCCACGCTGGCCGGCAGCCGGGCGGCGATGTGATGGGCGATGCGGCGGACCAGTTCGGCATGCACCACGACCGGATCCGGCGCGCTGCTGCGCTGGACCGCCTGGTACTGGCGGGCGGCGGCGTTCATGCGGCCGCTCCCTGGCGCAGCAGGCGGTCGACGAAGAACTCGACGTGGCCGCGCGGCGCAGTCGGTGCCTGCCAGCGCGCGACCCGACGTGCGATCTCCACCAGCGCCTGCGACGACGGGCTGCCCGGGTAGGCGCGCACCACCGCCTGCTGGCGCTGGACCGCGGCACGCAGCCACTCGCATTGCGGCACCGCACCCAGGTAGTTCAGCGAAACGTCGCCGATGAAGCGCTCGCACACGCGCACCAGCTTGTCGTACAACGCGCGGCCCTCCTGCGGGCTGCGCACCATGTTGGCGACGACCTGGATCCGGTCCAGGCCGCGCTCGCGGGCGAGCACCTTGATCAGCGCATACGCATCGGTGAGCGAGGCCGGCTCGTCGCAGACCACGACCACCGCGTCCTGTGCGGCCTGGCAGAAGGTCAGCACCGAGTCGGTGATGCCGGCGGCGGTGTCGACCACCAGCACATCGAGCTCGCGCTCGAGCTCGTTGAAGACGTTGACCAGGCCGGCATGCTCGATCGGGCGCAGCTCGGCCATGTGCCGGCGGCCCGAGGCGGCGGGCACGATCAGCACGCCCGCCGGCCCCTCGATGATCGCCTCGTCGAGTGTGCAGCGCCCGGCCACGAGGTCGGCCAGCGTGAAGCGCGGCGACAGGCCCAGCAGCACATCCAGATTGGCCAGGCCCAGGTCGGCGTCGAGCAGCATCGTGCGCTGGCCCATGCCGGCCAGTGCGATGGCGAGGTTGGCCGACACGTTGGTCTTGCCGACGCCGCCCTTGCCGCCGGTGACGGCGAGGGTGCGGACGGGCGCGAACGGGGCGGGGGCGGGCAGGTCAGGCGACGGCATGGTGGGACTTCTGGGCGTCGGGGTCGTGGAGATCGTGCGTGGGGACGATCGGCTTATCGGCATCGCGGCGGAGATCTTCAAGCCGCAATGCCAGATGGGCGGCATTGGCGCGATGCAGGTCGTCGGGAATGCGCTGGCCGTCGGCGATCCAGGTCAGCGGCAGGGCGTGATCGACGGCGACCGACAGCACGCTGCCCAGCCGCCCGGTCTCATCGAGCTTGGTCAGCACCGCGCCCTGCGGGCGGGCACCCTCGAAGCGGCGGACGACTTCGTCGAGGTCGGCGAAATGGGTGTTGGCGGGCAGCACGAGCAGGGTGCGGATCTGACGCGCGGCGCGCAGCCAGTGCAGTTGACCGGCCAGGGCGCGGTCGCGCTGACTGAGTCCGGCGGTGTCGACCAGCACCAGCCGGTAGTCGCGCAGGCGCTGCAGCAACTGGACCAGCCCGGTCTCGCTGTCGGCCTCGTGCACCGCGATGCCGAGCTGCCGGCCGTAGCTGTGCAGTTGTTCGCGGCCGCCCACGCGCACGGTATCGGTGGTCACCAGTGCCACGTCGCGGGCCTGGTGGCGGGCGACGTACCGTGCGGCGAGCTTGGCGATGGTCGTGGTCTTGCCGGCGCCGGTCGGGCCGACCAGCGCGATGACCCCGGCCTCCTCCAGCGGGTCGATCGGGCAGATCGGCAGGCGCTTGGACAGCAAGGCCAGCATCAGGCCGCGGACGCGGTGGGCCGGGGTGTCGGCCGGCACCTGCAAGGCGATGTCGCGGGTGATGCCGGCATCGAAGCCGTAGTCTTCCATCAGTTCCATGACCTGGCCGCGGGCCGGGGACCCGCGCAGGCGCTCGTCGGTCAGGCGCGCCATCTCGCGCTCGATCATCTGCCGCATCTGCGCCAGTTCCTCGCGCATCTGCGCCAGCTCGCCGTCGCTGCTCGGCGCCGTCGGTGCGGGCACGACGACGAGGGCGGGCGGCGTAGCGACCGGGGCCGGCGGCATCGGGGCATGCGCGATGGGCGCGGCCACATCCGGCGCGGGCGGTTCGGGCGGCGCCTGCGACGGAATTCCGTCGTCTTCGGCGGCCCATGTCGCCGCGGTGGATCGACGGCGCCCGAGCAGCTCGGCAAACGACGGAAATCCGGCGCCGGCGTCCGCGAGCTCGGCATGCAGGGCCTCGGTGATCGCTGCGGGCGGCGGGTTTGCGACTGCCGCATGGGCCACCGCCTGTGGCGGCGCAGCCGCCTCGGCCGGTGCCAAGGCACGCAGCCAGCGTTCGGCGGGCGAGTCGTCGCGGGCTTCGGCGGCTTGCACCTGCGGCGGCTCGGCAGGCGAGGCGGCCGGCGCCTCGCGCCGCTGCGCCTCGTCGAGGGCGCGCTGGACCACGCTTTCGTCGTAGTTGCTGGCCGCGACAATCTCCACGCCCTCGTCGGTGCGGCGATTGGACAGGATCACGGCATCGGGCCCGTGTGCGGCCCGCACCATCTGCAGGGCGCTGCGCATGTCGGCGGCGACGAAACGGCGGATGTTCATGGGCGGCGGCCGGAGATGAGGAATGGGGCGTGCGGTCTGGCGCAGGCGAGGGCACTGCGCCGGTCGGGGCGGCCTTGGGGGGCGCTGGGGTGTCGTGCGTGCATCGTGCGTTCTCCGTGGCGGGGCCCTGCGTTCACCAGTCCCCAGTCCCTACAACCAAGTCCCGCGCTTCAACTGATCGTCCCCAGCAACTTGAGCCGCTTGTCTTCGGGGACTTCGGTGTAGGCCAGCACCGACAGGGTCGGGACGCTGTGCCGGACCAGGCGCGCGAGCGCGGCGCGGACCTGGCCGGGGACCAGCACCACCGCCGGTTCGTTCCTGGCCTCCTGTTGGCCGGCGCAATCGGCCAGGCTCTGCTGCAGACGTTCGGCCAGGCCCGGCTCCAGCGCAGCGCCGGTCCCTTGCGCGGAATCCTGCAAGACGCGTTCCAGCGCGGGCGCCAGCGTGTAGACCGGCAACTCGGGCGCCGGGCCGGCAATCTCCTGGACGATGAAGCGGCCCAGCGCGGTGCGGACCGCGGCCGTGAGTTGACCGGGGTCCTGGGTGTGCGCGGCGTGCTCGACCAGCGCCTCGGCGATGCGGCGCAACTGCCGGACCGGGATGCGCTCGACCAGCAGGTTCTGCAGCACCCGGACCACCACCGCCAGCGGCAGCGCCTTGGGTGTGAGGTCCTCGGCGAGCTTGGGCGCGCTGCGCGCCAGGGTCGCCAGCAGTTGCTGGACTTCCTCGTGCCCGAGCAGTTCGGGCGCCTGTTCGCGGACCAGGTGCGAGAGATGGGTCGCGACCACGGTCGCCGGATCGACCACGGTGTAGCCCGCGGCTTCGGCCTGGGCGCGCTGGATCGGCAGGATCCACAGGGCGTCGAGCCCGAACGCCGGGTCCTTGCCCGGAATGCCCTCGATCGGCTGCAGCGCGCCACCGGGGTCGAGCGCCAACAGACGGTCGGGATGCACCTCGGCAGTCGCCACCGGCACACCGTGGACCAGCAGTCGGTAGGCGGTGGGCGACAGTTCGAGGTTGTCGCGGATGTGCACCGGCGGAATCAGAAAGCCGATGTCCTGGGTGAGCTTGCGACGCACGGCCTTGATCCGCGCCATCAGTTCGCCGCCCTGGGCCTTGTCCACCAACGGAATCAGCCGATAACCGACCTCCAGGCCGAGCGGATCGACCGGGCGCAGGTCGTCCCAGCCCAGTTCCGCATTGGCGGCCTGTTCGGGCGCGGGCAGCGCGGCGTCGGGCGCGGCTGCGGCGCGTTCGGCCGCCAGGCTGCGCTTGCGCATCGTCCAGGCGCCATAGCCGACCAGTGCGGCCAAGGTCAGGAAGGCTAGGTTCGGCATGCCGGGCACCAGCCCGACCACCAGCAGGATGACCGCCGCGATCGACAACGCCCGGTACTGGCCGAACACCTGCCCGGTCACCGCGCCGCCCATGTCCTGGGCGCGCGAAGCGCGGGTGACCAAGAGCGCGACCGCCGAGGACACCAGCAGCGACGGCAACTGCGACACCAGGCCGTCGCCGATCGACAGCAGGGTGTAGGTCGCCGCCGCATCGCCGAACGGCATGCCGTGCTGGAGCATGCCGATCGCCAGGCCGCCGATGATCGTCACGAACAGGATCAGGATGCCGGCGATCGCATCGCCGCGGATGAACTTGCTGGCGCCGTCCATCGCGCCGTAGAAGTCGGCTTCCTGGCGGACTTCCTCGCGCCGCGCCTTGGCGTCCTCGCGGGTCAACAGGCCGGCATTGAGGTCGGCGTCGATCGCCATCTGCTTGCCGGGCATCGCATCGAGGATGAAGCGCGCGGTGACTTCCGAGACCCGGCCCGCACCCTTGGTGATGACCATGAAGTTGATGATCGTCAGGATCGCGAACGCGACGATGCCGACCGCGAAATTGCCGCCGACGACGAACTCGCCGAACGACTCGATCACATTGCCGGCTGCGCCCGGGCCGTTCTGACCATGCAGCAGGATCACGCGCGTGGAGGCCACGTTCAGCGCCAGGCGCAGCATCGTGGTCATCAGCAGCACGATCGGGAAGATGCTGAAGTCCAGCGGGCGCTGCACGTAGACCACCGCCAGCAGCACCACCAGCGAGATCGCGATGTTGAAGCTGAAGAGCACGTCGAGCGCGAACGGCGGCAACGGCACCACGACCATCGCCAGCAGCGCCAGCACCAGCAACGGCGCTCCCAGTCCGTGGCGCAGCATGTCGAACAGGCGCTTGGGGCCGGACTGCATCACCGCGCTCACCGCTGCGCCCCCCGGCCGGTCGCGTCCTCATCGACGTCGACCGCCGACAGTTCCGGGTAGGGCTGGCCCGGCGCCCAACTGCGCAGCTGGTACACGTAGGACAGCACCTGGGCGACGGCGGCGTAGAGCTTCACGGGGATTTCCTGACCGATCTGCGCCTCCCGATACAAGACCCGTGCCAGGGGCGGTGCGGCGACCAGCGCGATGCGGTGCTGCTCGCCGACCGCGCGGATGCGCAGTGCCATTTCGTCCACGCCCTTGGCGATCACCTTCGGCGCGCGCATCGCCTCGCCCTCGTACTTGAGCGCGACCGCGTAATGCGTGGGATTGACCACGATCACGTCGGCACCGGGCAGGTCTTCCATCATCCGCCGCTGCGAGAGCTGTTGCTGCATCTGGCGGATGCGGCCCTTGACCTCCGGCCGGCCCTCGCTTTCCTTCATCTCCTCGCGCAGTTCCTGCCGCGTCATCTTCAGCTTCCGGCGCCAGTTCCATTTCTGGTACGGCGCATCGAGCAACGCCAGCAGCAGCAAGGCCGCGGAGGTCGCCATCAGCATCCACAGCGCGAAGCCGAGGCCGGCACCGGCGGCCGCCTCCAGCGGCTGGTCGAGCATGCTGCGCAGGCGATGCAGGCCGGGCCACAGGAACAGCGCGGCCGCGGTGCCGACCAGGGCCACGCGCAACAGCGATTTGAGCAGTTCGGCCGCACCCTCGGGCCCGTAGATGCGCTTGAGGCCGGCCAGCGGGTTGAGCTTTTTCAGATCGGGCACCAGTCCCTTGGTCGAGGCGTTGAATCCGCCCATCAGCGCCGGTGCGACCAGACAGGCGAGCAGCAGCACCAGCAGCAGCGGCGCCAGCAGCCACAGGAAGCCGAGCATCAGCTGACCGGCATGGCCGAACAGCATCTGCGGCGATTCGAGCATCGCCAGGTCCGGGGTCAGCGCTGCACGCATCCAATCGAGCGCGCGTGCCGACAGGCCGCCACCGGTGGCCAGCAGCATGCACACGCCCGCGCCGAACACCGCCACGGTCGACAATTCGCGCGAGCGCGGGACGTTGCCCTTCTCGCGCGCCTCGCGCAGTCGTTTTTCGCTGGGCTGTTCGGTCTTTTCCTGACCGTCTTCGTTCTCGGCCATCGTTGCCGGCATCGCGGGTGACAGGCTGTACGCTGCAAGTCACATGCCGCGCGGGCGATGCCCTGACGCTCGGCGCGGCCTCAACGCCCCAGCGGCACCCGTGCGGCGGCGTCGAAGGCCAGGTCGAACAGCCGCTGGATCGGTGGGCCCAGTTCCCCGGCCAGCACCGCGATCAGCAGCAGGCCCACGAGCACCGAGATCGGCAGGCCGAGCTGGATCGGATTGAGCGCCGGCGCGGCGCGCGACAGCACACCGAACGCGAGATTGACCGCAAGCATCGCGACCATGACCGGCAGCGCCAGCGAGACCGCGCCGCGCAGCACCAGCGCGAAGAACTCGGGGGCGACGCGCAACGTGGCCTCGAGCTCGGGCAACGCCGTGCCGATCGGCAGCGCCTCGTAGCTGCGCACGAGCAGCGCGACCAGCGCGAGGTGGCCGTTGGCGGCGAAGAACAGCAGGCCGAAGGCCAGATAGAACCACTGGCTGATGATGCCGGAGTTGACCCCGCGCATCGGGTCGCTCATCTGTGCGAATGACAGGCCGGTGCCCTGCGAGATCAACTCGCCGGCCAGCGCGCCGGCCTCGAACACCAGCCGCAGCATGAACCCCATCGCAGCCCCGACCGCGAGCTCACGGGCGATCGACAGCACGGTGGCAGCGTCGAAGCCGGTCCAGGCCGGCGGTGCAGGCAGGATCGGCGCCAACGCCAGGCTCATCGCCAGCGCGACCATCACCCGGATCCGCGCCGGCAGCGCACGCGTGCCGATCATCGGCATCGCCATCAGCAGCGCGCCCACCCGCAGTGCGGTCCACAGCAGTGCACCGATCATGCCGAAGGCCGCCTGGCCATCGATCGCCATCTGGGTGGCGGCATCCATCAGCGGGGGCCTGCGCGCATCGCCGCGATCAGCCGATCAGATGCGGGATGCTGTGGAACAACGTCGTCGTGTAGTCGACGAGATAGCCGATCAGGAACGCGCCGAGCGCGAACAGCGCGGCGGTCAGTGCGACCGCCTTGGCGACGAATGCGATCGTCGGCTCGTTGATCTGGGTGGCGGCCTGCAGCACGCCGACCACGACGCCGACCACCAGCACGGTGGCCAGCAGCGGGCCGCCGACCCACAGCGCGACTTCGAGGCCGCGGCGCAACTCGGTGAGGGCGAGTTCGGGGGTCATGGCGTGTTGAAACTGGCCGCCAGCGTGCCGACCGTCAGCACCCAGCCGTCCACGAGCACGAACAGCAGGATCTTGAACGGCGCGGAGACCAGCATCGGCGAGAGCATCATCATGCCCATCGACATCAGCACGCTGGCCACGACCAGGTCGATGATGATGAAGGGGATGAAGATCAGGAACCCGATCTCGAACGCGGTCTTGAGCTCGCTGGTCACGAACGAGGCGACCAGCACCTGGAACGGCACCTCGTCGGGGCCGGCATAGGTGCCGTGTCCGGCGAGGCCGGCGAAGGTCATCAGATCGGTCTCGCGCACCTGCGCCAGCATGAAGCCGCGCAGCGGTGCGGTGCCCAGGTCCCACGCGGTGCGGAAATCGATGCGGCCGTCGAGATAGGGCCCAAAGCCCGCATTCCAGGCCGATTCCCAGACCGGCGTCATCACCAGCGCGGTGAGAAACAGCGCCAGGCCGACGAGCACCTGGTTGGACGGCGTCTGGCCGGTGCCCAGCGCCTGGCGCAGCAGCGCGAGCACCACGATGATGCGGGTGAAGGCGGTCAGCACCAGCAGCATCGACGGGATCAGCGTGATCGCCGTCATCAACAGCAGGGTCTGCAGCGGTAGGCTCACCGGCGCATCGCCGATCTGGCCGACGGTCACATCGGGCAATGCCGGCAGTTGCGGCGCGATCGCCGGGGCAGCGAGTGCCAGCACCGGCAGCAGCAGGCACAGCGCGCCGGCCAAGCGCACGAGCAAGCGGGAATGACGGGACATATCAGGGGTCCTTGCGCAGCCGCTGGGCGAGCAGCTGCCTGAAATCGGGAAGCGACTTGAGCGTCGGCATCGCCAGCGGCGGTGCCTCGGCCAGCGGTGCGGGCAGCACGTGCAGCGTGCGCACGCCGCCGGCGCCGATGCCGACCAGCAACTGCTCGCCGCCGACCTGCAGCACCGCGGCGCGCTCCTTGCCGCCGAGTGGAATGCTGGCGACCACCCGCAGGCCGTCGGCCTGGCGCAGGCCGCTGCCGGGCAGGCGCTTGAGCAGCCAGGCCAGGCCGAGGATCAGCCCGAGCACCAGCACCAGCGCGACGAACGCGCCGCCCAGGCCCGGCGCCTGCGGTGCATGACTGCCGATCGGCATCGGTGTCGGCTGGCCGAGGCTGGCGACGGGCGTCGCGACAGCAGGCGCCACGACCGCAGCTTCGACGGCCGTCGCCGACGCGACTGGCACGGTGTCCGTCCCAGTGGGGGCGGCGCTGACGACACTGGGCACCGGCGCCGCCGTTGCCGCCTCGGGCGCTGCCGACAGGGCCGCGGCCCGACCGGTCGCCGCGGCAGCGGGAAAGGCGCCTGCGACGATCACCGCAGTCTCCGGATCCGTTCGCTGGGGCTGACGACGTCAGTCAGGCGCACGCCGAAGCGGTCGTTGATGACGACGACCTCGCCATGCGCGATCAGCGTGCCGTTGACGTAGACATCGAGCGGCTCGCCGGCGCCGCGCTCCAGCTCGACCACCGAACCGCGGTTGAGCTGCAGCAGGTTGCGGATCGGCATGCGCGTGCGGCCGACTTCCAATGACAGCGCAACCGGCACGTCGAGGATGACGTCGAGATTGAGGTCGGCGGCATCGTCGGCGCGCTCGGCGCGCAGGTCATCGAAGCGTGCGGGCTCGGCTGCGGATGCGGCGGGATCCTGGGGATTCATGCGGGCAGGTCCTGGACGGGGGCGGGGCGGGGCGATGGGGTGCCGGGCGGGCGTGTGTCGGTGATCTTCACCACATTGCAACCGCCGGCGGTGCCGAAGCGGCCGGTGAAGACCGGGATGTCTTCCACGCAGATCGGCACTTCTTCAGGCAGCTCGATCGGCAGGATGTCGCCGACCTTCAATCGGGTCAGGCGGCGCAGGTCGATCGTGCGCTTGGCCAGGATGCTCGACACCGTGACCTCGGCCGACATCAGCTGCTCGCGCATCGACACGTTCCAGCTTTCGTCGCGGTCGACGCGGTCGCTCTGGATGCCGGCATCGAGCAGTTCGCGGATCGGCTCGAGCATCGAGTAGGGCAGGGTGATGTGGATCTCGCCGCCGCCGCCTTCCAGTTCGACGTGGAAGCGGCTCACCACCACGTACTCGCGCGGCGTGACGATGTTGGCGAAGTGCGGGTTGATCTCGGAGTTGATGTACTCGCACTCCACATCCAGCACCGGTGCCCAGGCCTCGGCCATGTCGGCGAAGGTCTGGCGCAGCATCAGCTGGATCACCCGCATCTCGGTCGGGGTGAATTCCCGGCCTTCGATGCGGGTCGGGTAGCGGCCGTCGCCGCCGAAGAAGTTGTCGACGACGGCGAACACCAGCTTGGGCTCGAACACGATCAGGCCGGTGCCGCGCAGCGGCTTGAACTTGATCAGGTTGAGGTTGGTCGGCACATAGAGCTGGTGCAGGTAGTCGCCGAACTTGATCAGGTCGATGCCGCGCACCGACAGGTCGGCCGAGCGGCGGATCAGGTTGAACAGGCCGATCCGCCACAGCCGCACGAAGCGCTCGTTGACCATCTCCAGCGTGGGCATGCGCCCGCGGATGATGCGGTCCTGGCTGGCGAAGTCGTAGGTCCGCGCCTCGCCCGGATCGGCCTGCGGCTCGGTGTCCACCGCGCCCGAGTCGACGCCGTGCAGCAGCGCGTCGATCTCGTCCTGCGACAGCAGGTCGTTGGGATTCATGCCGCTCGCCTCACTGAGTCACGAAACTGGTGAACAGCAGCGCTTCGGCGCGCGGTTTGCCGGTTTCCTCGGTCATCAGCGTCTGCACCTCGCTCAACGCCTGCGCGCGCAGCGCCTCCTTGCCCTGCCGCGTGGCCACGGTGCCGGCGGTCTGCTGCGAGAACAGCATCAGCAGCCGTGCGCGCAGCGCCGGCTCGTGGTGCTGGAGCTGGGCGACATCGAGCGGATCGCGGGTGACCAACTGCACTTCGACCTGCAGGTAGCGCGGCCCCTCGCTGTCGTCGCCGAGGTTGACGACGAACGGCGGCGCCATCGGCAGGTACTGGGCCTGCGCCGGCAGCACGGGTTTCGGCGGGCCCGGGTTGTTGCGCAGATGCAGCGCCGCGGCGCCGCCGGCGGCCGCCAAGGCAAGCAGCACGAGGCCGCCGAGGATCGGCCACAGCAGCTTGCGCCGCTTCTTGGGAGGAGACTTGGGTTGGGGATCGGCAGCGGCGGCCACGGGGCGGGTCCGAAAAGGAATGCCTGCGTTGCGATGCAATCGCCGTGCCGTTCTGGCGACGGTGGATCGTCGCGCGGCGTGCGCGTGGCCGTGCCGGAGGGTCGGACGATGGCAACGCGCGCCCGCCGTGGCGCGCTGCGCCGCCACCAAAGGCCATCGCGGGATCGACGCCTCGCCTAGGCGTAAGCGTCGAGCAGGCCGATCCGCCGGGTCGTCGGGGCGGGCGTCGGCAGTGTCTCGGGACCGTGATCCTGCCGGGAAGCGGCTGTCGGGTGCCCGGCCGGCGACGACATTCCGTCGCGTGCGTCCGAGCCGCCATCGTGGCCGACGCCGGCGTGCGCGAGCTGGAAGCCGTGTTCGCCGAGCAGGTCGCGCAGCCGCGGCAGGCCCTGTTCGAGCGCATCGCGGGTCTGTGCGTGCGGACTGACGAAGTCGGCGGCGATCCGGTCGCCGTCGAGCTGCAGACGCACCTCGATCGGACCCAGGTCCTGGGGCGTGACGCGGATGCGGGCATGGCCGATCTTCTGGCCGGCCATCCATTCGAGCTGCGCGCCCAGCTGGTCCTCGAACTCTCCGCCATGGAGATCGGGCGTCGGCAGTGGCGCATCGAGCAGCGGTGGCGGGGCGCGTACAGCCGCCGCGGGGGCGCCCGGCAGGGCGAATGCGATCGGCGCCGGGGCCTCGCCGGGATCGGGCGCGGGCTCGCCGGCCGGTAATGCTGCGGCGATGTCGGCGGCGGCGACGGTCGCGAGCGCAGCCTCGTCGCCGGACGCAGCATCGGGCGACAGCGCGAGCGCGGGCATGCGGGGCACGGCCGCCGTCGCAACTGCGGGGCTCGCCGATGCCTGGGGCGGGCTCAAGGTCTCCGGCACGGCGGCGGTCTCGACAGGCGGTTCGGCAAGCGGCACCGCAGCCAGTCCCGGCAGCCCGGCCAGGCCTGCGGGCGGCCACGGCATCGGCTCGACAGGCAGTGGCTGGGGGCCGGTCGCGGCAGCCGATTCGCGGTCTTCGGGCGCTGGTGCGGTGTCGGGTGACGCCGCGGCATCGATCTCGTCAGAAGCGCGGTCGTCGCTCCGCGCCTGCGGGCCGCGCCGCTGCGCCGAGGCGTCGGCACTGCGCTGTGCCTGTCGCCGCTCGAGCGCGCGGGCGAATCCGTCCTCGCTGCCGGCGGGGCTGGGCGACGCGCCGGGACCGCGTGCGGCCGCGGATGTCGCGCCGATGCCGGTGGTCGCGGTGGCCACCAGTGGGGTCATGCGTCCTGGCCCTCGGCCGCGGCAAGGCGCACGCGACGCGCGCCCAGGTCGTCGAGTTCGCGCTGCGAGCGACGCTCGTCGACCTGGCGCTCCTGCGCGCGATAACTGGCGGCCAGTTGCTCGAGCACCTGCTTGTCGCGACTGGCCAGCAGCAGCCGGCCACGCTCGAGCTCGACCGTCTGCCGGCTCTGATCGACCGTGCGGCTCTGCTGCTCGACGGCGCTCTCCAACCGCTCAAGAAAAGCGCGGCGGTTGGCGAGTTGGGCCGGGCTGGTCGCCGCGAGCTGGCTGTGCGCGTACTCGTCGGCATAGCGGCGCAGTTCGGCCAGGCGGGCCTCGTGCTCGTCGAGCGAGGACTGGCGCTGGGCGAGCACGCGCGCCGCGGCATCCTCGTGGTCCTGGGCGCGGCTGAGCAGCGGATCGATGCGTCGGGACTGTTTCATGCGGCGGATTCCTCGGGTTGCAGCAGGCGTTCGAGTGCCTCTCGGCTGTGGTGCAGGTCGGCGGCGCGGGCGATGTCCTGGCCCAGGAAGCCGACGATCTCGGGCCAGCGCGCCAGTGCCTCGTCGACGGCCGGGTCGCCGCCGCGCTGGTAGGCGCCGATGGCAATCAGGTCGCGGTTGGCGTTGTAGGCGCTGACCAGGCGCTTGAGTGCGCGGATGCGGTCGCGCCAGTCGACATCGGCGATCTCGGTGACCACGCGGCTGACCGACGACTCGACGTCGATCGCCGGATACAGGCCGGCGTCGGCGATCCGGCGCGAGAGCAGAATGTGGCCGTCGAGAATCGCGCGGGCGGCATCGGCGATCGGGTCCTGTGGATCGTCGCCCTCGGTCAGCACGGTGTAGAACGCCGTGATCGAGCCGCGGCCCTTGGCGCCGTTGCCGGCGCGCTCGACCAGGGCCGGCAGCTTGGCGAACACCGAGGGCGGATAGCCGCGCGTGGTCGGCGGCTCGCCGACCGACAGCCCGATCTCGCGCTGGGCCTGGGCGAAGCGGGTCAACGAGTCCATCAGCAGCAGCACGTTGAGGCCCTGGTCGCGGAACCACTCGGCGATCGCGGTCGCGCGATAGGCACCGTGCAGGCGCGCCAGCGGCGGTCGGTCGGCCGGGGCGGCGACCACGACCGCACGTCTGAGCCCGTCCTCGCCGAGCGTGGTCTCGACGAAGTCGCGCACCTCGCGGCCGCGCTCGCCGATCAGGCCGACCACGATCACATCGGCCGAGGTGAAGCGGGTCATCATGCCCAGCAGCGTCGATTTGCCGACGCCCGAGCCGGCGAACAGGCCCACGCGCTGGCCGCGGCCGATCGGCAGCAGCGCGTTGATCGCGCGCACGCCCACGTCCAGCGGCTGGGTGATCGGTTCGCGCGCCAGCGGGTTGATCGATACACCGGCCATGCCGACGGTGCCCTCGGCGCGGATCGGGCCCTTGCCGTCGAGCGGCACGCCGTCGCTGTCGATCACCCGGCCGAGCAGGCCTTCGCCGATCTCCACGCCACCGCGGCGCTGCAGCGGCACGACACGGGCATTGGGCAGCAGGCCGTGCAGTTCGGCGCTGGGCATCAGCGAGGTGCGTTCGCCCGCGAAGCCGACGACCTCGGCTTCGACCCACCCCCCGTCGGCGACCTCGACCCGGCAGGTCGCGCCCATCGGTGCCTCGCAGCCGACCGCCTCGAGCGTCAGCCCGACCGCGCGGCGCAGAATGCCTTCGCGGATCAGCCCGCGTCCGGCCGCCGGGTCGGGCCCGGTGGTGTCCAGGCGCGCGGCCAGCCGCAGGTTGCGGGCGGCCAACCAGTCGGCGGGATCGGCGCGGGGAAGGGAAGCACTCATCCGCGCGTCCCGGCACGACGCAGCACGGTGTCCAGCGCGCCGCGCAGTCGCGCCTCGAGGCTGCCGTCGATGCGCACGCTGGGCGCATGCACGCGCAGATCGCCGCGCGCCAGCGCCGGATCGGCGACCAGGCGGGTCTCGTCCGGCAACGCCAGCAACGGCGTCAGCGAGGCGATGTCATCGGGATGCAGGCGCACCTCGACCTCGCGCGCCGCGCCGCCGACCGCATCGACGGCTTCGGCGACCAGTTCGGCCAACAGCGCAGGCTCGGCCTCGTAGGCGCGGCCGACCAGGCCGCCGGCCACGCGCACGGCCAGTTCGCCGAGCGCGGCGACGACTTCGTTTTCCAGCCGCGCCAGCGGCCGCGAGAAGTTGTCGAGGATGCCCTCGATCTGCGCGGCCAGCCGGCGCATTTCCGCCTGCGCCTGCGCCAGGCCTTCGGCGCGCCCCTGGGCCAGGCCCTCGGCATGGCCTTCGCGCTGGGCGTCGTCGCGGATGCGCTGGATCTCCTCGAGCGAGGGCGGGCGGGGCAGTTCGGCCGGGACCTCGGCCGCCGCGGGCGCAGGGGCGGCGCTCGCGTCGAGCGCCGGGGCCAGCCAGCGCACCGCGCCGCTCATACCAGCGCCTCGGCGTTGCCGCCGCCGCCCAGCGTCAGTGCGCCCTCATCGGCAAGCCTGCGCACGATCGTCAGAATCTCCTTCTGCGCCGACTCCACGTCCGACAGCCGGACCGGCCCGCGGGCCTCCATGTCCTCGATCAGGATCTCGGCCGCGCGTTGCGACATGTTGCGGGTGATCTTCTCGCGCACGCGCGGATCGGCGCCGCGCAGCGCGATGCCCAGACGGTCGCCGGAGACTTCGCGCAGCACGATCTGCAGCTCGCGGTCGTCGAGCTCGATCAGATCGTCGAACACGAACATCAGGTCCTGGATGCGCTGGCACAGCTGCGGGTCGATCTTGCGGATCGCACCCAGCAGGCCCTGGTCCTGGCCCGATTCCATGAAGTTGAGGATGTTCGCCGCGACCTTGACCCCGCCGACCGCTGACGATTTCAGGTTCTGGTTGCCGGCGAACTGCCGCTCCATGATCTCGTTGAGTTCGTTGAGCGCATTGGGCGGGATGCCGTCGAGCGTGGCGATGCGCAGCAGCACGTCGGCGCGGGTGCGCTCGGGCATCAGCTTGAGCGCATCGGCAGCCTGATCGGGGTCGAGGTGCGACATCACGATCGCGATGATCTGCGGATGCTCGTGGCGCACGAGGTCGGCGATCGCGCGCGGATCCATCCACTTGAGCGTGTCTAGGCCGGTGGTGTTGCGCCCGAGCAGAATGCGGTCGATCAGACTGCCGGCCTTGTCGGCGCCCAGCGCCTGCACCAGCACCGCGCGGATGTAGTCGTCGGCGCCCACGCCGAGCGAGGTCTGCCGCTCCAACGCGCCGTGGAAGTCGTCCATCACACCGGTGACCTGCTCGCGGCTGACCGGCCCCATGGTCGCCATCGCCAGGCCGAGTTTCTGCACTTCCTTGGCGCCCATGTGCTTGAGCACCTCGGCCGCGTCCGCCTCGCCAAGCGAGAGCAGCAGCACCGCGGCGCGCTGGACACCGGTCATGTCGCCCAGATCAGGTGGTCGCTTCATCGCCCAGCCATCCCTTCACCACCTGCGCCACGCGCTTGGAATCGGTCTTCACCGCTTCGCGGGCCTGCCGCAGGCGGTCCTCATAGGCATCGGACGGCAGCGCGATCGTCGCCTGCGCATGTGCCGGCCCCGACAGCGCGCCGATCTGCGCGGTGTCGTCGGCGAGCGCCGGCAGCGCCTCGTCGTCGAGCATCACCACCTCGGCCGTCTCCGGGTCGGCAGCGCGCCGGGGCTTCGCCGACGGCCCGGTGATCTGACGCACCGCCGGGCGCACCACGCCGAACAGCAGCGCCAGCACGACCAGCGCACCGAGTGCGATCCGCGCGATGTCGCGCAGCATCGGCTGCTGCCACCACGGCAGCGCGCCGACATCGTCGAGCGTCTCGCGCACGAACGGCGCGTTCATCACCGACACCACGTCGCCGCGGGCCTCGTCGAAGCCGACCGCCTGGCGTACCAGCGCCTCGATGCGCTGCAGTTCGGCTGCGGTCAAGGGCTGCAACGTGGTCGCGCCGTCGGCGCCGGCGCGCGGCACGTGGTCGACCAGTACCGCGGCAGTGACCCGGCGGATCCGGCCGCCCGGCTGGCGGGTGTGGCTGAGGGTGCGGTCGAGCTCGTAGTTGCGCGTCGCGCTGCGCGACGATTCGCCCGCGTTGCCCGCGGCCGCAGCCACCGCCGCATCGACCGGCGCCGGATTGGCGGCGGTGTCGGGCAGGTTGCTGGTCGCGCCGGGAATGCCTTGCGTCCCTGCGGGCGCGCTGTTCTCGCTGGTCTGTTCGCTGCGCAGCTTCGGCGGCTCGGCGTTGTAGAGCTCGCGCGCCTCCTCGCTGACCGAGAAGTCCATGTCCACGGTGACCTCGGCATTGACCCGGCCGGCGCCGGTCATCGGCTCGAGCAGTTCGCGGATGCGCTGGTTGAACGAGGTTTCCTGGCGCCGCGCCTGCTCGAACTGCTGCGCGCTCATCGCCGCGTCCGGATCCTGGCGGCTGTCGCTGAGCAGGCGGCCGTTCTGGTCGACGATGGTGACCCGCTCGGGCGCAAGATCGGGGATGCTGGAGGCGACCAGGTGCACGATCGCGTCGACCTGGCCGCGCTCGAGACTGGCGCCGCCGCGCAGTTCGAGCACCACCGAGGCGCTGGCAGCCTCGCGCTGGCGGGTGAAGGCGCTGGGCTTGGGAATGGCGAGGTGCACGCGGGCATCGCGCACCGGGCGCAGCGCGGAAATTGTGCGCACCAGTTCGGTCTCCAGCGCGTGCTGGTAGCGCGCGGTCTCGACGAACTGGCTGACGCCAAAGCCCGGGTCGCGCTCCATCAGTTCGAAGCCCAGGCGGCCCGACTCGGTCAGTCCGGAGCCGGCGAGCTTCAGGCGAGCGTCGTGCACGTTCTGCTCGGGCACCGAGATCGCACCGGTCGCCTGGTCGATGCGGAACGGGATCTGCGCGGTGCGCAGCAGATCGGTGGCCTCGGCCGTGGCCTTGGCGTCGAGGCCGGCATAGAGCGGCACGTAGCCGGGGGTCTGCGACCAGAAGAACACGATCAGGCCACCGGCGATGGCCGCGGCCAGCAGCAGCATCTTGCCCAGGCGACGGGCGAGCTGCATCTTCTCCAGCCGGTCGAGCACCTCGACCGCCTTGCCGCCAGCCTTGTCGGCGTTGAAGACATCCTTGGGAAGCGGGATCGCCATGGCTCAGTCGGTCTCCGGTGCCGTCACAGCGGCATGTTCATGACGTCCTGGTACGCCTGTACCAGTCGGTTGCGCACTTCCACGGTGGCGCGGAACGCCACCTGCGATTGCTGCGAGGCCACCATCACCTTGGCCAGGTCCGCGCCGGGCTCGCCGAGTTCGAACGCCCGGACCAATGCACCGCTGCGCTGCTGCGCCGCGTTCACGCCCTCGATCGCGTTGCGCAGCGTCGCGCCGAAGCTCGGAGTCGCCGCGCCGGCGACGCCGCCCGGCGCCTGCACGCCGCCCAGGCCCTGGACCGGGATCGCATTCGAGCGCGCGGCGTCGGCGGCGATCGTCTCGCGTGCCTGCGCCATGGCCGGCATCTGGCCCTGGTAGCTGCGGATCTGCGAGAGGATCGAGTTGACCGAATGGCTCATGAGGGGCGGGGTGTCGGAATCCTGCCGGGACGATGCAAGTCGCGTGCCGCAGGCTTGGCGGCGGTGGCGCCGGAACGTCGGCGCCGCGTCTGCTGCGTGTTCTGCCTGCGCGGCCGGGGCGCAGGCGGCAGGCGATGTCCTCGAGGATGCCGCGCAGGGCACGCGACGCAGGCGCCCTTTGCGTTCGACGACGCTCGCACGGATGGTCGAAGCGCGCCGACGACGTCGGCGACGGCAGTGCTCGTCATCGGGTGCCCGGACCGCGCCTTGCGGGCCGCTCAGGCGGCCAGTTCGCGCTCGATGCCGTACTTGCGCAGTTTCTCGGCCAGGGTGGTGCGCCGCAGGCCGAGCAACTGCGCGGCGTGCGCGACGACGCCGTCGCTGCGCTCGAGCGCCTCGCGGATCAGGCCCAGTTCGATCCGCGCCATGTGATCGCGCAGGTCCAGTCCGTCCTCGGGCAACTGCGCCGGTTCGCATGTTTCTGCGGCGACAGCGGGCGCTTGAGTGTCCGCCGGCGCCACCACGGGCATTGCCGGTGACGGCTCGACCAGGTGCTCGCGGTAACGCTGCGGCAGATCCTGCACGCGCACCATGCCCCCCGGATTGAGCACCGCCAGACGCTCGACCAGGTTGCTCAGCTCGCGCACGTTGCCCGGCCACGCATAGCCGGCCAGTGCGTCGAGGGTGTCGGCCGAAAAGCGGATCTCGCCGCGGCCGTTGCGTGCCAGCTGGCTGGCGATCGTGCCCACCAGCTCGGGCAGGTCGTCGCGCCGTTCGCGCAGCGACGGCATCTCGATCGGGAACACGTTGAGCCGGTAGAACAGGTCCTCGCGGAACTGGCCTTCGCCGATGCGCGCCTCGAGATCGCGGTGGGTCGCCGCGATCACGCGCACGTCGCAGCGGATCGACTGGTTGCCGCCGACGCGCTCGAAGCAACGCTCCTGCAGCACGCGCAGCAGCTTGACCTGCATCGGCAGGCTCATGTCGCCGATCTCGTCGAGCAGCAGCGTGCCGCCCTCGGCCATCTCGAAGCGGCCCTTGCGCGCCGACAGCGCTCCGGTGAACGCGCCTTTCTCATGACCGAACAGCTCGCTTTCGAGCAGTTCGGCCGGGATCGCGCCGCAGTTGATCGCCACGAACGGACCATCGCGGCGGGCCGAGCGCTGGTGGATGGCGCGTGCGGCGACTTCCTTGCCGGTGCCCGATTCGCCCAGCACCAGCACCGTGGTGTCGAACGGCGCCACCTGGTCGATCATCCGCCGCAGGCGCCGGACCGGCTCGCTGCTGCCGGTCGGCCCGAAGCCCTGGTCGGTTGCGGCCTGGCGGTCGGCATCGATGCGCCGCAGGCTGGCGATGCGCAGCAGGTTCTCGAGCTGGGCGTGGCGCAGCGGCGATTCGAGCGTCCACACGCCGGCCTCGTGCAGGCCATGCGCGGCGGCGAACGCCGGCGCCTCGCCGTCGATCAGCAGCACCGGCGGCGCGATCCCGGCCTGGCCCAGCCAGCCGAAGAACGCAGACGCGGCGGCATCGTCGGCGGCGATGTCGCCGACCAGCACCGCGACCCAGTCGTTGGGTCGGTGACGCGCGGCGGAGATCTCGCCGGGTTCGGCGACCCAGCGCGGGCGCAGGTCCATGAACTCGAGCAGCGTGCACAGCCGCTCGGCGCGGTCGCCGTCGGCGTCGATGACCAGGATGCGCGGCTCGCTCACGGCTGCGCTCCGGGCTGGCCCTGCGGATGACGCAGGCTTTCGAGGATCTGCATGACTTCCTGGATGTAGGACAGCTTGCTGACGAAGTTGTCGGCACCGGCGCGCGTGGCGTGCTCGCGGTGCTCGGCGTCGTCGAAGTGGCTGGCGATCACGATGTAGGGCGGGTCGTCCTGCGCCTTGATCAAGCGAGCGGCCTGCAGGCCGCCCATCTCGGGCATCGCCAGGTCCATCAACACCACGTCCGGGCGCAGCGCCTCGGATTGGGCGATCGCCTCCAGGCCGTTGCCGGCGGTGCCGACCACGTCCAGCCAGTCCAGCCGACGCAGGTGGCGCAGTGCGGCGTTGATGAAGCCGTCGTGGTCATCGACCAGCAGTACTTTGATCTTGTCCATGGGCAGTCTCAGGCCGTTCGGGCCAATGGCGCGGACGCCGGTGCGCGGCGCAGACGCGCGGGCGGAATGTCGAGCTGTTCGCGGTACTTGGCGACCGTCCGCCGCGCGATGTGCACGCCTTGTCGTGCGAGCAGGGCAGCGATCGCGTCGTCGGCCAGCGGGCGGTGCCGCGGCTCGGCCTCGATCAGCCGCCGGACCATCGCCCGGACTGCGGCGCCGGAGACCTCCGCGCCTTCCAGGCGCACCGCGAAGAACCGCTTCATCTCGATCGTGCCGCGCGGCGTCTGCAGGTACTTGCCGGTCGTGATCCGCGACACCGTCGATTCGTGCATGCCGATCGCCTCGGCGACCTCCTTGAGAGTCAGCGGCGCGATGGCTTCCTCACCCCGGGTCAGGAACGCGGCCTGGCGTTCGACCAGCACGCGCGCGGTGCGCAGCAACGTGTCGTAGCGCATCGACAGGCCACGCGCGAACCAGCGGGCCTCCTGCAGCAGCTCGCGCATCGGCGCGGCGGCCTCGCCGCCATCGGCGAGCATGCGTTCAAAGCCGGCGTTGATGGCCACGCGCGGGGTGGTGACGGGGTTCAATGCGACGCGCCAGCCGGCGTCGGCATGCCAGACCACGACGTCGGGGACCACCGCGTCGTCGGACACGGGGGCGTCGGCCTGCGCCGGGCGCGGGTCGAGTGCGCGCACCAGCGCGACCGCCTCGTGGACATCCTCGACCGCGCGGTCGAGACGGCGGGCGATCGCCTCGATATCGTGCGCGGCCAACAGATCGAGTGCGACCTCGACCAGGCGTCGGGCCAGCGGGCGGCCGGGCACGCGGCCGGGCAGGGCGTCGAGCTGTGCGAGCAGGCATTCGCGCACGTCGCGCGCGGCGATGCCGGCCGGGTCGCCGGTCAGCAGCCGCTGGCGCACCGCTTCGGCCTGTGCCGCCGAGCAGTCCAACTGGGCCGATGCGCGCGTGGCGAGCGCGTCGGGCGGCTCGAGCAGATAGCCGGCCTCGTCGCAGTGGGTCAGCCAGAACGCGGCGATCGCCAGCTGCGCATCCGGCAATTCCAGCGCCAGGCGCTGCAGGATCCGCCAATGCGGGTCACTGGACTCGGTGGCGGCCATCCGCTGCAGGCCGTCGTCCTCGCCGCTCCAACTGGCGCCGCGGACCTCCCACATCGTGCTGTCGGGCAGTTCGTCGAACGCGGCCACTTCCACTCGGCCGTCGGGGATGGCGTCGGCGTCGGTCGGGACGGGCGCAGCGGGGGCCGCCTCATCGAGCTCGAGCATCGGGTTGTGCGCGAGCACGCGGCGCACTTCCAGTTCCAGTTGCTGGCCATCGAGCTGCAGCAGACGAATGGACTGCAGCAACTGCGGGGTCAGGTGGAGCTGCTGGCCGAGCTGCAGCGAGGCGGAGGCCTTCATGTCGGAATCCCGTCGCGCAGGAGGGCGGCGCGTGCAGGCATCGTGAAGCCCGGGTGACGGCAACGCTATCGGGCGGTTCCCCACGTCGGCAAGGCATTACCTGACCGCTGTCGGGGTTTTCCTGACAGGCTGGCCGGCGTCGGTGCCGGGATTCCGGCGGCGCGCCTCAGTCGCCGGCCGGCCGCTGGCGCGCAGCGAGCAGCACCAGGTCGTTGGCGCGCCGGCAGCCGAGCGTCTCCATCATGCGCGCGCGGTGGGTTTCGACCGTCTTGATGCTGATCGCCAGTTCGGCGGCGATCTCCTTGCTGCTGCGCCCACGGCCGATCAGGTCGAGAATCTGCTGCTGGCGCCTGGACAGCGCATCGACACCGCCCTGGACCGGGCGGCCGAACATCGGCGCCATCAGCCGCGACGACAGCCGCGGGCTGAGATACAGCTCGCCGGTGAACGCGGTGCGCAGCGCCACCTCCAGCTCCATCGGCGCCGCGTCCTTGACGATGAAGCCGGCCGCGCCGCGTTCGATCGCCGAGCGCACGTGCTGGGCATCGTCGTGCATCGACATGATCAGCACGCGGGTGGCGGGCAACTGGGCGTGGATCGCGACCATCGCCTCGATGCCGCTGCGGCCGGGCAGCGAGAGGTCCATCAGCACCAGGTCGGGGCGATGGGCCAGGCTCAGCGTCAGCGCCTCGTCGGCGCTGCTGGCCTGTGCGCACACATCGACCTCGTCGAAGCCCTGCAGCAGCCGGTCCAGGCCGGCCCGTACCAGCGTGTGGTCATCGACGATCAGTACGCGCACCAGTCCAGTCCCCTCCTGGCCGCCGAACGGGGCCGCCCGGTGGACAGGATACGTCAGCCGGGCGGCAAGCTTCAGCGCCGCCGCTGTTCGGCGACCTGGCGTCGGTGCAGACGGAACAGATGGCGGTCCAGCGCCTCGACGAGATCGGCACGCAGGCCGGCGAAGGCCAGCCACACCCGGGTGCCGGCGTGGCCCTGTTCGCAGGCCACCACCGTCGCCGGCAGTGCCAGGTGGTCGGGCAGCCAGTCGGCCGGTTGCAGCCGTACGATCGCGGCCGCGCCCGGGGGCAGAGGCTGGCCGGGCTCCAGGTCGACCCGCAGGCCATGACAGGACCAGTGCAGCCGGCGGTCGACCAGGCCGTCATCGCGCCGGGCCAGCCGGCCGAGCAGGGCGAGGATCAGGTCGAGCTTGGCGTCCATGCGCTGGGCCAGCAGCGGCAGGTCGCCATGGTCCTCGCTGCCGTCGTCCTTGCGCAGGTCTTCGATGTGGGCCAGTGCCGACAGCAGGGTGATGGCCTCGGCCTGACGGCCGGCGCCGTCGGCCGGCTCGATGGCCACCGGCAGGTCGAGTTCGCAGCTCAAGGCGTCGCCGAACAGCCGCGCCTCGGCTTCGGCCGGCGTGGTCGATGCGAGCGGACTCACGGCGCCTGCTCCAGGCCGGCATAGACCCGCGAGGCCGCATTGGCACGGTGCGCCTGCCGCAACTGCGCGGCGGCCGCGTCGCGACGTACGCCCAGGCGTGCGGTCAGCGCGAGCTGGGCGTCGAGTAGCGCGCGCAGCGCCGGCGCCGGCAGGGGCGCGGCGGCGGACGCCACCGTGTCTTCCAGGCGCTGCTGGTAGGCATCCAGCAGACCCGCCGCGGTCGCCAGGTCATCGTCGGCGATCGCCGCATCGAGCGCGGCGAGGTCGTGGTGCAGGACCTCGAGCCCGCTCATGCCGGCGCGCCGGTCGCTTCGCTGGCCGCCTTGCCGGGCTGGATCGCGGCCCAGGCGGCATCGACCTCGGCCAGCAGCGTCAGCGATTCGCGCAAGCCGGCGGGGTCGTTCTGCAGGTTGGCTTCGGTCAGCCGGCGCACGATGTAGTCGTAGAGCGAAGACAGATTGGCCGCGATCTCGCCGCCGGCCTCGTGGTCGAGCGAGCCGTCGAGATGGCCGACGATCGCGCAGGCCTCACCGATCGCCTTGCCCTTGCGCGCCTGGTCGCCACGCTCCAGGCAGGCTTCGGCCAGGCGGATGCGCTCGCACGCGCCCGCCAGCAACAGCGCGACCAGCCGGTGCGGATCGGCCTCCATGACGGCGCCCTCCAGCTGCGTCTGACGGTACTGCTGGGCGTAGTTGCGGGGCATCATGAGGTGTCTCCGAGGGATCACTGTGAGCTCTGCGCCGACAGCGCGGTGAGCTGCTGGGCGAGATAGGTGTTGGTGGTGCTCATCTGCGCCATCAGCTTGTCGAGCGCCACGAACTGCGCCTTGTAGCGCTCGGCGACGCCTTCCATCCGCGTCTCCAGCGCCTCGCGTTGCTTGGCGACGTCCTTGACTTGGCCATCGAGGCTTTCCTTGCGCGAGGTGAACGAGCCTTCCTTGCCGACATAGGTCTTGACCACAGCGTTGAGCCGGCTGGCGATGCCGGTCTCGCCGGTGAAGGCGGCGGCGATCTTGGCCGGGTTTTCGGCCATTGCGGCGTCGAACTTGGTGGCATCGAGCACCAGGTTGCCGTTGGGGTTGGGATGGCCCTGGGTCTGCAGGCCCAGGGTCTTGGCATCCAGTCCCTGGGCGGCGAGTTCGCCGAGCAGTTCGCTCATCATCCCGCGTAACTGGGAGCCGGCACCGCGCATCTGTGCATCGCCGGTCAGCGACGAGGGCGTCTTGGTTTCGGCGTTGTAGCTGGTGGCGGTGGTGATGGCATTGAGGGCGGCGTTGTAGGCTTTGACGAAGCCTTCGACCGCGGCGCGGCTGCCGGTGGGATTGGCCGCGACTTCGACGATGCTGGTCCCGGCATCCTTGAGCTTGAGGGTCAGCCCCTGAACCGCGTCGGTGACCGTGTTGCTGGCGCTGGTGGTGACCAGTCCGTCGATGGAGAGCTTGGCATCGCCGGCCGGGACCTGCTCGGTCATGCCGTCGACCAGGCCATGCAGATCGCTCTCGCCCTCAAGCACGGACAGCGTGATCGCATGCGCCGCGCCGGTCTTGGCGCTGCCCAGCGACAGATGCTGGCCCTCGTCGGAGGTCAGCAGCGCGGCCTGCACACCATGCTTGCCGGCGGCGGCGGTGATCGCATTGCGGATGTCGGTCAGGGTCGCATCCTTGGCGACAGTGACATCGACGAAATCGGCGCCGATCCCGACCCGCAAAGTGCCGGCCCCGAACTTGGTGGCCTTGTCGATGCCGTCGCCGACCAGCTTGTGCGCGGTGGCCAGCTGTTCGACCACGACCTCATAGCGCCCCAGCGGGGTGTTGCCGCCGACGGTGGCACCGAGCACGGTATCGGTGACCGTCCCGGTCGGCGCGGTGCCGGTGGTCGAGCGCGAGGTGACCATGCGGGCGCCCAGTGCCTCGGGCTTTTGCAAGGCATCAAGTGCGGTCTTGAGACCGTCGAACGCGGACGTCACCGTGCCCAGGCCCGAGAGTTTGAACTTGGCGTTGGTCTCGAGCTTGTTGAGCCGCGCATCGTGTGGCGCACGGTCACTGCTGACCAGCTTGGTGACGATTGCGCTGATGTCCAGGCCGGAGCCGACGCCGCCGTAGCCAAAAGAATAGTCCGCCATGTCCGGTCTCCCTTTACCCGCTGGCGCCGCCCTGGCAGGCGTGCGCCCTCTGGATTGGATATCGGCGCGTTTGCGCCGCGCTTGAGTCGATCCAGGCCATGCAGGTTGCGTGCCAGCGCCGCGCCGTCGCCAGGCGCCGCTGCCCACAACGCGAAACCCGCCTTCCGTTGCCGGAAGGCGGGTCGCGGTCCACGTCAGTGCGGGAACTGCGGCGCGATCAGCGCAGCAGGCTCAGCACGTTCTGCGGGATCTGGTTGGCCTGCGCCAGCATCGCGGTACCGGCCTGCTGCAGGATCTGCGTGCGCGACAGCTCAGCGGTCTCCTTGGCGAAGTCGGTGTCGACGATGCGGCTGCGCGAGGCCGACAGGTTCTCCGAACCGGTCTGCAGGTTCGCCACGACCGAGCTGAAGCGGTTCTGCACGGCGCCCAGGTCGGCGCGGGCCGAGTTGACCGAGTTCAGGGCGGCGTCCATCGCCAGGATCGCGTTCTCGGCGCCACGCTCGGTCGAGATGTCGAGCTGGGCGAAACCGGTGGCGGCGGCGCCTTCGGCAAAGTTCGCCGTCGCGCCGGCGGTCAGGCCGGTCTGAGCGAGCAGGCCGGCGGCATCGTCGCCCGCGCTGAGGCCGACCGTGAAGTTGCCATTTGCCGAGGCCAGCTCGACCTTGCCGTCCTTGAGCGACGCAGTCACGCCAGTGTTGTAGCTCTGGTTGTTGATCGCGGTGACCAGGTTGTTGGCGCGCTCGGAAGCGCTGCCGGCCTTGTCGTAGCTGATCGTGATCGCCTCGGAGTTGTCGCCCGACGGCAGCACGCCCTGCAGCGTGAAGCTGCCAGCGGCGAAGGTGCCGGCCGTTGCAGGCGTGCCGGGGGTGCCGGTACCGTCCACCGCTTCGGTGCCGTTGGTGTGCGCACCGGCGAATCCGGCCGTCGCGAAGGTGCCCTGGGTCCCGACAGTGCCGCCCAGTGCGATCGTGAAATCGGCGCCATCGGCGCGGCTGAAGGCCAGCGTGCCCTCAGCAGCCGTGCCGGTGAACGTGATGCCAGCGTCAGCGAGATCGTCCTGGCTCGTGGCCAGCGCCGCATCGATCGCGGCACCGGTCACCGTATCACCGGTATTGTCGAGCGTGATGTTGACGGCGGTCTCGCCACCGACGGTCAGGGTGAACGTCTGGCCATCGGCAGTTGCTGCCGCCGGCGTCCAGGCCCCCGAAGCGCCGGACGTCGTGGCGACCGCCGGCGTGCCCGGGGTGTAGTCTTCCGACGGCGGAACGGCGGCGGCGCCACCGGTGCCGATCGCCGCGGCGCCGGTGACCGTTGCCGAGGTCGCGGCCTCGTTCCAGTTGCCGAGCTTGCTGATGTTGGCGTCGGCGATCTGTGCGACGCTGATCGTCTGGCCCTGGTTGGCGCCGACCTGGAAGGCCTGGTTCTGGAAGCTGCCGTCAAGCAGCTTCTTGCCGTTGAAGTTGGTCTGCTCGGCGACGCGCTGGATCTCGGCCTTCAGCAGCTGGACTTCGGAGTTCAGCGCGGCGCGGTCGGTGTCGGAGTTGGTGGCGTTGCGCGACTGCACCGACAGCTCACGGATGCGCTGCAGGTTGTTGCCGATCTCGCCCAGCGCGCCTTCGGCGGTCTGTGCCAGCGAGATGCCGTCGTTGGCGTTGCGGGCGGCCTGGTTGGCGCCGCGGATCTGGGTGCTGAAACGCTCGGAGATCGCCAGGCCGGCGGCGTCGTCCTTGGCGCTGTTGATGCGCAGGCCAGACGACAGGCGCTGGATCGTCGTCGACAGGCTGGCGCTGTTGGTCGACAGGTTGCGCTGGGCGTTCAGCGAAATGGTGTTGGTGTTGATGACGGACATTGCTGGTCTCCTGGATGAGGGAATCCGGCGGGTACAGGGCCTTGCCGGGTGGCTCCGCAGGGGCTTGCCGTCTCACCGGCCCTGTCCTCTGCTGACACCATTAACGGCGTCCCGGGGCAGGGCTTTAGGCCTGTCGTCGCACATCATGGGGACCAGGCGCCATGGGCCCGTTTGCTGGCCCTGGGTCGCATCCGCGTGAAGGCGACCGAATACGATCCCGTTGGGCCTTCATTTTGTATCCATTTGTTTACATTCCGCGCGAAATGTATACGATGAGGAACGAAATCGAGGAGTCATCCGTGGCTATCGAACGTGTTCCCGATGTGGCAACCCAGGCCAGGCATTGCGGGCAAAGGCTGCGCGACAGGCGCAAGTCGCTGGGCATCAGCATGACGGCCGCCGCTGAAGCTGCAGGCATGTCGCGCGTCACTTGGCATCGACTGGAGCGCGGCGAGACCTCCGTCGCGTGGGGCTATGTTCTCGCGGCGGTGCATGCGCTTGGGCTTGAGGTCGAGATCGAAGTCCCAGGTGCGGCCGCGCGCTGCGGTTGAGACTGCAGCGCATGGAGCAGGCCTGAGCGTATCGCGAAAAATTTGGGCTCGTACGAAGACGTTTCGCGGACGCGCCGACGGCGGCCAGGCGTCGTGGACGTCCAGGCGCCCTTCGCCGGCGTCAGCGCAGCAGGTCGAACAGCGACAGGCGCTGCATCTGCACGAAGCTCAGCTGGGCGGCGTCGAGCGCGACCTTTTCCAGATTGAACTGCGCGATCGCCTCGGCATAGTCGAGGTCGCGCAGGCCCGAGAGCGTGGTCTCGATGGTCAGGCCCTGGGCGTCGCGCAGGCTGTCGGCACCATCAAGCGCGGACAACTGGGCACCGCCCGCGGCGCGGGCATCGATGAGGTGGTCCTGCGCGGTGGCGATGTCGCGCATCGCGCCCTGCAGCGCGTTCTGCTGCGCGGCGCGCTGCGCATCCGTGGTCGGGTCGAGCGCCAGCGCACCGAGCAGACGATCGATGGTCGCGAACACGTCGCGGGTCGACGCCGGGCCGACCTCGAAAGCATCGCCGTCGGCCGGCGCGCCACTGACGACGACGTGGACGCCATTGACGTCGATGGCCTCGCCGTCGACATGCGTGCCACTGCCGACGACCTCGCCTGCGGCATCGCGCACCTCGTAGGCACCGTCCTCGCCGAACGCAATCTGATAGCTGCCGCCGTCCCAGCGCGACGAATCGGCGACCGAGATGCTGCCGACCCGGCCGGTGCCGGTATTGCCGGCCTGCGCCGCGACATCGACCCGGCCATCGCCGGTACGCACGCGCAGGAAGACCTCGCTGCCGGGCGCGGTGTCGGCGACGAACAACTGCGGCGCGACCTCGACCTGGCGCTGGGTCTGGTCGCCGCCATAGACGACGCTGCCAGCGACACGACTGAACGGTGGACTGCCATCCTGGGTGCCGCCGAACAGATAACGGCCGGTGCCGTCAGGGCTGTTGGCCACTTCCAGCAGGCTGTCGCGCAGGCTGGTGATCTCGATGGCGATGGCCTTGCGGTCGCCGTCCGACAGCGAGGCGCTGTTGGCGCGCACGGTCAGCTCGGTGATCCGGCCCATGATGCCGCCGGCCTGGGTCAGTGCGCTTTCCTGCATCCCTAAGCGATGGCGCACGGCGTCGCCGTTCTTGCCGAAGCGTTCGAGCTCGGCGAGCGCGCGATCCAGGCCGACCGCGGCGCCGGCGCCGACCGGGTCGTCCTTGGCGGTCAGCAGCTTCTGCCCGGTGGTCATCTGCTGTTGCAGGCGTGCCAGCGAGGCCTGCTTGGATTGCAGCGAGGCGATCGACTGCTGGTAGAGCATGCTGGTGGAGATGCGATTGCTCATCGGCGGACAGCTCCCAGGATCGACTGGAACAGGGTGTCGGCGGTGGAGATGATGTGCGCGGCGGCCTGGTAGGCCTGTTGCAGCTGCAGCATGTTGGCCGCTTCTTCGTCGAGATTGACGCCGGACACACTGTCACGGGCCGATTGCGCCTGCGCGTGCACCACCGCCTGCGCCTCGGCGGCATAGGCGGCATGTCGCGCGGTCGAACCGACGGCCGAGGTCAGGCCCGAGATCGCGCTGTTGAGGCTGACGTTGCCGCCGTCGAGCAGCCGCAGATCGTCGAGGCCGGCGAGCAGGGCCGCATTGCCGTTGTCGCTGGAGCCGGCGCCAGTTGGGCCGACGGTGAAGGTGTCACCCGCGGCCGGAATGCCGTCGAGGACGAATGACCAACCGTTGGCCTCGATCCGTGCGCCCGGCGTGTAGGGGAACGGCCCGTCGCCATCGATCATGTACTGATCGCCGTCGAGGAACTCGATGCTGGCCGCGCCCGCGAGCGCTGCCTGGGCATCGTCGACGCGCATGCCCGACGGCTTGCCGGTGCCCTGGTTGTCGAGCGCGGCATCGACACGCACTGCCGTTGCTGCGGCGATCCGCCCTGGATCGGTGATCGCCACCGCCAGCCCGCCGGCGACCTGGGCGGTGGGCTGCAGCAGGAAGCGGTCCTGCTGCGCGGGTGTGCCGTCGACGATCAGCGCGATACCGCCCACGCGCAGCGGATCGTCGGCAGTGCCGGTGCCCGCGACCGGCACCGTGGCGCCGGTGGCCGCATCGCTGGCCGACCAGGCGCCGTCGCGCCACTGCACAATCAGGTTGCGACCATCGACCGCGGCGAGGTCGGCGACGCTCGCCGACAATCGCGCCGATCCGCTGTTGGCGCTGTGGCCGGAGACCACCGGCGCGGGCACGCTGAAAAAATCGCCGCCGCGCGCGCCGGTCTGATCGACGCCGGCGGCGTGCCCGGCGTTGAACCGCATGCCCAGACCCAGCGCGATCCGGCCCAGTTCCGCCTGGCTCGGGTCCAGCACCTGGCTGCGGAACTCGAGCAGCCCGCCCAGGCGCCCGCCCATCGCACGCTCGTCAATGCGCACGGTCTGGCCGGCACCCTGTAGCGCCAACTGCTGCCGCTCGGGCCGGTAGGGATCGGAGACGGTGGTCAGCTGCGAGGCCTGCGCGCCGACGACCAGAGCCTGGCCGCCGCTGGAGAACACATTGATCGCACCGCCGTCCTGCGGCACGGCGGTGCCGCCGGTCCAGCCGACGAGCTCGGTGATCAGCTGATCGCGCTGGTCGAGCAGGTCGGGCGAGGCCGTCGATGCACTGCTGATCCGTGCGTTGAGCTGGGCGATCTGCCCGGCCAGCCGGTTGACCTCGGTCGCGCCGGCAACCAGCCCGTTGTCGACCTCGGTCGCCAGGCGCCCGAACTCGCCGTGCAGTTGCTGGAAGCGCGAGGTCAGCGCCTTGGCGTCGCCGAGCAGGCTCTGCCGCTCGGCCGATGCCGAGGCCTTGGACGACAGCGCACTGACCGCGTCGAAGAAGTTCGACCACTGCCCGGCGATGCCGGTGGCCGATTCGGACATCAGGCTGTCGACGCGGCCGGTGAGCGTGGAGAGCTGCTGCAGGCGGGCCAGTTCGCCGCCGCTGTCGATCAGCCGGGCATTGGCCAGGTCATCGGCGACGCGGCGGATGTCGCTGATGCGCGTGCCGCTGCCGATGTAGCCCACGCCGATGTCCTGCGGCGTCCCGGTGGTGAACTCGACCTGCTGGCGGCTGTAGCCGGGCGTCTTGATGTTGGCGACGTTGTGGCCGACGGTCGAGAGCGCCCGCTGGAACGCGATCAGCGCGCTGGTACCGGTGGTGAGGACGTTGGCCATGACGGGTCCTGGCGACTAGCGGCGGGAGAACGCCTGGCCGGGCGCGTCGGCGCCGGCGAAGCGGAACGGTTGCACGGCGTCGCCGGCCTCGCGCGCGACCTCGGCGATCGTCGACAGGGCACGCCCCAGCGTGGGGCCATTGGCGATCGCGCTGATCTTGTCGGCGTAGCGCGGATCGGTGGCGTAGCCGGCCTGCTGCAGCGCGCTGGCGAAGCGGCGCACGTCGCCGCCCGACTCGAGTGCCTGGCGATAGCGC
The DNA here is from genome assembly GCF_014192745.1 of Luteimonas sp. RC10. GTDB lineage: Bacteria > Pseudomonadota > Gammaproteobacteria > Xanthomonadales > Xanthomonadaceae > Luteimonas. The sequence goes on from NZ_JACHYJ010000006.1 coordinate 110,552, forward strand.
GGGTTCTGTTTGAGCAGCCGCACGTAGTCGGCGAAGCTCTCGGCCGGCGAAGCATAGGCGCGGAACTGCGCGCGCTCGTCGCGGCGCACGCCGTTGCGGTACTCGTGGGTCGTCGCGGTGACGCGCTCGCCCTGCCAGCCGGTGGCCTTGATGCCGAACAGGTTGTGCGCGGTCCCGCCATCGCCCTGGCGGATCATGCGCCGGCCCCAGCCGGTCTCGAGCGCAGCCTGTGCCACCAGTGCCCGGGCATCGACGCCGAGTTCGCGTGCCGCGCTCTGTGCGTGCGACCAGATCGAGGCGACGAAGCCCTCGGGCGTGCGCGTGCCCAGCCGGTCGGCGGCGGCGCGCGAGGCGCTTTCCAACGCGGCCGCCCCCGGCACCAGTGCGGTCGCGGCCGCGCCGGCGGCCGAGGCGGCGGGCTGCACACGGGCCAGCAGTCGATCGATGAAGCCATCCATCGGCGACGCCGGGTTCGCGGTCTCGGCGGACGCGGCGGTGCGCCCGGCGATCAGGTCGAGCGTGCGTGCGCCGAGTGTCTCGGGCAACAAGGACCGGTCGCCGGTGTCGGCGTCCGCAGAAGGCAACGGCGCGCTCGGGTCCAGCCGCGTGTCGAGCGCCGGCGCGGCCTGCGTGCCGCCCAGTTGCCGCGCGATGGTCTTGGCCAGGCCCAGCCCCGGCCCGTCGGTCAGCGACTTGGCGAGCTTCTGGTCGTAGAGGTCGCGGTAAAGCTGATTCTCGCCCGGAAACAGCGCATCGCCGAAGCTTGCATCGCGCATGCTCTTGATCAGCATCTGCGCGAACACGCCTTCGAACTGGCGTGCGGCATCGTCGATGCGGCCGGCGTCGGGCCGCTGGCCAGGCGCAAGCTCGATGGGCGTCGGGGCGATGCGCATGTCAGATCACCTCCAGCTCCGCGCGCAGCGCGCCGGCCTGCTTGAGCGCCTCGAGGATCGCGATCAGGTCGCCGGGGGCTGCGCCCACTGCATTGACCGCGCGGACGATCTCATCGAGCGAGGTGCCGCCGGCGAACTTGAACATGCGGCTGCCGTCCTGGCCGATCTCGATGTCCGAACGCGGCGCCACGACCGTGCTGCCGCGTCCGAAGGCCTCGGGCTGGCTGACATCCACGCTCTCGGTGATCGTCACGCTCAGCGAGCCATGGGCGATCGCCGCCGGCAGCACCTTGACCTGCGCGCCGATGACCACGGTGCCGGTACGCGCGTTGACGATGACCTTGGCCGGCGCCGAACCGGCGGCCAGCTGCACGTTCTCGACCTGCGCGAGAAAACCGATCCGCGCAGCCGGGTCGTACGGCGCACGCACCGCGACGGTCACGCCGTCGACGGCGCGCGCGGTGCCCGGACCGAAACGCGCGTCGAGCGCGGCAACCATGTTGGCGATGGTGCTGAAATCGGCGCGGTTGAGGTTGAGCGTCAACTCGCCGCTGTCGCCCAGCTCCCCGGTCGCCACCCCGCGCTCGACCATCGCGCCGTTGGGGATGCGGCCCACGCTGGGGATGTTGACCGACACGCGCGAGCCGTCGCGGCCCTGCGCGCCGAAGCCGCCGACGACCAGGCTGCCCTGGGCGATCGCGTAGACCTGGCCATCGGCGCCCTTGAGCGGCGCCATCAGCAGAGTGCCGCCACGCAGCGAGACCGCGTTGGCGATCGACGAGACGGTGATGTCGATCGTCTGGCCGGGCTTGGCGAACGGCGGCAGCTCGGCGTGGATCGCGACGGCGGCGACGTTCTTGAGCTGCGGATTGACGTTCGACGGCACGGTGACGCCGAGCTCGTTGAGCATGTTGCGCAGGCTTTGCACGGTGAAGGGCGCCTGACTGGTGCGGTCGCCGCTGCCGTCCAGGCCGACCACCAGGCCATAGCCGACCAGCGCATTGCCGCGCACGCCGCCGATGGTGGCCAGATCCTTGATGCGTTCCTGCGCGAACGCGGGCAGGCACGCGCACAGCGCAAGCGCGATGACGAGCAACGGACGGTAGCGGGCAGGGCGCATGACGGGACTCAGTAGGGAGACAGCCGCGAATTGAAGAACCGGCCGAGCCAGCCCATCGCGTTGGACTGGGCGATCGCGCCACGGCCGCCGTAGACGATCCGCGCGTCGGCGACGCGGCCCGAGGGCACACTGTTGTCGGGGGCGATGTCGGCCGGGCGCACGATGCCCTGGACCTGCACCAGTTCATTGCCCTGATTGAGGCGCAATTCCTTGCTGCCTTCGACGACGAGATTGCCGTTGGGCAGACGCTGCACCACGGTGACGGTGATGCTGCCCTGCAGGCGGTTGCTCTGCGTGCTGCGGCCATTGCCGTCGAAATCGCGCTTGCCGCTGGCGCTGGCGCCAAGCACTTCGCGCCCGCCGATCGTGACCGGGGCGCCGAACAGGTTCGGCGGCGCGATGTCCACTGCGCTTTCCTTGCCGACCTTGGTCGCAGCGTTGGTCTGCGCGATCGTGCTCTCGATCAGCTGGATCGTGATCAGGTCGCCGACCTCGCGCGCGCGCTTGTCGGCGAACAGCGACAGTCCGCCGCCCCCGGCCTGGTAGATCGCGCCCTGGGTCGCATACGTCGGCGGCGCGGCGACCGGCTGGATCGGTGCCAGCGCGGGATACGGCCGGACATCGCCGGCGGCGACGCAGCCGCCGAGCAGGGCAGGCAGGGCGAGCAGCACGAGCGCGCGTGGCGTAGAAGGCGGAACGACGGACATGACGGCCTCAGACGTTGTTGTTGAGATAGCCGAGCATCGAGTCGGTGGTCGAGATCGCCTTGGCGTTCATCTCGTAGGCGCGCTGGGTCTCGATCATGCTGACCAGCTCTTCGACCACATTGACGTTGCTGCCTTCCAGCGCGCCCTGTTCGATCAGGCCCAGGCCGTTGAGGCCCGGCGTGCCGTTCTGCGCCGGCCCCGAAGCGGTCGTCTCCAGATACAGGTTCTCGCCGCGCGCCTGCAGGCCCGCGGGGTTGATGAAGTCGGTGATCGTAAGTGAGCCGATCTCCAGCGCCTGGCCCTCACCGGCCATCTGCACGGTGATCGTGCCGTCCTGGCCGATGGTCATCGCCTGCGCGCCCTCGGGGATCTGGATGCCCGGCTGCACCGCGAAGCCGCTGTTGGTTACCAGTTCGCCCTGCGGACTGATCTTGAAGCTGCCGTCGCGGGTATAGGCCGACGTGCCATCGGGCAGCAGCACTTCGAAGAACCCACGGCCGTTGACCATCACATCGAGCGCGCGGCCGGTCTGCTGCGGATTGCCCTGCTGGAAGTCCTTGGCCGTCGACACCACGCGCACGCCAGTGCCGAGCTGCAGACCGGTCGGCAGTTGCGTCTGCGCCGAGCTCGCACCGCCAGGCTGACGCACCTGCTGGTAAAGCAGGTCCTCGAAATTGGCGCGATCGCGCTTGAAGCCGGTGGTGTTGGTATTGGCGAGATTGTTGGAGACCACCGACATGCGCGTCTGCTGCGCATCCAGCCCGGTCTTCGCCACCCACAGTGCCTGGTTCATCGTCGTGTCCTCGATGCGGCGCACCGCGCCATCCGCAAGAAGCGATGCAATCCCCGTGCCACCGCCCCAAAACTGTGGTCAGCGTGCAATTTCGTCGTGGTGGCAAGACGACCCGATCCCGTCACCCCGAAATTGCACGCTGACCCCGGTTTTCAGCGTCAGCCGCCCAGGCGGAGCAGGCTGTTGGCGGCTTGGGCGTTGTCGTCGCCGCGCTGGATCAGCTTGACCTGCATTTCGAACTGGCGTTGCAGCTGGATCATCTGCACCAGGGCGCCGGCGGCGTCGACGTTGCTCGATTCCAGGGCGCCGGTCGTCATGACGTTGCCGACGGCCTGAGCCGGGGGTTGCTGGGGGTCGGTGCTGCGCATCAGCCCGTCGAGCCCGCGCGTGAGTCGGTCGGGGGTCGCCTCGACCACGCGCAGGCGGCCGACGATCGCCAGCGTCTGCGGGCCTTCGCCGAGCGGCACGATCGACACCGTGCCGTCCTCGCCGATGTCCAGCGCCTGGTGCGGTGGCAGCGCCAGCGGCTGGCCGTTCTCGTCGATCAGTGGATGTCCGCCGCCGGTCACCAACTGGCCGTTGGGGGTCGGCGACAGATTTCCGGCGCGGGTGTAGGCCACCCCGCCGTCGGCCGACTGCACCGCCAGCCAGCGGTCGGGCCGCAGCGAGACATCGAGCGCGTTGCCGGTCACCCGTTGCGCACCGACCCGGCTGTCGAAGCCTTGGTCGATGTGCATCGCGTCGATGCGCGAGGCGTGTTCGCCGCCGGGCACGCGATAGGCCCGGGTGTTGGCCAGTGCGGCCTTGAAGCCGGCGGTCTCGGCATTGGCGAGGTTGTGCGCCACCGTGCCTTGGGCCTGCAGCGTGGCGCGGGCACCGCTCATCGCGACGTAGAGGGCTTTGTCCATGGGGGGCCGGGCCTGGAGTTTCGGGGGTGAGGGCGCAAGACGAACGGGGAGTCGGCGATCCGGAGCGGGTGCGGACGTGCGTGCAACGTCGTCCTAACACCCGCCACGCGTCGACCGGCCCGGCGCATCAACGGATGTTGATGACCGTCTGCGTGACCTGGTCCTGGGTCGAGATCATCTGTGCGTTGGCCTGGAAGTTGCGCTGGGCGACGATCATGTTGACCAGCTGCTCGGTCAGATCGACCGTCGACGATTCGAGCGCGCCGGCCTGCAGGTGGCCGAAGTCGGCGCTGTCAGGTACGCCAGTGCGCGAGGCGCCCGAGTCGTAGCTTTCGGCCCAGAAGTTGTTGCCCTGCGATTGCAGCCCCTGCGGGTTGACGAAGGTCGTCAGCGCGACCTGGCCCAGCGCGGCGTCGGCGCCGTTGGAATAGCGCGCAAACACCACGCCGTCGGCCGCGATGCTGATCTCGTCGAGCTTGCCGGCCGCGTAGCCGTCCTGACGGTTGTCGCGCAGCTGGAAGCCGTTGCCGTACTGGGTCGAGCCGCTGACATCGAGCGTGACCGCGACCTCGCCAGCCCCGTTGCCCGGCACGAACGGTGTCAGCACGATGCGGCCATCGGCAGGCTCGGTCAGCGCGCCGTTGTCGGTGAAGGTGAGGGTGGCGGCATCGCCCACGCGTTCGCCGTCAATGTAGGTGTGCACCTGCCATTCGTTGGCCACATCGGTCTTGACGAAGTACGAGGTCTGCACGTGGCTCACGCCCAGCGAGTCGAACACCGTGACGCCGCCGCTCGAGGCGTTGTAGCTGTTGGGCTCGCCCGGGTCGAAGGTCGCGATCGTCGGCGGCTTCGCATTGCCGGGCAGGGTGAACTTCAGGTTGACCGCGCTGGTCGCGCGCGGCGGGCTGTCGGTGGTCAGCAGCTGCAGGTCGGTCACGCGGCCGATGTCGAAGCCGGTGCCGTTGGCGCTGGGGGGATAGACCTGCAGCCGGGCCCCGTCGGGGGTGCCGATGTAGCCTTGGTTGTCGGCCTGGAAGTTGCCGGCGCGGCTGTAGAGCCGGGTGCCGTTCTTGTTGAGGGTGAAGAAGCCCTCGCCGTCGATCGCCATGTCCAGGTTGCGCCCGGTCGGCGTGATGTTGCCCTGGGAGAACTGCTGGGCGACGTTGCTCAGCTTCACGCCTGAGCCGATCGCGTTGCGGGCCAGCCCGTAGGACGTCCGCGAGAACAGATCGCCGAATTCCGCGCGCGATTCCTTGAAGCCGGTGGTGTTGACGTTGGCGACGTTGTTGGCGGTGACGTTGAGGTCGGCGTTGGCTGCGTTGATGCCGGACAGCGCGGTATTGAAGCTCATGGCGGACTCCGTTGTGGTCGGGCGCGGATAAAAAGGGCGGTCAGTTGACGCGCAGCACGTAGCCGATCGGCGCGGTGCCCAGACCGTCGAGATCGAGGTAAAGGCCGTCGCTGCCGACCGACACGCTATCGACGCGGGCGCGCACATAGGTGCTCAGCACCGAGGACTCGCCGCTGCCCGCCAGGTGGCGTGCGGCGATGCCATAGGTCCCGGCCGGCAACCGGTTGCCGGCGGCATCGGTGCCGTCCCAGGCGAACGCGACCTCGCCGGCAGCAGTGGCCGGCACGCCGAACTGGTGCACGAGCTCGCCGTTGGCATCGGTGACGTCGAAGTTCACGATACCGGCCGACGGGGCAGCGACCAGGCCGGTCGCGCTGCCTTCGCTCGGCAGCGCCAGCTTGGCCGATGGCAGCACCACATCCCGGCCCACCAGGTTCGCGCCGCGCAGCAACTGGTCGCTGGCCATCGCATTGGCGAAGCCGTTGACCGAGCTGTTGAGATCCTGGATGCCCTGCACGGTCGAGAACTGCGCCAACTGGCCGAGGAACGCGCTGTTCTCCATCGGCTTGAGCGGGTCCTGGTGCTTGAGCTGTTCGGTCATCAGCCGCAGGAAGTCCGCCTGGCCCAGTGAGGCGTCCTTCTTGTCGGCGGCCTTGCCGCCGCCTAAGCCGAGGCTGTTGGCGATGTCGCTGGAGATCGTGCTCATCAGCGGCCCATGCTCAAGGTGGCGACGGCCAGTTCCTTGGCGGTGTTCATCATCTCCACGCCAGCCTGGTAGCTGCGCGAGGCGGAAATCAGGTTGACCATCTGCGACACCGGGTCGACGTCAGGGGCGTACACGTAACCCTGGGCATCGGCGAGCGGATGACCGGGTTCGTAGCGTTGGATCGGCGGGGTGTCGCGCTCGACAATGCCGGCGACCTGCACGCCGGTCAGCGCCGGGTCGCTGGCATGCGCGCTGGCGCGGAACACCGGCTCGAGCGGCCGGTAGACCTGCTCGGGCGAGCCGGCGACCGAGTCGGCGTTGGCCAGGTTGCTGGCCAGCGTGCTCAAGCGGACCGACTGGGCCTGCATGGCCGAACCGGCGACATCGAAGATCGGCAGGTTGCTCATCGGTTACTGTCCGGTGATGGCGGTCAGCAGGGTGCGGACCTTGGATTCGAGGAAGCTCAGCGAGGCCCGGTACTCCAGCGCCGCGCGGCCGTAGGCGGCGCGCTCGGCATCGGGATCGACACTGTTGCCGTCCAGGCTGGCCTGGGCGGCGACACGCGCGACCTCGAACGGCGCCAGGGCATCGGCCCCCGGCAGCGGGATGTGATCGGCGCGCTCGCGCAGCGGCGACTGGCCGCCGGCTTCGCGCGTGCGCGCAGCGGCGGCCAGCGCGACATTGAAGTCGAGGTCGCGGGCCTGGAAGCCCGGCGTGTCGGCGTTGGCCAGGTTGCTGGCGATGAGCTTCATCCGCTGCTCGCGCAGCGGCAGCGCATCGGCCTGCAGCCCGAGATAGGACGAGATCGGATTGGACATGACCGGCCTCCGGCGGAGTTCGCCGGTGACCGTGCAAGCGGCGTGCCAAGGCGTGCGGCGCGGCGGCCGCGGTCAGGCTCAGGCGGCGACGAGTCGTCCGCCGGCCGCCTCGGCGACCTCGTGCAGGCGCTTGAGTACCTCGTCAGCCAGGTCGTGCGGGCTGTACTTGGCGACGAACGCGTTCGCGCCGACGCTTTGCACCATCGAGGTGTTGAACACACCCGACAGCGAGGTATGCAGCAGCACGTACAGATCGGCGAGGCCGGGGTGGCGACGGATTTCCGTCGTCAGCGTGTAGCCGTCCATCGCCGGCATCTCGATATCGGAGACGATCATCGCGTAGCGCTGCGAGGGCGGCTCGCCGGCCGCATGCAGCTGCAGCAGGTGGTCGAGTGCCTGGCGGCCGTCGGACAGCAGCGTCACTCCGACGCCGAGCTGGTCGAGCACGCTGCGGATCTGCTGGCGCGCGACCCGCGAGTCGTCGACCACCAGCACCTGCATCGGCGGTGCGTCGGCCGGCAGCGCATAGTCCGGGGACAGATCGGCGTCCATCCGCGCCTGCGAGATGTCGGCCAGCACGCTTTCGACGTCGATCACCTGGATCAGCTCGCCCTGGTAGCGCGTGACCGCGGTCAAATAGCCGCCCTCGGCGCCCAGGTCCGGCGGCGGCAGCACGTCCTCGACCGCGATGTTGACGATGCGCTCGACCCCGCTGACCAGAAAGCCCTGCACCGAGCGGTTGAACTCGGTGACCACCAGATAGCCGGGCGGGGCATCGTCGCTGCGCTCGGGATGGCCGATCGCGACCCCCAGATCGAGCACCGGCACGCTGCGGCCGCGCACGTCGGCCACACCGGCGAACTGTGCCGGCAGCCCCGGCACCCGGAACAGATGCGGTCGGCGCAGCACTTCCTGCACCTTGAAGACGTTGACGCCAAAAACCTGACGTCCGCCGAGACGGAACAGCAGCAGCGCCAGCCGGTTGTGGCCGGCGAGGCGGGTACGCTGGTCGATGCGGTCGAGCAGATCCTGCGACATGCCTGCGATATCGGCCCGGGGACCGGCGACTTGAGCCGAAGGTGCGATGCACGCCGCGGCACGCCGCTTGCATCGCCGGCAGCATCCGTTCGTCCCAGAGGGCCCCGCCATGACCGCCTGCCTGCCGCGTCCCGCCGGAACCGCCTGGCGCCTGGCCGCTACGCTGTTGGCCTGCGCCGCAGCCGCCTCGGCCGTGGCGTCGGAGGCCTTCCAGTCGGTCGACGCGATCCGCCTGGCCGCCCTGTCGGCGGTCGAAGGCGGCGAGGCCGAGGCGTCGCTCGACCCAGCCCTGCGCATGCCGCGGTGCGCCGAGCCGCTGCAGGCCACGCGCAGCGGCGGCGCCACCGTGGAGGTAAGTTGCCCGGCCGGTTGGCGGCTGTACGTCCCGGTCCGGGTGCGGCGCAGCCAGACGGTGCTCGTGCTGGCGCGCGGCGTGGCTTCAGGCCAGACGATCGCGGCCGATGACCTCATCGCCGAACGCCGCGACGGCGCGCGTGTGGCCGGCGCCGCGGTGGCCGATCCTGCCGAGGCCATCGGTCGCAGCGCCCGCCGCACCTTGTTGGCCGGCAGCGTGCTGACCGCAGGCGACCTGGTGTCGCCGCGGCTGGTGCGCCGCGGCGACACCATCGCCCTGGTCTCGCGCCAGGCCGGTGTCGAGGTGCGCATGGCCGGTCGCGCACTCGGCGACGCCGGCGAGCGCGAGCGGGTCAGCGTCGAGAACCTGTCCTCGCGCCGGGTGGTGCAGGGCATCGTCGATCCGTCCGGCGATGTGGTCGTCGGACGCTGACCGATGTTGCGATCTGGCACCCAGCGCCGATCGGCGCTAAAGCTCCGCGGACGGCGGCCGATACCGTCCACGAACCCATTCACGCACTTCGTGTCAGGATCCCTGCCATGACCCACAAGATCGATGGACTCCAGGCGCCGACCGTCCGCAGTGCCGCGCCCGTGGCCGGCGCCCAGGTGGCCCGTGCCGGCGACAGCCGCAACAAGGCGGTCGAAGCCGCCAGCGCCACGGCCGGCGACAGCCTGCGCCTGACCGGCGAGGCGACCGGCCTGCAGGCCTTGCAGCGCGACCTCTCGACGCGACCGGCCTTCGACGAATCGCGCGTCCAGGCTGTGCGCGAGGCGATCGCCTCGGGCAGCTACCGCGTCGACGCCGAGGCGATCGCCTCGCGGATGCTCGATCTCGACGCCCGCCTGGGCGGCTGATCCGATGACGGCGGCACAGGACAGCCTGGCCCGTCTTGCGAGCGCGCTCGCCGACGAGCGCGAGGCGCTGATTGGCCACGATGTCGGCGCGCTGATGCGCTCGACCCAGGACAAGATCATCGCGCTGCGCGAGCTCGAACGCTGCCCGGCCGGCGAACTGGCCGGTCCGCTGGCCGAGCTGAGCGAGCTCAATCGCGCCAACGGCGCACTGCTGGCCCGGCGCCGCCGCGAGGTGAACTGGGCGCTGCGGCATCTCGGCCGCACCGAGAGCCTGCCCGGCTACGATGCACATGGCCGCGCCGAGCGCGATTGCCGCAGCCGCGAACTCGCGGTCGCCTGAGCGGCCGCCGCCTGCGGTTAGACCACCTGCGGTTAGAATCGCCGGGCGTCCGTAGCCGGCTCTCTGCAGTGCCCCCGATTTCCGATCCCGTTGCCGCACCGCCTCCGACCATGCCCACTTCGGTCCTGTCCTGTATCGAGGAGGGCGTCTACCTCTACGGAGGCGACGGTCGCCTGCTCTACGCCAACCCCACCGGCGACGCCCTGCAACGCCTGCATCCGACCTGGGCCGCCGACGCATGTCGGCTCGATGCGTTGCTGCCGGCACAGGCGCTGGAGCAGGCCGAGACCACCGGCCGCTGGCGCGACCAGGTCGCGTTCGGTGAAGGGACCCAGGTCGCCGCGCGGCTGTACCGGTTGGCGGCCGACGACGGTCGCTACCTGCTGGTGCTGCAGGACCCGGCCCGGCCGCGACGCGGCGACGACGAACTGCTGCAGCGCCACCGCGAGCTCAACGTCCGCTTCAATGCCGCGCAGGAACAACTGCTGCAGGCCGAGAAGCTGGCCTCGATCGGTCAACTGGCCGCCGGCGTCGCGCACGAGATCAACAACCCGATCGGCTACGTGCACTCCAACCTCGGCAGCCTGCAGGAGTATGTCGGCAACCTGTTCGCGCTGATCGACGTCTACGAGCGCGCGTTGCGTGCCGACGATCCGCAGGCGATGCGCGCGGAGATCGACGCCACCCGCGAACGCCTGGATATCGACTTCATCAGCCGCGACCTGCCGCAGCTGTTGACCGAGTCGCGTCAGGGCATCGAACGGGTCACGCGCATCGTCCGCGACCTGCGCGACTTCTCGCGTTCGGATCGCGAGCATGCCTGGCGCCTGGCCGACCTGCATGCCGGGCTCGAATCGACGATCAACATCGTCTGGAACGAGCTGCGCTACAAGGCCACGCTGGAGAAGGACTACGGCACGCTGCCGATGGTCGAGTGCCTGCAGTCCGAGCTCAACCAGGTGTTCATGAACCTGCTGCTCAACGCCGGCCAGGCCATCGAGACCCAGGGCACCATCGCGGTGCGCACCGGGCACGAAGGCGAGGAGGTCTGGGTGGAGATCGCCGATACCGGCAACGGCATCCCGGCCGAGATGCTGCAGCGGATCTTCGATCCGTTCTTCACCACCAAGCCGGTGGGCAAGGGCACGGGCTTGGGATTGTCGATCTCCTACGGCATCGTCGCCAAGCACCATGGCCGGATCGAAGTGGACAGCACGCTAGGCGCCGGCAGCCGCTTCCGCATCGTGTTGCCGCTGCGCCAGCCGGGCGCCCACGCCTGAGTCGATCTGGCGCCGCGCTTACTCCGCGCCGTCGCGCCCGCGCTGCATGTCGTAGGTCCGAAACGCCTGGCGGATGTGGTCGCGCAGCACGTTGTCGTCCCAGGGCTTGGTCAGGAACCGGTAGATCGCGCCGCGGTTGATCGCCTCGGTCACCGTGGCCAGGTCGGTATAGCCCGAGAGCACCAGGCGGATGGTGTCGGGATAGAGCATCTTCACCCGGCCCAAGAACTCGGTGCCGTCCATCTCCGACATGCGCTGGTCGGACAGGATCACCTGTACCTCGTTGGTCGCCAGCAGGCCGAACGCATCGCGCACGTTGCCGGCGGCCAGAATCCGGTAGCCGTCGCGGCGGAACAGCCGTACCAGTGCCCGCAGTACGTTTTCCTCGTCGTCGACCAGCAACAACGTGCGATGTGATTTGGTCGCGGTGAACAGTTCCGGACGCAGATAGCGGCGACGCAGCGCCTGGCCCGCGGTCTCGGCGCTCATCGGCTCGCCGAACAGGTAGCCTTGGAAGTAATCGCAGTCGGCCCGGCGCAGGAAGCCGAGCTGGGCTTCGGTCTCCACGCCGTTGGCGATCACCTTCATGCCCAACTGATGACCCATTGCGATCAGCGCGCGCACGATCGCCGTCTCGCGGCTGCCCGCGGGCGCGGCGTTGATGAAGCTGCGGTCGATCTTGAGGATGTCGGCCGGATAGCGCACCAGCGCGCCCAGGCTGGCCTCGCCGGTGCCGAAGTTGTCGAGCGTGACCCCGATGCCTTCGTGGCGCAGCGTCGAGACCGCCCGATGGACGACATCGATGTTGGCCCCCAGCGCCCGCTCGTTGAGCTCGAGCACCAGCGAGGACGTCGACAGTCCGGCCTGCTGCATGCGGCCCAGCAGTCGGTCGACGAACGCAGGATCGAGCAACTGCTGGGTGGTGACGTTCATGCCGACGAAGAAATCGTCGAAGCCCTGTTCGCGCCAAGCGCGGATCTGCGCGACCACGCGATCGAGCATCCAGTTGCCGATCTGCAGGATCGCGCCGATTCGTTCGGCGGTCGGCAGGAAACGCTCGGGCAGCAGCAGGCCGAGCGTCGGCGACTGCCAGCGCAGCAGCGCCTCCATGCCGATCACGCGCCCGTCGCGGGCGCTGATCTTGGGCTGGTAGCGCAGCCGGAACTCGCCATTGGGCAGCGCCTCGAGAATCTGCCGGCCGATGCCGTTCTCACCCTGGCTGCGATCGGCGGCCGCATTGCTGTGCAACTGAACGTGTTCGTAGACCGCATGCGAGGCGCGGCGCACGGCGTTCTCGGCCAGTTGCAGCAAGGCCGAGGGCTCGGTGCCGTGCTGCGGGCACAGGCTGACGCCGATCTTGGCATCGAGGAAGAGCGTATAGGGCAGAACCTCGAGCGGGCGCTCGATCTCCTCGACCAGGACCTCGGCCAACGCCTGCGCCGAGGCGGGCGCGTCATCGGGCAGCCAGGCGGCGACGACGAACTCGTCACTGCCGTGGCGCCATACCGTGCCCTGTTCGCCCAGGCTGCTCTGCAGCCGGGCGCCGACCGCCTCGAGCGCGGCGTCACCGACGTCCGCGCCCATGTTCTGGTTGACCGAGGCGAAGTGGTCGATGTCGACATGCAGCAACGCCAGCGCGCCGCTGCGGGTCCTGGCATCGCGGATCATCTGCGCCAGGGCAGGGTGACCGGCACCCAGGCGTTCGAGCGGCGCGGAGATGGGTTGCATCGTGCGAGTCTACCGGGTGTCCGCGGCCGGCGTGGTCACGAGGCGACAGCGACGTCGTAAGGCAGTCGTGCCTGGATCCGGGTCCCGCCGGTCTGCGAGGACGTCGCATCCAAGTGGCCGCCGACGCTTTGCGCGCGTTCGCGCATGATCACCAGGCCCAGCCCTTTGGGCGTGCCCGCCGGAAAGCCGACGCCGTCGTCGCCGACGTCCAGGCACAGCGCGCCCGCGTCCTCATGCAGCCGCAACGCCACCCGGCTCGCGCGCGCATGGCGGACGACGTTGGTCAGCGCTTCCTGCGCGATGCGAAAGCACGCCTGCTCGACTTCGCGGGCCGGCCGGCGCGTCAGCGTCGCGATCTCGACTTCGGCCTGCAGGCCGGAATTGCGCAGCAACCGCGCTGCGTGCGCGCGCAGCGCGGCTTCCAACCCCAATGCATCGAGCTGCGGCGGGCGCAGCAGCACCGAGATGTCGCGCAGGCGCTCGATGGTCGTGTCGGCCAGCATCGCGATGTCCTCCAGGTCGTCGCGGCGACGCAGCGCGTCGGTCTCGACCAGCGCACTGCCGGCAGCCAGCTTCATCGCGGTGACCGATTGCCCGATGTCGTCGTGCAACTCGCGCGAGATCGCGCGGCGCTCGTCCTCCTGCAGCGTGAACATGCGCGCCGCGAGCGCACGCAGTTCGGCGTTGCTGACCGCCAGGGCATCGCGCATGCGCTCCACCTCGCTCAGGTCGCGCAAGACCACCAGCACGCAGTCGTTGTCTTCGTAGCGCGTGCGGCTGGCGGTCAGCGAGGCGCGAAAGCCGGTCGCGTCCCGGCGCCGCATGCGCGGTGTTGGCGCGTCGCCCGCGTGCCCGGGATCGGCGAGCAATGCCTCGAGCGCCGCCCGGTCCGCGTCCTCGACCAGCGTCGCGACGTCGACCCCGGCCATCGAGCCGGCATAGCCGAACGCGGCCGCGCAGGCGGCGTTGGCGTGGCGGACCTGGCCCCCTGCGACCAGCAGCGTGCCGTCGGGCAAGCGCTCCAGCAGCTCGCGCAGTTCTCGGTCGCGCTCGATGCGCCGGGCGCCGGCGAGCGCACGCTCGTGATTGCGGACCAGGCGGTCGGCCTGGCGCCGCAGCCACCAGCCGGGCAGCCCGGCTGCCGGAATCAGCAGCAGCGCGGCGACCAGCAGCCGGCCGTCGAACGGGCCGGCATCGGGCAGCGACGCAGGCAGCACGGCGCAGATCGCAAGCCACGCCAGCCCGCCGAGCAAGCAGCCCAACCAGACGCGGCGGCCGAATGCGGCGAATCGGCGGCGCAACGCCTCGTCCTGGCGCCGCGCGGCGCGGACGTTCGTGTTTCCCGACCCCATTTGACCGGCTGCCCCGTGCATCGTTCGCTCACGAGTCTACCGGGCCGTTTTCGACAGCGCTCAACTTCGTCCGAAGGTCGCCGCTAACGGACGGTGAGCCAAGTCGCGATCCGCGACATGCCAAGCCGACACGGAGCGAAGCGGTCCAGATGGATGCCGGCGTCATCTCGAGTCTTCTCGATCACCCGCTCTCCGACGGGTTGTTGCTGCTCGACCGCGGCGGGCGCTGCCTGGTCGCCAACCCGGCCGCCCGGCGGCGGGGCCTGGACCGCCTGGTGGAGCTGCACGCGCCGTCGTTGTCGCTGCTCTATGCGCGACTGCTCGACGGCGAGCAGGCGATTGCCTGCGAACTGCCGGGGCCCGATGCCCCGTTGTACGGTCGGTTGTCCGCGATCTCGATCGATGGCGCCGGGCCGATCGCGTTCTCGTTGAGCGTGAGTCTGTCCGAGGATGTCGAGGACTGGCTGGAAGCAGCCGAGGCGGGCGGCCACGCCCTGTGGCTGTGGGACGTGCGCCACGACCAGTTGCGTGGCTCGGGCACCTGGCATGCGCTGGTCGGCCATCGCGATGGCGCGCCGCTGTCGTTCGAGGAGATGAGCCGGCGCGTGCACCCGGAGGACCGCGGGCGGATGCGCGAGGCGATCGGTGCCTATCTGGCCGGGCGCGAATCGTCCTATCTGTGCGAGTACCGCTGCCTGCAGCCGGCCGCGGGCTGGCGCTGGGTGCGCGACAGCGGCCGGATCATCGCCCGCGATGCCCAGCGCGCACCGCTGAAGATGGCTGGCACGCTGACGATCATCGACGATCAGAAACAGCTGGAGCAGCGCCTGCGCGAGCAGCGACGCCTGGTCGAGGACACCCAGCGCCTGGCCGGCATGTCGAGCTGGAGCTGGGCCCCCGCCTCGGGCCTGGTGCATAGCGCACCCGAACTTCGGCAACTGCTGGGCGTCGGCGACGGCTGTTCGTTGCGCGTGTGGCTGCGCCGCATCCCGCGCGCGCAGTTCCCGATGCTGCGGACCAGTTGGCGCTGTCTGCGCGAGTGCGCCAAGCCGGCCCATTTCGACCTTCTGGTCGATGGCGTCGCCGGCCCGGCGCACCTGCAGATCTGGGCCTCCCCCAGCGGCGAGGAGGACGAGCGCGGCTTGCCGGCGCGGGTGCTGGCCCAGGTCCAGGATGTCACTCGACAACGGCATGCCGACGCCGAGGCGCACCGGCGCGGCGACCTGCTGCGACGCGTCGCCGAGCTCGGCCGCATCGGCGGCTGCGAGGTCGACGCCGCGACCCGCCGCCTGCACTGGACCGGCGAGTGCGCCGGCCTGCATGGTCGCGAGGGCGAGTCGCTGGCGCTCGACGAACTGCTGCGCCACTACACCACCGAATCGCGCGAGATCCTGCAGGTGGCGATGAGCCGCACCGCGGGCGGCGCGCCCACCCAGACCATCGAGCTGTGCTTCTACCGGCCCGACGGCGCGCAGGTCTGGACCCAGGCGGTGGTCGATTACGAATCCGGCGACGGCCGGCCGGCGCGCTGGCTGGTGCTGTTCCGTGACATCTCCCGCGAGCGCGCAGCCAGCGAGCGCATCGAGCGGCTGGCGCATTTCGACGCGCTGACCGGGCTGCCCAACCGCACCCGGCTACGCCAGGACATCGAAGCGGCGCTGGTCGCCAACGCGGCCGCCTACCAGGCGCTGCTGCTGCTCGATGTCGCCGGCTTCGGTGGCATCAACGAGGCCCACGGCCATGCCGCGGGCGATGTCGTGCTCAAGGCCATCGCCACCCGGCTGCACATGCTGGTCGACGCCGGCGACCTGTTCGGGCGCGTGGGCGCCGACGAGTTCGTGGTGCTGCTGCAGCAGGGCGAGAGCCGGCACGATGTCGCCAGCAGTGCGCAGCGGATCGTCGCCGGGCTCTCGGATCCGGTGCCGGTCGGCGGCGAGATCCTGCGCTTCGGGATCAGTGCCGGCATCGCCGTGCGGCCAGCCGGGGTGGGGTTCGACGAGCTGCTGCGTGCCGCCGGCGTCGCATTGCACGGCGCACGGCAGGGCGGACGCAACCGGGTCGAGTTCTACAGCCCCGATGCCTGGCGGCTCGCCCGGCGGCGGCTGGATGTCGAACACGCGCTGCGCGGCGCGCTCGAGCACGAGGAATTCACGCTGGCCTACCAGCCGCTGGTCGACATCGCCCGGCGCAGCGTCTCGGGCGTTGAAGCGTTGTTGCGCTGGCAGCACCCCGAGCTCGGGGTCTGTCCGCCGGACGAGTTCATTGGCATCGCAGAGGCGACCGGCGACATCGCCGCGATCGGCGATTGGGTGCTGCGCGAGGCCTGCCGCCAGGCGGCGGCGTGGGAAGCGGCCGGCATCGCATTCGGCCGGATGTCGATCAACGTCTCGGCCGTGCAGTTGCGCGATACCGCGTTCGCCAGCCGGGTGCTGGCCGCCTGCGCTGAAGCCGGCTGGCCGCCGGCGCGGCTCGAGCTCGAGTTGACCGAATCGGCGCTGTTGCACGACACCGAGGCCTTGCGGGCCTGCTTCGACATGCTGGTCGGCGCCGGTGTGGCGCTGGCCATCGACGACTTCGGGACCGGGTTCTCGAGCCTGAGCTATCTGAGTCGTTTTCCGGTGGGCCGACTCAAGATCGACCGCAGCTTCATTTCCGAGCTCGGCGGCTCGCGGCGTGCGGTCGAGGTCGCGCGCGCGATCATCCATCTGGGCAAGGCGCTGCGCATGCAGGTACTGGCCGAGGGCGTGGAATCGATGGAGGACGAGCGGTTGCTGCTCGAATACGGCTGCGACGAAGTGCAGGGCTACCTGTACTCCCGCCCGTTGCCGCCGCGCGAGATGGCGCGCTGGTTGCTCGCGCATCACCAGGCCGTCGACGGCGCCACAGCGCGCTGATCGAACCGCGGGGCGAGCGAAAACCGGGGTCAGAGTGCAATTTTGCGAGCCAGAATTGCACTCTGACCCCGGTTTTGCGAGGCGTCGTGTTGAGGACGAGACGGGCGCAACATCGGTGAGAAGCGATCCGGCGCGCGGACGAGGGCGCATCACTTGCGCGGCGCATCGGCCTTTGAATTTGGATGCCGACGCTCGGGATTTCGTTGGCGAGCGCGCTGGATTCGGCGGCGCGCCCATCCGCGTCGCGCAGCGCGACGCTCAGTAGCCGGCGGCCAGGTCCCAGGCAATGCTGGCTTCGATCGGGTCGGGCGCAGGGGCCTGCGCGGCCGCCTGGGGAGCGTGATCGAGCAGATCGCGCAGTTCTTCGTGGGCGGCCGCTTCGAGCCGCTGCAACAGGTCGGCCGGGATCCGGCTGACGGTGGCATCGGCTGGCGCGCTCGTGCGCGGCAGCACGTAGGCCCCGGTCGGAGCCGGGGCCTGCGGGGATGTGCTGCTGGCAGAGCGCGGGTCCAACTCAGAACAGCTCGACGGTTCCTGCGCCCATGCTTTCCTGCGCGACCGGCTTGTGCGGTGGCTTTTCCCAGGTCGAGCGCGACTCGCGCAGGCGCTGTCCGATCCGCTGCAGCGCCCGCATCATTTCGTCGTCGAGTGCGCCGCCATTGCGATGCAGGATCTCCTGCAGGTCGATCGCTTCGCGGTTGATCGCGCTCAACCGTTCGAGGTGGGCATGGACGCCGCCCAGGGCCTGGGTCGCGATGTCCTCGAACTGCAAGGCCCGCACGGCGTCGCCGACGCTCGAATCGATCGCACGCCCGCACTCGGAGATCTCGCGCATGCCGTCGCCGAGCGAACGGTTGATCGCGGCCACCTGGGTCAGCATGCCCGCCGCCTCGGCGCGCGCGTCGCGCGAGCGGTCCAGGTCGCGCGAGGCCATGTTGGAGACCGTGTCGCGGACCTTGGCGATGGATTCCTTGGACGAATGCGCCAGCTTGCGGATCTGTTCGTTGAACGCGGTCGAGCGTTCGGACAGGTTGCGGACCTCGTCGGCAACCACCGCGAAACCGCGGCCGGCTTCGCCGGCGCGGGCGGCTTCGATCGCAGCGTTGAGCGCGAGCAGGTTGGTCTGGTCGGCGATCGACTTGACGTCCTCGAGCAGCGCGAAAATGCCGTCCAGGTGCCCGGCCATCTCGTCGATATGCGACACGGTGGTCACGCTCTGGCCGCTGACCTGCTCCAGGGCTTCGACCAACTGTTCCATGCGCTGGCTGGCGTGCTGGGCGAAGCGGGCGACATCGGCCCCGCCCATGCCGTCCTGGTCGCCGGTGTGGTCGAGCAGCCGCCCCATGGCCTGCGCCTGCTGGCGGGACTTGCGGTTCATCGCATCGAAACTGCTGCCCAGCGCGCTGACCGCCTGGCGGATCAACTCGCGCGCCCGCTCGATCTCGACCCGCGAGCCTTCGATCTCCGCGCCGACGAACTGGCGCAGCTCGGTCAGCAGGTGGTCCTGCTCTTTGAGCACGCGCACCTGTTCGGGCGAACGCCGGGTTTCGCGGCGCAGCAGCCACAGGCCCACGGCCAGCCAGCTGGCGGTGAGGGTCAGCAGGATCGCCCATCGCGCAGGCGCCGCCCAGCCGAGCGCGAACGCCAGCGGCAGGAGCAGGGTCAGCGACAACGGCGCGGCGAGGCGGATCAGGATGCGTGCGTACATGGCGCTCTCAGGGAGGTTCTCACGCTCCCGGTATCGGCACCCGGTGGCTGGCCTTTAGCCAACTGCCGACACCGCATGCGCATCGGCGCATGCGGATGTCGAGATCAGGGCACGCGCCGTGCGATCGATTCGAGCATGCGACCGCGCGCGAGCAGCAGATCCCACTGGGTGCCGCCGAGCTGGCGCCAGAGCACCGTTGCGCGCACCGCCGCCAGCAAGAGCGCGCGGATCTCGGCGACCACGCTGGCCTGGCCCAGGTAGTGCGGTGCGCCCTGGACCATGACCCGCGGCCGCAACTGGCTGATCGTGTCGGCGTACAGCGCGCCCAGCGCGAGCAGCACGTCGGGATGGGCGGCGCCCAGCGACTCGGCCTGCGGCGCGATCCGGCGCAGGCCGGCGCTCACCGCGTCGATGACGTCGGGCTCGGCCGAGAATCGCCGTTCGAGCCGCATCACCGACATCGCGAGCTTGGGCACGCCCTCGTCGTGGGGCTGGCGGGTGAGGATGTCGCGCAGCAAGCGCAGCCCGGGCTGCAGCCGCGGTACACCACCGTAGACGTCGGCCACCGAGTCGGCATCGATGCGGAAGACGCTGTCGATGACGGTCTGCGCCGCGTCGCCGCGCGACTGGCCGGACTCGGCGGTGGTACGGACTTGCTGGAGGGCCTGGGCGAGCGCGGCGAGCGCGAGCACCCGATCGTCGAAAGAATCGCTCATCGGACAAGTCTAGCGTCTGCGGCGCGATCCGGCCTGCTTGCGGCATCTGCGGCCATGCTCGTCGGCGCGTCGGTCGCCTCGATGACCGCGCCGCCCAGACAGCGCTCGCCGTCGTAGAGCACCAGCGACTGCCCGGGCGTGACCGCGCGTTGCGGCTGCGCGAAGTGCACCGTCAGCGTGCCGTTGTCGCGCACCTCGACCTCGCAGGGTTCGTCGGGCTGACGGTAACGGGTCTGCGCGCTGGCCACGAAGCGGGCAGCCGGCGGCGCACCCGCGATCCAGTGCGCCTGCGCAGTCCAGGTCGTGCGCGACATCAGCCAGGGGCTGTCGCGCTGCTGGTCGACCACCAGTACGTTGTCGTGGACGCGCTTGTCAACGACGTACCAGGGCGCGGCGGCGAAGCCGCGCACGCCGCCCAGTTGCAGGCCCTCGCGCTGGCCGAGGGTGAAGAAGAACACCCCCGGATGCCGGCCGACCACCCGGCCATCGGGCGTCTGGATCTCGCCCTCGCGGGCGGGCACATAGCGCGCGAGAAAGCTGCGGAAGTCGCGTTCGCCGATGAAGCAGATGCCGGTCGAGTCCTTCTTCTCGGCCGTCGCCAGGCCATGGGCACGGGCGATCTCGCGGACCTGCGACTTGGGCAGGTCGCCGAGCGGGAACAGTGTCGCGGCCAACTGTGCCTGACCGAGCTGGTGCAGGAAGTAGGTCTGGTCCTTGCTGCGGTCATGGGCGCGCAGCAACTGCCAGCCGCTGCCGTCACGTCCCACGCGGGCGTAGTGCCCGGTCGCGATCCGGCTTGCGCCCAGCGCGTGCGCGGCATCGAGGAAATGCCGGAACTTGATCTCGCGGTTGCACAGCACGTCGGGATTGGGCGTGCGCCCGGCCGCGTACTCGGCGATGAAGTGGGCGAACACACCGTCCCAATACTCGCGCGAAAAGTCGCGGAAATGGATCGGCAGACCGAGGCGGCCGGCCACGGCGACCGCATCGCGGCGATCGTCCTCGGCGCGGCAACCGCCGCTGCCGTCCTGGGTGTCGTCGTCGGCCCAGTTCTGCATGAACAGACCGGCGACCGGCGTGCCGGCATCGCGCAGCAGCAGCGCGGCGACCGACGAATCGACCCCGCCCGACAGCCCGACGACGACTTCCGGCGCGCTCATCGCAGCTGGCGCAGCAGCGACAGCGGGTGGCGCTGTCCGGCCAGACAGTCGGCGACGACCTGCCAGACCAGCGGGCTGCGGTGGCGCGCGGCTTCGGCGCGCAGCGCCTCGGGCGTGAGCCACAGTGCCTGGACGATGCCGTCGTCGAGCGTGCGGTCCGGGTCGTGGGCCAGCGGCCTGGCGACCACGGCCACGCGGATGAAGTGGCGGCCGTCGGCCTCGCCCGGGCGCGGCGGGGATTTCCACTGGTACAGGCCGATCAGCGCGGTCGGCTCGACGGTCCAGCCCGACTCCTCGAGCGTCTCGCGCACCGCCGCATCGACCAGCGCCTCGTCGGGCTCGAGATGGCCCGCGGGCTGGTTGAGCACCAGCCGACCGTCGACCCGCTCCTCCACGCACAGCACCCGGCCGGCATCGAACACGACGCTGGCCACGGTCACGTCGGGCTGCCAGAAGCGCCCGCTCACCACACCGCCCCGACGACGGGTCGCGTCGCGGCCGCACGCGGTCGGCAACGGGCCACGAGCCCGCCGGGCGCAACACGGACAGGGGCGGGGAACGGGCGGGGCGGGAAGCGAAGGCGCATGGGGATCGGGGCGGGGGACTGGCGGCATTGTCCCCCCGGCGCTCCCGACGCGTCCATCGCCGGCGCTTATAATTGCGCCATGAGCCGCAGACACCAGCACGAGCACGACCACGGCACCATCGTGGAGACCAGCAGGCCGGAAGTGGCGCCACCGCCGCTGTATTCGGTGCTGCTGCTCAACGATGACTACACGCCGATGGATTTCGTCGTCGAGATCCTGACCCGGTTCTTCGCCCTCGACATCGAGCGCGCCACCCAGGTCATGCTGCACGTCCATACCCGCGGCCGCGGGGTGTGCGGGGTCTACAGCCGCGAAGTCGCCGAGTCGAAGGTCGCGCAGGTGAACGAATACGCACGACTGAACCTTCATCCCTTGCTGTGCACGATGGAGAAGGCCTAATAAGAGCCGGCTGACAGGACCGGGGCAGGGATGGAAAAGCCGGGTCCGGGCCCCCACTCAGGGTTGCAGTGATTCCGGAGGCGCCGCCCCATGTTCAGCAAAGATCTCGAGTTCACGATCGGCCAGTGCTACAAGCGCGCCCGCGAGGCCCGCGACGAGTACATGACGGTCGAACATCTGCTGCTGGCCCTGCTCGAGAACCCATCGGCAGAGTCGGTGCTCAAGGCCACCGGTGCCGACTTCGCCCGGCTGCGCGGCGATCTGGAACAGGCCATCCTGACGTCGGTGACCAAGCTCGCCGATGAGGACACCCGCGACACCCAGCCCACGCTGGGCTTCCAGCGGGTTCTCCAGCGCGCCGTCTACCACGTCCAGTCCTCCGGCAAGAAGGAGGTCACTGGCGCCAACGTGCTGGTGGCGATCTTCGGCGAGAAGGACTCGCACGCGGTCTACTACCTCAACCAGCAGGACGTGACCCGGCTGGATGTCGTCAACTATCTGTCGCACGGCATCGCCAAGACCGGCGGCGAGGAACCCGAGAGCGCGCACGAGGACGGCGCGGCGGGCGCAGGCGGCGAGGGCGAGGGCAAGGGCGACGCGCTCGCCGAGTTCGCCAGCGACCTCAATGCCGCCGCGCGCGAGGGGCGCATCGATCCGCTGGTGGGTCGGGCCGAGGAGGTCGAGCGCACGATCCAGGTGCTGTGCCGCCGCCGCAAGAACAACCCGCTTTACGTCGGCGAGGCCGGCGTGGGCAAGACCGCGATCGCCGAAGGCCTGGCCAAGCGCATCGTCGACGGCGAGGTGCCCGAGGTGCTGAGCGAGGCGACGATCTATTCGCTCGACCTCGGCGCGCTGGTCGCCGGCACCAAGTACCGCGGCGATTTCGAGAAGCGCCTGAAGGCGGTGCTCTCGGCGATCAAGAAGCATCCCGGCGCGATTCTGTTCATCGACGAGATCCACACCATCATCGGCGCCGGTTCGGCGTCGGGCGGCACGATGGACGCGTCGAACCTGATCAAGCCGGCGCTGTCGTCGGGCGATCTGCGCTGCATCGGCTCGACGACGTTCCAGGAATACCGCGGCATCTTCGAAAAAGACCGCGCGCTCGCCCGGCGCTTCCAGAAGATCGACATCGTCGAGCCGACGGTCGGCGAGGCCTACCAGATCCTGCTGGGCCTCAAGCCCAAGTACGAGGCCCATCACGACGTGACCTACGCCGACGACGCTTTGCAGGCGGCGGTGGACCTGTCGGTCAAGCACATCGCCGACCGGCTGCTGCCCGACAAGGCGATCGACGTGATCGACGAGGCCGGCGCCCGCCAGCGGCTGCTGCCCGAAGGCGTGCGCAAGGCGCTGATCGATGTCGAAGAGGTCGAGACGATCGTCGCCAAGATGGCGCGCATCCCGGCCAAGCAGGTCAGCGCGACCGACAAGGACGTGCTCGAGCACCTCGAGCGCAACCTGAAGATGGTGATCTTCGGCCAGGATCCGGCGATCGAGACGCTGACGTCCGCGATCAAGCTGGCCCGTTCGGGCCTGGGCGATCCCGACAAGCCGATCGGCAATTTCCTGTTCGCCGGCCCCACCGGCGTCGGCAAGACCGAGGTCACGCGGCAGCTGGCGCTGCAGCTGGGCATCGAGCTGGTGCGCTTCGATATGTCCGAGTACATGGAGGCGCATTCGATCAGCCGCCTGATCGGCGCCCCCCCGGGCTACGTCGGCTTCGACCAGGGCGGGTTGCTGACCGAGAAGATCGTCAAGACGCCGCACTGCGTGCTGCTGCTCGACGAGGTCGAGAAGGCGCATCCGGACATCTTCAACATCCTGCTGCAGGTCATGGACCGCGGCGTGCTGACCGACACCAACGGCCGCGAGGCGAATTTCCGCAACGTGATCGTGGTGATGACCACCAACGCCGGGGCCACCCAGGCTTCGCGCCGGTCGATCGGTTTCATGCGCCAGGACCACAGCAGCGATGCGATGGAAGTGATCCGCAAGAGCTTCTCGCCGGAGTTCCGCAATCGGCTCGATGCGATCGTGCAGTTCCAGTCGTTGGGCCTGGACCACATCCTGCGCGTGGTCGACAAGTTCATGATCGAGCTGGAGAGCCAACTGCACGAGAAGGACGTCACGCTCAGTGCCACGCCGGCTGCGCGCGACTGGCTGGCCCAGCACGGGTTCGATCCGCAGATGGGCGCGCGCCCGATGTCGCGGGTGATCCAGGACAAGATCAAGCGGCGCCTGGCCGACGAATTGCTGTTCGGCAAGCTGATGGGCGGTGGCCGCGTGGTGGTGGATGTCGAGGACGGCGAGCTGACGGTGCAGACCTTCGCCGAGCCCGAGCGCCTGCTGACCGCGACCGTGGAGTAAGGCGCGTGTCGACCCGGTTCGCCGGGTGGCGCGCGCAACGCGAAAAGGCAGCCGTTGGCTGCCTTTTCGTCGTCCAGCGACAGAGCGTGTCGCTTACTTCATGCGGTAGGTGATGCGACCCTTGGTGAGGTCGTAGGGCGTCATCTCGACCTTGACCCGGTCGCCGGTCAGGATGCGGATGTAGTTCTTGCGCATGCGTCCGGAGATATGCGCAATGATTTCGTGGCCGTTCTCAAGCTTGACGCGGAACATGGTGTTCGGGAGCGTCTCGGAGACCGAGCCTTCGAATTCGATGACGTCGTCTTTCGCCATTCGTGTTGGGTACTCGTCGTTAGGGAGCCGCGCTGAAGCCGCGCCGGCAAAGTCGGGTATTGTGGCACGGCCGGCGCGCTGATGCAAAAGGCTGCGTTTCCGTTCGGAATCTTCTTGCTGCTTGATCGAAGCGCTCGGCTTCGGACACTGCATCGCGCCGGCCGGGGACTGCTTACCGGCTCGGTCAGCCATCCTGGCTGACTCGCCGTCGCGGGCCATCCTTGGCCCGCTATCGCAGTCCCCGACCAGCACGACGCACGGAAGGCTGCAGGATCGTGACTTCTTTGTGCCAGCGCTTCGCTTTTCCGGGAAAGCTTCTGAAGGCCGCCGGGCCCGTTGGCGGCCGTGCCCTCGTCAAGTCAGGCGAACGTCGCGGCAGGCTGGACGCCGAACGCCTGCGTCCAGGCCCCGGCGACCGGTGGCGGCTGTTCGACCAGGGCGGCGATCGCCTCGGCGAACCGAGGTCTGGGCCATTGGGTCGCGCCCAGTGACTCGAGGTGTGGATTGCCGACCTGGGCATCGATCAGTGGCATCTGCCAGTCATGGAGCTGTCGGGCGAGGGCGCCGAGGGCCAGCTTGGAGCCGCCCGAGGCGCGGCTGAACATGCTCTCGCCGAAGAACATCCGGCCGATCGCGACCCCGTAGATGCCGCCGACCAGCCGGTCGCCGTCGAAGACCTCGATGCTGTGGGCCAGGCCTGCGCGGTGCAGCGCGGCGTAGGCCGCCTGCATGGCGTCGGTGATCCAGGTGCCGTCCTGGCCAGGGCGTGGGGCTGAGGCGCAGGCCGCGACGACGGCCTCGAATGCGGTATCGGCGCGGACCTGCCAGTCGCTGCGCCGCAGCTGGCGCACGAAGCGCCGCGGCAGGGTGAACGTCGCGGTCTCGAACACCGTGCGCGGGTCGGGCGACCACCACAGGATCGGCTGGCCCTGGGAGTACCACGGAAAGATGCCTTGTCGGTACGCATTGGCCAGCCGGGTCACCGACAGGTCGCCGCCGAACGCCAGCAGACCGTCCGGGCGACGCAGGGCCGAGGCCACCGGCGGAAACGGCGCCAGCGGGTCGTCGTCCAGCTGCGGCAGGTGCAGGCTCAGCGCAGCGCGTCCGCGCGGAAGGGGCCAGTCGCACCCAGCGAGGCAGCGTAGCCGCGGATCGCCTCGGCTTCCTGCGCGCACCAGTCGCGCAGCGCCTCGCGGAAGCGCGGGTCGGCGATCCAGTGGCGGCTGTGCACGACCGTCGGCAGGAAGCCGCGCGCGAGCTTGTGTTCGCCCTGCGCGCCGGGCTCGAAGCGGGCCAGGCCCTCGCGCAGGCAGTAGGCGATGCCCTGGTAGTAACAGGTCTCGAAGTGCAGGCCGGGCAGGGCGATGCTCGCCCCCCAGTAGCGGCCGTACAGTGTATCGCCGCCGCGCAGGCACAGCGCGCCGGCGACCGGCACGCCGGCCAGCTCCGCGAACACCAGCACCAGTTGCCGCGGCATCGTGCGCGCCAGGTGGCGCAGGAAGTCCAGCGTCAGCGCCGGCGAGTTGCCGTACTCGGCGAAGGTCTGCAGGTAGAAACCGTGCATCGTCGCCAGGTCGTCGTCACGGGCCTCATCGCCGTGCAGCACCCGGAAGGTGACGCCGGCGCGCGCGACCTTGGCGCGTTCCTGGCGAACGTTCTTGCGGTGCTTGTGGTCCATCGCGCCAAGATAATCGTCGAACGTTGCCCAATCGCCAGGGTTGCGCCAGTGATACTGCACGTCGATCCGCGGCAGCCAGTTATCGTCGAAGGTGCTGGCCTCGGCGTCGGTATGGAAGTTCACGTGCGCCGACGACAGTTGCGCAGCGTCGATCTGGTCGCGCATCGCGGCGAGCAGCGCGGCCTTCGCCGCAGGGGTGCGCGCCAGCAACCGGGGCCCGGTCACCGGCGAGTAGGGCACCGCGCACAGCAGCTTGGGGAAGTAGTCCAGGCCGTGGCGGGCATAGGCGTGCGCCCAGGCGTGGTCGAAGACGAACTCGCCGTGGGAGTTGGCCTTCAGATAGGCCGGCGCCGCCGCGACGAGCCGGCCGTCGTCCCACAGAGTCAGGTGATGCGGGGTCCAGCCCCAGTCCTCGCGCAGGCAGCCTTCCGATTCCAGGCCCGCGAGGAAGGCATGCGAGACGAAGGGATTGCCGTCGTCCGACAGCGCATCCCAATCCTCTGCGGTGATCGCATCGAGGCGGTGAACGATGCGCAGCGTGCTCACGCGCCCCAGACCTTCGCCGCCGCGTCCCGTAGCGCCGCGCGGTCGCCCTCGAAAGCCATCGCATCGAGGGCGCGGGCCAGTGCCTGCGCCGCCTGCCGGCGCGCCGCGGTGGCGAACGCCTGGTTGCCGGTCGCCGCGATCGCCGCCAGGCCTTTCTGCAGGCGGATGCCGACTTCCAATAGGCCCGCGCCATCACGAGCCAGCAGCGGAAACACATCCTCGAAGACATCGTCGATCGCGATCGATGGCACGAACACGCGCGCATGGTGCAGGCCGTCGCCGGCCGTGTCCGCGGTCGCCCATTCGCAAAGCAGCCGGGTGGCCGTGCCGACGACGTCGATCGCGGTGCCGCTGTCGTTGGTCGCCGGCGACAGCGCGCGGCTGCCGATCTCGGTCAGCACCACCAGGCCATAGCGCGGATCTTGGTCGAAGTTGCGCTCATCGCCGATCGTGAAGGCCTCGCGCAGGGCCTCGAGCGTCTCGTCGTCCGGCCGCGCGCCCTCCACGACCAGCAGCGGCCGGCCGGGGGCTGCGAATGCACCCGAGCGCGACAGCACGTGCACCACGCATGTCCGGTCGGCGGCGATCTGCACCAGTCGTGCCACATCGACGTGCTCGACGTAGCCGACGCGGTCGGCCTCCACTGGATGGCCGCCGTCGGGCGCGCCCATGCCGGGTGCACCACCCAGGTGAGGCGCGCGTAGGTGTGCCTGGATCGCGCGGCGTGTCGCGGCCTCGACCAGGTTGATCGTCGCGCCCAGCCGTCCGAAGCTCGACAGCTGCTCGATCCAGCGCAGCAGCGTCAGCGTGATCAGCACGATCACCAGCACGGTCGCGGCGAACAGCACCACGCGTCCGCTGTCGCCGTACAGGCCGGTGCTCAGCGCGATCAGGCCGACCACCGAGAACAGGAACGCACCGATGAACGTCGCCAGCGCGCTCTGCGCCGCACTGTCGGCGATCAGCAGGCGGGTCGCCCGCGGGGTCGCGCCGGTCGAGGCCGAACTGTAGGCCGAGACCATCGTCGACAGCGAAAACGTGGTGACCGCGAGCATCGAAGCGGCCAGGATGCTGAGCAGGTTGCCGACCGAGTCGGCACCTATCCGGCCGGCCAGCGACTCCGGGATCCAGGTCTTGACCAGCGCGCCGACCAGCGCGGTGACCACGCCGAGCGCGCAGTACACGGTTGCGCGCACCCACATGCGCCGGCCGTGCCGGCGCGCGAACAGGCGCAGTTTTTCGAAGGTCATGGCAGGCGGCCGGCCGCCTCGGGCGCGGCCACCTGCGCGACCCAGCCGCGATCAGCCCTGCTGGTCGAGGAAGCGTTCGGCATCGAGTGCGGCCATGCAGCCGAAGCCTGCCGAGGTGATCGCCTGGCGATAGTGCTGGTCGGTGACGTCGCCGGCGGCGAACACGCCCGGCACATTGGTCGCGGTCGCGTTGCCGTCGATGCCCGACCGGATCTCGAGATAGCCGTTGTGCATCGCCAGCTGGCCCTCGAACAGGGTTGTGTTCGGCGTATGACCGATCGCGACGAAGAAGCCGTGCACATCGAGATCGCGGGTCGCGCCGTCATGCACCGATTTCACTCGCAGCCCGGTCACGCCGGCGTCGTTGCCCAGCACTTCGTCGACGGTGTGGTGCCAGACCGGCTCGATCTTGCCGGCCTGGATCTTCGCAAACAGCTTGTCCTGCATGATCTTTTCGGCGCGCAGCGTGTCGCGGCGGTGCACCAGGTAGACCTTGCGGGCGATGTTGGACAGGTACAGCGCTTCCTCCACCGCGGTGTTGCCGCCGCCGACCACCGCCACGTCTTGGTCCTTGTAGAAGAAGCCGTCGCAGGTCGCACAGGCCGACACGCCGCGGCCCTTGAAGGCCTCTTCCGACGGCAGCCCCAGGTACTTGGCGGTCGCGCCGGTCGCGATGATCAGCGCGTCGCAGGTGTACTCGCCGCTGTCGCCCTTGAGCCGGAACGGGCGCTGCGACAGGTCGGCGGTATGGATGTGGTCGAACACGACCTCGGTGTCGAAGCGCTCGGCGTGCGCCTGCATGCGCGCCATCAGGTCCGGGCCGAGCAGGCCGTGGGCATCGCCCGGCCAGTTGTCGACTTCGGTGGTGGTCATCAGTTGGCCGCCCATCTGCATGCCGGTGACGACGACCGGTTTGAGGTTGGCGCGCGCCGCGTAGACGGCGGCGGTCCAGCCGGCGGGCCCGGAGCCCAGGATCAGCAGACGGATGTGGCGGGGGCCGTTCGAAGAGCTCATGTAAACTCGCGGTTGATCGCACTGCGGCGCGTGTGGCGCATAGCTTGGCGTCCCGCCCCCTGCAAGACAAGGCGCGCTGGAGGCCGCCACGCGCAACGCTGCGTCCGTCGTCGCGCCGCACGTCCTTGCTGGCCGGCGCTGGCCCCGGAGACGCGCAAGGCGCGTGCTGCCGCGGTCCCAGGGCGCGCTGCAGCCGGCCCGGTCTTGGCGTAATATCAACAACCTGTATCGAATTCCTCAGGTAATTACCCACGGTGGCACGTCCGCTCTCAGATCGCGTCAAGCGCGCCCGCGGCGCCGAAACGGCCACCGCGAAGGCGACGGCCGCCGCTGCGCCCAATCCGCGGCGCCAGCGCCTGCTGCGCGACATCGCCCTGATCGTCACTGCGCCGCTGTTGCTGTACCTGCTGGCGTGCCTGGTCACCTACTCGCACACCGATCCGAGCTGGTCGACCCAGGGCGGGGTGGTGGCGACCGAGATCCACAACGTCGGCGGACCGGTCGGCGCCTGGACGGCCGACATCCTGCTGCAGTTGTGCGGGCTGATGGCCTACCTGCTGCCGCCGATCCTCGGTGCCGTCGCCTGGATCGCGCTGTTCGGCATGGACGCAGGCAGCGAAGGCCGTGCCGACTTCGGCCCCGCGCTGCGGCTGGTCGGCATTGTCGGCTTCCTGATCTCAGCTGCGGGCCTGCTGGCGCTGCGGTTCGATGTGCTCGCCGGTTACCCCGCTGGCGGCGGTGGCATCCTCGGGCGGCTGGTCGGGCGCTCGCTGTCGGGCGCCTTCGGCCAGGTCGGCGGCAACCTGTTCCTGATCGCGCTGTTCCTGGTGTCGGTGACGCTGGCGACCGGTCTGTCGTGGTTCGCGCTGATGGACCGCATCGGCGGCTGGATCCTGAAGTTGCCGCCGCTGCTGCGCCGGAGCAGCAAGCAGGCCACCGAGTGGAAGGCCGCGCGCGAGCATCGCGAGGAGCGCACCGAGGCGCGCAAGATCGAGACCGAACTGCGGGCCAAGCGCGCGCCGGTCAAGATCGAAGCGCCGGTGGTTCCGCCGGTGGTCGAGAAAAGCGAGCGCGCCAAGCGCGAGCAGCAGATCCCGATGTTCCACGGCGTCAATGCCGACGGCTCGGACGTGCCGCCGCTGTCGCTGCTCGATCCGCCCAAGCCCCAGCCCAGCGGTTACGACGAGGCGACGCTCGATACGCTGTCGCGGCAGATCGAGTTCAAGCTCAAGGACTTCCGTATCGACGTCGAGGTCAAGGAGGCCCAGCCGGGCCCGGTGATCACGCGCTTCGAGATGGAGCCCGCGCCGGGCGTCAAGGTCAGCCAGATCAGTTCGCTCGACAAGGACATCGCCCGCGGCCTGTCGGTCAAGGCCGTGCGCGTGGTCGACGTGATTCCCGGCAAGTCGGTGATCGGCCTGGAGATCCCCAACGTGCGCCGGGAGATGATCTATCTCACCGAACTGCTCGACTCCAAGGAATACGACAAATCGGCCAGCCCGTTGACGCTGGCGCTGGGCAAGGGCATCAGTGGCAATCCGGTCGTTGCCGACCTGGCGCGCATGCCACACCTGCTGGTCGCCGGTACCACCGGCTCGGGCAAGTCGGTCGCGGTCAATTCGATGGTGCTCAGCCTGCTGTTCAAGGCCTCGCCCAAAGACCTCCGGATGCTGATGATCGACCCGAAGATGCTCGAGCTGAGCGTCTACGAGGGCATCCCGCACCTGCTCGCACCGGTCGTCACCGACATGAAGGAGGCCGCCAACGGCCTGCGCTGGTGCGTGGCCGAGATGGAGCGCCGCTACAAGCTGATGAGCGCCGTGGGCGTGCGCAACCTCGCGGGCTTCAACAAGAAGGTCAAGGACGCACAGGACGCCGGCCAGCCGCTGTCCGACCCGCTGTTCCGGCCCAACCCCGAGAGCGGGGAGGTCGCCGATTTGCTCGAGCCGCTGCCCTACATCGTCATCTTCATCGACGAATTCGCCGACATGATGATGATTGTCGGCAAGAAGGTCGAAGAACTCATCGCGCGTCTGGCGCAGAAGGCCCGCGCCGCCGGCATCCACCTGATCCTGGCCACGCAGCGGCCGTCGGTGGACGTCATCACCGGCCTGATCAAGGCCAACATCCCGACCCGCATCGCCTTCCAGGTCAGCTCCAAGATCGACTCGCGCACGATCCTCGATCAGTCCGGCGCCGAGACCCTGCTCGGCAACGGCGACATGCTCTACCTGCCGCCGGGCACGGCGATGCCCGAGCGCGTGCACGGCGCCTTCGTCTCCGACGATGAGGTGCACCGCGTCGTCGAGCACCTCAAGCAGAGTGGCAAGGCCGAGTACATCGAAGGCGTGCTCGACGAGGTGCAGACGATGGGCGACGGCACCGTGGTCGGCGCGACCGGTCTGCCGGAAGCCAGCGGTGGTGGCGGCGACGAGAGCGACCCGCTGTACGACGAGGCGGTCAAGATCGTCACCGAGACCCGACGCGCGTCGATCTCCGGCGTGCAGCGTCGGCTCAAGATCGGCTACAACCGCGCCGCGCGTCTGGTCGAGGCGATGGAGATGGCCGGCGTGGTCAGCCCGCCCGAACACAATGGCGACCGCAGCGTGCTCGCACCCCCGCCGCCGCGCTGACGGCTGAACCGCCGATCCGCCGTATGCGCCTGATGCGCGCGTGTCGGCATCGCATTCAGGCAACGATTCGCACACTCATCGCCACGATTCGATCACCCGAGGTCCAAGGATGCGTCCGATCTTCCGTCATTCCCGCTGGCTCGTCGCCGCGTCCGTGCTGGTCGCAGCAGGGCTGGCCCAGGCCGCCGACGCACGCGCCCAGCTCGACACGTTCACCCGCGGCCTCAAGGGGCTGGAGGGGCAGTTCACGCAGCAGGTCAGCGACGGCAATGGCCGCGTCAAGGAAAGCGCGAGCGGCACCGTGGCGCTGTCGGCGCCGCGCCTGTTCCGCTGGGAGTACGTCAAGCCGTACCCGCAGCTGATCGTCGCAGACGGCAGGACCGTCTGGGTCTACGACCCCGACCTGCAGCAGGTCACGCGCCGTTCCCAGGGCAGCGAGGAACAGGACAGCCCGCTGGCGGCGCTGATCGACCCGTCGCGGCTCGACCGCGACTTCGTCGTCGAACCGGCGGGCGAGCGTGGCGGTCTGTCGTGGCTGGAACTGCGGCCCAAGCAGGCCGAGGGCGCCGCGTTCGAGAATGCGCGGCTGGGCTTCGGCAACGATGGCGGCCTGGCACGGATGGAGATCCTCGACAGCCTCGGTCAGCGCACGACCATCGGCTTCAGCGGCTGGAAGCGCAATCCCACGTTCGCCGCCTCGACCTTCCGCTACACGCCGCCGGCCGGCGTCGATGTGGTGGGCGGCGACGAATAGTCCGCGCGGCCCCATCGGCTGATCGATGCCGCCGTCGCACGGGTTGCGACGGCGGCTTGCTATCGTGACGGCCCGTTTTCTGTCCCACGCCTCTGCCTCGTGTCCCGTTCCGCCAAGTCCGCCGCCTCGCTGACCGGCGACCTGCTGCAGGTCGACCGCAGCGCCATGCGTCCGCTCGCCGAGCGCATGCGCCCGGCAACCCTCGACGAAATAGTCGGCCAGCGTCGTCTGCTCGCCGAGGGCACCGCGCTGCGCACCGCGGTCGAGGCCGGCAAGGTGCACTCGATGGTGCTGTGGGGGCCGCCGGGCTGCGGCAAGACCACGCTCGCATTGCTGCTGGCGCGCTATGCCGACGCCGAATTCAAGGCGATCTCGGCCGTGCTGTCGGGCTTGCCCGAAGTCCGCCAGGTGCTGGCCGAAGCCGCACACCGCTTCGACGGCGGCCGGCGCACGGTGCTGTTCGTCGACGAGGTGCACCGCTTCAACAAGACCCAGCAGGACGCGTTCCTGCCGCATATCGAGCGCGGCACCATCGTGTTCGTCGGCGCGACCACCGAGAACCCCTCGTTCGAGCTCAACTCCGCGCTGCTCTCGCGCTGCCGCGTGCATGTCATGGAGGCGGTCTCGCCCGATGACATCCAGGATGCCCTGCGCCGCGCGCTTGCCGATCCCGAGCGCGGTCTGGGCGACCGCACGCTGCATATCGCCGACGACCTGCTGCGGCTGATCGCAGTGGCCGCCGACGGCGACGTGCGCCGGGCACTGACGCTGCTGGAAATCGCCGCGGAACTGGCGGGCGAGGGCGGAGAGGTCACCTCCAGCACGATCGAGCAGGTCCTCGCCGACCGCACCCGCCGCTTCGACAAGGGCGGCGAGCAGTTCTATGACCAGATCTCGGCGCTGCACAAATCGGTGCGCAGCTCCAATCCCGATGCCGCGCTGTACTGGCTGGCACGCATGCTCGACGGTGGCTGCGACCCCGGCTATCTCGCCCGGCGGCTGACCCGGATGGCGGTCGAGGATATCGGCTTGGCCGACCCGCGGGCGCTGCAGATGGCGATCGATGCCTGGAACACCTTCGACCGGCTCGGCAGCCCCGAAGGCGACCTGGCCCTGGCGCAGGTGGCGATCTATCTCGCCAGCACCGCCAAGTCGAACGCCGCGTACATGGCCTTCAACCAGGCCAAGCGCGACGTGCGCGAGTACGGCACCCAGGAGGTGCCGATGCATATCCGCAACGCGCCGACCAAGCTGATGAAGGAACTCGGCTACGGCACCGGCTATCAGTACGACCACGATGCCGAAGGTGGCATCGCGCTCGACCAGACCGGCTTTCCGGATGCGATGGGCGAGCGGGTCTACTACCAGCCCGTTGCGCGGGGCCTGGAGATCAAGCTCAAGGACAAACTCGATCAGCTGCGCGCCGCGCGCGAAGCGGCCCGAGCCGCGCGCGACGACTGACGTCGCGGCGATCCCCGATCTGGACCCGCGGGCCAGCCCGACGCGGATCGGCCGAAGGTCCGAGGCGCAAGACCTGCCGGCGCGGCATCGTATCGATCCAGGATCGTGCCCAGGACGATGCCCATGCGAAGGTCGATGTTCGCGCTGCTGCTCGCGCTGTGCATGCTGCCGGCGAGTGCCCAGTCGCTGTACAAGTGCCGGGATGCCGCCGGCGGTGTTGTCTACCAGTCGCAGGTCTGCGCGGGCGCGACGCTGCGAAGCTGGGAGATTGCCGAGTTGCGTCCGCCCCCGGCCGCAGAGCGGCCGGTCGAGACCACACGCAAGGCGCGCCCGGCCCGTTCTTACGCAGCACGTGGCCGCAGCCTCCGCGCGCCACGCCGGTCCGCTGCCCCGCGCGACAACCGGCATGCGCGCTGCCTCGCCGCCCGCGCCCAACGGGACAAGACGCTGGCCCGCCTCGGCCTGCAGCGCCGCTACGACGACCTGCGCCGGCTCAACGACGCGGTCTCATCGGCATGCAACCATCGCGGGATCCGGTAAGCCGTCAGGGCCGACGCAGGGCGCGTTCGGGCAGGGCACCAGTTGTCAGGTTCATCGTCGATCTGGCCAAGCGCCGCGCATGCATCGCCACAGCTGATTCGATCACGGGAAAGCTGTCACTACCTGCCGCCCCCTTTCTTGGGCACGCATGGGATCGGGCCTATAATTTGCTGCGTTGATGGAAAGAACCAGCACGGCGCGACCGTGACAGGCTTTCATTCTTGCGACCAAGGTGGCGAAGATGAAAAGGCCGTTTGTTTCGTTGCGTCCCGAGATCACGCGGACACACGCACTGCTTCTGATGGACTGGCTGGAAGATGCGCGCGTGACGCGCTATCTGAGTGACTCCCGCACCGTGTCTCGATCCATCGCGCAGGCGGTCGACCGGACACAGATGCCGATCCTGACACACCTGTTCAATCAGGGCGGCCGCTTTTTCATGACCTACGACCGGAACGATATCCCGGTCGGCTTCGTCCGCCTGGTGAAGACAGGTGACGAATGCGAGATCGTCCTGGTCATCGGCGATCAGGCCAACTGGGGGCGGGGACTTGGCGGCAGCACCATCCGGGAAGGCCTGAAGCTCGCCTTTCTCGACATGCGGGCCGAGACCGTGATCGCCAAGATTCAGCCGGGCAACACGCGCTCCCTCAAAGGCTTTGAGCGCTGCGGCTTTGTGCGCAAAGCCGAAGTCCCCATGCTGAACGCCCTGTCCATGACCTCTGCTCGCTATCTCCAGTTGCTGCGCGAAGGCACCCTGGCAAAAGCGACCGACATCTATGTCACTGAGATCGACAAAGCTCGGCTCGAGAGCCTGATTGCGTTCGAGCAAGGGGCGGCAGTGGTCGAGCTTGAACACGAGATCGAGCGCGCGATCGTCGTGGAGCCGCAGCACGTCGCGCACAATGTCGTCACCATGAACTCCAGAGTCGTGCTGCAGGTGGACCAGGATCAGGCACAAGTCGAGCTCGTCTATCCGCAAGATGCCGACGACCGCTCCGGGAAGCTGTCGATCCTCTCTGACGTCGGCGCCGCGATCCTGGGCTACCAGGAAGGGGACGCCTTCGACTGGCGAGTGGGAGATCGCACGCGTCGTATCCAGATCGACAAGGTGATCTACCAACCGGAATCGTTCGGGAACTTTCATCTCTAGACGTCGGGGTAGGGCGCTAATAGCCCAACGCGTCGCCTTGTTGTCCAGGTGTTATCCGGTCGCGTGACGCGGCATGCAAGCAGGCTTACACTCCGTCCCACAGGGGATGGAGCGTTGCATCATGGATGTCAGGAGAGTCGCCGCGTTCGCGGTGTTGTTCGTCGTGTGGGCGCCGGCCTCGGCCCAGCACGTCTACAAGTGCGTGAACTGGCAAGGCGCGGTCACGTACCAATCTGAACGCTGCCCGGAAGGCCACCGCATCGATCGCACCTACGACACGAACCGCGAGATCGAAGTCGGGGGTCGGGTGGTACGCAACTTTGTACCGACCACAGGCGGTTCGCCTGACGCGCTTTCACCCACGTACGGCCGGGTCATGGATACCAACGGCCGCGTCAAGTCCGACGCGCTTTGCGAACCTGTTCGCGCTGCGGTCAATGGGGCGCGTGGCCATCGCACCATTGAAAGCATCCGCGCGAATGCGAGCGTTGTATCCCAGCTTTGCAATCACTCACGCGGCCCTGGTCGCTAGCGACTGACGGGCGCGCCTGCGCCCACGGCGCCACGCTTTACGCTGGTGATGCTCTGACGTACGGGAACTCGCAGCAGGCGGTGTGGTGATTAGGAAGATTTATCGTGGGTGAAGTGATACGTCCCCACTTTGGTAGATGCCTCTTAGGTGTTCTAAGACTGGTCGATGCGAGGAGCCAGCCGCGGTAAGCGCCCCCGTCTTTCACCTCAGCCGCCGCCCGCTCTGCCAAGGAAACACCTGAGCAGAATCGCCGGTTCCACTCCCGACCGTGTTCAGATGCGGTCAGTGAGAGTGCCCCTAAGGCGGGGTTGGAAATAGCTCAACGCAGCCAACGCTTGAGCTGACGTTTCCGGTGAGCTGATAAGCCCTGAGCAGTGGCGCCTTTCGATTGATTCGCATGAACTTCTGTATGACGTGTCTCGTAGTGGTCCAACTTGCGGTCGTGAGGACGAGCCGTGTCTGCTGATGGGATTGCTGCTGGCCAGAAAGTACAAATGCTCTCAGAGTGTCGAGCACGGCGACTCGATTGAGGTCGTCCAAATGTGCCAATGGTTCGTCGAGGAAAAAGCTTCCACCCAATGTGTAAGCGCGCACAAGAAAGAAGGCGAGCGCAAGATCCTGGCGCTGTCCCGTGCTGAAGACCTCCGGCTCAACGGAGTGTTCCTCGAGCAGGCCTTTGAGCTCAAACGAAGGGTTAACGCTGACAGAGCGGAAGACTCTGTTCACTTGCATTCGCTGGAACAGCTGGCTTACCGAGGGGCCGACGGTTTCAATAAGTCTCGTCCGGTGGTACTCGCTCTGAGACTCGATGCGGTCATTAATCTGGTCGATTCGAGAAAGCTCTTGCTCTACGACATTGATATCCCGAGCGACAGCCGCAGCCTCTTGCGAGACTAGCTCGGCCTTCTGTGCCAGTACCGTCTTTGTCTGAATTTCACCAACCACACCGAGGTGTCTGAGTGCTGTTTGGACCTGGTCGTGTCGAAGAGATAGGGCTCTTTCAACTTCATCAAGATGTTGTTTCGATAGCGAAATCAGCCCAAGTGACCCCTGGATTCGATCCGCTCGCCGCTTCCACGTCTCAGTCTCAGAGTGCTGACCCCGTAGTTTTGCAAGCTGCGTGGATAGCTTAGAAAGCCGACTTTCGCCAATCGCCATTGCCAACGAAACCTCCTCAGCATGAAGCCGCTTTTCCGCTGCAGCAGTTCTGAGGGTTGCTGCAGAGGAACTAAGTTCTCCGATCTGCTGACGGGGGGTATGATTCGATGGTGGGAGATAGGTGATGTGACTAACAGAGCACGCCCTTTCAAACGCACCAAATGCCCTGGCTGACCTGAGGCGTCGTTGCAACTCACTGATATCAGAGTCGCCGACGACTGCTGCAGTTGCAAAGCCAAAGCGCGCTGCCAATAGGTCGGCCTCCACGATCTTCTTACTGATGCACTCCAGATCGTCTGTGGCCTGAATGAGTTGCTCGCTTAGTTCATTGGTGTGAGCGAGCTGCTCCTTCAGCAGGTCGATGTCCGCCGATAGCGTGGTTTCATGCGATAGAAGAATGGCCTCGGCCTGAGGGAGTGATGCAAGGGCCCCCTTGAGTGCTTCCCCCAATTTCTCGTGGCTGCCCCAGTCGTGTCCGCAGGCCGGGCATTTAGAGTGATCTTCGAAATGCTGGTGGGCGAGCAGCGAAGCGCGAACGGCTTCGTTTTTTAAGGTTCTCAGCGACTCTCTACTTGCGCGGCTCTGTACGGCCTCTCGCTGCTTTCCGGCCAAGTCCATCTCAAGCTGCTCACGAGACGCAAGACCACTCCGCTCTTGCTGGATGACTGAAACTCTAGCTTCGATCTGATTTTTCGCTTCCTGGTCGGCGCCAGATTGACTAACAGTGCGCGCGAGCGCACTTAGCTCCTTCGCTGCGGCCTCAACGTCCGAGAACAGGACGGAGACGCTATCCTTGTCTGCGAAAAGTGTGCGAAACGTCGTGTCCGCGCTCGTGTTCGCTTGGAGACCCAGTAGGGCGTCGACGATAATCTGCACGCCATCTGCGTCACGAGTAAGCTGACTTGCGTCTCTGTCAAGCGCTTGGAACTGCTCGGCTTCATCCTCTAGTGCTTTGTTTGCTTGTCGAACTTCGGTCTCGATGGAGACAATTTGAGCTTGCAGTGCATCGAGGTCAAGGTCGGTTGGCTGTGCGCTTAGGAGTTCGCGGAGCCTCTCAAGCGCTGCGATCCTGGAGTTGATTTCGTCAAGTTCGCTGTTCGCTCGAACGGTAAGTTCTGCATGCGGGAGGCCGGTCATTGACTCCGCCCCCGACAATATCCGCATGGCCTCTCCAATGAGCGCGTCGACGTCCGACCGCGTGACGGATAGGTCGAGATAATCTCGCTGACGCGAGTGTAGATCGGCTAGGTCGTCTATTAGCTTGGTATGCTTCTCGCGAAGTTTCTTTCGATACAGATCGATCATTTTCTGGGCGTTACGCTGTGCGCGAGTGCCAGTGAGATCGGCCATAGCATCTGCGCGGGCGTCGGCGTTATCGCCATCGATCAATCTAGATAGCGAATCGATGCCTAGCACACGGTTCGAGGACAAGAAGGCCTTCAGTCGCGGAATTCGGGCCAAGGCGCTTAGTTCGGACACGTCGCAATCTGGGGCCAACGCTTGGAGAAAGTCTGCCTCACCAACTGAAACTCCGTTGGCGATCCTTAGAGTCTTCCTGTTGCTTCGAAGCGACTTCTTTGCGCTCAGTGGTTTGCTTGCGACCGTGCCACCAAGGGTGACTTCTGTAATCTCGTGATCCAATGCAAGTTTGCAACGTTCTTCGCGCACCTCGCCGCCTAGCAACCAATCGATGGACTCGATAATGGAGGTTTTTCCTGTTCCATTGGGCGCATAAACGAGTGTCAGCGGAGCACTAAAGTCAAGCTCAAGCGGGTTGCGAATACCGCCAAATGCTGCGATGCGAACGCTGTCGACCAAGATAGACATTACTTAGAAGTCTCCAGCATAGAGATGAACCGCGTAAACGTGCCAGTAGCTCCATCGAGAGCGAGATGATCAAGCCAGCTGATGTCTTCAAGGGACAGATCGATCTGAGCGGAACTCAAAGGAGGTGCGCTCGTGACTGGGAGGAGAGTCAGCCGGTTCTCCAGCTCATCTTGCAGATTTGAGCTGTTGATCCAGTATTTTCTAGATACGTGGCGTACGAGTTGTTCATTCTGCTGCGCCCACGACAGAGGGTACTTGTCGTCAATAACCACAAAGCAAACATGTGCGTCGATCACCCCGCCCCCAGCAAGCTCCGTCGATCGAACATCTTGAAGGATTTTCCGGTCCACTCGGCGCACGATATCCGACCAATCGATTGAGTCGCTGAGAACACAGTTTGTGATGTACAGGCGGGCATACTCGGACTCAAATGTGTCAGCGGTTATTCCGGGTGCGAGTTCGGACGAGCCGGCATGCTCGACAATGCCGACCTGAGCAAGCAGTTTCTTGACTGCAGTATCGGTTATGTTCATGCGTCGGCAAGACCTGTTGACTCGATGATCAAAGTGCGAATCGTCTTTGCGTGTGTCTCAAATGTCGTCGCAGAGGTCACAAGGGTGCTTAGGCGCTTGGCCTTGCTGAATGGTACGACGATGACTGCGTTTGAATCAGGCCGGGGGGCCGCCGGGTCGAATGCGTGAAGAGGCGCGGCTGAGTCGCGGCCAAGGCTGACGTCATCCATCGTTACTTCCACTCCGTTCAAGTCCTCGCCGAAGACGACAATGGCAGGTTGTGGGGAAGGATTTTGCGCGTAAGCCTGCAGCTTAGCGGCCATTGCTGACCAGGCTTCAGAGGGGCTCCGCCATACGTAACCATGAGACGTGAATATCGCGCCTCCGTCTGTCGAGGGAATATTCACTTCCAGAGTTACCTGGTCGTCTGCGGGCCATCGTAGAAAGTCGGTTCGTATCAAAGCGTCGGTTACGGCTAATGCAATCTCAGAGGCGTCGTTCAGACTGCTGGTGCTAGCGGGATCCGGATCCCTGTTTGTAGATGCTGGACCGTCAATCAGAGACAGAAAGAAGCCCTTTCTTCGAAGGTCGCTCGCAGCACTCAGGTGCGCGGCGACCTCAGCGATTATCTGACTACCCGACGGAGCAAGATGACGTGTTCGATTGCAAAGTCTTGGGATCTCGAACGTGAGCCGAGTCGATACTGGCTCGAATGTACCGTTCGCAAACTGCTGCCCCCAACGGGAAATCCAAAGGTGTCTGCCTGTGGTGGGAGAAAAGCCTTCCACCCTGAGGACGCCTGCGGCGAAGATCTGGCATGAGTCGCGAAGTACGATTCCCTTTGACGTGGGGTTGTCCCGACCATTGCAGACCACTGATTGAGGGGACGCACGTGAGATAAGCCCAGCTCGCGCATAGGCGCCACTTAGATTTCGATTCCCATCGTCCGCGTAGTCCGACGGACGATTCGCATGGGAGTAGTTGGCCAGCGCAAGTATTAGGTCGCCGTCCACCGCGCGATCTATTCGGCTGCTCCAGATATGATGCCAGGGCTTTCCTTGAAGGACGCTCGCAGCAAGAATTATTGGGCGCCCACTTTCAAGGCGGTACGCTTTGAGCTTATCAACTGCGTTTGGCTTTCCTATTTGCGAGTCTGCTAGCAGGTCCGCGCAAATTACTGGGGCAATTGAGCAGTCTTCAAACGCGAGAATGATGTGATCCGAACCCAAGTAAGGGTCAAAATTGGGGGCTTCGGCGCTCTGCTCTGCGAAATTTTTGCAGTAGTAGTGGACTGCAGACAAGGCAGGAAGCTCAGCCTTCGCTGGTAGTTGCAGCCAAGCGCACCCAAAATTTACATTGCGTTCGTTCGATACCTCAGCGCCGAGAAAAGGGACGTGCTCCCTAATCGTGCCGGCTCTTGTGAAACCGATGCCGGCAATGAGGACAAGCGGCTTGTTGTAAGACTTAACCGCGGCATCGACAATCGCCCAGTCCTCCCAAGCCAAGGACAGCTCGGGCAGGATCAGGAGTCTGGTGAGCTCGGGATTGTCGCAATCACGATCGATAGGTGCGATGCCCGCTCCATCACACCGAAGCAAGGCGGCGACCGCTTGGGCAGAGCTCGGGTTCCTAGAGTCAGGGTCAAGCTCCGTCATGCTGCGTCCGAGTTGCGCTATGCACAGCCATAGCTCGGAGCAGTTCAACAGCTGTCGGCTGACCACAACCTCTTTCAATGACATCCGTTTCGCCCCCCCTAGGGCACTTTAATCCTGTGGATTAGCTTACACCTTACTAAGACCGGTACCGCCCCCCGTTTGCCTGACATGAGGCGGCAGACCCGCAGGGGGCGGCCCCGTCTAGATGGAGTACGGGGATGCAATTCCATTCGAGGAATAAGCGTCTTGAGGAACGAGCTTTCCCGAGTCTGAGCGCGCGAGCCCACGATTTGCTGCCGGCAGTCAATCTTCCAGCAAGCGAGCGGCGGGATTGGCGGAGGCACCCCCAGCCTGGAAATACCCCACCACGCTCGACACCGACCGATGCTCGGTCAGCTGCATGATCGCCGGCAGCGCCACCCCTTGGCGGCTGGCTTCGGTCACGAACCCGGACCGCAGGCTGTGGCCCCCAAAATCTCCCGCCAGCCCGGCCAGGCGTGCCCGTCGCTGCACGATTTCCCCGACCGCGGCAGGGGAGAGGGCAGGGCCGAGCCGGCTCTTCCAGAGCCGCCGGAAAATTGCCCCCTCGGTGAGGCCTGAAGCCTCCAACCAGTCTTGGAGTGCGAGGGCAGCCCGATCGAGCACAGGTTTGTCCGGCGTCGAGGTGGCCGTAACCCCTGCCTGCTGGGTTTGCTGTGCTCCAGCCGGTAGATATAGCCCGACTCGCCAATTCGGCGCAGGTCGCGAAGGTCGGCAGCGGCGATCTCGCTGCGCCGGCGGCCGCCACTAGCGAACCCGAAGCAGAGTAGGGCGCGATCTCGAATTCCTTCCAGGCTGTCATCGCAGGTGGCCAATATGGCCTCCAGTTCGGCCAGGGTGAACGACGCACGATGGCTTGGAACTTTCGTGTGTGACGGACCTGCAGCGACCACCACGCCATCTCGTGAGACTTCAATAGTTTGGCCTTCGGGCGTATAAAGGGTCTCGCGGCTGACCATCCAACCGCGCCGCTCTGGTCCGAGGAACTTGCCGTCACCGAGGATGCGCTGCAGAGCGCCGCGCACTCGTGGGTCGTCGGCGATGCCCGCCACCTGGCATCACGGAACTTCGAGCCGGGGGATCGGGTCGGTCCTGATGGCGGCGGCTGCGCTTGGCTGTGGCTCCGCTTAATTTCGCATAATGTACATTATGTTCTTCGCGCTCATGGGCTGGCTGCGGCGCAGGCGGCAAGATGGTCTGCCGGCATGGAGATCGGCGCATGCGTGATCGAGCACTGACCGGCCCTTGGGCCGGTTTTGCTTTCCGGAGCGGAAAGCTTGTGAGCCCCGAGGGCCGCGAGTTCGGGCCCGAAGATCTTGCCTATCTGGCGCTGACCGTGGGCATTGCCCAGGAGTGGCGCCGCATGATGGAGGAACACCGCGAGGACCGAGGCTACCGACGCGACGGAACCGTCGTCTACTTCCGGGATGCAGTCCGGCGCCGGTACACACGACGGGTGTGCATGGTGGACGACTCGGGGCCGGGACCCGGGCTGCGCGCGAACGTGCTACGGGCTCGCACGCGCTGACGGCCGAAGCTGTCACCGCAGGGGCGTCGCCCCTGCACCCCGTCAACGAGCGATACCCTGCCCCACATAACGACCGGTGCTGATGCCGTAGTCGCCATAGTCGGTGTGCACGTCGCCATAGCGAGCCGCAGAGCCGCCCCGGAGAGTCGTAGCCGGGGGCTGGTCGGGAATGGCGGCAGACGGCGCCCTAGCGAGCGATTCGGGGCGTTCGCGGGCGGTTTCTCTGTAGGGGTGGTAGACGTTGAACGGAAGCGGATCGGCAAGCAGGCGTTCGCACTGTTGGCGAGTCATGTCGATCTGCAAACCATCGGTGTTGAAACAACGACAGGTCCGGCCACGAACACAACCGGCGAGCGTCGGTGTTGGCGTAGTGCGCAGTTCCGAATACGCGCCATAGCCGGGCATGAGCACCTCGATGGCATCGGCGTTGTTAGGGGCGTTGGGTTGGAACATTGGGGGCAGGCCGGGCGGCGCCGCGCCGGCTTCGCCTGGCTGCGCCTGCGCCTGCCCGGCTCCCTGCCCCCCCAACCCTGGGAGCATTGCCCCCCACCAACCGTTGTAGGTAAACACGGCTGCAATCATGGCCATGATGATGGTGCCGGTGATCAAGCCATTCTTGATCTTCTTCGGCATCTTGAACTTGTACGCCGCCGTGTGATGCGTGGCGCTGATGTACCTGTCATACAGGGTCTTATCGTAAGACCAGATTTCTTCGTCCGCAGCCTCACGCCCCTTTTCATCGTATGGGTCGGTCTGGACGCGGGTCCAGGTGAAGGTGCCGGCAGCGGCAATGCCCATCGCACGATTCATGTGGATGTGCTTGCCAACCAGCGTGCGGACCTGATGG
The DNA here is from genome assembly GCF_014192745.1 of Luteimonas sp. RC10. GTDB lineage: Bacteria > Pseudomonadota > Gammaproteobacteria > Xanthomonadales > Xanthomonadaceae > Luteimonas. The sequence goes on from NZ_JACHYJ010000006.1 coordinate 154,071, forward strand.
TGAATCTTGGAGGGCCACTGCGTAATCAGGACGATATCGACACCGCGATGCCGATGCGTGGACATCGCGCGAATGCGCTGGTCCTCACTCTCACCGGGCTTACCGGTAGACGGGAACAGCTTGCCGTAACGCTCTAGGCCGGGCGTCTTGCCGTCGCTGTGCGCTTCGTCGTACTGCACATACGCGCTATCGGGAAGCTGCGTCCAATCGTTGTGATCGGGCAAGCGCTCGACCCACGGAAACGCCTTGGGGTTCTCATCAAGCGTGGCGCCCTTGACGTTCGAGAAGAAGCGCCTGGGCTGTTCCTTGCCGGCCTTCACAGCGGCTTGGTTGCGCTCGTACTCATCGCGCATGAGCGCCATTGCACGCAGGGTCTTGCCGTTACCCGGCTGGCCAGTGATCAAGTAAAGCATCAGGTATTCCCCTGCTGTGCATCAGCGATGCGCGCAAGACCGGCCAAGCCGGCCATCATGGAGACGCGAGTGAGCATTGCGCTGCCAAGGATGGACAGCACGTCACCGAGCCCGCCAAGCATGAGCACGCGGTACATATCGGAGGCCATGCCGGCCAAAGCGTTATTGATCTGATCAAGCGCCATGTTCACCAGCGGGAAGAACGCGACGTAGCTGACGAACGTCATGCCGGCACCGAAGAGTGCGCGCGCGATCAATCCGCCAAGCGCCCATTGCATGATCTTGAGAAGAATTCCGGCCATGACTAGCTCCGACGAGTCGCGTTAACGACGATGAAAGCAGCAGCCATCCACGCGAGCCCCTTCAACAACGGGCGCATGTAGATCACGAAATCGCAGATCGGCTGATAGGTGATTTCGAAGCTGCCCATCCAGCCAAGGTTGACCGTGATCGGCGCTGGACAACTGCCATTGCCGTGGCCGCTGTCGTAGGTCTGCCACGTAATTTCGCGTTCCTCATGCGGCACCTCGGGGTTGTCAGGCAAGCTGGGATCGGCCTTGAACCACGCGATGAAGTCGCACACGACCTTCGCCCACGTGCAGTACTGGGGCAAATCGGATTCGTAGGGCGTCGGCGTCTGGCCATAGTCGCCGCCGACAACGACATCGGAGCCGCCTGGAGCAAGATGTCCAGCTTGCTCGAGCGTACGACGAAGGTTGTTGGTCGCCTCGACAAGCTCGGGCGTCCGAACAGGTGCACCGGTCTGCGGATCGGTGAGCAGCGAATTGGTGATCTGCTGCGCGTGAGGTGAGGTCAGAATCGCGTTGGCGAGTTGAACATCGCTAACGACTACAGGTGCGCTACCCGGATTGACGTTCTCATAGTCATCCCAGCCATTGTGAGGCTGTGTAACCAGTTCAAAGGGCCAGACAAAAGCGCAGCCACCGAGGCGATGCACAGCGCAAATTGCGCCGTAATCAGAACCGATAGGCAGGTCAACACGCCAGCTGACAATGTCCGGGTTAGGACCATTGTTAGCGAAATATTCGGCCTGAGCAGCAGGGATCAAGCCGCTCGGGCTGCTGGCGCACTTCTGATACCTGCACCACCCTTGCGCCCCCAAATCTTCCTGTGGTTCACCGCCCTGCGTAACTTGGCCCTTCAATTCATCAATGGCCCACCCTGCCCCATTGAACAAATCCTTCAGCAGCAGGGCCGTGCCGTAGATGCCTAGCCCGCGCTTAACTGCACCAGCAGCCAACCTGCCGATAGTGGTAGCACTGACGCGCACAGGGAGGTTGTGCGACATCGTGGAGCCATTGGGGAACGTCGTGCGGAACGCGGCGCGTGTATCGGCACCCGTTGCGTTGGTGCCGACGACGCGAACGTCATGCGGTATCGGGTTGCCGCGCGGGATGTACTCGCCTTCGGATTGCGCCGTCACGATGCCGGCGAACGCTACGACGAACAGGCCAAGCGCGAAAGCGCTTAGTCGTTGAACACGATGAAGAAGGCGAGCGTTCCGACGCATAGAATCCACCATCCGAGCATGTGAGTCTCTCCAAGAAAAAGGGGGACCGGATGGTCCCCCTGCCCTGCAAACCGGCTTAGCCGAAGATGGCCGCCTTCACCCACTTGTAGGCCACGGCGATCGCAGCCGGGGCGAACTTGGCAACGCCAACGGCGGTAATGCCGCCAGTGATGATGCCAATGGTCTCGACCGCCGCACTCGTATCGATCTGCTGCGCGAACGCGGCGAAGGGGGCAGTGGCGACAACAGCGACGGCAAGCTTGTTGCCGAGCGAATGGAGCTTGGTGCGCATGGAGATTTCCTCTCTCTGGTTGTGGTCATTGACGGATGGTCCGGCTCAACTGTCTGATGCCCCACGCGGTGGCGAACAGCACAAGTTCCGCTGTTAGCAACGCGCCCGCTTGAGCCGGTGAAAGCGGGGGGAGCAACTGAGGGGCAGGCATCCACGCCTCCACAGCGCAGGTGTTGGTCTGCGTGTCGAACTGCACGCAGTAGAGAACGTGGGCCTGCTCGGGCATGGGTTACGCCTTCTTCGGCGGGTCGAGCGGACCGACCAGCCGCACGCGACGGCCGAACTTCAAGCCGCCGTACTCGTTGACCTCGACACTGGAAAGGTCGAGTTGATACAGGCCCGGCGGATACGGGCGCTGGTCGTCGTCCAACTGGACATTGAACGGCTGGGGGAAGTCCTCACCGGTCTCAATCGCGGCCTTCTGCTCGCGAAAATGGATTTCCTTACGGTCTGCGCGTGCGGGGATCGTGCGGGTGTGCACAGCGTCGGATTTGACGATGATATGGCTCATGCGATTGCCTCTAGTTTCCAAGCGATGACCCGGCCCTTGTCGAAGTAGACGCGCCAAGGCGAGGGCCAGAATTCGCCAGTGCGTTTGTCGGCGTATCCGCCGGGAACCTTGCGGATGTCCGCATCGACGCCGAGCGCGTCGCGTGCATCCTGGGGAGATTTCCACCAGCGCAATTCGCGCTTGGATTCGTCGTTGAGGCCACCGACGCCGTGCGTACGGAAACCCTTGGGAAATGCCTCGGCCATTGCGCCGCAGAACTTCGACGCGTACTTGGCGAGATAGCCGACCGCGTTGCGGGCGCGCTCAATCTTGGTCATGCCATGAGGCCACCACCCTGCCCTGTCAGCCTTCGGGAAGTAGTAGCCGCGCGGAATCCAGATCAAGAGGTGGTAGTGGGGTCGAAGGGCCTTGGTGAGTTCTCCGACCCAGAGATAACGGAACAGCGGACGCCCATGCCCCTTTCGTCCTGCAACTTTATGGAAGAAGCGCCGGACGCCTCGAACCAAATTGCTAACGTCGCGAGGGCTGCTGTCACCTCCCGCTCTGTAGGTCGCCGTGAGCATGTACCACGCACCACGCTGCGAGCCTTTGCGCGCTTCCTGGTCATGCAATCTCGCTCCTGTGATTACGCTCTTCCGGAGGCGAGTAGCCCGGATGCGGTTCTGATCGAGTTCGACCGAAACGCGGCCGATACGTGGCCCTGGGCCACTTGTTGAAGAAGGGACAAGCCCAAGGCCGGCCGCTTCGCGGCCAGCCTTCGACGCGAACGGAAGGTTCGTCGCGACGAGCGCAGACGCGTCGGCAGTGCGACGCGCCCAGGCGGCTTCGATGACTTCAGGAGTGAGGCAGCCGTCAGCCATCGGTGCGTACCACAAGCTTGCGCGGCGTGCAGGCATGGCCGAACACGACACCGAGGAAGAAGAAGAAGGCCGCGACATAGCGCGGGTCGGCGGTATAGAGAGCGACCATCACGGCGTCGCCTCCTTGGCCTCAAAGGCGCGGATTTCGGCGGCAATGTGCGCGAGGTCATCCAGCCATTCGCGCTCCCGCCGACGACGCGTCAGAAACGAATAGACCGCAAGCACCAGCGTACGAAGCGCGTAGCAAGCACACGCGCCGACGAAACCAGCAACGAATGCCAGATGGGTGACGGCACGTAGAAACTCCGGCAGTTGATCGGGGGGGATGGGAGTGATCACTAGAAGACCCCCCGCTTGGAGAGGACGATGCAACGCTCGGTCATCGGCCGGAACTCGCAATCGATTTTGGAGACGACCTTCGCAGCACCGAAGAAGAAGGTCAGCACCAAGCAGATGCAGACAAAACAACCGGCGAACAAGCAGCAAAAATCTTCGTAGCCCCACCCTTCGAACGGCTTCATGACTGCACCGCCGCGCGCTCGCGCTCACAGGTCAGCCAGACGCCGCGCCATTCGGCGACACACGGGTCACCGAACAAATCGCGGTTGGAACCTGGACGGGCCTTCTCGGCCAGGAGGTCGGCGTAACGCTCGAAGGCCGCATCGGCGGCGGCGTCAATGACGTGCTGCATGGTCATGCGCGCACCCGACGCACGCAGCACGGAAGCGTGCGGGTCTCGAAGGCAGCGGCGTAGCGGCAAGCGTTGCCGTACGAACGATGCGGCTGCCCTTCCGGCTGCCAAGCGTCGTTGACGTAGACGTAGACCTGATACATGGCGAATCCCCTGCACCCCCTACCCGGTATCCCGGACACCCTCGGGGGGTGCCGAGGGGCCGGGAATTAGGTCTAAGACCTAATGCGGGCGAAGATGAGGGGAATTGCCTAATGTGTCAAGGGGGAATATTGTAATTTGCCTAATTTCCCGACGAACGGTCACCGGAGACCTGTCATGACGTACGCAGCGCAACTCATCGATGCCGTCAAAGAGGCAAGCGGGCTTTCGTCTGATCGCGAGCTAGCCGACGCGCTGGGCGTGAAGCCGCCAACGCTCAACCAGTGGAAGCACAACAAGGGCTCACCCATGCCGCCCGAGCGAGTGATGCAACTATGCGAGATGGCGTCTATCGCAGACGCCGGCCCGTGGCTCGTAGGCGTCCAGGCGGACGCGGTGCGAATTACGGCGGTGCGCCGTGCGCTGGAATCGGTGTTGGACCGAGCCCGCCCGAGCGTGGCGAAGGTCGCGACGCTCGGGGTCGTTTTGCTCGCCTCCTACGGCCTCATCGGACGCGAGAAAATCGATAACAATCAGTACGTTGCGACGCCGATCACGCAGCAAATGTACATTATGTAAAACGAGGTGTAGGCGGTAGGAGTCCAGGCAATCCCGTTCTATCCACTTCCCGCAGCCTGCGGTCACTAGCTCAGTCGCTCTGCGAAGCGCGCACGTCATTGCACCAAGGTCGCGACCTGCTCCACCCGCGAAAGCTTGTCGGGATTGCGCATGATGAAGATGTCGGCCAGGCGCCCGGCGGCGTCATAAGAAAAGGACGCCGCCGCAGTCACTGTCCCTGTGGGGTCTCGCAGAATCAGGCCCAGGTGGCCGTTGAAGTTCGCGCGCTCGAAGGTGTAGTCGGCCCACCAGACATGCAGGCCCGCTGTGATGAACCGCAGCACTTCGCCCTCGCCGACCATGATCCGGCGCGCCGCGGGCACTTTGCCGCCGCCGTCGGCGGCGAGGCGCACGTCTCGCGACAACAGCAGCGCAAGCTGGTCGGTCTGTCCATCTCGGACGGCACGCTCAAAGGCGATCAGCAGTTCTGTCTGTCGCGCCGGCGGTGTGATGTGTCGCACGCGCGCCTGTCCGACGTGTGCATGGGCGCGCGAGACCAGTTTCCGGCACGCCGGTTCCTGCATGCCCAGTGTCGAGGCGATGTCCGCATAGTCCATGTCGAAGATGTCGTGCAGCAGATAGGCCGCGCGTTCCTTCGGCGTCAGTCGTTCGAGCAGCAGCAGGAAGGCCGACGTCAGTGTCGACGCCAGTTCGGCGGCCGCCTGTGGCTCGATCTCGTCGGCGATGCGCAGCGGCTCGGGCAACCAGGTGCCGACGTAGTCGACACGGCTGCGATGCGCGTTGCGCAGCAGGTCCAGGCAATGCCGGGTGCAGGTGGTGGTCAGCCAGGCGCCAGCGGATGCGATCGCTGCACGATCGATGCGTTGCCATTTCAGGAAGGTGTTCTGCACCGCATCCTCCGCATCGGCCCGCGAGCCCAGCAGGCGATATGCCAGGCCCAGCAGTCCGGGCCGGGCGTCGTCGAAGGCGGTGATGCTGTCGTCGGGCCGGTCGGTCATGTCAGTGATTGGCGATCGCGATGCGGTTCCACTGGTTGATCATCGCCACTTCCACCGTCAGCGCCGCGATCATCGTGTCTTCGAAGTGTGCGCGCAACTGCGTGCGCAACGCGCCGATGTCCGGCTCGCGATCGCTCCCGAGGTGCGTGAGTGCTTCCGTCCACGCCAATGCAGCGCGCTCGGCCGGTGTGTAGTCCGTCATGTGCCGCCAGCCGGCGAGATGGTCGAGACGCGCGTTGGTCTCGCCGTCTGCCCTCGCCTCGCGGGTATGCATGCGGATGCAGTACGCGCAGCCGTTGATCTGCGACGCGCGCAGGTGCACCAGGTGGCACAAGGCGCGCGGCAGTCCGTGCCGGTCGTTGGCCGTGTGCACAGCCAGGAGCGCGCGGTAGACATCAGGCAATGCCCGGTCGACCGGCACCGGCTGTGTGGGGGATTGGGGAGCGTGCATCGTCAGTCTCCAGTGCGGGCGCGTGTGCCCGGATGCAGGTTTGACGATTCGGTGCGCCCGGCTGTGACGTGTCGGCGCGGCCTCGTGCTGCCAGGTGCGGTGGCAGCCCGCTTCAGGTCGGCCACTCGATCCAGTCTCCGGGCGTCACCACCTGCACCGGTACATCCCGCTCTCGGGCGGCGGCACGGAGTGCGCCGATGGAGTCGTCAACTTCGACATAGGCGTCCATGTCGCGCACCCCGTAATGGATCGGCACCAATGTGCGTGCGCCCAGGATCGCGGCCGCTGCCACGGCCTGCTCGGGTGTGAGCACGCCAGGCAGCCCGCTGACGGGATGGCGCCAGCCGAACCGGGCGCCGTTGATCGGCAGGAAGGCGGCATCGAATGGACCGAACTGCCGGGCGATCCGCCACCAGTGGCCGTGCCACAGGGTGTCGCCACCATGGAAGATGCGCCGCCCGCCTGCGGACACGACCCAGGACACCTGCGGATCGCCGTAACCATCCGCAGCGGGCACTGGGACGGCGGTGAAGTCGCCGAACAATTGCGGCTCCCAGAGCGGGCTGGGCCTGGCGCGTACACCGTCGGGCAACGGCTCGGGCCTGATGCCCGCTGGATAGGCCAGAACGCCGCCGTGCCGCAGCGCGGCCGCGGTCGCCTGCGCGTCGAAGTGGTCCGAATGGCCGTGCGTGATCAGCACCGTGGCGTCGGCAGCGACATCGTTCATCGCCACGAGCGTGTCCGCAAGCGCCTCACCCCAGATCTGCGCGTCGATGAGTGGGTCGATGAAGAGCGTCGCGCCTGGCAACTGCAGCCGGATGCCTGCCCAGGCCAGACGCTGGATACGCAGCGACGACGACGGGGTCGAGGCGCCGGACGCCCCGCCCGGTAGTGCCATCAGGGTGGCCAGGCCGGTGCAGTACCTCAGGAAACGCCTGCGACGGGGATCGGTCGGCAAGTGCGGCGCGACGGTCTTCATGCGGCCTGCGCCCCCGACGCCAGCGCCGCGTCCAATGCGAAAATGGATTGCGTGACGATCGCCTCGAGATTGCGGGCATGCCATGTACGCTCGAAGGCGACGGGCACCACGCCAGGCGCGATGCAGTCCTCGATGCGGATCGCAGCCACGCGGGCCGCGACCGTGTCCGGCGACGTCTCCTTGCGAATGTGCACGACGTGGCGTTGGATGCTGTCGAGATAATGCTGGGCCTGCGCAAGCACCGCCGCATCGAAGACGCCGATGTGTCCGCCGACGATCCGCGCGCGTCCGAACTGGCGGATGCGCCCGATCGCGGCCCGCTGCAGCTGCGGATCGGCTTTCGACAGGTACACGATGTGGCCGACGATATTGTCGCCGACGCAGGCCAGATCGGCGCTTGGCACGTCCACGCTGACGTGATCCATGGTCTTGCCGGGGTTGTAGAGCAGGCGCAGTTGGTGTCGGCCCCAACGCAGCGCCATATCGTTGAAGATGAAATCGGGCTCGCGGTAGAACGCGTCGACGCGCCGGTTCTGCGACAGGAAGGTCTGCCGGTGATGTCGGTGCGCCAGCACCCGCGCACAGGGGAACTGCACCAGGCCGGCAATATGGTCGCTCATGAAGTGCGTGGTCGCGATCAGGCGCACCGTCTTGCCCATCTGCCCGCACAGGGTGTCGCGCAGCCAGGCGGCGTCGGCCTCGCTGCCCAGCGCATCGACCAGCAACACCTCGTCACCGTTGACGAACGCCGTGGCCACGGATTCCACCTCGTCGCCGACGAACATCCATACATCGGGGCACAGTGCTTGAACACGCATGTCGAAGGTCCTGATGGGCACCCGTGCATGGTCGCAATGCTGCGCGTGCGCGACAAACGAGTTCGGTTGGCGTTCGCATCAGAAAAACTAACGCGATACGATGCTCGCCGCTTCGACCGGTCGCGCCTCTCGTGAGATCTCGCCGCCCTGCCCCGCTCAATGCGCTCCGCACGTTCGAGGCGGCGGCGCGTCATCTGAGTTTCAACGCGGCGGCCCGCCAGCTGTTTGTCACGCCGGCTGCGGTCAGTCATCAGGTCAAGCAACTGGAAGCGTATCTCGGACTGCCGCTGTTCCAGCGCCAGCACCGTGCGGTCGTGCTCACCGATGCGGGACGGGCGCTGGCGGCGACGCTGGGCGAGGTGTTCGGGCATCTGGATCGGGCACTGGACCAGGCGATGTCCCAGGCGGCCGCGGTGTTGCGGGTCACGACACTGGAGTCGTTCGCTGCGAAATGGCTGGTGCCACGGCTGCATCGTTTCCATCGGGCATGGCCCGGTATCCAGGTCCGGATCGAGACCGGCGACGCCCCTGCGGACTTCGTGCACGACGGCCTCGATGTCGGGCTGCGCTACGGCGCCGGCGGCTATGCGGGCGTGCATGCGGAACGTTTGATGGACGCCGCGGTATTCCCCGTCTGCGCCCCTGCCCTGCTGCTCGGCCCGCATCCGCTGCACGCACCCGCCGACCTGCGCCACCACACGCTGCTGCACGATCGGACGGCGGTCGGTCGGCCCGGCGTGCCCGGCTGGGCGGACTGGCTCGAGGCCGCAGGTGCGACCGAGGCCGATACCGGCACGGGACCGGTGTTCGCCAGCGCCTATCTCGCGCAGGAAGCCGCCATCGCCGGGCACGGGGTTGCGCTGGGGATCGGCCCGCTGGTTGCGGACGATCTCCAGCAAGGCCGGCTGGTCCGCCCCTACGCGCAGACGTCGAAGAATGCGTATGCGTTCTGGCTGGTGCGCCGCGACACGCTGATGCCGACGCCGGCCGTGGACGCGTTCTGCCAGTGGCTGCGCGGCGAAGCCTCGAACGAGCCCGCACGCAACCCGTGATCGGGCCACACCCGAAGGCGGGCCTCTGCGGCTGCGAGGGATGTCTAGAATCGCGTGGCGTAACGCAAACTGAGACGGGTCCCTTCGGACCGGTCCTTCGCCAGGGTTTCAATGTACGCCGCGGCATGCAGCGAGGTGGCGCCGCGTGACCATCCCAGTGCAGGCCCGACGCCCACAATGCGCTCGCGTCCCGGTTGCGCGACGCCGTCGATGCGGTCGTCGGTGATCTGGACCAGCGCGTACAGCGCAGCGCCGATGCGCAGGTCCTGGCCGGCCGAACGCGAGACCGCCGCGTTGAGATGCACCGCTTGCCCGCCCTGGACCTCGGAGGCGTCGAGGCCGGGTGCCGGATCGCGATTGGGGCCGGTCCACAGGTAATGCAGGCGGCCACTGAGCTCCCAGGCCTCGGATCGCTCCCAGGTGAACGCGTAGTGCGGATTGAACTGCAGGACGTTGCGCCCCGCGTCCAGCCGGCCCGGTGTGCCGTAACGGCCGGTGGGCAGGCTGACGTTGAGGTTGAGGCGCTGCCAGAACGGCCGTCCGGCCAGGCGGGCCTGGGGCCATTGCAGTATCAGCGGACTGACGATGACATCGCCCGGGCCGGTGGCCGCCAGGGCACTGCCATGCGCGGGCGTCACCTGCGCATGGATCCACGGCACGATGAGCTCGCCACCCCAGTAAGCGCCCAGGACGCGGCGGTTGGAGATCACGCTGAGCTGGCCGAGCAGCGCCACGGATTCGATCTGCGGTGCGTCGATCGAACGTTGCCCGCGGTCGTCCCGCGAGTGCTGCGCGCGATACACCGACAAGGTCTGCTGGACCATCCAGCCCGGCGCGGCGATGCCGTCCTGAAATGTGCTGTCACCGAGGTTCACCGGCGGCAGCGTCACGTCCGCCTGCGCCTGGCACATCGACCCGCCGGCCAAGGCGAGCACTGCGATGCCGGCGACCGGCCTCACCGCCGGGCCTCCAGCCGAGGCCTGCAAACAGCCGCAGTGCCCATTGCCAGCAGCGCGATCAGCGCCAAAGGCAGCGCCACCCAGTGCCAGCCGGCGGTACCGGCGACGCTGCCGGCAAGCAGCGGACCGAGGACGATTCCGGCGTTGTTGCCCTGTGTCGCCAGCCCCACCACCGAGCCGAGCGTTCCTGGCTGTCGGGCCAGTCGCGGCGCCGCATCGAAGATCGCGACAGGAATGAAGGCTCCGACGAACGAGAACAGCAGGCACAGCAGGTAGGCCAGCTCGCCGGGCAGTGGCAGGACCAGGATGCCGATGGTGCACAGTGCCAGCGTCGCGAAGCTCCCGCGCAGCAGTTGCGTCGTGCCCAGGCCGCGTTGCAGCAAGGCACCACCGGCCAGACACCCGGCGGCACCGGCCAGCACGGCGATCGCGCTGAGCATCCCGGCCGCCGATCCGGCCACTACCAGGCGCGCCTCGAGGATCGTTGGCAGGAACCCGAACAGCGCGAAGAACATGGCGGTGTAGGCACAGAATTGGCCGGCCAGCCACCATGCCCCGCGGTCTGCCAACACCACGCGCAGGCCGTGTCGCCAATGGCGGTCATTGCCCTGCCCTGCGATCGGGCGAAGGTCGCGCGTCCCCAACCCCAGCACCAGGGCATAGACCGCCAGCAAGGCCGCATTCGCCCACCATAGGCCACGCCATCCCAATGCGCCCAGCGTGGGGGCCGCGAACATCATCATCGCCATGCCCAATGGCATGAACATGGCCCATGCGGCGAACGCCGGCCTGCGCGTTGCGACCGTGGTCGCCGCTACCACGAGCGCCGGCGCGGCGACCGTGACCGCGAGAAACCCCAGGCCTTCCAGTGCCCTCGCTGCGAGCAGCGAAGCAAGCGACGGCGCCATTGCCCCCAGCGCCGAGCCGACCGCCTGCAGCAACAGCCCGGCAATGACGGTCGGCCGGGCCTGGAGGCGGTCCGACATCGCGCCGACCGCCACGCTGAGCAGCGCCCCGAGCAGCGCGAAGGCCGACAGCACCCAGGACGCGGCCGACAGCGCCACGTCCAGATCCATCCGGAGCGCCTGCAACGCCAGCGTCGCCTTGCCCACCTGGAAGGCGGACACGATGCCGGCACCGACCACCAGCGACAAGGCAATCCGATCGGTCTCAGCGACCGGCGGCGCGGCCGCCACTTGCGCGGCGTGCGCTGTCACGGCGACACCTCCACGTGCAGCCCGGCCAGTGCCGCCGCGATCTTGGCCACATGCCGCCCCTGGAACCGCGCACCGGCGAGTTCGTTGGCGCTCGGCTGGCGATCGCGGTCGTTTTCCCCGCTGGCCAGCGTCGATGCGCCGTACGGCGTGCCGCCGGTCACCTCGTCCATGCGCAACTGGCCCTTGAACGTGTACGGCAGACCGACGATCACCATGCCCAGATGCAGCAACACGGTGTGAGTGGATTGCAGCGTGGTTTCCTGCCCGCCGTGCTGGCTGCCGGTCGACGTGAACGCGCTGCCGACCTTCCCCACCAGCGCGTCCCGAAACCAGAGCCCGCCGGTCTGGTCGAGGAAGTTCTTCATCTGCGCGGCCATGTTGCCGTAGCGCGTCGGTGTGCCGACGATGATCGCGTCGTACCCCGGCAACTCCGACACGGTCGCAACCGGGGCGGCTTGGTCGGTCTTGTAGCCTGCCTGGGCGGCCACGTCCGTCGGCACCAGATCCGGCACCCGCTTGACCGCGACATCTGCGCCGGCGTCCCGGGCACCCGCAGCGACGGCATGCGCCATCGTCTCGATGTGGCCATAGGCCGAGTAGTACAGCACCAGAATCCGGGGCATGGCGGCGGTCTCCGAAGGGATCGGGGACCACCTTCGCAGCGCAATCCGATCTGCGGAAGTGCTAATGTTTCGGCCATTCCGATCGATGGAATAGATCATGCTCGATGGCCTGACCCTCGACCAGCTGCGCGTCCTGGTGGCCGTGGCCGAAACGGGAAGCTTCCGTGCGGCCGCCCGGCGCATCCGGCGCGTGCAGTCGGCGGTGAGCCACGCGATCGCAAGTCTCGAGGCCCAGCTCGGCGTACAACTGTTCGACCGCGCCGGCCGGCGCCCGACGATGACGCCGGAAGGGCGTGCCTTGCTCGCCGATGCCCGGGCCGTCCTGCTGCGCATGGATACGATGCGTGCCCGCGCACGCGGGCTCGGGGACGGCGTGGAATTGGGCCTGTCGCTGGTCGTCGATACACTGTTTCCGATCCAGGTGGTCGCCCACGCGCTCGACGCAATGCATCGGACCTATCCGTCCGTCGCCGTCCGCCTGCGCGCGGCGCCCTTGGGCGAACCGCTGGTCGCGCTGCGCGAGGAGCGCTGCACGCTCGCGATCACGGTGGGTGAGGAGTTCCGGGAGCCGGAGATCCAGCTCGAAGCGCTGTCGCCGGTGGCCTTCGTCGCGGTAGTCGCCGCCGGACATCCGCTGGCCGGTCAGCCCGGTCCGCTGCTGCCGTCGGCGTTGGCCGAGCATCTGCAGATCGTGCTCGAGGACGCCAGCGCACGGAGCGCGGACAAGGACTTCGGTGTCCTGTCGCCGAGCACGTGGCGTGTCGCCGGACAGGACATCAAGCACGCGATGATCAGCGAAGGCCTGGGCTGGGGACGGCTGCCGCTGTGGGCGGTCGAGTCCGAACTGGCGTCGGGACGGCTGCAGCGGCTCGATGTCGCCGCCCTCGGTCGACACGGGCGCGTGGACCTCGAGGCGTATCTCGCGCATCGCAACGACCGTCCGCTCGGCCCCGCCGCCCGCGTTCTGCGTGCTGCGCTGCATGCGCGACTTCATGGATCACCGGCCGATGGCGCCGGTGCGGCACCGCAAGCCGAGATGCGCTGACGATCCAGGACCACGCCGTTGTGACAGCGCCCACGGCGCCGTCCCGTGCGAACGTAAACGTGATCCTGCCCCCGGCGGCGTGGCAACATCGGCGCCCTCGTCCCACCACGACTGGCATCCGATGTCGCTTCAACGCATTCTCGGCCCCGCGGCCACCGCCATGCTGTCCACCGCATCCGCTGCGGCGGCGCTCGTGATCCTCCTGCTGCCATCGCCTCTGCGCGCCTCCGAGGCGCAGGCGTCCAAAACACGGCAAGACAGCGTGGCGATCGTGGCCGACATGCGACGTGTCGTCACCGATCACGGCGTCGAACGCCTCGAGACAGTCCGGATCGGCGGCATTGACCAATGGGTCTCCATTCGCGGCAGCGATCGCCGCAATCCTGTCCTGCTGATGCTCCACGGCGGGCCGGGCTGGGTGTCGATGCCGACGAGCTGGTACTTCCAGCGTGGCTGGGAGGAGTTCTTCACCGTCGTGCAGTGGGACCAGCGCGGCGCAGGTAAAACCTACGCGAGCCATGATCCCGACGAGATCGCCCCGACCATGACCCGCGAACGCATGGTGGCCGATGCGCTGGAGATGGTGGCCTGGCTGCGCACCACGTTTTCGCAGGATCGGATCTTCGTGCTGGGCCAGTCCTGGGGCAGTTATCTGGGACTCGAAGTGGCGCGACAGCGGCCGGAGTGGCTGCATGCCTACATCGGCGTAGGCCAGATTTCGAATGCACCGGAAAGCGAACGGCGTGGTTGGGCCTGGACGCTGGCGCAGGCGCGCCAGGACGGCAATACAGACGCCGTCGACGAACTGATGGCACTGCAGCCGTATGCGCCGGGCACGGCGCCCGTCCCGCTCGAGGCGCTGTTCAAGCAGCGCAAGTGGCTGAACCACTACGGCGGCATGGTCCACAACCGCCGCGGCGGACAGGCGGAAGCCGCGGCGCTGTGGCTGGCGCCCGAGTACAGCGATGCCGATCTGGCCGCGGTCTGGGCCGGCAACGACTACTCGATGACCCATCTCCTGTCTGGGGTCCTCACGCTGGACATGACCACGATCCGCGAGCTCAAGACCCCGTTGTTCCTGTTCCTGGGTCGCCACGATCACAACGTGTCGTCCGAGCTGGCGGCCGACTGGTTCGCGACGGTCGATGCGCCATGCAAGGAACTGGTCTGGTTCGAGCAGTCGGCACACGAAGTCATGAACGAGGAGCCGGGCAAGATGCTGCTCTCGCTGGTGACGCGTGTGCGTCCGATGGCGACCGGGGCCGAGGGCCCCGGCCCATCGGCCCCGCGCTGTCGTCGGGATTGAACGCGTCAGCTAGAACCAGCTCCTGACGCCGATCACCCAGCGTGTCTCGCGGCCGGTACCGCCATCGGCCTGCTCGAGCGCCCGGGTCTGGCCGAAGCTGCGCGCGTGCACGAGGCCGATGTACGGGGCGAAGCGTCGGGTGACCTCGTAGCGCAGGCGCAGTCCGGCTTCGATCTCGCCCAGGCCGCTGCCGATACGGCGCGCGGGATCGGCCTCGCTGGCAGCCGAGAGCTCGACCGCCGGCTGCAGGATCAGCCGATTGCTCAACAGCCACTCGTACTCGATCTCCACATCGGCGAGCACGCGACCGCGATCGTCAACATGCGCCATCGCCGAGACCTCGAAGAAGTACGGCGCCAGGCCCTGCACGCCGACACTCGCGTAGTTCTTGGCGCGCCCCGGTGCGAAGACATGATGAGCGCCGGCGACGACATCCCACCAGGGCGACACACTGCGACCATAGAGCGCGTCCAGCGCGCCCGCGTGTGTCCGGCCGGACACGCGTTCGCCGCTGGACTTGAGCCACACGCGCTGCAGATCGCCGCCGATCCAGCTGTCCACCTCCCAGCCCAGGCCGTGGCCGTGATCGGTGTCGAAGCCTTCGAGGCGGTCCACGCGGACGAAGTGGTGGATTGCCGAATCGCCCATCGCGTGGGGATGCAATGACGGAAATGCGGCCTGACGGTCGGCGTCGGTGAGCGCAGGGATCGGGGTGCGCGGCAAGGCATCCGCAGGCAGGTCGCCTGCCGCAGGTGCATGCCCGGTGTGTATGTCCGTTCTGTCTGTTGAATGTGCTTCCGCCGCTCCGATCCCCGAGTGATTCATCCCCGAGTGATCCATCCCCGAGTGATCCATCTCCGAGTGATCCATCTCCGAGTGATCCATCTCCGAGTGATCCATCTCCGAGTGATTCATCTCCGAGTGATTCATCTCCGAGTGGGTCTGCGCTGGATGGTGCGTGTTCGCAGGCACCGCCCCATGCGACCGCGGCAGAACCTGGGCAGGTGTCTGCTGCGCCGTTGGCTCGGAATGTTCTGCCTGGTCCGCCGTCGTCTGCGGGCTTATCTCTCGCACGGGCGCTCGATGCGCGTTGCCCTCAGCCGCGTGCCTGGGCTCGGTAGTCGGTTGGTGGTGATGCCCGGGCGATCCATGCGACGCGGCTGCCGGGGGCGCTTGAGGCGATACCTCGACATGCCCATGACCATGCGCATGGGTCTGCGCCTGCGCGCCGCCCGCGGCGACGAGCAGCGCAGCAGCGAGCAACGCGGGGCTGCACTTGCGATGCGATGTGGCGGCGCTCATTCGACCACCTGCACTTCGCGGAACATGCCCGCTTCCATGTGGTACAGCAGGTGGCAGTGGAACGCCCAGCGCCCGAGTGCGTCGGCGCGGACGCGGAAGCTGCGACGCGTCCCGGGCGGCATGTCGACGGTGTGCTTGCGCAATTGGAAGCGGCCGTCGTCGTCCTCGAGGTCGCTCCACATGCCGTGCAGATGGATGGGATGGGTCATCATCGTGTCGTTGACCAGCACGATGCGCAGACGTTCGCCGTAGTTGAGCCGCAAGGGGGCGGCGTCGCTGAACTTGATGCCGTCGAACGACCAGGCGAACTTCTCCATGTGGCCGGTCAGGTGCAGCTCGACGTCGCGCGATGGCGCGCGGCCATCGGGATCGTCGAACAGGCTGCGCATCGCCTCGTAGGTCAGGACCGTGCGGCCGTTGTCGCGCAGGCCGATGCCGGGGTCGTCGAGCTTCGGCGCCGGGGTCATGGTCTGCATGTCGACGAGCGGGTTGCCGTGCTCGCTGTCAGGATGCGCCTGCATCGGCGTGGTGCCATGTCCCATGTCGGCATGGTCCATCGCGGCGTGGTCGTGGCCGCCGCCGCGCATCGCCGCCGTATGTCCGCCCTGCCCCATGCCCGGCCCGGCCCCATTGTCCATGCCGTGCATGCCGCCGTGGCCCATGTCGGCCATGGTCAGGATCGGGCGCGGGTCGACCATGGGAATCGGGGCGCGCAGGCCTTCGCGCACGGCGAGCGTGCCGCTGACGAAGCCGGTCCGGCCCATGTCCTGGGCGAAGATCGTGTAGGCATCCTGGCCGGAGGGTTCGACGATCACGTCGAAGGTCTCGGCCACGGCAATGCGGAACTCGTCGACCGTCACCGGGTGCACGTACTGGCCATCGGCCGCGACGACGGTCATCTTCAGGCCCGGGATGCGGACGTCGAAGTAGGTCATCGCCGAGCCGTTGATGAAGCGCAGGCGGATCTTCTCGCCGCTGCGGAACAGCGCCGTCCAGTTGCCTGGCGACGTCGTGCCGTTCATCAGATAGGTATAGGTATGCGCGTTGACGTCGGAGATGTCGGTCGGCGTCATCCGCATCTGCCCCCAGGCGCGGCGGTCGGCGAGCGTGGCGCGCCAGCCGTCGCGGCGCACATCGCGGGCGAAGTCGCCAGCGGTGCGCTTGTACCAGTTGTCGTGTTCGGCCATCTGCTTGAGCCGCGCGAACAGCGCGTGCGGGTCGAGGTCGGTCCAGTCAGTCAGCAGCACGACGTAGTCGCGGTCAAAGGCGAACGGCTCAGGCTCGATCGGGTCGATGATCAGCGCGCCGTACATGCCGGCCTGTTCCTGGAACCCGGAATGGCTGTGGTACCAGTAGGTGCCGCCCTGGCGCACGTCGAAGCGGTACTGGAACGTCTCGCCGCGATGGATGCCATCGAAGCTCATGCCGGGCACGCCGTCCATGTTCGCCGGCAACAGGATGCCGTGCCAATGCACGGAGGTCATGTCGCCGAAGATCGAGTCCGCAGGTAGCGCATTGCGCACGCGCAGCGTGACCGTCGAGCCCTCGCGCCAGCGCAGGATCGGCGCCGGCAGGCTGCCGTTGATGGTGGCGGCTGGCCGGGTGCGGCCGGTGAAGTTGACCAGGGTCTCGCCGACCACCAGGTCGAAGTCGGTGCCGGCCAGGATCCGGCTGTGCGGGGATTGCAGTGCCCAGGACGGGCGCGGCCAACTGCCGAGGCCGGCGGCCAGGCCGCCGAGCGCCAGGCCCTGAACGAAACGGCGGCGCGCGGGGTCGAAGCCGCGGCGGCCAAAGGAAACATCGGAAGTCATCGTCACTCCATCCGTAGGATGGCCCGGTTGCACGGGCCCTGCGCCCTGCCCCACATCGGGACGGGCGAACGGTGTGGATCAGGCGATGGTGATGGGTGGGCGGATCGGCTGGACGGTGGCAGGATCGCCGCGTGCCTGGGCCACGTCCGCAGGGTGACGTGCCGGCGTTGGCACCAAGGTCAGCGGCCGCTGGCGCGGTATCAGGACCGCACTGCAGCTGTGCAGGCAGAGGCAGCCGCCCTCGTCGTCGCAGGCGTGCGGCGCGGGCACCCCGCCCTGTTCCGAGGGGGCTTGGTCGGTTGTGCCATGGCAAGGCTGCGCATCGGCGTCACTCGCATGAGCAGCGTCATGCATCGAGGCCGCACCGTTCATTGCAGGCGCGGCGAAGACCGCGCCCATCGATTCGATCAGGAGCAGTGCGAGCAGCAGGATGCGAACGGCAGTGGCGGAGACCCGGGGCATCGCGGCCGATTATAGCGAGCCGGCTTGACCGACGGTGGCGAGGTGCCCGGTCTCCGCGCCGGTCAGCGGAGACCCGGAGGCGGCGCTGTCGTGTTGCCGGATGAGCGCGATCAACGCCTCCGGCGCCAGCGGCCGGGAGACGTGATACCCCTGCGCTTCGTCGCACTGCCACTCGCACAGCATCGCCAGCTGGCCGGCCGTTTCCACGCCTTCGGCGACCGTGCGATAGCCCAGCTCGACTGACAGCTTGAGCACGGTCCTGATCAGCCGTGCACGACGTTCGCTGGTTTCGATCCCGACCAGCAGGCCGCGATCGATCTTGATCGTCGTGGCCGGCAATTCGTTGAGATAGGAGAAGTTGCTGTAGCCGGCGCCGAAATCGTCGATCGCGACGTTGAACCCCTGCGCCTGCAGCGCACCGAGCTGGGCGGCCACGCTCCCTTTGTCGCGCAGCCATTCGCCCTCAGTCACCTCCAGCTCCAGGCGCGCGGGTTCGATGCCAAGCTCGCGCGCCAGATCGGCGATGTATGCCGGCAACCGACCGTCGCGGAAATCCGCGCTGGACAGGTTGACCGAGATATCGAGCACCACGCCCTGCTCTTCCCAGGCCAGCAACTGGTGCAGGGCCTGGCGCAGCACCCAGCGCGTGACCAACGGCATCAGTGTCGTGCCTTCGATGACCGGGATGAACTCGTCCGGGGCGATGTCGCCGTACTCGGGATGCCGCCAGCGCAGCAGCGCCTCGACCGAGCCCAGGCGCCCGGTCGACAGGCTCAGGCGCGGCTGATACACCAGCGAAAACTCGCGGGTGTCCAAGGCACGCTCGACCTGGGTTGCCAGGCGGTAATGCCGCTGCAGCCGTGCGTCGCGGTCGCGGTCGTACTCGCACCAGGGCGCGCCGCTTTCCAGCGCCGCGTGCATCGCGGTCACCGCCCGGCGCAGCACGTCGGCCGAATCGTGGGTCGAGAATCCCGCCACCCCGGCATGGAACACCGTCTGCAGGGTCAGCCCGCTGCTGACCACCGGCGCGCTGAGTCGCTCGCGCAAGTCGGCGAGGATCGCCGCGACCTCGTCGCGCGACCGGCCCGCCAGCACGAAGGCGAATCGGGTCACGCCAACGTGGTAGACCCGCGCGGTCTCACCCAGGGCATCGGTCAGGCGAAAGCCCAGCTGTCGCACGATCGATTCGACCGGCGCCACGCCCAGTGCCTGGGTCAGCCGATGGGCGCTCGTCACATCGAGCACGTCGATGATGCACAGATGCGACGGCACGGGGACTGCGGGGGGCGACTGCCGCAGGGCCTCGCGCAGATCCCACGCCAACTGCTGGCGGTTCGCCAGGCCGGTGACCGGGTCGCGCCGCCCCATCGATCGCAGTAGCGAGATCTGCCCGACGACCAGGTTCGCGAACGAGCGCAGTTGCTCGCGCTCCGCCTCGTCCAGCCGCCGTGGGGCGTAGTCGATCAGGCAGATCGTGCCGACCTTGTAGCCGTCGCCGAGCACCAGCGGCGCACCGGCGTAGAAGCGCATGCGCGGCGCCTGCATGACCAGTGGGTTGCGCGAGAACAGCGGATCTGCGGTGAGGTCGGGCACCTCGTAGATGTCGTCCTGCTCGATCGCATGCGTGCAGACCGAGATCTCGCGGCTGGTCCCGCGCAGCTCGGTGCCCACGCAGGACAAGAAATGCTGGTCCACCTCGTCGACCAGGGAGATGAGGACCGTCTTGACCCGGAATGCGAACGCGGCCAGGGCCACGATTCTGTCCAATTCAGGATGCCCTGCCAGCGACAGCAGATCCAGGCTTCGGATCAGCGCGATCCGGTCGGCCTCGTGCAGCTTTCTCACGTCCGTCCTCCCCCTAGGCGCCTTGCGAAACGCTACTCCTGTGGCGTCGACAAGTCATGACGGCAGTGTGCCGCGCGCGACGGCAAAAAAAAACGGGCGACTTCTTGTCGAAGTCGCCCGTTCGCAGCGCGTTGAGTTGAGTGGCGTCCCCACGGGGATTCGAACCCCGGTGTCCACCGTGAAAGGGTGGTGTCCTAGGCCTCTAGACGATGGGGACGCAGAAGCCTGCATCGTGTCGAGAACCGGCCTTGTGGTTGTCGACGAGATTGTGGTGGAGCCAGGCGGGATCGAACCGCCGACCTCCTGCATGCCATGCAGGCGCTCTCCCAGCTGAGCTATGGCCCCACAGTGGGAAGCGCGAAATTGTAGGGATGCCGTGCGGCAACGTCAACAAGTTTTCGCTTCCACTTCGTTCGCAACTTGTGGCCTTCCGGGAGGGGGCCTTCAGCCGAGCAATTCGGCTTCGTTGCGAGCGAGGCGCGCATCATCCAGATTCGGACGCAAAGTTGCAACCCCATGTCCCTGCTCGACCAGATATTGGAGCCACTTGCCCAGAAACGTGTTCATGCGCAAGCGGTGGTCGACCACTTCGGCCGGTGGTGGAAACATGCCGATGACGTCCTGCCAGCGCCGGCCGACGTAGCAGTGCGTTGCCTCGACCTGGCCGGCATCGCGATACAGCCGCAGGTGCGCGGACGGGTCCGGTTCGCCGGTCAGCGGATCGAGCATGGTGTAGCTCAGCCGCAGTTCGGTGGTGTAGCGATGCTGCGCGATCACCTCGAGCTGGACCGTCGGCGTGCCCGGCGCCTGCGACAGGTAGGTGCCGGGCGGCAGGTCGCCAGGATGGAACAGCCGGGTGAGCCGGACGTGGTTCTCGGCATACAGCGCCATCAGCCAGCCGAAGCGGCCCAGTGCGGGCATCCGGACGCGCTTGGAATCGACATTGGGCATGACGCGATCCTACACGCCGCGGAGTGAACCGCCCGGCAGCCCCCGGCGCACGCCCACGTCGCGTCAGTACATCACCCGCTCGATGCCCAGCGTCGACATGACCTTGCTGGAGATCTCCTCGATCGAGGTGTTGGTCGTGCTCAGCACCGGGATGCGCTCGGCGCGGAACAGCGACTCGGCCGCACTGACCTCGTGCCGGCAGGTCTCGAGCTTGGCGTAGCGCGAGTTCGGGCGCCGCTCCTGGCGGATCTGGGCCAAGCGCACCGGATCGATCGTCAGGCCGAACAGCTTGGCCCGGTGCGCGCGCAGCCGCGGCGGCAGCCGGTCGTGCTCGAGGTCCTCGTCGGTGAGCGGATAGTTCGCCGCGCGCACGCCGTGGTGCAGCGCCAGGTAGATGCAGGTCGGCGTCTTGCCGGCGCGCGACACCGCCACCAGGATCACGTCGGCCTCGTCGTAGTTGACCGACATGCCGTCATCGTGCGCGAGTGCGAAGTTCATCGCGTTGATGCGGCGGTGGTAGGTGTCGAAATCGACCATGCCGTGCGCGCGTCCGACGCGCGATTCGCGCGCCTCGACCAGCTCGCGTTCCAACGGTTCGATGAACGGCGCGAAGACATCGAGCACCAGCGCCCCGCTCTCCTCCAGGATCGTCGCCAGAGCGGGGTCGACACAGGAACTGACGACGATCGGGCGTGCGCCCATGGCCTCACCGCGGGCGCGGATGAGCGTCGCGACCTCATGCGCGCGCTCGGGGTTGTCGACGAACGGGATCCGGTTGGTGCTGAACTGCGTGCCGCTGAACTGGGTCAGCAGGCTGTGGCCGATGGTCTCGGCGGTGATACCGGTGCCATCTGAGACATAGAACACAGGACGAGGGGTCGGCATGACGGGACCGTCGCATCGGCGAGCGCCGCGGCGCCCGGGAGGGCTAAAATAACTGTTCTGCGCCGGACCCGCCGGTCCGGCCGTCCACGATCACGCGACACGGAGCCTTCCTCTTGAGCGCCAACATCCTGTGGCTGCACGACCTTCGCCTTACCGACCTGGCCCAGGTCGGCGGCAAGAACTCCTCCCTCGGCGAGATGATCGGCAATCTGGCCAAGCTGGGCGTCTCGGTGCCCGGAGGCTTCGCCACCACGGCCGACGCGTTCAAGGCCTTCATCGCCCACAACGATCTGCATCAGCGCATCTTCGACCGGCTCGCGCCGCTCGATGTCGAGGACGTCGGCGCCCTGACCGCCGCCGGCCGCGAGATCCGCAGTTGGGTGACCGAGGCCCCGCTGCAGCCTGAGCTCGACGCCGACATCCGCAAGGCCTACGCGGCGCTGTGCGCCGAGAATGGCGGCGGCGACATCGCGGTCGCGGTGCGTTCCTCGGCGACCGCCGAAGACCTGCCCGACGCCTCGTTCGCAGGGCAGCAGGAGACCTTCCTCAACGTCACCGGCGTCGAGGACGTGCTGCACAAGGTCAAGGAGGTCTTCGCCAGCCTCTACAACGACCGTGCGATCGCCTACCGCGTCCACCACGGCTTCAAGCACGAGGACGTGTTCCTGTCGGCCGGCGTGCAGCTGATGGTGCGCTCGGACATCGGCGCCTCGGGCGTGCTGTTCACGCTCGACACCGAGTCGGGCTTCCGCGATGTGGTGTTCGTGACCTCGAGCTTCGGTCTGGGCGAGATGGTCGTCCAGGGCGCGGTCAATCCCGACGAGTTCTACGTCTACAAGCCCACACTCAGGGCCGGCAAACCGGCGATCCTGCGCCGCTCGATCGGTGCCAAGCAGCTGCGGATGGTCTATTCCGACGTGCCCGGCGAGCGCGTGCGCACCGAGGACACCCCCGCCGAGCTGCGCAACACGTTCTCGCTCACCGACGAGGACGTGCAGGAGCTCGCGCGCCAGGCGCTGATCATCGAGGAGCACTACGAGCGCCCGATGGACATCGAATGGGCGAAGGACGGCGTCAGCGGCAAGCTGTTCATCGTCCAGGCGCGCCCGGAGACGGTGAAGTCGCGCGCCAAGAACACCCAGATCGAGCGCTTCTCGCTGGAGCAGCGCGGCGAGGTGGTCTGCGAAGGCCGCGCGATCGGCCAGAAGATCGGCGCGGGTGTCGCACGCGTGGTGCGCCGGCTCGAAGACATGGATCGGGTCCGCCCTGGCGACGTGCTCGTCGCCGACATGACCGATCCCGACTGGGAGCCGGTGATGAAGCGTGCGTCGGCGATCGTCACCAACCGCGGCGGCCGCACCTGCCATGCGGCGATCATCGCCCGTGAGCTCGGGGTGCCGGCAGTGGTGGGCACCGGCAACGCGCTGGAGACGATCGAGGACGGCCAGGAGGTCACGGTCAGCTGTGCGGAGGGCGACACCGGCTACATCTACGCCGGCAAGCTGCCGTTCGACCGCATCACGACCGATCTGACCTCGATGCCCGAGGCGCCGCTGAAGATCATGATGAACGTCGCCAACCCCGAGCGCGCGTTCGATTTCGGCCAGTTGCCCAACGCCGGCATCGGCCTGGCGCGGCTGGAAATGATCATTGCCGCGCACATCGGCGTGCATCCCAACGCCCTGCTGCAGTACGACCGGCAGGATGCGGAGACGAAGAAGAAGATCGACGCCAAGACCGTCGGCTACCGCAGCCCGGTCGACTTCTACGTCGATCGCCTGGCCGAAGGCATCGCGACGCTGACCGCCTCGGTCGCGCCCAATCCGGTGATCGTGCGTCTGTCGGACTTCAAGTCCAACGAGTACGCGAACCTGATCGGCGGCAGCAATTTCGAGCCGCACGAAGAGAACCCGATGATCGGCTTCCGCGGCGCCAGCCGCTATGTCGATGATTCGTTCGCCGAGGCGTTCGCGCTCGAGTGCCGCGCGGTGCTCAAGGTCCGCAACACCATGGGCCTGGAGAACCTGTGGGTGATGATCCCGTTCGTGCGCACGCTCGACGAAGGCCGCAAGGTCGTCGAGGTGCTGGAGAAGAACGGGCTGAAGCAGGGCGAGAACGGCCTGAAGATCATCATGATGTGCGAGGTGCCGTCCAACGCGTTGCTGGCGGAGGAATTCCTCGAGATCTTCGACGGTTTCTCGATCGGCTCCAACGACCTGACCCAGCTCACGCTGGGTCTGGACCGCGATTCGTCGATCGTCGCGCATCTTTTCGACGAGCGCGATCCGGCGGTCAAGAAGCTGCTGTCGATGGCGATCAAGACGGCGCGGGCAAAGGGCAAGTACGTCGGCATCTGCGGCCAGGGGCCGTCGGACCATCCGGATCTGGCGCAGTGGCTGATGGAAGAAGGCATCGAGTCGGTGTCGCTCAACCCCGACACTGTCGTCGATACCTGGCTGAAGCTGGCCAAGTCCAAGGCACGCGCGGGCTGATTGCCCTGCTCTACGAAAAGCCCGGGATGTTCCCGGGCTTTTTTGTGGCTTCCGCGCGAGAAAGGCGCTCACTTCGGATGGGCATCGGCCTGCCGGGCGGTCGCCGCTTTTCCCTCGGCAGGCCCGCTTCGCGGTCCGGCCACGCGAAGCACGCGTGGCGTTCGCATGGATGCGCGGCATGCCGCGCACGCCATCCATGCTCACCCTGCCCTGACTCGGGCGCGCACCATCCGTGGTGCGCTCGACGCGGTCACCGCCCGCCAGTCCGCTGCCGAGAACTCTTGCATCCTGCCTTCGGATAGATGCTGTGCATCGCCACTGGAAAGATGGCAGGCACTCGGCTCCGTCAGACTCAACTCATTGCGTCTGTAGAGAGTCACGATACTGACCATAGGTGAGCGATGTCGCTTGCAGGCCACGCTGCACAGGCAGAGCGCGCTTGCTCTTGGCACACCTCTCCCGACGCGGGTGTGCCGGTTCGATTTGTATCCTCATCTGCTGGCGAAGCACGCCGACTGGCGTGCTACACACAAGTGGACCTTGCATCGAGGCCTGCTATTGCAATCTGTCCAGCAAGACACTACGAGACCGAAGACAAAGGGTTCTCCAGCGAGCGGTTGCGCACCTAACCGAAGTCGGGCTGCATACGTTCGCGGCAGCGGACTGGCGGTCGGTGGCCGCGCCAAGCGCGCCAGGGATGGCGCGCGCCCGAGTCAGGACAGGATGTCCTGCCGAGGGAAGAGCGGCTTCCGGGCGGCAGGCCGATGCTTATCCGGAGTGGGCTTGCCCCCCTTAACAAGCGAATCCTCCCGCAACGGCTTGCGCGGCGAATGCTAGAGCCGTGCCATTCATCGCCGAGCAGAGCTCAAGGCTGCGCCAGCGCCGCCATGTGGCGCCGGTAGTGCCGGAGCTCGTCGATCGAGTCGTGCACATCGCTCAGCGCGGTATGCGCCGAGTGCTTGGTGAAGCCCGACAGGATCTGCGGCGCCCAGCGTCGCGCCAGCTCCTTGAGCGTGCTCACGTCCAGATTGCGGTAATGGAAGAACTTCTCCAGCGCCGGCATCTGGCGATGCAGGAAGCGCCGGTCCTGGCAGATCGAATTGCCGCACATCGGCGAGCGGCCCGGCTCGACCCACTGCTGCAGGAACGCCAGCGTGCGTGCCTGCGCCTCGGCCAGGCCCACACCCTGCTCGAGCGAGCGCGCCCACAGCCCCGAACGCGTGTGCTGATTGCGGTTCCAGTCGTCCATTGCCTCGAGCACTTCGAGCGGCTGCACGATCGCCAACTCCGGCCCCTCGGCCAGCACATTGAGATCGCCGTCGGTAACCACAGTGGCGATTTCGAGGATCTGGTCGTGGTCGGTATCCAGGCCGGTCATCTCCAGATCGATCCAGATCAACCGGGTATCGCTGTGCCTGTCGGCATTCATGGGCGGGTCGCCATCGCTGTCGTGGCGCGCATGATATCGCAGCGGTCCTGGCGACTCGCCCGATGTCAGCGCAGCGGACGACCGCGCTTGCGTCGGAAGTAGTTCGTCAGCATCGGCCCGGCGATCTCGGCCAGCACCCCGCCGGTCACTGCGACCCGGTGGTTGTGCCGTGGATCGCCCAGCACGTCGAACACACTGCCCGCCGCGCCGGTCTTGGGATCGAACGCTCCGAACACCACGCGGGCGATACGCGCATGGATCATCGCCATCGCGCACATCGCGCAGGGTTCGAGCGTGACCACCAGCGTGCAGCCGACCAGCCGGTGGTTGCCCAGGGCCTGGCCCGCGCGGCGCATCGCCACGACTTCCGCATGCGCGCTGGGATCGTGCTCGGCGATATTGCGGTTCCAGCCCTCGCCTAGCACCTCGCCCGCCGGCGAGACGACCAGCGCCCCGACCGGAATCTCGTCGTCCTCGACCATCGCGCGCTCGGCAAGCGCCAGCGCATGCTGCATCCAAGCCGCGTCCACACTGGCGTCGGTGGCGGCGTCGATCAGAGCGGGGGCGTGCAGTTCCGGCATGCCGGCATTATGGCCCGTGTCCGACGGCCACGGGCCGGGCCGTCCACGCGCAGTCGCACGGGAAGACCCGGGCGGGTCGAGGTCAGACGCTGCCTTCCTGCTCGTGCATGGTGATCAGCGATTCCATCAGGTCTTCCTCCGCGCTCGAGCACACGCCCAGCAGCAGCGCTTCCTCGCAGCCGGTATCGACGATGTAGGCATGTCCCATCTGGCTGTCGATGTAGATGCCCTCACCCTCGCTCAGCACCACCGGATCGTAGAACTCGCTGTGCACCTGGACCCGGCCTTCGAGCACATGGATGTATTCCTCGCCCGGATGGCGCACCAGATCGCCGAACTCCGCCGTCGTCTTGGCGCGGACCCGGGTCACGATCGGGATCATGCGTTTGCGCCGCAGCTCGGTGCACAGATAGAAATAGTCGTAGTTGTCGGTCTTGACCCGCAGCGCCTTGTCCAGCGTGCCGATACTGCGGCGGGCGGTCACCGCCTGCGGCGCGGCGCCCGGCTCGGGTTCGGCGAACAGCTCCGACACACGCATATTCAGGCGCTGCGCCAGGTGCTGGAGCTTGTCGTAGGTCAGGGTCAGTCGGTCGTGCTCGATCTTCGACAGGGTGGACAGCGGGATGGCGGTGTGTTCGCTCATCTCCCTGAGCGTCCAGCCCCTGCGCGTGCGCAAGCCGCGCAGCAGGGTTCCGAGCGTTGGGCTCTTCGGACTCATCGACAGGCCTTGTCCTTTGCAATGAAGTGACGCGCACGATACTACGCGCAGATGAACATGATCCTGATCAGGATCATGGCGAGCGCATTCGGCGCCCCCCTGATACCGACTCCGTCTGCAGGAAGGACCTGCCGCGACAGACGGACGGGCGTACGACAAGCAGGACGTGGACGTGAAGACAGTGTTGACAATTTTCCGATCAGGCATATTGTTGCCTGATTGAGATATCGCTGGCGGCCGTGGGTGCCGCCTGGTCTGCCGATCGGAGGTCGCATGCGTCCAGGGCCGTGGCTCGCCGCATTGGGGTGTGCGTTGTGCATGGTCTTGCCGGCAGCTGCGCAGCCGGCCGAGGCATCGCCGAGCACTGCCGAGCCCGCTGCCGCGGCCGCAAGCCTGACGCCCGATGATGCCGGGCTGTGGCTGGATGGGCTCATGCCCGGCGCACTGGCGCGCGGCGACATCGCCGGTGCGGTGATCACGGTGGTCAAGGACGGAGAGATCCTCGTCAGCCGCGGCTATGGCTTGGCCGACGTCGCGCAGCGCCGACCGGTCGATCCGGAGACGACGCTGTTCCGGGTGGCGTCGGTGTCCAAGCTGTTGACCTGGACGGCGGTGATGCAACTGGTGGAAGCCGGTCAGCTCGATCTCGACGCGGACATCAACGGCTACCTCGATTTCAGCGTACCCGGGCGCGGCGCGCCGATCACGTTGCGCCACCTGATGACGCATACCGCGGGCTTCGAAGCCAACATCAAGCAGATGTGGACCTCCGAATCGGCCGCGCAGGCCGATGGACTCGCCCTCGGCCCCTATCTGGCACGCTGGGTCCCTCATCGGATCTTTGCTCCCGGCACCATGCCGGCGTACTCGAACTACGGCACCAGCCTGGCAGGCTACATCGTCGAACGCGTGTCGGGCCTGCCCTTCGCGACGTATGTGGAACGCCGCATTTTCGCGCCGTTGCAGATGCGCCACGCCAGCTTCGAGCAGCCGCTGCCTCCCGCCTTGCGGGCGCTGGTCTCCCAGGGCTATGGCAGGGGATCGGGGCCGCCGCGCGCATTCGAGGTCACGCCATCTGCGCCGGCCGGCGGCATGTCGGCGAGCGGCTCGGACATGGGGCGCTTCATGATCGCCCACCTGGCCGCGGCCGCCGGCCAAGACACTGCAATCCTCAAGGCCGCGACCAGTGCGCGGATGCTGACGCCGCAGACCCGGTTCGCGCCGCCGTTGCAGACCATGGCGCTGGGCTTCTACGAACTCGATGTCAACGGCGAGCGCATCGTGGCGCATGCCGGAGATACGTTCTCCTTCCATTCCCAACTGCTGCTGTTCCGGGACCGCAACGTCGGGCTGTTCGTTTCGTTCAATAGCGCAGGTGTGGACGGCATTACCGGCCCGCTCCGGCGCGAGATCCTCGAGCGCTTCGCCGACCGCTATTTCCCGGATGCCCGCCCTACCCCGTCCCCCGCGTTCGATGCCGAGCTGGCGCTGGCGCAGGCACGCCAACTGGCTGCAGCGGCCTATCGCGACTCGCGGCGCACCGAGACCGGTCTGGGGCGCGTCGGCGTCCTGTCGCAGACACGGCTTGAAGCGCTCGAGGACGGCGGCCTCCGGCTGGCGCGCATGAAGCAGATCAATGGGCAGCCGACGACATTCCATCCGATCGGGCCGTGGCTGTGGCAGGCCAGCACGAGCGAAGTGCGCCTGGCGGCCCTCATCGAGGAAGGACGCCCGATCGGATTCGCGGTCGATTCGTCCGCGCCATTCAACGTCTTCCTGCGGGTCGAGGCTTACCGCTCGGCGGTCTGGCTCAAGCCGCTGCTGAGCATTGCGGTCATCGTGCTCGGACTTGCGGCGGTGTCCTGGCCGATCGCGGCAATCGTCCGGCGCCGCTACGGCCGAACGCTGGCATGGACGCCATCGGCGCTGCGCGCCTACCGCCTGAGCCGCCTCGCCAGCGCGTGGCTGTTGCTGGTCCCGGCGACCGCGCTGGCGGTGATGAGCTGGGGCGCGGCCGATTTCGCGCGCTTCGACGCCCGCCTCGACCCGGTGGTGATCGGACTGGGCATCGCCACGGTGGTCGCCATCGTGGCCGGCATCGGGTCGACCGCCTGGCATCTGCAGCAGACCGTGCGCAGCCGGCGCGGGATGCTTGCGGTGTTCGGCGCCGCGCTGCTGCTGGTGTCGGCCTGCGTGCTCGCCTATGTCCTGGTCCTGATGGGCCTGGCCGATTTCGCTCTTGATTACTGATCCGTCGCGCCGCGACGGCTGGAGACCCGTGTGAAACTGACACTGCAGATCGACAAGCTTCGAATGCTCGCCCCGTTCCGGATCAGCGGCTATGTCTTCGAGCATGCCCCGGTGCTGCGCGTCGAGCTGGAGGAGGCGGGCCACCGCGGCCGCGGCGAGGCCAGCGGCGTGTACTACTTCGACGATACGCCGGAGCGGATGCTCGAAACCCTCGAGGGCATGCGTGGCGCGATCGAGGCCGGCATCGACCGCGCCTCGCTTCAGCACCTGCTGCCGCGCGGCGGCGCGCGCAATGCGCTCGATTGCGCGCTCTGGGATCTGGAGGCTGCGCGGGCCGGCAAGCCCGCGTGGGCGCTGGCGGGGCTGTCCCAGGTCCGGCCGCTGCTGACCACCTGGACCCTCGGCGCCGACGATCCGGGGACGATGCAGTCGATCGCCGTGGCGCGCTACGCGCCGGCCAAGGCGCTCAAGCTCAAGCTCAGCGGCGAGCTCGATGTGGACATCGAACGCGTCCGCGCAGTGCGCAAGGTGCGCCCGGACGTGTGGATCGGCGTGGACGCCAACCAGGGCTATACCGTCGATGTGCTCGATGCGCTGATCCCGGTGCTGATGGACAACGGCGTCAGCCTGCTCGAGCAGCCGCTGCGGCGCGGTCGCGAACGCGATCTCGACGGCTTCGCCCGGCCGTTGCCATTCGCCGCCGACGAGAGCGTGCAGGACACGTCCGAGATCGAGGCGCTGGCCGATGTGTTCGACGTGATCAACATCAAGCTCGACAAGTCCGGCGGGCTGACCGAGGGCCTGGCCATGGTCGACAAGGCGCGCACGCTGGGCATGCAGGTCATGGTCGGCAACATGATGGGCAGCAGCTGGGCCATGGCGCCGGCCTTCATCGTGGGCCAGCACTGCGATGTGGTCGATCTCGATGGGCCGCTGGTGCTGCGCGACGACCGCGTGCCGGGCGTGCATTACGACGATGGGCTGATTCACTGCGACGACAGCATCTGGGGAACGGGAGTGCCGGCATGAAGACGTATCCAATCACTGGGCGCCGCTGGCGGGCGTTCGCGTCCGGCCTGCTGCTCGCATCGGCGGGCCTGCTCGCGCCGCTGCACGCGCAGGTCCCCTCGTCTGCGCCGCAGGAGGTGCCCGTCCCGGGCTCGGTGCCGGTCACAGCCGATGCGGGCGCTGCACCTGCCGGCACCCTCGATGCCGCGCGCGTGGACACGTTCCTCGACGGGCTGGTGCCCTATCTGATGGCGCAAGGCGATCTCGCCGGTGCGGTGGTGACCGTCGTCGAGAACGGCCGCATCGTGACCGAGCGCGGCTTCGGCTTCTCCGATGTCGCCAAGCGTGCGCCGGTCGACCCCGAGACCACCCTGTTCCGCCCAGGGTCGATCTCCAAGCTGTTCGTGTGGACGGCCGTCATGCAACTGGTCGAGCAGGGCAAGCTCGACCTCGACACCGACATCAACACGTACCTGGACTTCGCGGTGCCGGCCAAGGGTCAGCCGATCACCTTGCGCCAGGTGATGACCCACACCTCCGGCCTGGAAGAGCGCCTGCGCTACCTGATCGTGCTGGGCCCCGACCATCCGGCCACCGGCGAGCAGTACCTCAAGGAATGGGTGCCCGACCAGATCTTCGCACCGGGGACCAAGCCGGCGTACTCGAACTACGCGACCGGGGTTGCCGCCTACATCGTCGAACGTGTCAGTGGCCAGTCCTTCGACGACTACGCCCAGGCGCACATCCTCGGTCCGCTGGGCATGCAGTACGCCAGCTTCCATCAGACACTCCCCGAGACGCTGCTGCCGCATGTCGCCGCCGGTTACCGCCTGGGGTCGGGCGGGTCCAATCCTGCCGAAAAGGTCACCACGCCCGGCGTCGGCGGCCTGTATGCGTCGGGCGGATCGATGGCGCGCTTCATGCTCGCGATGCTCAACCAGGGCGAGCTCGACGGTCAGCGCATCCTGCGCCCGGAAACGGTGGCGCAGATGTTCGCACCGCAGCCGGCGATCCTGCCTCATCTGCCGCGCATGGCCCTGGGTTGGATGACCTCCGACACCGGCGGTTACGACACGCGTTCGCACGGCGGCACCACGCTGTTCTTCTACTCGTGGCTGTACCTGATCCCCGAGCGCAACATCGGCCTGTTCGTCTCCACCAACAGCGCCGGTCGCGATGGTGCCGGCTCGGCCCTGCGCGCACAGGTCTGGGAGCGCATGGTCGAAGAGTTCCTGCCGCAACGCCCGATCCAGGCCGCCGGCCCGGGCGTCGATGCCGACACCGCACGCGACCACGCCGCAACGCTGGCGGGTGTGCGCTGGCAGAGCACCCGCCGCTCCGACAGCACCTATCTGCGCATGCTGTCGCTGTTCTCGCCGGTCCGTGTGCATCCGCAGGATGACGGCACGATCACGGTCGATGGCCAGAAGGGTCTCAACGGCCAGCTGCTGCGCTGGCGCGAGGTCTCGCCCTGGCTGTGGCAGGAGGAGCACGGCCGCGGCCTGCTGGAGGTCAAGATCGAGGATGGACGTCCGGTCTACTTCTCCGCCGGACCGTTCGCCTCGGTGTTCGGGTTCGAGCCCATCCCCGGCTGGCGCTCGCCCGCCTGGCTGTTCCCCGCCCTGCTGGTGTCGCTGTTGGTACTGACGCTGTCGGCGATCGTACGGATCTCGGGCGTGTTCGTCCGCCGCTACCACGGCGTCGCGGCGCCGGTGGAAGGCCGCGGCCTGCGCTGGCTGCAGACGCTCTCGGTGACGATACTGCTCGTCGGCGTGGTGGCCTGGGTGCTGTACGCGCAGGCGCTGGGAGCCCCCGGTGCAATCGCTGACTTCAACAACGCCCCGCTGCTGGCGATGCAGGCGTTGTCCTGGCTGGCCGTGCTCGGCGCGCTGGTTCTGGTCTGGGTGGCAGTCCGCAAGCCGGCGAGCTGGCCGCGCCTGCGGCGCGCCGGGGCCTGGATCGTCGCCGGCGCCGGCCTGGTCGTGGCGTTCGTGGCCTGGACCCACGGGCTGCTGACCACTGGCGTGCAGCTGTAGTCGACCGCCGGCATGAGCGCCAACCGCACGCAGGCCTGGTTCGGGCAACCACCAGGCCTGACCATCCTGTTCCTGACCGAGATGTGGGAGAAGTTCTCCTACTTCGGGATGCGGGCGCTGCTGGTCTACTACATGATCAAGCAGTTGCTGTTCTCCCAGGAGCAGGCCTCGCTGGTCTACGGGCTGTACACCGCGCTGGCGTATCTGACGCCGGTGTTCGGTGGCCTGGTGGCCGACCGCTGGCTGGGCAAGCGCCGCGCGGTGATCGTGGGCGGTGCGGTCATGGCGTTCGGCCACTTCCTGATGGCGTTCGATGCCCTGCTGTATCCGGCGCTGTTGGCGATCGTGCTCGGCAATGGTCTGTTCCTGCCGACCCTGCCCGGCCAGGTCGGCGACCTGTATCGGCGCGAGGATCCGCGTCGCGGCTCGGCGTTCAATGTCTACTACGTCGGCATCAACCTCGGGGCGTTTCTCGCCCCGCTGGTCTGCGGCACGCTCGGCGAGCTCTACGGCTGGCACGTGGGCTTCGCCGCTGCCGGCATCGGCATGCTGCTTGGCCTTGCGATCTACATCGGCGGGCGCCGGCACCTGCCGCCCGATCCGCCGCGCACCGTCGGTACGACGCTGCCGCTGTCGGCACTGTGGCAGCCGGCCTATCGCCCGGTGCTGCAGTTGATGGCGATGGTCGCCGGGCTGGTGGTGGTGTTCCGGCTGGCCTACGAGCAGATCGGCAACACCATCGCGATCTGGCTCGACACCGGCGTCGACCGGGTGGTCACAGCGGACTTCACCATTCCGATGACCTGGTTCTTCTCGCTCAACCCATTGCTGGTGTTCCTGATCACGCCATGGCTGGTCCGGGCCTGGACCCGACAGGCGCGGATGGGCCGCGAGCCGCCGGCGTTGCGCAAGATGGCGATCGGCGCGGCCGTGGTCGGCGGCGCCTTCGCGCTCGTCGCGGTGCTCGGCGGCACACCGGCCGCCCAGGTCGGTTGGCTGTGGGCCGCGCTGTTCTTCCTGGTGTTCACCTTCGGCGAACTGTTCATCCTGCCGGTCGGGTTGGGGCTGTTCGCGCGCCTGGCCCCTGTCGGCTTCGGCGCGACCATCATCGCCGCATGGTTCCTGGCCTCGTTCGGCGGCAACCTGCTGGCGGGTGCGGCCGGCACGCTGTGGTCGCGAACATCCGTGCATGGATTCTTCGCCGCGATGGCAGGCGTCTGTGTCGTCGTCGCCCTGCTGCTGTGGCGACTGGAGCCGCGCGCACGTCCGCTGCTCGCCAGATCGGCGGTCGATCCCCAGATGCACTGAGTCTGGGCGTCTGCGCGACGTCGATTCCGTCGCGACAATCCCCCAGTGACGGTAGTCGGGGGACTCCGCCTCAAGGCGGCAGCGCGGATGCCGCTCGCCAGCAGCTTATGCTGCAGTGCAGCGCAAATTCAGGACAATGCGTCCTGATATTCCTTGACAATTCTCCGATCAGGATAAATATTCCCGTAACGGGATTATCGGAAAGGAACATCATGTCCACCGCACCGCGGACCCCTGCCCTGACCCGCCGGCGCCTGCTCGGCGGCGTGGCCGCCCTGGCCGCAGGCGCGATCGCGTTCCCCGCCATCGCGCGCGGCCGCCATGCCGTGGTGCCCGGTGCGACGACCGCCTACTCCACGCGCGCGATCGACTTGGTCCGCGAGTCGCTGGTCATCGACATGCTCGGCGTGATCAAGCTGGACTTCCGCCCCGAGTACCCGGCCATCCGGATCAGCGAGCAGGATGCGGCCGACATGCGCGCCAGCGGCATCACCGCACTCCATCACGCGGTCGGTCTCGGCGGGCCCAACGCGTTCCAGGACACGCTCCAGTACATGGCTGCATGGAACGGCTTCGTCGGCCGCAACAGCCACGTGTTCACTCTGGTCGGCGAGGCGGACGACCTCGACCGGGCCAAGGCCGACGGCAAGGTCGCGGTGATGATCGGTGTGCAGAACGCCGAACACTTCCGCACCCCGGACGATGTCGCCCTGTTCTATCGCCTGGGCATGCGCTGCGCCCAGCTCACCTACAACGCCCAGAACCTGCTCGGCTCGGGCGCGACCGACCGGGTCGACGGTGGGGTCAGCGATTTCGGCGTGCAGATCATCGAAGCGATGAACGCGTCGGGCATGCTGATCGACGTCTCCCACTGCGGCGACCGCACCACACTCGACACGATCGAGCTGTCGCCGCGCCCGGTCGCGATCACCCATTCCAACTGCCGCGCACTCAACGACCACCCGCGGGTCAAGACCGACGAGGCGATCCGCAAGCTGGCCGCCAAGGGAGGGGTCATGGGCATCACCGGCGTGCGCATGTTCGTGCGCGACCGCGAACCCACGACGATCGAACACATGGTCGACCACATCGACCATGTCGTGAAGCTGGTGGGCATCGACCATGTCGGTATCGGCTCGGATGCCGACCTGCACGGCTACGACGACATGCCCGGCGACCAGGGCGCCGCGCTGCGCGCCGGCTACAAGGCCAGCTACGCATTCCGCGAGCGGATCGATACCGACGGGTTCGATCATCCTCGCAAGACCTATGACCTCGTCGAGGTCCTGATCCGTCGCGGCTACAGCGACGGACACATCCGCCAGATCCTCGGCGGCAATTTCCGGCGTCTGCTCGGCCAGACCTGGAAGCCGATCGTTCTTCCCACCTGATCACGCCCATTGCGGAGCCCGGCATGCGCACGATGAAACGTTCGATTCTCGCCTCCACGCTGGCCATGTGTTGTGCCGGCCAGGTCCCCCAGGTGTTCGCGCAGGCCGCGGAGAACGACGCCGTCCGCCAGGCACCCGACGCGGTGGAGCTCGATCGCGTGGTCGCCACCGCACAGAAGCGTAGCGAGAACGTCATGGAGGTGGCCTCGGGCGTCAGCGTGATCAGCGAGGAGCGCCTCGAGGCCTTCGGTGCGACCCGGCTCACCGACTTCGCGGCTTATGTGCCCGGCTTCCAGGTCGACAGCGGCGGCGCTCCGGGGCAGACCACGATGGCCCTGCGTGGCGTGGCCCCGCTCGGCGGCGGCTCGATCATCGGCACCTACATCGACGACACGCCGATCGGCCCCAGCACCAACAAGCAGCGGGCGACGACCTATGCGCTGGACCTGCTGCCCTACGACATCCAGAGCGTGGAAGTGCTGCGCGGCCCGCAGGGCACGCTGTACGGCGCCGGCGCGATGGGCGGGCTGTTCAAGTACATCACCAAGGCGGCCGACCCGGATGTGATCGAGTTCCGCGCCGGCATGGACGTCAACAGCACCCACGAGGCGGGCGACCTGGGCATCGGCCTGCGCGCGGCGATGAACGCGCCGATCGTCGAAGGGCGCGTCGGCCTGCGTGCGAGCTTCTCGCGACAGGTGACGCCCGGCTACGTCGACCAGCCCGACCTCAGCGGCGACGACGCCGAGGACAGCAATGGCTACACCCAGCTCGCCTCGCGCGTGGCGCTGACCTGGCGTCTCACCGACAACGTGAATCTGCGCCTGCAGACGCTGCATCAGTTGGTCGACGCGGACAACACCGGCCAGGTTGGCCTGAGCCCGACGACGCTCGAGCCGTTGCGCGGCGAGCTCGACGGCATCCTGTTCCGGCCCACGCCCTACCGCATGGAGACCAATTACCACTCGGCGATTCTCGACTGGGACCTGGGCAGCATGGACTTCGTGTCGGCGACCAGCTTCTCCGAGACGCACATGGACGAGACCCAGGATTCCACACTGGTCTATGGCGTCGCCTGGCCGCTGCTGACCGGCGGCGCCATTCCGGCCGGCCAGGCGCAGTTCGACATCTACCTGGGCAACCGCAAGTGGACGCAGGAGTTCCGGCTCAGCTCCAAGGCGGACGATCGCTTCGAATGGTTGGTGGGCACCTTCTTCACCGGCGAGAAGCACGGCAACAGCCAGACAGTCCTCCCCTACGACAGCAGCGGCAATCCGCTGCCGTTCAATGCCGCGTCCGGCACCCTGCCCGGTCGCTACGACGAGCAGGCGCTGTTCGCCGATGCGACCTACAAGTTCAGCCCGCGCTTCGACGTGTCGGCCGGCCTGCGCTATGCGCGCAACGAACAGGATTTCGAGCAGCACACCACCGGCGCGCTGTATGGCGGCACCCTCGACCTGGTCGATTCCATCGACGAGAACGTGTTCACCTGGAAGCTCGCCACGCGCTGGCATCTCGACGACCGCTCGATGCTCTATGCGCGCTACGCCACCGGCTATCGGCCCGGCGGCCCGAACGTCTCGGTGACCGGTTCGGTGCCGATGACACGCTCCGACACGCTGGGCAACTTCGAGCTGGGCTACAAGTCGCACTTCTGGGACCGGCGCGCGATGATCGACGTCGCCGCGTTCCGGATCGACTGGGACGACATCCAACTGCGCGAGACCGTCAACGGCATCTCGCGGCTGGGCAACGCCGGCAGCGCGAAGAGCCAGGGCCTGGAACTGGCGACGATGGTCCGCGCGACCGATCGGCTGACCGTCGGGTTCAATGCCGCCTACACC
Organism: Luteimonas sp. RC10; assembly: GCF_014192745.1. Taxonomy (GTDB): domain Bacteria; phylum Pseudomonadota; class Gammaproteobacteria; order Xanthomonadales; family Xanthomonadaceae; genus Luteimonas. The sequence continues at coordinate 190,850 of NZ_JACHYJ010000006.1, forward strand.
GATTCCGAAGTGGGCGAGGTGCCGCCGGAGAGCGGCCTGGAGTCGGGCAGCCGCATGCCGCTGACGCCGCGCCTGAGCTGGTCGAGCACCGTGGACTACGACTTCGAGGTCGGCCCGCAATGGCACGGGCGCGTCGGCGGCGGCTTCCGCTTCACCGGCAGCCGCGTCGGCGACGGCGGCTACGAGATCGAGCGCTATCGGGCGATCGACCTGCATGCCGAGCTGACCAACCTGCGCTGGACCGCGCGGCTGTACGCCCGCAACCTGACCGACGAGCGCGCCTACGTGTCGACCGGGCTCGTGCGCGACGTGTTCAACCAGGACGTCGCGGTGGTCGGCGTGCCGCTGCAGCCGCGCACGATCGGCGTGTCGATCGACTACCGCTTCTGATCCCCTGCGCCCGCGCCGCCTGACCGGGCGGACGCACGCGCGCCCCGCAAGACCTTGCCCGACCGGCGAGGCAGGACGCCGCTGCGTGATCGCAACGGCGGCCTTTGCCGCGTCGCCCCTCTGCCTGCAGCACACCGGTCAGCGCCGGCGTGCCGCCTTCCCCACCTGCCTGCTTCATCGATGGAGTCTCCATGACGTCTTCTTCCCCCGGCGCGGCCCACGCCCTCGCCGCGCTGCCCCAGCCCTACCTGCTGTTTCTCGGCGACACCACCGAGGTCGGCTTCGCCAAGACCGCGATCGGCTTGCGCGACTGGGCGCCCGAGTTGTGCGTTGCCGAGTGGCGCCTGCCCGGAGGCACGGTCAGTACCGGCCTGCCCGCCATGACCCCGGCGCAGGCATATGCCGCCGGCGCCCGGGCGGTGGTGATCGGCGTGGCCAACCGCGGCGGCGTGCTCGTCGCCGACTGGGTGCCGGCCCTGGTCGACGCGCTCGAACAAGGGCTGGATCTGATCAGCGGGCTTCATCAGCGCCTCGGGGATATCCCGGAACTGGCCGAGACCGCGTCGCGACTGGGACGCCAGTTGATCGATGTGCGGGTGCCGCCCCGCGGCCTGCCGGTGGGCACCGGCCGCAAGCGCAGCGGCAAGCGCGTCCTGACGGTCGGCACCGACTGCGCACTCGGAAAGAAGTACACCGCGCTCGCATTGGCGCGCGGCCTGCGCGAGCGCGGCGTCGACGCCACGTTCCGGGCCAGTGGCCAGACCGGGATCCTGATTGCCGGCCAGGGGATTGCGATGGACGCGGTGGTCGCGGACTTCTCCGCAGGCGCCGCCGAGCTCCTGAGCCCCGATGCCGCCGACGGGCACTGGGACGTCATCGAGGGTCAGGGGTCGCTGTTCCATCCCGCCTATGCTGGCGTCAGCCTGGGCCTGCTGCACGGAAGCCAGCCGGACGTCTTCGTGGTCTGCCACCAGCCCGACCGCGCGCATACGCTCGGATATCCCGACTATCCGCTGCCGTCGATCGAAGAGGTCATCGATCTGACCGTGCGCCTGGGGCGCCGCACCAACCCGGCGATCCGCTGCATCGGCGTCAGTCTCAACACGCAGGGCATGGACGCTGCGGACGTCGACGCGCTCTGCGCAGATATCACCGCGCGTCTCGGACTGCCGGCCGGCGATCCGATGCGCAACGATGGCAAATTCAATCACCTTGTGGAGGCCTGCCTGTCATGAAGAACCGATCCCTGACTCTGAGCCTGACCGCATGTCTGGTCGGCGTCTTCGGCCTGGGCGCGGTGTCGGCCGAGGCCGCAACGGCCACCCCGGTCGAAACCGAAGTCGCCCGCCTGGCCACACAGGTCGACGGCACCGTCGGTGTCTCGGCCTGGCGCCTGGACGGCGATGGCCCACAAGTGCACCTCAACCCCGACGACGCGTTCCCGATGGCCAGTACGTTCAAGGTCGCGGTCGCCGCAGCCGTGCTGGCGAAGGTGGATGCCGGCGAGTTGGCGCTGACGACGATGGTGCCGGTGCCGATGGCGATGCACGTGGACTCGGAGGTGATTGCCGACCGCTTCATCCACGAAGGGCTGAGCCTGTCGATCCACAACCTGCTCGAGGTGATGCTGACCCAGAGCGACAACACCGCCACCGATGTGCTGGTCGCGCAGGCGGGTGGTCCCGCTGCGGTGACCGCGTGGCTACGCGCGCAAGGGGTCGAAGGCCAGCGTGTGGACCGCAACACGCGTGATCTGCTGCTCGGCTTCTACGGCATCCGCGAGGCCGGACCGCTGACCAAGGCCGGCGTGGCCGAACTGGCGAAGGATCCGGCGCTGCTGGCGCGCAGCCAGCAAGCCAATCGCGCCTTCGATGCCGATCCTCGCGATACCTCGACCCCGCGCGCCATGTCGACGCTGTTGACGCGCCTGTTCAAGGGGGAGGCGCTGAGTGCCGACAGCACGCAGACGCTGATCCAGGTGATGCAACGCTGCCGCACCTGCAGTGATCGTCTGCGTGGCCGCATGCCGGCCGGCACGGTGGTTGCCGACAAGAGCGGCACGCTGGGCGGCACGGTCAACGACGTGGGCGTGGTCACGCTGCCTGACGGCAGCCAGGTGGTGATCTCGGCGTTCGTCAAGGGAAGCTCGGCGCCGCGGAGCGATCGTGAGCGCGTCATCGCCGAGATTGCCCGGACCGTGCGCGATTACTACCTGTTCCTGCCCAAGGCCGCGACGCCATGACGCCCCAGGCCAGCCGGTTCCAGCGGTTTCTGCTGCCGGGCCTGGCCTTCAAGTCCGCAGTGATCGGTGGCGGCTACGCCACCGGTCGCGAGCTGGCCGAGTTCTTCCTGCCGTCGGGGCCTTGGGGCGGCCTGGCGGCGATCACGCTGTCGATGGTGGTGTGGAGCGTCGTATGCGCGCTGACGTTCCTGCTTGCCCAGCAGATCCGCGCTTACGACTACCGCAGCTTCTTCCGGCATCTGCTCGGTCGCGGCTGGTGGACGTTCGAGATCGCCTATCTGGCCCTGATCATCGTGGTGCTGGCGGTGTTCGGTGCGGCCGCCGGCGAACTGGCGTCGAGCATGTTCGCCTGGCCGCGCATCGTCGGCACACTGCTGCTGGTGGTCGTGATCACGCTGGTGGTGCAGGCCGGCGCGAACGCCGTCGAGCGCCTGTTCAAGCTGATGTCGATCTTCATGTACCTGGTCTACGCGCTGGCGGCATGCCTGATTCTGATGCGCTTCGGTGGTGCATCGATGTCGGCGCTGTCGAGCGCCGGCCCGCCCGAGGCGCGCTGGGCGCTCGACGGGCTGACCTACGCCGGCTACAACGTCTTCGCAGCGGTGTCGGCATTGCTGGTCGTGCGCCACATGCTGGGGCGCCGCGATGCCGTGGTCGCCGGCGCGCTCGCCGGCCCGCTGGCGATCCTGCCGGCGATGATCTTCTACCTGTGCATGCTGGCCTTCCTGCCCGGCGTCGCCGACGCGCCGCTGCCCTCGGATCTGATGCTGGGCCAACTGGGCATTCCCTGGTTCCACTGGCTGTTCCGGCTGATGATCCTGGTGGCCCTGGTCGAGACCGGCGTGGCGCTGATGGCATCGGTCGACCGACGCATCCTGATCCACTGGCAGGAGCGGAGCGGCCGCGAGCCGGGCCCGCTGCTGCGCGCCGGGATCATCGCCGCGCTCCTGCTCGGCGCGGTGGTCATGGCCGACGCGATTGGGCTGGTGTCGCTGATCGCGCAGGGCTATCGCCTCTTGGCGTACGCGATTCTGTCCACCTATGTCGTGCCACTGCTGCTCTACGCGAGTCGCGAGCTGTGGACCCGACGCGGCCTGGCGTTCGATGGCAGTGTGCCGCCGCCGCCCTCACCGACTGGAGCCCGCTGAACGCGCGCCGCGCCTGCCCATAAGCTGTGGCTATGGATTGGCAGCGCCAATTCAATAGCCGGCCGTGCGCGCGCCGCTGAAGATGGTCGGGTGATCCGGAACTGGCCAGGAGCCTGCGCTTGATGTCCCTCGAGTCCGACGCGCCCGGCGCCTGGGCCCCGCCGTTCCTGCTCTATCTGGGCGATGCAGCCGACGACCTGGCCGCCAAGACCGCGCGAGGCCTCGCGCAGTTCCGCCCGCAGTGGTGCGCCGGCCAGTTCCGTGGGCCGCAATGCCGCACGACAGTCGGTCTGCCGGATATGGACTTCGTGCACGCGCACGCTGCGGGCGTCAGGACACTGGTCATCGGCCTCGCCAGTGCGGGCGGCCGGCTGTCGCCGACCATGGTGGACGATATCGTCGCCGCGCTCGCGGCCGGGCTCGATGTTGCATCCGGCCTGCACGAACGCCTGGCCGCGCACCCGACGATCGCCGCCGCTGCGCAGCGCCACGGCAGACGCCTGTTCGAAGTCCGGATGCCACCGCCCGAGCTGCCGGTCGGAACCGGGCGCAAGCGCGAAGGCCGGCGCCTGCTGACGGTCGGTACCGACTGCTCCACCGGCAAGATGGTCACCGCGCTCATTCTCGAAGCGGCGTTGCGCGCACGCGGCGTCCCGGCCGACTTTCGCGCAACCGGCCAGACCGGGATTCTCATCGCCGGTCGAGGCATTGCGATCGACGCGCTGGTCGCCGACTTCATTTCAGGGGGCGTCGAAGCGTTGTCGCCCGCGCGCGACGACGGCGGCTGGGACGTCATCGAGGGCCAGGGGTCGCTGTTCCACGCGTCGTTCGCCGGGGTCGCACTCGGGCTGCTGCATGGCGCCCAGCCCGACGCGCTGGTGCTGTGCCATACGCCGGGACGCCAGCACATGCGCGGCCTGCCGCACATGGCGCCACCGGACCTCGCCATCACGCTCGAAGCGAACCTCGCGGCGGCACGCCTGACCAATCCCCGCGTGCAGGCGGTAGGGATCGCTCTCAATACCAGTGCCCTGTCCGATGCCGGGGCGCTGCGCCTGTGCCGCGACACCGAGCAGGCCTTCGCGTTGCCGACCTGCGATCCCCTGCGCCACGGCGCCACCACCATCATCGACAAGGTGCTCGCATGCTGTCCTGGTTGAGCGCACACCCGCGCAGTTGGCCGCTGGCCGTTCCCTTTCGCATCTCGCGCGGCTTGCGCACCACGGCCGAGGTCGTCGAGGTCCATGTCCGCGATGGCGGCCACGTCGGTCGCGGCGAGTCCACGCCGTATGCCCGTTACGGGGAAACGATCGCATCGGTCCTGGGACAGATCGAGACGCTGACCCGCGCCGCGCCTCGTGGAATCGATCGGGCGCAGTTGCAGCAGATGCTGCCGCCGGGCGCGGCACGCAATGCGGTCGATGCCGCGCTGTGGGACCTGGAATCGCAGCGCCGCGGTGTGTCGGTCGCCACGCTGCTCGGGCAGACTGCCCCGCCCTGCCTGCCGAGTGCACAGACCATCGGCCTGGATACGGCCGAGCGCATGGCCAGCGCCGCACGCGGACATGCGCACCTCGACCTGCTCAAGATCAAGGTCGGCGCCGACGATCCCGCGCACCTGATCCGTGCGGTGCGCGAGGCGGCGCCGCAGGCGCGGCTGATGGTCGATCCCAACGAGAGCTGGACGCTGGCGCTGCTGCAGGCGATGCAGCCGGTGCTCGCCGAGGCCCGGGTGGAGTTGGTGGAGCAGCCGCTGCCCGCCGGCGAAGACGCGCAGCTTGCGGGCTTCGACTCGACCGCTCTGCTGTGCGCGGATGAATCCTGTCACGTCGCCACCGACCTGCCCCGCCTGCGCGGGCTCTACCAGGTAGTCAATATCAAGCTCGACAAGACCGGCGGCCTGACCGGCGCGCTGTCGCTGCTGGACGCAGCGCAGGCCCAAGGGTTCGACATCATGGTCGGCTGCATGGGCTGCTCGTCGCTGGCGATCGCGCCGGCGCTGCATGTGGCCCGGCACGCGCGCTTCATCGACCTCGACGGACCGCTCTGGTTGCGCGACGATCATCCTGGCGGCGTAAGCTTCGTCGGCGGCCTGCTGCAGCCGACATCGCCCCAACTGTGGGGTGGCGGCCTGCGCAGCGCCGACACCCGCGCGCCATCCTCGCCGGCGCCGTGCCCGCAGCCGGCTGACGTTCCGGTGGCGCACGTCCGCTGAGCCATCGGTTCCCCGCGCGCACGACGCGCCGTCACGCAAGTCCAGACCCGCCCATGCGCTTTCGCCAGATCGAAGTCTTCCATGCGATCTACACCATCGGCTCGATCAGCGGCGCCGCGCGCGCACTGCACGTCTCGCAGCCCGCACTGAGCAAGGTGCTCCAGCACACCGAGCAGCGGCTGGGGATCGCGTTGTTCCGACGGGTCCGCGGGCGTCTGGTGCCGACCGACGAAGCGCACGCGCTGGCCATCGAGGCGGCGGAGGTCTTTCGGCGCCTGACGTCGCTGCAGAAGGCGGCCGGCAAACTGCGGTTTTTGACCGACGGCCACATCCGGCTGGCCGTGGTGCCCTCGCTGGGGTTGGCCGTGGCGCCGCTGGCGATCGCACGCTTCCGCACGCAACATCCGCAGGTCACCTTCGAGGTGCAGACCCTGCACCACGACGACCTGTTCCGTGCGCTCTACGAACGCAGTTGCGACATCGCGATCGGTTACGACGCCCCGCCGCATCCGCGTCTGCAACGGCGGACGCTCGCCGACGGAGAACTGGAGGTGATGTTCCGCGAACAGGACATGCCCGATGTCGGCGAACGCGTCGCGCTCCAGGCGCTGCAGGACCGCGACCTGATCGGGATGACGACCGGCGGTCCGCTGGGCGACCTGTTCAACCGCGAGCTGCAGCGGCTGGAGGTGCGTGTGCGCGAGGTCGTCTCCAACCAGACCTTCTACATCGCCGCGGGCCTGACCCGATGCGGGGCGGGCCTGTCGATCGTCGACGAATTCACCGCGCGGGCGATCGGCGGCAACGGCCTCGCCTCGCGGCCGCTCACCCCGGCGCTCGGTTTCAAGGTGCAGTGCATGTTCCTGGAGGATCGCCCGCCCTCGCGTCTGACCGAGGGCTTTCTGACGCAACTGGTGACCGCGCTGGGCGAGCGCGGGGCGCCGGCGATCGGCTGACGGCCTCGGGCGCCACTACGGCGTCGATTCAGGCGACGTGCGCGGCGGCAGCGCATCGACGAAGCCGCCGACCAGCGACACGAAGCGGTCGGGCGCCTGCGTATGCAGGAAATGCTCGCTGTCCTCGAACGTGATCTGGCGCGCACCGTAGCGTGCCGCCAGACCGCGCTGGCTGTCGAGCCAGACATCGCGGACGTCGTCCCCCAGCCGGAGCACGCCGGCCGACAGCACCAGCGCGGGGACGCCGGAGACAGGCGTCAGGCTGCGCACCTGGGCTTCGCTGGCCTGCAGCGCGGCGAACTCGCGCGACTGGATCGGCGCGAGCGTCAGCACCGGGCGAACCCACCAGGGATCGGCACACCGCGCCTCGCCCAGTGTATCCAGGCAGCGCAGCATGAAATCGGAGGCGCGGGCATCGTCGAACACCAGGCCGGCGATCTGATCGGGATAGCGCGCGGCGTAGGCCTCGGCCACCAGCCCACCGAGCGAGTGGCCGACCAGCACGTATGGCGGCGCGACCTGCGTTTCTTCGAGCAGCCCGTGCAGTTCGTCGGCCATCGTCACCACATCGCGCGGTCCCGGCGGTGCGGCATCGCTCTCGCAGTAGCCGGGTCGGTCGTAGGTGAAGACGCGGCCATGCCGCAGCAGGCCTTCGAGCACGGGCGCCCATGTGCTCTGGCCGCTGCCCAGCCCCGTGATCATGACCAGCGTCGGACGTCGGTTGTCAGGATCGCCGCTGATGGACCAGCGCATGCGTACCCCGTCGACATCGGCATCGCGCAATGTCGCGGCAAACGGCACCGCAGCGCTGCAGCTGCCTTTGCGGATCAGCAGGTGCAAGGTCAGCACCGCGCCCACCAGCAGCAAGGCAACGACCGCCAGCACGATGCGCAGCCAACGCCTGCGACGCCTGGGCTGTACGAGGTCGGTCATTCGGCCACCCGCAGCAGCCGGACGACTTCGTCGCCCATCGACACCTGCAGTGCGGCACCCTCGGGCTGGAAGCGCAGCCGGATCGACCGGACCGGATCCTCGGCCACGTAGCCGCCGGCATCATCGGGCCGGAACACCTGCGGTTCGCCGGCTGCCGGCGTCAGCGGCGAGAAGACCGTCGCGTGCAGGCGGTCGTCCGCCTCGATCGCGTCGATCCGGTAGCGCAGCGACAGCGCCGCATTCGTGTAGTCGCCGACACGGGCAGCCGCCTGCGCGGTTGACGACCAGAGCGTGTCCCCCTCGAGCATGGCCGCGACTGTATCGGCAAGCGGAACCGGGTCGCGGTCGCCGCGGTTGCACAGCACCGCGACCGCGAGCCCACGATCGGGCAGGCGCAGGTACTGCAGGCGGAAGGCCTCGGCGCCGCCGGCGTGCTGGATGACGCGCTGGCCCAGGCGCTGCCCGATGCGCAGGCCCCCGGCATAGCCCAGGCCGTCGGGCGCACCGGACAGGCCGCCGTCGGACAACCGCGCGGGCGTCCACATCAGCGCACGCACCGGTGCAGTCCAGACCCGGTGACCGACCTCGATGTCGTGCTCGTACCGCGCAAGATCCTCGACGCTGAGCATCACCCCGCCCGATCCTGAGACCAGCGGATACGTGTCGCGCACCTCGAAGCCGTCGCCGACCGGGACATAGCCGTGCGCAACGTTCGCACCCGTCGGCCGTGCGCCGTCCAGAACGAAGGCGTCGCGCATGCCCAGCGGCTCGAACACGTGGGTGCGGACACGCTCGGCGAACGGCGTACCGGTGACCCGCTCGACGAGCACGGCGAGCAGCCGATAGCCGCTGTTGGAGTAGGCGTGGCGGCTTCCCGGCACGAACGCAGTCTGCGGCTGCGCGATGATCAGCGCCATGATCTGGCGTGCATCGAGCGTGCTCCAGTCCGACGCACCCGACAGCGCAGCGAGCATCAGCCAGTCCGGCACGCCGGCGGTGTGGTGCAGCAGCATCCGTGGGGTCACGGTGTGGGCATACGCCGGCAACTCGGGCAGGTAGCGCCGCACGTCGGCGTCGAGATCGATCGTGCCCTCGACCGCGAGTTGCGCGACCACCAGCGCGGTGAACTGCTTGGACACCGAGGCTGCGTAGAACACCGTGCGGCCGTCGATCGGACGCTCGCGCTTGAGGTCGGCCAGGCCTGCCGAGACCGACAGGACCGGCGCGCCACCGCGGAATGCCGCGACCGCACAGCCGGGTGCAGCCGCGTGCGCAGGGTCGGCCACCAGCGCACGCACCGCATCCGGATCGACCGCCTGCACCTGCGCGGCGACCAGCAGTCCGCCCGCCAGCAACGCCCTCGCCCACCCTCGTCTTGCCCGTCCGCGTGCCATGGTCAGAACCTGTAATCGAACGAGACGCCGACTGTACGCGGTTGCAGCATCACGCCGTTCCAGCGCGTCAGACGCGCCGATCCGAACAGGGTCCGACTGGCCGAGGTGAAGGTGTCTTCGTTGGTGACGTTGTTGACGAAGAAGCGGAACGAGGCATCGGTGCTGCCCAGCTCGGCGCTGAGGTCGAGCAGGCTGTAGCTCGACAGCTCGATCGACTGCGACGCCGCGACCGACAGCGGGCGGCTGCCGTAGTAGCGCAAAGCGCCGGCCAGGCTCCAGGCCCACTCGCCGCGCGTGGGGAACTGGTAATACGCCTGCACGCTGCCGCTCCACTCCGGGACCTGTGGCAGCGGCGTGCCCGCCGGTGCCTGCCCCGGAATCGAACCGGTCAGTTCGGCATCGGTATAGGTCAGCGCGCCGCTCAGGCGCAGGCCGTCGGTCGCGGCGACCGAACCGCTGAGTTCGACACCCTGGCTGCGTGCGGTGCCGCCGTTGAGGCCATAGGAAATGCCGCTCGGCGTTACCAGGTTCAGACGGATGTCCTCCCAGTCGATGCGGAACACCGCGGCTTCAACCAGCGCACGCCGGTCCCACAGATGGCGCTTGATCCCCAGTTCGTAGTTGACCAGCGTGTCGGCGCCGACCTGGCGCGGCACGTTGGGTGCGTTGGCGATCAGCGGATTGGGACTGCCGGCGCGATAGCCGCTGGCCGCCCGCAGATACGCCATGCTGTCCTGCCCGAAGAACAGACGCGGACTGACGCTCCAGGTGGTCACGCTTTCCGACGAGGTGCCGGTATAGGCCTGTCCACCGCCCAGCAGGCCGCCCAGGTTCTGGTCGAACACCTGATCGTTCTGCGCGTGGCGCAGGCCCAGGGCCAGGTCGAAGCGATCGCTGAACTTCCAGGTCGTGTTGCCGAACAGCGCCTTCTCGCGATACGTGGTGAGCACATCGGCCGTGAACAGCGAGGCCACCGGCGTCATGCCCGCGCTCATGATGTCGCCAAACTCGATGTAGTCGGCATCCTCGTCGGTATAGAACGCGCCGATCTGCCACGCCAGCCTGCCGGTGTTCTTGGAGGTCAGGCGGACTTCCTGGGTGAACTTGCGCAGGCCGATCCTGGTGTCGAGCGCGGCATAAGCCATCGGCCCTCGACCCGGCGTGCCACCGAGCAGCGGCACGTACTCGGCCGACAGGTCCTGCACGCGCCAGGTGTCCGAGTCGAGCCAACTGCTCGATGCACTGAAATCGGCCCAGCCCAGATCCCAGTCGATGGTCAACCCGTAGACGTCGGCCTCGATGGTGCTCGGCTGCGCCAGCAGATAATCGCTGGCATAGCCCGGCAGCGAGCGCTCGAGCGTCACCGGATCGAGCGAGACCACGCCGAGGTTGTCGGCGCGGTTCTGCTGGGTGATCGCGCTGAGCACCACTTCGAGCGTATCGGTCGGCTGCCACAGCAGCGACAGACGCCCCGCCTTCTGGCGCACATCATTGGTGTCGCGTCGCTGGAGCACGGTGTTGTCGATCCAGCCCGGCGTCGCCTGCTCGGCATAACTGGCACGCATCGCCAGCGTGCCTTCGGCCAGTGGCGCGTTGATCGACGCGCGTCCGGCGTAGCCCACGTGGCCGCCATCGTCGATGACGCTGACCGTGCCACCGGCCCGCCCTTCGAAGTAGTCCAGTTCGGGGCGACGGGTGACATATTTGACCAGGCCGCCCAGCGCACTGGCGCCATACAGCGTGCCCTGCGGGCCCCGCAGCACTTCGACATGCTGCAGATCGTAGGGCAGCAGATCGAACATGCCGGACGTGCCGCCGGACAGCGACCCGTTGGGGGTCAGCGGGATGTCGTCGACGTAGATCGCGGTCGAGGCCGTGTTGCCCATCGGCACGATGCCGCGCAGCGACACCTGCGTGCGGCCGGGCCAGCCCAGGTTATTGACCTGCAGGCCGGGGATCACGCCGGCCAGGTTGTTGACGTTGTTGATCTGCAGGCGGTCGAGGGCTTCCTCGCCCAGCACGCTGATCGACATCGGGATTTCAGTGGGCGACTCCACGCGCTTTTGCGCGGTGACCTGCACGACCTCGAGCGTCTGCGTGCTGCGGGCGACGGCCGCGGGTTCGGGCGCGTCCTGCGCGATGGACAGGACCGGCGCGCCAGCGGCGAACAAGCCGACGCTACAGGCCAGCGACAACAGGGAGGGACGGGCGACGCGATTGCGCATGGTGTTCGGTCTCGGCAAGTGGGGGGTGACCCCTGAAAGGACGGACAGAACCCGGCTCTGGGGGGAGGGGCGCAGGCCGGCACAGACGATGGCGGATTCCCTCCCGCGGCTGCCGGTCTCATGGCGGAAGACGTGCTCCGATCGCGAACCGAAGAGGCCTGATCGGAGAATCCGCCATGAAATTCTCGACTAGGAACTTAACCGGGCGACGTGTGCCCGCTCCATTGCGAATGCTTGGGTCAGGCATAACCCGTCGCTATGGTCGGATCGGCGTGGCGTCGCGGCAGCGGGGCCGATTGCCCCCAACCCAACCCTCCCCGCCTTGCGGGGGCGGGCGTCAACGCGCAAGCCGCTGTGCGCTCAGGTCTCGCAGGCGAACACCAGGAACTGGTGCAGCGCGTTCGCAGGTGCCGATAGCGGATCGTCGGGGCGCCAGACCAGGCCCACTTCCATCGGCGGCACGGCCACCTCGAGCGTGCGGACGTCGATGCGGCGGCCGTCCAGTGACCAGGGCCGATACACCATGTCCGACAGGATGCTGACGCCGAACCCGTAGGCAACCAGGCCGCGCAAGGCTTCGAGCGACGAGGTGCGGAACGCGACGTTCGGCACATGGCCCACCGAGCGCCAGTAACGCATCGACGAGGCCTCGCCCTCGTCCACCTTCAACATGATGTAGGGATACGGCGCCACGTCGGCCGGGCCGACCGTCGGCAGTTGCGCCAACGGATGCGATTCGGCCAGCCACAACTGGCGGCGCGAGCGGATCAACGTCTGTCGCCTGAGCACATGCGGCGCCACCATGTTGGAGATGATGCACAGCCCCAGGTCGAGGTCGCCGTCGCCGACGCCGCGCTCGATCTCGGTCCGATCCATGTCGATCAGGTCGATCTCCACCAGCGGATAGGAGCGCTTGAACCGTGCCAGCAGACTGGGCAGGAAGTAACCCAGCACCGTATAGGACGCGCCGACCCGCACGGTGCCGGCCAGCGTGTTGGCCAGCAGCGTCGGCTCGCTGAGCGCATCCTGCAGCGTGTCCAGCACGTGACGCACGTGCTGGTGGAATCGATGGCCTTCGGCAGTCAACGCGACGCCGTGCGGCATCCGATCGAACAGCCGCAGCCCCAGCATCGTCTCGAGCTGCGCGACCGCGGTGGTGATCACCGACTGCGAGACATGCAGCTTGCGCGCGGCCTGGGAGAACTGGCCCAGCTCGGCGGCTTCGGCGAAATAGCGCAGCTGCCGCAACGACAGGTTGGCGGGAATCTGCATTGGAGGCTCCGAAGGCAGTGCGGTATCGGATTGGACGATACCTCATAAAGAATTAAACAAATTTACGATAGCCGAGCGGCACCGTAGACTTCACGCTTGGCGGAATGCGGCGTGCCGCGCCCGCCTGAGTGCCGCGGGCCGAGCCCGCCCCGACCGGGAGAAGCGTTTCTTGCCCTGTGCCCCGTCCCGGCACGCGCTCCGCGCGTGCCCCCTCGCGTCGATCGCCCGTCCGGGCATCGGCCGCGCCCTCGCCGACGCCCCCCGCCGCCGGCACGCCTGTCCTTCCATGTCCCATGTCCAGCGAGGCTCCTGACATGTCCACGTCCCAGACCCCGGCCACGCCCGCTCCATTGCGGTTGCACGTGCCCGAACCCAGTGCCCGCCCGGGCCAGGCCACCGATTTCTCCTATCTGCAGCTCAGCCCGGCAGGCGCGGTCGACAAACCCGCGCTCGACGTGACCGCTGGCCAGACCGCACCGCTGACCACGCAGCTGGTCCGCGTGCTCGACGACAACGGCGACGCGGTCGGCCCGTGGGCGGCCGACATCGACGACGCCGTGCTGCTGCGCGCGATGCACGCGATGCTCAAGACCCGCGCATTCGATGCGCGCATGCTGATCGCCCAGCGCCAGAAGAAGACCTCGTTCTACATCCAGTGCCTGGGCGAGGAAGCCATCGCGGTCGGCCAGACGCTGGCGCTGCGCGACGGCGACATGCAGTTCCCGACCTACCGCCAGCAGGGCATCCTGATCACCAAGGAAGTCTCGCTGGTCGAGATGATGTGCCAGGTCCTGTCGAACGCCGCCGACCCGCTGAAGGGCCGCCAGCTGCCGATCATGTACTCGTACAAGGACGCGGGCTTCTTCTCGATCTCCGGCAATCTGACCACGCAGTACATCCAGGCCGTGGGCTGGGCGATGGCGTCGGCGATCAAGGGCGACACCAAGATCGCGACCGCCTGGGTCGGCGATGGCGCGACCGCCGAGGGCGATTTCCACGCCGCACTGGTGTTCGCCCACGTCTACCACGCGCCGGTGATCCTCAACGTCGTCAACAACCAGTGGGCGATCTCGACGTTCCAGGCGATCGCCGGCGGCGAGAACACCACCTTCGCCGCGCGCGGCGCCGCCTACGGCATTCCGTCGCTGCGCGTGGACGGCAACGACCTGCTGGCCGTCTACGCCGCCTCGCGCTGGGCCGCCGAGCGCGCGCGCAGCAACCTGGGCTCGACGCTGATCGAATGGGTCACCTATCGCGCCGGCCCGCATTCGACCTCCGACGATCCGTCCAAGTACCGTCCCGCCGACGACGCCCAGCACTTCCCGCTCGGCGATCCGATCGAGCGCCTGAAGCGGCATCTGATCAAGCGCGGGCTGTGGAGCGAGGAACAGCACGAACAGGTGCGCAGCGAACTCGATGCCGAGATCTCGCGCGCACTCAAGGAGGCCGAGTCCCACGGGTTGCTCGGCAGCGACAACCGTCCCGGCGCGGCCGACATGTTCAACGACGTCTACAAGGACATGCCCGACCACCTTCGCCGCCAGCGCCAGCAGTTGGGAGTGTGAGATGAGCGAAACCGAACTCCAGAGCACCGGCAGCGCGCCGATGACGATGATCCAGGCGCTGCGTTCGGCGATGGACGTCATGCTCGAGCGCGACGACAACGTGGTGATCTTCGGCGAGGACGTCGGCTACTTCGGCGGCGTGTTCCGCTGCACCGACGGCCTGCAGGCCAAGTACGGCAAGCAACGCGTGTTCGATGCGCCGATCTCCGAAAGCGGCATCGCCGGGGCGGCGATCGGCATGGCGGCCTACGGCCTGCGCCCGGTCGCCGAGATCCAGTTCGCCGACTACATCTATCCGGCCTACGATCAGATCGTCTCCGAAGCCGCGCGCCTGCGCTATCGCTCCAACGGCATGTTCACCTCGCCGCTGGTGTTCCGCACACCCTGCGGCGGCGGCATCTACGGCGGCCAGACCCACAGCCAGAGCCCGGAGGCGATCTTCGCCCACGTCGCCGGCCTGCGCACGGTGATGCCGTCCAACCCCTATGACGCCAAGGGCCTGCTGATCGCCTCGATCGAGAACGACGATCCGGTGATCTTCCTCGAGCCCAAGCGCCTGTACAACGGCCCGTTCGACGGTCATCACGACCGACCGGTCGTCGCCTGGTCCAAGCATGCCGACAACCTGGTGCCGGAGGGCTACTACTCGGTGCCGCTGGACAAGGCCGCCATCGTGCGCGAAGGCCAGGCCGTCACCATCCTGACCTACGGCACCACGGTGTGGGTGGCGCAGGCCGCGGCCGAGGATGCCGGCATCGACGCCGAGGTCATCGACCTGCGCAGCCTGTGGCCGCTGGATCTCGAGACGATCGTCGCCTCCGTCAAGAAGACCGGTCGCTGCATCGTGCTGCACGAGGCGACCCGCACCTGCGGCTTCGGCGCCGAGCTCGTCGCCCTGGTGCAGGAGCACTGCTTCTATCACCTCGAAGCGCCGGTCGAACGCGTCACCGGTTGGGACACCCCCTACCCGCACGCGCAGGAATGGGACTACTTCCCGGGTCCGGCCCGGGTCATCGACGCGATGCATCGCGTGCTGGAGGACTGAGCGATGGGACACCACGTCATCAAGATGCCGGACATCGGCGAGGGCATCGCCGAAGTCGAGCTGATCGCCTGGAAGGTCGAGGTCGGCGGTACCGTCGCCGAGGACGAAGTCGTGGCCGAGGTCATGACCGACAAGGCGATGGTCGAGATCCCCTCGCCCGTCGCCGGCACCGTGGTCTCGCTGGGCGGCCAGCCCGGCGAGATGATGGCCGTCGGCAGCGAACTGATCCGGCTCGAAGTCGAAGGCGCCGGCAATGTGAAGGCCGGCGCGGCGGCGCCCGAGGCACCGGCCGCCAAGCCTGCCGAACCGAAGGTCGACACGCCGAAGGCCGACACCCGAAAGGACGAGGCCGCCAAGCCCGCCCCGGCTGCCGAACCCAAGCCCGCGGCGCCTGCGAAGCCGGCCGCGCCGGCACCGGTCGCCAAGTCCGAAACGCGCGGCGCGGTGACCAATGGCGTGCTCGCCGCCGGCGAACAGCCGCTGGCCTCGCCGGCCGTGCGCCGCCGCGCCTGGGACCTGGGCATCGAGCTACGCTATGTGCCGGCCACCGGCCCGGGCGGCCGCATCCTGCAGGCCGATCTCGACGCCTATGCCGCGGCTGGCGGCAAGGCCCAGCCGGTCGGTGGCGCGGCCTCGGGTGGCGGCTATGCGCGCCGCACCGGCGAGCAGCAGATCCCGATCATGGGCCTGCGCCGCAAGATCGCGCAGAAGATGCAGCAGTCGTGGTCGACCATTCCGCATATCACCTATGTGGAAGAGATCGACGTCACCGAGGTCGAGGCCTTGCGCGCCCAACTCAACGCGCGTTGGGGCAAGGAGCGCGGCAAGCTGACCCTGCTGCCGCTGCTGGCGCGTGCGGTGATCCTGGCCGCACGCGACTACCCGCAGATGAATGCCCGCTTCGACGACGAAGCCAACATCGTTACCCGCTATGAAGGCGTGCAGCTGGGCATCGCCACGCAGAGCGCGGTGGGCCTGTCGGTGCCGGTGGTCGCGCATGCCGAATCGCTGGACCTGTGGCAGACCGCCGGCGAGATCGCGCGTCTGGCCACGGCTGTGCGCGAAGGCAAGGCCACGCGCGAGGAACTGTCGGGCTCGACCATCACCATCAGCAGCCTCGGCCCGGTGGGCGGCGTGGTCTCCACGCCGATCATCAACCACCCGGAAGTGGCGATCGTCGGTGTCAACCGCATCATCGAACGGCCGATGTTCCAGAACGGCCAGGTGGTCGCGCGCAAGCTGATGAACCTGTCCTCGTCGTTCGACCATCGCATCGTCGACGGCATGGACGCGGCCGAGTTCGTGCAGGCGATCCGGCGTCGCCTGGAAACCCCTGCCCTGCTGTTCGTGGAGTGAGTGTCTGATGTCGAAGACCATTGAAACCCAGCTGCTGGTCATCGGCGGCGGCCCCGGCGGCTACGTCGCCGGCATCCGCGCCGGCCAGCTCGGCATCAAGACCGTCGTCGTCGAAGGCGTGAACCCGGGCGGCACCTGCCTCAACATCGGCTGCATCCCGTCCAAGGCGCTGATCCATGCCGCCGAGGAATTCGCCAAGGTCGCCGCGTTCGCTGCCGGCACCTCGCCGCTGGGCATCACCGTGCAGGCGCCGACGATCGACCTGGCCAAGACCGTCGAATGGAAGGCGGGCATCGTCAAGAAGCTCACCGGCGGTGTCGGCGCGCTGCTGAAGAAGAACGGCGCGCAACTCATCAAGGGCTGGGCGACGATCGTCGACGGCAAGACCGTCGATGTCGCCGGCGCCGGTGAGGACGGTGGCAACCTGCGCATCAAGTGCGAGCACCTGTTGCTGGCGACCGGCTCGGTGCCGGTGGAACTGCCGTTCCTGCCGTTCGGCGGCAAGGTGATCTCCTCGACCGAAGCGCTGTCGCCGACTGCACTGCCCAAGCATCTGATCGTCGTGGGCGGTGGCTACATCGGCTTGGAGCTCGGCACCGTCTACCGCAAGCTCGGCTGCGAAGTGACGGTGGTCGAGGCGCAGGATCGCATCCTGCCGGCCTACGACAATGAGTTGACCAAGCCGGTCGCCACCCATCTGCAGAAGTCCGGTGTCAAGGTCCTGACCGGCCACAGCGTGCTGGGCCTGTCGGACAGCGGCGCGCTGCGCGTGCGCGATCCGGACGGCACCGAGCTGAGCATCGATGGCGATCAGATTCTGGTCGCGGTCGGCCGTCGCCCGAAGACCGACGGTTTCAACCTCGAATCGCTGGGCCTCGACCTCGCCGGCAAGGCGATCAAGATCGACGACCAGTGCCGGACCTCGATGCGTCATGTCTGGGCGATCGGCGATGTCGCCGGCGAGCCCATGCTGGCGCACCGCGCGATGGCCCAGGGCGAACTGGTGGCCGAGATCGTCAGCGGCAAGAAGCGCCGGTTCGTGCCGGCCGCGATTCCGGCGGTGTGCTTCACCGATCCGGAAGTCGTCGTGGTCGGCCTGTCGCCGGACGAGGCCAAGGCCCAGGGCATCGACGCCAAGACCGCGCTGTTCCCGTTCGCGGCCAACGGCCGCGCCATGTCGCTCGAATCCACCGACGGCTTCGTGCGCGTGGTCGCGCGCGCAGCCGATCACCGCATCGTCGGCTGGCAGGCCGTCGGCGTGCAGGTCTCGGAACTGTCGATCGCGTTCGTGCAGTCCATCGAGATGGGCGCCACGCTCGAGGACATCGCCGGCACCATCCATCCCCACCCGACGCTGGGCGAAGCCGTGCAGGAAGCGGCGCTGCGCGCACTCGGCCACGCTTTGCACATCTGAGTTCGCGCATGACCACCGAGCCGATCCACACCTTCCGCATCGTTCCCTCGCAACAGGTCCGCCAGCAGGCCGACCGCGAAGCGATTCTCGCCGACCCGGGTTTCGGGACCCATTTCACCGACCACATGGTCGCGATCGACTGGACCGTCGAGGACGGCTGGCACGACGCGCACGTGCGGCCCTACGGCCCGCTGACGTTCTCGCCGGCGGCCGCCGTGCTGCACTACGGCCAGGAGATCTTCGAAGGCATGAAGGCGTTCCGCCATGCCGACGGCTCGATCTGGACGTTCCGGCCCGACGCCAACGGCCGCCGCCTGCAGCACTCGGCGCGCCGCATGGCCCTGCCCGAACTGCCGGTGGATCTGTTCGTCGAGTCGATCCGCCAGCTGGTGCGCACCGACCAGGCCTGGGTGCCGGGCGGCGGCGAGTCGAGCCTGTACATCCGGCCCTTCATGATCGCCAACGAGGATTTCCTCGGCGTGCGCCCGGCGCGTCGCGTGGCCTACTACGTGATCGCCAGCCCCGCCGGCGCCTACTTCAAGGGCGGCATCAAGCCGGTCTCGATCTGGCTGTCGCGCGACTACGCCCGCGCCGGTCGCGGCGGCACCGGCTCGGCCAAGTGCGGCGGCAACTACGCCGCCTCGCTGCTGCCCCAGCGCGAGGCCTACGACAATGGCTGCGCCCAGGTGCTGTTCCTGGACGCGGAGAGCAACACCTTCGTCGAGGAACTGGGCGGCATGAATGTGTTCCTGGTGCAGCGCGATGGCAGCGTGGTCACGCCGTCGCTGACCGGCAGCATCCTGGAAGGCATCACCCGCGACAGCGTGATCCAGTTGCTGCGCGACCACGGCCACACCGTGACCGAGCGCCGGGTCGAGATCGCCGAATGGATCGACGGCGTGCGCTCGGGCGAGATCGCCGAGGTGTTCGCCTGCGGCACCGCCGCGAGCATCTCGCCGATCGGCGTGCTCAAGGGCCGCGACTTCGAGGTTGGCGACGCCGAGGCCGATCCGGGTGCGGTCACGACCAAGATCCGGCAGGCGTTGCTGGACATCCAGTACGGCCGCGCGCCCGATCGGCACGGCTGGCTGACGCGCTTGGTCTGAGCCCGCGATCGCGACACGACACCCGGGCCTGCGATGCAGGCCCGCTCGTCGCGGCGATCCTTTTTCAACGCAACAAGCGACGTCGACACGAACCGCCGGCCTCATGGCCGGCATTCGCATGCCCGCCTGCAATTGCTGTGAGCGGCGGGCGGCTGCCACGGGCGTCCAAGCGCCCGCGGCCACGAAGCCCTCAGGGCTCGACGCGCGTCTGTCCGAGCACCCAGGTCATGTCGGACAGGGACCAGGGCATCACGTCCGGCGCGCGCGGCGGCAGCGGCTCGGCATCCTGCGGCCAGCCGTCGATGCCCGCTGCGGCCTCGACCTCGACTGGGCCCGCAGTGGCCGGCCAACGTAGTTCGATCCCCTGCGCATCCGGCGCATGCCAGCGCAGGCGCGACCAGGTATCCGGCGTGTCCAGCAATGGCGCCGCTTCGCCCTGCAAGGTCACGCCGGGCACGACGGCCGCACTCTTGAGCAGCACCCGCAGGTCGCGGGTCGCGGCCGGCGCCTGCACGCGCAGCACGGTCTGGCCGGTCGCCGCATCGCGCGACTGCACAAACCGGATGGGTTCCGGCACCGCGATCGGTGCCGCCGGCGTCGCCCAGACATTGGCCAGGTCGACGGCCAGCAACGGACGCGGCGCCGGCGCCTCGCGATCGGCATGCAGCGCCGCGCGCACCCACGGCGACGGCGGCAATGCGCTGACGCGGTGGTACTGGCCCTGCGCCGGATCGGCGACGAACATCACCTGCGACAGCGCCGGGTAGCGCTGCCGATCCAGTCCGGGAAACGCCGCCGCGGCCAGCACGCCGCTGGCCAGCAGCACGACGGCGAGCGGCACGACCGCGGGCCCACGCCGACCATCGGCGACTCGCAGCCACGGCAGCGCCAGCGCCGTCAGCCAGATCGCAGGGACCGCCAGCACTTCGGGCGTACCGAAGCCCACGGCATCGAACACCTGCAGCGCCAGGCCGAAGACATGCGCCAGCCCGTAGGCCGTGACCACCCCAGCCACCGCCACGCGCGCGGCCTGCAGCGGCCCATCGGCCGGCAGGCACCAGGCGACCACGGCCAGGCCCAGCAGCGGCCACAGCAGCAACGGCGCCAGTTCCGGCGCGAACGCCTGCACCACCGCGCCCAGCAGGGCAAAGAACGCCAGCGCGCCCAGGCGCACCGCCTCGCCGCGGCGCAGGGTGCCGGCCACGGTCCAGGCCAGGCCCGCGACGACGACCCCGAGGCCCAGCGCGACCGGATCGAAGCCGCCGCGCAACGATGCGGCCGCACCCGCGACCAGCGCGAGGAGTGCGAACGCCCGCCGGCCCACGCCGCCGGCGACGAGGCCGCCCAGCGCCAGCACGGTGGCGATCGACAGCAATCCTAAGCCGGCGGCCAGGGTCGGAAAGACCGCCAATAGATCGCGGTTGAGCAGCAGCGATGCGTCGCCGCCGCCGAGCAGGCGATACGCCAGACGGACTGCCAACGCCACCGCCAGCACCGTCAGAGGCGCAAGCGCCAGGCCGCTGGCGAGGCCCCGCCAGGCACCGTCGGCCCAGGCGGCGCGACGCGCGATCGCGACGATCGGCAATAGCGCCATCAGCCACAGCAACCAGCCCGACCAGGCCGGCAGCGCGATCATCCAACCCCCCGGAAGATCGCTGTAGACCAGGTCGGCATCGGCGGCCGGCAAGGTCGGCGACATGGCCAGGGTGCGCACCAGCGGCAGCACCTGCGCGCCCATGTGCTGGACGCTGCCCGGGTCGAGATCGTCGACCGTGGAACTCGCGGCGTGGTAGTCGAACAGGCCACCGAGGATCGCGAAATTGAGCCCGGGAATGCCGCGCTCGGCCGGCACCGTGAAATCGGTCCCGTTGGGCATGTAGCGATAGACGAAACCGGTCAGCGAGTTGCCGGCCGGCAGCGGCGCGCCAGCGGCGAAGGTGCGGATCAGGCCGGCGTTGCCTGGCCCGGTCTCGAACAACAAGGCACGGCCGCGGCTGCCGCGCGCCTCGAGATTGACCACGGTGCCGATCCGCTGCGCCAGCGGGTGTTCGGCGAAGAACGCGCGCGCGCCGAGCAACCCGGCTTCCTCGGCATCAGTGAACAGGAACACCACGTCGCGCTGGCGCGCGTCAGGCGCGATCGCGCGCGAGACCTCCAGCATCACCGCCACGCCCAGGCCGTCGTCGGCCGCGCCCGGCGAATTGGCGACGCTGTCGTAGTGCGCCATCATCATCACCGCAGGCAGGCTGCGGTCGCGTCCCGGCAGTACGGCGACGACGTTCTCGACATTGCCGCCGCGCAGATTGCGCAGGCGCGGATTGCGGTACTCGGCGAACGCGTGCGTGCGTTGCACCTCGACCTCGAGGCCAGCCTGGGTGAGCTGCGTGACCAGCCGGTCGCGGACCCGCGCCGCGGCCGCAGAGCCGGTGGGATGAGGTTCGGCGGCGATCCAGCGCAGATCCACCAACGCACGTGCCGCAGAAAAGTCCGAGACCGGAATGTCGGCCGGCTGCGGCGCCGGCGTCTGCGTCGCGCGCCAGGCCGCAATCCCCGCCACGGCGATACACACCAGCAGCAGCGGCAGCGACCAACGGGCGATGCCGGACGTCGGTGCGGGCGTCTTCATGCCGCGCACCGCCGACGATGCACTGAGGCCTTTTCCGACAGGACGGGCGCCGACATGCGGCAGGCAACGATCACAGGCATGACGACGCTCCTCGAGGACGGGCTTGCAGGATTGCAAGCCGTTCTCCGATGTGTCAAATGATTTTCCGATCAGGCGAATCCAATGTGCCCGATCGGCGAACGCGCGCGCCGCCGGCGCTGCGCATCGCCGCAGCCCCGCTCACAATGCGCCACGCGGATCGCTCAGTCGGCGGCGCCGTTGGCCAGTGCCACCGCTGCCAGCTTGCTCGCGGGCCGCCGTCCCAGCGCCTCGCCGATCCACAGCGCGGTGCGGGTCACCGCGTCGCGATCGACCCCGGTCTCCAGCCCCAGCCCCTCGAGCATGTACAGCAGGTCCTCGGTCGCCAGATTGCCGCTGGCGCCCTTCGCGTACGGACAGCCCCCCAGGCCACCGACCGCGCTGTCGACCACGCGCACGCCCGCTTCCAGACACGTCAGCACATTCGCCAGCGCCTGTCCGTAGGTGTCGTGGAAGTGCACCGCCAGCTGCGGCATCGGCACGACTTGCGCGCAGGCCAGCAGCATCTCGCGGGCCTTGGCCGGCGTGCCGACACCGATGGTGTCGCCAAGCGAGATCTCGTCGCAGCCCATCGCGTGCAAGGCACCGGCCACACGCACCACGTCGCGCACCGGCACCGCCCCCTGATAGGGACAGCCGAGGACCGTCGACACGTAGCCGCGCACTGACACCCCGGCCGCACGTGCCTGTTCGACCACCGGCTCAAGGCGCGCCAGCGAGCCGTCGACATCGATGTTGGTGTTCTTCAGATTGAACGCGTCCGACGCCGCGGTGAACACCGCGATATGGCGCTCGCCCATCGCCATCGCACGCGCCAGGCCCTTGTCGTTGGGCACCAGCACCGGATAGGCGACGCCCTCGCGGCGGGTGATGCCGGCCAGCACGTCCTCGGCATCGGCCAATTGCGGCACCCATTTCGGGCTGACGAAGCTGGTCGCCTCGACGACCGGAAAGCCGCAGGCCGACAGCCGGTCGATCAACGCGATCTTGGTCGCCGTCGGCACCTGCGCTTTTTCGTTCTGCAGCCCATCGCGCGGGCCTACCTCGACGACACGGACCACATCGCGCATCACGGCTTCTCTTCGTCAGCGGTCACGAAATCTACCAGCACCGCGCCATCGGCGACCAGATCGCCGGGCTTGGCCAGGAACGCCTCGACCACGCCGTCGTGGGGCGCCTGCAGCGTGTGCTCCATCTTCATCGCTTCCATCACCAGCAGCGGCGTGCCCTTGGCGATCGGCGTGCCGAGCGGTGCCAGCAGTTCGACGATGCGCCCGGGCATCGGCGCAACCACCGCGCCGGCGTGCGCTTCGGCGCCGGCGTGGCGATGCAGCGGATCGACGTGCTCGAACACGAACCGGTCCGCGCCGCGGTACAGCACGACCTGCGCACCGACCATGTGGACGTCCACGCTGCTGCGCACGCCGTCGAGTGAGACCGTCAGTGTCGGCGCCGTCCAGTCGACGCTCGCCGTCTGCGTCGAGGCGCCGTCGAAACCGATCGCGACCTGGTCGCCCTGCGGCTGCAGCGCGAGCCGGCGGGTCTCGCCGCCCGCCGACAGCTCGATCCACTGCGGCGCAGCCGCGCCGAGCCGCCAGCCATCCTGCGCCCAAGGCGACGCCTCCGTCGCCGACGACGCCGCGCGGCGCTGCGTCCAGACGCCGAGCGCGGCCAGCAGCCACGCCGTGTCGTCGGCCTCGGGCAATGGCGCCAGCAGGTGGTCGATCTCGCGCGCGACCAGGCCGGTTTCCAGGCGCGCGGCGGAGAAATCCGCTTGCCGCGCCAGCCGCCCGAGAAACACCGCATTGGTGGTCACGCCGACCACGCGTACCGCGTCGATCGCCTGACGCAGGCGCTGCAGCGCCCGCGGCCGGTCCTCGTCCCAGACGATCAGCTTGGCGATCATCGGGTCGTACCAGGGACTGAT
Organism: Luteimonas sp. RC10; assembly: GCF_014192745.1. Taxonomy (GTDB): domain Bacteria; phylum Pseudomonadota; class Gammaproteobacteria; order Xanthomonadales; family Xanthomonadaceae; genus Luteimonas. The sequence continues at coordinate 214,742 of NZ_JACHYJ010000006.1, forward strand.
CGCGTCGCCCTGCTCCACCCCGGTATCGATGCGTACGTGGGCGCTGGTTTCTGGGAACTGCATGACCTGCAAGGTGCCGGTCGAAGGCAGGAAGCCCTTGAGCGCGTCTTCGGCATACAGCCGTGCCTCGATCGCATGGCCGCGATGGCGGATCTGGTCCTGGCGCAGCGGCAGCGGCTGGCCGGCGGCCACCCGCAGCTGCCATTCGACCAGATCGATGCCGGTGACCAATTCGGTGACCGGGTGCTCGACCTGCAGGCGGGTGTTCATTTCCATGAAATGGAACTCGCCAGCGCCGTCGCCCGACCCGCGGCTCTCGCCGACGATGAACTCGATCGTGCCGGCACCGACGTAGTCGACCGCACGCGCGGCGGCGATCGCAGCCTGCGCCATCGCCTCGCGCTGTGCATCGCCCAGCGCCGGTGCGGGCGCTTCCTCCAACACCTTCTGGTGACGGCGTTGCACCGAGCAGTCGCGTTCGAACAGATGCACGACGTTGCCGTGGCGGTCGCCGAACACCTGGATCTCCACGTGCCGCGGCCGCACGATGTAGCGCTCGATCAGCACCCGCGCATCGCCGAATGCACTCTCGGCCTCGCGCTGGCACGACTGCAACGCCGCGGCGAAGTCCTCGGGCTTGTCGACCAGGCGCATGCCCTTGCCGCCACCGCCGGCGCTGGCCTTGATCAGCACCGGATAGCCGATGCCGTCTGCCTCGCGCTGCAGCAGCGCCGGGTCCTGATCGGCGCCGTGATAGCCCGGCGTCACCGGCACGCCGGCCGCCTGCATCAGCGCCTTGGCCTCGCGCTTGTCGCCCATCGCCTGGATCGAGGCCGGACTGGGGCCGATGAACACCACGCCGGCATCGGCGCAGGCCTGGGCGAACGCGGCGTTCTCGGACAGGAAGCCGTAGCCGGGATGGATCGCCTGGGCGCCAGTACGGCGCGCGGCATCCAGCAAGCGGTCGCTGCGCAGGTAGCTCTCGCGCGCGGCGGCCGGCCCGATGTGCACCGCCTGGTCGGCCAGGCGCACATGACGCGCAGTGCGGTCGGCATCCGAGTACACCGCGACGGTGCGAATGCCCAGGCGGCGACAGGTGGCGATGATCCGGCAGGCGATCTCGCCGCGGTTGGCGATCAGCACCTTGTCGAACAGCGCCGCTTCGGAAGTTCCAGTGCTCATCGAGCGTCCTTTGCGCGGCGTGCGGACAGGAAGGCGTCCAGACGGCTGCGCGCTTCGTCGGTGGCGCGGATGTCGGCGATCCGCAGTGCAGTGTCGGCGATCAGCGCATCGCCGATGGTCTGGCCATCGAGATCACGGATCAGCCGCTTGGATTCGGCTTGCGCATTCGGGCCGCCCTGGGCCAGCGCCTGCACCAGCGTCTCGACGGCGACATCGAGCGCGTCGTCGGCGACGACTTCGTGCACCAGCCCGATGTCGCGGGCCTTGGCCGGCTGGATCAGTTCGGCGGTCAGGAAGTAGCGCGCCGCCTGCCGCGGGCCGATCGCGCGCAGCACGTACGGCCCGATCGTGGCCGGGATCAGGCCGAACTTGACCTCGGAGGTCGCGAACACCGCCTTGTCGCTGGCGACCGCGATGTCGCAGGCCGCGACCAGCCCGAGCCCGCCGCCGATCGCCGCCCCGTGCACCCGGGCGATGGTCGGCTTCGGCAGTTCGGCCAGGCGCCGCAGCATGCGCGCCAATGCCTCGGCCTCGTCGCGATTGCGCGCGACATCGTAGTCGGCGGCGCGGCGCATCCAGTCGAGGTCGGCACCGGCCGAGAAACTGCGGCCGCGGCCGGCCAGCACGACGACACGCACCTCGTCGTCGGCGCCCAGCGCCTGTAGGCCGCGGTCGATCGCCTCGATCAGGTGCTCGTCGAAGGCGTTGTGACGCTCGGGGCGATCCATCCACAGGGTCGCCACAGCGCCCTGACGCACGATCGCGATGTTCGGTGTGTCGGTCATTGCGTGTCCTCGTCGCGCCCGGTCACATCCGGAAGATGCCGAACGTGGTGGCTTCGTTCGCTGCGTTCATGGCCGCCGACAGCGCCAGCGCGAGCGCGCGGCGGGTCTTGGCCGGATCGATGATGCCGTCGTCCCACAGCCGGGCGCTGGCGTAGTACGGATGGCCCTGTTGCTCGAACTGAGCGCGGATCGGCGCCTTGAACGCCTCTTCGTCCTCGGCCGACCAGTTGCCGCCCTTGGCCTCGATGCCGTCACGGCGCACGGTCGCCAGCACGCCGGCGGCCTGTTCGCCGCCCATCACGCCGATCCGCGCGTTGGGCCACATCCACAGAAAGCGCGGCGAATACGCGCGCCCGCTCATGCCGTAGTTGCCGGCGCCGAAGCTGCCGCCGATCACCACGGTGAACTTGGGCACCTTTGCGCACGCGACCGCGGTCACCAGCTTGGCGCCGTCGCGGGCGATGCCGCCGTTCTCGTACTTCTTGCCGACCATGAAGCCGGTGATGTTCTGCAAGAACAGCAGCGGGATGCCGCGCTTGGCGCACAGCTCGACGAAGTGCGCGCCCTTGAGCGCGCTCTCGGAGAACAGGATGCCGTTGTTGGCGACGATGCCGATGGGATACCCGTGCAGGTGCGCAAAGCCGGTCACAAGCGTGGTGCCGTAGCGCGCCTTGAACTCGTCGAAGCGCGAGCCGTCGACCAACCGCGCGATCACCTCGCGCACGTCGTAGGGCTTACGCGTATCGGCCGGGATGACGCCGTAGAGTTCCTCGGCCGGATACAGCGGGTCTTCCGGCGGCTGCATCGCCAGCTCGCCGCGCTTGCACCAGTTGAGCGAAGCGACGATGTCGCGCACGCGCGCCAGCGCATCGAGATCGTCTTCGGCGAAATGGTCGGCCACGCCGGACACGCGCGTGTGCACGTCGGCGCCGCCCAGCGACTCGGCGTCCACTTCCTCGCCGGTCGCCGCCTTCACCAGCGGCGGACCGCCGAGGAAGATCGTGCCCTGTTCCTTGACGATCACCGTCTCGTCGCTCATCGCCGGCACGTAGGCACCGCCGGCGGTGCACGAGCCCATGACGCAGGCGATCTGCGGGATGCCCTCGGCCGACAGATTGGCCTGGTTGTAGAAGATCCGGCCGAAGTGATCGCGGTCGGGAAACACCTCGTCCTGCATCGGCAGGAACGCGCCACCCGAATCGACCAGATAGATGCACGGCAGTCGGTTCTGCTGCGCGATCTCCTGCGCCCGCAGGTGCTTCTTCACCGTGATCGGGTAATACGTGCCGCCCTTCACCGTCGCATCGTTGGCGACGATCATGCATTCCACGCCGCTGACCAAGCCGATGCCGGCGACCACGCCGGCGCACGGTACGTCGTCGCCGTACATGCCCAGCGCCGCCAGCGGCGCGACTTCCAGGAATGCGGCGCCCGGATCGATCAGCGCATCGATGCGCTCGCGCACCAGCAGCTTGCCGCGCTTGCGATGCTTCTCGCGCGCCGCCTCGCTGCCGCCCTGGGCGATGCGCGCCTGGGTCGCGCGCAGATCGTCGAGCGCCGCCTGCATCGCGGCGGCATTGGTCTGGAAATTCTCGCCGGCCGGATCGATCCGGCTCTGCAGGACAGCCATCGACGCGCTCCTCTTAACAGGTCTGGCGGAACAGTTCGCGGCCGATCAGCATGCGCCGGATCTCCGAGGTGCCGGCGCCGATCTCGTAGAGCTTGGCGTCGCGCCACAGCCGGCCGACCGGGTACTCGTTGATGTAGCCATTGCCGCCCAGCACTTGGATCGCCTGACCGGCGAGCCAGGTCGCCTTCTCGGCCGCGTACAGGATCACGCCCGCCGCGTCCTGGCGGGTGATGCGCCCGGCGTCGGCGGCCTTGGCCACCGCATAGACGTAGGCGCGGCAGGCATTGAAGGCCACGTACATGTCGGCGATCTTGCCCTGCATCAGCTGGAAGTTGCCGATCGGCTCGCCGAACTGGTGGCGCTCGTGCACATAGGGCAGCACGACATCCAGGCTGGCGGCCATCAGCCCAAGTGGACCGCCCGATAGCACCAAGCGTTCGTAGTCCAGGCCCGACATCAGCACCTTGGCGCCGCCGCCGACCTCGCCGAGCACATTCTCGACCGGCACCTCGCAGTCCTCGAACACCAGCTCGCAGGTGTCGGAGGCGCGCATGCCGAGCTTGTCGAGCTTCTGCGCGGTCGAAAAGCCCTTGAAGCCCTTCTCGACGATGAAGGCGGTGATGCCCTTGGGGCCGGCCTCCGGATCGGTCTTGGCATAGACCACCAGCACGTCGGCGGTGGGCCCGTTGGTGATCCACATCTTGTTGCCATTGAGCACGTAGCGGTCGCCGCGCAGCTCGGCGCGCAGCTTCATCGCGACCACGTCCGAGCCCGCGCCCGGCTCGCTCATCGCCAGCGCGCCGACATGCTCGCCGCTGCACAGCTTCGGCAGGTACTGGTGCTTCTGCGCCTCGCTGGCGTTCTTGCGCAGCTGGTTGAGGCACAGGTTGGAATGCGCGCCGTACGACAGGCCGATGCCGCCCGAGGCCCGCGAGATCTCCTCCATCGCGACCACATGCGCCAGATACCCCAGGCCGGTGCCGCCGTAGGTCTCCTCGACGGTGATGCCCAGCAGCCCCTGCGCACCGAGCTTGCGCCACAGCGCGTGGGGGAACTGGTTGGTCTCGTCGGCGTGCGCGGCGAGCGGCGCGATCTCCTGCGCGGCGAAGTCCTGGACGGACTCGCGGATCATCTCGATCTCTTCGCCGAGTTGGAAATCGATGGACGGAATACGCATGCTGGACTCCAAGGTTCCCCGGGGCGTGGACCGTGCGGCAAGGCGCCGCAGGTCGGGTTCGGACGCACAGCCTAGCGGGTTCCGAAGAAGAATTGAACTAAGATTCACAAATTGAACCGAGGATCACAATTTGAGCTACCGGCGCTCCGACCTGATGGAAGAACGGATGGCCCGCAACCGCGCGCGGATCGTCCAGGCTGCGCGCACCCTGGTATCGGTCGGCGGCTTCCGCGAGGCGCAGATCGCCGCGGTCGCGGCCGAGGCTGGGGTCTCGACCGGGCTGATCTACCGCTACTTCCCGTCCAAGGCCGAGCTGTTCGTGGAGGTGCTGACCGCCGCGATCGATGCCGAGATCGTGATCCTGCGCGCGGCCGCCGACGCGCACGCCGATGCCCGCGACCAGTTGGGCGCCGCGATCGAGGCCTTCGTGCGCCGCGCCCTCGCCGGCCCGGCCCTGGCCTATGCCTTCATCGCCGAGCCGGTCGACCCGGAAGTCGACGCCGAGCGCATCCGCGGCCGCCGGCGCTTCGGCGACGTGTTCCGCGACATCCTGCGGGCCGGCATCGAGCGCCGCGAGTTTCCGACGCAAGACGCCGACGTCACCGCCGCCTGCATCGTCGGCGCGTTCACCGAGGCGCTGGTCGGACCGGTCGCGCCGATCCTGCGCGAAAAGACCGCCGGCCCCGCGCAACTGGTCGCCTCGATCCGCCAGGTGTGCCTGCGCGCGGCCGGGGTCTGCGACCCGGCGCCGTCGCCGCGCGCCTGAGCGCAGGGCGCCAGGCCAACGGCGCGCCAAGCCGAGCAATCGGCCCCTCCCCGGCCAGCCTCCGGGCCTCAGCGTGACGTGTCCGCCAAGCGCAGCGTCAGCGCCCAGACCAGCAATGCCAGCGCGCTGACCGCCGCGCCCAGCCCGCAGACGCCGCTCCAGCCGGCACGCGCATAGGTCAGCGTCGTGGCGATCGCGCCCAGCCCGCTGCCGACCGCGTAGAACAGCATGTACAGCCCGACCAGCCTGCTGTGCGCCTCGGGGCGGCTGCGGAAGATCAGGCTCTGATTGGTCACGTGCAAGGCCTGGCCGCCCAGATCCAGCAGCACGATGCCGAGCACCAGCGCCCACAGCGCCCCGTCCATCGCCGACAGCGGCCACCAGGCCAGCACCAGCAGCGCCAGCGCCGCCGCACTGGTGCGCTGGGCATGGCCGCGGTCCGCCCAGCGCCCGGCGCGCGCGGCCGCGAGCGCACCGATCGCGCCGACCAGGCCGAAGGCGCCGATCGCGGTGTGCGAGAACCCGTAGGGCGGCGCGCGCAGCGGCAGTACCAGCGCGCTCCAGAAGATGTTCAAGGCCGCGAACATCAGCAATGCCAGTGTGCCGCGCACGTGCAGTGTGCGGTCCTGCCGCAGCAGCGTCAGCATCGATGCCAGCAGCCGCGGATAGGACGGCGCCGCGACAACCGGCGGCAACACGGGCAAGCGGCGCCACAGCGGCAGCGCGATCGCCAACATCGCCAGCGCTGCGCAGACGTAGACGCCGCGCCACCCTGCGAGATCGCTGATCCCGCCGGCGAACACCCGCGCCAGCAACAGGCCGATGAAGACGCCGCCCTGCGCCGTACCCACGACGTGCCCGCGCTCGCGCGGCGCCGCGGCGCTGGCCGCGTACGCGATCAGGCCCTGGGTCATCGCGGTGCCGAGCAGCCCGACCGCCGCCATGCCGGCCAGCAGTACCGGCGCGCTGCGCGCCATCGCCACCGTCAGCAGCGCCCCGACCAGCGCCAGCACCTGCACGGCCATCAACCGGCGCCGGTCCAGCGCATCGCCCAGCGGTACCAGCAGCAACAGTGCCAGCGCGCAGCCGACCTGGGTCGCGGTGACCACGCCGCCCACCGCCGCGGGATCGATCGCGAAGTCCTGCGCCAGCGCATTGAGCAGCGGCTGCGCGTAATAGACATTGGCCACGCTCAGGCCGCTGGCCAAGGCGAACAACAGCACCAGCCCGCGCGGCATGGCGGCGGCGTGGGCAGGCGCCGGGTCGCACGTGGCCGGCGCTGGCGAAACAGAAGGCGTGGACATGGGCCGCTCGCTGCGAATGTAGTTTCGATTTGAAACCGATCGCATGCTGCGGCATGAAGTTTTAAAGTGCAACCACTGCCCACCAGGAGCGTCAATGTCCCTTCGCCCCGCAGACGCCGCCGTGCCCTGCCCGGTCGCCCGCGCGGTCGATGTCGTCGGCGACCGCTGGTCGTTGCTGATCGTGCGCGACGCCTTTGACGGCAGTCGCCGCTTCGGCGACTTCCAGCGCGGCTTGGGCATGGCCCGCAACATCCTGTCCGACCGCCTGCGCCGCCTGGTCGAGGCCGGCATCCTCGCCACCCAGGATGCCTCCGACGGCAGCGCCTACCGCGAGTACGTGCTCACGCCGCAGGGCGAGCGCCTGTTCCCGGTGGTGGTCGCGCTGCGCCAATGGGCCGAGCAGGCCTTGTTCGCCCCCGGCGAGCCGCACTCGGTGTTGCTCGACAAGCGCAGCGGCCGGCCGGTCGCGCCGATGCAGCCGCAGGCCGAGGACGGCAGCCCGCTGCGGCCCGCGGCCACCGAAGTCCGCAAGGTCCGCTGATCGGCTGCCGCGGAGCGCGCGTGACGCACGGCGACGCCGCTCATCGCGTGGACGCGCTCCCTTCCGCCGTGCCCGTCCCGGTTGCCGGCGTCTCGGCAACCGCAACCTGCGCCCCCAACGCCGTCTGCAGCGCGACGAGCGCGCGCAGTTCCGCCAGTTGCCCCAGCACCTGGTCGTCGCGCGTCTGGTGCACCGTGCGCTGCGCGACAAGCACGGGCTGATAGGCGCGCAGGCCCTGCGCATACAACCGCATCGCATCGTCCAATGCCTGTTCGCTGTCGACCACGGCCGCCTGCAATGACGCCTGCCGCCGGCGCTCGCTGGTCCAGGCGGTCAACGCGTCTTCCACCTCGCGCAGCGCCACCCGGATGTCGCGCTCGTAGATCCGGCGCACCGCCTCGGCATTGGCCTGCGCCGCCGCTGTCGCCGCACGCGTGCGTCTGGCGTCGTAGAGGACCTGGCGCCCTTGCAGGCCGACCGACCACATCCGCGTCGCCGCCGAGAACAGGGCGCGGATCGTGTCGGCCGTGGTGCCGATGCCCAGCGGAATGCGAAACGCGGGCAAGCCCTGCGCCTGCGCCACGCCGATCTGCGCGGTGGCGGCCGCCAGGCGCCGTTCGTCCGCGCGCAGGTCCGGACGCTGGCCGATCACCTCCGAGGGCAGTGAGCGCGGCCAGTGCGCGGGGCTGGGCAACATCGGCGCAGGTCCGTGCAGCGCGGCCTGCCAGTCGCCCGGAAAGCCACCGGTCAGGACGCCCAGCGCATGGCTGAGGCGCGCGATGTCGGCCTCCAGCACCGGCAGCCGCGCCTGCGCCGTGGCACGTTCGGCGCGGGCCAGCGCCACGTCGGCCAAGGTGCCCAGGCCGCTGCGGTGCGCCTGCTCGGCCAGCCGCTCGATGTCGATCAGCGTGGCGACCTCATCGCGCGCGATCGACAGCCGGTGTTGGGTGGCACGCAATCCCGCGTAATCGGCCACCAGCTCGGCCACCAGGCCCGCCTGCAGCGCGTCGCGATCCTCCGCCAGCGCCTGGATGCCGGCATCGGCGGCCTCGACCGCCCGGCGCGTGCCGCCGAACAGGTCCAGCGTCCAACTCGCGTCGATGCCCAACTGCCAGGCCTCGTCGCTGCGCCCGCCGTGGTGCGCGGCCTCAGCTGCCCCGCCGATCGAGACCTCGGGCCGCGATGCCGACGCGATCTGCGCACGCTCGGCCCGTGCCTGTCGCAGCCGCGCCAGCGCAATGTCGAGATCCTGGTTGTGCGCCAGGGCCTGGGTGACGAGGCGTTCGAGCAGCGGATCCTGGAACGTGCGCCACCACGGGCCCGGCGCATCGCGATCGTCGTCGCGCACGGTCGCGCCAGGCGCGGTCCAGTCCGCCGGCACCGCCACCGTCGGCGCGCGATAGTCAGGGCCGACCGTCGCGCAGCCCGACAGGCCGGCCAGCAGCGCAGCCATGACCCAGCCACCGCCGCGTGCTCGTCTCTGCGTGGATGACATCGCCGTCGCGCGCCTCACAGCCAGCGCTGCAGCCACGCGACCAGCCGGCCGCGCGAGGCCGGCGCCCCGTCCGCTGGCAGCACCTCGATGCTGCCGGTCATGCCGGCCGCCAGCACGACCCCGGGGGGCACCTGCTCGAACTCGACGCGCACCGGAATGCGCTGCGCCAGGCGCACCCAGCTGAAGCTGGGCGCCACGTTCGGCAGGCCCTGCGTATCGGCCTCCTGGTTGGGGTCGGCAATGCCGCGCCCGATGCTCGCCACCCGGCCCTGGAACTCGTCGTCGTAGCCCATCAACCGAATCCGCGCCGCGGCGCCCGGCCGGATGCCGCGCAGCTTGGTCTCCTCGAAGTAGCCGGTGATCCAGAAGCCGCCGGCATCGACCAGCGCGATCGTCGGTTGGCCCGCCGCAGCGTAGTCGCCGACGCTCAGCCGCAGGCGGGTGACCACGCCATCCATCGATGCGCGCAGGACCGTCCGCTCGAGATCCAGCTTCGCCCGGTCGACCGCGACCTGCGCCATCCGCAGATCGGCGCGGGCGAGCGCCAACGCCTGATGCGCGCGCTGGATGTCCTCGGCCGGCAGCAGACGCTCCATGCCCTGGCGCCGCCTCGCCTCCTCGGTCCGCTGGCGCAGCGAGACGGTCGCCGCGGTTGCCTGCGCTTCGGCCTGCGCCAGCGCCAGCGCGAACCGCGCCGGATCGATGCGGTACAGCACATCGCCCCGGGTCACGACCTGGTCGTCCACGACCGCGACCTCGGCGACCGGGCCGGACACGTCCGGCGCGATGCGCACGACCTGGGCCGCGACCCGGCCGTCTCGTGTCCACGGTGCCAGGACATAGGCACGCCACAGCGCGCCGACCAGCAGGCAGGCCGCGATGACGACACTGAGCGTGAGGGCGACGCGCAGGACGCGCGCGGCGGGATGCGAACGATCAGACATGGAGGATCAACACCGAGACAAGACAGACGGACAACGCGAATTCGAACAACCCCGGATGCCAGACCCAACGCAGCAGTCCACTGCGCACGAGCAGCAGGCGAAGCCCCAAGTAGATCGGCAAGGCGGCACAGGCGTAGATGAAGAACGGCGGCAGGTAGAGACCGCCGACAGCCACCTCATGCAACATCGCCAAGCTCCCGCTTGCGTTGCGGCACAGCACCGGCATGGCGCTCGAGCAGCGCCGCGATGTCCAGCAGTGCGCCGATCAAGCGCCGCGTTTCGACCACCGCCACCGCCGAAGTGGCGACCGTGCGCGACAGCGCCGCCGCCGCGCGGCGCGCATGCCGGGCCGCCAACATCGGCGCGTCTGCGCGTCGCCGCATGCGCGCGAGCGTCACGCTGACCACACGATGCGCGGCGACGGTGTCGGACGTGCGGCGCAGCCACTGGCGCAGGCGCAGCACTTCGCGGCCCAGGTGCAGGCTGGCCAGCGCATCGGCGACAGCCCGGTCCATCGCCTCGGGCTGCGCCCGCAGCAAGGCGCCGAGCTGGGCGATGCGATGTTGCTGGCGCCATTGCCAGGCCTTGGCATCGGCCCGTGCAACGGACAGGGTCGTGAGCGCGTCGCCTCGGATGTGCTCGCACAGGCGGCCGACATCGCGCGACGCATTGCGCGGCAGCACCGTGCGGAACCCCAACAAGGTGAAGCACACCGCCAGAATCCAGGCCACCGCGCCATTGAGAAAAAGCGCGATGTCGTCGCGCATCGGATTGTCCACCGCCGCCAGGCTGGTAAAGGCCACCAGATAGGCGACCCCGGCCAAGGCATGTCGCGGCATCGTGGTCGCGTAGATGCCGGGCCACCAGAACAGGCCCAGGACCACCAGCAGCAGCGGCAGCCCGGAGATGTGCGGCAACACGACGAAGGCGCAGACGAAGGCCATCGCCGCGGCCGCCACCGTGCCCTGCAGGAACGCGATTGCGCCGCGCGCCGGGTCGGGCGCAGTGGACAGCAGCGCACAGGCCGCCGCCAGGCCGGCCAGCATCATGTGACCGTAGGTCCAACCGGTGACGATCCAGAACGCACCGCCCAGCACGACGGTCAGCATCGCGCGCAGCCCGTTCTCGATCGCCGCCCCGATATCGCGGTGGAACGGCACCGACACCGCGCCTGCGATCGGCCGTGCGCTGTGCACATGCGCGATGCTGGCGAGCGCGTCGAGATAATCGTCGAGTTGCTCGATCAAGCGATCGCCCGCAATCGTCAGCGTTGCCTGTTCGGCCACCGGCTCGAGCGACACCGCGGCCAATGCCTCCCGCACCCGGGCCCGCAACCCGGACAGCAGCCGCGTGGCCTGCGCCAGGCCTGGCGCGCCCGGCGCCTGCGACAGGGCGTCGGTCGCCTGCCGCCAGGTCCGCTCCCAGTCAGGCTGCACCACCCGCAGCGCATCGAGCGCGGCGCCATGCCCCCCCATCGGCGGCGCACCGCCGACCAAGGCCGAGAACAACGACACCATCGCTTGTCGCACCGCACCCGCGCGACGCGCCAGGTCCGCCGACTCCGCCTTGCCCTGCGCCAGCAGGTCGTCCACGCCGTACACCTCGAGGATGAGCGCGCGCCTGCCCGGATCCAGCGGCCGGCCGCCGGGCACATTGCGCCCGTGGATCGCCTGATGCTGCGTGGCGAGCACGTCCGCGGTGGCGGCCGCCAGCCGATGCAACTGCGCGGCCAGACGGCTGTGCACGCTGCGGGCGCTGAACACCGCCGACACCGCGGCCAGGCACACCACACCGACCAGCACCGACGCGCCACGCCCGATGACCTGGTCGAACGTCAGTTCCGGATGCTGCATCGCGCCGTAGGCCGCCAAGCCCACGGTGTACCCCGCCAGCGTCGCGCCGTAGGCGCGGAAATGCCGCAACAGGGTCATGCCCACCACGCACAGCCCCAGCCACAGGCCGAAGCCGAGCAGGAACAGCCACGGCATTTGTCCGAACGCCCCCATCAGCACGAACGCGGCCAGCATGCCGGCCAACGTGCCCAGTACCCGCCAGGCGCCTTTTCCGATCACTGCACCCTGCACCGGGTGGATCACCAACAGCACGCTGGACGCAGCCGCGTACGGCGCGTGCAGGTCGAGCCAGTAGGCGACCACCAGCGCCAGCCCCGCGGCCAGCAGCGAGCGCATCACATAGGTCGCACGCGGCGTGGTGAGGTCGAGCGCCGACAGCCCGCTGGCCAGCGCATCCCGGAGCCGGACCAGCCGGGTTGGCGGCACGCCTGGCGATGTTTCGGCAGTGGGGGTGGCATGCACGTTGGGCGCTTCACAGTGACCGACCGGCAGACACTGTAGAAACGCGCCACCATTTCCAAAAGTGAAATGATTGCAATCGAAGGATTGCGCCAAACGCACGCATCAAGCGACTGCGCTAGGGCGTCGTCACCTGGTCCGCCTGCGCCGTGTCGTCGTTGCACAGCGCATGGATCGTCTGCCGCAGCCAGCGATGGGCCGGGTCGCCGTCCAGGCGCGGGTGCCAAGCCTGGGTCAGCAGTACGGTCTCCATCGGCGCCGGCAGTTCGAACACACGCAGGCGCAGGCCCGCCGCCTGCGCGGTGCGAGCGAGGTGCCGCGGCAACGACAGCAGCAGGTCCGAGTCCTGCAGCGCGAACAGCGCCGTGTACGGGTTGGGCACCACCAGCGCGACATGACGGCGCAGGCCCTGCGCCTGCAGCGCGTCATCGACCGGGCCACTGTCCTTGCCGCGTCGCGAGACATGGATGTGTTCCCAGCGGGCGAACCGGGCGGCGGTGATCTCCGCATCGAAAATCGGATGCCCCGCGCGCGCCACGCCGACGAAGGTCGTGGTGAACAGCGATTGCACGCGGATCTCCGCGCTCAGCGTGCGCGAGGCACTGATGAACAGATCGATGCGGCCGCTGCGCAGTGCCTCTTCATCGATATCGTCGCCTTCCGGCGAGAACCGCAGCATCGCCCGCGGCATCTCCTTGGCCATCGCGTCGAGCAGCCGGCCCAGATGGATACTGACGAACTCGTCGGTCGCGCGGACATTGAACCGTCGGTCCAGCGACGCCAGGTCGACCGTCGCACCCGACGCGAAGACCTGCGCGGCATGATCGAGCGCGATGCGCACCTGCTCGCGCATCGCCATCGCCTTGGGCGTGGGCACGAGCTTGCGCCCGACCTGGACGAACACCGGATCGCCGAGCGCATCGCGGATCCGGCTCAGCGTCCGGCTCATTGCCGGTGGGCTCAGATGCATGCGCCGCGCCGCACCGACCACGCTGCCCTCTTCCAGCAGGGCATCCAGGGCCAGCAGCAGATTGAGATCGGGGCGCGCCATGGACGTTCGATGCGTGAGTCAGGCGCAATCATAGGCCAGAGACGATGCCGGTGAAGGCAGCCGTGAGGCGTCATTTCTGGGCGCCCTGGAAATTCGCCCTATCCCACCACCACCCCCGACCGCGGCCGGTACGCGAGGTCCACGACCTACTGACGCATGCCGATCGCCAGACGATTGAACGCGCTCATCAACGCGACCGCGAAGCTGAGGTCCGAGATCTCGGCGTCGCTGAAGACGGCCTTGAGCGGCAGGAAGACGTCATCCGGCGCATGACTGCGCGCCACATCCACCAGCGCCTCGGTCCAGGCCAGCGCCAGGCGCTCGCGTTCGCCAAAATGCGCACTGACCCGCCAGCCCGCCAGTGCGTCCAGCTTGGCCTGAGGCATGCCGTCGGCGCGGAGCGCCGCGGCATGCATCTCCAGGCAGAACGCGCAGCCGTTGATCTGCGAGACGCGCAGATAGACCAGCTCGACGAGCGGCTTGCCGAGTGGACTGTTGTCCAGCGCCTGCTTCGCCAGCCCGAAGCCGCGATAGGCCTCGGGCGAGAGGGTTTGGTAGGGCAAACGAAGCGACGACATCGGTGCGCTCCTGAAATAAAGCGGACGGGCGCTGCGCGGCGTGCGCTGGCGCGCAGCGTCCCCGTGGTGCACTGGCCTTGCTCAGCCGTACACCGGATGGCGCCGGCACAGTGCCACCACTTGTGTACGCACGTGCTCCCGGATGCGCGTCAGCGCCTCGTCGCCGATCTCGAGCGCATCGAGCACATCGCACAGCCAGCCGGCCAACTGCTCGCATTCGGGCACGCCGAAGCCACGCGTGGTCACCGCGGGCGTGCCGATGCGCAGCCCCGAAGTGACAAACGGAGACCGCGGATCGTTGGGCACGGAATTCTTGTTGGTGGTGATGTAGGCATCGGCCAACGCCGCGTCGGCGTCCTTGCCGGTGTAGGGCTTGGCGGACAGGTCGATCAGCATCAGATGGTTGTCGGTGCCGCCCGAGACGATCGTGTAGCCACGGCGCTGCAACACCGCGGCCATCGCGCGCGCATTGGTCACCACCTGGCGTTGATAGGTCTTGAACTCGGGGCGCAGCGCCTCCTTGAACGCCACCGCCTTGGCCGCGATGCCATGCATCAACGGCCCGCCCTGGGTGCCGGGGAACACCGCCGAATCGAGCTTCTTGTAGAACTCGCTGCCCTGCCCCTTGGCCAGGATGAGACCACCACGCGGTCCGCGCAGCGTCTTGTGGGTCGTGCTGGTCACCACATGGGCGTGTGGCAGCGGGTCGGGATACTCGCCCGCGGCCACCAGGCCGGCGACATGCGCCATGTCTACCCAGAAGATCGCCCCCACCTCGTCGGCGATCGCCCGCATCCGCGCCCAGTCCTTGTGGCGCGAGTACGCCGAGAAGCCGCCGATCAGCATCTTCGGCCGCGTCTCGCGCGCGATCCGCGCCATTTCGTCGTAATCGATCAACCCCGTTTCGGGGTCCAGCCCGTACGGCACGATCCTGTAGTGCCGACCGGAGAAGTTGGCCGGATTGCCGTGCGTCAGGTGACCGCCCTGCGCGAGGTTCATGCCCATGACCGTGTCGCCCGGCTGGGCCAGCGCCAGGAACACCGCCGCGTTCGCCTGCGCGCCGGCATGCGGCTGGACATTGGCGTAGTCGCAATCGAACAGCGCCTTGACGCGTTCGATCGCCAGACGCTCAGCGACGTCCACGTAGCCGCAGCCGCTGTAGTAGCGCTTGCCGGGGTAGCCTTCTGCGTACTTGTTGGTGAGCACCGAATTCTGGACCGCCATCACCAAGGGGCTGGCGTAGTTTTCGGAGGCGATCAGCTCGACATGGTCTTCCTGCCGGCGCGCTTCGTGCTGGATGGACTGGGCCAGTTCGGGGTCGAACTCGGCCAGGGTCAGGGTGGCGTCGTACATGGCAATGGCCTATGGCGTGGGGTATGGGGTGGGACGGGCGCCATCGGGCGCGGGCGTGGGCGTTTGCGTCGGACGGCGTGCCTGTCGGTGCCGCCAGCGCGCCGCGGTCACACGCGCGCGTGACGAGGGCGCGGCATCGCCACGCGGGTGGCCCGACATCGGCAGCAGCAGTTCGGCGCATTGCGCCTGCTCGGTCCGCCGCAGCGCCTCGACGACATGGCGGCAGGCCTGCGTCGCCGCATCCACCAGGCCCAGCCCGCGCAAGCAGTGCCCGGTCAGCGCCGCGCAGAACAGGTCGCCGGTGCCCTTGGGCGTGATGGCGACGCGCGGATGCACGATCACGTCGACCGATGTGCGCGTGACCAGCACCACCTGGGTCTCGCCCGCGGCCCAGGTGTCGGGGGCGGCGCTGGTCACCGCGACCCACTGCGTGCGGCCGGTCAACAGTGTCCGAGCGGCGGCGACCACGCTGTCGACATCGTGCACGGAGCGACCGGTCAGCTGCGCCAGTTCGAACCCGTTCGGCGTCAAGCCGTCGGCCAAGGGCAGCAGCTCTCGGCGGTAGGCCTCGACCAGCCCGGGATCGACATAGACGCCGTGGTCGTGATCGCCGATCACCGGGTCGATCACGACACACAGCGCCGCGCATGCGTCCAGGCGCGTGCGGATCCAGCGCGCCACGACCGCGGCCTGCCGTGGGTCGCCCAGATACCCGACCAGCACGGCGCGCAGGTCTGCGAGTGCGCCGCGCGCCGACAGATCCTGCAAGTAGCCCGCGACCCAGCCCGCCGGCAGCGCGCCGCCGTGCAGCGTCGGGTAATGCGGCGTATTGCTGAAGACCACGGTCGGCACCGCCGCCACCGCAAGCCCCAATGCGTCCAGAGTCGGCACTGCGACGGCGTTGCCGACCCGCCCATAGACCACTTGCGACTGCACCGAGACCACGTCCAGCGCGAGCGGCCGAAGGTCAGGCGAGTGTGCTGCGCTCATCGTGCCGCGCCCGCCGCATCGTCGGTCTCGAGCTCGTCGAGCCAGGCACCGAACACCGCCTGCGCCACCCGCGGCAGATCGTCTCGCCTGGCGTGCGCATCGGCGCGCAAGGCGCGCGGATCGAGGCCGGCCTGCGCCAGTTCGCAGGCATGGCCGATCAACCACTGTTCGATGCGCTGCGGCTCGGCCTCCAGATGACATTGCAGCGCCAGCACATGCCGGCCGATGGCGAAGGCCTGATGGGCACACGCGTCGGTCCCCGCCAGTCGGACCACACCGGCCGGAATCTCGAAACGATCGCCATGCCAATGCAACACCGGCACGCCGTCCAGCGCCGCCAGCGGTGACGCCTCGCCCTCGGCTGTCAGCCTCAACGGCGCAAAGCCGATCTCCTTGTGACCCATGCTGGCGACATCGGCGTCGAGTGCACGGGCGATCAACTGCGCGCCCAGGCAGATGCCGAGCAGCGGCCTGGCGTTTTGCAGCCGCTGGGCGATGACGTTGAGTTCGTCGGCGAGACACGGATACGTCGCCTCGTCGTACGCACCGATCGGGCCGCCCAGCACGACCAAGAGGTCGGCTGCGGCCAGCGCGTCGGCGTCGATGGGTTCGCTGCCGGCATCCAGATAGCGCACGGTGTAGCCGCGTGCGCCAAGCAGCGGCGCCAGCGTGCCCAGATCCTCGAAGTGCAGATGACGGATCGCAACGGCTGTTTTCATGCTGGTGTCGACTCCGGCCCCGCGGCATCGGGCCAGTAATGGCTGTCAGGCGTCGCGCGGGCGCCGAAGATCGCCTGGCCGACCCGCACGACGGTCGCGCCTTCCTCGATCGCGATCTCGAAATCGCCCGACATGCCCATCGACAGCGCATCGAGTGCGATGCCGGCGGGCGCCTCTTGTTGCAGCCGATCGCGCAACTCGCGCAGCAACACGAAGCATTGGCGCACGCGTTCGGCCTCGCTGGAGAACAGCGCCAGGGTCATCAGCCCGCGCACGCGCAGCGCCGGGAAGGCAGGCAGTGCCTGCAGGAAGGCCGGCACGTCCTCGGGCGCGAGCCCGTACTTGCTCGCCTCGCCCGAGGTGTTGACCTGCACATAGACATCCAGCGAGCGGCCCTCGATCTGCAGGCGCCGTTCCAGCGCCTCGGCCACGCGCAGGCTGTCGAGCGCCTGGAACTCGCTGGCGAACCGCGCCACCAGCTTGGCCTTGTTGGTCTGCAAATGGCCGATGACCGACCACTGCAGGTCGCCCAGATCCTGCATCGCCTCCCACTTGCGGTGCGCTTCCTGCACCTTGTTCTCGCCCAGCAACCGGCACCCCGCCGCATACGCCAGGCGCAGGCTGGCCTCGGGCTTGGTCTTGCTGACCGGCAGCAGGCGCACCGTCGCCGGGTCGCGTCCGACGCGGCGGCAGGCGGCCGCGATGCGCGCCTGCACCGCAGCCAGATTGCGGCGAACATCCTCGACGCTGGTCGCTTCGGGATAGCGGCCGTGCCGGTCGTGGCCGGTCGGGGTGTCGAACGCCATCGCCATCAGCGCACCGTGCCGTCCAGCGGCAGCACAGCCCCCACCGCTGCCGGCTTGCGCTGCGGCCATCGACCGTTGAGCACCGCGTAGGCCACCAGCCCGATCACCAGACCCCAGAACGCTCCGCCGATGCCCAGCAGCTTGATGTTGGCGGCCGCGGCCAGGAACGTGATCAGCGCCGCTTCGCGGGTCTTGGCCTCGGCCATCGCGCTGGCCAGGCTGCCGCCGATGGTGCCGAGCAACGCCAGGCCGGCGAGTGTCGCGATGAAGGTCGCCGGAAACGCCATGAACAACGTCGCCAGCGTCACCCCGAACACCCCGACCAGGATGTAGAACACACCCGCGGCCACGCCGGCGATCCAGCGCTTGGACGGCTGTTCGTGGGCCTCGCGGCCGGTGCAGATCGCCGCGGTGATGGCGGCGATGTTGAAGGCATGCGAGCCGAACGGCGCCATCAGCAGCGAGCCCAGACCGGTCAGCGTCACGATCGGATTGGCACTGGTCTTGAAGCCGTCGTTGCGCAGCACCAGCATGCCCGGCATGTACTGACCGGTCAGCGTGATCAGGAACAGCGGCAACGCCACGCTCAACAAGGCGTTGAATGAGAACACCGGCATGGTGAACACCGGCGCGGCCAGGGCCAGGCGCAGCCCGGCGACATCGACCCGATGCTGGAGCAGCAGGAACACCAGCCCAAGCACCAGGATGCCCACCACCGCATAACGCGGCGCCACCCGCTTGAGCACCAGGTAGCCGACGATCAGCACGCCCGCCAGCAGCGGGTCCAGGCTCACGCCGGCAAAAGCGCCGATACCGAACTGCAGCAGGATGCCGGCCAGCAATCCGGCGGTCACGCCCGGCGGGATCAGCCGGATCACGCGCTCGAACCAGCCCGATACCCCCAGCAGCACGAACGCGGCCGCCGAGATCAGATAGGCGCCCACGGCTTCCGCATACGGCGTCGTCGCCAGCGCGGTGACCAGGAATGCTGCGGCCGGCGTCGACCAGGCGGTGATGATCGGCTCGCGGGTCGTCCAGCTCAGGACGATGCCGGTGATCCCCACCCCGATCGAGACCGCCCACACCCACGAGGCGGTCAGTTCCGGGCTCAGGCCAGCACTCTTGGCCGCCTGGAACACCAGGATGAAGGTGCCGCCGTAATTGACGATGACGGAAATCAGCCCGGCAATGACCGGGTGCGGGAGGTCCTTCCAGCGAACGGACGCAGACGTGGGGGCATGGGCCATGGGGAACGGACGACTCCTACAGCGGCATTGAGCTTGCGGCGCCTATTTATAGGCGGACAATGGCCCGATTCGCCCAGCCACTTTCTGGCAATGGAGCAGACCACTTGTTCAAGCACGCCCAGCTCGAGTCGGTGAAAGCCGCCATCGGCGACCCCGCGCAGCGCGCTTTGCCGCTGCACCTGCGGGTGCAACGCGCGGTGCGTCAGCTGATCCTCGACGGCATGCTCGAGGTCGGCCGGCCGCTGCCGGCATCGCGGGCGCTGGCGAAGTCGCTGGGCGTCTCGCGAGACACCGTCGAAGCCGCCTACAGCCAACTGCACGCCGAAGGCTTCATCGACCGGCGCGTGGGCAGCGGCAGCTTCGTGTCCGAACGCGCGCAGCGCCTGCCCGGCCGCGGCAAGGCACGACGTCCGAGCCCTGATCGCACGCCCGCGCGCCTGAGCGAGCGCGGCAGCGCCCTGTTCCAGCGCGGCGGCGTGCGCGACTTCCCGGCGCCACGCGCCTTCGTGCCCGGTGTCCCGGAAACCCGCAGCTTTCCGCTGCCGACCTGGGAACGGCTCGAGCGCCAGGTCCTGAAGGAGTACGGCACCCGCGCCCTGCTGCACAGCCCGGCCCAGGGCATGGCCCCGCTGCGGCAGGCGATCGCCGACTACGTCAACCTCGAACGCGGCGCGCGGGCCACACCCGACCGCGTGCTGGTCCTGACCAGCTCGCAGCAGGCGCTGACGTTGTGCGCCACGCTGCTGCTCGATGCCGGCGAGCGGATCTTCATCGAAAATCCCGGCTATCACGGCGCACGCAAGGCCTTCGAGGCCGCCGGGTTGCAATGCATGCCGGTCCCGGTCGATGCGCACGGCCTGCAGGTCGACCGCCTGCTCGAGGCCAGTCGGCGGCCCGGCGACACCGCGCGTGCAGTGTTTCTGACGCCTTCGCACCAGTTCCCGTCCGGCGCAACGCTGGCCCTGGACCGGCGCCTGGCGATCATCGACTGGGCCCGGGACCAGCAGGCCTGGATCATCGAGGACGACTACGACAGCGAGTTCCACTACGCAGGCAAACCGACCGCCTGCGTGCAGGGGCTCGATCCGCACGAGCGCACGCTCTACATCGGCACCTTCACCAAGTCGCTGTTCCCCGGACTGCGCGTCGGCTACATGGTGCTGCCCCCGTCCCTGGTCGCGCCGATGAACGCCGCCCGCACCTTGCTCGACGGCCACAGCGCCCCGATCCCACAACTCACGCTGGCCCGCTTCATCGAAGGCGGCCATTTCGGCGCCCATGTGCGCAACATGCGCGCCGTCTATGCCGAACGCCGGGACGTGCTGGCCGCGCTGACCCGACAGCACCTATCCGAGTTTCTCGAACCCCGCGTGCCGGCTGGCGGCATGCAGATGCCCTGCCTGTT
Source organism: Luteimonas sp. RC10 (assembly GCF_014192745.1). Taxonomy (GTDB): domain Bacteria; phylum Pseudomonadota; class Gammaproteobacteria; order Xanthomonadales; family Xanthomonadaceae; genus Luteimonas. Next base: position 235,027 of record NZ_JACHYJ010000006.1, read on the forward strand.
CGTCGACGACCTGTCCGAAGCCGAGGCCGTGGACGCCGCGCACCGCGCAGGCATCGACCTGCTCGGCCTGAGCACGCTGTCCATCGCGGATGCGCCCACGCCGGGGTTTCTGATGGGATTCGCCGCCCACGCCCCGCAGGAGATCGAAGCGGGGATCAAGACGCTGGCGAAGGTGCTGCGCGGGCTGGGCCGCTGAGTTGCGGCCTGATGCGTCCTCGAAAAACGCCTTGTTGGCCAGCACCCGTCACGCCTGCACTGCACCATGTCGCCCCTGTCGTGCGTGACCGCTTGTTCTTCGATGATGAAGCCCGCTCGATTATCAACAGGCCACGCAGCGCCGTGTGGTCAAAGGTTCGCCGCCGAGTCTTCAGTCGTACCGGGACGGGATTGATAGAACTCGCCGATGCGACGGATGAATCTCTGCGGATTCGATCCCGCGAGGTTGGTCAGTACGATGACGGCCAGATCTTCGTCGGGATAGACAACAAAGGCAGCCCGCGCGCCGCCGATGCCCGCGACCTGGCGGGGAAAATCCGCCTTGAGGACCGACCAGCCCAAGGCCCATTCGCCCTGCGCACCGCTATTGAGCGCCTCTGGTTGCCACATCCCCTGCATGTGCGCCGCGTCGATCAGGCGCTTCTCGGACAGCGCGATGATCCAATGCGCAAGCTCCTCGGCCGTGGTTTGCATACCGCCGCCTGCCCAGACGCTATACGGAATCTCATAGATCCAGTGCGATAGTCGATCAGCGTCGTCCGGAGCCTGCGTGCCCCGAGGGGAACGGCTGTAGATCGTGGCAGCCCCGGCAACCAAATCATAGCTATCGCCAAAGGTGCTGGCCGCCATCCCGGCGACAGCGAACTGGCGCTCGGCGACGAATCGTTCGTATGGCTGTCCAGTGAGTTCGACGATGACCCGTGATAGCAGGCCATAGTTTGTCTGGTTGTATGCGAACGCCTCGCCCGGTCGCGCATCGATCGGTCGCGCCTCCACGGCGGCCCAGGCTTCCCGCTCGGTCAGGCCGCCAAGAGCGCCCTGTGCGTCGACCAGATCAGGCAGGCCGGAGGTGTGCCCCAATAGCTGTCGGATACGCACCTCGTGCCACGCCGCCGGCAGGTTGTCCAGGTAACGCGACAATGGCGCATCGAGATCGACACGCCCGTCCTGGACAAGCTGCATGACGGCCACGCCCGTGATCGATTTGGTCGCCGAGTTGATCGGAAAGAGGGTCTTGCCCGTGACCGGCACCCGATTCTCGACGTTCGCAAATCCGAAATTCTCAAGCAGGACCACCTTTCCCTGGCTGACCACGGCCAGCTGAAGTCCTGGGATCCTCTGCTCGCGCATGGTCTGCTGGACGAATGCCGTCGCCCGGCGGTTGGCTTCTTCCAGCGACGTGGTCGCCTGTGCGGAAGACGGAAAACAGGTCGATAGTCCTGCCACCACAATGGCACCACGCAACAGTGCGAACAGCATACGATCCCCTCAAGGAAGTCTTGGTAGATATGCCATGACGGCTCCGACATGCCGGAGGTGACTGCGCAGGCTAGTGACACTCGACCTCCACATGCCAGTGCAAAGCGTCATGTCCGAGGCACGAGCGAGGCAGTCCGCGACAGCGGTGCTGATGAGCGTCGGTCCGGCGCCGCTGAGTCGAGCGGATCCTTCGCGGTACATGCCCGCGAAGGCCGATGCGGGGCGGCGCGGCGGCTTCAGCCAGCCGATGCCGTCGACCGCGCGTCGGGCCAGGCGTCGACCTCGGTCTCGTCGATGGCCGGGAACAGCCCCGCCGTCACCTTGCCTCTCTGGCCAACGGCCTGGTCATGTGTCGCCACCGCCCACTCCATGGCTTGCCGCATGCGCGCGATGGCGTGCCGGCTGGCCGGCTCGGTATCACCGTAGGCATGGAACTCGTGCGTCATGTGGTCCCAGACATCCAGGCGCACGCCTGCCCCCTGGCCGGCGGCCTGCTTGGCGAACGCGCGGATCATGTCCACCAGGATCTCCTTGTCGCCCGCCTGGATGTACAGCGGCGCCGTGCCGCCAAAATCCTGTCCCATGGGCGAAAGTGCCTCGTCGGTGTAGGTCCCCTGTCCCTTCAACCACGCCCCGTACTGCAAGGTCTGGTAGCCCTGCACCATGTCGTACCGGTCGTTTCCGAACTGGCTGTCGCCCAATCGGCCGATGTAGGTCCATGGACTGATCGCGATCGCCAGCAGCGGCTGCGGCAGTTCCGATGCCCGCAGCGCGGCCAAGGTCATCAGCACCAGATGCCCGCCCGCCGAGTCACCACAGAGGATCAGGTCCGTTGGCGCGATCCCCGTCGTCACCAGGTGCCGGTAAGCGGACAAGGCATCGTCGAGCTGCGCAGGATGCGCGTGCTCGGGCGTCATCCGGTATTCCAGCGAGAAGATCCGCACCTGCAGCATGTGCGCCAGCATCGCGATGAAGTTGCGCGTCACCGCCGCATGGAAGGTATAGCCGCCGCCGTGGAAGTACAGAATCGTCAGCGCACCCGTGTATTCCTTCGGGGTGAACCACGCACCTGGCGGTTCTCCGGCCCCGCTCTCCCGGATCTCCACGGGCGGCGGCGGGCCGGCAATCGTGAAGCAACTGTCGAAGTAGGCGCGCCCTTCTGCGATCGTGTCCAGCGAGAAGGCGTGGTTGAATTGGCGACGATAGAACAGCGTCCCGATTTCAAACGGTATCGACCACTCGGCCACCAACGGTTTGCCGACAACCCGGCGCGCAAGCACCGTCAACGACGTGGTCAGCAGCACCCAGGCGCTCCGCACTCGATGTGATAGCTTGCCCTGGAACACGGTTCTGGTCATGGCGTCTTGCTCGACAGGTCCGGTGGATGAAGGTGGGATTGTCGAAGGCATGAGACGCGCCGGTATAGAACGCAAGCGACATGTCGGGCGGTCGTCGGAGGCGGCGCGGTTGCATATGCCGCCGCCCGCCTTGGCCGGCTGCGTCCATAGCGCGATCGAGCGCGACACGCGCGGGTTGAGTCTCACGGCCGCAGAGCGGATCAACATGTATCCCGCCTCGCCCCTGCCCTCCTTGTCCTGGATCCTCGACGGGCAGTTGCACATGGTCGACGTCGACGGCGGCGCACCCGCCCGGCCGCGCGACGCGCCATTGCCGGCCCTCGTCTTTGCCGGCCCATTCCGCAAGCCCGCCGCCAGTTGGTCGCCTGGCCCGGTCCACGCGTTGATGGTCAGCTTCTACCCCGATGCGCTGGTACGGCTGTGGGGCATCCGGTTGCAGGCGTACGTGGACACCGTCGTCCCCGCCGACCAGGTATTGCCCCCCGAAGCGCTCGCGGCCCTGTCGGGCATCGGCGAATGCGATGCGCCGCTCGACGCGCTGGACACGCGCTTGACGCCGTTATGGCAGGACGCCCAGCAGGCTGCAGGCATCGTGGGGATCCGCAGTTGGCTGACCTCGCTGACCGCACGGGGCGCCCGCACCTCGCTCGGCGTGGGCATGCGACAGGTCCAGCGCCGGATCAAGCAGCTGACCGGACAGAGCCAGCGCGATCTTGAACTGTACGCACGCATCGAAGGCGCGTTCGCCTATGCCGCGCACCACGCGCCGGATCTGGCCACTGTCGCGGCGAACGCAGGCTACAGCGACCAGTCCCATCTGGGGCGCGAAGTGAAGCGGGTGACCGGACTGTCGGCGCGGCAGTTGCGCGACAAGACCTGGCAGGACGAGGCGTTCTGGCTCTACAGATTGCTGGATGCAAGCGCTCGGAATGCACCGCCTGTCGTGGACATGGAGGCAGACGCCAGATCCAATGGGCCGATCCGCTTCGAGTAAGCGAGGGCTGAGCGCATGGCATGGGCCCACCCCGACCAGGTCGAAGACCGCTGGCGGAACTGATGTCCCAGATCGGATGTCGTCAGCATCAATACCTGCAATGCGAATAAAAGCAGAATAGCTGCAATCAAGGTCAGCGCGGCCAGTGGACGCTGCCGGCCAACCTCTGCCCAGGCGTGAATCAGCGCGTCGTGACGCCGGCCGCCTGGAACAGCTGATCGCGGAACCAGACACTGGCGGCGTCGTCCCGGCTGCGCGGATGCCAGTAAGCGCTGATCGTGACCTTGGGCAAAGCCAGCGGCGGCGCGAACAAGTCCAACGAGGCGTCGAAGCGCCGCAACAAGCGCCCGGGCAGCGTGCACAGCAGATCGGTATTGGCGACCAGCGCTGGCGCCGTCGCATAGCTCTCGGTCGACATGACGACGTGACGGCAACGGCCCAGCTTGGCGAGCGCCGTATCCACGAAGCCCGAGAACGGATCGCCGGTGGACGAGACCACCAGATGCGCTGCCGCGCAGAACGCCGGCAGGCTCAGCTTGCGGCCGCCGCGCGGATGCCCCTTGCGCTGGGCGGTGAGGAATGTGTCGGTGAACAAGGTCCGCCCCACCCAGCCGTGCTCGGCAACATCGCTGAGCCCGACGAACACATCCACCTCCCCTTGCTCCAGTTGCGCGGGCAAGGCCTGCATGTCCGGGAGCGCGAAACGGACGCGCACCTGCGGTGCCTGCACCCGCAAACGGTTGACCAGGTCGGAGCCCAGCATCAGGGCGGGATTGTCGTGCAGCGCGACGACAAAGGTCCGCTGACTGGTGCTGGGCTCGAACGTCGCTGGCGTGAGCAGGTCCGCAATGCCGCGCAAGACATCGCCCAGCATCGGCCGCAAGGCCAGTGCCCGCGGTGTTGGCACCACGCCGCGGCCACTGGGCGCCGCCACGAACAGCCGATCGCCGAAGACCTGCCGCAGCCGCGTCAGACGGGCCGACATCGCCGGCTGGCTGATGCCCAGCCGCTGCGCCGCATGCGTGATGTTCTGCTCGGCCAGCAACGCGTCCAGCGTCAGCAGCAGGTCCATGTCCAGACCGGGCGGCAAGGCGGCGCGCAGCGACAAGGCTAGTGTTCCTGGCGATTGGTGTAGGTGACCGGTACCCAATCATAGCCACCGTCCACACCGGCCCGGACGTGACCGATGCCCGGGAACGGGAGATGCGGCGCGGCGATCAGCGTGCGCTCGCGCGCGAACGTGGCGAACTGCGCCTGGCGCACCGACTTCGCACCCGCAGGATCCTGGTCGTAGGTGATCGTGACCCCCGGCTTGGGAAACTGCACGGCCGCCGCATGGATCAGGTCGCCCACGAAGGTGATGCTTTCGCCGGCGCTGTCGAGTCGGTAGAACGCGGATCCCGGCGTGTGCCCGGGATGCACCGTGCCAGTGATGCCCGGCAGTACCTGCTGCGTGCCCGAGAACGTGGCGACTTGGTCGGCCTCGAGATACGGCGCCAAGGTCATCCGGGCGATCTCGAAGTACTGCGCATCGTAGCCGCTCTCGCGACGGGCCTCGTCGTCGAAGAAGAAGTCCACGTCCGGCTTGCCGACGTGCACCACGGCATTGGGAAACACGCGCTCGCCATCGCGCACCAGCCCGGCGGCATGGTCGGAATGGGGGTGCGTGAGCAGCACGTCGGTCACATCCTCCGGGCGCAGGCCCTGGGCGGCCAGGCTCTCGAGCAGACGGCCGCCATTGCCGGGCCCGAACACCTGCCCTGCGCCGGTATCGACCAGCACGCGATGGCCGGGCAGTTCGACCAGGAAGACATTGATGGACACCTCGATCGGATTGCGCTCGAAGTTGCGCGCCAGCAGATCGTCAACGGCCTGCGGCGTCGTGCCTTGCAGCAACGGGTGCAGGTCCTGCGCCACCGTGCCATCGGTCAACGCGGTCACCGTGACCTCGCCGATGCGCACGCGATAGCCGCCGGCCTGCTGCTGCATCACCTGCGATGGGGGATCGGCCTGGGCGGGGACCGCGGGAACCTGGAACAACACGGCGGCCAGCAGCGCGGCCGCAAGCGGCGTCCTGGACAGAGACATGTGCAATGCGCTCCGGAGAAGGGATGCCCCATCGTAGGCACTGCCCCCGCCATCCAACCAGACAGCTGCAATCGATAGGCGTCATCCACGCCGTGGATAGCGCGTCACTGCGCTTGCGCGCGGCGCAACACCTCCGCATGGGCGAACAGGGCCTTGAGAATGCCGTCGTAGGCCTTCTCCGTTCCCTCGCCCGAGGTGTTGGTGAAGAAGACAACCCCGGTGCGCAAGTCGGGCGTGGCCAGCATCTCGGTCTTCATGCCCGGATCGCTGCCGCCGTGACCGACATACCGCGTGTTGTACTTCGTCTGCCAGAACAAGCCGGAGTTCTTCTCGGCGATGTCGACATTGCCGGGCTTGTGGGTGGGGGTGAACTGCAGGCGCAGCATCTCGTCCACCGAGTTCTGCTGCAGCACGCGGTTCTCGTTCCCCTGTCCGCGATTGAGCAGCGCGATGAAGAACTTCGACAGATCCTCGACCGAAGTCCGCACGCCGCCATCCGGCCACGTGGTCACGGTATAGGGCTGGATCGCAATCGCCATCTCGTCCTGCGCGATATACAGCGTGGCGTCCGGCGTCGCGCCGGCGGGAGTCAAGTGCCAGCGCGTGCTGTGCATGCCCAGCGGCTCGAACAGGCGGCGTTGCGCATAGCGCGCCAGCGGCTCGCCCGTGACCCGCTCGACGATGTAACCGGCCAGGCCCGCGCCGATGTTGGAATAGTCGCGCTCCGCGCCCGGAGCCGCGGACAGGAAGTTATCGGGCGCGTAGTCGGCGCCGCCCACGGCCAGGTAGCCTTTCAGGAACTCGCCCAGCGGTTGCGGCGCGTCGCGGCCGAAGTGATAGCTGGTGGCATACAGCGACCAACGATCGCTGATGCTGGACGTGTGGGTCGCCAGTTGTCGCAGCGTGATCGGCTGGTCCGGATAATGCGGGTTGCGGACCGCGAATGGCAGATAGCCGCTCACGTCCGCATCGAGCGACAACAGGCCCTCCTCCTGCGCCCGCATCATCGCCGCGCCCACGACGGACTTGCTGATGGACGCAATGTTCATCACCGTGTCCGTGGTGAACGGCCGCCCAGAGTCCCGATCGGCCAGGCCATAACCGCCCCGCCACACCACCTCGCCATCCAGAATGACCGCGGCGGCGACTCCGACCAGGTGGCCCTCGGCCATCTGGCGCCGGATCTCGGCATCGACCGGCGCGCTGTCAGCAGGCGTGGTGGCGGGGACGGCGGGCGTCTGCGCCGTCGCCATTGTCGAGTACATACCGAGCAACCCGGCAAGGATGCCGGCGACCACTGCGTAGCGAACGGCCATGGGAAACTCCACCTGGGAGCTCGGATTCTTCGGCCCGCCAGGGCAACTGGCAGGTGCCATTCGTCATCCCCCGCCCACTGCGGCGGTCAGAGCCGCCCTGCCAGGCCGGAGCCGCGCCCCTCGCCACTGCTCGACGCTAGTCCAGATACTTTCCCGAGCCCGCGCCGTCCTTGTGCCGCACCCGCAACTGCGCCAGGAGCTCGGGCGCCAGCAACCGGGCGTTGATGCCATGTCGCGTGCGGCCGGACGCGCGCGGCGCCCAATGGGTGACGCAGCCACACGTGCTGCACCGATGGAAGTCGACGTGCCGCCCATTCCAGGCATAGGTGTCGGTACCCTCGCCCACCGACAGCCCGGTGATCTCGGACGCCTCGTAGTACACCCACAGCACGCCGTAACGTCGGCACAGGCTGCAATTGCAGTCGATGACCTCGGTAGGCGGGCGGCTGAAGTGCATCACCACGGCACCGCAGTGGCAGCTGGCTTGCACGTCGCGGATGGACTCGGTCATTGCGGTCTCCATGGGGGATGGCGTCAATGCGATGGACGGTGTGGATCAGTCGTTGAAGACAATCGCCGCGAAGTCCTCGATCGCCCGTACCGTGGCCTCGGGCTGTTCCTCCATCAGCCAGTGCCCGGCCCCGTCCACGCGCAGCGTGGTGATGTTGGTCGCACCGTGCGCGGCGAAGGACTGCGTCATGACCGGCAGCGCTTCGCCGGTCGACAATGCGCCGCCCACGACGAGCATCGGCACGGCGAACCGGGCATCCTGCGCCTGGAAGAAGGCCGCGTCCTCAGCAAAGGCGCGGTAGAACGCGAAGCCGGCGCGCAGGCGCTCCGGGGTCTCGTAGGACTTGGCATACACCGCGATGGCATCGTCTGGGATCGCATCGGGGTTCGCGGCGACCTGGCGGATGAAATAGCGGACATATGCCGCCTGACGGCCCTGCACCAGCGCTTCCGCCAGACCCACCTGATTGTGGAAATCGTAGTGCCAGGCGTGCGGACTCGCCGCGATGGCATCGGCCGGGTCCAGACCCGGAATCGGAACATCGAGGATCGCCACGCCACGCACCGCGTCCGGATACTGCCGGGCGTAGGCATAGGCAACCATACCGCCGATGTCGTGCCCGACGATCAGGGGATCGTCCAGGCCCAGATGATCGACGAAGGCTTTGATGTCGGTGGCAAGCGAGGCCTTGTCCCAGCGTTGCCTCGGCGCCGTGCTGCCGCCAACGCCACTGAGATCGGGCGCATACACCCGATACGTCTTGGCGAGCGTCGGCAGGATCGGCTTGAACGCATCCGCACTCTGCGGCCAGCCATGCAACAGGACGATGGCGTGGTCGCCAGCGCCGGCCGACAAGTAGCGCACGGTCTGGTCGCCTACCTGCACCGTCTGGTCGCGGATGTCCGATTGCGCCACCGCCGGTGCGAGCCAGAACAACGTGGCCAGAACGAACAGGACAACACGCAGTGTACGGATCGATGTCGTCATCTTGATTCGACTCCCGAGTAGAGCGGGTCGCAGCGCTCGATCGCCACGATCGTGTCGAGCACGCTCGCCTGCTCGCCGGACGGGCCGAACGCCGTGCGCGAAAGCGAACCGACGAACACCTCCCGCCACTGCGCAGGCGCCAATGCCAGTGCGGCCAGTTCATCGGCGGCGCTCGGGTACACCGTGTCCGGCGCACTCCACGACCACGGCGCGCGCGAGCCATGGGTGACGAGCAGCAGCAAGCCCCCTGCCCCGACCGCCTGCGCGGCGCGCCGCAGCACCTGGGTGCGGCCAAAGGGCATCGGCGACTGCAGGAACAGCGCCGTCACCAGATCGAACGTGCCTTCCGGGAAGCTCTCGCCCAGCTCGTGACGTTCGAACTGGACATGGCCGGCCACCCCCGCGGCGCTGGCCGCCACTCGCGCCGCTTCGAGGGCCGTCTCGGAGATATCGACCCCGGTGACCATCCAGCCGCGCTGCGCCAGCCAGATCGCATCGTCGCCACGGGCGCAGCCCAGCTCCAAGGCACGCCCCGGCGGGCGCCCTTCGGCAAAGCGCGTCAACACTTCAGACGGCCGCCCGCTGGTCGGCGTGGTTCTGCCGGCGTAGACGCGCTCCCAGAAAGCGTGCGCGGTGTCGTCAGTGTGTTCCCCTGCAGAGGGCGCTGCATGTCGGTTCGAAGAAGTCATGTAACATACGATGTACCGTAAGTGTGCGGGCGTCAACCCTCGTGCGTTCATTTGTTACAGAAGGAGTCAAGCCGTGCGTCGAGACAGCCGCCTCCCCCGGGTCCTGCACGCGCTGCTGCATCTCGAGCGCATGGAGGGCCTGGCCACCTCGGAGCTGATTGCCCAGATGCTGGGCACCAATCCGTCCGTGGTCCGCCGCACGATGGGGGGCCTGCGCGAGGCCGGCATCGTGGTCTCCGTCAAAGGGCATGGCGGCGGCTGGTCGCTCGCCAAGCCACTGACCGACGTCTCGCTGCTCGAGATCTACCGCGCGCTCGGCGCACCCACGCTGTTCGCCATCGGCAGCGATGACGAGCAGACCACCTGCCTGCTGGCCCGCGCCGCGAACGCGGCCACCGCCCATGCGCTGGCCCATGCGCAGCAGCAGTTCGAGGACCATCTGGGCAGCGTGTCCGTCGCGGACCTGGCCGCAGACTTTCGCGCCTGGCAGGGCTGAGTCTGGGAGGTTAAGGCGCTGCCGCGTGCGTGAGGCGCGCCCGCGACGGCGACAGAATTGCCCGGCTCCGACACCGCATCGCCTTGCCTGCACACTGTTGGAGGCGAGCACAGCGAGAGATTGGCTGTTCACGGTTCGTGTCGAGCATGAGCCGCACGCACACCGGCTGGGAGCCCAGCCTGCCCTCGGGTCACAATGCGGCCACTGCCTGCCCCGTGGGGCAAGCCATCACTCAACGCATGAAGGCCGCGCCAGAATGAAGGCTCTTATCAAAATCGCGATCCTGTTGCTGCCTCTCGGCGTGTCGGGCTGTGTGATCGGCAATGGAAGAATCTGCGGGCCGCAGACGCCGAGGATCTACTGCGACAAAGAGGCATTCGACAGCCTGCACAACCAGCCTTCGCTCATGGAAAGATGGCAGCACCCCGCACGCCCGCAGATCGAGCGACCCCAGGATTGGATCGCTTGCGGTGGCAGCGCTGATGGCGGCTATGCGGCGGTGTCCGCAAGCACGGATGCGGAGCGCGTAACGCTGTCTAGGGACAACTTCGACCAAATCCAGCGCTGCATGATGGGCAAGGGCTATCGCTACACAGGCACGTGCGAAGGCAAAATTCCCAGCCAGTACCCGGCCTGCCAGCGCCCGGAGGGAGCCGCGGCTGATCGTTGACCGACACCAAGCAATATGGCTCGAGCCTGTTAGAACACCCGGTTTGGGTCTTGCCGCTCTTTGCCGCAGCCCGACCCGCGTCCCTCGCGCCGGATAGTCGGGCTGCGGTCGATAGGCAGGAAGCCACGCACGATCTTCGGGCTTGAGGTCTTCCAACTGCATTTGGGCGGCAGACAACGCGCAGTAGCCAAGCACGCGCCCTGGGGCGCTGTCGTCGACGAGGACATGCGTCGTCGCAATGCCATCCCGGTGGTGCTGGCTCGCTTGCCGGCGCAGGTAGTCATCGAGCGCCCGGACACCACATGAGAATCTGCTCCCGTCGTGCAGCGCGAAACCAGCGCCGTGCGTCGTCAGCGCCGTCCAGTCAGTCTGACAGCGCGCTTCATCGCCTTCCGAAGGCGATCGTTAGGTTGGAACGGTGCATCCAATGCCGCGAGAAAGCGGCGAGATTCCGCCGGGGACAGCGCGACGGTCGTGTCGGCCGCAATGGCCGTGTCCGCCTCCCGAAGCACCGCACTGCGCACGAATGCAGACACCGACATACCGCGCAAGGCAGCGGCGCGGGCGATCCGGTCCTTGTCCCGGGCGTCGATCCTAAGATCCAGACGGGCGGCTGCGTTGCGCATGGGAATCCTCCTGTGGACGGAAATCTACCGTACACAGACCGGCGGCAAAGGGTGCGAGCGACCGAGTATCGCTCCGTTCACGCCCACCAGAGCGCCGCCGGCGGCTTTCCTTTGATGTCGTAAAGCACGCGCGACACACCAAGGACTTCGTTGATGATCCGGGTCGAGCCCCACCCAGGACGTCGCGCAGCAGGTGCGTCCAGTGGCCCCATTTGCTCGAACACGCGCCGCGGCCGCGCAGTTGCAGCGCGGTCCCCGAACAGTAAGATCGGCCCAAGGAGAGGGGGAGCAAGCAGCCACGGAGGACAGCAATGATGATGGGGACCCTTCCGAAGGTCTGGGACGCGTGCGACAAGATCAGGCACGCTATCGTGCGTGGGCGATTCGTCCCAGGGCAGCGTCTGGAACCGGCCACATTGGCCGATGAGCTCACCACCAGCCTCACCCCGATCCGGAATGCGCTGTATCGGCTGAGCGGCGAACGCCTGGTCGATGCGCATTCGCGAGACGGCTTCTACGTGCCCCTGCCTACCGAGGCCGCCCTGCGCGAGCTCTACGACTGCATGGAAGAGCGGCTGCTGACCTGCCTGGCCCGTGGCGCCTTGCCCGGTGACAGACCGTACAAGCGCCCCACCCCACACGATGGCGCCGCCGAGGCGACGTGGCGGCTGTTCGACACCATTGCGCTCAAAACGCGCGTTGTCGAGACGCGGTACATCACCCAGCAGGCCAACGACCGACTCGCGCCGATCCGTGTTGCCAAGCGCAGCCTGTTTCCCGACGCACACGCCGAACTGGACGAGCTGATCACCGCTTGGGAACACGCCGACATCCCACGCTTGGAACGAAAACTGCGCGCATACCACGCTCGCCGCATCGACCGCGTACCGGACATCGTGGAGCTTTTGAACGAAACGCGCCACGCGCCGCACTGAGCGGAGTGCGCGATGCACCGCAATTTGCGGGTGCGCATCACACTTCCAGGGAATTCTGGAAGTACACAACGAAAATCATTTGAGAACACAAGGCAGGCGCTTCAACACTGGCTGTGTCATGGGACGTCCATGACGCAGAAGAGAGGAAGCCATCATGAACTCGAACGACAACATCCGTGACGCCACGACGGAAGAGGTGATCGTGCTGGGTATCGCCAGCATCGAGACCCAGGGCATCGACCTGGGTTTCGAACCGGTCGGCCGGACCCCGATGGCGGGGATCTCTGAAGAGTGAGCGATAGAGGCGCACCTAACGGTGCGCCTCTTTGCTCAAGGGGGTCTACGATGGCGCTTCATCTGCGCAGTGATCTGTCCCACTGCCAAGTGGATGGCAAGCTGGTGTTTCTCGATGTAGCGAAGGACCACTACTTTCGTTTGTCGGAAGCACTGGAGCGACGCTTTCTCGCCTATCTCCGTGACGATTGCAGCGCCGCTGATACGGCAAGATTGGTGGATGCGGGTCTACTCATTGTCGGCGAGGCGCCTGCATCGTCTGAACCAAAATATGCTCGTTCCCCCGTCAGACGAAGTGCGATGGAACAAGCGCAGTTCGTTCTGCACGCGACCGTGCTGGAACGACTGGACACAGTGCGGACCGTGACCCTCTCCCAGCTGGCCCTAAAGACGCAACCTCTGGCCTACGTGCTATCGGCGCTCGAAGTCGAACGTGAGCGACGGATGGTCCTTATCCCAGCCCCTCAACAGAATCGAGATGACGAGGCGTACATCAAAGCGACGGCTGCTTTTCTGGCGGCCCGGCCGTACGCACCGATCGAAACCCGCTGTCTCGTCGACTCGATTGCTCTCATCCGATTTTTGGCCAGGCGCCGCCTTCCTGCGGACCTGGTGTTTGCCGTGACCGGCACGCCATTCTCGGCGCACTGCTGGGTCCAGGTCGGCGACCTGGTGCTCAACGAGACCCTGGGCAACACGCAGGCCCACACGCCAATCCGGGTGGTGTGATGAGCTTCCGCTTCCTAGCAGTGGTTGACCCCGCCGGAAACATGAGCGCAGAGGCCGTGATGCAATGGGAAGCAGCGCTTGGTGATGCCCATATGTATCGCCAACTCGTGTCGGCAACCTTGGTCGTACTTGCCTCCGAGCGAACACCTTCCATGCTGCTTGCCGATGGCAGCCTCCTTCTCGGACATGTGTTCTCGAAGGAGGGATTGCGCATCCAGGATGCGCGCCAGTTTCCTGCGTTCAAGGACGCGACGGAAGCACGGAGGCATCTCATCGAACAGTACTGGGGCCCCTATCTGCTCGTACAAGCCGATGACGAACGTGGCGGCGTCACGGTGCTGCGCGAGCCCTCGCCGCATAGCGACGTGAGTTGCTTCTACGGTTTGCAGGACGGCGTGGGCTTCGTCACCTCGGATATCGCCCTGGCGGAACGCATTGGCCTCTATCGCCGCCAAATCGACTGGGATGCCATTCTTCGTCGTCTGGCGTTCCCGCAACACAAGAGCGCCCACACCGCGCTTGCCGGCGTTCACGAGCTTCTGCCGGGTCAGGCCCTACGCCTGCAAGGATCCGAAGCCACCACATCGCAGATGTGGACGCCGTGGACCTTCGTGACGCCGGATGCAAGACACCGCAATGCAAACGGCGCAGCGGCGGACGTGCGGCAGGCGGTGTCGACCGCGACAACAACGCTGGTAAGCATCGACCACGCCATCCTGCTCGAACTGTCCGGCGGTCTCGACTCGTCCATCGTCGGTACATCCTTGCGGGGGACCCACACCCCGATCGTCTGCACCTCCCTCGTCACGACAGTGCCCGGGGCGGATGAGCGCGCGTACGCGATCCAGATTGCCAATCAACTTGGCGTCGAGCTTCATACCGAGACACTCCACATCGACGACGCCACGTTCGAATTCGACGTGCATCCGCAATGCACCGTGCCCAGGGTCGGCGTGCTCCAACATGCCGTGGACCGGGTCATGCTTGCGGCGGCCGCACGCCACGGCATCGACGCCTTCTTTTCCGGCGGCGGGGGCGACACCATCTTTTGCGCATTGGACACAGCGGCCCCGGCTGCCGATGCCATGCGCGTGCGGGGCCCAGCTGCAGGCGTGGCCGCCGTACGGGATCTGGCGACGCTGCATCAGTGCACGCTATGGAAGGCCGGCCGCCTGGCACTGCGGAAGCTCCGGCGCGCAGCTGGCGCAGATCGCCCACCCGACAGCAGCTTCCTGCCGCCAGGCATCGATACACCAAACACCGGTCCCCATCCCTGGGCAGTCGCACCGTCGGACGCCCTGCCCGGGGACATGGAACGGATTCGCAGCCTTGCCATCTGCCAGGCCTATCGCGACAGCCTGGCGCGCGGCGAGGCGTTCACGATGCGGATGCCTCTACTCGCGCAGCCGGTCGTGGAGGCCTGCCTACGCACACCGACCTGGATGTGGATCGCGGGCGGCAAGAACCGCGCCGTTGCGCGAGCGGCATTCGCGGATCGCCTGCCGCCCGACATCCTCCACCGTCGCAGCAAAGGCACCTTCATGAGCTATCTGGGTGCGGTGTACACACGTAATCGAGCGCCGATGCGCGACTTCCTGCTGCAGGGCCGCCTGCAGCAGGAAGGCCTGCTGGATACGACAGCAATCGCCGAGTTCATGCGCCACGACAGCCCAGAACGTGGAGAGGCCTTCACCCGCATCTTCGACCTGTGCATGGTCGAGAACTGGGTCCGGCATCAACCCTAACCGCCATCATCATCGCGTTTGGCCGCAACCGGCAACCCCGCCTTCATCGCCCGCCAGTGCGCGTACTGGGCGCGCTTCGCCGGGTTCGGGTCCTCCACACCCCTTAGCCAGAAGCGGAACCAGTCCAAGTTGCGCTCGTACACCGCCAGCTTGTGCTTAGGCTGGAACTTCTGGTGCGGCTCGTGCGGAAAGACGTACAGGTCCGCCCGACCCTCGCGCATCAGCGGTACGGCATAGTCCAACGAATGGATGTACTCCTGCTCCGGCAGCTGCATCAGGATCGGCGCACGGATGCGGTCCAGGTTGAACAACGGCGAGAACTGGCGCCACCGCTCTGGCGTTTCTTCCGGTGCTCCCAGCTGCCACCCTGCCTGTAGGCGCGTTGGGAAGGCATCGCCGAAGTTGCTGAGCAGCAGGTGATACAGCGGTGACAGCCCCAGAGAGCTCACTGAGGCAGCCGTCAACACCTGCGAGTGCGTGACCGTCCACATGGTGATTTCCGACCCCAGGCTCAGCCCGCCCATGCCCACGCGTTCGGGATCGATTTCGCCCTGGGCCGCCAGCAGCGCGACCACGCTTTCGACGGCAGACCGCCCCTGCTCGTACTGCTCGACGCCATCCTCCCTCGACGGCGCCAGGGTGATGCACAGCGCGGCAATGCCGTCCTGCGCCAGTGAGGCGAAGGGCAGTTCCTCACCCAGACCGCCGCGCACGAACCCTTTACACCAGTAATAGCTGACGAACAGCGGCGGCAGCCCCGGCCCCGCATGACGCGCCGGATAGAACTGCCCCGTGAATTCCTGGCCATTGGCATCCGTCCACCGCAGCAGCCGCACCCGCGTGGCGGCCATGTCGGCAGTCAATGCAGGATTCGGGTCGAACAGTTCCACGCGTGCACCACTATCGATATCGATCCGTTCCAACCTGGGTGGCCGGTCCGCCTCGGCCACCACGCAGGCCAGGGTCCTTGTGGAGACGCCGCAGTCACTGGGCATCAGGCGCACCCCGCCATTCACCAACCCCCGGCTGCGCACGACCGGGTGCACCGCCCCTGTCTCCACGTTCCAACGATGGATCGATTGCGCATGCCCCTCACTGGACGCCTCCACGGTGAACAGCACTTCGTCCGTTCCTGGGCGCCATTGCACCGCATTGATCACCCCGCTGGCGCAGGCCTGCGCTTCGCACAGGACCGGAATGCGCGCCCGCGCGTGCGGCAGCACGGCCAGCGCCGTCCCTGGCCTGTCTCGCAGGCCGTTGCGCTCGCCTATGCGTGTGATCAACGCGATGCGGCGGCCCGCAGGCTCTGGCCGCACCAGGTGGACATCGCCATACCCGGGCGCAAGTTCCACGTTAGCAAGCGGCGCCGACGGCATCCGATCAGGTTCGAGGTCGCGCCGCTCGCGCGTGATCAGGTCCAACGCCGTCCAACGATCCGGCACATCGTCGAGCAGCGGGTAGCGGAGGACTTCGTTATCTTTGAGGCGCTGCGTGGCCAGGCGCCCATCCACATAGCCGGACCGGAACACCGGCTGGCCCAACGGCACAGTCCGATCGATACGGACGCCCCGCTCGTATTCCGCCTGCTCCGCTGCCAGCACGACCTCCCGCGGCGCGCCCACGCTGTAGTGCAGTTCCCCGCCATCCGCGCTCAGCGTGAAAGCACGGACATCGGCTGGGCCTTGCGTCAGCACCTCGGCACCCGAACCATCCGCAGCGGCACGCCACACGTCGACCCGGCCGTCCAGCAACGCCCGGTAGTAGATCCAGCGCCCATCGGGCGACCACACCGGCGGCGCCGGGATCGACAGCCCGGCTTGCTCCCGTAGCGGCGTGCCGCCGTCCGCAACCCGCAGCGGTGGCGAAGCGCCATTCAGGCCTTGGACGTACCAGACCGAATCGTAGGTATTGCGCTCTACCGTGGGTTGCTCGATCCGGTAGGCCACAGAACGGCCATCGGGCGAGACCGCGACACCGCTGAAGTCCGCGACCTCCACCAGCCGACGCGGCGAGATTGCATCGGCCGGCGCAGCGCCGGCCCAGGCAATCAGTACGGCCACGACTGTCCACGCCCATCGGCGTGTTGCCGGCCCTGTGCAAGCCGTCCGACACACGTTGTGCAGGTTCATCGTCGTGCCGACCATTACCAATGCCTCGATACAGAAACGTTGAAGTACCGCCCGATCGCCGAGAAGTTGGTCGCGTCGTAAGGCGGCACCAGATAGGGCGTAAGCACCGTCGTGTCATGCAGCGGCGGCGACCGGTTGAACAGGTTCTGCACGGATATGCCAAGCACCCAATCACGAAGGAGAGGGCCCTCCCCACTCGACGCGTAGCGCAGCGTCGTGTCCGCCGTCGTGAACGAGGCCGTCTTTTCAAAGGCCGCCACGTTCTCCACGCCCTGCCGGTAGTTGGCAAAGACCGAGGCGGACAGGCCGCCGCGCGCCCAGACCGTACCGACCCTGCCCGTCAGCTTCGAGGGGTTGTGGAGCGTGCCCGCCAGGTCGAAGTCGGCACCGGTCGTCTGCTGGGTGCTGGAAAGCCAGCTCGCCGCACCGCGTACCGTCAGCCGCCCACCGCCCAGGTCGAATCCGTAAGACCCGGACAGGTCCAGGCCGCGGATGCGCTGTCGGGAGACATTGGTGTAGTACGCATGCACCAGCGCCACGACGTTGCTGGGGTCGTACGGCTGGCCGATGTAGTTCAGGAACGTGCTGCCGGCAATGGCTGCCGCCTGCTGCTCTGCGCTCGGCGCATAGGTGACGAACTCCGCGAACGCCGGATTGCGCAACGCCTGCGAGGTGGGCGTGATGGGGGCCACCACGCGGTCGGTGTAGTCGATGTCGAACCAGGTCAGCTCGGCTTCCAGCCCAAGCACCGCGGCTGGGTGGAACGCTAAGGATGCGGTCCAGGTGCGGGCGCGCTCTGGACCGAGATCCGGATTGCCGCCATCCAGCAGCAGCACGGTGGCGTTCGGGGCATATCCGCTGCCGCCATAGGCTGCCGCGTAGCTGTAGCCCGCCATGCGCTGCCGGTTGAGCTGGAACAGCGTTGGGGCCTTGAACGAGCGTCCCCACGAGGCCTTGAGCGTCACATCCGCGACCGGGCTGTAGACCGCGCCAAGCTTGGGGGTCAGCACGCTACCGAAGCTGTCGTAGTCTTCGTAGCGTGCCGCGCTCGTCAGCGCCAAGCGCTGGCCTGGGCCGTCCCCGCCCAGCACCGGCACCTGTAGTTCGGTGTACGCGAACTTCGCGGCCTCATCGCCCTCGATCGCAACCTTGTGGGTGACCTGGTTGTACTCAAGGAAGCTGTTCTCGCGCCGCCCCGCACCGATCGCGACGCGCACGTCTCCGGCCGCCAACGCAAACAGCGGGCCCTCAACGCTCACCTCGTAACTGCTGCCCTCATTGCAGTAGCAAAGCTGCGTGCGTTGCAACACTGCGCCGGTGTCCGGCAAGGTGATGGACTGCGCGTGATCCAGCCGACTTCTTGAGCGGGTTGCCCCGACCGACAGCGTCCAGTCCTTCGGCAGGAAGACATCGAGTCTGGGCGACAGCAACGTGGCCGTGGACTCCGGCGTGGCCTGGATGGAGACGTTGCTGAGGTTGTCCTGCGCCCCATACGCCTGGCCCCGCTCTGTACGGAACGCGTCGACGCGCAACTCCGCATGGCCGCCCACCGCCTGGGACAGGCTGACCAGCCCGCTGCGCAGATCGCTGCCCGGGTACAGCGTGTAGGGCTCGCGCAGCAACTGCGTATATACCCGCTGCCGGGCGTAGATGGGATCGGCCGTCACATCCTTGTAGGTGACGATCACCCCGCCGGTGGACCAAGCGTGGCCGGCGGTCGCGCTGTACTCGCGCGTGGTGAGCCCGCCCTCGTCCGCCGCCCCGTAGCCGGCACCGAGAGTGATGCCCTCGAAGTCCCGGCGAAGAATGACGTTGCCAACGCCCCCGACCGCATCGGATCCGTAGATGGCCGACGCGCCATCGGCGACGACCTCGATGCGCTCCACCGCCTCCACCGGAATCGCGCTGATGTCCACCGCTTGCGAGATGCCGTCGTAGGCCATGCGTCGGCCATTGAGCAGCGTCAACGTGGCATCCGCCCCCAGACCGCGCAGATTCAATGCCGAGCCCCCACTGAGATTCGTGTTCTGGGCACCGGCGCCAGAGACCGTGAACGGGATGACGCCGGGGTTCTGCCCACCCCCGAAGTTCTGCGGAATGCTGCGGATCACCTCGCCCAGATCCGCAAAGCCCTCTTCTTGGATGCGCTCGCTACCGATCGTCAGCACCGGCGAAGGCGTCGCGCCGCCGCGGATGCGGGTGCCGGTGACCAGGATGGTGTCGAGTTGCTTCGCGTCGGCTTCAGTCCGCCTGCTGTCCTTGTGCGGATCACTGTCGTGGCTTTGTTGCGCGGCCGATGGCGCGGAAAGGACTGCCATGACTGCCGCAATTGCGAACGCGAGCCCGCTTGGGCGCTGCCTCCCCCTCCATCGACAGCCTTTCCAGCTCGTTCTTTCCGTCATAGAAGAAAGCCAACGCGATGCGCCCAATGCCCCGCTAAGGCACTCCACAACGTCTATCTGCGCACTCAAACCATTCTCAAAGGCAAAGCTCCGCCCGCTACCTACCGTGTCCCAAGGCATCTGACATCTTCCGTTGCTGGTCGGTGCGTCCACGTACGCCGGCATTTCGGGGGCGCCGTCGCGACTGCGCTGCTGGCTGGTGGTCACACCCAAGGACGCCCCGGTCCGAGCATATCCGATTTTCGGATATGTGAAAAGCAGATTCATGGTCTGCGTAGACATCAACGGAGGGAAAGCCCATGACCAAGAAGTCTGTCTATCGACCCGAGTACAAGATCCTGACCAAGCTCGTTCGCAAGATGCGAGAAGAGGCCAAGCTTGATCAGGCGGACCTAGCGGTTCTGCTGATCCGTCCCCAGTCCTACTTCAGTGACGTCGAACGAGGACAGCGCCGACTCGACCTTCTGCAGTTGCGGGACATCTGCATGCACTGTGGCGTGGATCTGGTTGAGTTCGTTAGGCGGTTTGAGGAGGCAGTTGCTGAGGCCAACCTATCGCTTAGAACGTAATTTGGCTGTCGCCTCTTTTCGTGGCAAACATCCTGCACAGTGGCGCCATTCTTCGCATGCTCCATGCATCAATGCAGTGAGCTATTTTGCGAACAATAGCTCTAATTGTCGACAACGCCGAAGCCTTATTGTCGCAGAACCCATGCTACCTGCTGTTCTGAGTGGCAGGCAGGAAGTTGCTTGTAGGATTTCCCCTACATACAAACTAGATATCTCCTGAGTGCATCGCGCACCCAATACCGACACACTTGCCACGTCGGCAAGCAATAGTGTTAAAAATTAGAACCGCCAAATACTGCGATAGCAATATCGCGCTAAAGTTACTTTTCTTTTCCAATCCATAACTGGGCGATGCCGCACACTTCATGATAAAACTGGAGCAAAAAATGAGCCACACCTGGAGAAATATAGTTTTCAGGCACCTAATCTCTATCACCATTATTATTGGCGCAGGAATAGGCCAAGCTTACGCTTGTGACGCGAGTGACGGCCGCTGGACAAATTGTCCAGACAACTGGGACGAAGGTCCAATTGATACTCTTGAGCCATATATTCATAACTGGACCTACAATATTTATCGTGATTATCCCGCAGGGGTTCCCCACTGCTCTTCATCTCGCGATGAAAAAAATGCCTACGCACAATGGATATCCGACACCTACCTAAAGCCAAACGGGATGCACCTTGACCTTATGGCGCTGAGAGTTCAGCTGAGCGATCTAACGTGGGATTTCTACATTTATGAAGACGCCCAGATATCCGGCGGACGCCCAGATGTTCTGCTATATGACGAGTCTTGGCGAGGTTTTCTTCTGAATTGGCAGCTTGACTGGAATGGACCCTGCTAAATATTAGTCTAGAGGAACGATTTAGAGCGGAGGGGCCAAGCCTGTCCTGATCAAAATCTGCTAAAGGCTTATATGCAGAATGGTTCGACGCTCACCGCTTCAAGACGCGGACGTACTTGGGGCAGCTGCGGCGCGGTCCAAACACGAAGAAGCCCGCTCATAGCGGGCCTCTTCCGTCTCTTGAGGTCGATACAGGGAACGAACCCTCACTCCCACTCAATCGTCGCCGGCGGCTTCCCACTGATGTCGTAGACCACGCGCGAGACGCCACGCACCTCGTTGATGATCCGGTTCGAGACCCGGCCCAGGAAGTCGTACGGCAGGTGCGCCCAGTGGGCGGTCATGAAGTCGATGGTCTCCACGGCCCGCAGCGAGATCACCCACTCGTAGGCGCGGGCATCGCCGACGACGCCGACGGACTTGACCGGCAGGAACACGGCGAAGGCCTGGCTGGTCTTGTCGTAGAGGTCGGCCTTGCGCAGTTCCTCGATGAAGATGTGGTCGGCGCGGGCCAGGATCTCGGCGTACTCGGCCTTCACTTCGCCCAGGATGCGCACGCCCAGGCCGGGGCCCGGGAACGGGTGGCGGTAGACCATCTCGCGCGGCAGGCCGAGCTCTACGCCCAGGCGCCGCACTTCGTCCTTGAACAGCTCGCGCAGCGGTTCGACCAAGCCCAGCTTCATGTGCTCGGGCAGGCCGCCCACGTTGTGGTGGCTCTTGATGACGTGCGCCTTGCCGGTCTTGCTGCCGGCCGATTCGATCACGTCGGGGTAAATAGTGCCCTGCGCCAGCCACTTGGCGTTGCTGAGCTTGCCGGACTCTTCGTCGAAGATCTCGACGAACAGGTTGCCGATGATCTTGCGTTTGGCTTCCGGGTCGCTCACGCCGGCCAGCGCCTTGAAGTAGCGCTCGCGCGCGTCGATGCGGATGACACGAATGCCGAGGCCGTGCGCGCTGGAGGCATCGGCGAAGGTCGCCATCACCTGGTCGCCTTCCTGGAAGCGCAGCAGGCCAGTGTCGACGAACACGCAGGTCAGCTGGTCGCCGATGGCCTTGTGCAGCAAGGCGGCGACGACGGACGAGTCCACACCGCCGGACAGGCCCAGGATCACCTCGTCCTGGCCGACGGTCTCGCGCACGCGCGCAATCTGGTCGTCGATTATGTTGGCCGCGGTCCACAGCGTGGCGCAGCCGCAGATGTCGACCACGAAGCGGCGCAGCAGCGCCTGGCCCTGTTTGGTGTGGGTGACTTCGGGGTGGAACTGCACGCCGTACCAGCGCTTGGCCTCATGGGCGAACGCGGCCACGGGCACGCGGTCGGTACTGGCGGTGACGGTGAACTCCGGCGGCGCCTCGGACACGTGGTCGCCGTGGCTCATCCACACGTCCAGGCGCTGGGGGCCGGCGTGGTCGCTCAGGCCTTGGAACAGGCGGTCCTGGGCGACGATGGCGACTTCGGCATGGCCGTACTCGCGCGCGTCGGCGGCTTCGGTCTGGCCGCCCAGCTGCTTGGCCATCGTCTGCATGCCGTAGCAGATGCCCAGCAGCGGCAGGCCGCTGTCGAACACCTGCTGCGGGGCGCGCGGCGAGCCGTGCTCGGTCGTCGATTCGGGGCCACCGGAGAGGATGATGCCCTTGGGCGCGAACGCGGCGATCTGCTCCGGATCGTGGTCCCAGGCCCAGATCTCGCAGTAGACGCCCAGCTCGCGGATGCGGCGGGCGATCAGCTGCGTGTACTGCGCGCCGAAGTCGAGGATCAGGATCTTGTCGCTGTGCAGGTCGGTCATCGGCGTGAGCTTGTCGTGTCGGGTGATGGCGCGGGCGCGCTGGGAAGCGGATTGCGTGGGGCCGGATACGAAACGGGATCCGCTTGCGCGAATCCCGGATCGGTGCGTGGCGGCGCGGCCTCAGCCGGCCTGGTAGTTCGGCGGCTGCTTGGTGATCGTCACGTCGTGGACGTGGCTCTCGCGCTGGCCGGCGCCGGTGATCTTGACGAACTGCGGCTTGGTGCGCATCTCTTCGATCGTCGCGCAGCCCACGTAGCCCATCGTGGCGCGCAGGCCGCCGGCGAGCTGGTGGATGATGCCGGCCAGCGGGCCGCGGTACGGCACGCGCCCTTCGATGCCTTCGGGCACCAGCTTGTCGGCGTCCGACGAGTCCTGGAAATACCGGTCCTTGCTGCCCTGCTCCATCGCGCCCAGGCTGCCCATGCCGCGGTAGCTCTTGTAGCTGCGGCCCTGGAACAGCTCGACCTCGCCAGGCGATTCCTCGGTGCCGCCGAACAGGCCGCCGATCATCACCGTCGAGGCGCCGGCCGCCAGGGCCTTGCCGATGTCGCCCGAGTAGCGGATGCCGCCATCGGCGATCAGCGGAATGCGGTCCTGCAGGGCTTCGGCGACGAAGTCGATCGCGGTGATCTGCGGCACGCCAACACCGGCGACGACGCGCGTGGTGCAGATCGAGCCCGGGCCCACGCCCACCTTCACCGCGTCCGCGCCCGCGTCTTCCAGCGCCTTGGCGGCGTCGCCGGTGACGATGTTGCCGCCGATGACCTGGACCTTGGGATAGGTCTTCTTGACCCAGTTCACGCGGTCGAGCACGCCCTGCGAGTGGCCGTGCGCAGTGTC
Organism: Luteimonas sp. RC10; assembly: GCF_014192745.1. Lineage (GTDB taxonomy): Bacteria > Pseudomonadota > Gammaproteobacteria > Xanthomonadales > Xanthomonadaceae > Luteimonas. Next base: position 258,516 of record NZ_JACHYJ010000006.1, read on the forward strand.
GACGATGATCACGTCCACGCCGGCGGCGACCAGCGCTTCGACACGCGCTTCGGTGTCGCCGCCCACGCCGACGGCCGCGCCCACCAGCAGTTGCTCGTCGGCGTCCTTGGCGGCGTTGGGGTTGTCGTGGGCCTTCTGGATGTCCTTGACGGTGATCAGGCCGCGCAGCGCGAAGTCATCGTTGACCACCAGCACCTTCTCGATGCGGTGCTTGTGCAGCAGCGCCAGCACCTCGTCCTCGCCCGCGCCCTCGCGCACGGTGACCAGGCGGTCGTGCTTGGTCATGACGTTGCGCACCGGGTCGTCGAGCTTGGTCTCAAAGCGCATGTCGCGCCCGGTGACGATGCCGACCAGCTTGCCGCCGTCGACCACCGGCACGCCGGAGATGTTCCGTGCGCGGGTCAGGCGCAGCACTTCCCCGATGCTGGTGTCCGGGCCCACGGTGAAGGGCTCACGGATGACGCCGGCCTCGAAGTTCTTGACCCGGGCCACCTCGGCCGCCTGGCGCTCGACGCTCAGGTTCTTGTGCACGATGCCGATGCCGCCCATCTGCGCCATCGCGATCGCCAGGCGCGCTTCGGTGACCGTGTCCATCGCCGCCGAGACGATCGGCAGGTTCAGGCGCAGGTCGCGGGTCAGCCGCGTGGCGAGGCGGACGTCCTTGGGCAGGACGATCGAGTGGGCGGGGACGAGCGAGACGTCGTCGTAGGTGAGTGCTTCGGCCTGGATGCGCAGCATGCGGGGTGCCGGGGAGGAGGAAGCGCGCCATTGTAAACCCCCGGCATTGCGGATTGGAGGTCCGGGATGGAACGCTTCCGCGACAGATTGCCCCACCGGTCGCGCCGGCGCGTGCGAAGCCTTACGTCTGGGGGCCCGCCGCATCCGCGGCGTCGGCCGCTTCGATGGTGTTCTGCATCAGCGTGGCCACGGTCATCGGGCCGACGCCGCCGGGCACCGGCGTGATCCAGCTGGCGCGCTGCGCGGCCTCGGTGAAGCCGACATCGCCGACCAGTCGGCCGTCGTCGAGGCGGTTGATGCCGACATCGATCACCACCGCGCCGGGCTTGACCCAGTCGCCGGGGATCAGTCCCGGACGGCCGACCGCGACCACCAGGATGTCGGCCTCGCCGACGTGGCGGCGCAGCACGTCCGGCGGCGTGAAGCGGTGACAGGTGGTCACCGTGCAGCCGGCGATCATCAGTTCCAGCGCCATCGGCCGGCCGACGTGGTTGCTGACGCCGACGATCGTCGCGCTGGCGCCGCGCACCGGGCGGTCGGTGTAGGCCAGCAGCGTGGTGATGCCGCGCGGCGTGCATGGGCGCAGGCCGAACTGCCGCAGCGCCAGGTGGCCGACGTTGGCCGGGTGGAAGCCGTCGACGTCCTTGCGCGGGTCGATGCGCTCGATCAGCCGGCTGGCATCCTCGATGCCCGGCAGCGGCAGCTGCACCAGGATGCCGTGCACCGCGGGGTCGGCGTTGAGGCGGTCGATCAGCGAGACCAGTTCGGCTTCGGTCGTGCCTACCGGCAGGTCGAAGTCGAAGGCCTGGATGCCGACCTTCTGCGCGGCGCGGCGCTTGTTGCGCACGTAGGACTGCGAGGCCGGGTCGCTACCGACCAGCACCACCGCCAGGCCCGGGCGCGTCCCACCGCCGGCGATCCGCGCGTCCACGCGCACGCGCAATTCGTCGAGCAGGGTGTCGGCAATGCGCTTGCCGTCGAGGATTCGGGCCGGAACGGGGTCTGCGGCGGTCATGCGGGCGTCGTGCGGCGAAAGAGCGGCCCATTGTCTCCGATTCGGGGGCCGGCTTGCAGACGTCGGCAGCACTGCCGATGCTGTCGGCCTCCCCTGCCCCTGGATCGACCATGACCGATACGCCCGCGCCCACGCCCGCCCCGCTGTCCGGCGACGCCCGCATCCGCGCCGAGGCCGCGGCGTTCCGGCGCCTGCGCGCGCATCTGCTCGAGGCCCGGCCGGACGTGCAGAACATCGACCTGATGATCTTGGCCGGCTTCTGCCGCAATTGCCTGGCCGACTGGTACGGCGATGCGCTGCGCGCCGAGGGCGTGGACCTGGACAAGGCCGCCGCGCGCGAGGCGTTCTACGGCATGCCATTCGACGCCTGGAAGGCGCAGCACCAGCGCGAGGCGACGCCGGAGCAGCAGGCCGCGTTCGCCGCGAGCCAACGCGCGCACGCGGGTTGAAGCTCGCGCGTCACGGGCAACGCGGCAGGCCGTCGCCGACGCTGCACTCCACGCAGCACATCGGGGCGCTCGTCTGCCCAGGCATCGGAATCACCGGCGTCGGCGCCGTCGGCAGCACCAACGGCATCGCAGGCTGCAACGCGGCCAGTTCCTGCGCCGGCCGCAATTGCAGCAGCACGGCCCAGTCCTGGCGGTTGGCGCTGCAGGCGGCCGGCATGTCGGGCGAACACGGCGTGTCGTCGAGCGTGCGCATCGGCAGCCCGGCGAACTGTCCGCCGGCCGACAGCGGCAGCATCCGCATCGTCACGCCGTCGAGTACGTTGCCGCCGACCAGGTACGCGATGTTGCCGCCCTCGGCCGCGGCGCCGACCACGACATCGCAATGCATGCCCAGGCCGCTGTCCTCGCTGCTGAGCAATGTCGCCAGGCCGGCGAAGCCGAACACGCGGTTGGCGGCGCGCACGTAGCACAGCAGGTCGCCGCGCGCCGGTCGTACGCTCACCGGGTTGGCGACGCGGTAGGCGCTGGTCTCGGGGTTGCGATAGGCCGCCCGCACGTAGTCCACGTGGCTGGGCGAGCCCTCGAAGCCGGGCAGCGCGGCGCGGCGCGCGGTCCACGACACGAACGCCGCCGACCACGGCACATCGACCAGGAAGGCCCGGCAGCCGGGCGACGGCGCGCCGCCGTAAGCCGCATAGGCGCACTCGCCGGCACCCGGCCGGTGCTGCAGACGCGGCAGCAGACCCGCACCGACCCAGTAACCCGCGACCCGGCGCCAGGCCTGCTCGCCATTGGTCAGCAGCGCGGTCTCGGCCTCGCGCACGGTTGAGCCGGCGTAGCGGCCTTCCACGTCGATGAAGGGCCGGTGCCAGATCTGGTGCTCTTCGCAGGCCACTGCGGCCAGCCGCGTTGCGGGGTCCGGCGCCGCCACCTGCATGCGCAGCAAGGGGCACGGATCGGCGGCGGAGGCGCCCAGCGGCCATGCCAGCAGCCAGGCCAGGACGAACAGACAGAGCCAGCGTGACGACATGCGCAACCTCGGGGCGGGGGCAGGATGAGCCCCATCGTGCCCCGCCCCGTGTGAAGGCCGGCAGGCTGGCGCACCGGGCTTACTTGGTCGTGTAGCCGCCGTTGATCAGCAGGGTCTGCCCGGTGATCCACCAGCCCTCGCTGACCAGGTGCCGCACGAACGGCACCACGTCCTCGATGTCGGTCAGACCGGTGCGACTGCAGCCCGACAGCGCCGCCGCCGAACGGTGGTAGGCCACGGCGTCCTCGTCCTCCTGGCCGTAGAAGAACGGCGTGTCCATCGGCCCCGGCCCGATCGCGGTCACCGAGATGCCGCGCGCCCCGAACTCCTTGGCCGCCGCGCGGGTGAAGTGCTCCACCGGGGCCTTGGCGCCGGCGTAGGCCGCGTAGTACGGGGTGAACGCGCCGAGCAGCGAGGTCACCAGGGTCAGTACCTTGCCGTGGTCGGCGACCTTGAGGCCGGCCTGCTGCAGGAAAAAGAAGGCCGCCTTGGCGTTGATGTCGAACATCCTGTCGTACTCGGCCTCACCGATCTCGGTGAGCGGCTTCTTGAGCACCATGCCGACGGTGTTGATGGCGATGTCGATGTGGCCGAACGCCTCCACGCCGGCATCGAACAGCGCGGCGACAGTCTCCGGGTGGGTCAGGTCGCCGGCAAACAACTCGGCCTTGGCGCCGGCCGCCTCGACCGCGCGCGCGGTCTCCTGCGCGGCCGGCAGCGAGGCGGCATCGTGATGGTGGATCAGCACCGCGCCGGCGCCATTCCAGGCCAGGTCGCGGGCGATCAGCCCGCCGAGGTTCTTCGCGCCGCCGGCGATCAGCACCGTCTTGCCGTGCAGCGAATGATCGATCTTGGACATGCCGTGCTCCTGCGATGGGGAACCCGCAGTTGACCGCAGCCCTTGGCTCGAATAAACACGATGAATCGAAGGTTTGAATTCGACCTGGCCGAATAATCATGGATCTGTTGCGCCATCTCGCGCTGTTCCGCCGCGTCGCCGATTGCGGCAGCTTCAGCCGAGCGGCCGAGCTCGAGGGCCTGGCGCCCTCCTCGGTCTCCAGCGCGATCGGCCAGTTGGAGCGGCATCTGGGCGCGCGGCTGTTCCAGCGCACGACCCGGCAGGTCCGGCTCAGCAGCGATGGCGAGCGGCTGTATGCGCGCGGCGTCGAATTGTTGGCCGACGCCGACGGCATTGCGCAGTTGTTCCGGCCGGATGCCCAGCCCAGCGGTCTGCTGCGGGTCGAGGCGCCGGCGCGGATGGCACGCCTGCTGCTCGCCCCTGCCCTGCCCGCGTTTCTCGAGGTCTATCCCGACATCACGATCGAACTGGGGGGCAGCGATCGCATCAGCAATCTGATTGGCGACGGCATCGACTGCGTGCTGCGGGTGGGACCGATCGGCGACCTGGACCTGGTCGCGCGCCCGCTCGGACAGTTGCAGCAGGCCACCTGCGCCTCACCCGCGCTGCTGGCCCGGCACGGGCCGGTCGCGGACCTGGATGCGCTTGCGGCGCTGCCGGCCATCCACTTCGGCCAGTCGCCCGGCGGGCGGGCGGAGCCCTGGGAGTTCCAGACCGCGGACGGCCTCGTCACCCGCCCGATGCACGGACGGGTCGGCGTCGGCAACGCCGAGACCTACATCGCCTGCGCGCTGGCGGGCCTGGGCGCGATCCAGGTCCCGCGTTACGACGTTGCCGACCTGCTCGCGACCGGCCAACTGTGCGAGCTGCTGCCGGACATGCCGCCGCCAGCGCTGCCGGTGACAGTGCTCTACCCGGGCCCGCAGCGCGGCTCGCGGCTGTTGCAGGTCCTGATCGACTGGCTCGACGGCATCATCGCGCCACTCATCGCGCCGGACGCGACGCTCTGAACGCCTTTAGCCGGCGCAGAACGCCGCGTAGTCGATGTAGCCGGGGAAGTCGCGGCCCGGCGCGCACAGCGGACAATCGGGGTCGGGGCTGAGCCGGGTTTCGCGAAAGCGCATCCGCAGTGCATCGAACTGCAGCAGGCGTCCGCGCAGCGGCTCGCCGATGCCGATCAGCAGCTTGAGCACCTCGGTCGCCTGCAGCAGGCCGATCACGCCCGGCAGCACGCCGAGCACGCCCACTTCCGAACAGTTGGGCGCGTCCTCGGCCGGCGGCGGCTCGGGAAACAGGCAGCGGTAGCAGGGGCAACGGCCGCGCTCGCGGCCGGCGTCGAACACGCTGACCTGGCCCTCGAAGCGGTGCACGGCGCCATAGACCAGGGGCGTTCGGTGCAGTACGCAGGCGTCGTTGAGCAGATAGCGGACCGGGAAGTTGTCGGCGCCATCGAGCACGACATCGACGCCGTCGATCAGCCGGTCGATGTTGGCGCTGGTCACGCGCTCGGCCACCGCCTCGATCCGCGTGCGCGGGTTCAGCGCGCCGAGCGTGGTCGCAGCCGACGCGACCTTGGGCTGGCCGATGCGGTCCTCGGCATGCAGGATCTGCCGCTGCAGGTTGCTGCGATCGACGACATCGTCGTCGGCGATGCGCAGCGTGCCCACGCCGGCCGCGGCGAGGTAATAGGCGGCCGGTGATCCAAGGCCGCCAGCGCCGGTCACCAGCACCGTGGCCTCGGCCAGCCGGCGCTGGCCGTCCAGGCCGACTTCGGGCAGGCGCAGGTGGCGCGAATAGCGGTCGTGGAAATCCAGGTCGATGTCGCCATCGGGCAGCACGGTCGGCAGGCCCTCCGCTTGCCAGCGGCTGGTGCCACCGGCGACCGAGGCGACATCCGTGTAGCCGGCTGCGGCCAGCGCGTGGGCGGCCTGCAGCGAGCGTCGGCCGCTCTGGCAGATCAGCAGCAGTGGCGCAGCGCGATCGGGCACGTGGACCTGCGGCGCGGCTTCCAGCGTCGCGCGGTCGACGCCCTCGGCGCCTTCGGCTATGCCGGTCACGCGCTCGTGGGCCTCGCGCACATCGATCAGGCGGGCACCGGCCCGGCGCCGGCGCAGCGCCTCGTCGGGAGAGATCTCGGGAATGCTCATGCGCCGATTATCGCCGGTCCACCGCGATGGACTGCGTGCATGGACGGATCGCTCAGTACGGCACGACCTCGACCACGCTGTCGGCCGGGTATTCGCGCGCACCGGCCTCGAGCACGATCAGCACATCCGAATCGGCTGCCGCCTGCATCCGGTGCGAGCCATCGGCGGGGTTGGGTTCGACGCGCGACACGCCGTCGGCGTCGATCGACCAGCGCCCGCGCAGGAATTCCAGCCGCTCGTGCTGCTTGGTCCAGGCGCCGCGCAGCCGCGCGCGGCGGACCGGACGCGGGGCGCGCCGCTGCAGGCCATCGACCAGGCGCCGGCCGACCGCAAGCCAGGTGGCCAGCACCGAGACCGGATTGCCCGGCAGGCACAGGAACAGCGCCGGGCCCAGGGTGTCGCCCTCGGCCAGCAGCAATGGCATCCCCGGCTTCATCATCGTCTTCCACAGCCGCACCCGACCGCGACGTTGCAGCAGTTCGGGCAGGTGGTCCTTCTCGCCGGCCGACACGCCGCCGCAGGTCAGCACCAGGTCGAAGGCCTCGCCGGCATGGCGCAGTGCCGAGGCGATCTGCGCCGGGTCGTCGGGCAGCGTCGGAAACGCCACCGGCTCCAGGCCTTCGGCGCGCAGCAGCCCCATCAGCTGCTCGCGGTTGGAGTTGTAGATCTGCCCGGGCTGCAGCGGCATGCCGGGCTCAATGAGTTCGTCGCCGGTCGCGAACACCGCCACCGTCGGCCGCCGCACGACCTCCAGCTGCGCCAGGCCTTGGGAGGCAGCGAGTGCGACCCGGCTCGGGGTCAGCACGTCGCCGGCATGCAGCAGGCGGTCGCCGGTCTTCGAATCCTCGCCGGCGCGGCGCACGTGCTGGCCCGGCCGCGGCGGCACCAGGATCTCGACCCGATCGCCGTCCAGGCGGGTGTTCTCCTTCATCACCACGGTGTTGGCGCCTTCGGGGATTGGCGCGCCGGTGGTGATGCGCAGGCACTGCCCGCGCGCGATGCGCACGTCCGCGCGCGGACCGGCGAACTGCTCGCCGACCAGTTGCAGCACCACTGTCCCCTCGCCCGCCAGGTCGTGGTGGTCCAGCGCGAAGCCGTCCATCGCCGAGTTGTCGAACGGCGGTTGCGGCAGCGTGGCGACCACATCACGCGCGAGCACGTGGCCATGCGCGCGGCTCAGTGACAGCGTCTGCACCTCGAGCGCGCGTTCGGCGGCGACCGCATCGACAATCGCGCAGGCCTCGTCGAACGGCACGCGGTACGGAAAGGACGGGGTGTCAGGGTGCGGCGATTCCGGCATCGATCAGATCGTCAGGCGTATTGAGGTTGCCGAAGCGTACACCCTGCAACCGGACCACCCCCATGCCGAGCCGGCGTTGCAGGACGCGCACGGCGTAGTCGCCGCATGCCAGCGCCTCGGCGGCGCCGCGGCGCAGCGCCTGGGTCGGCCACAACGCGACCAACGGCTGCACGCCGTCGTCGTCTTCGGCGCAGGCGCCGCAGTCGCCGGCCAGCATCGCGAGCATCGGCAGCAAGCGGGCATCGGCATCGCACAGGTCCACCGGCAGGGTCAGCAGCCAGGGCGTGTCGATAGCGGCGGCCAGCGCGTCGAGCCCGGACATCGGCCCGGCATCGGGTGTGCGGTCGACCACGGTCTCGATGCCGTGAGCCGCGTAGCGTGCGAGATCGCGATTGGCGCTGACCAGGAACCGTGCGGCCTGCGGCGCGAAGCGCGTGTGCCAGCGCAGCACCTGCGGCGTGCCGCCCTGCTCGAGCCAGGCCTTGTCGAGGCCGCCCAGACGCGCGCCGCGGCCGCCGGCGATCACGCCGACGGTCAGCGCCGCCGCGGTGGGCGGCGCGCTCACTTGCGCTTGACGTGCCGGATCAGCCGCTTCTTCTTGGCGACCTGACGTTCGCTGAGCACGTTCTTCTTGTCCTTGTAGGGGTTGTCGCCCTCGCGGAACACGAAGCGCACCGGCGTGCCGACCAGCTTGAAGCGCTTGCGGAAGAAGTTTTCCAGGTACCGGCGGTAGCTGTCGGGCAGCGTGCGCAGGCGGTTGCCGTGGACGACGATCGTCGGCGGGTTCTCGCCGCCCGGGTGCGCGAAACGCAGCTTGGGCGCGTGCCCGCGCACGACCGGCGGCGGGTTGGTCTCGGCGGCGATCTCGAGCGCGCGGGTCACATCCGACGTGCCGAACTTGTAGTTGGCCGAGGCGTGCGCGCGATGGATCGCGGCGAACAGTTCGCGCAGGCCCGAGCCGTGCTTGGCGCTGATGCGCACCGCCTCGGCCCAGGGCACGAACGCGAGCTTGCGCGACAGCAGCGCTTCGGTCTGCTCGCGCTGGTACTCGCTGAGCCCGTCCCATTTGTTGACCGCGACCACCAGCGCACGCCCCGAGTCGAGCACCGCGCCGAGCACGCTCGCATCCTGGTCGGTGACGCCCTCGCTGGCGTCGATCATCACCACCGAGACCTGGGTGGCTTCGATCGCCTGCAGGGTCTTGATGATGGAGAACGTCTCGACCGCCTCGTCGACCTTCGACTTGCGGCGGATGCCGGCGGTGTCGACCAGGCGGTAGCGGCGGCCGTCGCGCTCGAGATCGACCTCGATCGAGTCGCGGGTGGTGCCGGCGACCTCCGAGGCGATCATCCGCTCCTCGCCGAGGATGCGGTTGACCAGGGTCGACTTGCCGACGTTCGGGCGGCCCACGAAGGTCACCCGGATCCGCGTGGGGTCGGTGTCGAGCTGCTCGGCCTGCCCGGTTTCCGGGAGCTTTTCGAGCACGTCGTCGACGAGCTCGTCGATGCCGTGGCGGTGCGCGGAGGACACCGCGTGCGCATCGGTGAAGCCGTAGCGCGAGAAGTCGGCGATCGCCGCGCGCGCGTCGAGGCCGTCGGTCTTGTTGATGATCAGGAAGGTCGGCTTGCCGAGCTTGCGCAGCCAGCGCAGCAGTTCGTCATCGAGCGCCGAGGCACCCTCGCGGCCATCCACGACGAACAGCACCAGGTCGGCCTCGGCGGCCGCGGCGCGCGACTGCTTGGCGGTCGGACCGGCCAGCCCGGCCTCTTCCAGATGCACGCTCTCGCCGGCGATGCCGCCGGTGTCGACCAGCGCGAACGGACGCGCGCCAAGCCGACAGACGCCGTAATGACGGTCGCGGGTGACGCCCGGCTCGTCGTGGACGAGCGCGTCGCGGGTACGGGTCATCGCGTTGAACAGCGTCGACTTACCGACATTGGGGCGGCCCACGAGGGCAACGAGCGGGAGCATGCGGCAGGATCCGGAACGAGAGAACGGGAAGGCGGGCCGGCACCGAAGCGGCGGCCACAAAACGGACGGGCCCCGGGCGGTGACACCGCCCGGGGCCCTAGTGTCGCATTGGCAGCGTCGAAACCCTACTGGTTCAGGCGCCAGGCGCTGACGTCGCCGTCGACGGTCTGCACCACCAGCACTCCGTCGGCGACGACCGGGGCGCCCTTGATCGGGTCGCGGCCGGCGCGCTCGCGTGCGGCGAACTCGCCGTCGTCCAGCCGCAGCCAGTGCAGATAGCCATCCAGGTCGCCGACCACGGCATAGTCGCCCTGCACCGCCGCGGCGCTGAGATTGCGCCGTGCCAGCGCCGGCTGCTGCCAGGCCGCCGTGCCGCTGAACTTGTCCAGCGCCCAGACGGTGCCGTTGGCGTCGGTCACGACCACGCGATGCGGCGACAGTGCCGGACGGTTGGAGCCGCCATGATCGCTGACCCACAGCGGGCGCCCGCTCGGGCCTTCCAGCGCCATCGTGCGGTGGCGGTAGCTACTGGCGAACAGCACGGCTTCGTCGAGCACCGGGGTGCCATCGACGTCGGCCATGCGCTCGAGCTCGGTGCGGCCGTCGGGCTGGGCGACCGCCTGCTCCCACAGCGTGCGGCCGTCGGCCAGCGCGAGCGCGGCCAGCGTGCCGTCGTCGTTGCCGACGAAGACGAAGCCCGGGCCGAGCACCGGCGCGTCGTTGCCGCGCACGGTCAGCGACGGCAGCTCGCGCACCCAGAACCAGCGGCGCTCGCCGCTGGCGATATCGAATGCGGTGACGCGACCGTCGTTGGAGCGCACCAGCACCAGGCCCTGCCCGATCGTCGGTGCGGCGATGACCTCGTTGGTGACCTTGGCGGTCCAGCGCTGCTCGCCGGTCGCCGCATCGAGCGCCAGCACGTCGCCGTCCAGGCTGCCGACCACGACCAGGCCATCGCCGACGCCTGGACCGCCGCTCAGGCGCAGGTCCGATTCATGGCGCCAGATCGAAGCGCCGCTCTGCAGATCCAGTGCGCGCACGCCGCCCTTGATCGCGGCGACGTAGACGCGGCCATCGGCGACCACCGGGCCCTGGCGCACGCCCAGCCGGCCTTCGCCCTTGCCGGCGCTGGTCCGCCACAGGCGGGTCACCGTCACCGACGGGGTGATGTCGGTCAGCTTGGCGGGTTCCGACAGCGCCTTGGCATCGGCCTTCTCGCTGTTGCCGAACCAGCCGCGCACGGTGCTGCAGCCGCTCACCGCGACCGCGCACAGCGCGATCGCCGCGAACCGCAACGCGCGGGACGGAACGGGGGAAGCCGCGGCGGGGGCCGTGTGCTCGGTCATCAGGATTCAACCTCGGGTTCGTCCGGCGCACCGCCGACTTGGGAAAGCTTGAGCTCGACCAGCCCGCGCTGCGGCGCGGCGCTGTCGAGACCGCGCAGCGCACTGGCGTAGTCGGCGCGGGCCTGCTCGACCTGTTGGAGCGCAAAATGCGCATCGCCGCGCACTTCCAGCGAGACCGCATCGTCGACGCCATCGAGCAGCGCGACCGCTTCCTGGCCGCGGCCGGCGTCGATCAGCAACCGTGCCAGACGCTGGCGCACGACCGCCGCCACGCCGGGTTCAGCGCCCTCGACGCCCTGCAGCGTGGCGATCGCGGCATCGCGGTCGCCGGCGTCGAGCTGGGCCTTGGCCAGTTGCAGCGCGGCCAGTTCGCCATAGGTGGAATCGGGCAGCGCGGCGACGCGTTCGCTGGCCTTGTCGAGCGTACCGGCGCGGATGTCGAGCACTGCCGCCTGGTAGTCGGCGTGCTGGGCAGCCGCCTGGGCGTGGGTCCGCTGCTTCCAGTACTGCCAGCCGAAGATCAGGAGTGCGCCGACGAGGACGCCACCAATCAGGCCCAGGCCGTTGTCGCGAAGCCAGGCCTTGACCCGCTCCCCCTGTTCGCGCTCGTCGAGCAGCTCATCAAGTGCCATATGTTCTCTGCGCCCGTCGCCGGCGACGGGTCTTTGCCATTGGAAAACGACAGACCGGCGGCAGCGCTCACGCGCCGTGCCGGTCCTGTGTGCAGCGCGGGTCGCGATTACTCGGCGACGGGCGCAAAACCGCGATCGGAGGATACCTCAAAGCGCGCGACGTTCGACCGGCGAAACTCGGACAGATCCTGAACGACCCCATCGCGCAGCACCTCGACCGCGCCGGCATTGCCGAGCACGATGCGGTGGACATCCGCAGTCGCGAACTCGCGCTGCTGGCCGGCCGGGATTTCGGCCGACTCAATCCGGCGGCCGTCTTGGCCGACGATTTCCACCCAGCTCGGACCGCTGAAACGCAGCGTCAGCCGCCCGGCCTGATTGCGTGCAGCGGGCTCGGCCGTCGGCACGGGCGCGGTCGCACGCTTGGGCAGCGCGCCCAGCGAGGCGGTGACCGGCCGCGGGCCGGCAGGCTGCGCGGGCCCAGCGTCGTCTCCGAGCACGCCCAACGACGCGGTGATCTCACCGGTGTCGTCGACATGCTGGCGCGTCGCCACCCACACCGGCACGACGATCAGTGCGGTGATCACGACATAGACCGCGCGGCCCATGGCCTTGTCCAGTACCCGCTGCATCGGCGGGGTGTAGGTGCGCGGGGTCAGTTCGGGCGGGCGCACCTCAGTGGCCGCCGGCACGGTGTCGGCCAGCGACTCGGGCAGCCCGAGCAGACGCAGATAGCTGCGCAGCTGTCCGCGGACGAACACCTGCGCGCCCAGGCGCCCCCAATCCTCGGCCTCGAGGGCCTCGACCACGCGAATCTGCATCCGCAGTCGCGAGGCGACATCGGCAAGGCGCAACCCGGCCTGCTCGCGTGCGACGCGCAGGCGCTCTCCGACCCCAGACGTGGTCTCTGGCATGGCCTGGTGCGAAGAACTCATGGTGGACTGGTTTCCCTTGGCTGGAGGTGCGATGCGTCCGGAAATTCGGTCTCCAGACGCCGCATGAGTCGATCGGCGGCGGCTCCGTCGCCGAGCCCCTGTTCGATGCGGGCCGCCAGTTGCAATGCTGCCGCAGTTGCGGGGGCCACGGCAAGCCATCGTTGCGAAAAAGCGCGCGCCTCGAACCATCGCCCCTGACTGGCGAGCAGCCGGGCCATGGCATCGAGCGCGACCGTGCTCGCGGGTTCGAGCTCGAGCGCGGCGCGCAGATCGCGTTCGGCGCGCGCGGCATCGCCGGCATCGAGTGCGCAAGCGCCGGCATTGGCCAGGGCGCCGGCGCGGTCGCCGTAGCCTGGATCCTGCAGCGCGGCGTCGAACTGCGCCAGCGATTCGCCGGCCCGGCCGCTGCGGCACAGCCAGGCGCCATAGTTGTTGAGGGTCGCGCCGCGGTGAGGCGCGCGCTCGACCGCGGCGCGGTAGTAGGCGCCCGCCTGCGCCGAACGGCCCTGACGCTCGCTGACCAGGGCCAGCAGCGTATTGGCGTCGGCCGCGGTCTGCTCGTTGCGCAAGGCCGCCTTGGCCTGGCGCTCGGCGCCGCGGTCATCGCCCTGCTGGTAGGCGCGCACGCCCAGTGCCAGCTGTTCGCGTGCGGCTTCGGCGCGGCGGAACTCAGGGGTGCCGCTGATATCGTAGGTCGGGCGATCAGCGTTCGGCTTGACGAACCCCGAGCGCGAGCAGGCGGCCAGCGCCATGCCGAGCATCACCAGGACGACGGCCTCAGGCCACCGCATCGACACCGTCGCCACCCTCGGCGCGCAGCCGCTTGAGGTGTTCGGCCTGGCGCCGCGTACGGTCGGCGACCTGGCCCTTGAGCTGGCCGCAGGCCGCGTCGATGTCGTCGCCACGGGTGCGGCGGACCGGCGCGATGCGGCCCGATTCGTTGAGCAGCTTCTGGAACCGCCGGATCGCGGCGTCGTCCGGACGCTCGTAGCGGGTGCCCGGGAACGGGTTGAACGGGATCAGGTTGACCTTCGCCGCGTCCTTCATCTGCAGGCGGTTGTCGAAATCGCGCATCAGCCGCACCAGCTCGCGGGCATGCTGGGGCTGATCGTTGACATCGCGCATCAGCGTGTACTCGAACGTCACCGACTCGCCGCGCTTGCGCTGGGCGTAGCGCACGCACGATTCCATCAGCTCGGCGATCGGGTACTTCTTGTTGAGCGGCACCAGCTCGCTGCGCAGCGCGTCGTTGGGCGCGTGCAGCGAGACCGCCAGCGACACGTCGCTGACTTCGCCGAGCCTGTCGATCATCGGCACCACGCCGGCGGTCGACAGGGTGACGCGCTTGTTGGCCAGGCCATAACCCAGGTCGTCGCGCATGATGCTCATCGCGCGCACGACATTGTCGAAATTCATCAGCGGCTCGCCCATGCCCATCATGACCACGTTGGTCAGGCGGCGCTGCTTGTGCGGCACGTTGCCCAGGTGGCGCGCCGCCACCCAGACCTGGCCGATGATCTCGGCGGTCGACAGGTTGCGGTTGAAGCCCTGGGTCGCAGTGGAACAGAACTGGCAGTTGAGCGCGCAGCCCACCTGCGAGGACACGCACAGCGTGCCGCGCCCCTTGTCGGGGATGTAGACGGTCTCGATGGCGTTCTTGCCGTCCATCGCCAGCAGCCACTTGTGGGTGCCGTCGGTGGAAGGCTTTTCGAACTGGATCTGCGGCACGCGGACTTCGGCGTGCGCTTCGAGCTTGGCGCGCAGCCCCTTGCCCAGGTCGGTCATCTCGTTGAAATCGGTGACGTAGCGGTGGTGGATCCACTTCATCACCTGGTGGGCACGGAAGCGCTTTTCGCCGAGGATCTCGGCGAAAAAGCGCTCCAGTCCCTCGCGATCGAGGTCGAGCAGGTTCTGCTTGGCGACGGCAACGTCGATGGCGACCCCGGTCACGATGGCATCACTCAGCGCGAGACGACTTCGTCGTTCTTGAAGAAGTACGCGATCTCGGTCTGCGCGTTCTCGACCGAATCCGAGCCGTGGGCGGCGTTGGCGTCGATCGAATCGGCGAAGTCGGCGCGGATCGTGCCCGGCGCGGCGTCCTTCGGGTTGGTGGCACCCAGCAGCTCGCGGTGCAGGGCCACGGCATTCTCGCCTTCCAAGGCCTGGATCATCACCGGGCCGGAGGTCATGAACTCGACCAGCGCGTTGAAGAACGGACGCTCGCGGTGGATCGCGTAGAAGCCCTCGGCCTCCTCGCGGGTCAGCTGCTTGTACTTGGCGGCCACGATCTTCAGGCCCGCCTTCTCGAAACGGCTGTAGATCTCACCGATGACGTTCTTGGCAACGGCATCGGGCTTGACGATGGACAGGGTGCGCTCGAGCGCCATCTGCGAATTCTCCGGACAATGGGGACGACCATCCCGGCGGGCTGGTCGAAGTTAGCATGGAAAAACCCGCGTCTGGGCGCGGGTTTAGCCGATACGGCTGCAGTGATTCTACCGCATTGCGGAGCAAGCCGCAGCGCGCCCGTTGGATGCGCAATCCAAGACGCGGTCATTGACGCGTCGGGGCAACGCGCTCTAGCATCAAACAAGCGTTTGATTCAGCGGAGAGCGGATGAGCGGTACGCGGCAGTTTTCCACCAAGGACAAGATCCTTGGCGCAGCCGAGGAGCTGTTCGCGGCCAATGGCTTTGCCGGCACGTCGCTGCGGCAGGTCACCAGCCGCGCCGACGTCAATATCGCCGCGGTCAACTACCACTTCGGCAGCAAGGAGAACCTCGTCAACGAGGTGTTCCGCCGGCGCATGGACCAGATGAGTGCGCAGCGCCTGGCCCAGCTGCGCCGGGCGCTCGCCGAACAACCCGGGCAGATCGAGCCGATCATCGCCGCCTTCGTCGATCCGGCGCTGGACATGGCGATCGGGCGCAACGGCAGCGGCGGGTTCGTGCGGGTGATCGCACGCGCCTATGTCGAGAAGAACGACGCGCTGCGTAAGTTCCTGTCCGAGCAATACGGCCACGTGCCGCGCGAGTTCGCCTCGGCCCTGTCCGCCTGCCTGCCGGGGCTGGGCAAGGCCGAGCTCTATGGCCGGCTGGATTTTCTGGCCGGCGCATTGACCTATGCGATGGCCGACTTCGGCTTGATCAAGCGGCCGCACGGCACCACCGAGGCCGAACACCGCACCCGGATCGCCGGCGAACTGATCCGTTTTTCCGCCGCCGGTTTCCGCGCCTGACCCCCCGCCGGGCTCGACCCGGCCCTTATCGAACAAAGGGATGGAGCAAATGTCCGAGAAATTGCTTGTACGTCGCGCCGCGGTCCTGGGCGCCGGGGTCATGGGGGCGCAGATTGCCGCGCACCTGACCAACGCCGGCATCGACACGGTGCTGTTCGACCTGCCGGGCAAGGACGGCGACCCCGACGGCATCGTCCGCAAGGCGCTGGCCAATCTGGGCAAGCTCAGCCCGGCCCCGCTGGCCTCGCGCGCGTTGGCCGAGGCGATCGTGCCGGCGAACTACGAGACCGGCCTGGCGCTGCTCGAAAGCTGCGATCTGATCATCGAGGCGATCGCCGAGCGGATGGACTGGAAGCAGGACCTGTACCGCAAGATCGCCCCGCATGTGCCGGCGCACACCGTGCTTGCCAGCAACACCTCAGGCTTGGGAATCAACAAGTTGGCGGAAGTTCTTCCAGAGGAACTTCGTCATCGTTTCTGCGGTGTCCACTTCTTCAACCCGCCGCGCTATATGCACCTGGCCGAGCTGATCCCGGCCAGGACCACCGACAAGGCGGTGCTCGAGGGGCTGGAGACCTTCCTGACCACCCAGCTCGGCAAGGGCGTGGTCTACGCCAAGGACACCCCGAACTTCATCGGCAACCGGATCGGCGTGTTCTCGATCCTGTCGACGATCCACCATACCCAGGAATCGGGACTGGGCTTCGACGAGGTCGATGCGCTGACCGGCCCCCTGCTCGGCCGGCCGAAGTCGGCGACCTACCGCACCTCCGACGTGGTCGGGCTCGACACCATGGCCCACGTCATCAAGACGATGGCCGACACGCTGCCCGATGACCCCTGGCACGAGTATTTCGCCACCCCCAAGTGGCTGTCGGCACTGATCGACAAGGGCGCGCTCGGCCAGAAGGCCGGGGCCGGCATCTTCCGTAAGGCCGGCAAGGACATCACCGTTCTCGACCTCGAGGCGCAGGACTACCGCCCCGCCGACCGCAAGGCGGCCGACGAGGTCGTGGAGATCCTCAAGACCCGCGATCCGGCCGAGCGCATGGCCAAGCTGCGCGCCAGCGCGCACCCGCAGGCACAGTTCGTCTGGGCGATCCTGCGCGATCTGTTCCATTACAGCGCTGTGCACCTGGAGGACATCGCCCAGACCGCGCGCGATGTGGACCTGGCGATCCGGTGGGGCTACGGCTGGCAGCAGGGGCCGTTCGAACTGTGGCAGGCGGCGGGCTGGAAGCAGGTCGCCGACTGGATCGCCGAGGACATCGTCGCCGGCAAGACCATGAGCAGCGCGCCGCTGCCCGACTGGGTGTTCGACGGCCGCGAGGGCGTGCACGCGGCCGAGGGCAGCTACAGCCCGGCTCAGAATGCCAAGCTGCCGCGCTCCGCGCTGCCGGTCTACCGCCGCCAGCGTTTCCCCGATCCGCTGCTCGGCGAGCGCTTCGACCAGGGCGAGACCCGCTTCGAGAACGACGGCATCCGGCTGTGGAGCGATGGCGACGACATCGGCGTGATCAGCTTCAAGACCAAGATGCACACCGTCTCCGACCAGGTGCTCGACGGCATCCAGGAGGCGATCGGCATTGCCGAGCAGGACTTCAAGGGCCTGGTGATCTGGCAGCCCAAGGAGCCGTTCTCTGCCGGTGCCGACCTCGCCGGCGCACTGGGCCTGCTGCAGGCCGGCAAGGTCGACGCGTTCGAGGCGATGGTCGCCAACTTCCAGGCGACCAGCCAGCGCATCAAGTATTCGCTGGTGCCGGTGGTCTCGGCGGTGCGTGGTCTGGCGCTGGGCGGTGGCTGCGAGTTCCAGATGCACAGCGCGCGCACGGTCGCGCACCTGGAGAGCTACATCGGTCTGGTCGAGGCCGGTGTCGGTCTGCTGCCGGCCGGCGGCGGCCTGAAGGAACTGGCGGTGCGCGCGTCGAACGCGGCCGGTGCGGGCGGCGACGTGTTCGCCGAGCTCAAGAAGACCTTCGAGACCGTCGCGATGGCCAAGGTCTCCACCTCGGCCGTGCACGCGAAAGAGCTGGGGCTGCTGCGCGCAGACGACGTGGTGACGTTCAACGCCTACGAGTTGCTGCACGTCGCCCGCCAGCAGGCCGCCGCGCTGGCCGAGTCGGGCTATCGCCCGCCCCTGCCCGCGCGTGCGATCCGGGTCGCCGGCGATGTCGGCATCGCGACCTTCAAGATGCTGCTGGTCAACATGCTCGAAGGCCGCTTCGTGAGCCCGTACGACTACGAGATCGCCGAGCGGATCGCGACCGTGCTGTGCGGCGGCAATGTCGACCGCAATGCGCTCGTCGACGAGGATTGGCTGATCCGTCTGGAGCGCCAGCACTTCGTCGAGCTGGCGCAGCAGGAGAAGACCCAGGCCCGCATCGCGCACATGCTCAAGACCGGCAAGCCGCTCAGGAACTGAGGTTCGTGCGTGGCCCGCGCGTCGGGCCACGGCGTGTCCCCGTCCCGAACCTCGACATCGCATTCCGGAGTTTCCAATGACCAAGCAGATCCAGGACGCCTACATCGTCGCTGCCACCCGTACCCCGGTGGGCAAGGCGCCCAAGGGCGTGTTCCGCAATACCCGTCCCGACGACATGCTCGCGCACGTGCTCAAGGCCGTCGTCGCGCAGGCGCCGGGCATCGACCCGGGCCGCATCGACGATGCGATCATCGGCTGCGCCATGCCCGAAGGCGAGCAAGGCATGAACGTGGCGCGCATCGGCGTGCTGCTGGCCGGCCTGCCCGATACCGTCGCCGCGCAGACGGTCAACCGCTTCTGCTCGTCGGGCCTGCAGGCCGTGGCGCTGGCCGCCAACGAGATCCGGCTGGGCAACGCCGACCTGATGCTCGCCGGCGGCACCGAGAGCATGAGCATGGTGCCGATGATGGGCAACAAGGTCGCGCTGTCGCCGTCGGTGTTCAAGGACGACCACGTGGCGATCGCCTACGGGATGGGCATCACCGCCGAGAAGGTCGCCGAGGAATGGAAGGTCTCGCGCGAGGACCAGGATGCGTTCGCGCTGGCCTCGCACCAGAAGGCGATCGCCGCGATCCAGGCCGGCGAGTTCAAGGACGAGATCAGCCCCTACGAGATCCTCTCCCACCAGCCTGACCTCGCCGGCAATACCGTGCAGCTGAAGAAGCGGCTGGTGGATACCGACGAGGGCCCGCGCCCGGATTCCTCGATCGAGGGCCTCGCCAAGCTCAAGCCGGTGTTCCGCAACGGCCAGTTCGGCGGTTCGGTGACGGCCGGCAACAGTTCCCAGATGAGCGATGGCGCGGCCGGCATCCTGCTCGCGTCCGAGCGCGCGGTGAACGACCACGGTCTCAAGCCGCTGGCGCGCTTCGTCAGCTTCGCCGTCGCCGGCGTGCGGCCCGAAGTCATGGGCATCGGGCCGATCGCGGCGATTCCCAAGGCACTGGCGCAGGCAGGGCTCACCCTCGACGACATCGACTGGATCGAGCTCAACGAGGCGTTCGCCGCGCAGGCGCTGGCGGTGATCCGCGACAGCAAGCTGGACCCGGACAAGGTCAATCCGCTGGGCGGCGCGATCGCGCTGGGCCACCCGCTGGGTGCGACGGGCGCGATCCGCACCGCGACGATCGTCCACGGCATGCGTCGCCGCAAGAAGCGCTACGGCCTGGTGACGATGTGCATCGGTACCGGCATGGGCGCGGCAGGTGTGATCGAGGCGCTGTAACGCACCACGGCATGTGCGCGGCCTCCGATTCGCGAGCCCGCGACTGCTGGCGGGTGCCGCCTGTCCATCGCTTCGCCCACGGATTTTTCAGCAAAAAAAGCCCCGGCATTGCCGGGGCTTTTCTTCAAGCGTGATCGCGTGGCGATCAGCCCTGCAGCGGCACCACGCGGACTTCGACGCGGCGGTTGGCCGCCCGGCCCTGCTCGGTGCTGTTGTCGGCAATCGGTCGGGTCTTGCCGAAACCGACGATCTCGAAGCGCTGGCGCAGCAGGCCCTGGCCGATCAGGTAGTTGCCCACTGCATTGGCGCGCTGCTCCGACAGCCGCTGGTTGACCGCATCGCTGCCGACGCTGTCGGTGTGGCCCGAGATCTCGACGATGGTCTTGTCGTACTCGGCCAGCGTGCGCGCGACATTGTTAAGCGCGGGATAGAACTGGGGCTTCAGATCGGCCTTGCCGAAGTCGAAGGTCACGCCGTCGGGCAGATTGAGCTTGATGACGTCGCCTTCGCGATCGACCTGGATACCGGTGCCCTGGGTCTGGCGACGCAGTTCGGCTTCCTGGCGATCCTGGTAGGCACCGATCGCACCACCGGCCAGGCCGCCGACACCGGCGCCGACCAGTGCCCGCTGGCGGCGTTCTGTCGCGTCCGACCCGCTGAGCAGGCCGGCCACAGCGCCGATACCGGCACCGATCAGGGCATTGTTGCGCGTGCGATTCGGATCGTCGGGCGCATTGGTCTGGCCGGTGTAGCTGGCGCAGCTGGTCAGCAACAGGACGCCTGCGATGGCCGTGGTCAGGCCTGCGGTGCTCAGTTTGCGCATGTCTTGGATCTCCCTTGGGTCAGGACAGAAATGTCCGCGAATGGTGATGGCGGGGCCGAAATTACCCGGTGCCTGATGCAAATAGGGTGACGGATGTGGCGGCATCCAAGGCCTGTTCAGTTTCGCGCGCTCCACCTCGCGTCACGAGCGCGCGGCTCGGTCCAAACGCTCAGCGCGATGCGCGATAGGCGGCCAGCGCCGCCTCCCGGCCTGCATCCAGATCCACCATCGGCTTGCGCGGATAATCCGGCGCCAGCAGCGCCAGGCGGTCGGGATCGGTCCAGGGCGCGAACAACAAGGGCGTCGGCACATCAGCCAGTTCGGGGACCCAGCGCCGGATGTAGCGGCCGTCCGGGTCAAAGCGCTGCGCCTGCGAGACCGGATTGAAGATCCGGAAGTACGGCGAGGCGTCGGCGCCGGTCCCACCGATCCATTGCCAACCGAGCGTGTTGTTGGCCAGGTCCGCATCCACCAGCGTGTTCCAGAACCAGCGCGCACCTTCGCGCCAGTGGACGCGCATGTGCTTGCACAGCCAACTGCCCACGATCAGCCGCACGCGGTTATGCATCCAGCCGGTGTGCCAGAGCTCGCGCATGCCGGCATCGACGATCGGCACGCCGGTCCGGCCTTGCTGCCAGGCTTCGAGCCGACCGGCATCGGGCCGCGCCCAGCGGAAACGCGCGAAGCGAGGGTTGAGGTCGCGGTCGATGCTGTCGGGGAAGTGGTGCAGCAGGTGGTGGGCGAACTCGCGCCAGCCAAGCTGCCGGATATAGGCATCGATCTGCGGCGCGGTGGCGGCGCGACGTTCGGCCTCCAGCGCGGCGACGATCCGCCACGGGGCGATCTCGCCGAAATGCAGGTGCGGCGACAGGCGCGAAGTGCCGACCTGATCGGGGCGGTCGCGGCCACTGGCGTAGTCGCGCAGTGCCCCATCGACGAAGACTTCGAGCGCTTCCCGCGCGCCGTCCTCGCCCGGCGTCCACGACGACCAGAAGCCGGACGACCAGTCGGGCGTGGGCGCGAGCTTCAGGTCGGCGAGCGCGACGCCGTTCGGCCCGGCCTCGGCCGTCGGCAGCAACGGCGGCGGCGACCAGGTCGCCTGCGTGCGCCAGGTCGACAGGGCCTTGCGCCAGAACGGCGTGAAGACCTTGTACGGGCCGCCCTGTCCGGTCTGCAGGGCCCATGGCTCAAACAACAGGGCGCCGTCGTGGCTTTCGGCACGCACCCCGTCGTCGCGCAAGGTCCGCTTGATGCGGGCGTCGCGCTGTTCGATCGCCGGCTCGTAACGGCGGTTCCAGAACACCGCCTCCGCGTCGCAGGTCTCCACCAGGGTGCGCAAGGTCGGCAGGGTCGGGCCGTGGAACAGGCGCAGGCGTGCGCCGTGACGGCGCAAGGCCTGGTCGAGCGCCGCCAGTGCGCGATGGCGCCAGGCGTTGGACGCTGCGCCGGGTGCCCAGTCGCCTTCCTCGTCGGGGGCATGGATATAGACGCACACCGGCGCCAGGCCGGCCTGGAGTGCAGCGTGCAGCGCGGGATTGTCGTCGAGCCTGAGATCGTTGCGGAACCAGACGATCGCGTTCGCCATGCGCTCCTCCTCGCGCGTCGCCGGCAAGCCTAGCCGACCGCGATGATGGCGGTGAGAAGGCCGCCACATCCCCTTCGCGCGCTTTTGCTTCACACTATTGCGTTCTGGCCCGCCCTGCGGCGCCGCCCGTTTCCCGACCGCGCCTGTGACCGATTCGCCCTTCCCGCTTGAAGCCTCGCCCGAACAGGCGCAACGCGCCATCGCCGACGAATTCGCCTTCTTCGGCGACTGGTCGGAACGCTATCAGTACCTGATCGACCTCGGCCGCAAGCTGCCGCCGTTCCCCGACAGCGACAAGACCGAAGCCAACCGCCTGCATGGCTGCCAGTCGATGGTCTGGATCGTGGCCTCGGGTGATGCGGATCGGCTGGACTTCGCGGCGGCCAGCGATTCGGCGATCGTCTCGGGCCTGATCTACCTGGCCTTGCGCGTGTATTCGGGCCGCAGTGCACGCGAGATCGTGGACACCGACGCCAGCTACATCGGCGACATCGGGCTGGCCAAGCACCTCTCGCCCACCCGCAGCAACGGCCTGGCCGCCCTGCTCGCCTTCATCCGCGATCGCGCCCAGTCCGCGCTGGCGTGAGCGCACCCGGCGACAAGTCTTCCGACAGCCGGGCCGCGCCGCTGCGCAATCCGGGGTTTCGTGCGTTGCTGGGCTATCGCATCCTGACGATCCTGTCCTATCAGATCGTCGCGGTCACCGTCGGCTGGCAGATCTACGCCGCCACCCAGAACCCGTGGATGCTCGGACTGGTGGGGCTGGCCGAAGTGCTGCCCTACTTCTGCGTGGCGCCGTTCGCCGGCTACCTGGTCGATCACCTGCCCCGGCGCAAGCTGGGCATGGCAGCCGCGGCGGGCCTGGCGATCACGCCGGTGCTGCTCGCGCTGCTGTCGCTCGACGGGTTGGGCAGCAACGTCTGGCTGATCTACCTGCCGATCATGCTGACCGGCATGGTGCGGGCCTTCCTGGGACCGGTCTATAACGCGCTGTTCGCGCGCGTGCTGCCGCGCGAGCAGTTCGCGCGGGGCGCCAGCCTGGGCAGCATCGCGTTCCAGAGCGCGGTCGTCGTGGGCCCGGCGATCGGTGGGTTCGTCGTCGGTTGGGCCGGCGAGGCCAGCGCCTATGCGCTGGCCTCGGTGCTGGCGCTGGGCGTGATCGTGTTCCTGGCGCGGATGCAGGTCACCGAGCCGCCACGCATGCTGCAACGCGCTCCGATTTTCGCCAGCATCGCCGAAGGCGCCCGCTTCGTGTTCGGCCACCAGATCCTGCTCGGCGCCCTGGCCCTGGACATGTTCGCGGTGCTGTTTGGCGGCGCGATCTCGCTGGCGCCGGCCTTCATCCACGACATCCTGCATTGGGGACCCGAAGGCCTTGGCATCCTGCGCGGTGCGCCGGCATTGGGCTCGGTGGCGATGGGCATCTGGCTGGCCCGCCATCCCGTCCAGCGCAACGCAGGTCGCTTCCTGCTGCTCGCGGTCGGCGGCTTCGGACTGTGCATGATCGGCTTCGGCCTGTCCACCGCATTCTGGCTGTCAGCGTTCTTCCTGCTGCTGTCGGGCATGTGCGACGGGGTGTCGGTGGTGATGCGCTCGACGATCATGCAGTTGGCGACGCCCGACCACATGCGCGGCCGGGTTTCGTCGATCAACGGCCTGTTCGTGGGCTCGTCCAACGAGATCGGCGCGTTCTACATGGGCTCGATGGCGCGCCTGCTCGGCCTGGTGCCGGCCGTTGTGCTCGGCGGCTTCATGACGATGGGCGTGGTCGCGACGACGGCCTGGAAGGCGCCGCGCTTGCGCCGCCTGGATCTGCGCGAGCTGCAGTGAACGCAGAACTGTGACGGGCGACCGAGTCGCCCTGCCCGATCCCCGGAATACTCGCCCGAACACGTGACCTGCCACCGCAAGTCGCCCGCGCTCGGGATCGCGCGGATTTCGCCAAGGAACCGGCCATGCGCGCATCCGTTCTGGTATCGATCGCCCTGCTCGTCGCCTGTGCGCTCGTTGTCGTGCTCGGCATCCAGAACCGCCGGCTGCAGACGACGCTGACCGCCCTTCAGACCGAACAACTGGCGCCGCGGGTAGGCGCATGGTGGCCGGCCCTCGAACTGCAGACCCTCGATGGGCGCACCGAGACACTGGGCGGCGCAGGCCGGGCACAGGTCATCTATGTCTTCGACACTGGCTGCCCCGCGTGCAAGGCGTCGGTGCCGGTGGTGCGGGAGATCGAGACGGCTCTTGCGCAATTGCCCAATCCGATCTCGATGGTGAGCATCGGCAGTGGCGACGACATCACCGCCTATCGGAAAGACGCCGGCTTCGGTTTTCCGGTCTTTCCGCAGTCTGCCAAGCTGGCTTCATTGCTGGGCGTCGAGCAGGTCCCTCTTCTGGTCGCGGTCGACGACGATGGCCGTGTCGTCTTCTCGCATGTCGGGCAACTGGACAAGGATGTAGTGGCATCCCTCATGACCGACATACGCGGCCTGGATGCCGTCTCGGTCGGTTCCATCCAAGGAGAAGGCAGATGAAGAAGGTCACGAGCAAGGTGAAGAGTGCGCTGGTCGCGTTCGCAATCGTCGGATGCCTCGGATTCGGAGCCGCCCAGGCGGTCCAGTCCAACGCCGCTGGCAGCCGATGTACGGACCCGGACACCGGCTGTCCCTGCAAGCCCGGCTGCCGCTATGGCGGCGGTCGCGTCGGTTGTTGCCTGATCCCCTGACGGGCGCACAAAGAAAAAGCCGGTCGAATCGACCGGCTTTTTCTGGAGCGATCGGCGGAAAACCGTCAATCCCCCATCTGCTTTTGCAGATGTTCCCAACGTTCCTGCTCGTCGATCGTGCGCTCGGCCGTCAGGCGCGCCTCGAGACGGTCGAGACCGATCTCCTCGCCCGAGTCCACGCTGTAGCCGTACTCGCCCGAGTCGACACGCTTGAGCGTGCTGTCGATCTTGCCGATCAGCTTGCGGTAGCGGTCGCGCGTGCGAAGCTCGAGCGAGTTCTCGGTCTCCCGCGTCGCACGTTCCGCCTCGTCGCCGACATCGCGGACTTCGTCCTTGAGGTTCTCGATCGTCTGCTTGGATTCCTCGACCAGGTCCGCGCGCCACTGCAGCAGGCGCTGACGGAAATACTCGAGCTGCAACGGACTCATGTACTCCTCGTCGGCGGAGGGCTTGTAGCCCGCCGGGAGGATGGGACGACCTGTCTCTTCATCGGTCTTGTACTGCACGACCTTCACCTTCGTTCTGGGCGCCGGCTCCGGCTGGCGCGCCACGACCGCGACGGCGACCTTGCCGGCCGGACGCGGACGTGTTGTGGGAGTGGAAGCCGGCACCGGCTTGGGTGCGGCGGTTTTCGCCGGCGCCGACGTCGCCTTCGCAGACGCGGCCTCCGGTTTGGCGACAGGCTTGTCGATGACCGACTTTGCCGGTGCCGCCTTTTTGGCGACGGACTTGTTGGCTGCCGACGGAGCGGCGGCCTTGGTGTTCGTCGCCGGCTTCGGCGCCACGGTCTTGTTGACCGCAGCGGCCTTGGCGATCTTCTTGGCCGGCGCCTTCGACGGCGCCGCCTTCTTGGCAGGCGTCTTGGCGGCCGGCGTCTTCTTGGTCGCCGGCTTGGCCACGGCCTTCTTGGCGGCGGCCTTCTTGGTCACGGGCGCAGACTTGGCCACCTTCTTGACGGCCGGGGCCTTCTTCGCGGGGGCAGACTTCTTGGTCGCAACCTTGGCGGGCGCCTTGGCTGCGGGCTTGACGGCCTTCTTGACGGCCTTTTTTACGGGTTTCTTGGCTGCCACGAGCTGCGATCCTTGTCATTCCCTTGGACGGGGAAGCGGGCTGTTATACCCTGCAAACCCTGCAGCGGCAACCGAACCGGCCGCCGCATTCATCGCCTCTGCCGACCTGCCGTGATCGAGCGTCTCCTCATCGCCCTGCTGCAGGGCTACAAGCGGTTCGTCAGTCCGTTGCTCGGCCAGCGTTGCCGCTTCCATCCCAGCTGCTCGCAGTACGCCATGATCGCCATCGCCCGGTTCGGCGCATGGCGCGGCGGCTGGCTGGCCCTGCGTCGGCTCTCGCGCTGTCACCCCCTCCACCCCGGCGGGCACGATCCGGTGCCGATGCCCGAAATGGACCCCAAGCCATGACCCAGACCCTGATCCGCAACGCCCGCCTGGTCAACGAGGGCCGCATCGTCGAGGGCGATCTGCGCATCGGCGCCGACGGCCGCATCGCCGAGATCGGTGGCGACCTGTCCGCACGCGAGGGCGAGCGCGTCGTCGATGCCGCCGGGCGCTGGCTGTTGCCGGGCATGATCGACGACCAGGTGCATTTCCGCGAGCCGGGCCTGGAGCACAAGGCCGACATCGCCAGCGAATCGGCCGCCGCGGTCGCCGGCGGCCTGACCAGCTTCATGGACATGCCCAATACCAGCCCGCCGACCTTGAATGCGGCCGCGCTGCAGGACAAGTACGACCGTGCCGCCGGCCGTGCGCGCGCGAACTACGGCTTCTACATGGGCGCGAGCAACGACAACCTCGATCACGTGCGGCGGATCGATCCGCTGACCACGCCGGGCGTCAAGGTGTTCATGGGCGCCTCGACCGGCAACATGCTGGTCGACGACCCCGACACGCTTGATGGCATCTTTCGCGAGACGCCGGTGCCGATCATCACCCACTGCGAGGACACGCCGACGATCGACGCGATCCAGCGCGAGTACGTGGCGAAGTACGGCGACGACATCCCGGCGCAGTGCCACCCCGACATCCGCTCGCGCGAGGCCTGCATCAAGTCGACGCGACTGGCGCTGGCACTGGCGCGTCGCCACGACACCCGGCTGCACGTGCTGCACATCTCCACTGCCGAGGAGCTGGCGCTGTTCGAAGCCGGCCCCCTGGTGGATGCGGACGGACGGCTGCGCAAGCGCATCACCGCCGAGACCTGCATCCACTTCCTGCGCTTCGACCGCGCCGACTATGCGCGGCTCGGGCACCTGATCAAATGCAATCCGGCGATCAAGGACGCCTCCGACCGCAGCGCACTGCTGGCGGCGCTGGCCGACGACGTCATCGACGTGCTCGCCACCGACCATGCACCGCACACGCTGGCCGAGAAGCACAACCCCTATACCCGCGCGCCGAGCGGGCTGCCCCTGGTGCAGTTCGCGCTCGTTGCCGCGCTCGAATGTGTCCACGAGGGACACTTCGACATCACGCGCGTGGTGCAGAAGTTCGCGCACGCGCCGGCGCAGCTGTTCGACGTTGCCGAGCGCGGCTTCCTGCGCGAAGGCTACTTCGCCGACCTGGTGCTGGTGGAGGACACGCCGTTCACCGTGCAGCGCGAGCAGGTGCTGTCCAAATGCGGGTGGTCGCCGTTCGAGGGCACGACGTTCCGCTCGAAGATCGCCTCGACCTGGGTCAATGGCCAACTGGCCTGGGACGGCACGCACCTGGTGGGCGATCCAGCCGGCCAGCGTCTGGCCTTCGCGCGCTGAGCGCCGGGGCCGGGCTGGCGCCCAGGCCACTGCAGCTTCATGCACGTCCGCCTATTCTGCCCGCCCCTTCCGCTGCACTGCGCCTCCCGATGCCGACACGTTTCGTACTGCTGCTCTGCGCCCTGCTCGCACTGCCGCTCGCCGCCCAGGACACCGGCGCGCTGCGCTTTCCAGAGCGCGTCGAGCAAGGCAGCCTGGTCGTCGGCAAGGTGCCGGCAGGCAGCCAGGTGCGCTATCGCGACCGCGCACTACGTGTCAGCGGCTACGGAACGGTGGCGCTGGGCATCGGTCGCGACGAGGTCGGCCCGGTCCAGGTGCAGGTGATCGATCCCGAAGGTCGCGAGCATGTCGCCACGATCAACGTTGCGCCGCGCGACTGGCCGATCGAACGCGTCAACGGCGTGCCGCCGGCCACCGTCAATCCGCCGCCGGCGATTGCCGAGCGCATCCGCCGCGAACAGGCGCAAGTGACCCAGGCGCGGACGCGCGACGACGCGCGCGTCGACTTCGGCGGCCGTTTCCTGCGCCCGGTCGAAGGGCGGATCAGCGGGCGCTTCGGGCGTGCGCGTTCGTACAACGGGCAGCCGGGCGCGCCGCACTCGGGCATGGACATCGCTGCGCCGACCGGCACGCCGGTCAAGGCGCCCGCCGCCGGCATCGTGACCTTCGCTGCGCCCGACCTCTATCTGACCGGCGGCACACTGCTGCTCGACCACGGCCATGGCGTGAGCTCCAACTTTCTGCATCTCTCGCGGCTCGACGCCAAGGTCGGGGATCGCGTCGAACGGGGCCAGGTGATTGGCGCGGTCGGGGCGACCGGGCGCGCGACGGGGCCGCATCTGCATTGGGGGATGAATTGGTTTGACGTCCGGATCGATCCCCAGCTTGTGTTGGAGCGCTGAGGGGTTTTTGTCCACGTTGTTCGCCCTTCCCACGCGCGGCGGCGCGTTCGTCAGAGTCGCGAAGCGTTGGGATCATGGAGGCGCGGTTCGATGTCCGGATCGATCCCCAGCTTGTGTTGGAGCGCTGACGGCGGGTGTCCACGTTGTTCGCCTTCCCCACGCGCGGCGGCGCGTTCGTCAGGGTCGAGGCGTTGGGATCCTGGAGGCGCACTTGGTTAGACTTCCTCACACCATGTCGGCGTTCAACAGCATTCTTCTTGTCGTGCTCGCAGCACCCGCGGTTGCCGGGTGCGCATCGAGGCCGCTTCCGCCTCCTCCCGTTGCCAGCGCCGACATCACCAAGACGCAGGGGCCACGATTGACGCAGCCCGGCGAAGAAGTGACGCAATCGCGCGTGCGCTTTCCTTCCACTGTCGTACGCGGCACGCGGCTGGAAGGTCGTGCGCCCCCAGGCAGCACAATCCAGGACGGCCATGGCGTCACGACGGTCGGCGCCGATGGCCGTGCCGTCCTGCAGGCCCCCGACCGCATGGGCGACTGGATGCTACGGATCGACCGCCCTGGACCGGCACGCGCATTGACAATCCGTGTTCGCGTCATCGACGCAAACAACTGATCGACATGGGGTCTGCCCCGATTCCTTTGCCCAGCGTCCCAGTTAACATGGATGAACGCCAGCTGGATGATTCACATCACCGGCGGCGTTTGTTCAGTCAATTTAGGGAAGCAGCATGACTCGACGCAGTACCGTTCCACGCTCACGCAGCACGCGCATTTCGCGCTCGCGTCTCGCACTGGCCATTTCCTGTGGCGTCCTGGCACTGGCCTCGTTGCCGGTTTCAGCACAGACATCTTCGTCCGGAAACACGCAGTCCGCGGTCGAGTCCGCGATTTCCGGGGCATTCTTCAACAGCAGAGCGACGCCCTCGACCACGCAGCCGATCCTGTTCACCGATGGGTTCACTGCGCGCTGGCGCCTGCGCGACGATGCCCAGGCCAGCTCGGCTTCGACCGGCGTCGCGCCCCGCGCCATGTCAGCCGCCATGCCGTCGCAACCCACCGATCCCACGTCCTGGGTCACCGAGGAGTTCCAGGCAGACTGGGGACTGGAAGTCATCAACGCCCATCACGCGTATGCGCGCGGTCTCAGCGGCGCTGGCGTGCGACTGGGGCTGCTGGATTCGGGCGCAGGCTTCGACCATCCGGAGTTCGCGGGCAAGGATCACAGGGCCATCACGATGGCCGATGTGCTCGAGGACGGCACGTTGTGTGCTCAGCAAGGTGCTCTGGGCGGGCCAGATGCCTGCTTTTATACGAAAGGCGATGAAGCCGCTGTCAGCGGTCTGTATCTCGATGAAGAACTGCGCCCATTCGTCAATCCCGGATTCGAGGATTGTATCGGCCAGGTCTGCTACAGCTACGAAAGCCACGGCACGCACGTGGCAGGAACAATGGCAGCCAATCGCGACGGCACCGGCATGCATGGTGTGGCCTGGGGTGCCGACCTGAGCTCCGCCCGCTTGTTCTCAGACAGCTACGAGGAAATCGACGTGCTGTGCGCATTCGCCAACATCGGTTGCGTATCGCTGTCCATGGGTGCTTCGACGTCGGCTCTCGTTGGCATGTATGACCAAGCCATCGCACATGGCGTACGCGCGATGAACCACAGCTGGGGCTGGGGCTACACCATTCGCGATAACGCCACCGTGCATGCGGTTCTCGACGGTCTGGAGGCAAGCAATCCGGGGATCTACGAGCAACTGGCTGCAATGGCGGAAGCCTCTCGTCAATCCGGCATGCTGCAGGTTGTCGCCGCAGGCAACACCGATGCGCCTGGCGCCACGCTTGAGGAACAACCGATCACGACGATCCCCGGCATGACGCCCTACCTGTTTCCGGACATCGAGAAGTACTGGGTCGCTGTCGCCAATCTCAATGAGGACGGCGTGCTGTCCGCCGGCTCCATGCGTTGCGGTGCCGCAGCGCAGTGGTGCATCACGGCGCCGGGCACGAACATCACGTCCTCCGTGCTCGATGGCGGTCCGACCGGTACAGACATCGTCGTGGATGATGCAGGCAATGTGCGCTACGAATTCGAAGACCGCAACGGTGGCGTGGAGTACGCCTATGCCGACTACACCGGCACCTCGATGGCCGCCCCGCACGTCACCGGCGCGCTCGGGCTGCTGTTCGAGCGCTTCCCGTATCTCGAAGGCCACCAGATCCGCGACGTCATGCTGACCACTGCGACCGACCTGGGCGAGGAAGGTGTCGACGACATCTATGGCTGGGGCCTGCTCAACCTGGAGAAGGCAATCGAGGGCTACGGCCAGCTGCGCGTCGACACCGACATCGTCATGGACCAGGCCGCAGGCGGCATCAAGGTCTGGGACGGCGATGCCTGGGACGACTGGACCAACGACATCGGCGGCCCGGGCCGGCTCGGCTTCCACTCCAACACCGGCGGCTGGCTGCGCCTGTCGGGTGACAACAGCTTCAACGGCGCCACGGTGACCGGCGGTACGCTGGAGCTGGCCGGCCGCAATGCGCTGGCCGACGACGTACTCGTGCAAGGCGGGCGCCTGTTGATTGCCGAGGATGGACGCCTGCAGGACACCGCGCTGACGGTGACCGGCGTGGTCGATGCCCAGAGCGGTGCGATCCTCGGACGCGGTGTCGCGATCGTGAACGGGACGGTCGCGGGTGGGCAGACGCGCGTCGAGGCGCTCGGCACCCTGGGCGGCAGCGGCACGCTCGGCGACACCTGGGTCGCCGGCACGATCGCGCCCGGCAACTCGATCGGCACGCTGGTCATCGATGGCGACTATGTGCAGACCGCCGACGCCACACTGGTCGCCGAACTGCAGCCGCCGAACCTGTCCGACCTGCTGTCGGTCACCGGCTCGGCCACGCTGTACGGCGGCACGCTCGTCGCCAGCCGCTTGCCCGGCACCTACCTGCTCGGCCAGCAGTACCGCATC
The DNA here is from genome assembly GCF_014192745.1 of Luteimonas sp. RC10. Classification (GTDB taxonomy): domain Bacteria; phylum Pseudomonadota; class Gammaproteobacteria; order Xanthomonadales; family Xanthomonadaceae; genus Luteimonas. Next base: position 289,659 of record NZ_JACHYJ010000006.1, read on the forward strand.
GTGTCGGCGCAGGGCGGCGTGACCGGCACCTTCGACAGCGTCGACAGCAGTGCGCTGTCGCCGTTCCTGTCGCTGTCGCTGCTGTACGGGCCGAATGCCATCGATGTGGGCGTGGCGCGCGGTGCGGCGCTCGCGACCGCGGCACAGACCGGCAACCAGCGCACCACGGCGACGGCGCTCGATGCACTGCCCGATAATCAGGGCCTGCTGGTCCCGCTGACCCAGCTCGGTGAAGCCGACGCACGCAACGCGTTCGATCAACTCTCGGGTGAGATCCACGCCAGCGCGCAGCAGGTCCTGATCGACAGCGGTCGCCTGGTCCGCGATGCTGCCCTCGCCCGCGCCGGAAACGACGGCTTCCGCGGCCAGCGCGACATCGATGCCCACACCGGGGCATGGGTCGAAGTGCATCGCCAGGGCGGCCGGGTCGGCGGTGACGGCAATGCCGCGCGCGCGCAGTACAACGGCACCGCGGTGCTGGTCGGTGTCGACCACCAGCTCGACGGTGGCTGGCGGGTCGGTGCCCTCGGCGGCGTCGGCAGCACCGACTTCGACGTGCGCGGCCGCGCCTCCAAGGGCGATGCCGACACCCGTCACGTGGGCGTCTATGGCACCCGGGCCTGGCACGGCCTGGCTCTGCGCGCGGGCTACACGTACGCGTGGCATGAGCTGGACATCGAGCGCGACGTTGCGTTCGCCGGCTTTGCCGATGGCGTGCACGGCCGTTACGACGCGACCGCTTGGCAGGCGTTCGCGGAACTGGGCTATCGCTTCGGCAACGAGCGGTGGGAGCTGGAGCCGTACCTGCAGTACGCCCATGTCGAGCTCGACCACGACGGCTTCGCCGAGGACGGCGGCGCTGCAGCGCTGCGCGGCCGCGACGGCGACACCCGTGTCGACCTGACCACGGCCGGCGTGCGTTTCAACGTCAACCTGCGCGGCACTGCCCAGGACCAGAGCTGGTTGAGCCTGCGCGGCAACCTGGGTTATCGCTACGCCGGTGGCAACCAGGTGCACGACGCGCAGTTGTCGTTCGATGGCAGCCGCTGGTACGGGGTGACCAGCCCGTCGATCGCCGACGAAGCCACGCTGGTCGAGCTGGGTATCGCTGCCCGTACGTCGGCCAACAGCCTGCTGGAGCTCGGCTACAGCGGCGCGTTGTCGGACGACGCCCGCGACCACGGCGCCAGCGCCCGGTTCTCGCTGCAGTTCTGAGCGACGGCAAGCGGCATCACGAAAAGGGGCGGCTTTGGCCGCCCCTTCTCTTTGTGACGGGGGGCCGCGACACGAAGGATCTCGCGGCGAAGGTCCGCGCTCAGCCGCTGACGCGCGCCACCGCGTCGTGCGCGTGCAGGCTTTCGAAGTGAGCGACGGTCGCCTCGAACCGCGCAACGCGCGGGTCGGCGGTCAGCACCGCGGCGACACGACGGGCGGCATCCTCGCAGAACATCAGATTCTCGGCGTTGAGCGCGGCGAATGCCTGTTCGTCCTCGCGCTTGACCGCGGTCTGCACCGGTGTGCCGAGTGCGAGTTCGAGTGCGTCGATCAGCGACAGGACCGGCAATGCATCGACATCGGGCGACAGCCGCAGGCGCACAGTCGCGCGGCTGCGCTGGGCATGCGGGGTCGCCGCCAGGCCGCGCGGCGAGGCCAGCCAGTCGTGCACGGTGTCGAAGCTCGGCGTGCTGCCGGCGAAGTCGGTCGCAAACCGCGCCGCGTTGAGCTGGCGCGACAGCGCCGCCGAGGCCGGGCATGTGCTGGAGTACTCGACCGAGAGGGTCAGCGTCAGCGCCAGGCCGTCGGGGCCGAGCACCGCATCGAGCTCGATCGGATAGGTCTTCCAGCCGCTGTGATCGCTGGCAAGCGCCGCGCGGCGCAGCAACTGGCCGTACTTCAAGGTCAGTTGCACGCGATCGGCCAGGCCGCGCTGGGAGTCGATGCAATCGACCAGCACGCGTGCGAGCGTGTCGCGCCCGAGGGTCTCGCGCGCCAGCGCGTCCTGCAGGTGCAGATACAGCCGCGACATATGGATGCCGCGCGCATCGGGATCGATCAGGTTGACGCCGATATCGGCGCGTGCCGGCACGGTGATCGCCTGCCCGTCGCCGTCCTCGATGCGCAACGGCAGCGCGATCTCTGCCATGCCGACCCAGTCGAGCAGGCGCGCCGCCTGGGCCTGGTCGCCGGCGACATCGGGAAGGACGGGGGGACGGATTGAATCGCTCAAGGCTGCGCTCGCGGGGGGACGGGACGACACCCTTGCGGGCGTGGGGCACGCAGTTTAACGGCTCGGCCGGCGACCGCCCTGCAACGCAGCGTGTCGCACGGGCCGCGGCGCTCAGCCGCGCGCCGCGCGCCAGCCCAGCCAGAGCACGGCCAGTCCGTTCGCCGGACGCAGTTGTCCGTGGCGGGCGAGCGTCCGCAGGCGTGCGGCGAGGATCGCGTTGCCGATCCGACGCGGCCGGGTCCCGCCGTCGCGCGGCGGCCACCGCGCAAGCAGACGCGCGGCCAACGACTGGTCGCCACGCAGCATCGCCTGCGGTGCCAGCAGCGGTGCCGCAGTGATGCGCCCGCCCCCGCTGTCGCGGCGTCCATCGCCGAACAGCGCCATCTCGCACGCGGCCACGGCCAGGGCGAGGTCGTGCAGCCGCTCCAGGTGCGCGGCCGGCTCGGGGACAGCCTCACGTGTGGCCGGCAACAGTCGCAGCGCGAGCGCCAACGTGCCCCAGGGGGCGGCATGCCGTTGCAGATGCACGGCCAACGGATGCCGGCGTGCGCCCTTGTCCCAGCCCTGCAGTTCTTCCTGCCACCAGGCCAGCTTGGCCAGTCCGGGGGTCGGGTCGCTGCCGCCCCAGGCGGCCTCGCCGAACTCGTCGAGCAATGCGAACCAGGCCTGGACCCGCTCGCGCAGGTCCGGGGCCACGAAGGCCAGGCCGATGCGCCATTCCGGCCATCGCGCCTGCCACTTGGCGAGGAAGTCGTCATCGTGCGGGGTGGCGCTCATATCGGGCGCGGCCAGGCGGCGGGTCTCAACAGGGCATCGGGCGTGTCGAGCATCGCATCGCCCTGCCAGGCGATCGGATCGTCATCGTCCAGGCGATACCCCCACAGCGCGACGATCGATGGCATGCCGGCCGCACGCGCAGCGAGGATGTCGCGCGCGTCGTCACCGACGTAGACGCAATCGCGTGCCGGAACCCCGATCGCGCTGGCGGCGTGCAGCAGCGGCAACGGATGCGGCTTGCGCTCTGCCAACGTGTCGCCGCCGATCAGGACGGCGCAGCGGTCCTGCCAGCCGAGCTGCGGCAGGATGCGCTGTGCCAGCCCTTCGGGCTTGTTGGTGACGATACCCCAGCGTGTGCCGGCGGCCTCAAGTGCGGCCAGCATCGCCTCGATGCCCGCGAACGGGCGGCTGTGCCGGCCCAGTTCCTCGCCATAGACCGCCAGGAACTCCGGGACCAGGGCGACCACGCCCTCGGCATCGAGCTCGGGAAACGCGACAGCGGCCATCGCCCGCGCGCCGCGCGAGACCACCGGGCGGATGTCGGCCAGCGCCAGCGGCGGGCGGCCGCGGACGTCCCGCATCCGGTTGACCGTCGCCAGCATGTCGGGCGCGCTGTCGAGCAAGGTGCCGTCGAGATCGAACAGCGCACCGGCCGGGAACGCCATCGGGACCTGCGCTGTCGCTGTGCCGCTCACGCTGGCTTCCGCGCCCAGGCAACGTAGTTGACGTCGGTCCGGCGGACCAGCCGGGCGGCGTTGCGCCATGGCTCGTACATCAGGCCACTGACGTCCTCGAGCTGCAGATCGGCCTCACGCAGCCAGCCGGCAAGCTCGGACGGCCGGATGAAGCTGTCGTAGCGATGGGTGCCGCGCGGCAGCAGCCGGGCGACGTATTCGGCGCCAACGATCGCCAATGCGAATGCGGCGGGCGTGCGGTTGAGGGTGGACACGAACAGGTGCCCGCCGGGCCGCAGCAGCGTCGCGCAGGCCTGCAGGATCGCCGCCGGATCAGGCACGTGCTCGAGCATTTCCATGCAGGTCACGACGTCGTAGCTGCCGGGACGCTCGGCGGCCAGCGCCTCGACCGACTGCACGCGGTAGTCGGCCTGGATGCCGGTTTCCAGCCCGTGCAGGCGCGCGACCTTGATGAGGTCCTCGGCCAGGTCGATGCCGGTCACCTTGCCGCCGACCCGGGCCATGGCTTCGCTCAGCAGGCCACCGCCGCAGCCGACATCGAGCACGTCGGCGCCATCGAGCCGGGCACGGGCGCGCACGTACTCCAGACGCGCGGGATTAAGCGCATGTAGCGGGCGCTGCGGGCCGTCCACATCCCACCAGCGGCTGGCCAGCGCGCCGAACTTGTCGAGCTCGGCCTGATCGTAGTTCTCGTGTCGGGCGTTCATGCGGGCCTCGTCATGCACCGGTGCGTAACGTTGAAATGCGGTCCCGCCACTGGCGGGCATTGGCGACGATCGCTTCGAGGTCGAACCCGACCAGCGCGCGCTCGCGCAGCTTGGGCTGGCCTGCGATCCAGACATCGCTGACCTGGTGGCGCCCGGTCGCGTAGATCAGCTGCGAGACGACATGGTGCAGCGGCTGGGTCTCGATCGGTGACAGGTCGACACAGATGAGATCGGCCTGCTTGCCGACCTCGATCGAGCCGACCCGGTCGCCGAAGCCGATCGCACGGGCGCCGCCGAGCGTGGCCGCGCGCAGCGCGGTGAACGCATCGAACCCGGACGCATCGCCGGCCACTGCCTTGGCCAGGATCGCCGCGGTGCGGGTCTCGCCGAACATGTCCAGGTCGTTGTTGCTGGCCACGCCGTCGGTGCCGATCGCCACGTTGACGCCCGCGCGCTCGAGCGCGCAGGCCGGGCAGAAGCCCGAGGCGAGCTTGAGGTTGGACTCGGGACAATGCACGACGCTGACGCCGCGCTCGGCGCACAGGTGGATCTCGCTCTCGGTCAGCTGGGTCATGTGCACCGCGATCAGGCGGTCGTTGACCAGGCCGAGCCGGTCGAGCCGCGCGATCGGCCGCTGGCCGTACTGCTGCAGCGACTGCTCGACCTCCTGGGCGGTCTCGTGCAGATGCAGGTGGATCGGCACATCGAGCTGGTCGGCGAGCATGCGCACGCGCTCGAAGTTGGCGTCGTTGACCGTGTACGGCGCATGCGGCGCGAACGCGGTGGCGATCAGCGGATCGTCACGCCACTGGTCGTGCACCTCGCCGGCGCGATCGAAGTACTCGTCGTCGCTGCTGGCCCAGGCGGTCGGAAAATCGATGACCGGCAGGCCGATGCGCGCACGGAAGCCGTGCTGGCGGTAGACCGCGGCCTGGACGTCGGGGAAGAAGTAATTCTCGTTGACGCAGGTCGTGCCGCCGCGCAGCATCTCGGCCAGCGCCAGCGTGATGCCGTCGGCGACGAACTCCGGTCCGATCACCGCGGCCTCGACCGGCCAGATGTGTTGCTGCAGCCAGACCATCAGCGGCAGGTCGTCGGCGATCCCGCGCAACAACGTCATCGGGTTGTGGGTGTGCGCGTTGACCAGGCCGGGCAGCAGCGCCGACTGCGGACGACTGACCGTCTGCGTCGGTGCGAAACGTTGCCGCGCCTCGGCGATCGGCAGCACCGCGACGATCTCGCCGCGGTGGACTGCGACGGCGTGGTCGTCCAGCACGATCGCGTGTGGCTCCACCGGCACGACATGGCCGGCTTCGATCAACAGGTCGATCGACTGGGGCGATGGGTCTTGCATGCTCATTCGTCCGATGGCTCCTGGGCCCAGAAAAAGCCGTTTTCCAGGGCAGTCTGGTCGTAACGCGTCCCGTCGTAGCGCAGGACACGGCTGGCGCGCCGGCGCGACGTGTCCTCACGATCGCTACCGACCACGGTGTGGGACCGGGTCACGTCCGCCTGCACGCGCAGGTCGGCAAATCCATGGTGGGCGGTGTTCTCGATGGCGATCGTGAGCTTGGCATTGTCGGTCACCACATACTGGCCACGGCTCCAACTGCAAGGCTCGCCTTCGACGCGGGCCCAGAGCACCAGATTGGAGCTGAAGACCGGTCGCAAGGCCGCACCGTCGCGGACATACAACGTCAGCTCGTCGTTGGCGCGCGCATCGGGGCAGCTCGGTCCGGGCGCCGAACTGCGCACCACGACGCCGAACGCACGCACGCCCTCGGCCAGGTCGTAGCGCGCCGTGTCGAGCCGGAGCCCGCCTTCGATGAGGGCAAAGGCCGCATCCTCTTCCAGGCTCGTCTCGTGCACGGCATGTACCTGCGCATCCGCCGCGCCCAAGACCGCGACGATCAGCCGCAAGGCACGTTCGCCGACCGCGTCCGACCCCGGCAGCGGATACGCGACCGCGGCCAGGGTGAGCGACGGATCGTAGGGCCAGGCCCGGCAGGCTTGCGCCGCAAGCGATACGCCCTCGCCGGCCGGCAGCACACCGGCTTCGGACAGGGCGTGAAGCGTCTGCCGGGCGCAGGCGTCACGCAGGGGCGCCCAGTCCGACGCGGCCGCCGCATTCGCAGCGGCCAACAGCACCAGTGCACCGCCACCGCGCCGCCATCGCGACGGCGTCGCGATGGCGCGCACGATCGCCAAGGCGCCAGATCCACGCCTGCGCGTGGGCGATGGCGCGGCGTCGCGGATCGCGCGGCGATGGCGCTGCGGATCGATCACTTGACGCGGCTGACGTACTCGCCGGACCGGGTGTCGACCTTGATGACTTCCTCCTGCCCGACGAACAGCGGCACGCGGACCACCGCGCCCGTTTCCAGGGTCGCCGGCTTGCCGCCGCCGCCCGAGGTGTCGCCGCGCACGCCCGGATCGGTCTCGGTGATCTGCAGCTCGACGAAGTTCGGCGGCTGGACCGCGATCGGCGTGCCGTTCCACAGCGTCACCACGCACTCTTCCTCGCCCTTGAGCCACTTCTCCGCGCCGCCCATGCCGGCCTTGTCGGCCTGCACCTGCTCGAACGACTCGGGATTCATGAAGTGCCAGTACTCACCGTCGCTGTAGAGGTACTGCATGTCGGTGTCGAGCACATCGGCCGCTTCGACCGAATCGGTGCTCTTCATGGTGATTTCCTGCACCCGGCCCGTGCGGATCTGGCGGTACTTCACGCGCGTGAACGCCTGGCCCTTGCCCGGCTTGACGTATTCGGTGTCGGTGATGACCGCGGGCTCGTTGTTGACCAGGATCTTCTGGCCATTCTTGACGTCGTTCATGCCATAACTGGCCATCGCTCGCTCCTGCTGGGCCGGCGTCGCCGGCGGCTACACTATGGGGTTTCCCGGCAGCGGTGCACGCGGCCGGCTCGAATTGGATCGCAGTCGTACATGATACCCGCAGCCCCCCTTCCGACGCAGCCGCGCCGCTGGCAGCAACTCTGGCGCGATGCCGTGCGCGATCCGCGCGAGTTGCTCGAGCTGCTCGGGCTGCAGGCACAGGCACTGGGCCTGTCGCCCGAGGCCGCCGCCCAGTTCCCGCTGCGGGTCCCGCGCGGCTTCGTGGCGCGGATGCGCCCAGGCGACCCGTTCGACCCGCTGCTGCGTCAGGTCCTGCCGCTGGAGGCGGAACTGCGCCCGGCGCCCGGCTTCGGTCTGGACGCGGTCGGCGACGGCGCGGCCAAGGCCGGCCATGGCGTGATCCAGAAGTACGCGGGGCGAGCGCTGCTGGTCGCGACCGGCAGCTGCGCGGTGCATTGCCGCTACTGCTTCCGCCGCCACTTTCCCTATGCCGAGGAGACCGCGGCGGCTGGCGGCTGGGGCGCGGCGCTGGCGGCGATCCGTGACGATGCCTCGATTGAAGAGGTGCTGCTGTCGGGCGGCGATCCGCTGTCGCTGTCGACCGCCAAGCTCGTCGAACTGACCGACGCGCTGCGCGGCATTCCGCATGTGCGGCGCCTGCGCATCCACACCCGGTTGCCGATCGTGCTGCCCGAGCGGGTCGATACCGAACTGACCGACTGGCTGTCCGCACTGCCCTGGCCGCTGGTGATCGTGGTCCACGCCAACCACGCCAACGAGTTCGACGGCGAGGTCGATGCGGCGATGCGGCGCCTGCGCGCCACCGGCGCGGTGCTGCTGAACCAGGCGGTCCTGCTCAAGGGGGTCAACGACCGCGTCGAGACGCTGGCGGCCCTGGCCGAGCGCGGGCTCGAGGCCGGCGTGCTGCCCTACTACCTCCACCAGCTCGACCGGGTCGCCGGTGCGGCTCATTTCGAAGTCGACGATGCCACCGCACTCGCGCTGCACGCGGCGCTGGTCGCCAGGCAATCGGGCTATCTGGTGCCGCGACTGGTCCGCGAGGTCGCCGGCGACACCTCCAAGCGTGCCCTGACCGGCGTGCCGGATGGACGCCCGGCGCCCCCCGTGGCATAAGGCGCACTTCACTGGAGGCCGCCATGCCCGACAGCAACGCCGAGTCCGCGCTGCGCCTGTTGATCGTCGACGACCGTGTCGAGGATGCCGAGGCGGTCGTGAGCGGATTGCGCAATGCCGGCATTGCGGTCCGCCCGTTGCGCGCGACCTCTTCCGAGGAATTGGGCCGTCTGCTGACCGGCCAAGTGATCGATGTGGCGATCGCCGCCCACGCCGCAGTCACCCTGCCCTTTGCACAGGCGCTGCAGTGCATCGCCGACAGCGGCCAGGACATTCCGGTCATCGCGCTCGTCGATGCGCTCGATGAGACCGCCTTCATCGACGTCATGTTGGACGGCGCACGCACGGTGGCGCTACGCCACGCGCCGCAGCAACTGCTGGCCGCGGTGCGCGATGCCTGGGCCGATCGCCAGGCGCGGCGCAATCTGCGACGGCTCGAGGCCCGAGTCCGCGAGAGCGAGCGCCGCAGCGACGCGCTGATCGACTCCTCGCGCGATCCCATCGCCTATATCCACGAGGGCATGCACATCCGCGCCAACGCGGCGTACCTGGAGATGTTCGGCTACGGCGACTTCCAGCAGATCGAGGGCGTCTCGCTGCTGGACATGGTGGCGCCACAGCATGTCGATGCCTTCAAGACCCTGCTCAAGTCGCTCAGCCGGGGCGAACCGCCGCCGCTGCGCCACGAGATCGAGGCCCGCGACGCGGACGGCAACGCGTTTCCCGCCGCGATGGAGTTCACCGCTGCCCAGTACGAGGGCGAGCCCTGCCTGCAGGTCGTGTTCCGGCGCCGGGAGCTGATCGATCCGGAGCTCGCGCACGAGCTCGAAGCACTCCGTCAGCGCGACCACGTCACCGGCCTGCTCAATCGCCCGGCGTTCCTGCGCGAGCTCGAGGATGCGGTCGACGATGCCGCGCGCGGGCAATCGCGGCATGGCTTTCTGATGATCGAACCCGATCGGCACCAGCAGTTGCTGGCCGATATCGGCCTGGACCATGCCGACGATCTGCTTGCCGCGGCCGCCGCACGGCTCGAATCGCTGCTCGATGCGCCGGCCATCGCCGCGCGCTACGGCGGCACGACCTTCGCCGTGTTGCTGCGCGACGGCGACTACCACGCCACCGCCGCGCTGGCCGAGCGGTTGCGGGCGGGCTTCGCTGATCATGTGTTCGACATGGGCGCACGCTCGACCGTGGTGACGCTGAGCATCGGCGGCATCCAGATCGGCGAAACCAGCGCCAATGTCGGTCAGGTACTGGCACGCGCGACGCAGGCGCTGGAGTCCGCGTCCGGCGCCGGCGGCGACCAGTGCGAGGTCTTCGACCCGGGCGCGGCCGACCGCTTGGAGCAGGAGCGGCTGCAGATCTGGATCGCGCGGCTGCGCGCCGCGCTCGACCACGACGGGTTCGTGCTGCACTACCAGCCGGTGATCAACCTGCAGGGCGATACCGCGCCGGTCTACGAATGCCTGCTGCGGCTCGACGGCGGCGATGGCGAGCTCGTCGCGCCGGGCACGTTCCTTCAGATCGCCGAGGACCACGGCATGCTGGCTCAGATCGACCGGTATGTGGTCAGTCGGGCGATCGCTGCGATTGCCCGGCGCCTGCACGAGGGGCGGCCCACGACGCTGTTGGTGAAGGTCAGTCAGGCCTCGCTCGAGGCCGCGGGGCTGGCGGCGTTCATCGGTGAGCAACTGGCACATCACCAGGTGCCGGGCAAGTACCTGGTGCTGCAGTTGCCCGAATCCAAGGTGTTCACGCATCTCAAGGCGACGCAGGCCTTCGCGGCGCATGTCGCGCGCTTCGATTGCGCGTTCGCGCTCGAGCAGTTCGGTGCGGGGCTGGATTCGTTCCAGTTGCTGACCCATCTGCAGCCGAATCTGCTCAAGCTCGACCGCAGTTTCACGCAGGGACTGCCGAGCAATGCCGAGAACCAGGCGCGTCTGACCGAGATCGCGGCGCGGGCGCGCGACATCGGGATCCGCACGATCGCCGAGTTCGTCCAGGACGCGGCCAGCATGTCGATCCTGTTCGCCGCCGGCATCGACTACGTGCAAGGCAACTTCCTCGCGCCCGCCGGCCCGGGCATGCACTACGACTTCGAGTAGTCGCCACGCGGCGCGAATCCGCGCTCCAAAGGTTCTTGGCCGACGACAGGGGAATCTGGCTTGTGCCCACTCGATCAAGGGCTTTCTTCTCCGGAACGCGCGTCGCGCCGGCCGGGGACTGCTCCCCGGCTCGGTCATCCATCCATGGATGACTCGCCGCCGCGGGCCATCCCTGGCCCGCTATCGCAATCCCCGACCAGCACGACGCACTGAGACCGAAAGCGAGCGACTTCTTCCAGTGCGACGCCCTCCCCCGAAGTCAGGCTGCAAACGTCCGCGGCAGCGGACTGGCGGCCGGTGGCCGCGCCAAGCGCGCCATGGGTGAGCCCGCTCGGCTCTCGCGGCATGCCGCGAGAGCGGGCGAACGCCCGGCGTGCTGCGCCGGGCCGGACCGATCCGCGAAGCGGAGCGGGCGCGCGCCCGAGTCAAGGCAGGGTGAGCATGGATGGCGTGCGCGGCACTGCCGCGCATCCATGCGAACGCCACGCGTGCTTCGCGTGGCCGGACCGCGAAGCGGCCTTGCCGAGGGGAGAGCGGCTTCCGGCCGATAGGCCGATGCCCATCCGAAGATGGCTCTCAGTAGCCCCTCTCATCTGAAGAGAAAGCCAAGAAAAAGCCCGCCGAAGAGGCGGGCTTTTCGTTCCACTAGAAAATGACGCTTAGGCCACGACACCCTGCCGGACGCTGCTGCCGTCGAGGTTGGCATTGCGCAGCGCGGTGATGCGCTCCTCGAGCGGCGGATGGCTCATCAACAGGCGCTTCAGGCCGCCGCCGACGCCACCGCTGATGCCGAATGCCGCGACCTGCTTGGGCAGCGTGCTCTCGCCGTAGGTCTGCGCCAGGCGTTCGAGCGCGGCGATCATCTTCTCGCGACCTGCCAGCTGGGCACCGCCGGCGTCGGCACGGAACTCGCGATGGCGCGAGAACCACATCGCGATCATCGACGCGAACAGACCGAAGATCATGTCGAGCACGAACACGATCGCAAAGTACGCAATGCCGCCGCCGTTGTCGCGGCCGCCGCTGAGGTAGCCGTCGATCGCCCGGCCGACCACGCGGGCCAGGAAGATCACGAAGGTATTGAGCACGCCCTGCAGCAGCGTCATCGTCACCATGTCGCCATTGGCGACGTGGCTGACCTCGTGCGCCAGCACCGCCTCGGCCTCCTCGCGCGTCATCGCGCGCAGCAGACCGGTCGACACCGCGACCAGCGAGGCGTCGCGCCGGGCGCCAGTAGCGAACGCGTTGATCTCCGGGGCGTCGTAGATCGCGACCTCGGGCATGCCGATGCCGGCCATCTGCGCCTGGCGCTGCACGGTCGTCAGCAACCAGCGCTCGGCCTCGTTGCGCGGCTCGGTGATCACCTGCGCGCCGGTGAAGCGCTTGGCCGACCACTTGGAGATCGCCAGCGTGAAGAACGCGCCGCCGAACCCGAACAGGGCGGCGAACACCAGCAAGCCGGCGTAGGTCGATGGATTGATGCCGAGAACGGCCATGACGATGCTGACCAGGGCCAGCACGGCGAAGTTGGTGGCGATGAGAAGGGCGTAGCGCTTGAGCATCGGGGGCCTTTTGAAGGTCTGCCTGCGTCTGGCGGGATGGGAATGAGTGCGAAGAATCTGCGCACGCATGCCCATGATTTCAATTCACGGGCGGCGATGCCACAGTGTGCGCCCCGTGACAGTTCATGTTCGAGACAGTTCCGGCGCGATGTCGGCCCTTTCCCCCGCCTCCCGACCCTGCGGCCGCTTCGCGCCCTCCCCGACCGGCCCCCTGCATGCCGGCTCGCTGGTCGCCGCGCTTGGCAGTTGGCTGATGGCCCGCCGCAGCGGCGGGCAGTGGCGGGTACGGATCGAGGATGTCGACCGGCCACGCGAGGTCGCCGGCGCAGCCGACGCGCAGTTGGCGATGCTGCGCGCCTGCGGCCTGGACTGGGACGGCGAGGTCGTGCGCCAGAGCACACGCGACGCCCTGTACCAGTCGGCGCTCGATCGGCTGCTGGCCGACGGCCACGCGTTCGTCTGCCACTGCAGCCGCAGCGCACTGGCGGCGGCCGGCGGGACCCATCGCGGACGTTGTGTCGCCACCCGCCCGCGCCCGGACCCTGCGATCCGCCTGCGCGTGCCGCCGGGCACGCGGATCGCCTTCGACGATGGACTGCGCGGCCGGATCGAGCAGGACCTGTGGGCGGAGGTCGGCGACTTCGTGCTGCGGCGGGCCGACGGGATGTGGGCGTACCAGTTGGCGGTGGTCGTCGACGATGCGGACCAGGGCATCACCGAGGTGGTCCGCGGTGCCGACCTGCTCGATTCCACGCCGCGGCAGATCCTGCTCCAGCGACGGCTCGGGCTGCCCACCCCGCGCCATGCGCACCTGCCGCTGTTGCGCGATGCCGCTGGGCGCAAGCTCTCCAAGTCCCTCGGTGCGCAGGCGCCCGACCCGGCCGAGCCCCTGCCCGCGCTGCGCGCGGCCTGGCAGGCATTGGGGCAGTCGCCGCTCACCGCCGACAGCGTGCCGGCCTGGCGTGCAGACGCGCTCGAGTGCTTCGATCCGGCGCGTATTCCGATCGCCGATCCGGTTGGTGCATCGCACACTGGACGCGCTCCGCGTCATGGCTAGACTGGCTTGTCGTCGCCATGGGGGCGACGCCTGCATCGCAACGGGAGGGCGGCAATGAGCGCACGCGTGGCATTGGTCACCGGCGGCACCGGCGGTATCGGCACGGCCATCGTCAGGCGCCTGGCCGACAGCGGCTATCGCGTCGCCACCAATTACCGCAACGCCGAAAAGGCGCAGGCCTGGCAACAACAGCTGCGCGAGGCCGGCTACGAGGTCGCGATCGCGGCCGGGGATGTGTCCGACCACGTCGAGGCCGAGCGCATGGTGCGCGAGGTCGAGTCCCAGCTCGGGCCCATCGACATCCTGATCAACAACGCCGGCATCACCCGCGACGGCACGTTCCACAAGATGCATGCGCTGCAGTGGCAGGACGTCATCAACACCAATCTCAACTCGGTCTACAACGTCACCCGCCCGGTGATCGAGGGCATGCGCGAGCGCAAGTGGGGCCGGATCATCCAGATCAGCTCGATCAACGGCCTCAAGGGCCAATACGGCCAGGCCAACTACGCCGCCGCCAAGGCCGGCATGCACGGCTTCACGATTTCGCTGGCGCGCGAGAACGCCAAGCTCGGGATCACCGTCAACACGGTCTCGCCCGGGTACGTCGCCACCGACATGGTGATGGCGGTGCCCGAGGAGGTCCGCGCCAAGATCGCCGCCGACATCCCGACCGGCCGGCTGGGACGCCCGGAGGAGATCGCCTATGCGGTGAACTTCCTGGTGGCCGAGGAAGCGTCGTGGATCACCGGCTCCAACCTCGACATCAACGGCGGCCACCACATGGGGTGGTGAGGGGCGACGGGCTGCGCTCGCATCCCGTGTCCATACCGCGGCGGACGGTCTGCGGCGCGTTGCGGCCGGCCGCATTCATGCCTTGTTCCAGTTGCGCCCCCTTCCCCGCTGCGCCATGCTGCGCGGCATCAAAGACTTGAGTACCGGCTTCATGGGCGCCACGCGCATCATCAAGAAGTACCCGAACCGTCGGCTCTACGATACGGAAATCTCCAGCTACATCACCATCGAGGACGTGCGCCAACTCATCGTCGACGGCGAGAACTTCGAGGTGCGCGACGCCAAGAGCGGCGAGGACCTGACCCGCTCGGTCCTGCTGCAGATCATCTCCGACCAGGAGTCGGACGGCGAGCCGGTGCTCTCGACCCAGCTGCTGAGCCAGATCATCCGCTTCTACGGCGATTCGATGCAGGGGTTCATGGGCAGCTACCTGGAACGCTCGATGCAGGTCTTCCTGGACCAGCAGCAGCAGTTCCGCCAGCAGATGGGCGGCCTGCTCGGGCAGACGCCGTGGGCGATGATGAACCAGCTCACCGAGCGCAATCTGGAAATGTGGAAGGAGTTCCAGAAGACCATGACCGGCGGCGTCCACACCGACCGCCCGGGCGACAAGCGCGGCCGTTGATCCGGCGCGCGTCGTGTCCGTGCCCGAGCGGGCGCCCGTTCGCATGAGCGCGTCGCCTCGGATCGCGCTGGTCACCGGCGGCCTGGGCGGGATCGGCCGCGCGATCTGCATGCGCCTGGCCGCCGATGGCTGCCGCGTGATCGCTGCCGACCTGGCGCGCGACCCTGCGCGGCTCGAGACCGACCGCGATCCGCCGGCGCCGCAGGTCGAGACGCTGGCGCTCGACGTCGGCGACTTCGACGCCTGCGCGGCGGCGGTCGCCGATATCGAGGCACGGCATGGCCGGCTCGACATCCTGGTCAATGCCGCCGGCATCACCCGCGATGCCACCCTGCGCAAGATGACGCGTGCGCAGTGGGACGAGGTGCTGCACATCGATCTGGGCAGCGTGTTCAACCTCTGCCGTCACGCGGTCGAGGGCATGGCGACGCGCGGCTTCGGGCGCATCGTGAACATCAGTTCGGTCAGCGGCCAGACCGGCAATTTCGGTCAGACCAACTACGCCGCGGCCAAGGCCGGCCTGCATGGATTCACGATGTCGCTCGCACGCGAGGTCGCGGCCAAGGGCGTCACCGTCAACAGCCTGTCGCCCGGCTACGTCGCCACGCCGATGACCGCGGCGATGCCGCCCGAGGTGCTGGCGCGCACTGTCGCCAGCGTGCCGGTGGGCCGGGTCGGCCAGCCCGACGACATCGCCCGGGCGGTCGCATTCCTCGCGGCCGACGACGCCGGCTACATCACCGGCGTCAACCTGCCGGTCAACGGCGGCTTGTTCATGAGCTTCTGAAGTCGCCCGGCCGCGCGCTCAGCGCGCGGCAGTCTGCGCGTCCTCGCAGAACTTCGCGCGGTACTCGAGCGCCTTGGGCATCAGCGCTTCCAGGGTCTGGATGCGGGTGCCGGGATTGGGATGGGTCGAGGAGAACTCCGGCGGCGCCTGCCCGCCGCTGGCCTCGCCCATGCGCTGCCACAGTGGTACCGCTTCGCGCGGATCGAAGCACGCCGCCGCGGCGAGCATCAGCCCGACCGCATCGGCTTCGGTCTCGTGCTTGCGCGCATAAGGCAACAGATAGCCATAGCCCATCGCCGCCATGACCATCTGCTGTTGCTGGGGGTCCATGCCGCTCATCGCGCCGGCGGTCTGGCCGATCTGGGTCAGCCGCTGCTGGGCCATGCGCTGGGCGCCGTGGCGCAACAGCGCGTGCGCGATCTCGTGGCCCATCACCACCGCCATCGCATCGGTGGTCTGCGCCACCGGCACCAGTCCTGTGTAGACCGCCATCTTGCCGCCGGGCAGGCAGAAGGCGTTGGCCTGGTCGGACTCGATGACATTGACCTCCCAGTCGAAGGTCTCGGAGAAACGCGTCGGCGCCAGCCCGTTCTCGCGCGCCAGCTCGGCCTCGACCACGCCGACCTTGGCGATCAGCCGGTCGGCGATCGCACGCACGTCGCGGGCGACCGGGCTGTCGGGCGCGACCGGCCGTTCCTGGCCCAGGATCTCCTGGTAAGCCTGCAGACCAAGCGCCTTCTCGTCGTCGACACTCAGGCCGCGGTCGATCAGCACCGTCTCGCCGGTGACCGGATCGACCGAGCGGTTGGAGATGTAGTAGTACGCACCGTAGAGCCCGAACAGCAGCAGGATCACCCACCGCAGGTTGAAGCCACGACGCGGCGCACGGCCGGGCTGCTGCCGGCCGCGACCGAAGGGATCCTGTCTCATCTCGTTCTCCAGTGCCGGCAGGACCGGCGGCGGTCAAAGGTCGCGGACGACGCGGAAGCCGATTCTGGCATTGGTCGTGTCGACGGAGGCGAGTGCCCGCCAACTGGCGCGGGTCTGCGCGGGCGAGCTTGCCCACGAGCCGCCGCGGATCACCTGATCGCGGCAGCCCGGATTGACCCAGGCCGAGCCGTCCTCCGGCGCCCGGCGGTAGGTCGCATGCCAACAATCGGCCATCCACTCGCTGACATTGCCGGCCAGGTCGTACACCCCCCAACGATTGGGCGGGAAGCTGGCGACCGGAGCCGGGCCCCAGTACCCGTCGCCGTAACCGGGAAATGCATTGCCCCAGGTCCGCCCCGATGGTGAGCGGTCGAGTGCGCCGGTGACGTTGCCGGCCTCGGGCGGCGGCGTGCCCTCGCCCCAGGGCCAGCGCTCGCTGGTGCCGGCGCGGTAGGCGTATTCGAACTCGGCCTCGCTCGGCAGCCGGTAGCGCTGCCCGCTCTGCGCCGACAGCCAGTCGACATAGGCTTGCGCGTCCTTGGCGCTGACATGCAGCACCGGCATGGTGTCGCCGGCCGGACGGCCGACATAGTCCGAGCGCCAGTCGACGTTGCTGCGGCGCAGGAAGTTGCCGGTGCGTTCGTCGTAGACCATCGAGAAGCCACGGCGCATGGCACGGGTCTGGTAGCCGGTCGCCTCGATGAAGCGACGGAACTCGCCGACGCTGACTTCGCGCACGCCCATCGCGAAGCCGCGCTCGAAGCGCACCGCGTGGCGCGGCTTCTCGTTGTCGTCGGCGGTCTCGTCGCCTGGCAGCGCGCCCATCATGAAACCGCCGTGCGGCAGCACGACCAGTTGCGGCCCGCGCGCCCCGCCTTCCAGCGCATCGGTGAACACCTGACCGGGCCGGAAGTCGCCGTAGTGGACCGCCCGGTCGATGCGCTCGCGCAGGTCCAGCGCCACCGGGTCGCCGGGGGAGGCGATCGCCAGGATCTCGGCCAGCCGCGCGCGCGCGGTCGCCACGCCGTTGATCTTCGGCAGTGCCTCGACGCCGGCATCGCGCAGCCGCTGGATGCGCACTGCGCGCATGTGGGCAATCCGCCGCTCGGCATCGGGCACGGTCGCAAACCCGGGCCGGACGGTCGTGGCGTAGGCCAGCCAGCGCGCGGCGGTGCGGAAATCGCCTTGCGTGCCGGCGTCCTCGGCCCGCCGGATCAGCGCGCTCTCGACCGCGGCCAGCCCTTGCAGCGCACGCGGCTGGCCGGGGCGCAACGCCGCCGCCTCGCGGAAGCCGGCCAGTGCGCCGCCGCCCTCCTCGCCCAGTTCACCGGCCGCGAGCGCGCGTTCGGCCTCGCGGTTGAGGTCCCACAGCCGATCGCTCTCGTCAACGCGTTCCAGATACCGGACCACGGCCTCGTCGTCGGCGGCAAGATAACGCGCGACCGCGGCGAACTCGTGCGCGGCGCGCAGGCCAGCAATCGAATCGCGGTTGTCGGCCTCGTCTAACGCGCGATCGCCCAGTACGAGCAGCCGGGCCTGCGCGCGGCGCAGCCCGGTCCGCGCCGCGCGCTCGTGGCCGGGCAACTGCTGCAGAGCCAGATACAGCGGGATCGCAGAATCGGCGGTCGCGTACAGGTCGTCGGCGGCCAGGGCGTCGGCCGCGCGCTTGCGGGCCTCGTCCGCCGCTTCGGGGACGATCGCAACCAATGGCGGTTGCCAGTTGAGCTCGCCGGCGATCCGGTCGTCGCCGCTGATGGTCACGCTGCCGTCGCCACCCGAGGCCTTTTCGCTGCGGGCGTCGCCGCCGCAGCCGCTGCCCAGCAGCAGCAACGCGCCCAGCACTCCGACCACGACGACTGCGCGCAACGCTGGCTCCCATGACCGCATCGCGTCAGATTAATCGATCGCAGCCGGGGCGACGATGCACCGGCTTCATGATTGCCGCTCCCGCATGCCGCCGTTAGGCTGTCGCGCATGTCCTCTTCCCATGCCTGCTGGATCGACGATCCGGCAACCCTCCAGGCCCGGCTCCAGGCAGCGTCTGCCCGCGTCGGGCTCGACACCGAATTCATCCGCGAGCGGACGTTCTGGCCCCAGCTGGCCCTGGTGCAGGTCGCACTCGAACGCGACGATGGCGGCATCGATGTGCTGCTGGTCGATCCGCTGATTCCCGGCATGCTCGACGCGCTGCGCCCGCTGCTCGCCGACCCGGCCATCGTCAAGATCATGCACAGCGCCAGCGAGGACCTGGTCGCACTGGGCCACGCCTGCGGCGTGGCGCCGGCGCCGTTGTTCGACACCCAGATCGCCGCGGCCCTGGCCGGCACCGGCTCAGGGATGGGCTACCAGCGGCTGGTGCAGGACACGCTCGGCATCGCGCTGCCCAAGGGCGAGACCCGCTCGGATTGGCTGCGGCGGCCGCTGTCGCCGACCCAGCTCGAATACGCCGCCGACGATGTCGAGCACCTGTTCGCACTGCACGAAACGCTGGCCGCGAAGATCGCGGTGCTCGGCCGCGAGACCTGGCTGCAGGAGGACTGCGCGCGACTGGTCGCGACGGCCGGCAACATGGAGGGCGAACGCTGGCCGCAACTGGGCGGACGCACCGGCCTGTTCCTGGATGCCGACGCGCAGCGCCGGCTGCTGCGCCTGTTGCGCTGGCGCGAGCAGTACGCCCGCAGTCACGACCGGCCACGCAGCTGGATTCTCGACAACGAACTGGCCACGCTGCTCGCACGCGATCCGCCGGCCGATCCCGCCGCGCTGCAGCGCCGGCTCGACGCCCATCCCAAGGCCCCGCGCAAACTCGGTGCCGCGATCTGGGACGCGCTGGTCACCGAACTGCCCGACGAGGCCGAGGCGCCGATCGCGCGCGCCGAAGAGCCCGACCGCAAGCGCCTGAAGCAACTGCAACAGGCGGTGGCTGCGCGCAGTGCCGAGCTCGGCTTGCCCGACGGCGTGCTCGCCTCGCGCAAGTGGCTCGAAGCGCTGGTCGAAGGCGCCGACTGGCCCGGCGCGCTGTCGGGCTGGCGCCGCGCCCAGCTCGAACCCACGCTCGCACCGTTGCTAGAAAAGGCTGGCGGGTTGGTCGAACGCTCCGTATAATTGCGCTCATCGTGGGGCGGTAGCTCAGCTGGGAGAGCGTCGCGTTCGCAATGCGAAGGTCGGGAGTTCGATCCTCCTCCGCTCCACCAAGTCATTCTCGGTTCGAAAACGAAGGGTTGGACGGTTCGCCGTCCAACCCTTCGTCGTTGTGGCGCAGGTGCGCTGTGGATCGTAAGCGGTGCGTGCTACTTGCCCAGATGGCGACGCACATCCTTGGCCATCGGCCCCACGGCCGCGACCGCTTCGCGCAACTGCTCGGGCGTGACATCCAGCGCCTGGGTCCAGTAGCGAAGCTCGTAATCCTCGTCGACGTTGATGCGATCGCGATCGGCGGCGCCGGTCTTGCTTTTGTCGTCCGACATGGTGATCTCCAAAGACTGCGGTGGCGCCACCTTCCCGCTGCGGGCGTGGGCCGTGCGTGAACCGCGTCAGCCGACCGCGACCTCGATCCAGGTCGGCGCATGGTCGCTGGCGCCCGGCTCGAGCCGCAGCCACCGGTCCACACCCGCCTTGCGCAACCGGTCGGCCAGCACCGCGTTGACCAGCAGATGATCGATGCGCAGTCCGCGGTCGCGCTCGGCGTGCTGCCGGAAATGGTCCCAGAACGTGTAGACCTGCGCCTCGTCGCCGAGCACATGCCGCAGCGCATCGGTCCAGCCCTGCGCCAGCAGCCGTTCGAACGCATCCCGCACCTCGGGCTGGATCAGCGCGTCCTTGCGCCAGGCCTTGGGATCGTAGACATCCGCATCGGTCGGGATGACGTTGTAGTCGCCCATCAGCACGACCGGATGCGCCAGCCCGACCAGCGTGCGCGCATGCTTGGCCAGCCGCTGCATCCACGCGAGCTTGTAGTCGAACTTGGGACCGGGCTGCGGATTGCCGTTGGGCAGGTACAGCGCGCCGACCACGATGCCATGCACCGCCGCCTCGATGTAGCGGCTCTGGTCGTCGTCCGGATCGCCCGGCAGGCCGCGGCGGCTTTCGACCGGCATCGTGTCGCGACCCAGCAGCGCCACGCCGTTCCAGGCCCGCTGCCCCTGCCAGATCGCCCCATACCCGGCCGCCTCCAGCGCTTGGGCCGGGAACGCGGCATCGGCGGCCTTGAGTTCCTGCAGCGCGACGATGTCCGGGCGCGCCGCCTCCAGCCAGGCCAGCAACTGCGGCAACCGCTTGCCGATGCCGTTGACGTTGAACGTGGCCAGCTTGAGGGTCTTCTTGCGCGCCATGGCGCCGGGCTCCGGGGACGGGACTGCGTGCGTGGCCGAGGCATCGGACGACCACCGCGGTGGGCCCCGACCATAGGACCCGCGCGATGGCCGGCGGGTGAAAAAGTGCTTCGCCGAAGTCATGAGAACCGGGGTCAGAGTGCAATTTCGCCTTGCAAAATTGCACTCTGACCCTGAGGTATCCCCACATTTTCCTGAGCTAGATCAGGAGGTTGCGTTCGGGAGAGATGGAAACAAGTGCGCGCATGGCGCAGTCTTCAAGGTGACT
>NZ_JACHYJ010000007.1 GCF_014192745.1 Luteimonas sp. RC10
CTTCCGGTCCAACATGCATCTGCCCTTGAGCCCTGAAATCAGGCTTCAAGGGTAGCGGCGGACAAGAATGGCTCCACGCTAATCCGCGAAGAACCCTTTTTTTGGCCTTCGCCTTTGCTTGGAAGGGGCCACGGCCTGCCGGCCGGCGGCCGCTCTCCCGCAACACGGCTGCTTTGGGTCCGGCCACGCGAAGCACGCGTGGCGTTCGCATGGATGGGCGGTAGTGCCGCGCACGCCATCGCTGCTCACCGGGCCCTGACCCGGACGCGCACTCGCTCCGATCGACGAATCGGCCCGGCCCGGCGCAGCGCGCCGGACGCCAATCCAAGGTCAGACTCCCGCCGTCGGGCTGGGACATCAATGAACGGACCATTCGTTATTCGCGTCATCACTTCACGCCGGCAAGACCTTCACTTACCGACCATCGCCTCCTCTTCCACGACCTTGGCATGCCGATGTCCCCCACGCCCTTCCGCACCCTCGCTCTGGCCGCCCTGCCTGCCGCCGTGGTTCTGGCCACGCTCGCGCTGCCCGCCCAGGCCCAGAGCCGCGATGATCGCTTTGTCCTGCGCGTGAGCGCCTTCAACCCCGAAGCCAAGCTGGGGTTCTCGGGCAACGGCACCGTCACCGACGGCACCGACGAGGCGACGTTCGGCTTCAACGAGACCTTCGGCACCGGCCGCGAATGGCGCCCGCGCGGCGCGTTCGGTTTCCGCATCAGCGACCGCCAGGCGCTGGTCGGCAACTATTACGACTATCGCCGCGACGAGACCTGGAATTACGGCGGCACCGTACTCGACACGGGCACGATCGGCGGCAGCGGCGAGTCGATCGACATCCCCGCCGCCCGCATCGACGGCCGCCTGTCCTTCAGCCTCGCCAGCCTCAATTACGAGTACAGCGTGGTCAAGAACGACAGCTTCCAGTGGGGCCTGGGCCTGGGCGTCACCTACGCCGAGCTCGAGGCCTTCGCCAACGGCGCGTCCGAAGGCACCGACCTTGTGGACCCGCAGTTCGAGACCGTCCGCTGGAAGCGCGACGGCTTCTCGCCGGGCCTGCACACCCGTCTGACCTGGATCCCGGCCGAGCGCTGGACCGTCGGCCTGGAAGCCCAGTACCTCGATACCCGCTGGGGTGATTTCCTGGATGAGCGCGGCCACTTCGAGCGCGGCGGCCTGATCGTCGAGTACATGGTCACCGAGCGCTTCGGCATCCATGCCGGTTACGACTGGTTCCGCCTGAAGCTTTCCGACGAGTACAAGGGGACGGCGCGCGCGCCCGACGGCGTCGCCGCCGGCCCCTACCCGTACGAAGGCAAGCTGACCGGCGATCTGAAGGTCCACGGCCCGATGGCGGGCGTGACCTTCCGCTTCTAAGCCGACCTCTCGGCAACGGATGGACGACGAAGCCGCGGCCCAGCCGCGGCTTTGTTCTTTCTGTTCTTTCCGCCGATCCGCTTACCGCACTGCGGATGGTGCGCCCCACACCGCGGCATCCGCCTTGCAGTAACGATCGATGAAGGCCTGCTGGGAGGGCATCTGCTCGACCGCACGTTCGACCGGCTCGCGGATCGCGCGCAGCAAGTGACGCAGGTCCTCGTCGCGCAGCGCGCGCGCCAGGGGATGATGCTGTCGGGGCACGATGCCCTGCCCCAGCAGCACATGCGTCCACGAATCGACACGGAACAGTTCATCGGCGCCCTGCCAGGCATGCGCACGCTCGCGCCAGGCCTGCAGCCGGACCTCCAGCGATGGCGGCAGCGCCATGTCCCGGCACGCCGCCCACATCGGCTCGTCGCGCTGGTTGGCGTGGTAATGCAGGATGATGAAATCCCGCACGTGCTCCATCTCCGCGCGACTGACCGCGTTGAACTGGTCCACCAGCGCTGGTGAGAGACCGTCGAACGGGAACAGCTGGATCAGCCGCACGACGGCACTGATGGTCAAGTGCAGGCTGGTCGATTCCAGAGGTTCGATGAAACCGCTGGCCAGCCCCAGCGAGACCACGTTGCCGTTCCAGGCCTGGCGCCGACGTCCGGTGCGGAACGGCACCACCCAGGGATCGCGCAGCGGCCGCGCGCAGACATCGCGCAGCAGTTTGGCCTGCGCCTGGTCGTCGGACATGTACCGGCTGGAAAACACCAGGCCGCAACCGACCCGATGCTGCAACGGGATATGCCACCGCCAGCCCGCCTCATGCGCGATCGCACGCGTGTACGGCACCGGTGGGCCCACCGATTCGGTCTGGACCGCCACCGCCCGGTCGCAGGGAAGCCACTGGTTCCAGTCCTCGTACCCGGTCTGCAAGGTCTGCTCGATCAACAGGCCGCGAAAGCCGGTGCAATCGATGAACAGGTCGCCGTCGATCCGCCGGTCTCCGTCCAGCACCAGGGCCGCGACATGACCACTGGTCGCATGACGCACCACCGCTTCGATCCGGCCCTCGACGCGCACCAGCCCATGGCGCTCGGCCTGCGCGCGCAGGAACTTCGCATAGAGGCCGGCGTCGAGATGGTAGGCGTAGTTGACCTGCGGATCGGTGTCGAGCGAGAACCGGTCGGCGCGCGAGGCGAGCGTCTCCAGGCAGAAGTCGCCCAGTTCCGACGGCATGCCGCGGCGACGGCTGTCGAGCCAGAAATGATGGAAGGCCGCGGCCCACGTCCCCTGTCCTGTCGCACCGAAGGGATGGATGTAGCGATCGCCGGGGCGCCGCCAATGCTCGAACGAAATCGAAAGCTTGAACGTGCCGGACACCGCACGCAGGAACGCCTGCTCATCGATCTGCACGAAGCGGTGGAAGGTGCGGATCGGCGGCACGGTGGACTCCCCCACACCCACGGTGCCGATCTGCTCGGATTCCACCAGTGTGATGTCCAGCCGGTCCCGGAACTGGTGGGCGAGCGCGCACGCGGCCAGCCAACCCGCCGTACCGCCGCCGGCGATCACCACCTTGCGTATCCGGCCAGGCGGTGCCTGGTGCTCGTCCATTGCCTCGCCTCCCTGTCCGCTCACCGGTTCAACTGGCCGAGCAACAAGGCGCGGATGCGTCGCGCCCGTGTCTCGTCAATCGGCCCCAGCACATCGCGCGCCGGTTCGGGGATGTGCGCGCCCGCGCGCGCGCTCGGCCCGAACACGTAGTAGTCGAATACCTGGCGCCAGGCCGCCTTGTCGCGCTCGGGCAGGTCGCGGATCGCCCACAGCGCGTGCTGCAGCGCCGACACCGGCGACGGCAGGAACGCCGGCACATTGCGCCACCAGTAATTGACCAGCACGTTGAACGGCGCGAGGCTGCGCACGTGGTGCCACCACATGCCCGGGATGAAGATCGCATCGCCCGGCACCAGCAGCGCGGTCTGCGCGTGCGCCAGCGCCTGGCCAAAGCGCGGATAGCGTGCGTGATCGGGCCGATCGAAGTCGACCAGGCTCACGACCTGCCCGCCGGGCGTGGGATCGAGCGGCCCCGGGTAGAGGTTGTCGATCTGCTCGGGCGGGAACACGGTGAACGCCCGCTGCCCCACCGCGCAGACGGCCAGGTTGTCCGGCACGTCGTAATGGCAGGAGGCCACGACCCGGTTGCCGATCCAGATGCCGGGCGCCGCGGGGATACCGCGGTCGGCCAGGTGCAGATCGTTCTCCTGACTGAAGCCCGGCAACGCGCCCGCCACCGACAACGAGGCGACGTAGTGGGTCGGCGGCTGCGGATCGTCGAGATGGGCCGCGATCGCATCCAGGACCTCGCCGAGTCCACCGCGACGGACCTCGACATTCAGAGCAGTGAAGTCCTCGGTATAGAACGGGCGCCCCTGGATCTCGGGAGCGCCGAACGAATAGGGGACCGGTCGGCCGGTGTCGAAGCCGCGCAGATACGCCATGGCCGAGGCGGTGGACGCCTCGCCCGCACGCACCAGTCCCCAGTCGCGCGCCACCCCTTTGAGCAGCACTGGCTGCCCCTCGGACACCAGCCTATCGAGCGGCAGCGCGGCCGCGTCGCGAACCTCGATTGCGCGCATGGCCGACGGCATGCGCTCAGGCGTCCGCGCGTGGCATCGCCGCGTCCTGCTCGCGCAGGCGACGCTGCTTTTCGGCCATCAGCCGGCGCACGTTGTGCAGCGAGGCCAGGACCAGATACGCCCCTTCCAGATAGCCCGCCTGGTTCAATCGCGCCAGCGCCGGTCCGTCCAGCGCGGCCAGGGCCTCGCGGTCGATGCTGTACAGACCCGCGACATCCACCCGATGGCGCTCGTCCAGGTCCACCGCCAGCGTCACCGGCTGGATCAGCCCCAGCGCATCGAAGGCCGCGAGCATGGCCGCGCCGAACGCGACCCCATCGCGGATGCCGCGCAGCACACCGGCGACATGCTCGAGGTACGGGCTGTGGCCGCCCTGCGGCAGGAACACTGCCTCGCCCTCGCCCATGCGGACCCGCGGATGATCCAGATCGACGTGGATCACCGGCTCGCGGCACAGCTCGCCGTCGATGCGCTGCTCCTGGAAGCCGATCAGGAACGGCCCCTTCGCCGCGGCGCCGGGCAGGTAGGCGGCGTTCCATCGGCCGTCGCGCAGGTACAGGTTCTCCCGCTGTTCGAATCCCAGCAACGCCACCGAGGCCCACTGCCCGTCCGCGTCCTTGCGGAAGAAGATCGGGTATTCGCGCTGCAGTTCGGCGTACTCGCTGGGGAATGCCGGCAGCATGCCCACGTCGTCGCCGAACTGCGCGCCGAAGCCGGTCGCCACGCGCAGATCCTTGTGCGCCACGTTGTTGAGCAATTCGTAACGCGCCATCACCTCTCCACCGTGCGGGATCGAACTCTGCAACGTCGCGCCGTGCCCCTCAGAACTTGTAGCGCACCCCCAGCATGTAGCGCGGACGCTGATCGGCCAGCTTCATGATCTGCTGATCGGTACGCGCGTGCCAACGCACCTCCTCGCTGGTCAGGTTGATCGCTTCCAGCCCGAACGACCAGTGCGCGTCGAGCGCGTAGTTCACGCTCAGATCCCACTGCTGGTAGGCCTCCACGTAGTAGGGGTTCCGGCTGGCGCCCTGGTTGGCGAGGATCAGATACTCGTCGCGCCAGTTCCAGGCCAGGCGGACCGACCAGCCGAACTTCTCGTACATGAACATGACGTTGGCGGTATCGCTCAGCCCGGTCAGCGAGAACTGGTCGATGCCCGGGTCGCCGCCATCGTCGTAGCCGACATCGCCCTGCACGATGGTGTAGTTGGCCAGGATCCCGAACCCGCTGTCGCCGAAGAAGTACTGGCCGCCAAGCTCCCAACCGTGCAGCTTGGACTGGTTCTGGTTGATCGGCCGGTTAACGTTGAACAGGTACAGCGGATCGTCCGGCGTGCCGTACAGATCGTAGGCGGCCTCGGTCGCCAGCGCCTGGGCGCCGGTGCCGTTGAACGCCCCCAGCCCCGCCGGATCGTTGCGCAGCAGCGCCAGCGCGGTGAACAGCGAGGTGTCGTTGCCCGAGCACGCGGCCGCGTTGGCCGGCCCCACCTGCTCGCGGCATTGCGCACTCTGCAGGAACGCGAGCGCGGCCTGGGCGTCGGGGCCCGAGGTCGGGTCGGTCAGGCCGTAGAGCGATTCCTGGCTCACCGTGTTGCCGACGAAATTGCTGACCGACTTGTGCCAGTAGGTCAGCGAGACGTAGCTCGATTCGGCGAAGTACCACTCCAGCGCGAAGTCGAGATTGTCCGACTCCAGCGGCTTGAGCGACGGGTTCTGCGCGTTGCCGCTCGCCCGGCTGGACGGGTCCAGCAGGACCGAACCGAAGGGCTGCTGCGCGCCGGGGCCTGCGTAGAGATTGCCGTAGGGTGCGCGCGCAATGCTCTTTCCGAACGAGGCCCGGCCCTTGAGCTGGTCGGTGAAGTCGATACTGAAATCCAGGTTCGGCAGGATGTAGCTGTAACTGCTCGACTCGCTGAAGGGTTCGAGCTCGTCGGACAGCACGATGCGGAAATCGTTGTTGGATTGCCACTCGATCGCCTCGGGGGTGGCGATGACCGAGGTGGAGACGACATCGGTGGTCTCGTAGCGCACACCGATGCGGGTATTGGTCGTGAAGCCGCCCAGTTCGCCATCCAGCGAGACCTGCATGTAGGCCGAGCGGGTCTTCTCCTCCACCCGGTTGTCCGCCGCGTTCTGCGGGCTCACGCCCAGGCCGACGCCGTACTGCCCCCGCGCCCATTGCGCGAGCGCGCCGGCATCGCCCCGCCAGGCCGGCCAGCTGCTGATGCTGCGCCCGTGGAACAGGCCCACCAAGTCGAGTGGCTGGAGCAGATCCATCAGGCCGCCCGCCACATCCGCATCGACATTGGCCACGCCCCAGTCGCCCAGTGTCGAGTACGCCTCGGCGGCCTGCAGACGGTGGGTCTTCGCGGTGCTGGAATCCACGCCGAACTGGAAGCGGCCCTGATCGAACATCCATTCGCCGTCGAGTCGGGCCTGCTCGATCTCGCTGACCTGGGTCTGCGCATTGACCCGCAGCACCTGGGAGCCGATCTCGCCGGCGACGAAGCCGGGATTGACCACCCCGTTGGTGCCGGCGATCGCGTCGGCGGTCGTCGGATACCAGGTCTGGGTGCCGACCGGCAGACCGTTGTTGAAGACCAGTTCCTGCACCCAGGAGCCGCCGCAATGCGGCCCGGTGGTGCAGTTGTTGGTGCCCGCCACACTCATGAAGATCGAGCCGCCACCGGTCAGCGGATCGTTGGGCAGACTCTCGGTCTTGGAGTTGTGCGCATCGAAACTCAGCCGGAAATCGCTGTTGACGTCCCAGACCGCGTTGAAGCCCAGCGAGCCCAGCCGATACTTCTGCATGCTGCGCTGCTGCTCGAGGCCGAAGTCCTTGGTGCCGGCGATTTCACGCAGGTAGATCGGCGTGGCCACCGCGCCGGAGGTATCGAACTCGACGTGGGTGTAGTCGCTGTTCTGCAACCACATGCCCTGCTCGCCGCGATTTTCGGTGATCTCGTTGGTGGAGTAGGTGTAGTCCAGCGTCAGGGTCAGACTGTCGGTGGGCGCGAACTGCAGCACCGCCTGGCCGTTGATGCGCTCGCGATCGAACTCGGAGAACGCGTAGCGCAGGTCGTTGGGGCGTGCGTAGAGGTCGCCCACGCCCGGCGCATTGGTCACCTGCGGATTGCCCGGCATCGTGCCCGTCCACGGCTGGACGTTCCAGTAGTTCTCGGTGGCCTGCACCGAGCCACCCTTGCGCTTCTGGTAGCTGCCGCTCAAGCCCACACCGAAGGTCCGGTCGGCGTTGGTGTAACTGAAGATGCCCGACAGTTCGGGCGTCAGATCGTCGTCGAACAGCTGGCTGCGATCGGACACCGCCTTGGCGCCGGCACTGGCGACGATGCCGGTGTGGTTGAAGGGCCTGTCGGTGAGGATATTGATGGTTGCGCCCATGCCGCCGCTCGGCACGTGCGCCTGACTGGTCTTGTACACCTCGATGCCGCTGATCGATTCGGCCGCCAACTGCGCGAAGTTGAACGCGCGCGTCCCGCCATCGACGCCGCCGATGGCGACCTGGCCGGCCGCGCCAAAGGCGTCGGCGCCCGGCACCTGGCGACCATTGAGGGTGACCATGTTGAACTGTGGCCCGAAACCGCGGGCCGTGACCTGCGCGCCTTCGCCATCGCGGCGTTCGATCGAGATGCCGGTGATGCGCTGCAGCGACTCGGCGAGATTGGTGTCGGGAAATTTGCCGATGTCCTCGGCGCTGATCGCATCGACCACGCCCGCCGCCTCGCGCTTGGTGTCCATCGCCTGGCTGAGGCTGTTGCGGATGCCGCTGACCACGACCGCATCGAGCGTCGTGGCGTCCTGCGGCGCGGACGCGGCCCGCGTGTCCGCACTCGAACTGGGCGGCGTTGACGGTTGCTGTGCGAACGCGGGATTGATGATCAGCACACCTCCCACGAAGGTGAACATTGCCGTCGACTTCAAACGCCTGAACTTCATGCTCATTGACGGGTCCTCAGCATCGGAATGGGAACAACCGCGAGCTGGCCGCTCCCGGCGTACGTCACGATCCGTCTCCGCAGGTGGCGGATGCGGCACTACCGACTTCTGCAGCTTGCATGCGCGCTCGAACTCGACGAAGCGCCCGCCTCCCAGCCAAACGGGCGCCCACAAACGGCAGCGTCCGTTTGCCCTGTTCTTGCAAACGATCCTGGTGAAACGGTCTTCGTCACCCCGCACCGCGCCCGGCCCCCTGCCTGGCGCATTGCCTCCAGCTCACCCGCATGTCGCGAAAGGCAGCCGACTGATAGCGCTACCATTTCGGCGCCAGGTGTATAGCGACCGGTGGGCTTTGTCACCATGCACTGCAACAAAGCGGTTCTGCGTGTCGCCCCGCGCTGGGCACGTCGGAACGCGATCGGCATAGGCGCCCGTTGCGCGCTCCGCGTTCCAGGCGGGCGGGCTTGCCGACGTGGATCAAAGGTCTGCTCAGGCGGCCTGGACGATGCTGACGGCCTGCAGCAGCCTGTGGGCGCCGCGCCCCCTGCAGCCTGTCGGGTGCTCGCCACGCAAGTCGGGGTTGCGCGCGGCTGTTTGCGCGCGCATCGAGTGACGGCCGGCACGGACCGCGCGCAGACCGCGCAGGACACTGCACGCTGGCGATGCATGCCACCGTCTTTCGACGGCAGCGGCGGCGTGCCGGCCCACGCAATGGACCGGCATGCGCGGCATGGCCGCGGTGGGCGACTACTTGCGCTTGGGCAGGTAGAGGTCGGTGATCGTGCCGTCGTAGACCTCGGCGGCCATCGCCACCGATTCGCTGAGCGTGGGATGGGGATGGATCGTGTGGCCGATGTCGGCGACCTCGGCCCCCATCTCGATCGCCAGCGCAGCTTCGGCGATCAGATCGCCGGCATGCACGCCGACGATGCCGGCACCGACGATCCGGTGGGTGGCCTCGTCGAACACCAGCTTGGTGAAGCCCTCGGTCCGGCCCAGGCCGATCGCGCGGCCGCTGGCCGCCCACGGGAACTTGCCCACGCCCACCTTCAGGCCCTTGGCCTTGGCTTCGGTCTCGGTGATGCCGACCCAGGCGATCTCCGGATCGGTGTAGGCCACCGACGGGATCACCCGCGCGACCCATTCCTTCTTCTCGCCCGCCGCGACCTCGGCCGCGAGCTTGCCTTCGTGCGTGGCCTTGTGGGCCAGCATCGGCTGGCCGACCAGATCGCCGATCGCGAAGATATGCGGCACGTTGGTGCGCATCTGCGCATCGACCTGGATGAAACCGCGCTCACCCACGCGCACGCCGGCCTTGTCGGCACCGATCTTGGCGCCGTTGGGCGAACGGCCGACGGCGACCAGCACGCGGTCGTACAGCGTCGTGTCGGGAATGCTCTCGCCGTCGAACGCAACGACGATGCCGGCTTTCTCCGGCTTGGCCTCGACGACCTTGGTCTTCAGGTGCACCGACACGCCCTGCTTCTTGAGCCGGTCAGCCAACGGCTTGACCAGATCCTTGTCGGCACCGGGCATCAACTGGTCGGCGAGCTCGACCACGGTGACCTGCGCGCCCAGCGCGCGATACACCGTGGCCATCTCCAGGCCGATGATGCCGCCGCCCACGACGAGCAACTGCTTGGGCACCTCGGCCAGTTCCAGCGCGTCGGTCGAATCCATCACGCGCGGGTCGTCCCACGGGAAGCCCGGGAGCTTGAGCGCCTGCGAGCCGGCGGCGATGATGCACTGCTCGAAGCGCACCAGCGTGGTCTTGCCGTCCTGGGCGACCACTTCGATCTCGTTCGGCGACACGAAGGTGCCGGTACCGGCCACCACGCGTACCTTGCGCTGCTTGGCCATCCCGGCCAGGCCCTTGGTCAGCTGGCCGACCACCTTCTCCTTGTAGCCGCGCAGCTTGTCGAGCGAGATCGTCGGCGCACCGAACTCCACGCCGTAATCGCTGGCGTGCTGCGCCTGGTCGATGACGTCGGCCGCGTGCAGCAGGGCCTTCGACGGGATGCAGCCGACGTTGAGGCAGACGCCGCCGAGCGTGTCGTAGCGCTCGATCAACACGGTGTCGAGCTCGAGATCGGCGGCGCGGAACGCGGCGGTGTAGCCGCCGGGGCCGGAGCCGAGCACGACGATGCGACATTCCACGTCGGCTTTGCGGCCCGACGACGGCGCCGCCTTCACCGCTTCGGGCTCGGCCGGCGCGCGATGCGAGCGCGCAACCGGCGGTTGGCTGGCCGGCGCCTCGCGCTTGCTCCCTCCCGCATTCGCCGGGGCGGGCGCCTTGTCGGCAGATCCCGCGGCCGGCTTGGCATCGCCTTCGGCCTCGCCCTCGGCTTCGATCACCGCGACCACGCTGCCTTCCGACAGGGTGTCGCCGACCTTGACCTTCAGCGCCTTGATCACGCCCGCGTGCGAGGACGGCACTTCCATCGTCGCCTTGTCCGACTCCAGCGTGACCAGGCCCTGGTCCTTGGCGACCGTATCGCCGACGGCGACCAGCACCTCGATCACCGGCACGTCGTCGTAGCCGCCGATGTCGGGGACTGTCACTTCCAGGGTCTTGGCCATCACGCGTTCTCCGGGGGTTGCGTCTGTTCTGGTACCGCCACGCGCGATGCCGGGCGCCGGGCCCAGCTCAGCGTATACAGGTCATGGCGGCGGTCGTTGAGGTTCTGCACGGTGCCGTCGTTGCGCGCGACCGTCAGATCGTTGAGGCGCAGGTCGGCGAAGGCCACCTGCTCGACATTGGGCGTGGTGTCGGCGGCGACGCCATCGCGCGCGAACGGGAAATCGCAGGGCGTGAGGATGCAGCTCTGCGCATATTGGATGTCGAAGTTGTTCACGCCCGGCAGATTGCCGACGTTGCCCGACAGCACCACGTAGCACTGGTTCTCCACCGCGCGCGCCTGCGAGCAGTAACGCACCCGCAGGTAACCCTCGCGGGTGTCGGTGCAGAACGGCACGAACAGGATCATCGCGCCCTGGTCGACCAGGTGCCGGCCGAGTTCGGGGAACTCGCTGTCATAGCAGATCATCACCCCGATCGGCCCGCAGTCGGTCATGATCGCCTGGGCGCTGTCGCCGCCGCCGATGCCCCACCATGTGCGCTCGTTGGGCGTGGGATGCAGCTTGTCGCGGGTATGCAGCGAGCCGTCGCGCAGCGCGACGTAGCAGATGTTGCGCACCTTGCCATCGTCGTCGTCGCTGGTCCGGGTCGGATGCGAGCCGCCGATGATGTTGATGTTGTGACGCACCGCCAGTTCACACAGCAACTGCGCGAAACGCTCGGTGTAGCCGGTGAGCGCCAGCAGCGAGTCGACCGGCGACAGCGGCTTGTTCTCCACTGACAGCAGTTGCAGCGTGAAAAGCTCGGGGAAGACCACGAAGTCGGCGCGGTAATCAGCGGCGATGTCGACGAAGTACTCGACCTGGGTGGCGAACTCTTCGAACGAGGCCACGCGGCGTTGCTGATATTGCACCGTCGCCACGCGGACCGAATCGGGCAGCGGGCGCGCGGTGCCGCGCGGGTCGGCATCCGGGTCGATCTTGGGGTTGCGCCAGACCAGGTGCGCGGCGTAGCCGGCCGACTCGGTGTCCTGCGGCAGATAGCCGGGCAGCACGCCGATCAGCTCGAAGCCGTTACGCAGCTGGAAACTCAGCGCCCGGTCGCGGATGCGCCCGGCGCACACGTCGGCCACATACGCGCGCACGTCGCCGCGATAGGCGCGGGCGCGGCGCGAGAAGCCCGGCAGGCGCCCGCCGAACACGATGCCCTTGAGCCGCAGCTCCTGGCACAACCGCTTGCGCAGCTCATAGAGCCGGCGGCCGATGCGCAGCCCGCGGTGGTCGGGATCGACGCAGACCTCCATGCCGTAGAGCCAGTCGCCGGTCGACAGGTGCCGCGAGGCGTAGCCGCCGCCGGAGATCTCCAGCCAGCGGTGTGGGGCCATCGCGGTGCGCTCGTCGATGCGGAACGTGCCGCAGTAGCCGACCGCGACCCCGTCGTAGAACGCCACGAACACGCCTTGCGGAAACTGCGCGATCTGACCGTTGAGCATCTCGGCCGTGTAGCCGTTGTCGCGTCCGTAGACGCGCTCGCTCAGCGCAACGATCGCCGGGATATCGGCGATGCCGGCATGGCGCAACGTCAACCGCGCCCGCTCGCGCGTGGACGGATCGCTCATGCCGGCAACCAGGCGGTTACAGCAGCACCCGGCGCATATCGCCGAGCAACTGCGCCAGCGTCGCCGTGAAGCGCGCGGCCGCAGCGCCGTCGATGACCCGGTGGTCGTAGGACAGCGACAGCGGCAGGATCAGGCGCGGCTGGAACTGCTTGCCGTCCCAGACCGGCTTGATCGCCGACTTCGACACGCCCAGGATCGCCACTTCCGGCGCATTGACGATCGGCGTGAAGCTGGTGCCGCCGATCCCGCCCAGCGAACTGATCGAGAAGCACCCGCCCTGCATGTCCGCCGGGCCGAGCTTGCCGTCGCGTGCCTTCTTGGCCAGCGCGGACATCTCCTGGGAGATCTCCAGCACGCCCTTCTTGTCGGCGTCACGGATCACCGGCACGACCAGGCCGTTGGGCGTGTCGGCGGCGAAGCCGATGTGGAAGTACTTCTTGAGCGTCAGCGTCTCACCAGCCGCATCGAGCGAACTGTTGAAGCGCGGATACTGCTTGAGCACCGCGACCGAGGCCTTGATCAGGAACGCGAGCATGGTCAGCTTGATGCCGGCCTTCTCGTTCTCCTTGTTGAGCTGCACGCGCAGCGCCTCGAGATCGGTGATGTCGGCATCGTCGTGCTGCGTGACGTGCGGGATCATCGCCCAGTTGCGCGCGAGATTGGCAGCCGAGATCTTCTGGATGCGGCCCAGTTCCTGGACCTCGATCTCGCCGAACTTGGCGAAGTCGACCTTCGGCCACGGCAGCAGGTTCAGGCCGCCGCCGGCCGCGGCCGGTGCACCGGCCTTCGAGGCGCCACCGCCCGCCAGCACACCCTTGACGAACTGCTGCACGTCCTCGCGCGTGATGCGCCCGGCGCGCGCGGTTCCGCGCACCTGGGCCAGATCGACGCCGAGCTCGCGTGCGAACAGGCGCACCGCGGGGCTGGCATAGGGCACATTGCCCGGCAGGATCGCTTCGGCATCGAAGCGGACCGGCGGGTTGCCGCTGCCGGCCGGCCGATGGTCCATCGAGGCCTGCGCGATCGGATCGGCCTTGGCCTGCGGCGCGACCGGCTCGACGGCGCTGTCGTCCTTGGACTTGGCGGGCGCGGCTCCCCCACCCGACGCGCTGCGCGCGTCGACCTCCCCCGCCTGCGGGGGAGGTGCATCGGCCGCGGCGTCTGTGGCCTCGATGACCGCGACCACGCTGCCTTCCGACAGGGTGTCGCCGACCTTGACCTTCAGTTCTTTGATCACGCCGGCCACGGCCGCCGGCACTTCCATCGTCGCCTTGTCCGATTCCAGCGTGACCAGGCCCTGGTCCTTGGCCACCGTATCGCCGACCGCCACCAGCACCTCGATCACCGGCACGTCGTCGTAGCCGCCGATGTCGGGCACTTTCGATTCCTGCGTGCCACCACCGCCGGCCTGCGCCTTCGGCGCCTCGGTCTTTGCAGCAGCGGGCGCGGCCTTCTCGGCCACCGGCGCCTCGCCCCCACCCGACGCGCTGCGCGCGTCGACCTTCCCCGCTTGCGCGGGAGGGGCATCGGCCGCGGCATCCTGGGCCTCGATGAGCGCGACCACGCTGCCTTCCGACAGGCTGTCGCCGACCTTGACCTTCAGTTCCCGGACCACACCGGCCACGGTCGAGGGCACTTCCATCGTGGCCTTGTCCGATTCCAGCGTGACCAGGCCCTGGTCGACCGACACCGTATCGCCGACGGCGACCAGCACCTCGATCACCGGGACATCGTCATACCCGCCAATGTCGGGAACGCGCGCTTCTTTCAGGTCGGCCATGCGGCCCTCCGGGCATCTCGTGACCCACTATTGTGGCGCCCCGCAGGTCCGGCGCCAACTGCTGTGATGTCGCATCGCATGCCGGCATCGGTCGCGGAACGTTGCGTCGCATTCGCGGCGTTCGTCTGCGGTACAGCCGCAATCTTGCCCGGTACTGCCATACCAACCCGCATGGCAACGCGCCTTGCGATGAACGCACCGCGCAGGTTTCCGAAGCTGCTGTGAAGCGTCAGGAATGCTTCAGACAGCGCAAATCGCCGATTCAGGTTGCCCGCGCCAGCATGGCCGCGCCTTCCCGAAGAGGAGGGTCGCGACGGGACTTTCGGTCCCGACCGCGAGAATCCCGCCGGCGCGTCTGCGCTGCCGGCACCCAAGTACAGGAGAACCCCCATGAAGCCGAACGCGTCCATCCTCAACAAGCGCAGCCTGATCCTCGCCACCCTGGCCTCGCTCGCGGTCTCGTCCGCGGCCTTCGCCCAGGACGCCGATACCGCGGCCGGCAAGCGCTTCTCGGTCGTCGGCGGCGTGACGCTGCTGCAACCGACCAACGACAGCGCGCGGAACAACGGGCTGAAGGTCGACGGCGGCCCGGCGCCGACCGCTTCGGTGTCGTACAACTTCACCGACAACATCAGCGCCGAGCTGTGGGGCGCGCTCGATTCGTTCGATCACCGCGTCAAGCAGGACGGCGTCAAGATCGGCAATGTCGATCAGCAGCCCATCGCGCTGAGCGGCCAGTACCACTTCGGTGATGTCGACAACACCTTCCGCCCGTTCGTCGGTCTGGGCTATCACCAGTCCAACATCAGCAACGAGGACCTGGGCGGCGGCGGCGACCACGTCAGCCTGACCACGCCCAAGGGCGCGATCGGCACGGTCGGCGTCGACATGAACATCAACTCCACCTGGTTCGCCCGTGCCGATGCGCGCTACCTGCGCAGCCGTGCGGACGTCAAGCAGGCCGGTCAGACGGTGCAGCGCGATCTCAAGCTCGACCCGTGGACCGTGGGTGTCGGTATCGGCGCACGCTTCTGATCCTCTCTCTCCCAGAGACGTGCCCAGCGGCCCTGCCTTGTGCGGGGCCGTTTTTTTTTGATCCCCTCGCAGAAACGGAAGCAGGAACTCCACTTCGAATGGGCAGCAGCCTGCCGGCCGGAAGCCGCTCTCCCTCGGTCAGCACATCCTGTCCTGACTCGGGCGCGCGCCATCCATGGCGCGCTGAACGCGGCCACCGACCGTCAGTCCGCTGCTGCGGACGTAGCCAACCCGGCTTCGGATCGCCGCAAATACGCTGGAAGAAGTCGCGCGCCCTCTACCTCGTGGTCTAACCCGCTTTTGGGTCCGCTGTCGCATCCGTGTCCAGCGCCTGCCGGGTGCCGTGACCACCAAGCGGATATCGGGCCGCGACTGGGCACGGTACCCGGGAGGCGCCCACGCTGACCGTCAGGCGAAGTCGCTCCCCACGGCACTGGCCGGCGCGACGTGGCCTCCGACGCCGTACACCGCGATGAGACGCGCGGGCGGTGCGCGCAGCACCGCGCCGGCTTGCGCTAGACGGTCGAACGCCGCAAGCCTCAGAGCCAACGCCCCAGACGCCACTGCAGCAACACCGCGTAGGCGGCGTGGTAGCCGAGCACCAGCCCGGCGACGGCGAACAGCCCGGCCGGCTCGCCGAGCGGCCCCCACGCCGCCAGGAGCTCGACGTTGCCTTGCCAGCGTTCCCAGGCCTGCCAGATGCCCGCGATCACCCGCGCGACCACGACCAGCGTCAATGCCAGCACCAGCCAGCGGTTGGGCGTGTACCAGACCGCCCCGGGCCGGTGCTCGACCCGCGTCAGCGCCCAACCCAAGCCGCCGGTCGCCAGCCCGGCGAGGACGCCGAGCGCCGCATAGACGAACGCATGCGCGACGAACAATTGGGTCACCCCCATTGCGCCGAGAAACAGCAACGCCGAAGCCGGCAACAGCCAGGCATTGAGCCGGGTCAACCAGCGCGGCGGGCGCCGACGCGAGGTGCCGACGCGATAGCGGTTCCACAGCGCCAGCGGCCACAGCAGCAGCATCGCCGCGCACAGCGCCAGGACGAACACGATCAACAGGACGATGGGCATGGCGGCAGTGTGCGGCACGCCGCGTGGCTGCGGCGTCGGCGGCTCCGGCCCGCCGCCCTCAGGGTGGCGGCGTCGCGTCCGGGTGGCGCACCGGCGGGTCGGCGACCACCCGCTCGCGGCGGAACATGTACAAGCCGCTGGCGACGATGATCGCCGCGCCCAGCCAGGTCGGCGCGTCCGGCAGCACGCCCCAGAGCGTGAGATCGAGCACGATCACCCACAGCAGCGCGGTGTACTCCAGCGGCGCGACCTGACTGGCCTCACCCAGGCGGAAGGCATGGGTCATCGCGACCTGGCCCAGCGCGCCCGCGCTGCCGATCAACGCCAGCACGCCCAGGTGCTCGGTCTGCAGCGGCCGCCAGTCGCGCCAGGCCAGCAGGCCGGCGAAGACCGCCATCAGCACCAGGAACCAGAACACCAGCGACTCGGGGCTGTCGCGCTGGGCCAGGATGCGCACGGTGATCGAGGCGACCGAGTAGCACAGCGCACCGAGCACCACCGCCAGACCGGCCAGCGTGGCGACGCCCTCGCCAGTCGGACGCAGCACCACCAGCACGCCAACGATGCCCACCGCGATCGCCGTCCAGCGGCGCGGGCCCACCCGCTCGCCAAGCAGCGGCACCGCCAGCGCGGTGACCAGCAGCGGCGAAACGAACACGATCGCGTACGCCGTCGACAGCGGCATGCGCGCCAGTCCGTACACGAAGCCGGCGATCATGCCCACGCCGAGCACGCCGCGCAGCAGGTGCAGCGGCCAATGGATCCGCCACAACGTGCCGCCGCGGCCGCGCAGCACGATCCACGCCGCGATCAGCGGCAGCGTGGTCAGGCTGCGGAACGTGGCGACCTGGAACGCCGAATAGTCCTCGGCGATCCACTTCATGCCCGCGTCCATGCCCGCGAACGCGAGCACCGCCAGCAGCATCCACCACACGGCTGCGCGGGCATCGGTCGGCGGAGCGGCACGGGACATGGTCGCGAAGGATGAACAGGGGCGTCCATCCTCGCACGGAAGCACGCGCCGGGCATCCGGCGCGCACGGGTCTTCAGCGCCGCAACGTCTCGATATCGATGACGAAGCGGTAGCGCACATCGCCCTTGCGCATGCGCGCGTAGGCGGTCTCGATGTCGGCGATGCCGATGCGCTCGATGTCCGACACGATGCCGTGCTCGGCGCAGAACTCGAGCATCTCCTGAGTCTCGCGGATACCGCCGATCAGCGAACCGACCAGGCGCCGGCGCTGCATGATCAACGCGCCGGCCGCGACCGGCGCCGGCACCTCGGGAATGCCGAGCAGGATCATTGTGCCGTCGACGCGCAGCAGCGACAGGTACGCGTTGTAGTCGTGCTCGGCCGACACGCTGTCGACGATGAAGTCGAACGACTTGGCCAGCGTCTTGAACGTGCCCTTGTCGCGCGTGGCGGCGAACGCGTGCGCACCGAGCGCCAGCGCGTCGGCGCGCTTGGATTCCGAACTGCTCAGCACCGTCACCCGCGCGCCCATCGCGACCGCGAACTTGACTGCCATGTGACCCAGACCGCCCAGACCGACGACCGCGACCTCGTCGCCGGGCGCGACGCCGAAGTGCCGCAGCGGCGAATAAGTGGTGATGCCCGCGCACAGCAGCGGCGCGGCGGCATCGAGCGGCAGCGCGTCGGGAATGCGCAGCACATAGGCCGCATCGACCGTGATCCGGGTCGAGTAGCCACCGTAGGTCGGCCCGCTGCCATCACGCGCCATCGCGTTGTAGGTGGCGGTCATGCCCTCATCGCAGAACTGCTCCTCGCCTGCGCGACACTGCGGGCAGGTTCGGCACGAGTCGACGAAGCAACCGACGCCCACCGCGTCGCCGACCGAGAACGCGGTCACCGCGCTGCCGACCTGGGCGATGCGGCCGACGATCTCGTGGCCGGGCACCATCGGGAACATCGCCCCGCCCCACTCGTCACGCACCTGGTGCAGGTCGGAGTGGCAGACGCCGCAGTAGAGGATGTCGATCAGCACCTCGGACGGGCCGGGCGGGCGGCGCTGGATCGTGGTGGGCGCGAGCGGCGCGGTGGCGTCTGCGGCGGCGTAGGCAGGGGTCTCGAACATGACGGTGGTCTGCAACAGCGGGGGAGGCCGCCATTGTCGCGCGCGCGCGGCGAGCAGGACGCGGCGAGCGCGCGATGCAACGTTCCACGCCGGCTGCGTTACCCTGCGGGCCGTTTCCCTACAGCCAGGTGCCCCATGCCGTCTTTCGACGTCGTCTCCGAAGTCGACACCCATGAACTGACCAACGCGGTCGACCAGGCCAACCGCGAACTGACGACGCGTTTCGACTTCAAGGGCGTGGAGGCCTCGTTCGAGCGCGAGGACGCGGTGATCACCCAGTCGGCCCCGAGCGAATTCCAGCTCCAGCAGATGACCGAGATCCTGCGTCAGCGCCTGGCCGCGCGGAAGATCGATGTGCGCTGCCTGGAGTTCGGCGACATCGACACCAACCTCGCCGGCGCCCGGCAGAAGGTCACGGTCAAGCAGGGCATCGAACGCGACCTGGCCAAGAAGATCCAGACCACGCTCAAGACCGCCAAGCTCAAGGTCGACAGCCAGATCAACGGCGACAAGCTGCGCGTGACCGGCAAGAAGCGCGACGACCTGCAGGCGGCGATTGCATTGCTGCGCAGTACCGAGTTCGAACTGCCGCTGCAGTTCGACAACTTCCGCGACTGAGCGCCGCGTTCTAGAAGTAGCGCAGCCACGCCCAGTCCCGGCGCCGCGCCTTGAGCGCGGCGAACCCGCGCACGGCCGGATACAGCGCCAGCGCCAGCGCCGCTGCGACCGGCAGCAACCACGCCGGCGCACCGAAGCCGAAGACCGCGCCCTGGTTGTGACCCCACACGGCGACCGCCGCCAGGTACAGCAGCTTCAGCACGTACAGGTGCAGCAGGTAGAAGAACATCGGCGCCGCGCCGTAGGTCGCCACCGGCGCCAGCCGCCGGGCCAGCGTCGGCCGCTCGAACAGCCGCAGCAGCAACAGGCCCACACCCAGGGTCAGGCACAGGAACAGCAGCGACGGCGGGTACTTGGTGACATTGACCAGGCTCATCGCCGTGCGCAGCCCGTCCTCGCCGAGGCGCCAGGGCG
The DNA here is from genome assembly GCF_014192745.1 of Luteimonas sp. RC10. GTDB lineage: Bacteria > Pseudomonadota > Gammaproteobacteria > Xanthomonadales > Xanthomonadaceae > Luteimonas. Next base: position 19,184 of record NZ_JACHYJ010000007.1, read on the forward strand.
CATCGCCATAGCCGTTGACCAGCCGCAGCACGGCGAACGCCGCCAGCGCCCCCACACCCCAGGCCAGCAGCCGCCGCTGGCGGCGCACGGCATCGAAGCCGGCCGCGAACCAGGGGCCAGCGGCATAGCCGAGTGCGATCACCCCGATCCACGGCAGCACCGGGTACGAGGTGCGCACCCGCAGGCCCTCGATCGGCTCGAGCCAGGCGCGCTGGTGCAGCACCGCCCATACCCCGGACCAGGCGCCGTCCACGCGCACGCCGTCGAGCAGGTTGTGCCCGGCCACCAGGGCCAGGCCGAGTGCGGCCAGCACCGGACGCGGCAGCCACAGCAACGCCGAGAGCGCGAGCATCGACAGGCCGATCGCCCAGATCACCTGCAGATACAGCGTCTGCGGCGGGAACTCGAACGTCCAGGCGAAGTTGACCAGCGTCACTTCCAGCAGCACCAGGAACAGGCCACGTTTGAACAGAAACGCCGCGGTCGCCGCACGTGGGTTCCCCTGGCGCTGGCCATAGAGCCAGGCCGACAGCCCGGTCAGGAACACGAACACCGGCGCGCACAGATGCGCGAGCAGGCGGAAGCCGAACAGCAACGGCGGCACCTGATCGATGTCCACCGGATCGGCCATCTGCACGTGCAGGAAGAATGTTTCGCGAACGTGGTCGAGCAACATCAACAGCATGACCAGGCCGCGCAGCAGATCGATCTGGACCAGGCGCGGACGAGGCGGTGAGACGGAAACGGGCATGGCAAATCGCAACGGCTGAACAGGTTATTTTATAACATACCAATTGCAGCATGCCTGCTGGTCTAGACTGCGCGCCCGTCCGTGCCGCCGATTGTCCGTGACCGCCCAGTTCCCCGACGCGCCCACCGCCGACGACCCGCTGACCGCCACCCGCCGCTGGGTCGAGCGCGCGGTGATCGGGCTGAACCTGTGCCCGTTCGCCAAGGCCGTGTACGTCAAGGATCAGGTGCGGCTGGTGCTGTGCGAGGCGACCACGCCCGAGGCCCTGCTCGAACGCCTGGCCGAGGAACTGCTCCACCTGCGTGACACGCCGGCGCAGACCACCGACACCACGCTGCTGGTCCATCCGCACGTGTTGCAGGACTTCCTCGATTACAACGACTTCCTGGACGCGGCCGATGCCCTGGTCGAATCGCTCGACCTCGACGGCGTGCTGCAGGTCGCCAGCTTCCACCCCGACTACCGCTTCGCCGACGCACCCGACGACGACATCGGCCACTGCACCAACCGTTCGCCCTACCCCACGTTGCATCTGCTGCGCGAGGACAGCGTCGAGCGCGCGGTGGCGATCTATCCCGACCCCGACGCGATCGTCGAACGCAACATCGCCACGCTCGAACGGCTCGGACCGGACGGCTGGGACGCCTTGCGCCGCCCCTGAGCATCAGCCGCGCTCGATCACCCGGCCGATGCCGCTGGCGTCGATCTCCCGGGCTGCGGCCGCGAGCGCGTCGCCATCGCAACCGGCCAGCAGCCCGATGCGGAAATGCAGGTCGCCGCCCGGCGTGCGCGAGGAATGGATCGACCCCAGGTTCACGCCGTGCCGCTCGAACACGTGCAACAGCGCGCGCAACGAGCCCGGCCGGTCCAGCGGCAGGTGCACGCTGACGAACCGGTCGCCGGCAAGATCGGCCAGCAGATAACCGACACGCTCGAAGGCGTAGTTCCCCTGTTCGAGCGCCGCAGCGCCCAGCGCCTGGCGCTGCGTCTCGAGCAACGCGCGGAACTGCGCGCGTGCGGCATCATCACCGCGCGCCACCAGGGCATGCAGTTGCGCCGTGCGTGCGGCCAGGTCGGCCAGCACGCCGACCACGTGCGGATTGTCGAACTGGATATCTTCGTAGATCGCCGGGTTCATCGACAGGATCCGCGCGATCATCGCCGCATCGAGCTCGAACGAGGCCGACCGGAACGGCAGCAGGTCCGCCAATCCGCCGCCGTCTGGCGCCTGGTCGAGCAGCACGCCGGCCTGGGCCAGATGCCCGGCGTGCACCAGCGCCTGCACCAAGGCCATGATCCGGTCGTGGCGCTCGGCCTCGGCATGCACCACCTGGCCCTCGAGCGCCGTGAGCAGGCGCGCGACCCAGGGCCGCCAGCGCGCCAGACGCGCCTCGCAGACCACGAGTACGCGGCCGCGCAGCGTCGGCGACTTGGGCGGCGCGGTCATCGGGTGCAGGCCAACGACCTCGGCCTGGGCGCGCAGCATCGCCGCGACCGGCGCCTGCTTGAGCGAGGTCACGTCGAGCCACAGCCGCCCACGCTCGCGCCCGGCCGAACGCGCGGTCCAATCGGCGACGACGGTCGCGGTCGTGCGGATCGGCGCGGCGAACACCAGCACGTCCGCCGCCGCGAGCAGCGCCTCGGGCGCATCGCTGGCCGGGTCCGCGGGGTCGTGGCCGAGCACCTGCAGTCCCATGCGCGCGGCGAAGAACCCGCGCAGCCAGCGGCCGTAGGCGCCGGCGCTGCCGACGATGCCCACGACCGGCGACTCGGGCAACGGCGCGTCAGGAGAAGGAGAGTCAACGGTCATGTCGCCATTCTCGCCGCTCGACGGCAGGCGTGCGCCGGCACTTCCTCAAAACATAAATACATGCTTATATGTAGACACTTTCACACCCCCCATTCTCCCGATGTCGCACGCCCACGACCACACCGCGCACAAGGCGCATGCCCATGCGCACGACCATGATCACGCGCATGCCCCGTCGGTCTCGGCCGCGAACGAACGCGCCGTCCTGACCGGCTTCGCGTTGACCGCCAGTTTCATGGTGGTCGAGATGGTCGGCGGGGTCCTGTCGGGCTCGCTGGCGCTGATCGCCGACGCCGGGCACATGCTCACCGACGCCGCGGCGCTGCTGCTCGCCTGGCTGGGCTTCCGCATCGGCCGCCGGGCCTCGGATGCCCGGCGCACCTTCGGCTACATGCGCATCGAGGTGCTGGCCGGGCTGATCAATGCGATCACGCTGTTCGCGCTGGTGGTGTGGATCGCCTGGGAGGCGGTGCAGCGCCTGCGGCATCCGGGCGAGGTGCTCGCCGGGCCGATGCTGGCGGTCGCGGTCGTCGGCCTGCTGGTCAACTGCCTGGTGTTCTGGATCCTGCATCGCGGCGACCAGTCGCACGTCAACATCAAGGGCGCGACGCTGCACGTGCTCGGCGACCTGCTCGGCTCGGTGGCCGCGATCGTGGCTGCGCTGGTGATCCACTTCACCGGCTGGATGCCGATCGACCCGATCCTCTCGGTGCTGGTCTGCCTGCTGATCCTGCGCAGTGCCTGGGCGCTGCTGCGCGGTGCCTTCGACATCCTGATGGAGGCGACCCCGCCGGACATCGACATCGAGGCGCTGCGCGCCCACCTGCGCGAGCAGGTGCCCGGCGTCGCCGGTGTCGACCACGTGCATGTGTGGTCGATCACCTCGGGCCGGGTGCTGGCGACCCTCGAGCTCGCCCTCGACGAGGACGCAGCGGCGTCCCGTGTGGTGCCGGCGGTCAAGCGCGCGCTGGCCGACCGGTTCTCGATCGGCCACACGACGGTCGAGGTCGTGCACGCACCGCACGATGCCTGCGCGCTGGAGTCCGGCCATCGGGCATCGCATGGCCACGCGCACACGCACGACCACGACCACGACCACGACCACGACGATGCTGATGCCACCGATCGCATCCCGGACGCAGCGAAGCCGGGAGGCCCGCATTGAGCACATCTGCGCCTGAAGTCGAGACCGCCCCCGATTCAGAGCATGTCGAGATCCTTGCCGGCACCTTCCGCCTGCTCGGCGATCCGACCCGGCTGCGCGTGTTGCTGACCTGTCTCGATGGCCCGGTGCCGGTCGGTGAGATCGCCCGTCGCACCGGTGCCTCGCAGCCGCTGGTCAGCCATCACTTGCGCCTGCTGCGCGGCGCGCGACTGGTGCGCGGCGAACGGCGCCAACGCCAGGTGTTCTACGCGACCGCCGATGCGCATATCCGCGACATGCTGGTGGACATGCTCGCGCACGCCGACGAGCCGCAGGACGATGACGATGTCCATCGCTGACCGCCCGTCGCAGACGCAGGCGGTTGCGATCCACCTCTATCCCGAGGTCGAGGTGCTCGACTTCGCCGGGCCGTTCGAGGTCTTCGCGACCGCGAGCCGGGTCGCCTCGCGCCTGCGCCCAACAGCCCCGCCGCCGTTCGCGGTGTTCACCGTCGCACGCGAGGCCGCACCGGTCCGCGCACGCGCAGGGCTGCGGGTGCTGCCCGATCACGGCTTCGCCGACTGCCCGCGGGTCGACGTGCTGCTGGTGCCCGGCGGCGTGGTCGATGCCGAACTCGCTGACGCGCGCACGATCGACTGGATCCGCGCGCGCGCCGACGAGGCCGGGATCGTCGCCTCGGTGTGCACCGGCGCGTTCCTGCTGGCCGAGGCCGGCCTGCTCTCGGGCCGCGCGGCGACGACGCATTGGGAAGACCTCGACGCCCTGCGCGCGCGCCACCGGGACATCGACGTGCGCGCGGACGTGCGCTGGATCGACGAGGGCGCTGTCGTCACGTCGGCCGGCATCGCCGCCGGTATCGACATGAGCCTGCACCTGGTCGCGCGGCTCGCCGGTCGCGACCTGGCAGTGCGCACGGCGCGGCAGATGGATGTGGTCTGGCACGAGAGACCGTGATGCCGCCACGTGCGCCCGCAGGCCGCGGCGGTTAGTCCGCGGCCTCGATCAGCGCGCGGACCTGGTCGAGCGAATCGACGATGTGATGACCGAGTGCCCGCACCGTGTCGTCGGGCAGCAGCAGGTCGGGCACCTGGATCGTGGTCATGCCGGCCGCGAGCGCGGCGCGCACGCCGGTCGGCGAATCCTCCAACGCCAGGCACCGCGCCGGCGACACGCCCAGCCGCTCGGCCGCGAGCAGGTAGACATCCGGCGCCGGCTTGGGATGGGCGACATCGCTGCTGGTGCACACCGCATCGAAGTACCGCAGCAGATCGGCGGCGGCGAGCTTGCGCTGCGCCAACGGCGCCCGCGTGGAGGTTGCGACCGCGCGCGGGATGCCGCGCTCGGCCAGCAGATCCAGCAACGCGACGATGCCCGGACGATGCGCGATCCCGGCTTCGGCCCGCGCCAGATACAAGGCCTGACTGCGACCAAACAGCGCAGCCGCAGCCGGTTCGCCGATGCGTTCGACCAGACGTGCGCGGCAGATGCTGTCGCTGTGGCCGATCATCGCGCGCCAGTAATCGGGCTCGATGTCCTGCGCCTGCTCGGCGGCCGCCAGACGCATGCAATCGAGGATTTCGCGCTCGCTTTCGAGCATCAGGCCGTCCATGTCGAACACCACCCCGGCAGGCGGCGACGGCAGGGCGAACCCCTGCGGAGATGGCAACACGGTGGCGGACATCGAGGGCGTGGACACGCGTTCGATTCTACCCCGCATCGACGCGAAGGCCCATTCAGCGTACCCGTGCGTACGGGCAATGCCGCACGCATTCCGCAATAATCGCCGTCCGCCTCACTTCCCCGGTCCACGCGTCGATGAAGGATTCTTTCAGCTACGAACAACTGATCGCCTCTGGCGAGGGCCGGCTGTTCGCGCCGGGCAGCGGCCGCCTGCCGCTGCCGCCGATGCTGATGTTCGACCGCATCACCCACATCGACGACGATGGCGGTGCACACGGGCTGGGCCAGATCCACGCCGAGCTCGACGTGCGCCCGGACCTGTGGTTCTTCCAGTGCCACTTCCAGGGCGATCCGGTGATGCCCGGCTGCCTGGGCCTGGATGCGATGTGGCAATTGGTCGGCTTCTACCTGACGTGGCAGCAACTGCCCGGCCGCGGCCGGGCGCTGGGTGTGGGCGAGGTCAAGTTCACCGGCGAAGTCGGCCCCGACGCCAAGCTGGTGCGCTACGAGATCGACATCAAGCGCGTGATCAAGCGGCGCTTGATCCTGGGCATCGGCGATGCGCGCATGCTCGTCGACGGACGCGAGATCTACACCGCCAGCGACCTGCGCGTGGGGCTGTTCATGCGCGACGAGGCCGCATGAGCCTGAATCCGACCGCACGCCGCGTCGTGATCACCGGCGCGGGCATCGTCTCGTGCATCGGCAACGATCTCGACACCGTCGCCGCCTCGCTGCGCGAGGGCCGCTCGGGCATCGCCTTCGACGCCGGCCATGCCGAACAAGGCCTGCGCAGCCAGGTCTCTGGCATGCCCGATGTCGACCTCGACGCGCTGATCGACCGCAAGCTGCGCCGCTTCATGGGCGATGCCGCCGGCTTCGCCTATCTGGCGCTGCGTGACGCGATCGCGCAATCGGGTCTGGCCGACGACGCGATCTCCGGCCCGCGCACCGGCCTGATCATGGGCTCGGGCGGCGGTTCGCCGGAAAACCTGATTGGTTCGGCCGACGTGCTGCGCGACAAGGGCGTGCGCCGGATTGGCCCGTATCAGGTCACACGCACGATGAACTCCACGGTCTCGGCGTGCCTGGCCACTGCATTCGGCATCAAGGGCCTCAACTACTCGATCTCCTCGGCCTGCGCGACCTCGGCGCACTGCATCGGCGTGGCCGCGCAGCAGATCCAGGCCGGCCTGCAGGACGTGGTCTTCGCCGGCGGCGGCGAGGAGGCGCACTGGGGCATGGCGATGCTGTTCGACGGCATGGGCGCGCTGTCGAGCCGCTACAACGACACGCCGACCCGCGCCTCGCGGCCGTACGACGCCGATCGCGACGGGTTCGTGATCGCCGGCGGCGGTGGCGCGCTGGTGCTCGAGAGCCTGGAGCACGCGCAGGCGCGCGGCGCGACGATCCTCGGCGAACTGGTCGGCTTCGGCGCCAGCTCCGACGGCGTCGACATGGTCGCGCCTTCCGGCGACGGCGCGATCGCCTGCATGCGCATGGCGATCGATAGCCTCGACGGCAGCATCGACTACATCAACACACACGGCACCTCGACGCCGGTCGGCGATGTCAGCGAACTGCGTGCGATGCGTACGGTGTTCGGCGAGGCGATGCCGCCGTTCTCGTCGACCAAGTCGCTGACCGGCCACTCGCTCGGCGCGACCAGCGTGCATGAAGCGATCTTCTGCCTGCTGATGCTCGAACGCGGCTTCATCGCCGGCTCGATCAATGTCGACACCCTCGACCCCGAAGCCGAAGGCCTGCCGCTGGTCCGCGAAAGCCGCCCCGCCCAGCTGCGCACCGTACTGTCGAACAGCTTCGGCTTCGGCGGTACCAACGCCAGCCTCGCCCTGCGCCGCTGGGACGCCTGACAGAAGCTGGGTCCAAAACCGGGGTCAGAGTCGAATTTCCCCGAAGCCACCAGGCGTGGGACATCACTGTTGGAAATTCGACGCTGACCCGGGTTCTGAGAAAATCGACTCTGACCCCGGTTGTGGTCAGCCGAAGAGAGTGGTCAGGTCGGCGGCGTCGAGGGGGCGCCACTGTCCTTCGGGCAGGTCGCCCAGCGACAGGCCGCCGATGCGGCTGCGGTGGAGCGCGACGACGTGATTGCCGACGGCCGCGAACATGCGTCGGACCTGGTGGTAGCGGCCTTCGACGATGGTCAGCCGTGCATGCGTGGGGGCGACGACCTCAAGCGTGGCGGGCAGCAGTGGCGTGGTCTCCGACTCGAGCATGAGCGTGCCGCTGGCGAACAGCGCGGTCTCGTCGCCGCGCAGCGGCTGCGCCAGCGTCGCTTCGTAGACCTTGGGCAGTGCGGCCTTCGGCGAGATGATCCGGTGCAGCAGCTGGCCATCGTCGGTGAACAGCAGCAGGCCACTGGTGTCGCGGTCCAGGCGCCCGACCGTCGACAGCGCCGGCGCGCGCAGCCGAAAGCGCGGCGGCAGCAGGTCGTAGACCAGCCGGCCGGTGTCCTTGGTCGAGCAGGTGTAGCCGGTCGGCTTGTGCAGCAGCAGCGTCAGGCCCTGCGGCGGGTCGAGCGGTTCGCCGTCGACGCGAATGTCCGCATGCGCCACGCGGTCGTCGGCATAGAGCACCTCGCCGCCGGCATCGGTGATGCGGCCTTCCCGGAACATCCACGCCACCTGCTTGCGGCTGCCGTAGCCGAGGTTGGCGAGCAGTTTGACCAGCTTCATCGCGCCTGCTCCGCGTGCACGATCTTGAAGCCGCCTTGCGCGGCGACCTCGCGCACCTGGCCGAAGCGTGCGGCGAGCACGTCCTCATAGGGCAGGTGCCGGTTGGCGACCAGCCACAGGCTGCCGCCCGGCGCCAGCGCGTCGGCGGCCGCGGCAATGAACGCCCGTCCCAACTCGGGCCGCTCCTCGCGCCCGTGGGCATGGAACGGCGGGTTGCTGACGATGAAGTCGTAGCGCCGCGGCAAGCCCGCGGTGACATCGCGCCATTGGAAGTCCAGCGCCACATCGTCGCGCAGCCCGGTCAGATTGCGTCGGGCCAGCGCCAGCGCGCGGCCCTCGGCCTCGATCACGTCGAGCGCGCGCACGCCCCGGCAGCGCTGCAGCACCTCGGCCGCCAGAAAACCGTAGCCTGCGCCGAGATCGGCACCGTGCCCGGCCAGCGTCGTGGGCAGGTGCGCGGTCAGCAGCGCCGATGCAGGATCGATCCGGTCCCAGGCGAACACGCCGGGCCGGCTGACGAACCGGCCGCCGAGGATCGGGCGCGGTGCGTCCAGCGCCGCCCAGCGCGCGCGCAATGCCTCGTCGCCGCGCGCATCGCGCTGCGCCCAGAACACCCGGCACTTGTGCTTGGACAGCGCGCCGATGTTGCCGGCGAGCGCGGCCAGGTCGGCCTGCGCGGACTTCGCCCCTTCGTCATTGGCGACGCTGGCCACGACCCAGCCGCCGGGTGCGACCGCCGCCAGCGCGCGTGCCAGCAACGCCCGCGCCTCGTCGCGCTGGCGCGGTGGCAGCGCCAGCACCAGCGGCCGCTCCGGCAGCGCCGGGCCCTCGCCATCATCGGTCTGCGGCAGCGTCTCCAGGCCCGCGCGCTGCAGCGCCGTGTGCAAGGGCGCCAGGCTCTGCTCGCACAGCAGGCCGGGCCACCGGCCACCGGTCGTCGCCACGCCCGGCCGCGCCCGCAGGAACAGTGCACCGGCCTGCGGCCACGGCAGCAGCCGCTGCTCGAACGGGAGGAACAGCGCATCGAGCGCAGGGTCGGCCATCGCGAAGGGTCCAGGGAAACAGCCGGCGATTCTACCGGGACCGCTCCACCGGGACCGCCGCCCGAGGCCTGCCGGGTGTCTGCAAGCCCGATGCGCAGCCCATCGCGATTCCAACGCGATGTTGATGCATCGCGAACATCCACGCCGGCACGATGACCGGGCCTTCCCCACCCAAAGGAGACCGTGATGCCCATCCGTGCACTGTTCGTCGGCGGCGTCATCGACAACAACGAGCTCGACCTCGACGGCACGGAACCGCCGAAGCACTACCCGCCGGAGACCGGCAGCGGTCAGTCGCGCTACCGCCTGCATCTGGTCGGCCGCAGGGCGGACGGGGTCGCCTACGCCGTCTACGGCGCGCCCGAGCTGCCCGGCGAGGAGGTGCTGCGGGTCAGCACGGAACGCGAATACGCCCGCCGCTTCGACGCGGCCGAGGATGTGATCGAATGACCCTCGGGCCGGGCAGCGCGCACGCGTTGCCCGGCCGTCTCAGTCCTGCAGTTCGCGCAGCGTCACCGAAGGCGGCGCGTCGAGCACGCGGCGGGTCGCCCACAGGCCGGCGATCAGCGTCATGCCGACGCCGATGCCGCCGCCGGCCGCGGCCAGCGCCCAGTTCGGCCGCCACGGCAGGTCGAACACCTGCACCGCGACCACGCCGGCAAGCACCGACGCGGCCAGGGCGGCGACCACGCCCGACAGCAGGCCGATCGCCGCGAACTCCGAGGCCTGTGCCAGGCGCAACTGCGCGCGCCGACCGCCGAGCACGCGCATCACCCCGCCTTCGAGCAGGCGTTCGTCCTGACTGGCACTCACAGCCGCCAGCAGCACCAGCACGCCGGCGGCGAGCGAGAACCAGAACACCACCTGCACCACGGTCGAGACCTGATCGGCGGTGCTGCGCACCTGGGTCAGCACTGCGTCGATGTCGACGACCGACAGGTTCGGGAAGCGCTGCACCAGATCGGCGGTGAAGCGCGGCCGCTCCGGCGGCACGCGTACCGCGGTGATATGGCTGGCCGGGTAGCCGTCGAGCGCGCCGGGCGAGGCGACGACGAAGAAGTTCGGCCGGAAACTCTCCCACTCGATGCTGCGCAGACTGGTGATCGGCGCCTCGAAGCGCTGGCCGGCGATATCGAACGCGATGCGGTCGCCGATCTGCCAGCCCAAGTCCTTGGCGAAGCCCTCCTCGACCGACAGTTCCGGCGTCGCCGGCACCGTGTCGCCCCAGTACGTACCCGCGGTGATCTGGTTGTCATCACGCAGCGCACCCTGCATCGACAGGTTGAACTCGCGCTCGGCCCGGCGCTGGGCCTGGCGGTCCTGCGCCTCGTCACCGCTGCGCCCCAGGTAATCGTCGCCGCGCACCGGCTCGCCATTGCGCGCCAGCAGGCGCGCACGCACCATCGGGAACAGCACCGGCGGCTCGACCGCCTGCTCGGCAATGAAACCGCGCACGGCGTCGAGCTGGTCGGGCTGCACATTGATGATGAAGCGGTTCGGCGCATCCTGGCCGATCGACAGTTGCCAGCGATCGAGCAGGTCGGTGCGCACGAAGGTCAGCAGCAACAGCGCCATCAGGCCCAGGCCGAGTGCGCTGATCTGCGCGACGCTGGTGCCCGCGCGCCTGCTCACATTGGCCAGGCCATAGCGCAGGCTGCCGCGCAGCCTTGAACGCAGCGCGCGCACCAGCGCGATCAGCCCCCAGGCGAGCAGCGCCAGCACGGCGAACGTGGCCGCGATGCCGGCCAGCATCGCGCCACCGAGCGCCGCCGAACCAGCCTTCCACCACAGCAGCGCTGCCAGACCGGCAAAGCCGGCCAGCCCGACCAGCCAGGCGCTGGGCTCGAAGCCGCCGAGGTCGCGGCGCAGCACACGCAGCGCCGGCACCCGACGCAGCGCCAGCACCGGCGGCGCGCCGAAGGCCAGCAGCACGACCAGACCGACGCCGTAGCCCTGCAGCGCGGGCAGCACGCCGGCGGCCGGGATCGACAGCCCGAGCAGCGATTCGAGCCAGCGGCCGACGCCCCATTGCAGACCGAACGCAATCGCAACGCCCAAGGTGCAGGCGACCAGCCCGAGCAGCAGCAACTCGCCGACGTGGATGCCGACCAGCGTGCGCTGCTGCGCGCCCATGCAGCGCATCACCGCCACCGCCGACAGATGCCGGGCCGAATGCTGGCGCGCGGCCATTGCCACCGCGACCGCCGCCAGGATCACCGAGACCAGCGCCGCCAGCCCGAGGAAGCGGCCGGCGCGATCGAGCGAAGAGCGCACTTCGGGACGCGCGTCGCCGATCGTCTCCACACGCTGGCCGCGGCCCAGTTGCGCACGCGCCAGGCGAGTGAAGCCGTCGACGGCGTTGGCGTCGCCGGCGACGACCAGCCGATACCCGATGCGACTGCCCGGCTGGATCAGCCCGGTCCCCGCGAGGTCGGACAGGTGCAGGAACACCTTCGGCGCGACATTGAAATAGTCGATCGACGCATCGGGCTCCTGCAGCACCAGCGCGGCGAGACGGAAGCTGCGCTCGCCCAGGTGCACGGTGTCGCCGACCGCCGCACCGAGCGTGTCCGCGCCGGCCCGGCTCATCCACACGGTCCCCGGCGCGGGCACCGTCTGCGCGTCGCGCTCGACGCCATCGCCGCGGTCGATCCGGAAGCTGCCGCGCAGCGGGAAGCCGTCGCCGAGCGCGCGGACATCGCCCAGGCGCAGATTGGCCGCATCGCCCTCGCCGACCCGAATCATGCTGTCGAGCTCGACGGTCTCGACCGCGCGCAGGCCCGGCGCATCGGCGGCTGCGCGGAGCGCGCCGTCGATCGGCGCATCGCCGCGCACCACTGCGTCGCCGCCGAGCAAGCGGTTGGCCTCGATCGCGAGTGCACGCTCGGCGCGGTCGGTGACGAAGCCCACCGCGGTCACCGCGACCACCGCAAGCACCAGGGCGGCGAACAGAATGCGGATGTCGCCGGCCTTGAAGTCGCGGCGCAACTGCCGCCAGGCGAGGCCTGCGATCCTCATGCGGCCAGCGCCTCGTCGCCGACGAGCCGGCCGCTGTCGATGCGCAGGCGCCGCGCGCAGCGCGCGGCCAGACGGTCGTCATGGGTGACCAGCACCAGCGTGGTGCCGGCATCGGCATTGAGCGCGAACAGCAGGTCGACGATCGCCTGGCCGGTCGCGGTGTCCAGGTTGCCGGTCGGCTCGTCGGCGAACAGCAGCGATGGCCGGGTCACGAACGCGCGCGCCAGCGCCACGCGCTGCTGCTCGCCGCCCGAGAGCTGGCGCGGATAGTGGCCCAGGCGCTCGCCAAGACCGACACGTTGCAGCACCTCGCGCGCCGGCGCCTCGACATCGCGGTCGCCGCGCAGTTCCAACGGCAGCATCACGTTCTCCAGCGCGGTCAGCGACGGCAGCAACTGGAAGCTCTGGAACACGAAGCCGACCTTCTCGCCGCGCACCCGCGCCCGGCCGTCCTCGTCGAGGGTGGAGATCGGCGCGCCATCAAGCAGCACGCGGCCCGCGCTCGGTGTGTCGAGCCCGGCCAGCAGCGACAGCAGCGTGCTCTTGCCCGAGCCCGAAGCGCCGACGATCGCCACCGTGTCGCCATGCCCGATGCGGAAGCCGACGTCCTGCAGGATCGTCAGGTCCCCGGACGGCAGCGCCACACGCTTGCCCAGCCCATCGACGTCGAGCGCACAATGCGCCGCACGCGCGGCTTCATCTTGCAGGGGGGAACCGTCGTGCATAGATATCCTTCACTGTTCACGCCAGCCGGGCGCGCCATCGCGATGCGGCACCGCCGACCAACCGGAGACATGGGAGATGACACTGGGAACTGCGGCCACGCGCCGCCCGATGCAAGCGCGCGTGGCGCGCTGGATGCTGGCGTGTCTGCTGGCCCTGCCCGTTCTAGCACAGGCCCAGGCCGGTACGGCGCGCCCTGCCACCGATCCACAGGCCAAGACGCTGCTGGTCATGGGTGATTCACTGTCGGCGGGCTACGGCATGTCCGCCGCGCAAGGCTGGGTCGGCCTGCTCGCACAACGGCTGCAGCACGAGGCGCCGGACTGGCGGGTGGTCAATGCGAGCATCTCCGGCGAGACCACCGCCGGCGGCGCGTCCCGGATCGTGCAGGCGGTCGTGCGCGAGCGCCCGCAGGTGGTGGTCATCGCGCTGGGCGCCAATGACGGCCTGCGCGGGCTTCCGCTGGCCGAGGCCCGGCGCAATCTGGCCCGGATGATCGGCGCCTCGCAGCACGTCGGCGCGCGCGTGCTGCTGGTGGGCATGCGCATGCCGCCCAATCTCGGCCCGGACTACACGCGCGGCTTCGAGGCCAACTACCGGCTGCTGGCCAACACGTTCGATGTCGCATTGCTGCCGTTCCTGCTCGAACCGGTCGCCAACGACCGCGCCAACTTCCAGGACGACAACCTGCATCCCACCGCCGAGGCGCAGGCGAAGATTCTCGATCACGTCTGGCCGGCGCTGCGACCGCTACTCGCGCCCTAGTCAGGGCCGTTCGAGCGACGGATACGGATTGACCGGCGTGCCGGTCCACCACTGGCGTTCGGGCGTCAACCGGAACACCGCAAAATGCAGATGCGGGGCGGCGGGATCGGCGTTGCCGGTACTGCCGACGCTGCCGATGACATCGCCGCGCCGTACCTGCACGCCCTCGGCGATGCCGGGCGCATAGGCCTGCAGATGCGCGTAGTAGTACGACCAGGTGCTGGTGGGCTCGAACTGGTAGATCGTCAGGCCGCCGCGGTCGCTGGTGAACAGCTTCTCGATGGTGCCGTCGGCCGCCGCCAGCACCGGCGTGCCGGCGGGCGCCATGATGTCGAGCGCCTCATGCCGGCGCTCACTGCCGCGCGCATCGTCGAACGTGTCGCGAACATCGGCAAACGCGATGCCCTGCACTGGTAGCAATAGCTGAGGGGGCGTGTCCGCGTCCCCGCCCGCGGCGGGCGCAGGCGTCGCTTCGGGCGCCGCCACGGGCGCGACGTTCGGCACGGGCGCAGCAGGCGCCGATGCAGCGCTCGCTGCGAAGGTGTCGGCCGGCCTCGGATCTGACGCCGGCGGCGACGGCGCGGCCTCGACGGCCACGGGCGACGCGGCATCGCGCGCGGCGCCGCCGCGCCACAGGAATACCGCCGCGTTCGCCAGCGCAAGCACCGCCGCGAGCGCGATCCACAGGCCGGCTCGGGTCATGGCCTATTCCTCCAGCAACACGACGGCGCCGGGCCCGACGACACCGGCGACCTGACGCGCGCTCCAGTTGGTCATCCGGATGCAGCCGTGCGACTGGGTCTTGCCGATGTTCGCCGGCTCCGGCGTGCCGTGAATGCCGTAATGCGGCTTGGACAGATCGATCCAGACCGTGCCGACCGGGTTGTTGGGGCCCGGCGCCAACGTGGCCTTGGCGTGGCCCGGGTCGGCATCCCAGAACAGGTCCGGGTTGTAGTGGAACGTGGGGTCCTCGGCCACGCCCTCGACCTTCCACTCGCCGATCGGCAGCGGATCGTGCTCGCTGCCTGTGGACGCCGGGAACTGCGCGTAGACCTTGCCCGCGCCATCGACCAGCCGCACCACCGAATCGGACTTGCTGACCACCACCCGCTCGGGCTTCGCCAATGCCGGGGCATCGGCCGTGTTCGGAACCACGATCCGTGCACCAGCTTCGAAGCGGGCCCCGGGGTTGAGCCGGCGCAGCAGCGCCGGCGCGGCATGGAAACGCTCGCCCAGCGCTTCGGCCAGGCTCTCGAAGCCCAGCGCCTGGCGCTTGGCCTTCTCCATCATGTCCTCGGGCAGTGCCACGAAAGGACCGGCGACCTCGGCGGCGGTCAGCGTGTGCGTCGTCAATGCCGGCACGGCATCGGCGGTGAGCGCCTGCCAGGTGCGCGCATCCAGCGTGCCGCTCGCCTCCAGGCCGTGGAAGCGCTGGAAGGCGGCGATCGCGCGCGTGGTGTTGGTGCCGCCTTCCGCATCGATCTCACCCGGCGAAAAATGCGCGCGGTCGAGCAGCACCTGCGCGCGCAGCATCGCCGCATCGCCGCCGTCGACCGTCGCCGCATTGACCGACTCGGGCGTCAGCGCAGTCCCGGCATCCGCCTGCGCTCGGTCCTGGGCGATCGCCGGCGCGCAACTCAGCAGCAGCCCCAGGCAGGCGGTCATCCAGCGGACGGGACGGGATCGGGATGGCGTCATCGGGGCGCTCCTGCAACGGGGATGCCGGCATGGTTCCGCGTCCGCTGCGCCGGCCATGTGAAGCCTCCGCCGCGCGTTCAGCGGGCCGGACAGTGCAGCAAGGCCGAGCCCTGTCGCCAGCCGGGATCGTCGGCATAGGCGAACAGCAGTTGGCCGTCCTTGAGGGCATCGATCACCGCGCGCGCCACCGCGGTGCGCACCGCCGGACACCCCCAACTGCGCCCCAGCCGTCCCTGCCGCCGAGCCTGGTCGGGATCGACGTAGTCGGCCCCGTGCATGACGATCAGCCGCTCGCGGGCGCGGCCATTGATGCCCGGCTCCAATCCATCCAGGCGCAGCGAGTAACCGTTCTGGCCGGTGTAGGTCTCGGCGGTCGCGAACAGCCCCAGGCTGGACTGGTAGCTGCCCTCGACATCGGAGAAGACCGTCGGCAGGTTGCCGCCGCTGCCGCGTCCGTGGGCGACATGCTCGGCATGCAGCAGCCGCGCCTGCGCCAGATCGAGCACCCAAAGACGGACCTCGGTCGAAGGCCGCGAGTAGTCGATCACCGCCAGCCGGTGGCCGACATCGCGCGTCCGCGCGGCGCAATCCCGTGCCTGCAGTGCGAGCGTGAGCACCTCGCGATCCAGCCCTGGCGCCACCGACGCCAGCCTGTCGACGCGATCCTCGCTATGGACGAGGTCGGCAGTCAGCAGTCCGATCGTGCAGCATAGCCATGGGAGCCATTTGCGCATGCGCCGATCGTATGCGTTCCAGGTGCCGCATGGCGTGATCGTGGCATGCACCTCTGCCGCGGGGATAATCAACCGTTCTTCAGCCCGAAATGAATTCGGCCGATTCACTTGAACGGATGATTAAGTCCGTGTAATGTGCGCGCCCATCCGGTCACCTTACGTTTCCACAACAAGCGCGACGCCATGAACACCACCTTCTTTCCCGCCGACATGCCCTGCCTGCCGCGCGCTCAGCGCGAAGCGGCGCCATGCGCGCAGCGGGCGGCGCACCGCGCGCGCGGCCACATTCTCGACTGACCTCCTCGGATTCCAAGGAGGTCGGCACCCCGATCTCCGAGGCACGCGAACGCCCTCGGATGCCACATCCGGGGGCGTTTTGTTTGTGCGTTCGAATACGCGTGTGCAACAGATCAGCAGGTTCCGCATTCGACCCCCGAGGCATCCGGGAAAACCGGTCCCGATTAACGGGGGATTATGTCGTGAGGCGTTCGCCATTTGATGGCAGGAACGCTGTGCCCTGATGCCGGGCACGGACGACGGGCGGTTGCGGCCTGCAGAACGGATCGGCGCCGGAAGGTGCCGATCGGACCATCGACGGACACAAGCTTGCGGTACGGGTTGCGATCCCGTCCGGTGCGCGCGGCACTGCCGTGGCGCATGCCGGCGCGTGCGAGACGATGGTGCGACGAGCGGGCGATAGCTCAGGGGCAGAGCAGCGGAACCACCGTTGGTCACCGGTTCGAATCCGGTTCGTCCACCTTTGGATAGCTCAGTTGGGTAGAGCATCGGACTTCTCATCCGAGTGTCGCGGGTTCGACTCCCGCTCCAAGCATGACCTGTCACGTCATGACCCGGAACGCGAGTTCCATACCAGGACACGGCCCGCGCGGCGTGTCGCGCGCAGCAGGCTCCGGCCTGTCGATGCCGCGAACCGTCGCAGCGGATCCGTCACCGGGCCAGCGTCCACGAGGCGCGCGGACCGCCTGCGCACCGCCGCGCCCCGTCGCGACGTTCATGCCTGGGCGCTGTCTCCGCGCCGCGAGCACGCCGCGCTCCGCGACGGCGATGCCAGGGCCGCGTCCATCTTCCTCGCGGGTCCGCCCGCAACGCATCGCACGCACCGCGATGCGACGTACTGCCGCCGCGGAAACCGATCCATCGCGGCGACATCGACATCCGGATCGGACCACCAGTGCCAACAACCAAGGAGAGAGTGCCGTGCATGTCCACAGCATGTTCTGGACCAGGCGGGTCGTGATCGGTGACGGCGAGCGCGGCCTGGTGTATCGCAACCGTCAGTTCGAGCGCGTCCTCGCGCCCGGCGTACATCGCATGTTCGACCCGTTGCACCGGGTCGAGGTGCGCACGTACGACATTTCCGCACCAGTCTATGGTGGCCACGACGCCGACGCGCTGATCGCGCGCCTGGGCGGACAGCTGGACGAGGTGTTCGTGTATGCCGACATCGGAGCCGACGAAGTCGGCCTCGTGTTCCGGCACGGCAAGCTCGAGGACGTGCTGACGCCCGGCGCACGCCGGCTGTACTGGCGCGGACTGGTCGATGTCGCCGTCGAGCGCGTATCGCTCGCCGACGGCCTCGCCGTGCGCCCGGACGTACTGCGTCGCTTGCGTCAGCTCGGCCTGCTGTCGAAGGTCGCCGTGGTCGTCGACGTGCCGGCGGAGGCGGCCGGCCTGGTCTTCATCGATGGCTCGCTGCTGGAAACACTCGGCCCCGGCGCCTACGCGTTCTGGAACTTCCAGAAGAACGTGGTCGCCGACGTGGTCGACCTGCGCGTGCAGTCGGTCGAGGTGTCGGGCCAGGAGTTGCTGACCCGCGACCGCGTGTCGCTGCGCGTGAACCTCGCGGCCAGCGTACGTGTGACCGACCCGGTCGCCGCGCGGACCAAGGTCGCGAAGTCCAGCGATCACCTGTACCGCGAGCTGCAGTACGGCCTGCGCAAGGTGGTCGCCACGCGCACCCTCGACGAACTGCTGGGCGACAAGGCCTCGCTGGACGCGGACATCTTCGCGTACGTGCGCGGCCAGGTGGCCGGCCTGGGCGTCGAAGTGCTTGGCGTCGGCGTCAAGGACGTGATCCTGCCCGGCGAGATGAAGACGATCCTCAACGAGGTGGTGCAGGCGGAGAAGGCGGCCCAGGCCAACGTGATCCGTCGGCGCGAGGAAGCGAACGCCACACGTTCGCTGCTCAACACCGCGAAGCTGATCGAGGACTCGCCGGTGCTCATGCGTCTCAAGGAACTGGAGGCGCTGGAAAAGGTGACCGAGAAGATCGACACGCTCACCGTGTTCGGCGGCCTGGACGGCGTGCTGAAGCAGTTGGTGACGTTGAAATAGCCATTCCCCGCGCGGTGCAAGGATGCAGCGTGCGGGACCATCCAAGGAAAGCAAGACATGAGTCCCCCATCGCAATTTCAATTCCTACATGCCGAAGGCAGCGCCACGCCGATCAAAGGCTGGGTGCGTGGTGTGCCGCTGGATGACCAGGCCCACGCGCAGTTGCGCAACATCGCCGCGATCCCCTTCGTCGGGCCGTGGGTGGCGGTGATGCCGGACGTGCATCTGGGCAAGGGCGCGACCGTTGGTTCGGTCATCCCGACGCGCGGCGCGATCATTCCGGCCGCGGTCGGCGTGGATATCGGCTGCGGCATGGCCGCGGTGCGCACCACGTTGCGCGCGAAGGACCTGCCCGACAGCCTGGCCCAGATCCGCTCGAGCATCGAGCGCGCGGTGCCGGTCGGCAACGGCCGCGGCGGCGAACACCGGACGCTGCCCGACAGCATCGGCACGCGCATCGCGCAGTCCGGGCTGGTCGAGCGCCTGGACGCAATCAAGCAGAAGCACCGCCGGATCCGCACCGACAAGCTGGACTGCCAGATCGGCACGCTCGGCGGTGGCAATCACTTCATCGAGCTGTGTCTCGACGAATCCGATGCCGTGTGGGTGATGCTGCATTCGGGCTCGCGCGGGACCGGCAACCTGATCGGCACCTACTTCATCGAGCAGGCACGCAAGCAGCTCGAACACCGTGTGCTGGGCTTCCACCTGCCCGACCGGGACCTGGCGTTCTTCATGGAGGGCGAGCCGCTGTTCGAGGACTACGTCGAGGCGGTGTCGTGGGCGCAGGACTACGCCCGCGAGAACCGCGAGGCGATGATGGCGCGGGTACTGGCCGAGCTGCGCCATCGGCTGCCGAAGTTCCAGCTCGAGAAACTGGCGGTGAACTGCCACCACAACTACGTGCAGAAGGAATCGCACGCAGGGCAGGCGTTGTACGTGACCCGCAAGGGCGCGGTGAGTGCGCGGGCCGGCGAGCTCGGGATCATCCCGGGCAGCATGGGCGCCAAGAGCTTCATCGTGCGTGGACTGGGCAACGGCGACAGCTTCCACAGCTGCAGCCACGGCGCCGGCCGCGTGATGAGCCGCACCGCCGCCCGGCAGCAGATCACGCTGGCGCAGCACCGCGAGGCGACCGCGCACGTCGAATGCCGCAAGGACACGGCGGTCATCGACGAAAGCCCGGCCGCCTACAAGGACATCGAGGCGGTCATGGCGGCGCAGTCGGACCTGGTGGAGATCGTGCACACCCTGCGACAGGTGGTGTGCGTGAAGGGCTGAGCGGCCACGGCCGCGACCTTAGGCAAGGCCGCCCCGCAAGGGGCGGCCTTTTTCCTTTGTGCCGGCTGTGTCGCGAGCGCCACGCCCGAGAATGCGCCGATGCCACGCGCCCTTGGACGCGGCTGCTTGGCCGGCTTAAGACCCCACTCAGGGCGGAGCACCCGCAGGTGCTGATGAACGGCTTGCCGGTGCCGCCCCACGCCGTCGCCTGGGGCGGCACGCTCTCTGGTCTGACGCTCGCCTGCCTGGCCGCCACGCGCCGGGCGCTGCCGTGCGCGCAGGCGCGGTTGCATGCCTTCCTGCTCGACTGAACCGGCCTCCTTGATTGCGGGTTAAGCCCACCCGGCGCATGCTCCAATTCCTGTCCGATGCGCCGTGCGGGCCCCGCACGCGAGGGAGTCACCGCCATGAACCGCCGTTCCCTGCCCCTGCTGCTTGCCGCCGCCTTGACCGCGATCGCCGCGCCGGTGCTGGCACGCAGCGACGTGACCGACCCCGAGATCCCGAGGGTGCTGCCCGGAGACAGTCCGGTGTCGGTGCAATGGGGCGACCCGGACGCGTTTTCCGACATCCGCCAGAGCGGCAATCGCTGGGAGGCGCGCCGCGGCAATTGGGTCGTGCAGATCGCCGAGCACATCCGCCGGCGCGCCGAGCGCGAGTTGCCGCCCGGCAGCACGCTCGAGGTCACGATCAACGACATCCGCCGCGCCGGCATGTACGAACCCTGGCGTGGTCCGCAACTCGACCATGTCCGCATCGTCAAGGACCACTACCCGCCGCGGATCGATCTGGACTTCGTACTGCGCGACGCGTCCGGCACGATCGTCGCCGAAGGGCCGCGCGAACTGCGCGACATGGGCTTTCTGCAGCGCGCCGGCAGCACCATGAGCAGCGACGCCTTGCGTTACGAGAAGCAACTCATCGACGACTGGCTGCGGCGCGAACTGCGCCCCGCGCTCGCCCAGCGCTGAACGCCCGCGCCCGACACATCATCGGGCCAACGACCCACAACAAAAGGCCGCGCATCTGCGCGGCCTTTTGCGTTGCGGTCCTGCGGGGCGCTAGCGCACCACGTTGAGGAAGTGGATATGACGCTGGTACTGGTCGAGCACGTCGTGGATCAGCTCGTCACGACGCCAGCCCATCACATCGTAGTCCTGTCCGCCCTCGCGCAGATGCACCTCGGCGCGATAGTAGCGATCGGAATCCTTCCTGCGCCGGCGCGGGTCGTCGAGCATGAAGCTCGGCGGCTCATAGGGAATCGGTCGCACCGAATAGTAGAAGTCCATCTCCTCGCCATGGCCGACCTGCAGCCAGACCCGACCGTCCTCGCCGCTGTCGACCTGCACCTCGAGGTGCTGCTTGCGCAGTTCGGTGGCGACATCTTCGAACGCGGGCCGGACCTGCGACTGCAAGTAGGCCAGCACTTCCTTCTGCAGCGGGTGATGGGCGAGCGCGCGCAGGCGCACTTTCCAGTCGCCGCCGCCCCCCAAGCCGGTCGGCGCCAACCGCGCCTCGCGGGTGCTCACCTGCTTGACCACCTCCAACCGCATTGCGCGCACCATGCCCCAACACATCAGGATCATGACCACGGTGAACGGTAGTGCGGATGCGATCGTTGCGGCCTGCAGCGCGGCCAGACCACCGGCGAGCAGCAGCGCGATCGCGACCGCGCCCTCGGCCAGCGCCCAGAAGATGCGTTGCCACACCGGCGACTCCTCCTCACCCTTGGTGGTGAGCATGTCGATGACCAGCGAGCCGGAGTCCGATGAGGTCACAAAGAAGATCACCACCAGCGCGGTCGCCAGGCCGGACGTGATCGTCGAGAACGGCAGGTTTTCCAGGAACTGGAAGATCGCCACCGAGCTGTCGGCGGCCACCGCATCCACCAGTTGGGTCACGCCGTCGACCATGACCATGTGCAAGGCCGTGTTGCCGTAGATGGTCATCCACAGGAACGTGAAGCCCAGCGGCACCAACAACACGCCGACGACGAACTCGCGGATCGTGCGGCCGCGCGAGATGCGCGCGATGAACATGCCCACGAACGGCGACCAGGCAATCCACCAGCCCCAGTAGAACAACGTCCAGCCGCCCAGCCAGCTGGTCGGCTCGTAGGCGTAGAGATTGAAGGTCATCGAGAACAGGTTCGACACGTACATGCCGGTGTTCTGCACGAAGGTCTGCATCAGGTAGACCGTCGGCCCGGCGATCAGCACGAACGCCAGCAACGCGACCGCCATGATCATGTTGAGCTCCGAGAGCCGGCGCACGCCACGATCCAGGCCGCTGACCACCGACCCGGTCGCGATCAGCGTGATCACCGTGATCAGCACGATCTGGGTCGTCGTCCCCACCGCGATGTCGAACAGGTAGTTCAGACCGGCGTTGATCTGGATCACGCCCAGGCCCAGCGAGGTCGCCAGGCCGAAGATCGTGCCCAGCACCGCGAAGGTATCGACCGCGTGCCCGATCGGGCCGTGGATGCGCTCGCCGATGATCGGGTACAGCGACGAGCGGATCCGCAGCGGCAGCCCATGGCGGTAGGCGAAGTAGGCCAGCGACAGCGCCACCACCGCATAGATCGCCCAGGCATGGATGCCCCAGTGGAAGAAGGTGATGCGCATGGCCTGCCGTGCGGCGGCGATCGTCTGCGGATCACCGATCGGCGGCTCGGCGTAATGCATGATCGGCTCGGCCACGCCGAAGAACATCAGACCGATGCCCATACCCGCCGCGAACAGCATCGCAAACCAGGTGACATAGCTGTAGTCGGGCCGGCTGTGGTCAGGGCCGAGCTTGATTCGCCCGAAACCGCTGACCGCGATACCGATGATGAACACCAGAAAGCCTGCCACCGCGAGCACGGTGAACCAGCCCGCGTCATTGGCGACCCAGGTCTTGGCATGGCCGAACGCGGTTTCGGTCGCCTCGGGCACGACGAACGAGAGCACCACCAGCGCCAGCACGATCAGCGCCGACGGGTAGAACACCGGGCCGAGGATGCGCGAGTGCCAGCGTTCCGGCGGTGCGGCCGGCTCGGGGGCCGGGTGCGCGGGAGAGTCGTTCATGGAAAGTCCTCATGCGGGGCACGGCGTCGGGCTGCAGCCTGTGCCAGGCGCCGCCGTGTCCAGGTGAAAGCGGCGGCAAGGCCGCCACCGGAGCGTGGGCCGGGCAGCGCCCGGCCTGCGATCAGAAGTAGAAGCCGATGTTGACGTTGAGCCGGGAGTGCCAGCCGTCATTGGCCGGATCGCGCACGCCGATGCCCGGGCCGCCGGCGAACCACATGTTCTTGCCGGCAATCCAGTCGACGTAGGTCAGCATCACGCCCTTGCCGAAGCTGCAGCCGGTGACGTTCTGGATCGAATCACGCAGGCCTGGATCATGACCGACAGGCAGCGTCGCGCTGGCGTTGTTGTAGCAGGTGATGCTGTCGAACCAGCCTGTGCGCTGCATGTCCCAGGCGACATTGAACGTCGGCACGTCGGCCTGCGCAGCGATCTCGAACGGGAACATGAAGGCCGACATCGCGATCCGCGACTCGGGATTGTCGTAGCGATAGCGCGCCCACTGCGCCTGCAGCGTCAACGGACCGCGGGTCCACTGCCCGTGCAGCGCCGCGCCGGTGTGATCGTGCTTGCGACCGTCGATGCGATTCTCGATGCGGCCGGTGAATGCCGACGCGCCGTAGGCCGTGTCCCAACCGCCGCGCGTGCCACTGCGCTCGTAGCGCACGATCGCGCGCTCGCGCTCGCGATACGGCAGGTCCTCGGTCGTCGCGACGTCGAAGGAGTAGCGGTCGAAGTTGGCGCCGGTGCCGTACTCGTCGCCCGAGAACACGCCCGCATGCCACTGGTGCGCGCCGTGCTGGCGCTGCCACACCACGCCCAGGTCATAGTCGTCCTCGATGCCCAGGTAGTAGCCGGAGCCGAACCAGAAACTGTGCGAGGCCGTCGGCAACAGGCCGAACGGCACCTGCTGGACACCGGCGCGGATGTCGGACACCGGGCCGCCATCGCGGCCGTCCTCCAGGCGCCAACCCGCGTAGGCGTGATGGACGGCGTCGAAGCCGTCGTACCAGCGGTACTGCAGGGAGAAGAAGGCAGGGCCTGCATGGCCTTTGGCGTCGACCCGGACCAGTTCGGTCTGCAGGCCGCTGGTCGGCCCATAGTCGAGCCATCCGTAGTTGAAGCGGACCGCGCCGCCAAGCTCGAGACTGCGTCCGGCGTCGGCACCGTCATCGGCCGACACGACAGGCATTGCGCCTGCCAGGACACCACATACCACCCATTTGAAACCACGCATCCTCACAACAGGTCTGCCCTCCTCGAAACACTCGATGAATCGACACGAATCGGCCATTTTAACGATTCGCAGCGCCAAGCCCAAATCCGGCGGAATGCGGATACGCAAAAAACGCAGGGAAAACCCGGGGTTTTCAGCCACGACGCGATATGCGACACGCGCGCGCGTCGCAGGCCATTCGATGCCGGGAAACACACGACCGCCGCAGGCGCGCGGCCGCATCCGGGCGCTATCATGGACAACCGGCAATGACGCCGATGTGCAGACCCGGCATGACCGTCTACGTCGATGATGCGGTGCACCTGTGGCGCGGCGAACGCTGGGCGCACCTGTTGGCGGACACGCTCGACGAGCTGCATGCCTTCGCCGCGCAGCTCGGCATCCCGCGTCGCGCATTCCAGAACCGCACCAGCGGCGCCCACTACGATGTCACCGCCGCATTGCGCGAACGCGCGATCGCGCTGGGCGCGATGCCGATCTCGCGCCACCACGACCGCGCATTGGTGCGCGCGGTGATCGACAACGCGCGGCGTCAGGGACGCGGCCTGGCGCCCTGAGCGCAGCGCCGCAGATGAAGCCGGCCGTCGGCGGCGGTATCCTTTCGCCCTTTCCGATCGCGATGCCGACCGCCATGACCGACACACCGCCCGACCGCCTGTCCAACGACCCGCGCAGCCCGCACTACGATGCGGACGCGATGAACCGCGGCATCGGCATCCGGTTCAACGGCAACGAGCGCCGCGACGTCGAGGAATACTGCGTCAGCGAAGGCTGGATCCGGGTCGCGGCCGGCCGTGCGCTCGACCGCCGCGGCCAGCCGCTGACGGTCAAGCTCAAGGGCACGGTCGAGCCCTACTTCCACCTCGGCAGCTGATTCGACCGGGCACCGCGTCGGCCGATCAACTGCCGGCGCGGACCTCGGCCACGATGCGGTCTGCGATCGCCTGCACCTGCTTGGTGGTCATCGGCGCGAAGACGCCCTGCCAGGCGCTCGATGTCGTGTCGTAGCTGCGCGTGGCGACGACCTGGCCCCCGGGTTGCTTGACGAACTGCGCGCTGGCCTTGATGTGCGCATTGCCGGTCATCACGCCCAGGCCGATGCGGGCGCCGGTCGACACATAGCGGTAGCTGTCCACGCGCAGCATCACCACGACGCCCGGCGGATCGAGCGTGGCCGGCCGGCTGTCGCGCACGCTGCCCTGCATCCCGGCGGCCGATGTCGCATTGCGGATCGCCTCGTCCCACAGCGCACGGAACTGCGACCAGTCGTCGGACGCGCGTGCGGTATCGCTGCCCTCGACCACCAGCACGACCTGGCGCACGTCGCCCCCGAACACGACCGGTTCCTCCGGCACGCCGGCCGGTCGCTGTACCGTGGCCGCGCAGGCCGACAGCAGGGCGAGCAGCGCAGTGGCCGCGACAAGACGCAGCGCGCGCGAGCGGCGAGTGGCCGCGGATGGGATTTGGCAGCAAACGGTAAGCATGGCGATTCCTCCGATGGCGGGCATCGCGGCCGGACCCTCCCCCTGCGCGGCGTCCTGGCGCGCGTGGGCAGCCTAGCGCGGTCGCATGCGCATCGCGTGAACTGGCGCCCGCCTCACAGCATGCCGTCGCGCTTGATCGCCAGATAGCGCTCGACGAGTGCGGACGGCAATTGCTCGCCAGTGACGTCGAGCACGGTCACGCGGTGGTTGCGCAGCGCATCGTGCGCCGCCTGGCGCTGGGCCAGGTACCGCGCAGTGGCGCCGGCGCGCACGGCGTCGTCGTGATCGCGTACTTCGGCGTCGAGCACCTCGTCGAGCGCGCGCTCGCGCAGCGAGGCGACGACGACCAGGTGGCGCTTCTGCAGCATGCGCACCGCGGCCAGCACATCCTCGATGTCCTCGTCGCGCAGGTTGGTCACCAGCATCAGCAGGCCGCGCCGACGCTGGCGCAGCGACAGCTCGGTCGCCGCGGCCAGGTAGTCGGTCGCCACCGCCTGCGGTTGCAGGTCGTAGCTCACGCGCAGCAGCGTGTCGACTGCGCCCATGCCGCGCTGCGGCGCCATCCAGCGCGCGTCGCCGCCGGTTGCCAGCAGGCCGACCGCATCGCCCTGGCGCAATGCGAGATAGGACACGACGAGCGCAGCATCGAGTGCGTGGTCGAAGTGCGACAGCGCACCGTCCTGGGCGAGCATCCGCCGCCCGGTGTCGAGCACGACGATCAATTGCTGGTTCTTCTCGTCCTGATACTCGCGCGAGATCAGCTTGCGCGCGCGCGAACTGGCCTTCCAGTCGATCTGGCGCAGGCTGTCGCCGACGCGGTACTCGCGCATCTGGTGGAAATCTGTGCCCTCGCCGCGTCGCCGCTTGATGTGCGCACCGACCAGCCGCGAGGCCTGGTCGGCGCTGAGCAGCGCGAGCCGGGTCAACGGCGCGAAGTTCGGGAACACGCGCACGCGCTGCCGCGTGCCGGCATCGCGCCGCTGTCGCCACAGGGCCAGCGGTGAGCGCAAGCGCAGTTGCACGCCATCAAAGGCGGCCTCGCCGCGCCGGATCGGGCGCAGCCGGTACTCGACCCGGACGACCGTGCCGGGTTCGAGTCGCAGCCGCCGCGGCAGGCCTGTCACTTCCCAGTCCGGCGGATGCAGGTCGTGCACATCCAGGTGCTGCACGCGTGCACCGCCTTCGATCTGCAGCACCGCCGGGCGAGTCACGCCGATCGGCCAGGCCTCGGGGACTGTGCGCACGACATCCGGCGTGGGTCGGCGCGCCAGCACTGCCAGGTCGCCGATCGACAGCGCCAGCAAGAGCGCACCGATCGCCTGCCACGGCAGCACCGCGGACGGCCACAGCGAGGCCGCCACCCCGGCCAGGCCCCAGACCACGAGCAGCCCGATCAGGACCGGCGCCGGCCTCATGTCTGCATACCGCGTTGGCGAACGCCCGAGGTCATCGGCGCGGCGCGTCGACCTTGGCCAGCACCGCCTGCAGCACTTGGTCGGCATCCTGACCTTCGATCTGCAGTTCCGGCGCGAGCGCGATGCGATGGCGCAGCGCGGGCGTGGCGATCTCGCGGATGTCGTCGGGCGTCACGAAATCGCGCCCGGCCAGCACCGCCTGTGCGCGCCCGGCGCGGATCAGCGCCAGGCTGCCGCGGGGACCGGCGCCCAGCGCGATGCCCGGCCATCGCCGCGTCGCACCGGCGATGCGCACCGCGTAGTCGACGACCGCGGCATCGACGACGGTCGCCGCCGTGCCCTGCTGCAACGCGACGATCTCGCCCGGCGCCAGCACCGTCGTCAGTTGCGAAAGGTCGAAATCGGCGGCGACCTTGCCGCCGCTGATCGCGGTCACCATCGCGACCTCGTCTTCGTGCTCGGGGTAATCGATCAGCACCTTGAGCAGGAAGCGATCGAGCTGCGCCTCGGGCAACGGATACGTGCCCTCCTGCTCCACCGGGTTCTGCGTGGCCAGGGTCATGAACGGCGGTGGCAGCTCGAAGCTGTGGCCCTCGATCGTGACCTGCTGTTCCTGCATCGCCTCCAGCAGCGCGGACTGGGTCTTGGCCGGTGCACGGTTGATCTCGTCGGCCAGCAGCAGGTTGGTGAAGATCGGCCCGCGGCGCACGACGAAAGTCTCGCTCTTGGTATCCCACACGGCATGGCCGCTGACATCGCTGGGCATCAGGTCGGGCGTGAACTGCACGCGCGCGAAGTTGCAGCCCAGCGCGGTCGCCAGCGCACGCACCAGCAGCGTCTTGCCCAGGCCCGGCACGCCTTCGAGCAGCACGTGGCCGCCGGCGAGCAGGGCGACCAGGATCTGGTCGAGCACCTCGGGCTGGCCGATGAAGGCCTTGGCGACCTCGTCGCGGACAGCGGCGACGCGTTCGGCGAGGGCATCGCCGGTGATCGGCGCGGGCGGGGACACAGGCAGTTCGCTCATGGTCGGGGTCTCGTGAGGTTCGATCGCATCTGGATCAGGCGGGCGATGCGCTGGCGCAACGCCTTCGCATCGTCGGGACGGGGCGCAAGCAGGGCCTGGCGGACCTCGCGCGGGGACAGGCCGGTGCGCGCGGCAATGGCCTGGTCGCGGGCCTCGCCCTCGAGCGAGGCGGCGAGCGGGTCGCGCCGGCGCAGGCGCGCCAGGAATGCCTCGCGGACCGCCTCGTAAAGCAACGGCGCACGGCCGTAGCGCACCAGGTGCTCGCCGCTGGCGCGCACGTGTTCGAGCAGCGCGCGCCGCGCGGCCGGCGGCGACGGCCGCAACGGGCCCAACCGCTGCGTGCGCATCCACAACCAGGCGGCCAGCGCCAGCAGCAGCGGCCCCCAGGCCATCCAGCCGCGCGTCAGCAGCAGGTACCACAGCGGCGGCACGCTGGCCGCGTAGACCAGGTGCACAGCGCCCTCGCCCCAGTTCGGCGCCAGCACCTGGCGCGCGAGCATCCAGTGCGGGCCCTCGCGCAACGCGTCGTTGGCGAGGAAGTCCATGTCGGCCAGCACATCGACCCAGCCCTCGCCGTAGGCGAAGCGGGCATAGGCGAGATGGCCGTCCGGGTCGCCCCAGGCCAGCCACGGCTCGACTGCGTCGAGCTGGAAGCGGCTGCCGCTGCAGAATTCGGTATGCGGCGGCTGGCCCTCGATCCGCAGGTGCTCGCAGCCCCCCGGGCCGTCGACCAGTTGCACGCCCAGTTCGCCGAGCAAGGTCCGCGGCCGCGTCGCCCCGTCGCGCAGCCGCGGCGGCGGCGTGCGCACCACCAGATGACCGCCGCCGTCGACCCAGTCGACCACGGTCGTGATCTCGGCCGGCGTCATCGCCCCCGGATCGCCGTAGACCAGCAGCGTGTCGCGCGGCCCCAGCGCGATCGTGTCCAGGCGCAGGCGCTGGCGCGATTGTGCCGGCACCCCGGCCTCACGCAGCGCCTGGCGCAAGGCGTACAGCGGGTTGTAGGCCGCCTCGCCGCGCGGCGGCAGCGTGCGCTCCTCGTCCACGCGCTCGTGGGTGTGCAGGAACCACGCCACGCTCAGCGCGAGCACGAGGGCCGCCAGCACTCCCAGTCCGATGCGCGCCCGCCAGCCCATCAGGACGCCCACCCGAAACGCGGCGCCAACTGGGCGACCAGCGCCTCGAAGCCCTCGTCATCGGGCAACCGCCCGCCGTACGCGGCGCGCTGCCAGACCCGCACCATGCCCGCGAACGCGTCACGGTCGCCGGCCTCGGGCAGACGCCGCGATGCGCGCAGGCACTGCGCCTCGGTCGCGCCCGGGACCAGGGTCACCCCGGCCCGTTCGGCCATCGCCTCGACGCTGCCGCGGTAGAGCAGCGCCAGCGCACGCCGCCGCTGGCCCGCGCGCCACAGCGCCCGCGCGCTCGTCACCAGATCGTCTGGCAAGGCCTCGGGCAGCGGCGGCGCCGCATCGACGACGATCTCGCTGGGCGCGTCCGGTGCGGCGAGCCCGTCGCGCATCCACGGCCACCAGCGGCGTGCGGTCAACGCCAGGGCCAGCACGATCAGGCCGAACACGATCCACAGCCCGTACTCGGCGATCAGTGCGAGCACCTGTGCAATCGCCGCGAACACCCCCGGATCGAGCGTGCTGCTGCGATCGCGCGCCTTGTCCTCGCGCGTCTTGGGCTGCCAGCGCCGCTCGATCCGCCGGTTGTCGAGCAGGGGATCGGCATAGGCGCGCTCGACGGACTGGCCGAAGTCCGCCTCCTGCGCGAACTGGTCGTCGAACACGTCCTGCAGCGAAACCGCCGAGGCGTCCGGCTCGCGCTGCCGGTCCCGGTCCTCGGGCGTCCAGGTCTTGGTCGGCGCCAGCGGGTCGTCGGCCGGGGCCTGTTGCGCCTGCGAGGGCCCGGCGGCCAGCAGCAGGCCCGCCAACAGCGCGACCGCGACGGTCGAGGCTGCCGGTGCGATCCGCGCACGCACCCGCCGGAACGCGATCTCCAGGTCCCAGGCCTCCAACTGCGTGCGCCGGTTGAGGTACAGCCCGAACCCGGCGCCGACCTGGAACGGCGCGACCAGACCGATCGCCAGCCACAGCGCCAGATTGCCCAGCACCTGCGCCCAGCGCGGGGGCTGCTGGGTGATCAGCGCCCACATCGCGCGCGCCGACTCCGACAGCAGCTCGGCCGGCACGAACAGCAGCACCAGCGAGACCAGCGACAGCACCAGCACGCCGACGAACAGCTGACCGATGATGGCCAGCAACAGCGCATGCCCGCCGACGCCGTCGACCAGCAGGCGCCGGCGCTGCGCCAGCGCCGGTCCGGTCAGACCTTCGAGCAATGCGACCGGCAGCGCCACCGTCCGCCACGGACTGAACCGCCGCCAGGTCAGGTACCCGAGCAGCGGCCGCCAGCCCCAGCGCAGTTGCGCGGCGAGCGTCTGCCGCAGTCGCGGCGCGGCGCCGAACACGGCGCGCGAGAGCACGAACAACGGAATCCGGTCGAGCAGCGGCGTCAGCCACCACAGCGCCAGCGTCGCCAGCCAGAGACGGTCGATCGCCCAGGCCGCGGCGTTGACCGCGACAAACAGCGGCAGCGCGCACGCCAGCCACGGCCCCCAGATCGCAGCCGCATGCCGGCGCACCAGCGCGTTGCCCAGTTCCATCGCTTCCCAGCCGGTCCGCGGGCGCAGCTCGACCTGGACCGACTCAACGCGCATCCACGCCTCCACGCCCACCACGCCACAGCCACAGCAGGACCAGCAACCACAGCCCGCCGCCGACCCCGAAGCGCACCGGATCGGGAATCGACCCGGTCGATGACCAGAACGCCTCCACGAACGCCGCGAACACCAGCAGCACCAGGATGCCGATGCACAGCCGGCCGCCATCGCGTCCGGCCTGCACCAGCGCATCGACCCGCCGCAACGGGCCCGGTGCGACCAGTGCCAGGCCCAGCCGCAGGCCGCCGGCCCCGGCGATCACGATCGCGGTGAGCTCGGGCGCCGAATGGCCGACCACGAAGCGCCAGAACGGGCCGCCATGGCCGATCGCCTGCAGGTGGCCGGCGACGACGCCGAAGAACACGCCGTTGAACAGCAGCACGAAGATCGTGCCCACGCCCGCCAGCAGCCCGCTGGCAAAGGTGCGGAACCCGATACTGACGTTGTTCCAGATGTAGTAGCCGAACATCTGCACATCGGTCTGGCCCGAACGCTGGAAGGCCATGTCCGCTCCCGCCGGGTCGTACATCGATTCCATCTGCGCCAGTTGCGACGGCGAGAGCACCGTATAGGCCAGCTCCGGCCACCGCAGCACCAGCGCGAACAACAGCGCCATCGGCAATGCGAACAAGGCCAGCGATGCCCACAGGCAACCGCGCTGGGCGCGCACCAGGCGCGGGAACTCGGCCAGCAGGAACAGCAGCGCGCGCCGCCAGGGCGGCGGCGGCGGGCGATACATCACCGCGTGGCCGCGCTGCATCAGCGCCTGCAGCCGGGCGGTGAGCTGCGGGCTGTAGCCGCGCCGGCGCGCGAGCGCCTGTTGCTGGCACAGCCGGCGGTAGCGCGAGGGGATCTCCTCGTCGCTCAGGCCGTCCCAGCCGCTGCGGTGGCGGCGTGCGCGCCAAGGGCTGGCCGCGCGTGCATCGAGCCAGCGCTCGAACGCATCCCATTCGGCCGCGTGCCGGGCGACGAAGCGGTCCTGCCTCATGCGCGGCGCCCCAGCAGCCAGTTCGCGATGCCCAGCAGGCGCAGCACGCCCACCTCGCCGCGCGCACCGGTCACCGGTGCGACCACGTCGGCCAGTTCCTGCTGCCGCCCGGGCGTGAGCGTGCCCGCGCGCTCGGCGAACGCGATCACCGCGATCTGCTCATGCGCCTGCAGCGGCACGGCCGGGGCCTGCGGCTGCAGCTCCAGCGCGGTCGGCAAGGTCCGGTCGCGGGGGGCATGGATCACCAGTGTGCCGGCGACCATGTCGCCCAGCCGCCGGCTCCAGGGATCGGCCAGGCAGGCCACCAGACCCGCGCCGTAGCCCATCGGCAGCATGTCGACGGTCCGCATCAGGTTGCGCACGAAGCTGGCCATCCAGCCGATCGGCGCGCCATCGGCCGAGACCACGCGCAATGACAGCGCGCGCTTGCCGGGGGTGCGGCCGCCGGCCAGGGCCTCGAACAGCACCGGGTAGCCCCAGAAGATCACGAACAGCGTGACCATGTAGACGCCCGAGCCGACCCGGCCCAGCAGACCGAGCACGATCGCCGCGGCCAGCAGCAGCGCGCCGCGGATGCCCAGGTCGATCAGCCAGGCGACCGCACGCGGCACCGGGCCGGCCGCCGGCAGTTGCAAGGCCACACCCTCGGGCGTGTGCACCTCGCGCAC
Source organism: Luteimonas sp. RC10 (assembly GCF_014192745.1). Taxonomy (GTDB): domain Bacteria; phylum Pseudomonadota; class Gammaproteobacteria; order Xanthomonadales; family Xanthomonadaceae; genus Luteimonas. The sequence continues at coordinate 51,518 of NZ_JACHYJ010000007.1, forward strand.
GGTGTCGAGCAGGGCCATGGGCGCCTGCGTGCGCGCAGCTGTCGCGGCCTCCCTGCGCCCCTGCTCCGTATCGCTCATGCGTCGTACGTCGTCCCGCTCAGGCCGCCATCGCGGCCAGATACTCGTCCTTGAGCCGGACGTAGTGCGCCGCGCTGTAGCGTAGCCCCTCGATCTGCGCCTCGGTGAGCCGGCGCACGCAGCGCGCCGGATTGCCGACCCACAGCTCGCCCTCGCCGATCTCCCGGCCCGGCGGCACCACCGCGCCGGCGCCGATCATCGCGTGGCGGCCGATCACGACGCCGTCGAGCACGATCGCGCCCATGCCCACCAGCACCGCGTCGCCGATCGTGCAGGCATGAAGGATCGCCTTGTGGCCGACGGTGACGTCGTTGCCGACGATGGTCGCAAAGCCGCCGAGCTTGGCATGCGGGCCGGCGTGACTGACGTGGATCACGGTGCCGTCCTGCACGCTGGTACGCGCGCCGATGCGCACGTGGTTGACGTCGCCGCGGATCACCGTGCCGGGCCAGACCGAGACGTCGTCGCCCAGATGCACGTCGCCGATCACGGTCGCGGCCGGATCGACATAGACGCGGGCGCCGAGCTGCGGCGCGATGTTGCGATAGGGGCGCAAGTTCATCGCGCGAGTATGCCTGCCCGGGCACGGCTTTGCCCCCTCGCACAGAGGCCGCGGCGCTGCGATCCGCGCCTGCGCCCGGGACCGGCGCCTGCGCGAGGGCTCAGCGCGCGGACGGCAGCCGGTACCAGCCGCGGTCGTAGGCGAGCGAGCCCCACAGCGCCTGGGCATGCGCCTGCCGGGCCAGCGCCGGCGACAGCGCGGTCGGACGCAGCACCCCGGTCCCGGGCGTGTAGCGGTACTGGCTCGGCGGCTTGTCCGGCTGGAACACCACCACGTCCTCGCCCTGCAGCCAGGCGAAGTTGCGGTCGTACTGCATCAGCGCCCGCCCCGGCAGGCTGATGTGCGGATCGGAGAGGTCGCGGCCGGTCATCGGCGTGGCATCGCCGATGCCGATCAGCGACAGCAGCGTCGGCCCCAGGTCGATCTGGCTGGCGATGCGATCGTCGCGGCGCGGCGCGATGCCTCCGCCGAGGATCAGCCCGGGGATGTGGAAATTGTCGATCGGCACCAGGTCGCGGCCGAACACCCGCGAGTCGTGGTCGGCCACGACCAGAAAGACGGTGTCGCGCCAGTAATCGCTGGCCATCGCGCGCGCGAAGAACCCGCCCAGCGCGTGGTCGGCGTACTTGGCGGCGTTGTCGCGCGTGTGCAACGGCTGCTCGTAGGGTGCGATGCGCCCTTCGGGGAACTCGAAGGGGTCGTGATTGCTCGAGGTGAACACGAAGCCGAAGAATGGCCGGCCCTCGGCATGCAGGCGCGCGAACTCGCTGTCGGCGCGCGCGAGCAGATCCTCGTCCGACACGCCCCAGGCACCGACGAAGGTCGGGTTGCGGTAGTCGCGCTGCTCGATCACCCGACCGAAGCCATTGCCCAGGAAGAACCCGCGCATGTTGTCGAAGTGACTCTCGCCGCCGTAGTAGAACGTGGTGTCGTAACCGCGCCGGCGCAGCACCTCGGCCAGGGTGAAGAAGCCATGCTGGCTGCGTTGCCGCTTGACCACCGCCTGCGCCGGCGTTGGCGCGAACCCGGCGACGACCGCCTCGATACCCCGCACCGAACGCGTGCCGGTCGCATAGAGGTGGGTGAACGCCCAGCCCTGACGCGAGAGCGTGTCGTAGTGCGGCGACAGCGGGCGCCCGCCCAGACTGCCGATGAACTGTGCGCCGAGGCTCTCCTCGAGCACGATGACGAGGTTCTTCGGCCGTCCCTGCCAGGTGGGCGTGCGCGCAGCGAGCGTGGGGATCGCCGGATCGGCGAACGCGGCCGCCGGCAGGCCGGTGTCGCGGCGCACCGTCGCGAGCACCTCCGCATCGGGCAATTCGCCATACAACGCCTGCGCGCTGTCCTCGTGGCGCAGCCAGCCGCGCACCGCGTCGCCCAGCGAATAGAACGAGTTCAAGGGCAACGTGTTGACCGTGGGATCGCTGCTGAAGGCCAGCATCGCGGGGTTCATCGGCCGATGCCCCAGGGTCGAGCGCACCCCCAGCGCTGCGAGCGCGAGCACCAGCAGCGCCAGCACCGCGCGCACCGGCAGTCCGGGCAGCGGCACGTCATCCGGCGGCCAGCAACGGCGCACCAGGCGGGCGCTGCCCCAGGCCGCGAGACCGGTCAGCACCAGCACCGCGATGCATTCCAGCGGGCGGCCGCCGACCAGCATCGACAGCACTTCGCGCGGATACACCAGGTATTCGATGAACAACCGATTAGGACGCAGCCCGTACTCCTGCATGAAGCCCGGGGTCGCCAACTCCAGGTTGGCCAGCAGTGTGAAGCCCGCGACCAGCCACACGACGGCCACGCCGCGCACCGCGCGCCAGGCGAACATGCCCGCGGGCAGCAGCATCAGCAGTGCGGCGAGCGGGCCGAACAGCAGGCAGACGCTGGCGATGTCCACGCGCAGGCCCTGCAACAGCACCGGCGCCCAGCCGTCGACCGCAGTGACTCGGGCATGGTGCCAGCCCGCCAGGCCCAGCCGCGACAGGCTCAGCAGCAGCAGGGCAAGCGCGCAGATCCCCAGAACGGGGCGGAGCCGGGCAAGCGCCCCGAGCAGCCTGGTCATCGCCGATTCCATCCACCCAGGAGAGGGGCGGTGGCGACAGGATCACCAGCGGCCTGTCGGAAGCGTATGGGAAAGATGTCGGAAATCTGTCGTAACGCCGCGGCCGCCGGCCGTATCATCGGACGCGAATGCCGGACTCGACGCCGTGGGAAGGACCGATGCGACTGCTCGTGGTCGAGGACAACCGCAACCTCGTCGGCAACCTGTTCGAATACTTCGAACCGCGTGGTCATGAGATGGACGCCGCACCGGACGGCATCGTCGGCCTGCACCTGGCGGTGACCCAACGCTACGACGCGATCATCCTGGACTGGATGCTGCCGCGGCTGGACGGCTGCACGCTGCTGCAGCGGCTGCGCGAACATGCGATCGACACACCGGTGATCATGCTCACCGCGCGCGACGACCTGCACGACAAGCTCGTCGGCTTCCGCGCCGGCGCCGACGACTACCTGACCAAGCCCTTCGCCCTGCCCGAACTCGAGGTCCGGCTCGATGCCGTGCTCGCGCGTGCACGCGGCCGGCGCAGCCTACGCGCGCTGCAGATCCACGACCTGCGCCTGGACCTGGACACGCTGGAGGCCACACGCGCCGGCCAGGTCCTGCACCTGTACCCGGCCGGGCGCAAACTGCTCGAGACGCTGATGCAGGCCAGCCCGGCAGCGGTCGAACGCCGGTTGCTCGAACATGCGCTGTGGGGTGACGCACCGCCCGATGGCGACATGCTGCGCTCGCATGTCTACGACCTGCGCCGCAGCGTCGACGGCCCATTCGCGGTCAAGCTGATCCGCACTCTCCCGCGCTACGGCTACCGGCTCGTCGCACCGACCGATGCGTGCCTGCCCGGATGAGCCGGACCCGCAGCCTGCGCACCCGCATCCTCTACTGGCTGGCGGCCTACGCGCTGCTGCTGGCAGCGGCCGTGTCGCTGCACGGCTTCCTGGTCAACGAGTACGCCGAACGCCTGCTATGGGATTCGATGCTGCGCACCGAGTTCGCCCGCCACCTCGAGCGGCGCGCCAGCGACCCGCATTACCGCTGGAGCGATTCGGACAGCCTGCGCCTGTACGTGGGCGACGCCAGCGCGCCGCCCGAGACGCACGGGCTGCCCGACGGCATCCACGACGAGGTCGAACTCGCCGACGGCACGGAGATCTTGGTGTTGGTCGACCATGTCGACGGCCTGCGCCACGTGCTCACGCTGGACATCACCGAGATGGAGCGCGAGGAGGACCGGCTGACGCTGTTCATCCTCGGCTCGTCGGTGCTGCTCGTGCTGCTGATGGGTGCGGTGATGGCGGTGGGCCTGGGACGCGCCCTGCGCCCGTTGACGACGCTGGCGCGCGATATCGCCGCGCTCTCGCCCGACCGGACAGGACAACGCGTCGTGCCCGGGCCGCAGGCCAGCTCGGAACTGGAGGTCATCGCCGCCGCGCTCAACGATTACCTGCAGCGCAACGAGCACTTCGTCGAACGCGAGCGCGCGTTCATCCGCACTGCCAGCCATGAACTGCGCACACCGGTGGCGGTGATGTCGGGCGCGGCAGAACTCGCGCTCGCCGTCCCCGACATCCCCGCGGCAACCGCCCACCAGCTTCGACGCATCCGCCATACCGCCGACGACATGGACCGCCTGATCGCGCTGCTGCTGGCACTGGCGAAGGATCCGGCCCGCCTGCTGCAGGCCGGCCACCCGATCGAACTGTCGGCGTTGCTGCCGGCGATCATCGACGACCACCGCCACCTCACCCGCGACAAGGCCCTGGAGATCGTCCTGCACGCGCCGCAGCCATGCACGATCCTCGCGCCACCGGGTGTGGTCAGCGCGACGGTGGGCAACCTGCTGCGCAATGCAATCGAACACAGCGACGACGGCCGGATCGAGATCGCCCTGTCTGCCGATGCGACCGTCGTCATCCGCGACCCCGGCCACGGCATGTCGCCCGAGCAGATCAGCACGATCTACTCGCGCATGGCGCGCAGCGCGGCCCCCGTGGGCGACGGCATCGGCCTGGAACTGATCGCACGAGTCTGCGAACACCTGGGCTGGGCGCTGGAGATCGACTCGGCGCCGGGCGGCGGCACCACCGCCACGCTGCGCATGCACGCATTGGGCAGCGCGCGTTGAGCGGCCGGCGCGTCATTCGCTGAACCGCAGGGCGCGAACCGGCTGTCGGCGATGCAGGGCGCCACGGCACGGCCGGGTGCAGCAGTGCCACGCCGCTGCATGCGGCCTAGCTCTTCAGACCCGCCAGCAGTCCGCGCATCCGGCGTCCAATGCCTCCGCTGACGGACGCGTGCAGCGCCGCCGGAAAGTCCGAGGGCAGTTCGCGTTCGAGCGACGCCAGCGCGGTATCCATTCGGGCGCCGATGTCTTCGATCGCATGGCGCACCAGCGAGGGCGGCAGTCCCGCCGCGTCACCCGTCTGGAAGAAATGCCGGGCTTGGATCTCGTCGATGCGGTAGTGGTGGTTGTTGCCGAGCGACATGGCGAGCTTCATCTGCTTGCGTTCGATCTGTCTCGCATCGAGGCTGAGCTGCGCCGAGAGCACGTCGTACAGCGGCGTCAGCGCGTAGCCGCCGCCCGGGTGCAGGAAGATGCTGAAGTTCTTGGCATGGCCGTCAGTTGCACCAATCAGCCAGAAGATCAATTGCGCCTGGAGCAATGTGCGGTGATCGTCGACGGGCGCATCGGCGCCCTTCAACAGGTCCGCGATTGCCACGAAGCCAGGACCGCCGTGACTCTGATATTTGCGCGCCGGCGGAACGGACAACGCCTGGCAGCAATCCTCCTGCGGCAGGCGAATCAGGCGGCCCTGACTCCAGACGCGGTCGAAACGCTGGACGACCAACGCCTTTGTCTGACCAAAAGTCACTATCTCCGCATGAGCGACCGGCAAACCGAGGTGGCCGAGCAAACGGAGGCAGTAGAACTCGTTCTCGACGCTGTTGGACAGATCGATGCCATTGGGCAATTGGCCGATCTGCGGCTTGATCAGATGCGTGGTCGGCGTGGTGCCGTGCGGCTTCAGCCATTGTCCGTCCAACTGCAGCAGCGCGGTCTTCTCCTGCGCGCCCGCAACCGAGATCCGGAAGTCGTCGTCCCGGCGCAGCCCCAACGGGGCCTGCGCCAGCGATTTGAGCAGCTGTTCGATGGCCGCCTCGTCGACCGCTTCGCCCGAAAGCTGCGACGTATCGATCGGCGCCGCATCACCGACGATGAACTGCAGGGCGCCGATGCAGTCCCGGCCGATCTCGGCCAGCAGGCTGTAGGCATCGATGCCGGCAGCACCAACCTTCTCGGCCACGCGCTTACGTAGCTCGTCCGAGTCCGGCAACAGGTTCTCGAATACCGCGACGACCGGCTCGCCCCGCCAGGGGTCCTCGCGCAAAGGCAGCGACAGCGAGACCGGGAAGGCCTTGCTGCCGCGGTCCAGCCACGCGCGGTCGTAACGGAACTCGATCGCGCCGCTGGGCTCTTTTTGCAGATGTCCGACCAAGCGGTCGTTCTGGTAGACGCGTAGCGGCGGATGCCGGCGTGCCCTGGCCATGCTCAGACCAGATCCAAGGGATCGGCGCCACGGCTGCGGGCAGCGATCCGCAGTTCCAGATCGAGTGCCGCCAGCACGGCGAGCACCGTGTCGAGCCGGGTCGCCGGATTGCCGGTCTCGATCAACGAGATCGTCTCCTGTCGCAGGCCGACGCGCTCGCCCAGCGCGCGCTGGCTCATGGCAAGGCGCTTACGGTTGCGGCGGATGGTGGTGCCGAGCTGCTTGGGGGTACGGGCCAGGTCGTGCATCGCAGTCTCCTTGGCTCAAGACTATGCGCCAATCGCAATAAGTTGGCAATATCGGAATCAGCGCATATTTCTAAATTATTAGCCAATCCCGATAATTATGCCTTATCGTACTTGACGCATAGGATGTCGCTTTCGCGTTGCCGCACCAGGCCCCAGCCTCTCCAAGACATCGACAAGTGAAGCACTGAATGAAGATCGCCAGCTGGAACGTCAATTCGCTCAATGTCCGCCTGCCGCACCTCGAACAGTGGCTGCGCGAGACGCAGCCGGACATCGTCGGGCTCCAGGAAACCAAGCTCGAGGATGCGAAGTTCCCCGACTCGGCGCTCGCCGCACTCGGCTATCGCAGCGTGTTCTCCGGCCAGAAGACCTACAACGGCGTCGCGTTGCTGGCGCGCGAGCGTGCGATCGCCGACGTGCAGATCGGCATTCCCGGCTTCGAGGACGACCAGAAGCGCGTGATCGCCGCGACGATCGACGGCGTGCGCGTGATCGACCTGTACGTCGTCAACGGCCAGGACGTGGGCACCGAGAAGTACGCCTACAAGCTGCGCTGGCTCGAGGCGGTGCACGACTGGGTCGCGCGCGAACTGGCGATCCACCCGCACCTGGTGGTGCTGGGCGACTTCAACATCGCACCCGATGCGCGCGACGTGCACGACCCCGAAGTCTGGAACGACAGCCACATCCTCACCTCGAGCGCCGAGCGCGACGCACTGCGCCGGCTGCAGGCGCTGGGCCTGCACGACGCGTTCCGCCTGCATCACGCGCAGGGCGGGATGTTCAGCTGGTGGGACTACCGTCAGGCCGCGTTCCGCCGCGACCTGGGCCTGCGCATCGACCTGACGCTGGTCTCCGACGCCCTGCGCGACCGCGCGCTGGCCTCAGGCATCGACCGCGAACCGCGCACCTGGGACCGGCCCAGCGATCACGCGCCGGCCTGGGTCGAGCTGCGGCTGGACCGGTAGCCGCGGGAACCCGTACAACGCACTGAGTTCGAGGCGCGCGACGTTTCTAGCGGGAGATGCCGCGTCCAAAAGGAATTCGGTTGTCATCGCCCGAAGCAGCGGACTGACAGCCGGTGGCCGCGTCGAGCACGCCATGGGTGAGCCCGCTCTGCTTGCGCGGCATGCCGCGCGAGCGTGCGAACGCACGGCGTGCTGCGCCGGGCCGGACCGATCCGCGAAGCGGAGCGGGCGTGCGCCCGAGTCAGGGCAGGGTGAGCCTGGATGGCCTGCGCGGCACTGCCGCGCATCCATGCGAACGCCACGCGTGCTTCGCGTGGCTGGACCGCAAAGCGGCCCTGACCGAGGGGAAAGCGGCTTCCGGCTGTCAGGTCGCTGCCTATCCGAAGTGGAACTCCCATCTTCAATTCGGGAGAAGAGTAAAAATCGACTCTGACCCCGGTGTGGAGTCAGCGGCGGAACAGGTTGACGATCGCCAGCAGGATCACCGCGCCGAGGAAGGCGGTGATCAGGAAGCCGAGCCAGCCGCCGCCCACGCTCAGCCCGATCCTGGGCAACAGCCAGCCGCCGATGAAGCCGCCGACGATGCCGACCACGACATTGAGCACGATGCCCTGGCCGCGGCTGCGCATCAGCAGACTCGCCAGCCAGCCGGCGATACCGCCGACGAACAGATAGAACACCCAGGACCAGAACGACGTCGGTTCCATACCCGCCCACCTCCAACTGCGAAAGGGAGCCGCCGGGCGCGCCGGCGGCCGTCAGCACACAGACGACGCGCTCAGGCCACCGCGTCGCCAAGCAGGGCGTCGAGCGCGGCACGCGGCAGCTTGCCGGTCTCGTTGCGCGGCAGCGCGTCCACACGGCGCAACCGCCGCGGCAGGAACACCGGATCGGTACTCTCGCGCAGCGCGGCCAGCAGCGTGGCATCGTCGAGCGCAGGGTCGGCGACCACGACCGCCGCGATCCGCCGTACCCCGTAGGCATCGGCGGTCGTCGCCTGGCAGATCACGCCGTCGCGCACGCCCTCGATCGCCAACAACCGGCGGGTGAGGTCGGCCAGCGACGCACGCTTGCCGGCGATCTCGATCATGTCGGCCTGGCGACCGCGCAGCACGAAATGCCCGTCGGCGTCGAGCTCGACGAGGTCGGCCAGCATCCGCGGCTCGGGCAGGTGCGGCGCAGTCACCAGCGTGCCGTCGGGCACCGGCTGCAGGCGCACGCCCGCGAACGGCGTCCAGGCGGTCTCGCAGGCGGTCCGGCGGCGGGCGAAGATGCAGGTCTCGGTCGAGCCGAACAGCTCGCGCACCTCGCACCCGAAGCGCGCCTCGGCCTGCGCGGCCAGCGCCTGTGGCAGCGGCGCGGTCGCGGTCGCGATCGCAGCCAGCGGCGGCAGTGCCACACCCGATTCGACCAGCGTGCGCAGATGCACCGGTGTGGTCACCAGCAGGGCCGGTGCCGGCGCATCGCGCAGCGCCGCGGCGATGTCCTCGGGGAAGAACGGTCGCGCGTCATGCACCGCCACATTGCCCAGCAACGGCAGCAGGACCGACATCTCCATGCCGTACATGTGCTGCGGCGGCACCGTCGCCACCACCGGCAACGTCGCCCCATCGTGCAGGTCGGCCAGCGCCGCCAGATTCTGCGCGGTGCTGGCGTGGAAGCTGCCCCAGGTCTTGGCGTTGGCGGTCGGCACGCCGGTGCTGCCGGAGGTGAAGCCGATCGCGACCACCGCATCGGCGGCGAGCGTGGGCAGGTCGTCGCCGAAGGCCAACGGCAGGACCTCGGGCAGGCGCAGGTAATGCGGCGGCATCGCACCCGATGCGGGGGCGCCGGCCTCGCAGCCGCAGTCGCCGCGATCGCCGACGCAGTAACTGTCGGGGTGACGCGCCCGCACGTCGTCGATCGCGCCGCGCGTCCGCGAGGGCGGCAGCAGCGTCGTCTGCCCGCGCAGCGCAACCGCGCAGAACGCGACCAGGAAGCGGTAGCGGTCCTCGCACAGGTTCAGCGCGTACGGTGCGTCGGGCAACATCGCGGCCACGCCGCGCACATGCGCCAGGAAGGTCGCCAGCGGCACCGGCCCCTGCGCACCGAACGCGACCGCGCGCGCGCCTTCGCCCGCCGCCAGCGGCAGCCGCCCGGCATCCTGCGCGTCCCCCATGCCCCCTTGTTCCCACACGACTGCCGACATCCGCACTGCGCTCCTCGTGACCTGGCCCGCGCGCCCCGGCGGCATCGCGTATCCGACGTTTTAGCTTACGCTGGACGCCCTGCGGCATGCCAAGTGCGGATGTTCAGCCCATACAGCAGCCTGCGTACAGGCCCGGTCCGCTGCGCCTGGCGCGACTACCGACGTGGCGAGTCGGCCGAAACCCTGATCCGCCCCTGGCTGGCCGCCGAACTGGCGACCGACGATGCCCGGATCGACCTGACCCGCGATGCCCGCGGCCGGCCACGGCTGCGCCTCGCTGCCGACGCACCGGGCGAGGCCCCGATCCGCTTCGACATCAACTGGAGCCACAGCGGCGAGGCGCTGGCGGTCGCACTCGGCGACGGCGTCGATGTCGGTATCGACATCGAATGGCTGCGCCCGCGGCCGCAGGCGATGGCGCTGGCACGGCGGTTCTTCGCCCCCGAGGAGGCCGACGCGCTTGCCCGGCTGCCGACGGCCGAGGCCGAGACCGCGTTCGTGCAGCTGTGGTGCGCCAAGGAAGCGGTGCTCAAGGCCCACGGCCACGGGCTGTCGTTCGGTCTGGAGCGGCTGATCTTCGCCCCCCGGGACGCGCACTGGTCGCTGGTGGCCTGCGATCCCGCACTCGGCCGCCCCGAGGACTGGCGCATCGAGGCGTTCTCGCCGCTGCCCGGCTACCTGGCGACGCTGGCCTGGCGGCCGCGGCTTCTACAATGCCCGCCATGACCGACCCCCACGACCCCGCGCTGCGCGCCGAACTCGACGCCGGCCTGCGCGCCCTCGCCCTCGACCCGGCCCTGGCCGGGCCGCTGCTCGACTACCTCGCGCTGCTCGCGCGCTGGAACCGCACCTACAACCTCACCGCGATCCGCGAGCCGCGCGAGATGGTCGTGCGCCACCTGCTCGACTCGCTGGCGATGACGTCCTACGCGGCCGGGCTGCCGACGCTCGCCGATCTGGGCACCGGCCCCGGGCTGCCCGGCATTCCGCTGGCGATCGCACTGCCCACGCTGCGGGTGACCCTGGTCGAGTCCAACGGCAAGAAGGCACGCTTCCTGCGCGAGGCCGTGCGCCAGCTCGGCCTGGGCAATACCGAGGTCGCCGAGTCCCGGATCGAAGCGGTCGATCGGCCCGGCGCCTTCGCCGCGATCACCGCACGCGCACTCGCTACCCTGCCCGACATCCTCGCCGCCGGCGGCCACCTGCTGGCCGACGACGGCCGGCTGCTGGCGATGAAGGGGCAGCGGCCCGACGACGAGATCGCCGCGCTGCCGGCCGCCTGGCGGCTGGAGGCGGTGCACCCGCTGCGGGTGCCGGGGCTGGAGGCCGACCGCCATCTGGTCGTGATCGCGCGCGCAGGCCCCGGCGCCTGAACCGCGCCGGGCCGGCCGGCGCGCCCGAACCCCCGCCCGCCTTAGGGCATAATCCCCCTCCGGACGCCGCATGGCGCCCGGCTCCCGTCCTCAACCGCGCCCGGAGCCCATGGCCCGCATCATCGCCATCGCCAACCAGAAAGGCGGCGTCGGAAAGACGACCACAGCGGTCAACCTGGCCGCGGCGCTGGCGCGTACGCCCAAGCGCGTGCTGCTGGTCGACCTCGATTCGCAGGGCAACGCGACGATGGGCTGCGGCATCGACAAGTCGATCGTGCCGGTGTCGACCTGCGATGTGCTGCTGGCCGAGGTCGAGGCGATGGACGCGATCGTGCAGACCGAGGAAGAGGTCGACCTGATTCCCGGCAACACCGACCTGACGGCGGCCGAAGTCGAGCTGATGAACGCCCAGGACCGCGAGCAGCGCCTCAAGCGCGCGCTCGCGCCGCTGCGCGACCGTTACGACTTCATCATCATCGATTGCCCGCCGGCACTGTCGCTGCTCACGCTCAACGCGCTGACCGCGGCCGACTCGGTGCTGGTGCCGATGCAGTGCGAGTACTACGCGCTCGAGGGCCTGTCGGCGCTGCTGCAGACGATCGACGCCCTCAAGCAGAACCTCAATCCCGCGCTCGAGATCGAAGGCGTGCTGCGCACCATGTTCGACGTGCGCAACAACCTGGCCAATGCGGTCTCGGCCGAACTGACCGCCCATTTCGGCGACCAGGTGTTCCGGACCATCGTGCCGCGCAACGTGCGCGTCGCCGAGGCCCCCAGCCATGGCCAGAGCATCGTCGGCTACGACCGCGCCTCGCGCGGCGCCGTCGCCTATCTGGGCCTGGCCAGCGAGATCCTCCGCCGCGAGCGCGCGCGGACCCCGCCCCACCAGGACGCCACCGCCACGGAGACCCCGGCATGAGTACGGCCAAGACGCCCGCCAAGAAGCGCGGCCTGGGACGCGGCCTCGAAGCACTGCTCGGCCCCAAGGCCGCCGCCGAGGCGCCGAGCCTGGAGGCCACCGAGGCCGACACCCTGCGCACGCTCCCGATCGATGCGCTGACCGCAGGCCGCTACCAGCCGCGCAAGCACTGGGACGCCGACAAGCTCACCGAGCTGGCCGAGTCGATCCGCGCCCAGGGTGTGATCCAGCCCATCGTCGTGCGCGAGCTGCCCGACCGCACCTACGAGATCATCGCCGGCGAACGCCGTTGGCGCGCCTCCAAGCAGGCCGGCCTGGCCGACGTGCCGGTGGTCGTGCGCAACGTCGAAGACCGCACGGTCGTGGCGATGGCGCTGATCGAGAACATCCAGCGCGAGGACCTCAACCCGCTGGAGGAAGCGCAGGCGCTGCAGCGGCTGATCGACGAGTTCGACCTCACCCACGCCCAGGCCGCCGAGGCCGTCGGCCGTTCGCGCGCGGCGGTGTCCAACCTGCTGCGCCTGCTCGAACTGCCGCCGGCGATCCGCATCCTGGTCGAGTCCAAGCAGCTGGAAATGGGGCACGCGCGCGCACTGCTCACGCTCTCGCCCGAACTGGCCAGCAAGCTCGCCAGCGACGCGGTCGAGCACGGCTGGTCGGTGCGCGAGGTCGAACACCGCGCGCAGCAGTTCGCCGCCGGCCGGGTGCCGGGCGGCAACGGTCGCAGCGCCGCACGCAGCAAGGTCCGCCCGCAGGCCGACATCGTCTCGCTGGAGAACGAGCTGTCGGAGACCCTGGGCACGCGGGTCTCGATCGCCAACGGCCGCGGCAACAAGGGCCGGCTGGTGATCCACTACGGCAACCTCGAAGCGCTCGACGGCGTGCTCGAACGGCTGCGCGGTGCGCGCGACTGAGTCTGGAATTGTGTAACGCCGCGCCTTGCCTCTAGGCTGCGCGGATGCACCGCTCCCCCACCCACCTGTCCTGGTCGCGCCGGCTGCTGCTGGCGCTGCTGGTACTCGGCCTGGCGATCGCGCCGGTGCTGGTGGCGATGGGCAACACCTACGAGCTTGTCCACGGCGAGACCGCCGCCGAGCATGACGCGACCGCGCACGCACATGCCGACGATGGCGACCTGCTGCACGCGGTCGCCCACTGCGCCGGTTGCGGTGCGCACACGCCCGCGCTGCCGCCCGTGCTGCCGGCACTGGCTCCGCTGGTCCTGGTCCGGCCCGCCTATCCGCACCCCGGCGACGCCCCGACCCGCCGGCACGAACGTCTGCTGCGTCCCCCGATCGCCGCCTGAGCCCGCTGACGTCCGCGCGCATCGCGTGCCGGGCGGTTCGCGGGTGCCCGACGCACGTCGCCGTCCGGCGTCGTGAGGCAGGCCGACAGGCCAGGCCACGCCCGACGCCAGGCCGCGCCATCGCAGCTCACCGTGCGCACGCACACGGTGCCGAGCTGAGCGTCCGTCCGCCCCCGCCGCGCTCCCGACCCGTCGCCCGACGCGCACGCCAGCGCTGCTGAGGCCCGGCGCGCGTCCGCGCGGAGCGGGTCCTGACCCTCGCACTGCTGCCGGCCGATCGCCGGCGGCGACCACGATCGGAGTGTGTCCCATGCTGTTGCGACTGACGGCCTGTGCCGTCCTCGCCGCCGCGCCGTGCCTCGTGCCGGCGCAGGCGGCGCCCCCTGCTGTGCCTGGTGTATCCACGTCGCCCGGCCCCACGACCACACAGGTCCTGACCCTGGACGCGGCGTTCGTACGCGTTGCGCAGGCCCACCCCGGCCTGCGCCTGGTCGATGGCCGCGGCGCGGTGCTCGCCGCCGAGCGCGACCTCGCCGCGCTGCGCCCGCCGATGGAAGCCGGCTTCGAGCTCGAGAACCTGGTGCCCGACGCGCCCGGGCGCACGCTGGAAGCGACCCTGTCGCTGGCCGGTGTGTTCGAGCGCGGCGGCAAACCGGACGCACGTCGCGCGCTGGCGCAGACCCGGATCGATGCGCTCGCACTCGAGCGCGAAGCCGCGCGTGTGGACCTGCTCGCCGAGACCGCACGCCGCTACCTGGACGCCGTGGTCGCCGCACGACACCAGCGCCTCGCCGACGACGAGATCGCCGAGCAGGCCCGCGTGGTCGCGGCCGCGCGTCGTCGCTTCGAGGCCGGCGCCGCGCCCGAGGCGGTCGCGCTCGCCGCCCAGGCAATGCAGGCCCAGGCCGAACTGCGCCGCGCGCGCGCGCAAGCCGAAGGCGAGGCCGCACGTCGCAGCCTGGCGATGCTCTGGGGCACGCCCGAGGCCGACTTCGCGGTGACCGACGCCGACCCGCTGGCCCTGCCGGAGATCGCCCCATTCGCCGAACTGCGCGCGCTGCTCGAGCACACCCCCGAACTGCGCCGCTTCGGCGACCAGCGTCGTATCGCCGAGGCCCGCCTGCAGCTGGCACGCAGCGCACGCACGCCCGATATCGGCTGGCGGCTGGGCGTGCGCCACGACCAGGACAGCCGCGATGTCTCGCTGCTGGGCGGCATCACGATGACGCTGGGCAGCCGCACGCGCGCGCAACCCGAGATCCGCGCCGCCGAAGCCGAACTGGCACTGCTCTCGGTCGAACGCGAGGCCGGCGATCTCGCGCTGCAGGCCACGCTGGCCGAGGCGCACGGCCGCTATCTGGTCGAGCGCGCGCAGGTGCAGCGCTTGCAGGCCGACGTGCTGCCCCAGCTGGCACGCGCGCTGACCCAGACCGAACGCGCCTGGTCCGCCGGCGCCGCGACCTACCTGGAATGGGCGCAACTGCTCGACGCCCGCCGCGACGCGCTGCGCCAACAGCTCGACGCTGCCGAAGCCGCCCAGCGCGCGCTGATCGAACTGCAACGCCTGACCGGCGAACCGCTCGCGCGGGCCGCCACCACCGGAGACACCCGATGACGCCCCGCCTTCCTACCCATGCCCTGGCCTTGGCTCTACTGACGGCGCTCGCCGGCTGCAGCGCACCCGACCGCACACCCGCCGCCACTGCCGACCAGGGCGACCAGCACGCCGAAGCCGGCGAAGACGCACACGGCCACGACACCGCGGTCGTCGTGCCCGACGCGATCGCGCGCGACATCGGCCTGCGCACCGCGCCCGCCGGGCCGGGCACGATCGCCGACCAGCACGAGGTGCAGGGTCTGCTGACCACGCTCGAGACCGGCAATGCCCGCGTGACCGCACGCTTTCCCGGACCGATCCGCCGCCTGCATGCCGAGCTGGGTGATGTCGTGCGTGCCGGTCAGCCGCTGGCGACCATCGACAGCAATCTCAGTCTGTCGGCCTACACCGTGACCGCGCCGATCGCCGGCACCGTGCTCGCGCGCGACGCCGCAGTCGGCCAGGTCGCCGGCGAAGGCGCGGTGCTCTACGAGATCGCCGACCTGTCGACGCTCTGGGTGGACCTGCACGTCTATGGCCGCGATGCCGAGCATCTGGCACCCGGCTCGCCGGTCACGATCACCCGCCTGGGCGATGGCGCCACCGCGCAGACGCGCATCGAGCGCGTGCTGCCCGCGACCGCGACCGCCAGCCAGAGCACGGTGTCGCGCGCACGCCTGGACAACGCCGACGGCCAATGGCGCCCCGGCGCCGCGGTCCGCGCGCAGGTCACCGTTTCGCTGCAGCAGGCCGCCCTCGTGGTCCCGCTGAGCGCGCTGCAGCGCATGGACGAGCGCGATGTGGTGTTCGTGCGCGAAGGCGAGCGCTACGAAGCGCGGCCGGTGTCGCTGGGCCGCCGCGATGCGCAGCAGGTCGAGATCCTCGACGGCATCGCGGCTGGCGACGACGTGGTGATCGCGCAGAGCTACACGCTCAAGGCCGACCTCGAGAAAGCGGGCGCGACCCATGCGCACTGACATGACGTCCCCTACGCTGTGCCGCGCCCACGGACATGCCCATCGCGCGCCTGCGCCCGCCTTGTGCGCATGCACAGGACCGCACGCCGCTGCACCCGCCCTGCACGGAGGATGCCCGGATGCTTGAGTCGATGATCCGCCTGGCCATCCGCCATCGCTGGCTGGTGCTGCTGGCCACGCTCGCGTTGATCGCCGCCGGCGTCTGGAGTTTCCTGCGATTGCCGATCGACGCCACGCCCGACATCACCAACGTGCAGGTGCAGGTCACCACCGCCGCGCCCGGCTACGCGCCGCTGGAGACCGAGCAACGCATCACCTTCCCGATCGAGACCGCACTCGCCGGCCTGCCGCGGCTGGACCATACCCGCTCGCTGTCGGCCTACGGCCTGTCGCAGGTGACCGTGGTGTTCGAGGACGGCACGGACCTGTACTTCGCACGTCAGCAGGTGGCCGAACGGCTGCAACAGGTGCGCGGCCAAGTGCCCGACGGCATCGAGCCCACGCTCGGCCCCGCAGCCACGGGTCTTGGCGAGATCTTCATGTACACCGTCGAGGCCGAAGCCGGCGCGCGCAAGCCCGATGGCAGCGCCTACACTGCAACCGACCTGCGCACACTGCAGGACTGGGTGATCCGCCCGCAGCTGCGCACCGTGCCCGGCATCACCGAGGTCGACACCGTCGGCGGCTTCGAACGCCAGATCCACGTCACGCCCGATCCGGCGCGGCTGGTCGCACTCGACGTGCACTTCGAGGACATCGTCGCCGCGATCGAGGCCAACACCCGCAATGTCGGCGCCGGCTACATCGAGCGCAACGGCCAGCAGTTGCTGGTGCGCGTGCCCGGACAGGTCGCCGACATCGAGGCGATCGGCAACATCGTGCTGGTCCGGCGCGACGGCGTGCCGCTGCGCGTGCGCGATGTCGCCGAGGTCGGCGAAGGCCGCGAACTGCGCACGGGCGCGGCGACCAAGGACGGCGGCGAGGTCGTACTGGGCACGGTGTTCATGCTGGTCGGCGAGAACAGCCGCACCGTCGCACGCGCCGCGGCCGCGCGGCTGGACGCCGCCAATGCCAGCCTGCCGGCGGGCGTGCACGCGACCGCCGTGTACGACCGCACGGCCCTGGTCGACCGCACCGTGCGCACCGTCGCCCGCAACCTGATCGAAGGCGCGCTGCTGGTGATCGTGGTGCTGTTCCTGCTGCTGGGCAACGCGCGCGCCGCCCTGCTCACCGCGTTGGTGATTCCGCTGACGATGCTGTTCACCGTCATCGGCATGCGCCAGGGCGGGGTCTCGGGCAACCTGATGAGCCTGGGCGCGCTCGACTTCGGACTGATCGTCGACGGCGCGGTGATCATCGTCGAGAACTGCCTGCGCCGCTTCGGCCAGGCCCAGCAGCGGCTGGGCCGCCTGCTCGACAGCGACGAGCGCCATGCGCTGGCAGCCAGCGCCACCGCCGAGGTCATCCGCCCCAGCCTGTTCGGCCTGGGCATCATCGCCGCGGTCTACGTGCCGGTGTTCGCACTCGACGGCGTCGAAGGCAAGATGTTCCACCCGATGGCGATCACCGTGGTGCTGGCGCTGACCGGCGCGATGCTGCTGTCGCTGACCTTCGTGCCGGCATCGATCGCACTGCTGCTGCGCGGCCGCGTGGCCGAGCACGAGAACCGCGCGATGCGCGCTGCGCGTCGCGGCTACGCGCCGCTGCTCGACGGCGCGTTGCGCCACGGCCGCTGGCTGGTGGCCGGCGCCGCGGTGCTGGTGCTGGGCTGCGGCTGGTTGGCCACGCGCCTGGGCAGCGAGTTCGTGCCGAGCCTGGACGAAGGCGACATCGCGCTGCATGCGATGCGCATTCCCGGCACCGGCATCGAGCAATCGGTGGCGATGCAGCGCACGCTCGAACGGCGTCTGCTGCAGGCGCCCGAGGTCGCGCACGTGTTCTCGCGCATCGGCACCGCCGAAGTCGCCAACGACCCGATGCCGCCTTCGGTCGCCGACACCTTCGTCATCCTGCACCCGCGCGGCGACTGGGCACAGCCCCGCAAGCCGCGCGCCACGCTGGTGGCCGAGATCGAGGCACTGGCCCAGGCGATGCCCGGCAGCAATTACGAGTTCACCCAGCCGATCCAGATGCGCTTCAACGAGCTGATCTCCGGGGTGCGCAGCGACGTGGCCGTGCGCATCCAGGGCGACGATCTCGATGTGCTGCAACGCTTGGCCGGCCAGGTCGAGACCGTGCTGCGCAGCATCGACGGCGCCGCCGACGTGCGCACCGAGGCCGTCGACGGCCTGCCGCTGCTGGAGATCGCTCCCGACCCGCGCGCGATGGCCCGCTACGGCCTCAACCCCGGCGACGTGCAACGCGTGGTCGCCGCCGCGATCGGTGGCCAGACCGCCGGGCAGTTGTTCGAAGGCGACCGCCGCTTCGACATCGTCGTGCGCCTGCCCGAGGACCGGCGGACCGACCCGGCCGCGCTCGCCGACCTGCCGATCCCGCTGGGCACGGCACCCTCGCCCGACGAGGCCGGCCGCGACGACGCCTGGACCGCAGGCGCACCGCGCACGGTGCCGCTGCGGGAGGTCGCCGACATCCAGACCCGGCTGGCCCCAAACCAGATCGCCCGCGAGAACGGCAAGCGCCGCATCGTGGTCACCGCCAACGTGCGCGGCCGCGACCTCGGCGGCTTCGTCGAAGACCTGCAGGCACAGGTGAGCGCGCGCGTGCCCCTGCCCACCGGCACCTGGATCGACTACGGCGGCACCTTCGAGCAACTGGTCTCGGCCAGCCAGCGCCTGCGCCTGGTGGTACCGGCGACGCTGGCCGCGATCCTGGTGCTGCTGTTCATGGCATTCGGCTCGCTGCGCGATGCGCTGGTGGTGTTCAGCGGCGTGCCGCTGGCGCTGACCGGCGGCGTGCTCGCGCTCGCGGTGCGCGACATCCCACTGTCGATCTCCGCCGGCGTGGGCTTCATCGCGCTGTCGGGCGTGGCCGTGCTCAACGGCCTGGTGCTGGTAGGCTTCATCCGCCGGCTGCGCGCCGACGGCCTGCCGCTCGCGACCGCGATCCGCGACGGCGCCCTGACCCGCCTGCGCCCGGTGCTGATGACCGCCCTCGTCGCCTCGCTCGGCTTCGTGCCGATGGCCTTCAACGTCGGCGCCGGCGCGGAGGTGCAGCGTCCGCTGGCCACCGTCGTCATCGGCGGCATCGTCTCCTCGACCCTGCTGACGCTGCTGGTGCTGCCCGTGCTGTACCGCTGGGCGCATCGGCGCGAGCACCATCCTGCTGAGGCGAGTGTGTGATCGATCCCAGGCGCGATGCCCGCCGCGAACGCGGCGGGGACTTCAGGTGAGACGAGGCGACCCGCTAAAGTCCGACAAATGAAGATTGCTGCATGGCTCAAGGAAGGCGGGCAGGCGCTGATCGACGCCTGCGCTCCCCGGCGTCGCACGCTGCGTCAGCTGCGTGCGAAGTGGGGGATGCCCGGAGACAAGGACGCGGACGGCGCCAGTCGCCTGTTCGATCTCACGCGGGAGGCGGCGTCGGTGCCGGTTGTGGACGATCAGACCTGGATCGACCTCGAGTTCCCGCGACTGTTCGCCGACATCGACACCAGCCAGAGTCCATTCGGTAGCCAGGTGCTCTATCGACAACTCCGGTTCTACGCGGCCTCGCCCGCCGACGCCGCCACGCACTACGCCAGTTGCAAGACACTGCAACGCGACGCCCCATTCCGGGAGCGACTTCAACTTGCGTTGACCAACCTCGATCTCGACGCAAACTGGCATCTCGCGCGATTCATCTTCGGCTCCTCACCACAGATCGAGAGAATCCATCGGCTGTTGCCATGGTGGAGCCTGTGCTGCCTCGCAGTCATCATTGCCATGCTCGCCTCTATCCTTCCGATCTGGGTCTGGCTGACCATGATCGCACTCAACCTGTGGCTGATCGTCCGATGCTCCGCCCCGCTGTTTCGCGACATCGAGATGCTCAAGGCATGCAGCCGGATGGTACGCAGCGCACACCGCCTGGCCGCGATCCGCGATGGTGCTACGTCGATTCCTCAACTGGCGCGGCTTCGGAATCAAGCGCTTCTTCGCCGCAGGATCCAGCGATCGTTGGGATGGATCGGCGTGCTGTACTCGCCGCTCGTGCAGAGCATCGCGGTGTGGCTGAATCTACTGTTCCTGGTCGAGCTGGCTGCCTACGCCAGGACCGTCACCCGCTTCGAGCAGGTTCGCGAGGAACTGGCGGCGACCTTCGAGAGCGTGGGCGCACTCGACGCAGCGATTGCGGTCGCCTCCTGGCTCGAACGCCAGCCATTGCATTGCCAACCGTCGATTTGCAGCACACCTCGGCTCCATCTGATCGATGGCATCCACCCGCTAGTCGCAAGACCAGTGCCGAACTCGATCCGACTCGAGACGCGCTCAGCGTTGATCACCGGATCCAACATGGCCGGCAAGACCACGTTCATCAAGCTCGTCGGCATCAACGTCATTCTCGGCCGCACCTTGGGCATGTGCCTCGCACGCCACGCGGTACTGCCGAACACGAGTGTGATGGCCGTGATTCGCGGCGATCATTCCGTTGCTTCGGGCAGGAGCCACTACTTCGCTGAGATGAAGGCGATCCAGACCTTCATTGCCCAAGCGGACCAGGGGCGCTGCCAGTTGTTTCTCATCGATGAGTTGTTCAACGGAACCAATACCGTCGAACGCCTGGCCGCTGGCCGCGCAGTCCTCGAACGGCTCGGCACCAGGGCACAGGTCCTGGTCACCACGCATGACGTCGAGCTCCAGGACGACGTGTCCGGCCCGTACGACCGCTACTACTTCCAAGAGGATCCGGAGGTCGACGGCTGGTTCGATTACCGCCTGCATGCCGGCCGGGCGACACGGCACAACGCGATCCAACTGCTGGCACGCAATGGATTCCCCCCCGACCTCGTCGCTGAGGCACTCCGCTATGCCGACGCGTACGCGGCAGAAGGGGCCCGGACGTAGACACCAGCGAACCACCGCTTTACACAGCTGTGCCTGGATGCCGACAGCGTCGCGAGCACCGGCGGATGGCCGCAGCGACGCAGCCACGGCGCGCCATTCGGACCTCGCCTGCCTGGCGTTCGCCGTCGAGGTTGACTAGAGTCCGCAGATCAACCGCGCGTTCCAGCATTCCGACATGGCAGCAGGCCCGTCCACAGATCGCTAAGCCGCAGCGACGTGTTCCATCCGTCGTTGCGGCGGTCTTTCCTCGATCTCCAATCACCGAGCAGGCAGATCGCCGCCAGATTCCACGCTGCGCGAGTGCCTTGCCATGTCCGGAAACAATGCCCAACCCTGGGCCTACTCCCTGCCATCGACATTGCTGTTGATGGTCCCCTTCGATCTGCTCGCCTCACTGGCGATGGATGTGTATCTGCCGGTGGTCCCGCAGATGCCGGCCGCGCTGGCCACCTCGCCGACGATCATCCAACTCACGCTCAGCGCCTACATGCTGATCCTCGGCCTGGGCCAGCTCCTGTTCGGCCCACTCTCGGACCGGATCGGGCGACGCCCCGTCGTGCTGGGCGGTTCAGGCGTCTTTGCGCTGGCCTCCTTGCTGCTGGCCATCACCAGCAGTGGCGGCCAGTTTCTTGTGCTGCGCGTGATCCAGGCCCTGGGCGCCTCCGCCGCGCTCGTCGGCACGTTCGCCACCGTGCGCGACGTGTATGCCGACCGGCCCGAGAGCACGACGATCTACGGGTTGTTCAGCGCGATCCTGTCGTTCGTGCCGGCGTTGGGCCCGATCCTGGGCGCGGTGGTGGCGCTGACCCTGGGCTGGCGGGCGATCTTCGCCCTGCTGGGCGTGATCGCTGTACTCGCGCTCGTCCGCGCATGGCCGCGCTGGCACGAAACACTCCCCAGGCCCGCATCGAAGCAGGAGCCGCGCCTTGCATCGATCCTGCGTAACGGGGCCTTCTGGGTCTACACGATCGGCTTTGGCACCGCGATGGGCAGCTTCTTCGTG
Source organism: Luteimonas sp. RC10 (assembly GCF_014192745.1). GTDB lineage: Bacteria > Pseudomonadota > Gammaproteobacteria > Xanthomonadales > Xanthomonadaceae > Luteimonas. The sequence continues at coordinate 73,350 of NZ_JACHYJ010000007.1, forward strand.
TTCTTCTCCATCGCGCCCCGTGTGCTGATGGACGGTGCTGGGTGGGGCCAGATGGCTTTCAGTCTGGCCTTCGCCTCTGCGGCACTGGCGATGATCCTCACCACGCGCGTCATCCCGCACTGCGTCAAGCGCTGGGGCATCCAGGGCTGCTTTGTGCGGGGAAGCGGCACCCTGACCGCCGGCGCGATGGTGCTGGCCGCACTGTCCGCATGCACTGCACCCAGCTTCGTCACCTTCGTCATGCCGATGTGGCTGATGTGCGTGGGCATCGTGATGGTCGTGTCCGTCACCGCGAATGGCGCGCTTGCCGATTTCGCGGATGCGGCCGGCACCGCCGTCGCGCTGTACTACGCCATCCAGAGCCTGATCGTCAGCGGCGTGGGGACCCTGTCGGTGCTGATGTTCAATGGCGCGACGCCCTGGCCGCTGGTGGCGTACGGTCTGGTCATGCCCACGGTCAGCCTGGCCGGCTTCGCCGTCCTGCGCCGGACATCGGCCTTGGGACGGCGTCCGGGAGACTGAATGTGACGCGTGTGGCGAACTAAGACCTCTGGGTTAAGGGGCGCCCCTAGCTCGCGCGCCACGCACGCCTCTGGACAATGGTGCACGCGCCCCGATGGGCGCGTTGCCCATTCCAGCCAGGGAGCGAACCGATGGCGATCGATGGCATCAACGGAGCCCGCGTCTCCGACACCTCCAGCGTCCCCGCCGACTACACCTCGCCCAGCCGCGCCGAGCTCACCGAACTGGCCAAAGCGCTGCACGATGTGGGCGAGCGCAGCGGCAAGAAGGACGACTACGACCGCCGCCTGCAGGCGCTGGCCTCCGAGTTCCTGCCCACGCTCAGCCAAGAGGACCGCGGGCGCTTCATGGGCGCGATCCTGGACCGCGACACGGGCGCGCTGAAATCCTGGCTGCAGAGCGACCGGCTCGACAAGCTGGTCGACGACGGCCGGCTCGGCGAAAGCGACCGGCAGCGGGTGGTCGACGCCGTCGAGCGCGGCTACGCCGATCAGCACGTGGAGCAGGACAAGGCGTCCGAGTTCATCGACACCGCGAAAGTGGACAAGGCGAGCGACCGGCCATCGGACGCCCCGAGCAAGGACGACCTCGTCGACCTGCACAAGTCGCTGCACGATGTCGGCGAGCGCCGCGCCCGAAAGGACGACTACGACAAGCGCCTCGCCGCGCTGGCCACCGACGAGCGCTTCCTCAGCGGCCTGGACGACAACGACCGCGGCCGGTTCATGGGCGTGGTGTTCGAGCGCGACAAGGGCGCGCTCGGTTCCTGGCTGCAGAGCGACCGTCTCGACAAGCTGGTCGACGAGGGCCGCATCGACGATAAGGATCGCAAGCGCGTCGTCGACAGCGTCGAGCGCGGCTATGCCGACGGTCACATCGACGAGAGCCGCGCCTCGGAGTTCATCGATACCGGCAAGGCCGACGAGCGCGCACGCACACCGCCAGCCGGTGACGACAAAGACAAAGACAAACCCGCCCCGAAGTCCGTGACCGAGGACGGCTACAAGGTGGCCGGCGCCAAGGAGGACGTGGTCTACGACGACATCAAGCGGGTCTCGTATCCCGGTGAATTCGAAGACGGCTGGCTGCGCGTGGAGACCAAGGGCGGCGACAAGCTCGCGGTCGGCCCGTCGGACGCCCCCGACCTGCACGCGCTGGCCGAGCGCAAGTATCTCGACGACGGCCAGGGCACTGTCGACCAGACCCGCGAGAACGCGCGCCTGCCCGCGGCCAAGGACACCGACCTGTTCGCCCTGAAGACCGATGTCGAACAGGACGGCGAAAAGCTCAGCGTCGGCGAGGCGGCGATGAAGCTCACGATCGACGAGATCAAAGGGCGCAGCGACCTCTACGACGGCAGTGCCCAGGCCCAGTTCCTGCGCCTGGTCGAAGCGCGCAGCGCGGTGACCAACGGGCGGCCGATCCATCCGGTCTACGAGGACCGCATCAGCGGCGCGTTCAAGAGCACCCGGACCCGCACCGAGAATCTCGTCCGGCTCGAACAGGCGGACATGCAGGAGATCTTCGACGAGCGCGCGGTCAACCGCGAACTCGATGCCGCGATGCGCAACGAACAAGTGGCCGAGCTCTACCAGTCCAAGCTCACCGAGGCGGTCGGCAAGGTGCCCGAAGACGAGCGCAACAAGCTGGCCGACCGTCTGGAGAAGGTCGTCGGCAGCGCCGATTACGTGAAGGAAGCCAACCAGCTCAAGGCGAGCGAACGCCCGTTGGCAAAAGCCGATGTCGAGGACGCGCTCTCGCAACTGGCACTGATCGACCCCGAACGCGCCGGCGAGGCCGGCCAGACCTTCGCGCTCAATGCGCTGGCGGGCGAAATCGACACCGTATTCGCCGATCCCGAGCTCGTGACGTCGGAGGCACGCGTCGACGCCGTGGATGCGGGCCTGGGCGCGATCAAGAACGGCATCGACAAGGCCAAGCTGCCCTTCGACATGGCGGACAAGCTCGACAGCGTGCTGAAGGCCGACAAGACCGTCAAACAGGACTTCTCCAAGCTGCTCGACGGCATGCGCAACGGCGGGCACGACGACATCGACCAGGTCTTCTCCGACACCATGTTCGCCAGCGACAAGCGCGCCCAGGCCGATATGCGCAGCCTGGTCGGCGAGCTGTCATCGAACGGCCTGCTGCCCGCGATCACCGGCGCCATCGGCATGACCCAGACGATCCGCTCGCTGGTGAGCGACGGCTTGGGCGAAACGCCGGAGGAAATCCTCGGCACCGTTGGTGGCGTGCTGGGCATGGCCGCATCGCTCGAAAGCGGGCCCACCCTGCTCAAGAACGTGGCATCGACCCTCGACGGCTCGGCGACCGACCTGCTCGGCATGCGCAGCGAGGACACCAAGCGCCTGGGCCTGGACAGCGTCCACACCAACCAGGCCACCCGCGCCTACCGTGACGCGGTCGCCGACGCACCGCACGGCCCCGGCAAGCTCGCCGTCCCGGACCAGGACAAGATCGCCAACGGCCTGAAGGACCGACTGGGCGACGCCAGCGACAGCAAGTTCGACCGACGCGTGGACGCGACGATGAAGGTCGCCTCCAAGCTCAACGGCCACGCGACCGGCATGCTCGGCGTCGTCACCGGCGGCATGGGCCTGGGCGATGCCGACTCCGAGGCCGACCGGGCCGCCGGCGTGCTCGGCGTCATCTCCGGCTCGGCCGATGCGCTCACCGGCATCGTCGGCGATCTGACCAAGGACGGCCAGCTACGGCCGGGCGTGAACCGGTTCCTGGCCGCCGCCGGCGGCGAAGGCGCCGCGGTGGCTGGCCAGCGCATCGCCGGCGCGATCGCACGCGGCGCAGGCCCGGTGGGCTTCGTGCTGACCGCCGTCTCCGAACTGGTCTCGGTGTTCACCGGCAACGCCAAGGCCAAGAAGACCGCGAACGAACAGCACGACTGGTTCAACGCACTGGCCGACGACGGCGTCATGCAGTCGGACTGGAACGTCAAATACGACTACGCGCGCACCACGCTGGGCGAGTTCGACAACCTGCACAACGACCACGTCAAGAACGCCCGGGCGCTCAAGAGTGCCGACTGGGGTGGCCGCCAGGCGCCGGAGGACCGCAGCATCTTCGACTTCCACCGCGACGAGTTCGCGCACTTCAAGCAGGAGTGGGAGAAGAACCGTGGCGCACCGACTTACGTCACCTTCCTCGACCCCGACAAGCGCAAGGCGGACTTCAAGCGCGAAGCCGACGCCATGGATGAGGTAAAGGCCTACATGAAGGAGCATCCGACCTATCACCCGGGGCATAACGATTGGGTGCTGGACCCCTGATGCCAAGCCGCTATCAGACTGATCGCGCGCCCGGCTCCCAGCATCCAGGGCTAGTTGGAGCTAGTCAGCGGCAATAGATCTGCTGCGTGCGCTCAGATTTATGGTCCCCGCCTCTCGATCGAGATCGGGAGGCATGACCATGCCGAAGTCCAGTGGGATCGCAGCGCGAGATGACCGTGCGGAAGCTTGCTGCCCCTCTACCGAGCCAATGATTCTCAGAATCGATATCTACCCGGAACAAGAAGTCCTGGCGACCGCCGCCATCAAGAATTCTGGATTGCTGCGCATAACCCTAACTAAATCCACCTGCTCGAACAAACATCACAAGCGAGATCAAAGCGAACATCACAAACAGCAAATGAGAGATCAGGAATACGACAAGCACAAATCGATCAAGTACGCCTGATGTCCTGTACACGTCAGTCCAGCCGAGATAGGGAAACTTCTTCAGGAAGACATCTCTCTCCAAGAACTCAGGGCTGCCAAACCGCTCCCAATCACGACGTCTTCGCACCCGAAGACGAAAAACTGCAGCCTCTCTTGTCACCATCATGACAAGAAGAAGAAACACACACAACATTGATATCCAAAACATCACCTGCCGCACCCACACTCACTCGAAACCGGCGCCCCCATAATCTTGGCTCCACCATACAGAAGCGACATCGACGCGTCCCATCCTGCTTGCCCACCAACCCCGGCACTTGCGACAGAGCCAATACGTAGATTTATGGCAGAAGCCCCACCACCCACAGCAAAGCTCGCTCCTGCCATATAGAACTCCCCCTCAAGATCTGAAGCGTCTGGATACATAATGTTTCCACCGGTCAAGGTGACTTGCGAGACCGTAAGAGCGACCGGAGAGCCAATCGCGACACCGGCGCCGCCAAGAGCCACTTTCGCCGACACCATCTGGCCATTCACGCACTCGGACGTCAGACTTGCTATTCCCATGGCCGCACCAGCTCCTCCGCGACCGCCACTACCAATAGTTATTGTTCCACTCCACCCTACCAAACCCAGAGGATCGACGAACGAGTTCGGGTTTCCTTGCACGTAGGAATACGTATTCATCCCTCCGTTCAGGCCAATGGGATCGCTCTGCAAGTACGTCCCGGTACGTCCGTCGTAGTCGCGGAAGCCGTTGTACCAGAAGCCGGTCTCCGCATCGTAGTACTGCCCGGGGAATCCCAAGTTGTAGTCGCCGATCGTGCTGCCGAGCACGGCGCGATCATAGGCATAATTTGCGGCGTACCAGCGATGTCGACCGCTCGTGTCGGTCACTATCTCCGGGCGCCCTAGCCGATCCGCATGCGTGAAGTACAGCTGCCCACCGCGCACGAACCCGATCGGCTCGCTGCCCATCCAGATGTGATCGGTCCACTGCCCACCCGTCACCTCTGACATCAGCGTGTTTTGTCCACCGTACACGAACCGGGCGCTGCCCAGCGGCCCACTCTTGGCTGTCCTTTGGCCAAGCGCATTGATCGCATATGTCGTAGTACCGGCCGGCAGATGGATATCGGCATAGTTGGGGTTGGTGTAGGAGGCTGCCACGTCTCGCTGCACCGACACGAGCCGGTTGAAGCCATCGTAGTCATAGATGGTTGTCGAGCCTACGAATTGCTGTCTCGCTCGATTTCCCCGGCCGTCGTAAACCAACGTCTGGTTCGCTGCCACCGTCATCCGATTGCTGTTGCTTGCGACCTGGTAGCCCTCGCCATGATCCCACTGATGAAGCGTCCGATTGCCGTTGGCATCGAACGTAAAGCTCTGGTTTCCCACGGGCGAGGCGATACTGGTCAACCGCGACAAGGGGTCATAGCCGAAGTTCTGGTTGTACTGCGTTCGAGACCAGTTCTGGATCGAGGTGACTTCGTCAAGGGCGTTGTAGCCGTACGTGTGACCAAGCCATCCGTGGTCGTGCGTGATCGTCAAACGGCCGTCCAGGTCGTACTCGCGATCCTTCACAGTGGCGTTGCCGTACATCATTCGCGTCATCGCCCCTGTTGGCGAGTACTTGAACTGATCGGCGACCGTGCGGGTGACACCGTTGATCGTGGCCTGGATCACAGCCAGCCTGCCGCGGTGGTAGCCGTAACCGACCGATGTGCCACTGGCGTAGCTGATGCCGCCCAGACGACCGACCGCATCGTATGCGTAGTGCGTCCAATCATCCGAGGACGGCGTTACATCGCGTGTGATGGCGATGGCGCCCTCAGGGGTATAGCCGAAGTGGCGGGTGCTCGTCGGAGAGTCGGCGTTGCACAGCCGGCCCTTGCCGTTACCACACCAGTCGTACCCGTACGCAAGTGTGTCACTCCCACTGGTCGCCCCGGTCAGCCGACCCAGCCCGTCGTAGGTGTAGGTCAACCAGCTGCCGTCATTGCGCGTCATCCGGGTGTTCAGGCCTGCCGCATTGAACTGGAACGTCGTGACGCCAGTGTCGGGGCTGGTCTGCTTCAGCACTTGGCCGAAACCATCGATCACGTAACTCGTGGCGTTTCCGCGCGGGTCGGTAACCTTGGTCGGCAGATCGAGCGCGTTGTACTCGTAGTACGTCGAATAGCCCAGTGCATTGACCGTTCTGACCAAGCGGTTCAGCGCATCATAGTGATGCGTTGTGACATGGTTGTAGGCGTTCTTCTCGGTGAGAACGCTGCCGTTGAGATCGTAGGTGTAGGTCGTCAGCTGGCCATTGTTACCTCGCACCCCACGCACGCGGCCGAGTTCGTCGTAATCGACGATCCGACGGTAGGCGATACCGTCAGTGGACGACAGCGCACCTACAGATGTCTGCGGGCCAGACACGATATCGATCTCGATCCCCACCGGCTGTTGGCAGATGCCCGTATTGGGATTGCACCACCCACCCCCGCCCGGCGGCGGATTGGGAGGCGGATTCGTGCTCTGGATCGCCGGAATCCGGAAGCTGCCAGAGGCCGCGATCGTCAGGTTATTGCCGCCAACCGGCGAAATGCCATGGACGTAGATCGTCTTGCCGCCGTGCTGCTGGCGCATCGCTGTGGTGATCGGGATATTGAACCGGTGCGCAGTTCCCTGCGACTCGCAGGCCTCAGCCACGCCAGGGTCACTGGGCAGATCGGCGATGTATCCGCTGAAGCCGATCCCCGCCCCCGCGGGGCCACCCAGATACATGTGTACCGGGATCGGTGCATCGTAGTACGACGCGCAGGCCCAGCCCCGAACCACATAGCCCGCGCTCTCGCTGCCGGCCACGCCATCGATCACGCCCCGAATGGTGCTGTCCGGCGGCGCGGGCTGCAGGCCGCTGCGCACGACCGTCTGCGTTACCAACGACATTGGGTCAAGGGTGTACTCGATTACCGCGTGGCTGCCGCCATCTTCCGGCTCGGACTCGGCCACCAGGCGCCTCGCGGCGTCGTAGGCGTAAGTCCGCACCTGGCCATCGGGTCGTGTAACCGCACCCAGCAGTCCGCTGGACAGATATCGATATGTGGTATCGGCAGCGGTGCCAGTCGGGAAACGGCGGGCCCGGACCAGCCGGCCGCGCGCGTCGTATGCAAACTCCGCCACGTCACCATTCAAGCCGGTGACCTTGCCAGGTTGCCCAAGTGCGTTGTGGTCGGCGAAGGTCACAGCGCCGATGCTGCTTTCCTGGGCGGTCAGCGCCCCCGTTGCGTCGTAGCGGCTGACCACCTGGTCGGCGGTACCAGCAATCGGCCCGTCGACGGTCGTCGATGCCAGCATGCCATTGCCGTGTACGGTGTACGCAAAGGTGGTCTTGCGCGCCTGCCCGGCCACGCCGTTCGCGCTGAGATTCTTCGCAGCGACCGACGTCAGCCGGTCCTTGCTGTCGTAGGTCCACGTGGTTTCGACCTGCCCCGGCAGCGTCTGCCGGGTCATCCGATTTGTCGAGCTCCAGGCGTAGGTCGTGGTCCGCTCGACTGGGGTGCCGACCGCCTCGCGCAGCTCCAGCAGCTGCGCCTTGGCGTTGTAGGTCGTGTACGTCTTGTTGCCGTTGAAGTCCTCGGCAATCGACGGGTAACCGTTGGCATCGTAGACAATCGCCTTGCTGGCCGCCGCGCAGTGCGCCGATGCGAGCCCGATGGTCGCGATCAGCCTGCCGTTCTCGAACTCGTAGCTGGTCTGTTTGCCCAGCGGATTGGTCACCACGGTGCGTCGGATGGTGCCGGTCGGCGCGCTCGCGGCCACCGCCATCGGCGCCACGGCGGCCGTGCGCAGACGGTCGCCGATCGAGAGCGGATGCGTGCAGCGGCCCGTGTTCGGATCGCAGCTGCCACCTGCCGGCGGCGGCGGCGGCGGTGGGGGGGCCGGGGATGTGGACGGGTTGAGTTCGTAGGCAAAGGTGTAGCGCTCGACACCGCCGGCGTGCTCGCTCAGCGTGGCGCGCCCATTCGCATCGTAGGCAAAGTTGGAATAGCGCAAGCCGTTGAACGACTTACCGGTCAAACCACCCGGAAAGCGCGCATCCTCGTAGTGATACTGGACCGTCGTGCCGGGCGTACCCGGCGGGTTCGCCGTCGCCAGCCGATGCCGGCCACTGCCGAGCGCATTCGCCGTGTAGGTGAAGGTATAGGCATTGCCCCCCGGATCGGTCACCTTCGTCAGCTGCCCATTGGTCCAGGTGAACTGGACATAGCGCCCCGAAGTATGGGTGACCCGCTGCAAGTAATTGTTGCTGTAGCTGAAGGTCCACGCCACGCCCTGCCGGCTGGCCAGGCGCGTGATATAGCCGTTGGCGTTGTACTGCTCGACCAGCCCGTCTTCGCTGTTGTGCGTGTAGACGTTGCCCGACAACGTGACGTAGGCGATGGCCTGCGCCTTGGCCTCTTCCCAACGCCCCAAGGCGGTCCGCTGGAACTTGATGCTGCGCCCATCGGGACGCTGCAGCCAAATATTGGCCGCGTTGGGGCCGGGCTCCGCCGACGCGAGCGAGTAGTCGAAGTTGCTCAGCCAGTGTCGGCCAAAGATCCCGGTCCCGGTCCAGTAATGGTTATAGGTGCGCGTGAGCGACAGGCCCATCTCGACATCGGCCGCGAAGTCCGTCTCGAACTCGACCTTGTTGCCGGTGGAGAAGACGACCGGATTGCCGGCCGTCATCGCCGCGCCGGTGGTCTGATCGCATGGCATCTCCGGGTCGCGGCTCTGGCTGGGCGCGCCTAGATCGCCGAGATTGGGCCGGATCGCGCTGACGACTCCCAGCGTCGGAATCCGGCCGCCCCCGCGAACGCCGATGACCCGGACCGCGTCGAAGTTCACGATCCCGCCGCCGCTGCTCCCACGAGGCGCCGTAACGCGTACGGTTTCCATCGGCGTGGGCGCGCTGACCTCCTCCGAGACCTTGACGGTCCCCAGCGTGCTGATCGCAGAGGCCAAACCGGGTGCAAGCGCAAGAGCGACCAACGTCGCCGCCACAAGCTGCCGCGTCTTCCCACTGCCGATCCGCACCGGCCCGCCCTTCCTGCGCATGCACCACTCCCTGGCACAACCAGCGGATGCCCCCTGCATCGCGCCGCGTGCGAGCAAGGAAACTGCACCTCGTAGGTATCGATGTCAATAGGCTGCAAAGGCTCGTAGCGGAAACATCGCATGAAGCCCTTTCGCCCAGCACGGAGTCTGGACGGGCCCCGATGTTCATCGGCTCGCCGAAGTCGAGAAGACCGCCAACAAACAGCACGGCTGACTCAACGCAATGGCCGACGACAGCGTAACGAAGCCGGACTGGAACATCGAATACAACTACGTACGCACGATGCTGGGCGAACTGGACAACCTGCACAACGACCATGTCAAGAACGCCCGGGCGCTCAAGAGCCCGACTGGGGCGGCCGTCAGGCGCAGGAAGACCGCCGGATCTTCGACCTCCACCGCGACGAGTTCGCACACTTCAAGCAGGAACGGGAGAGAACCGTGGCGCACCCACCTACGTCACCTTCCTCGACCCAGACCAGCGCAAGGCGGACTTCAAGCGAGAAGCTGACGCCATGGATGAAGTGAAGGCCTACATGAAGGAGCACCCGACCTACCACCCGGGGCATAACGATTGGGTGCTGGAGCCGTAGGGCTGAGGCAGGAGCACTTAGCGGACCATTAGCGCCTAGGGCGAATGCCAATGGGCCTTATGCACCACCTTGCCATCCTCACCAAGCTCGACTGACCAAGCTTCAATCCCAAAGCTCAGCCTGTTCTCAAACCATAGACGCTCTTTGCAAATGCCGCCGCAAGGCTTTGAGGCATAGTGTGCGAACAGCTTTTCCGGTCCCTCGACCACATCAGGGCCTCCTAACGCCCGGAGAACCGCATGACGGTCATTGCCCAAACTAATCGTTTCAAACGCACGTAAGCTGCGCCTAGACGCCGAAGAGCACGAGAGCAGATAGGTAGCTATGAGTCCGGCAAGAAATAAAAGTATGACTCTCATCATCGTGCTACCTGCAAGATTCGGAACAGCATATACGTTAGTAGCACCTGCACATTACATCCACCGCAGGACAACATCATACCACTTGCTGGACAAAGTTCGGTTCACCTGTATCCCATCGAACTCATTACAGATAAATCACTCTTCCTGATTCGATACTCCCCGCCGCCGCCAGTCACATTCTCGAAGGGCGGGACACGCCTCGGCAAGAAAACGACAACATACAGCTCATTCGTCTGACTTACGCCCATGTCATAGTTGCCTGGATTGCGAGAGAACACTAAAAGCTCGATCGTGTCTTCGGAGATCGGATGCTCCGAATACCCCCTTTCAAGATCGACCTCAAATCGCGCATAAGCAATAGCAGCTGCCTTGGCGACGTTCACGATGGAACCATTATCAGCAGCACGAGCAATACTTGTGCACGACATCACTGCCCATAGCAGAACGATGAATACTATTTCTCGACGTCGAGAAATCACAAACCCTCCTTGACTTGCTATCAGGGAAGCCGTCGCACCCTCATACGAGGGCGCATAATTCGCCACAGTTCCGATTTCATCGACAGGAGCAAGAGGCACCATCCGATCTCCATATGCACTTCGGACTACGCCGCCCTAAGACAGTCCCACCTCCCGAATGGGCCAGGTTTCATCGGGCTTCGACCTCACACCCCCATGAATCAGCGCCCCCCAAACCAGTGATCCATCTTCCTGCCGCAAAGCGACAATCACCCCACAACGGCGGAGAGACTAAAGAGCAGTTGAACCTCTAAATTTACGCGCTCCGGTCAGCGTAATAGACAGGAGCCATTGCCCTCAGATAGTCATCAATCGATTCAATTTCCCCCTGGATAGTTCGCCCACGCTTCTTTGCAAGACGGCCGAGCTCGCACAAAAGAATCCCGCAGCCGGAATCCAACTCATTGCCGCGACGAGGCGCAAGCTCAACAGAAAAACGATCCTGAGGCCTCAGCTTCCTAACCGGCAAGCCGAGCTCCTGAGCAGCGTGCTCTAACAGCTCGATCACTAATACTATTTCTAGCCCACTTTTCTTGTAGTAGATGGCAAAGATATCGTCCGCCGATAACTCTTCGCGCGCATCAACCATCGCTGACATAGCTATCCTCCTGCCGCACCCGAGCAACCGCAGTAGCCCAACAGCTCCAACGCCGTAGAACCGTTCGCGCACTTGGATCTTAGATTCTTCTCGGATCTTCATGCTCACCCCTTACTGCTTGTTCGATCAACCTCTCGCCACGCATGCTGGTCGATCAGTAGCGAATCAGCAATCACACCGACGCCGTCATTCAGGACCAGAACGATCTTCTCGCATTTCGGCCAATCAATAGGAATATGAACGGACCGAGCATCACCCTTACCACATCGATAAAAGCGGCGCGAACCACATGACCTTGGACCCTCATCACGCGCGAAGCACCAAAGAATCCAGAGAACCTGCCGCGCAACGCTGCACGAAGATAACTTCCAACAGCCGCATGGTAATCTTTATTAACAGATTCATGATACTCGGCAAAGGCCAGGTCAACCTCGGGAGACCACTTGATCTCACTTGCCGCACTGATCGCCTTCAATGCCGACGCCCCATTGGGAACACCCCCCATCTTCAATAGCACGCGAGCCAAGTAAAGCAACGGCGCGGAATCTTCATCCCCGACGAGATGAACAACATGGCGGTAGTGCCGCGCCGCTTTGCTAAGGTCAACCTCGACATCATCGCCTCCATACTCAAAAGCGAGGCCCTTCATAAAATGGGCTGCCGCCTCATGAGAGCCGTTGCGCTCCCCTAACACAGCATCCAGAAGACTTAGGCACAGCTTGATCTCTCCTGCTTGAAGAGCCCGCGTAGCCGCGCGAATCGACTCGTCTGCACTCACAGCCCGCTCCATACCGGTCCTGCCTCCCCTTCCTGCCTTGATCGCTCGCCAATCCGCTGAAAGTCCTGGACATCGCTGCCACTGACCAGACCATCTTCCCTTAGGGCACTGTTCCCAGAGCGACGCACGGGTGAAGACACGCTCCTTCTTGCGCGACCTGCGCAGCGCGGCTCGTACGGCAGCAATCTCAGGCCCGGTCGCAAGGGCAGTGGCAACACCCATAATCGCGCGATAGCTCGCGGCGCCAACAGAATGCCCGAGATCGTGGGATCACTTTACGCAACGACCGGAGTGGTCAGCATACTTAGTCATCCGTGCGCTCCAAGTATATTTCCACTGACAACTGGATACTGAGCTCGGCAAGGGCGGCCATCGTATCGGCCTGCACGCTGAATCCTGTCGTTTCCGATTTGTCCACGAACACGCCGACATACAACTCCGAAGAACCACCAGTCGCCGCAATCGAACTGAGCAATTCACGATGCCTCGCCAGAAGTGGCAGCAACTGCTCGACCCCATCCGTGAAAAACCCAACATCGCGCTCTATCAACTCGAAGACGCAGAAAGTAGCAGGGTTCACACCCGGGAGAACCTGCCCCTTCGGAGTCGTCCTGATCTCACCCGCGCTGTATCCGATGACTGGCGCCAGAGAAATAGACTTGGCGATGGATTGAAACTTCATGCTCGGATGCCAAACCCTGAGAGATATCGTGTAGTAGACCCTATCCAGCGCCATTGTGCTGCTCTATAAAATCAAAATATTCTTCCGCTAACTTTCGGACTTCATCCCAATCGGGATCATTGAAATCATCCAGACCCAGACCCTTGAACGCCCAACCCTGCAATCCTTCTGCCATACAAACTATTTCCCTAATTAACACCCTCTGCCTCCATAGCAGCGCGCTCCATTCAACCAGTGGCTTTCCGGAAATCAGTTCCTGTACAGCCTCCCATGAAGACCCCAACACGCCACCAAAGTCAGAGTATGTATCGACGGGAGACTTTGCGACTGATATCAGAGCACCCTCGAAGTAAACAAGGCTCAACCTCATAGACTCTTCAAGCGAGATCGCAGAGACATCGGGCCTCTTACTCGTTGCACTGCACATAGCTCGAAACACTGAAAAATCAGTCCGCAACGCGAGAGCCCCCCCCAATGCCGCGCTTCGGTGGTATCACTACTGACTTAATCCAGCGCACCAGTTCGGCGCTCAAGAAGTCGACCCAAGCTAGACCCGACGCAGCAGAGCGGCCGCCCTGCTTTCGACAAACTCAGAAAGATCGCCCCGCCTTAGCGCGGATTCCAGTTTTGCCTCAAGCTCCGATTTCTGGAATGCCTCTGCCTCCAGGAATTCGAAGAGCTCCAGCAAATAGACAATGGCGTCCGGCGCACCAGCGTGATACGACCTGGCCATCAGCTCGGCTGCCTCCGCCTTGGCACCGGAATCGAGCCTGTTCAGCCCGAGATTGAACAATCCACACACATTGTTCTTCTCCGCTGCCATTGCATAGAACTCATTGGCCGTGGATGCCTCCAACCAGGAGAAGTCGCCAGATTCAATGAGATATCCAATCGCCACATGCGCGTCCGAATCCCCGGCTTGGGCTGCTTGCAAGAAGTGGGCATACGCCTGCTCGACGTGGCCATCCTCCATCAACTCCCAGGCGCGTACCCAGGCATCGCTTGCCTTTGACATCCTGCCCCCCTTCGCCTCGAACTCCGCGCCCCATCCTCGGATCAGTGATCCATCTTCCTGCCGCGGAGCGACAACCCCTGCATGACAGAAACAAAACCAAACATCAATCCAAAACCCATCACCACGACATCGGAGCCCACGAACTCAGAGCGTTCCAACAACTTGTTGATGAAGTACAGAACAATCCTGAGGAAGAGAAACGAGAAAAACAGAAGGCTTATGAAGCCAAATACCCTTTGAATCATGCGCTACTCACCACTCCATAGACGACCGAACTGCGTCCCAAAGATCTTTGAATCGGGCCCCTCGATTCCCTGATCAACCAACCCTGCCCGACCAAGATCCTCCTACCCCTCACGTACACCATCCGATGCCACCGTGAAGTCCCCAAATCGCGGCAGTGCATTATGAGGCAACATCACCTCATACCTCGCTACTGCCGTGAACCGACGTACCACAGTACGTTCTTCGACGATACGACAGCAGGGCGCGCGACACCATGGGAACGGGCGATGCCTCCGAGGCTCACTTGTCATGTGCGCCGCGCATTGATGGACTCGCATACGCCCAGCGCTGCGACAAACAGTCGCACCCAACGCACCCTCATGCGCGCCTCAATCCCTACGCCCGCAGCTAGACTTCCGTCATGTCCGGGAGCCGCCGTTTCAGACGCGCATTCGCATGGCTGTCGCTGACGGCCGTGCTGCTGCTCGCGTTGCTGCCATCGGTCGGCAGGCTGGCCGCCGCGCCGCATGACGCCCCGCGCACGATTCTGATGGAGCTGTGCACCACGGGCAGCGACAAGCTGGTCAGCATGGTCGATCCGTTCGCGCTGCTGGACACGCCACCGGCCGCGCCGATGGACCACGGCGACAGGCCGGACTGCGCCTACTGCCCGCTGCTGGCGACCACGCTGATCGCGGTGCTGTGGCTGGCCTGGTCGTTGGCGCCGCATATCGCCTCGCCGTTACCCACACCACGCACGCCACGCGTGCTGACGCGACATCCCTGCGGCCTGGGCTCACGCGGGCCACCGCTGGCGGCCTGATCCAAGCCGCCGCGACCTCCGGGTCGCCTCCTTCGTTTGCGATGGCCGCGCGTTGCGCGGCGTCGTGCGTGCGCGCGTGTCCAGCCCGCGTCGCACGCAGTACCGGATCCTGCCCATGCCTCGTTCTATCCCACCCGGGCCACTGTCGGCCCCCGGCACGCCATGCGCCCTTCGATCGATCGCCCCGCTTGCCGGGCTGATGGCCCTTGCACTGTCGCCTTCCGCACTCGCGCAATCGCCCCCGCAGTCCAATGCCTCACCCACTACGCTCGACGCCTTGCAGGTACATGGCCAACGCCTACGCACGCTCGATGCGCCGCAACACACCGGCAGCCGCCTGGGCCTGACCCAACGCGAGACGCCGGCCTCGCTGCAGGTAATCGACCGCGAGGAGATCGCACGCCGGGGCGCCCGCACCACCCGCGAGGCCTTCGAGCTGGCGCAGGGCGCGATGGTCGGCAATGTGCCTGGCAATCCCGCCGTCGTGACCTTGCGCGGCTTCAGCGGCAACACTGTCTCGGTGCTGCACGACGGCGTGCGCCTGGGCGCATCAACCTTCGTCGCCCGCGATGTCGATACCTGGTCGCTGGAACGCGTGGAGGTCCTGCGCGGCCCGGCCTCGGTGCTGTACGGCGAAGGCGCGATGGGCGGCGCGATCAACCTGGTGACGCGTCGGCCCAGCACCGACGGCGTGGCAATCGACGGCATGTTCGGCATCGGCAGCTTCGGCACCCGCCGCGCCGGGCTGGGCGTCAACCAGCCGGTCTCCGACACGCTTGCCGTCCGGGTCGATGCCAGTGGCTTGCGCGCCGACAGTCTCTACGACATCGAGCGCAACGCGGTCGAGACGTCCACGCTCTCGGCAAGCGCAGCATGGACGCCGAGCGAGACGCTATCGATGCTGCTGTCCTGGCAACACGCGCAGGACACGAGCACCGGCACCTATCAGGGCGTCCCGATGATCGCCGCCGAAGACGCCATCGCACCGTCGCGCGTGGTGCGCAGCGCCGATGCTCTGGTGATCGATCGCGCCACCCGCCACACCAACTACAACCCGATCGGCGCCTACACCAGCGCCCGTAGCAACCTCTTGCGCTGGAACACCACCCTCGCGCTGTCGTCGACCTGGCAGCTGCGCAACGACCTGGCGCATTACCGCGCCGATCGCGACTTCGTCTATTCCGACGACTGGCGTTACGACCGCGGCACCGGCCTCTACGCCCGCGGTGTGCAGCGTGTCTTCCACGATCACCGCTTCTGGAACGAGCGCCTGGCCCTGTCCTACGACGGCCCGCTTGCGGGGCGGCGCAACCGCTTCGCCATCGGCGTGGAGGTCAACGACACCGACTTCATCAATCCACGCCAGAGCGGCCTCACCACGCCGGTCACACCGATCGATCCGGTGCTGGGCACGTTCCCCGGCGCCGATTCGGACGCCTTCACCAGCGACCAGGTCTTCCGGACCGGGCTACGCACCCATGCGGTGTTCGTGGAAGACGCCTTCAACCTCACGCCGCGCTGGCTGCTGACTGGCGGCGTGCGCTACGAGCGGATCGACCTCGACCGCGCCATCGACGATCGCATCAGCGGCGCCCGCACCAACTTCGCGCCGCGCTACACGCCACTGTCGTGGCGACTGGGCAGCGTGTTCGACCTGCGCGACCACCTGCAGCTGTACGGCCAGGTCTCCACCGCGGCCAGCCCGGTTTCGAGCATGCTCACGTTGCAGACCGCGTCGGGCCGCTTCGACCTGAGCGATGCACGCGCCGCCGAGGTCGGCCTGAAGGCCGAGGCCTGGGATGCGCGCCTGTCGCTGACCGCAGCCGCATACCGCATCGAGCGCGACGGCATCCTGACCCGCGATCCAGCCAACCCGACGATCAGCGTGCAGGGTGGCCGGCAATCCTCGCAGGGCCTGGAACTGGCCGCCGACCTGCAGGCCACGCGCGGCCTGCGCCTCGAGGCCTCGGCCACCTGGGGACGAGCCCGCTTCGATGAGCTGATCGAAGCCGGCGGCTTCGACCGCCGCGGCCATCGCCCCAGCAACGTGCCCAATGGCACCGCATCGCTCGCGGCGACCTACCGCTTTGCCAGCGCGCCGGTCTCGCTCGGGGCCAGCGGTCACCACGTCGGCGGCTTCTACACCGACAACGCCAACACCTATTACGTGCGCGGCCGCACGACGTTCGATGCCTGGGCCGGCTACGACTGGCCCCGCGTGTCGCTGGCACTGCGCGTGCGCAACGCCGGCGACGCCCTCTACGGCGAGTACTCCGGCTACCCGGCCACCCATGTCTATCTCGGCGCGCCACGCAGCGTCGAGATGACCCTGCGCACGCGGTTCTGAGCATGGTCAGGTCCATGTCCGCTCCCGCACCGCGTCCCGGCAGCGACCGCTACCGCCTGTTCTGGCGCTGGCACCTCTATGCCGGCCTGTTCGTCGCGCCGTTCCTGCTGGTGCTCGCAGTCACCGGCGCGATCTACCTCTTCAACGACGAACTCAACGACGCGTTCTACCCGCACCTGCGCTTCACACCCGCGCCCTGGACGGCACGCGTGCCTCTGGGCGACATGATCGACGTCGCCCACGCCGCCGTACCCGATGCCACGCCGACACGGATCGACCTGCCGGCCGACCACCGCCGCGCCGCGCAGGTGCATCTGGAACAGGCCGACGGCGCCAGCCGCATCGCCTATGTCGACCCCGGCAACGGCACCGTGCTCGGCGTCCTCGCACCGGCACGCACGGTGGTCGGCATCGCGGACCGGCTGCACGGCTCGCTGATGCTCGGTACCTTCGGCCGCTACGTGATGGAACTCACCGCGTGCTGGACGGTGTTGCTGATCGTCAGCGGCCTGTATCTGGGCTGGCCGCGCGAGCGCGGGTGGCGCGTCGCGATACCGGATGTGCGCGCTCGCGGCCGCCGGCTGTGGACCTCGCTCCATCGCGCCACCGGGCTGTGGGTCGCGCTGCTGGTGCTGTTCCTGGTCGCCACCGGGTTGCCGTGGGCGGTGTTCTGGGGCGACTGGATCCGCGGCGGCGCCGAACTCGTCGGCGAAGGCTACCCCGCGGTCTACCGGCGCTATGCCGCGCCGCAGGCACCGCGCGTCGGCGACGCCTTCAACGACGTGCCATGGACCCTGCAACGTGCGCCAATGCCGGCCGCCAATGCAACATCGGCCCACCACGACCATGGCGCGTCCGCACCACGGACTGGTGCGCGGCACTGGACGACGGCCGGCCTGGAACGCGCGATCGCCCACATCCGCGCCGCCGGCACCGACGACGAGCTGCGCGTGTTCCTGCCCAGCGAAGCGCGCGGCGCACTGATGGCCTACACCTATCCCGCGCGGCCGCAGGACCAGGTCACCTACCACTTCGATCGCGACGGCGCGCTGCTGGTCAGCACGGGCTTCGACGACTACGGCGTCGTCGCCCAGGCAATCGAACTGGGCGTGCAACTGCACATGGGCAACTACTTCGGGCGGCTCAACCAGCTGGTGATGCTCGCCGCCTGTATCGGCGTGGTGGTGCTGGTCGTCACCGGGACCACGATGTGGTGGCGTCGGCGTCCGCCTGGCCGTATCGGTGCACCTGCCTCCACCACACGCATCCCGACCCGCGCCCTGCTCGCGCTGCTGCTGATCTCGGCCGTCGTGCTGCCGCTGCTCGCCGCTTCGCTACTCGTCGTGCTGGCGTTCGACCGCTGGGTGCGGCCACACATCGCGACCTTTCGGTGGCTGCGCTGAGTGCGTCTTGCCGGGCCGGGGGGCGTGCGCACCTCCGGCTCAGACGCACGTGAAATGTAATGTTATTACATGATAGATTGCGCGCCCGCGCCGGCCCGGAGGTCGGCATCTCCCCTATCCCCACGCTATTCCCATGCCCGCCACCCCCCTGCATCTCGCCCTGATCGCCGCCCTGACGAGCGGCGCCGCCCACGCCCAATCGGTCGACACCACGATGGGGACTCTGCATGTGCACCAGGCCCGCGGGCAGCTGACCGCACACGAAGTGCTGACCTCGGTCGACGTGCTCGGCGCCGAACGCATCGAGGACCAGACCGTGGCACAGAGCTGGGAACTGCTCGGCCAGATGCCGGGCATGCAGCTCACCGAGACCCGTCAGGGCGCCGAGTCGGGCAAGGTCAGCTTCCGCGCCTTCAATGGCGAGGGCTATCTCAACGCCATCAAGACCCTGATCGACGGCATTCCGAGCAACGTCAACAGCGGCAACCAGCGCTTCATCGACATGCTGTTTCCGCTGGAGATCGACTACATCGAAGTCGTGCGCGGCACCAACGACCCGCGCTACGGCCTGCACAACATCGGCGGCAACATCAACTTCGGCACGCGCCAGGGCGGCACATACACCGATGCCCGGCTGACCTACGGCAGCTTCGCCACCCGCCAGGCACAGCTCGCTGTGGGTCGCGAACACGGCGACTTCGCACAGAACTACTTCGTCGGCGTCCAGGCCTCGGACGGCTACCGCGAGCACGACCACTCGGAAAAGTACTCGCTGGGCGGCAAATGGTTCTACGGCAGCCTTGAGGACGGCATGCGCATCGGCCTGACCGCACGCGCCTACCGCCACCAGGCCGACGAACCCGGCTTCATGACCGCAGACGAGTTGCAAGCCGGGCGCCGGCGCTCGGCGCTGCGCAATGCCCACGACAGCGACGACCGCAGCATGCGTCAGTTCGGCCTGCACATCGATCTCGCCCTGACGGAAGCACTGGTACTGGGCACCAAGCTCTACCACAACCGCTACCACGACGACCGCCGCATCACCTTCAGCGATGTGCCCACCGGCAACGCCCCGCGCCAGCGTCGCGTCTGGGACGAGGCGCAATCGGGCCTGCTCGCCACACTCACCTGGGCGGCCCACCCGGCCCTCACCCTCGAGGCCGGCGCGAACTACGAACAGCAGCACAACGGCTACGTGCGCGAACGGTTCGCCTACAGTGTGCCGACCGACTTCGATGCCACGCCCGCACGCATCCAGAACGACGACCACCACACCTTCCACAATGCAGGCGCGTACCTGCAGGCGATCTGGCAACCCACCGCAGCGTTGAAGATCGTGCCCGCCTATCGCATCGACCGCTTCGATGGCGCAACCCGGCTGCCCAGCGGCGTGCGTGCCGCCTTGCAGGACTACGGCACGATCGGCCAGCCCAAGCTCAGCGTGGTCTACGGGCTCGATGCCGACACCAACCTCTATGCCAACTGGGGCCGCACCTTCCAAGTGTTGACCGGCAGCACGCCGCCGGCCTACCTCACACCCGAGCAGGCGGCGATGCGGCCCTCCACCAACACCGGCATGGAGGCCGGCCTGCGCTTCAGCCCGTTCGCCGGCACCCGCGGGCGCCTGGCAGTGTGGCAGCAGGATGCGGAGAACGAAGTCTCCAACATGCCCGCCACCGGGACCACCGTGGTGCTGGGCAAGACCCGCCGCCGCGGCGTGGACCTGCAGCTCGATGCGCAGATGGGCGAGAAGTGGACGCTATGGGCCTCGCACGCCTACCAGGAGGCGAAGATCGAGCGCGACGGTCGCGCGCCAGGCGTTTCGATCGAAGATAACGAAGTGGCCGCAACACCCCGCACCATCAGCAACCTCGGCCTCGACTACCGCGCCACCGATGCCCTGCAGCTCGGACTGCAAGGGCGGGCGCAGGGTGACTACTACCTCGAAGAGCGGAACCTCACCGACAAATTCGGCGGCTTCGCAGTGCTCGACCTGAGCGCCAAGCTCCGCCTCACCCCGCGCACCAGCGTGGACGTGCAGCTGCGCAACGCCACCGGACGCGAGTACGTCTACGCCTGGTACGACAGCTTCTTCTGGGAAAAGGCCCGGCCGATGTTCTCGCCGTCGTCGGGGCGGAGTGCGTTTGTGTCGGTGACGGTGAGGCTGTAAAGGAACGACGCACCTCGCAGCCTCAGTTGGCCGCGCGAACCGGTGAAGCGGATGGCGCGTCGCGCTGCCGGACCTAAGCGTGCCGAACCCGTCGGCTGTGGACCTCCCTATCGGGTAACCAGGCTTTGGTCGCGCTGCTGGTACTGTTCATGGTCGCCACCGGCGACCACTGGGTGCGTACCCGCGTGCGCTATTGCGGTGGCTGCGGTGAGTGCATCCTGGGGTGCTGTCGCTGAAGGTCGTGCCAACCCGTCGTATCGACGAACCGGCCCAGAAGCTGCAACAGCAGCTTGAACGCATCCGACAGCTGCCCAAGGCAAGGCCGCGCATCGAAAGCGATGTACTCGACTCGTTGCTCCCACAATCTGGATGCTGGTCGCAACGATCACGGCCCGACAACGCACGAGGCCCGTATCGCGGGCCTTGTGCTTCATGGTCAATTGCCCCCAAATGCGCTTCGCTAATTTGGCCTGTCAGCTGGTTCACGAGAAGCTAAATGACAAGGAGCATCTCAAGCCTGCCAAGTTGGAGATCACCGAAGAGGGAAAAAAGCCACCCTCCTGCTCCTCCGAATTCTTGACTGGCCACAGCGTATTGATCTCAAAGAATTCCGGCGCCACAGAGTCGCGAACATCAATCAATCGATCCAACCTGCCTAGCTCATCGAGAAGAAGAGGGATGACCTGGTCCAACCTGACGGTCGGATCAAGAGATACAGAGAACCTAGCAAACGATCGCCTCAAAGTGGCCTTTACACCTGGCCTTACCGGGCCTCCTCGAACACCCTTCTCGCTTGCCCGAGCACCAAGCAACTCTTCGACCCGCTCCGGAGAGCACTCAAACCCGCGAAAGATCAAGGCGACCTCCTTGTGAGCTACCGTGGTCACAACAAGCTCCTCCTTCTCTGCGCCCGCCACCATCCAAAGCCAGTTAGGTCCAGCAAGCGGGCCTCAGCTAGATTCCTGCGATCCTCTCAGCCTGCATGTCCGAGGCTTCCAGTCGATAAAGCTTGTCCTACGTTGTGCCTTCTACGAGCGCACCATCCAGGTGGTGCGCCCGACACACCTACGCCGGTTGCGCGACGATGACGATCTGATCAGGCTCCGTAAGGTCGTTCGCGAAGATCTTGATCCTAGTGAAGGACGCAGCAGAGGGCATCACAATCAATTTCTCGCCCAAGACATCGCAAACCGCTACTTCCTTGTTCGGCGTTGACAGCACGCCATCGTACACAAGCTCGACTCCTTCAATGTCTTCAGTGCTGTCTGCAAAAGTGATGGCGGTCTCTCCATCGGGCGCCGCCAGCGTGCCGATAGCAAGACAGGATCCTGTTGCCGCAACCAGCT
The DNA here is from genome assembly GCF_014192745.1 of Luteimonas sp. RC10. Taxonomy (GTDB): domain Bacteria; phylum Pseudomonadota; class Gammaproteobacteria; order Xanthomonadales; family Xanthomonadaceae; genus Luteimonas. Next base: position 95,512 of record NZ_JACHYJ010000007.1, read on the forward strand.
CACTACCAAAGTAGTCCGGAATCTCGCCCAACTCATGCCCCATAACGAGTATGAGCGAATTCTGAGGCGAAAGGGCAACGCTTTCCTTCATGGGCTATCCTCACCTCTTTAAATTCGGCACCAAATGAATCACGGCCGCGTCGGACCACGAACCACTCCAACATAACTAGATTGCCCCCAGCTCGCTGAGAATAATGACACGGCCACACACTAAGGCCTGTTCTGAAGACAGACATCAGGTGCGCCAATCAGCTTCGGCGACATGCCGAAATAAGCATCAAAAACCCACCTCACCCAACGATCGGCCTCGGCGATCTCATCCTCGCTATGGGGAAACGCCGGCCTGTTCAGAATGTTATCGAGGTAGCGTGGCGTATCCATCCGCGGCCCCATCCTAAGGAGGCGGTCTTGTAGATCGTGAGCTGATCGCCGGTCGTGATCTGAAACAGAAGGCCTCGCTCTTCAACGAGCGTAAGGTTAGCCGCTCTCAGAACCTCGACGATCAGCCAATCCCCTCTCGACAGGGCCGCCTCGACGTACCTGGGCGCACGATCTGCGTAGTCCCGATGCTCCTGCGCCGTCCAGGGCCTCTGCAGCACAAAGTCTGAATTCACATAACAGATCTGCGCATCTAAATCCCCCAACTCCGCAGCGCGCATCGTGTGCTCGAAGTTCCTCTGCTCGGCCTCGCCCGGGTCCAAGGAAATGCACGACGACAATCGTGCTTGGTCAGCCGGTGCACCGGTCCGGATAAGCGCCAACCGTCGCTCACAGAAGGCTGCAACATCCGGGACGTCCTCCTCGCCTACGCGATTGCAGAGCCCAACCTGATGCTCCGCCAACGCAATCCTCCGGATCGCCATGACGCATTGATTCGCATCCCGGAAATCCTGTGTGGCGGATCTATCGAGGTGCGTCGAAACGGTGGCAGCCGCAGCAGGCCTTGAAGCAACCGGCAACAGGGAGGCGGCTGTTGCGTCAGCAGCATTGCCGCCAGCCGAGATGGCTTCTCTGGAGGACAGCGCCTGATTTACAGCAGCGACATTCAGCGATTCCGGCGCTAATAGGCTGCGGTACAGCAGTGCAGCAGCCACTAACGCCAGCGTCGAGACGATCATGATCCTTGGGAGACGGCGATCAGGCATCTTCATGGACGCTCATTGGAATGTGATCGCAACGCTCGCTGCGTTCGGACCGACTGTCCGCTGGATCGGCATCATCAACGACAGGTAACCAACGTACAAGGGCGCGGATGATCGGCATCACTGCTCACAGGACATACCTGGCTTGCACAAGCCGCATCGAAATCCTGCCATGAGGCGGTTCCGGCATGAACCGCGGGCCTCGCGATCGCGCTATGCAAGATGACTATGCAGCCCGGCTGGTCGCGTCGAGCATTAGGCCGGCGCTGCCGGCGTTTGGCTCGCACCCACCCGCGGAGCCAAACGAGCTAGGGCGATCACCCGCCGGGCATTGCTGCAGGCGCTGCGAAGCGCCGGCGGTTCGCTTCGAACGCGCCCCGACCGACAACGACACCTGTTGCCAATCCCGCCGCTTTCGCATCTCGCCTACCGGCTCGGTATGCGCCACCTGCGCACCCACCCCTACACCGACGCACCAACGCGAGGTCGGATCCCTGGTCAGGACGAGGCTGCGCAGATGAGGCTACTCGCAGGTTTATGTCAGCACGGAGCGACGTGCCACCGCCCGCGACGGCCGACTGCACCGCCACAACTGGCATGGACCTCATGCCAGCCTCGGCCATGAACCGCCCGCCCCATAATTCCGATGCAGCTGAGCGTGCTGCGTTCACACAGCCAGTTCGTGCCGCAACGCACCCTCTTCAACATCGAAGACTCCCTTCTCCTGCCCTTCAACAAGATAGTCCAAGAACGGCTGAATCGGAGCAAATTCCGGAACACTAGCTGCAATCAGGCCTAAGCGCCGGTGACATTCAACGCTACATCCGAGCGCCTCGAAGTCCGCTCGGAATTTCTCGCTATCCGATGGGTCGACGGGGATGAGTCTAAAAGTGGATGCGCCGGAACGCTTTATCAATCGATCAAAGATTAACTCACCATCTTCATTCCTCACCGAGACCTCATCGCCAGCGCTGATCCCCATCACAAAGAACGGGATGTTGTCGATAAGATAGTTTCCGCCGGGCAGCGGCTTAGCCCACAAGCGCTCGTAGTCAGATGGCGGATAGCCGTCTTCATCGCGTTCCAGACGGAAAACAATCCTTTGATGCCTCGTCATTTCGTCACCGCTTTGGTTCATCGCCTGGGTGTGGACCTGGTGTATCAGAGTCGAGGACCTTTGGCTATGGTGCTATGCGCGGTCGCAATGGTGTCCGGCGGTAACAGCGAACCTTCTGTTGACCCGGAGGACGTACGGCTCGCACGCACCCCGCCCGCGAACGAACCCCTCACGTACAGCCTCGCACCTCTTCGTGGTACGGCCACGGTGAGCCACGGGTCATAAATACCGATTATTAAGCGCAGCTCTTGAAACCCTACTACAATCAAGGAACAACTACGGCGAAAGTAATATTAACAGGCAATCCAATTGCTTTCATTTCTTCCACAGTGTGCAAGCTAAGGGTAAAGTCGCACCCACCTCCATCTTCATCAGCATCAGTCAGGATAAGAACATCGAGATATGCGTCCTGCACCCGAGGAAGGCGATCTAACGATGAACGCCTGCGTGCAAGGGCAACCGCCATTCTTGAGACTAGGGTTGATAGATCTTCACGATCGCCTCCTTTTAGCACCAAGGCCCAAAGACCGGTCTTCTGAACCACTTCCTTCTGAGTAGAGGTCGTCCATTTCATACCCTTTTTATGAGACTTCGTGGCCTCGACGCACAGCAAGGCTGTCAACTCCGCCGGATCTAACGCATCCCCATTTAAATAAAAAGACAACTGATACGAACATCTAACACGCTTCGTCATCTCATCACCCACCATTTAGATCACCTATTGTCTCGCCTTGCGGATTCTGCACCTCTCCCGCATTAGGATTTACCCCGTATTGGTCCGCCCCCTTGCCACCGCCCTGGCCTTTGTCATCCTGTTTTATTCCATGAAACCTGCGCCTGCCCGCTACCCCTCGCCCGCCTCCCTCTGCCGCTCGAGCGCGCCCCTCTTCGCCTGATAGCGGCGCCACTTAATGGCGAAGCACATGCCGACACCGAGGACGACGACCTTGAAGATGATGAAGACGGTGGGGAACCAGTCGTACCTGGGAGGACGTCCAGATCCCGATGCCATCTGGGCGCTGCGCGGACAACACCGCTCGCCTGCCTAAACCCTCAGAGCCGCACACCTCTTTAGTCCGGCCGAGCTTGACCGACTGGCGTCACAGCGCGCCAGCCAAGGGAAGGTGCGGACCCATGCCCACCCGCAATTCATTTGCCCTTGAGATTGTCCCTCGCCCATTGCTCGGCGGTGGTGACCTCAATGGATTCGCGGTCGTTGAACGTGCCCGCTTTCGGCCACGCCACGCCTCGGCCCTGCGCAAACACAGCGCGGTACTTCTTGATGTGATGCGTGGGATCCTTCGCCAGTGCATCGAGCAGGTACGGAACGCTCCAGACATTGCGCTTGAACGGGCGCCCCAGCACACGCTCGAGGATGTCGGCAACCTGACCGTAAGTCACGGTATCGCCCGACAGGTAGACGATCTCATTACGGAAACGGCGTTCGTAGAACACGATCTCCGCAGTCAGCGCGCCGATGTCGTCGGGCGTGGTGAGCGTCACGCTGGTGTCCAGGCTGCCGAGGGCATTGACCGTGTCGGTCTCTAAATCGACCACCTCAAACGCCGGCTCGAACATGAAGCTGGTGAACATGCCGGTCGAGATGATGACCCATTCGGTCTTGTCCTGGCTGCGAAGCAACTCGCGCACATCGAGTTGGGCGTCGAACAGGTCCTGCGGGCTGCCCCGTCCAATCGCCTCGAAGTCGACACCGAACTGCCACGGGAAGTAGCGCTTCACACCGGATCTGAGCGCGGCGGTGGCCAGCTTCATCGGCGTTTCCCGTCCCGCGACCATACCCGCGCAGCCGATCACGGTGTCGAAACGGGAAAACACGTCTGCGAGCTGATCGATCGAATCGTTCACCAGATCGGCAGCGACCATCTGAATGCCCAGGCTGCGGAGCTCGTCGATGTCCGCCTTCTTTTCAGGCACCTGGGTGTCGATGGTCGACGCCCTGAGCAGCACGCTGACTGTGGAACCGGGCGCCCGCGCGGCGACGCGGGCCAGATTGCGCAGCACCGGGAGTCCCAGTTCGCCAGCGCCTAGAACGAGAATCGATTGGGGAGGAAGCGAGCTTGACGGACCCATGATGGCAGTGGAACTGTTGCAGATAAGATGGGCAAATGGTTGCACCGGCCCCTAACGCGCTCAAGAAGGCACACACGTGATCCCTGGAAACGCCATGGACGATGACGACGCACTACGCCAAGCAGAGCTCGTCTGCCAGACGCTCCGGGACGACGATGACGGCCTCCGGCGGGAGGTCCTCGCGCACGCGGGCAGCCGCTGGTCGTTGGGCATCCTGCACGCCATGGGCGTGTATGGAACGATGCGTCATGCCGAGATCAAGCGGCAGATGGCCGGCGTGACGCAGCGAATGCTGACCAAGACCCTCCGCTCCCTCGAGCGTGACGGCCTGGTGATTCGCCGGCAGTACGATGAAAAGCCCCTCCGCGTCGAGTACGCACTGACCTCGCTCGGAAGGGCGCTCCTGATCCGCATGTCGCCCGTCTGGACATGGGTGGTCGAGAATGCGGAACAGGTTCGTCAGGCACGTCGCGCTTTCGACAGCCAGGAGCAACGCAGCGCCCTCCATGACCGGCAGGACGATACCCACTGAGGCCTGCGCAGGAGCGCAGCTGGAATGCGGGCGCATCGGCCGCATGACCTGCCGACAGAACCAGGAAAGCGCGACGCCCTCTTGTCATCGAAGGGCGCACACCGCCGGCGTCTCACTCAGAGGGTGGAGTTGGCCGTCACACCGAGTAAGGCAGCCCTGAACGCAGAAGCCTTAGGCCTCACCCGCCTCCCGCTGCCGCTGCCGCTCCAGCGCGTCCTTCTTCTCTTGCTCGTCCTTCTTCGCCTGATCGTGGTGCCACTTGATGGCGTAGAACATGCCGACGCCGAGGACGACGACCTTGAAGATGATGAAGACGATGGGGAACCAGTCGTACATGGGAGGATGTCCAGGTCTCGATGCCACCCGGGTGAGGCGCGGATTCGCGCCTCGTCGTGCCGCGTCAGCGGCGCGGTGGCATCGCAAGGTCGTATTTTAGGCCGCCCGTCTCGCGCCTCCGCGCGACAGTTTGTCGCACCCGGTGAGCCGTGCGGCGCGCGTTCATCGCAGCGCGGCACTTCCACAGCGTTCCATGCGGCGCGATCACTGCCGTCCTACGCGATGCCCACGCCGACGAGCAATGCGGGCGCCAATGTCCCCGGGGACAAGCACGGCCGGCAAGCGTTCCAAGCGCGAACATGCCGATCAAAAGATCACCCGCATCCGTACACTCGAACGTGCAGCACGGGCTGGCGGCGCGTGCATGCGCGCACGTGGGCATGCTGACACTCAAGGAGTATCGCGCCAGCAACGCTTCGACCCGCAATCGCTGCGCCCATCTGCAGAGACGTCGCCCTCAATCCCATCGCTTGGCAAATCCGCGGCCCCGGTCACAGATCGCACCCATCGCGAAGCTGTAGTAATTTCGTCACAGGACGAAGTTCTACGCCGAGACGGAGTTCCGCGATGAACGCAATGCACACCAAGAGCGCGTTTCTGTTCGAGCGCATCCGACGCGTGCTGCGGGAAGGCCGCTACCTGCCGGGCCAGCACATCGAGCCGCTTGCACTGGCACGCGAGTTCAAGACCAGTGTGACGCCTGTCCGCTATGCGCTCCATCAGCTGGCGGGCGCGGATCTGATCGAGATTCATCCGCGCGGTGGCTTCCATGTGCCGATGCTCTTCGAGTCCGCCCTGGAGGGACGCTACGCGTGGCTGGAACGCCTGCTCCTCGATGCCATCGACAGAGGCAGCGCAGCGCATCCAGCCGCCGAACTGCCCGCCGTTCCGGAACCCACGGCCATTCCGGACGCAGCCTGGGCGCTATTCAATGCGATCGCAGACGCCACCGACTACGAAGAGCTGTGCACGGCGCTCAAACGCGCCAACGACCAGCTCGCGCCAGTGCGCCATGCCAAGCACGCCTTGCTCGATGATGCCCACGACGAACTGAGCGCGTTGTACCGGCATTGGGCAGCGCGGGATGTCTCGTCCCTCAAGGCCGGCATACGCGCCTACCACGAGCGTCGCATCGCCATGGTGCCGAGGATCGTCTCGCATCTGAGTCAGAAACGGGCCTCCGTGCACTGACTGACTGCGGCCCTTGCGTCATGCACCACAGCAGCGTTCGCGACCGCTGTCACAAAGCGGGAAGTATCAACTCTGCATCAATCAAATATTATTTGAGCATCACTGCGTTCGGCTCCTAGCTTGAAGCCGCCATGGATGTCCATGGCATCGCAAAGGAGACCGTCATGAGCAACAACGACAACACCCGCACCCAGGTGCAGGACGATGTGATCGAGCTCGGCGTTGCGAGCGTCGAGACGCAGGGCTTTCCGGGCATGCCCACCGAAGGCGTGAACCTGCGTATCGCGCCGGGCATTTCGGAAGACTGACCGAACGGGCGCACCGAAAGGTGCGCCCACGGCCGGGACGCCGATCATGGCCTATACCCTTCGACAAGACCTGTCGTACTGCCTGATCGATGGACGGGCGATCTTTCTCGACATCGAGAGCGATCGTTACTTCCGGCTCGGGCCCGCACTCGAAGCTGCGTTCCTTCGCCATGTCAGCGGCGCCCCCATTGATGCGGCACCACTTGAAACACTGGTCCAACGCCGAATCCTCACCACCGCCACGGCCGACGAACCGCGCACTGATGCGCAATGCCCCACACCCAGCCGAAGCGTGCTCGAGCTTCATACCAAGGCACAGACACGCGGAATCTCGGCGCTGATCGAAGTCGCCGCGACCGTCATCCGCACACGCCGGCACCTGCGGACGAGATCCCTCAAGGCCATCGTCAGCGCGCTGGATCAGAGGCTGACACAGTGTGCGCGACGCACCCCACGCTCCGAGCACGATGAAGCACGGCTACTCGATGAAGCGGGCGCTTTCGTCGGCGCGCGGCTGCATGTCCCCATCGAGACCTGTTGTCTGCTCGACTCACTCGCCATGGCGCACTTTCTGGCAAGGCGTGGGTTCGCAACGAACATCGTCTTCGGGGTCATCGACGATCCCTTCTCCGCCCACTGCTGGGTGCAAGCCGGCGACCTGGTGCTCAACGACACGGTGGGCAACGCAACGTCGTACACGCCGATACGGGTGCTCTGATGCCCTACCGCTACATTGCAATCGTGGATGACGACCAGCCGGCCGCCACAGATCCTGTTGAGATCGGTCCGAAGCTCAATGAGATCGGCCTGTCACTGCGTCTGTCCAGCGCCACGGTGCAGCTGTACGCCGACAAGCACACGCCTGTTCTAGAAGCGCCAGGCGGCGGCGCGATCATCGGGCATCTGTTTCGACGGGACGGTGCACCGGTGCGACGGCCGGAAGACCTTCCCAGGTTGAACAGCGCAGAAGACCTGCGGTCCGTCCTGTTGACGCAGTGCTGGGGCGACTACTTGCTCATCCAGCCGGGCGATGCCTCGAGCGGCGCCCTGTCGATCACCCGTGATCCTTCCGGCGGCGTGCCCTGCGTCTACGCGGTTGGCGCACGCGGGGGCTTCGTGACGTCGGATGTCTCGCTGGCAGTTCGCATCGGCCTGTATCGAAGAGAGATCGACTGGGACTTCCTGCCCGTCTGCCTGACTTACCCTCACGCAATGACCGCCCGCACAGCGCTGGCGCAGGTCACCGAGTTGCTGCCGGGCTGCACACTGCTTGTCCGCGGTTCCAGCACCCACATCGAGCAAGTCTGGTCGCCCTGGGATTTCGTCACCGACGAACGCCGCGTGCGGAACCCGGACGAGGCCGCCCGCCGCGTCCGCGATGCCGTGTTGTCATCGATCCAAGCCTGGGCCGGAATCGACAGCAACATCCTGGTCGAAGTATCGGGCGGCCTCGACTCATCGATCATCGGGGCATCCCTGGTGTCGACAGGGGCGGATGTGAGCTGCCATACGCTGTTCACGCCGGTCCCTGGAGCGGACGAGCGACAGTACGCCACGCTCGTTGCCAACATGCTCGGCGCGCCGCTGCATGCCCGGGAGCTCGACTTCCCGACGGCCCGCTTCGACGCTGCACCGCCGCCGTGGTCGGTGGCACCCCGCATCAATGTGCTCCAGCACGCTCTCAACGAAGCGATGGCCGTTGCCGGCGGCAGCGAAACAAGCCCGGCCCACTACTCGGGTGGCGGGGGCGATGTGATCTTTTGCTACCTGGGCAACGCGGCGCCCGCCGCCGATGCGGTCAGGGCGCGTGGCCTGCTTGCAGGATCACGGGCCATCGGCGACCTGTCGCAGTTGCACCAGTGCACCCGCTGGAAAGCGGCACGTCTCACCTTCAACAAGCTCACGCGGCCGCCCAAGGCGCCTTACGACGCCGACCGCACGCTGCTGCGCGAGGACGTGCCGAACGGCGCGCTCGACACCCACCCGTGGTTTCAAGCACCGGATGACGCACTCCCCGGCGACCGGGAGCGCATCCAGTACCTGGCGGGCACCCAGCTCTACCGTCATGGCATGTGGCGCGGCCCGGCGCGGCAACTGCGTCTGCCCTTGCTGTCGCAGCCGGTCGTCGAAGCCTGCCTGACGGTCCCCTCCTGGATGTGGGTCGCCGGCGGCAGGAACCGATCCGTTGCGAGGGCGGCGTTCTCGGACCTCCTGCCGACCGAGGTCCTCAACCGCAAGAGCAAAGGCGACTTCGCGCAGTACCTGGGCGCCGTCTATCGCCGGAACAGCGAACGGATGCGTCGCTTCCTGCTCGATGGCGAACTCAACGCCCGCGGCTTCCTCGCGACAGCCGAGCTTGACGCCTTCTTTCGCAAGACCTTTCCGTCGCGAGACCAGTCCTTCTTCCGCATCCTCGACCTGTGCATGATCGAGAACTGGGTCCGCCACCAGCGCTAATCGCGGCCTCGATCACCCTCCGGGCTTGGCCGCCCCTCCGCTTGCTGCTTCATACGATGCCAGCGCGCATATTGCGGGGCTTTTCCTGCGCCGTCCCGCTCGACGCCTTGCAGCCAGAAGCAGAACCAATCCAGGTTCCGTTCGTAGGCCGCCAGCTTGTGCTGCGGCTCGAACTTCATATGGGGTGCGGTCGGGAACAGATAGAGATCGGCCTGACCGTCGCGCACCATCGGGATGATGTAGTCCAGGGCGTACAGGTACTCCTGCTCCGGCATCTGCAACAACACCGGCGCCCTCACCTTCTGCCGATTGAAGGCCAGCGACAGCCGCCTCCATGCCTCCGGCGTGGCATCTGGCGCGCCAAGCCCCCAGGCCGCCTGCAGACCGGTCGCGAACCGCTCGCCCTGCAAGCTGCCCATCAGGTGGTACAGCGGCGTCACCGCTGGCGATGTCACCGAGGTCGCGGCCAACAGATCCGATTCCGCGGCCACCCAGAGCGTGACCTCACTGCCGAAGCTGAAACCTCCCATTCCCACGCGGCCCGGATCCACCACCCCCTCGCCCGCCAGCAGGTCCACCACACTCCGGACCGCAGACATGCCCTCGTCATAACGCGTGATCGGGTCCGGCTTGTGCGGGAGTGCGGTGATGCACAGGGCCGCAATGCCAGCCTGCGCAAACGACGCCAGCGGCCACTCGTCGCCGGTCCCACCACGCAGGAACCCGCTGCAGGTGTAGTACGTCACGAACAAGGGCCGCGGGGAGGCGGCCATGCCCCGCCCAAGCAGGAGCTGGCCGGTGAACTCGCGGCCTTCTGCATCCCGCCAGCGCAGGAACCTGGACGACACGCCCTGCGCAAGATCGAACGCAAGCGACGCATTCGGATCGAACAGCACCTGCCGCTGACCGGTGTCGATCTCGATGCGCTCCAGGCGCGGCGGGCGGTCGGCCTCCGCAGTCACGCACACCATCGCATCGGCCGCCACCCCGCACGCACTCGCCACTTCTCGCCCACCATTGAGCAAGCCGCGCGACGTCGCCACCACCGTCACCGCGCCGGTATCCACGCTCCAGCGAAACACCGTCTGCGCCCGGCCCGCCTCGACAGGGCTCGTGGTGAACAGCAGCTCATTGCGCCCAGGCCGCCATTGCGCACTGGTGATGTCCGCCCCGGTACAGGCGGGCGCAGTGCACTGCGCGATCTCGCGTCCACGCCGATCCAGGACCGACAGGGTCGCAACCGGCTCGGTATACGGCCCACCAGGCGCCAGCGCCCGGGTCAAGGTGGCGGTCCGACCGCTTTGCGGGTCTCGGACCCAAGTCCGGTTCAGCGGCGCGGCCCCGGCCACAGAACTGGGTGCCGCCTTCGCCGCAGGCGGCACGAGCTCGCGGCGCGCGCCCGTCCGCAGGTCGATCTCGACCCAGCGCTCGGGCACGTCGTCCAGCAAACCTTCACGGTCGAAGCCGAGCCCCGTGAACCGCTGCGTCGCCAGCCGCCCCTTGTGATGACCGGAGCGGAAGACACCCTGCCCGATCGGAATCGAGGCATCGACATGGATGCCACGCGCGTACTCCGCCTGCTCCGCGTCGACGATGTCCGCGCGAGGCGCGCCCACGCTGTACTGCAGCGTCGTGCCGTCCTCGCCGAGCCTGAAATCGCGCACATTCGCCGGGTCCCGCGCGACCGCTTCTGCGCCCGAGCCGTCCGCAGCGGCGCGCCAGACCTCGATGCGACCGTCCAGCAACGCCCGGTAGAAGATCGAGCGCCCATCGGCAGACCAGTGCGCCACGGCAGGCAATGCGCCGCCGGAGCTGTTGCGCAGCGGCACGCCACCCTCCGCGACCCGACGTGGCGGTGCCTTCCCATCCACATCCTGGACGTACCACACCGAATCGTAGGTATTGCGCTCAACAGACGGCTGATCCGCCCGGAAGGCCACCTGTCGCCCATCCGGCGACACGACCAGCCCGGAGAGATCCACCACCTCCACCAAGCGTCGCGGCGAGACAGCCGTCGCCTCGAAAGGGGCCAGCACCATCGCCAGCACGACCGCCAACATCACCGCAGCGCGGCCATTGCGCAAACAGACCATCACCATCCCATGCACTCCTTGACGAAGCATCGAGCGCCGTCGCCCGTCAGGACGACGGACCGATGTGCCGCAGTTCAGAACCGGCGTGTGATCGAGACATCGAGACGCCGCCCGATGCCCGAGTAGTTGGTCGAGTCGTAGGGCAACCAGGTCGGATCGGTGACGCGATGCCACGGCGGCGCACGATTGAACAGGTTGTGCGCGGACACCGAGACATCCCAACCGGCCAGCGGATTGCGTCGGCTGTCAAACGCGTAGCGCAGGGTGAGATCCGCAGTGGTGAACGATGCAGTCTTCGTCCCGTCCACGGTGCTGCGCACGCCGCTGGTGTGGTTCGCAAACAGCGAGGCACCGAGGCCGCCCTGCTGCCAGACCATCCCGATCCGGCCATTGACCTTGGCCGGGCTGTACAACGTGCCGGCCAGATCGAACGCACGATCGGCCGGGCTGTTCTCACGCGTGCTGTCCAGCCAGCTCCCTGCTCCGCGGACAGTCAGCCGTCCGGGCCCGAGATCGAACCGGTAAGCGCCCGACAGGTCGACACCGCGAATCCGCTCCCGCGCCACATTGACGAAGTGGGCGTACAGCAGCGCCGTGACATCGGCGGGGTCGTAGCTGCCACCGGTGTAGTTGTAGAAGCCCGCCGCCGCCTCGATGATCCGGGCCTGCCCCTCGGCAGTGGGCGAGCGATCGACAAACGGCGCGTAGATCGGGTTGGTCAGCGCCTCGGCATAGTTGCCCACGGGTTGGACCACACGGTCCGTGTAGTCGATATCGAACACGGACAGTTCCACCTCAAGGGCGGGCAGCGCACGCGGATGCAGTGCCAATGTGCCCGTCCAGGTCCGGGCGCGCTCCGCGTCCAGCTGCGGATTGCCGCCGAAGACCGCAAGCACCGTGGCATCGCTGTCGGCGCTGCCACCAAACACCGCCACCGGGTAGAGCAAGGCGTTCTGGCGCTGGTACTGCTGGAGCAGCGTGGGCGCCTTGAACGACCTGCCCCATGAGGCCTTGAGCGTGTAGTCGCCAGTGGGGCTGTAGACAAGCCCGAGCTTGGGCGTGGCGACACTGCCGAAGCTGTCGTACGACTCACGCCGGACGGCAGCCGTCAGCGTCAGCCGCTGTGGCCCATTGCCATTGGAGCCCGCCAGCAACGGCAGGCTCAACTCGGCATACGCGAAGCGACTGCGCTCGTCCCCTTCGATCAAGCGCTCGCCGGACACGACGTTGCGCTGCACGAAGTCGTTCTCACGCTGGCCCAGGCCCGCCGCAAGACGCGCCTCCCCGGCCGGCAGCGCGAACAGCGGTCCTTCCACACCCGCCTCGTAGGCGCGGCTCTCATTGCAGTAGCAATCGTCGTAGGGCGACGGCAGCACCTCGCCGTTGGCGACCATCGTCATCCATTCGTCCTGGACACGACGATCGCGCCCCCAGGTGGCGCCGATGGCGAGCTGCCAGTCGTCGGCGAATGCGATCTCCAGGCTCGGCGCCACCAGCGTGGTCGTGGTGACGGGCGAGAACCGGCTGTAGTAGCTGGAGATCCCGCTGAAGTAGGCGGTGGACCGCTGCTCCCGCTCAGTGCGCAGCGCATCCAGGCGCAGCTCCACCGCATCGCCGAGCGACTGGTGCCCGCTGACCAACGCGCTGCGCAAGTGGCTGCCCGGATAGATCGTGGTCGGCTCGGGCATGTGGACCGTCAAGGCCCGCTGGCTGGCCAGGATGGGTTCGGCGGACGCGTACTTGTAGGTCGCAATCAGCCCGCCGCTCGACCAGGCCGAGCCTGCCGTTGCGGTGTAGCCATGGCTGGCCAGTCCGCCATCGGCCGTACGGCCGTACTGCGCGCCAACCGCCGCGCCTGTGTACTCCCGCTTGAGAATGACGTTACCCACACCACCCACGGCATCGGAGCCGTAGATGGCCGAGGCGCCATCGGCCATGATCTCGATGCGCTCGACCGCGTCGACGGGGATCGCATCGATGTCCACCGCCTGCGAGAAGCCGCCGTAAGCCATGCGTCGGCCGTTGAGCAGCGTCAGCGTCGCATCCGCGCCCAGGCCCCGCAGGTTCAACGACGAACCGCCGGTGATGTTCTGGTTGGCGACGCCCCCTGCCCCGGCCGTCGCCCCGGCGGCCACGCCGGGGTTCTGCCCGCCCGAGAAGTTCTGCGGCACGCTGCGGATCACGTCACCCAGGTCGCGGAAGCCTTCTTCCTGGATCCGCTCGGCGCCGAAGGTGATCACCGGCGACGGCGTGGTGCCGCCGCGGATGCGGGTGCCGGTGACCTGGACGGTGTCGAGCTGGGTGGCGGCGGCTTCGGTCTCCCGGGTGTCCGAGGGGCGATCGGGCTCACGTACCGCACCGGTCTCCTGTGCGGCGGCGGCCAGGGGCAGCAATGCGATGACGGCGGCTGCGAGTGCATTCGCGGCCGGCCGGCGCGAGGTCGGCCGTGTGGATGGCCAGGCCAGGGCCCCTGCTGCCTGCGCCGACGCTTGGCCGGTTGCTGGCCTGGCGATACGGACTGCGCGCGTCGCAGGCGCCGAGACGGCGGAGCGACACCTTTCCAGCGGCAAACCACGCACAACAGCCGATGCGTTCGACATGCGATCTCTCCATTGAGTGAGGCGGCCGGCCGGGGCGGGAAGAGACGCAACAGCGTCTTCGCGCGCGGGCGGCACATGGCTCATGGCCCGGATCGAGCATATCTAGTTTTCGGATATATGGAAAGCAGATTTAGGGTAGGCCTGGCCTTCAACCCAAGGAGCCTGCAATGACAAGCAAGTCGATCTACAAGCCCGAGTACCAGATCCTGGTGAGCCTGCTGAAGGAGAGCCGGAAGAAGATCAGCGGCATGACCCAGGCCAGGCTGGCCGAGGAACTGAACCGACCGCAGTCGTACGTCAGCAATGTGGAGCGCGGCCGCCGACGGCTGGATGTGCTCGAGCTACGCGCGCACTGCAAGGCCTGTGGCCAGAGCCTGTCCGGCTTCATCAGGAAGTTCGAAGCCGCAGTGGCCAAGACCCTCCACTGATCCGGCCATCGAGGCCGGCACCGCACATGGTGCCGGCCTTCTTTGCTGTGTGCCCGTCGCGTCAGAATCGGGTGACGCCGCACGCGGATGCGCTGAAGGGGTCGATCGAGAGCTCCCCGCCACGTCTGCGATGCCGGGCGTGGTGCGGACGCGATCTGCCTCCCCGGAACCGCTATGTGGCAGCGGCGACCGCTTGTGTGATCTGGACGGGATGCCGGAACGAGATCAACAGCCCAGATCCTCATCAGACGACTTCGCGGTCGGCACCACGCGCGAAGCCGCCAAAACGGCGAAGCACCCGCAGTCGCAGAAATCCCTGGCGCCATAACCAGAAAAATCTGACACGGGCCTGCGGCGCCCACCGACGTCCTTCCTGAGCCGGAACTTGCATCCTAACCTCCGTCAGCAACGCGCGATCCTTGCCTTCGGGCCAGTCGCCAGACGCGCGGGCCGGGGCAAGGAGCACCCCGGCTGCTGGCGCCTTTAGCGGAGGTGGCCGTGCCATGGACGACAACCACAATGCCTGGGCGGTCCCCCATCTCGTACGACACCGCCGCGGCCGAAGGAACGCGCTATCCTCCTTCGAGGGGAGGCCCTGATGGCGTTCTGGTGGGTCAATCACAAGCAGACACGCGACCTTGAAGTCCGCGGAGGCTACCTCTGGTCGCCCTTCCGCAACGCCAACGGCGCATTCAACCAAACGTACGAGAACATGACACTCGTGCGTCCCGGCGACCTTGTGTTCTCGTATGCCGATGGCCAGATCGGCGCCATTGGTCAAGTGACCGAAGCCGCATCCGCAAGCCCAAAACCCACCGAGTTCGGCAAGGCGGGCGACGCTTGGGCGAACGAAGGTTGGCTCGTCAGCGCGTACTTCACGCCAGTTCCCAAGCCGCTCCGCCCGACGGCGCATGCGGCCACCATCGCGCCGTTACTGCCGGATCGATATTCGCCGATTCGTCGCAACGGCCATGGCAACCAATCCTGCTATCTGGCAAGCATCTCAGATGCCTTGGGCCACTTGCTGCTGGAACTTCTTGGGATCGAAACGACGCCGGTCTTCGCGTCGCGCTACAGAGTCCAGGACCCGGGGCACGATGCCGCGTTGCTCGACGACCTTGCCCAGATCGAACGCGATCGCAGCATCTCAGACACCCAGCGCCTGCAACTCGCGAAGGCGCGTGTGGGCCAGGGCCTATTTCGCAAGCTCGTGCTGCTTGACGACCCGCGCTGCAAGGTGACAGGTGTCGAAGACGAACGCCTGCTCGTCGCCAGCCACATCAAGCCCTGGCGTGATGCCACCAATCAAGAGCGCCTCAGCGGCTCGAACGGCATCATGCTCTCTCCGCATGTCGATGCCCTCTTCGACAAGCACCTTCTGACCTTCGAGAACGACGGACAGATTCGGGTGCACACAGCGCTGCCAAGGGACGTCCTGGACCGCTGGTCTATCCAACCAGATCGCAAGGTAGAGCGCTTCAGGCCCGAACAACACCGCTTCTTGGCGCACCATCGCAAATGCTTCGCACAACAGCTCTCCTAATCTTTCGCTCCCTCAAGCCTCAGCAGTGGACAGTATCGACGTGATCAAGGACTTGATTGCAGCCAGCGGGCCCGGCTTACTCATCCCCGTCGTGTTGTTCGCCCTCCTCTTCTACGCGGTACGCGGACTATTTGGCCTCCACGGGCGACGCAGCCAACATCGACGCGAGTTCCTAGAGCACTGGGATCCGAAGCGCGTGGACGATGACCTGTGGCTGGAAGTGACAATCCGGCATCTCTACGGCAAGCCCCTGCCTGCCCACGTCATCCGGACCGCACTCTCGCATCCACATGCGAGCCAAGCGCTGCTTGATCTGTCCGAACTCTGGTCATTTCTGGACTACGACCCCGAGACCCGCAGTGTCAGCTGGCAGCACAAATGGCACCGGAATCGCACCACACGCGGCGCGCTGCGTCACTGGCCGGTCGTCCGCTACTTCTTGTTCGCACTCACCAGCATGGCAGCTGCGTACTACGCCACACGCGTTGAGGGCATAAGCCAATGGGCCTTCGCCGCCCTCGCTCTGATCATGGGCGCAGCTGCCTTCCTGAGCCTATGGCACAGCGATGCTGAGAAGGTTGCGGCGAGAACTGGCGAGGCATGGATCGAGCGGATCAACGCAACTTCGACCCCTCATCCATTATCCGACAATGCAACGTGATTGGGCCGCGCGTTGTATACATACCCGCCCATCCTGGCGCTGACCGCAGTCAACTTTCAAACAGCGGCGGAGGCCGGCCATAAGGATCACGCTACGGGCAAGCGCTAGCCCTCTATTCAGCATACCACGCCCCGCCCCAGCGTCACCTCTGCTGCGCTCCGAGAACGGCTTGGCCTTCGCCAGTCGGCACCACGTCTATCTTATGCGGAGCTCCAGCCCAAAGCTCTTGGATTACGAGGACGCCCGCGCTGGTGACACGAGCTAGCCCGGACGTGGACGGGGAGGCGGGCCGGCACCTTCTCGGTGGGGCGTACCCTGCTTCTTACTCCAGAACCTCTAGGGTGATACGGTATGGAAGTTCACCAACCGGAAGCGCTAGGGGGAGCAATGCCAACGGCAAAACGGACTTTTGCTTTAAAGATTGTGAGGTTCAAAGTGGGGCGTAAGAAGGGCTACGTCCCGCCGAATATGGACGACCTACTGCGCCGGCTTATGACTGCCGCGCCGCGCGTAGGTCAAAGGCATGTACCGCCCCCGCCGCCGGCTCCTAATAGACTCGCCACCGGAACTTCATGCTTCTATATTAATCGCGCGAAGCGTCGCAACGGACGAGACGGACACTTGATCGAATGTGTCTCCTACGTCAACGGCCTGGCACCAGAGCAGACGATCCCAGATTTTACCGCCAACTCGCTGCCTATCAGCTCGGTACCGATTGTCGATCCGGCCACTGGCCAGACACGTCAAGTGATCCACAGCTATAGGGCATTGTTCTTTGGGCAATGCGCAATCATCGAACAGGAGAAGGGAGGGGGCGGCACGGCGACGCTTGCGTTGTCGCTTACTGCGATGCTTCGCGAGCATGTGGACCATAACCTTCCTGGCATTGAGTTCATGGACGTAATCGGCGCCGACCTTAGAAAGTCCATACAAGCGGCGGGCGGCGTTGAGCGCATAAGTGCGAGCCTTGCCACACGGACTACAAATCGGCGCCGCCCGCTTGCGTTCAGACTTAGTAGCCTGAAGCAATGGGCCGGAAATAGGGCAATAGTACATGCGGAGATTGACTTTCCGGATGGCGACAATACGAGAAAAGGGATTCAGGCGCTAGACGAGTACGCAGCTGACAGTGGTTTGGACTCGGTGACGGTGTATCTGCGCGATGGCCAGAAGATTACGGGTCTGCGCAAGTTCGTGGAGAAGCGCCGTATGGATATTCAGATTAACCCGTCCGGCAGCTACAACACATCTGACATCGAGGACACAATGTGGAACTACCTTGACGAAGTGCGCGCCCCTGACGATGAGGGCTGGCGAATTATTGATAATGCAGGGCGACCAGTTGGCGCTCAGGTTATTGATAACGATGGCGACGGATGACTGAGATCGATTATGCGCCTACTGCCGGAAGAATGGACGGCTAGCTGGTCAGCCCTTCGAGCTATGGGAGGCTTGACCGTGGGCATCGGCTTTAGTCTTCGCCATTTCACTGCACTGATGATTCCCCTGGCCCTGGGCGGGTGGGCGGGGTGGTCTATCGTGCCGGCTTTTGCTATTGCACAGCGAGAAGACGCGCTATTCGCCCTTCTCGCTGGCGTGATCGCACTCGGCAGTTTACTAGCTGGCTTCATGGTTACTCTAATGCTTTTCTCTGGGCGCATAGATAATGCAAGTTTATTAACACTAGAAGAACTAGAGGCATATACAGAGCGAATCAAGTTCTTATTGTCTTCGCAGGCACAGACATTATTCGCATCGGTACTGAGCGCGGCATTCGCGATTACATGGCTATGCTTCTATGCTCTTCAGTTAGACCAGGTGACGCAGCGCATAGTGGGGGCCAGTTGCTTTGGCTTCACCTTCGTTGCATTGCTTCGTTGCGTGCTGGTGCCGCTGCAGATTTACGAGATTCACGAGGCATCACTTGATGACGCAGTTTCCGACCGGCGGGAGCGAGAGCGGGCTAAATTTAAGCCACAAGGGTAACGCCTCGAGGCCGGCGCATCGTCCAAATTTGCCAGCATCACTCTACGGGCGTGGATGACCTAGCTGTGATCTCTCAGTAGGTTGTTCATCCGGGGCCTCTCTGGAAGATGGGGGTTACGAAGCCAACCAGCCCCCAGGAGCCCCGGATGAACCTGCATAAACATGCCCGTTTGAGTCCTCGCGGTCGAGCCCTGCTCGTGGATCGGGTCCTCGTTCACGGCCTTCGCGTGGAAGAAGCGCGGGCGTCAGCGTGCGGACCGCCTACAAGTGGCTGAAGCGGTTCCGGGAGGAAGGGCCAGAGGGATTGACCGACCGCACTTCCCGGCCGCATGCCTGTCCCCATGCCACGCCTGCGGCCATCGTGGCCCAGGTGTTGGAACAACGCCGTTCGCGCCAGACCTACCGCCAGATCGCCCAGCAGGTGCCCGTGGCACCGAGCACCATCGCCCGGTTGTTGCGCCGTGCCGGTCTGCATCGGTTGGCCGAGTTGGAGCCGGCTGTGCCGGAGAACCGCTACGAACACGCCCGGCCCGGCCAACTGCTGCATCTGGACATCAGGAAGCTGGGGCGGATCGGCTCGCCGGGCCATCGCGTCACCGGCGACCGGTCGCACCGCCATCGCGGCATCGGCTGGGAATATGTACACCTGGCCATCGACGATCACTCGCGCGTGGCCTTCGGATCCATCGAGCCGGACGAACGCGGCAGCAGCGCCTGCAAGGCGCTGATCCGCACGGTTCGCTATTACCGCACCCTAGGCGTGCGCTTCGAGCGGCTGCTGACCGACAACGGCTCCTGCTACCGGTCCCGCCGCTTCCGTCGCCTGGTCCGCAGGGTCGGCATGCGCCACTCGCGAACGCGGCCGTATACCCCACGCACCAACGGCAAGGCCGAACGTCTGGTCCAGACCAGCCTGCGCGAATGGGCCTACGCGTGCGCCTACGACAACTCCGAGCAGCGAGCCAATGCCTTCACCCACTGGTTGCACCACTACAACTGGCATCGCCCGCATGCCAGCCTCGGTTACAGGCCACCCATCTCCCGCATCCCGCTGAACAACGTACTGGGTTTACACACCTAGTCCCTGCGACTGCGCAGGGTGCGCGTGTCCGACGCCTACTGTGTAGCATTTGCAACCCGCCATTTTTTCGGCAGGTCACACACACTGGCAGATGATCGGCTACAAGGAAGCACGACCTGACGACGCACTCGGTTGATTAACGTTCATCGAGCATCAGCTTATTAATTTCGATCGCGTCCCAGTCCAAGCCGCGGATCTATTCGCGGCTGCCGAGGCCACTTGATCCTGTGTTCGAACTCGCCAATCGCCGCATTGAACTCAGTCAGCGAAGCTGCGGTCGGCCCTGTAAATTCGCGCCACACCCTCTCCTTGCCGGTCACCGGAGCGGAAAATGCGGTCTTAATTCAACAGATTACTGATAATGAAATGTTAGTTTCCTTCCAATGCGGTGCTGCTTACCAATGGCGAGCAGGTCTAAGAAGTTAGGTAAGCATAAATCCACTATCCATTTCCGATCCGCTCAAATACGCCTCTGAACCTTCCTACGTGGCTTCTTTACCGCGGAGTCCTCAATGCCCAAGTATCGCAGCAACGTTGCTGCCGACGAGCGTCTACGCTGATAATCAGGAAAAAGAAGCAGCCGCTCGGCAATCTCGGAATCTGACACCAGCCCACGCGCGTACCAAGCTAACGTTAACGCCCCCATCTCCACATGGTCATGATATGTCCCGGCCTTACTAACTGCAGCTTCTTCGAGGAATCGATTAACCAAATTAGGCTCCAATCGAAGTTCCACCTTCTCTACAGCCGGCAGTGACGAGACTGCCCACGCAAAAAATCTTGAGTCCGGCTCGCCAATTCGCTCGCCCCATCTTCTTGACAGCTTATACAAGGCGTCCTCTAGACAATCAGGAGCGGTCCTTAAGCACTGACCAATCCACGAGAGAGCCCACGCAGCACAGAACTGCACTTGAGGCACGTCTGAATCTAGGCAGCCTACAGCGACCTCAGCCGAAGCACTCATAATTGCTTGGCCGTCAGACTTTATAAATTCGGAGCTATTCCTTATTCTGTAAGCTGCATTCATCATAAGGACCAGTAACGCAGCCTGCCGCTCAGCCAAGGCGCAATTAACTTCGCCCAAGATCAGTTCAATAAAACCTAGATCATCCAGCCGGGCAGACCTCGGCTCGTCATTCAACACCATCTCTGAATATACCGAGCACACTTGCGAATAATTACGTGACCTCCCCCAAAACTTTTTCTTCACGGAAGCCCTAACGAGGTGGCCAAACTTGCCGGCAATCAAAGTCTGCACTAGGTCGCTGCCGGATCGTTCGGCATTATCTATTATCAGATCAAGCGCTTTCTCAAGCACCCCGCCCGATATCTGTATGTCTTCTTTGAGGCAGCTCGTAATTGTCGAAAGCTGAATAGATGGGAACTTTCCTCGTGCAGCATCAAGCTCACAGCTCTCAATCAAACGACTAACTAAACCACCTGCTTTACGACCAGAAATTGCTGACGACAAGCTAATAACTTCCGACCAGCGCTCATTATCATAATAAGGACCCAAGAGATCAGCTAACGGAGCCGCGTTATCTCGGCCCTTGAACTGTTCTTCAACCAACCCCCTAGCTGACAAGTACTCTTGAAAAGTTAAATGCCTGAATTCATAAACTGGCTGAGTTAACCCATCGATCCTCGCGTGCCCCGACTGTAGGATCAAACTGCTCCGATGCTCAATTCTTTCTAAAAAATCTGAAGGAGATACCTTGCTAAACTGGAGTTCGTCAGCTAATTCCAATCTTGCATCCTTAAGAAGATCCATTAGATCTCTATGGCCAATTTGCTGCAGGCCACTCTTAAACATCTCCAGCGCGACATATGATAGCTGCGCAAGCGCTTCCTCCTCATCTAGCGGCGCATAGCCTTCCACATTCCATGTCCGCACTAATACGCGAATGGCTTCTCGATACAGAGATGACCTGCTACGAGGCAATTCCCCCACGCTCCGCTTAACGACTAGAAGGGTGGTCAGCAGAAGAGGATTTTCTCCTAACGGCCTGATACCATTATTCGTAAGTATTGCCATAGCAACATTACGTGATTCCGATCTTACAGCTTCAGTGTCTGCCACAACCTCTGTATGCCACTTCTCACACAAGGCCACAACGTCGTCAGATGAGAGGGGCGCAATTCGTGCCGGCTTAAAAACACTTGCAACCGCCCCAGCGACTATTCTGAATCCAGCTTCGCGAGAAGTGGTGACGGCAGCAATCCGCGGAAACATCGACATGAAAGTCCGAAGATGCTCCGCAAATATTCTTCTATCGGATTCCGAGGATATCTCGTCAAGCCCATCTACCAAGAGAAGCACTCGGCCCGACCGCAATCTTTCGTGGATATCCACTCGGAACGCGGCAGCTTCTTTGTCATTCATGCCCGCGTAGCTCGGTATAGCCCCTATGATCTCCTGAAGCGACCAATGAACGCGATCTTTCAGCTCTCGGCAACGCAAGAATACCGGCATCCAATCGCCAAGCGGGAGGCCATCATCAATCTCCGACCGCCTTTCAGGAGATGAGTAGGCAGTTGCCAATCGTTTAAGGAATGTGCTTTTGCCACCTCCAGGAATTGCAAGCAAGGCGAGTCGATTGGACTGACCGAGCATTGCTCCTAGTGACAAGGACTCTACCGAATCCATCTTCGACTCAGTCGCGTTTAAGTCTTCTGAAGGATCAAGTGGCAGATAGTGTGCACGCAATGGAACAAAAAGCCTTTCAAGCCTTAGCCTTGTCGCACTTAACTCAGTATCCGCAGGTAGACCGTCAAGCTGAATATATCCGTACTCGTGTGAGACCCAGTTTCGGTAGACGTTCTCAGCGGCGGCAAGTGCTTCGCCATCAATGTGATTCCCCGGCGGCGCCAAATGAATCATGCCTGCGAGCGACGAATCACCTTCTTTCATATCGTCGCTAGTGACCTGAAGGGCGATACTACTCGCTATGGGCGTACCATCCGCATGAATCAGCGAGTAATGCGTCCTTTCCTTAAATTTCGAGTAGAAAACTACCCAAAAGTAGCCGAGCTGATGGGCAATTAACTCCCCGCCACTCATCTCAAGGATGTTCGAGTCTTTACCTAAGCATTGACTAGATTTTCCCACGGCCACTTCAAAGGGGACCACTACGCGCGAGGCGACCAATTGCTCGACGACATCTTCGCCGTTTAATAGGATCAACCCATCACTGCCTGATTCACGCTCTTGCTCAATGGCACTTTCACTGAAACCTGCTAATGAGAGGAAATAACCCTCCACCCGTCGCCCTGGAAATTTAATTCGCTCGCGAGTGAGAACGCCGAGGAATTTATTAAGATCTGCGCCACCAATTTTCACTGAGTGAGCTTTGCATTCAGCTCGCACGCTTCTTGCTTCAGTTCTGTGCTCACCTTGGAGGTCTATTTCCCGCCCAGTTTTATGCACATCTACGCGTATCTCGTCGTATCCGATCGCGAAGAATAGATCACGACTTATCCTAGTGAATAGATCCCCCGTAGCGTTCGATCCGTCCGCAATCAGCCTAATTCCTTTTGACATTTTTATTCCTTTCTGCGTACATATAAAAACGGCGACTTTCTAGCCGCCGTTTTCATTACTTATTCGAATCAAACCCCAACCGGGTTCGCCTTCTCCGGATCGATCTTGTACAGCTTGATCGCCCTGGCAACGTCTTTCCCCGTCATCTTCCCGTCCTTCGCCAGCGCGTCGATCGCCGCCTGGGCGATGTAGTAGCGGTCCACTTCGAAGTGGCGACGCAAGTTGGCGCGGGTGTCGGAGCGGCCGAAGCCGTCGGTGCCGAGCACGGTGTAGGTGTGCGGCACGAAGGCGCGGATCTGGTCGGCGAAGGCGCGTACGTAGTCGGTCGCGGCGATCACCGGACCGGGGCGCCCTTCGAGCTGTTCGGTCACGTAGGGCTTGCGGCGGGTCTTGGCTTCGGGGTTGAAGCGGTTCCAGCGCTCGGCGTCGAAGCCGTCGCGGCGCAGCTCGGTGAAGCTGGGGCAGGACCAGATGTCGGCGGTCACGCCGAAGTCCTTGTCCAGCAGTTCGGCGGCGGCGATGACTTCGCGCAGGATGGTGCCCGAGCCCAGGAGTTGGACGTGGGGGAGGTTGGTGGACTTCTTCTTGCCCGAGTTGCCCCCACCCGAAGCGGCTGCGCCGCTTCGACCTCCCCCGCTGGCGGGGGAGGTGTCCGACTTGCTGGCGGGGGAGGTCGCCGTGTCGGCGGTGCTGGAGAGCAGGTACATGCCCTTGATGATGCCCTCGGCGGCCTCGGGGGTGACGGCCGGGTGCGGGTAGTTCTCGTTCATCAGGGTGATGTAGAAGTACTCGTCGCGCTGCTCGTCGAGCATGCGCTGCATGCCGTACTGCAGGATCACCGCGACCTCACCGGCGAAGGTGGGGTCGTAGCTGCGGCAGTTGGGAATGGCGCCCGAGAGCAGGTGGCTGTGGCCGTCTTCGTGCTGCAGGCCTTCGCCGTTGAGCGTGGTGCGCCCGGCGGTGGCGCCGAGCAGGAAGCCGCGGGCGCGCATGTCGGCTGCCTGCCAGGCGGCGTCGCCGATGCGCTGGAAGCCGAACATCGAGTAGTAGATGTAGAACGGCAGCATCGGCAGGTCGTTGGTGCTGTAGCTGGTGGCCGCGGCCATCCAGCTGGCGAACGCGCCGGCTTCGGTGATGCCCTCTTCCAGCACCTGGCCGGCCGCGTCTTCGCGGTAGTACATCAGCTGGTCGCGGTCCACCGGCTTGTACTTCTGGCCCTGCGGGGCGTAGATGCCCAGCTGGCGGAACAGGCCTTCCATGCCGAAGGTGCGGGCTTCGTCGGCGACGATCGGCACCACGCGCGGGCCCACCTGCTTGTCGCGCAGGATCACCGAGAGCGACTGCACGAAGGCCATCGTGGTGCTGATCTCGCGCTCGCCGGTCGCCTGCATCAGGCGGTCGAACACCTTGAGCTCGGGGGCCTTGAGGCTTTCGGTGCTCTTGCGGCGGCGCTGCGGCAAAAAGCCGCCCAGCTTTTCGCGGCGCTCGAGCAGGTACTGCACTTCCTCCGAATCCTTGCCCGGGTGGTAGAACGGCACGTCGCCGTCCTTGAGCGCGGCGTCGGAGACCGGGATCTTGAAGCGGTCACGGAACGTGCGCACCGCGTCGTCGTCGAGCTTCTTGGTGTTGTGGGTCGGGTTGAGCGCTTCACCGGCGCTGCCCAGGCCGTAGCCCTTGACGGTCTTGGCCAGGATCACCGTGGGCTGGCCCTTGGTGTCCATCGCGTTCTGGTAGGCGGCAAAGACCTTGTGCGGGTCGTGGCCGCCGCGGTTGAGGCGCCAGATGTCGTCGTCGCTGAGATTGGCGACGAGGTTGGCGGTCTCGGGGTACTTGCCGAAGAAATGCTCGCGCGTGTAGGCGCCGCCGAAGGCCTTGCAGTTCTGGTACTCGCCGTCGACGGTCTCCATCATCAGCTTCTTGAGCATGCCGTCCTTGTCCTTGGCCAGCAGCGGGTCCCAATAGCTGCCCCAGATCGTCTTGACGACGTTCCAGCCGGCACCGCGGAACTGGCCTTCCAGCTCCTGGATGATCTTGCCGTTGCCGCGCACCGGGCCGTCCAGGCGCTGCAGGTTGCAGTTGATCACGAACACCAGGTTGTCCAGGCCTTCGCGGCCGGCCACCGAGATCGCGCCCAGGCTCTCGGGCTCGTCGGTCTCGCCGTCGCCGAGGAAGCACCAGACCTTGCGGTCGGTCTTGGGCATCAGGCCGCGGGCTTCGAGGTACTTCCAGTTGCGGGCCTGGTAGATGGCCGCAATCGGGCCCAAGCCCATCGAGACGGTCGGCAGCTGCCAGTAGTCGGGCATCAGCCAGGGGTGCGGGTAGGACGAGACGCCCTTGCCGTCGACTTCCATGCGGAAGTTGTCGATCTGCTCTTCGCTGATGCGGCCTTCCAGGAAGGAGCGGGCGTAGATGCCCGGCGAGCTGTGGCCCTGGGTGCAGATCAGGTCACCCGGGTGATCGGCGGAAGGGGCGCGGAAGAAGTGGTTGAAGCCCACGTCGTAGAGCGTGGCGCTGGAGGCGAAGCTGGCCAGGTGGCCGCCCAGGTCGCCGGGCTTGCGGTTGGCGCGCACGACCATCGCCATCGCGTTCCAGCGGATGATCGAGCGGATGCGCCATTCCAGGTCGCTGTTGCCCGGCATCTTCGGCTCGAGGTGGGCCGGGATGGTGTTGACGTATTCGGTGGTCGGCGCGAACGGCAGGTGGGCGCCGGCGCGGCGGGTCAGCTCGACCATGTTCTCGAGCAGCTGGTGCGCGCGCTCGGGGCCGCCGACGTCGATGACCGCCTTGAGCGACTCGATCCACTCGCGGGTCTCGGTCGGATCGGGGTCGTTCTGCAGGACGTCGTTCAGCCAGTTCATCAGATGTGCTCCAGCGCGGCGCGCGCGGCCGCGTGCAAGGGGTCGTTGTCGAACGGTCGATTCTAACAGGCGCGTTCTGCCGGGCGCGCCGGTTGCGGGGGTCGGGGACAGCGCGTTCCAGCGGTGCGTCTGCCCGGGTCCGGCTCGCCGGCCGGGCCCGGCAGCCATTGCCCGATTGCGGGCCGCCCGGCCGTCCGCCATGATCCCGTGTTCAGGGGAGGATGCGGCATGATTGCGCCCCCCGCCCGCGCCCGAGCCCATCCCGATGCCCCATACCGCCTCGCGTTCCAGCCGTTGGCAGTTGCCTGCGCTCGGGGTGGCGATCGTGCTGATCGTGGTCGGGCCGTTCCTGATCATGCGCGCGGCGATCGGCGAGGCCGACGAGGCGACGCTCGAGGTGGTGCATACCCGCGAGATCCAGACGCTGGTGCAGGCGGTCTCGGCCGATGCGCGCAGCCTGGAGGCGGCGGCGATCGCACTGACCCGCGGGATCGATTCGCCGTTGCTGCGCGAGCGCATCCGCGATGCGCGCGAGCGGATCCTGCCCAATGTCGAGGCGGTGCTGGAGTTGACCCGGGACAACCCGGCGCAGCAGGCGCGGCTGGGCGCGCTGCGCAACATGCTCGAGCAGCGTCTGGCCCGGATCGACCAGGTGATCGCCGCCGAGGAGGCGGCGACCAACCGGCAGATCGACGAGATGATCGTGCTCTACCCGATCCAGCGGCTGGTGATGGACGTGGTGGCCGAGGAAGAGGCGCTGCTGCTGGACCGCAAGGCGGTGGCGGCGCGTGCCAACCGCAATGCCGAGCTGTCGAGCTGGGCGGCGATGGTGGTGCAGTTGCTGCTCTTGGCGGCGGCGAGCTACTTCGCGCTGCGCCAGCAGACCGGCCGCGTGGCCGCCGAGCGGCAGGCGCTGAGCGCCAGCAGCCGGGCGCTGGCGGTGCTCGACAGCGTGCGCGAGCCGATCGTGCTGGTCGACAACCAGCAGCGGGTGGTGATGCACAACGCGGCGTTCGCCGAGCTCTATGGCGTGGACGACGATGCGCGCGGCCATGCGCTGGCCGAGATCGGCGACGGCGCCTGGCAGGATGCCGAGACGCTGCGGCGGCTGCACGATGTGCTGGCGCGCAACCGCGAGCTGTGGGACTACCGCCTGAGCCAGGCCACGGTCGACGGGGTGGAGCGCACGATGCTGCTCAATGCCCGGCGCATGCCGCTGCCCGACCGCGATGACGCGGTGGCGCTGATCACCGCGTCCGATGTGACCGCGCAGAGCATCAGCGAACGGCAGATCCGCGAGCTCAACCAGCAGCTCGAGGGCAAGATCGAGCAGGTCTCCGACGTCAATCGCGAGCTGGAGGCCTTCAGTTATTCGGTCTCCCACGACCTGCGCGCGCCGCTGCGGCACATCGCCGGGTTTGCCGACAAGCTCGGCCGCCATCTGGGCGAGAACATCGACGAGAAGAGCAGCCACTACCTCAATGTCATCGGCAGTTCGGCGCGACGCATGTCCACGCTGATCGACGATCTGCTGGTGTACTCGCGCCTGGGCCGCAGTGCGCTGCGGCTGCAGAGCGTGGATCTGCAGACGATGGTGTCCGATGCACGCGCGATGCTCGACAGCAACGCGAAGGCCGAGAAGCCCGACCACCGCATCGAGTGGACGATCGCGCCGCTGCCGATCGTGGTCGGCGACGAGAACATGCTGCGGCAGGTGTGGTTGAACCTGCTGGGCAATGCGGTCAAGTACAGCAGCGGCAGCGAGCCGTCGACGATCGAGGTCACCTGCCGGCGGCTGGACGACGGCGGCTACGAGTTCTCGGTGCGCGACAACGGCGCGGGCTTCGACATGCAATACGCGGGCAAGTTGTTCGGCGTGTTCCAGCGCCTGCATTCGGCCAGCGAGTTCCCCGGCACCGGCGTCGGCCTGGCCAGCGTGCGTCGCGTGCTCGGCCGCCACGGCGGGCGGATCTGGGCCGAGTCGGCGCCGGGCCAGGGCGCCACGTTCTTCTTCACCCTTCCCGCCTCCGTCCAGGAGCCGGGTCTTCTGTCCTCACCAGGAAAACAGCAATGAGCGAAATCCGCACCATCCTTCTCGCCGAGGACAGCCCGCACGATGCCGAGATGGCGATCGATGCGCTGCGCGAGGCCAATCTCGCCAACCCGATCGTGCATGTCGAGGACGGCGTCGAGGCGGTGGACTACCTGTTCCGTCGCGGCAAGTACGCCGACCGCGCCGAGGGCGACCCGGCGGTGCTGCTGCTCGACATCAAGATGCCGCGCATGGACGGCCTGGAAGTGCTCAAGCAGTTGCGCGATCACGAGACGCTCAAGCGCATGCCGGTGGTGATCCTGTCGTCCTCGCGCGAGGAAAGCGACCTGGCGCGCAGCTGGGATCTGGGCGTGAACGCGTATGTGGTCAAGCCGGTGGACGTCGACCAGTTCTTCGATGCGGTGCGCACGCTGGGCAAGTTCTGGGCCGTGCTCAACGAAGTGCCCGAGGAAGAGTGAGCCCGCATGGGGGACGATGAAGGCCATGGCGCGCGGGCTGGACGCCTGCGTGTCCTGATCGTCGACGATTCGCGCGACGATGCCGAGCTCGCCGAACTGGCCCTGCGCGATGCGGGGGTGGCGGTCGAGACGCGACGGGTCCACAGCGAGGCGGGGCTGGTGGAGGCGCTGGAAGCCTTTGCGCCGCGCGTGGTGCTGTCGGACGTCAATCTGCCGGGGTTCTCGGGCGCCGAAGCGCTCGCGCTCACCCGCCGGCTGCGTCCCGGGGTGCCGGTGGTGTTCATGACCGGCTCGGCCTACGGCCTGCCGGGCGATGTGATGCCCGAGGGCGATGCGTTGGTCCACAAGGACCAACTCGACCGCCTGCCGGCGGCGCTGGCCCAGGTGTTGGCGGTGGGAGACGACGGGGCGGAGTGAAGGCGGTGGGGCTGCGCGCAAAGCCCCTGCCCCCACCCGACACGCTACGCGTGTCGACCTCCCCCGCGGTGCGGGGGAGGTGATTTGGTTGCGCGATGCATGACGCAGCGCGCGCTTTGTGCCTTCCCCCGCTTGCGGGGCATTGCACCCTTTACGGGTGGAAGGTTGGGAGGGGGGCGCTTTTCGCGCCGTACTGGACGAAGCGGCATTCCGCTCAAAAGCCCCCGCCCCCACCCGACACGCTACGCGTGTCGACCTCCCCCGCGGTGCGGGGGCGGTGACGGACTCCGCGATGTGCTTGTCTCCGCCCTGCTCCGAGACGTGGCCGCTCGCGCGATGAATGATCCAGCGCGCGGGGCGCTAGCTCCTTCCCCCGCTTGCGGGGCATTGCGCCCTTTACGGGTGGAAGGTTGGGATGGGGGCGCTTTTCGCGCCGTATTGGACGAAGCGGCATTCCGCTCAAAAGCCCCCGCCCCCACCCGACACGCTGCGCGTGTCGACCTCCCCCGCGATGCGGGGGAGGTGATCTGGTTGCGCGATTCGGTTGTTCTCTGCGCGAGTGCAACGACGCGCGCGCGGGGCGCTTGTCTCCTTCCCCCGCTTGCGGGGGAAGGTTGGGATGGGGGCGCTTTTCGCGTGGCGCTGGACGAAGCGGCATTCCGCTCAAAAGCCCCCGCCCCCACCCGACACGCTGCGCGTGTCGACCTCCCCCGCGGTGCGGGGGAGGTGACCTGATTGGGGGTGCGTGCGCCGACCTCCCCCGCGATGCGGGGGAGGTGACGGGCGCCGGTCAGGCGCCTTGTTGTTGGGCCTTGCGGATCTGGGCGTCGACGGCGGCGATGGCGGTCATGTTGATCACGCGGCGCGGGGTGGCCGAGGGCGTCAGGATGTGGGCGGGCTTGTTGACGCCCATCAGGATCGGCCCCAGGGCCACGCCGCCGGTCATCACGCGGATCATGTTGTAGGTGATATTGGCGGCGTCGATGTTCGGGAACACGAAGAGGTTGGCGCGGCCGCTCAGTGTGGTGTCGGGCAGCATGCGGCGGCGCAGGGATTCGTCCCAGGCGGTGTCGCCCATCATCTCGCCGTCGAATTCGAGCCGGGGCGCGCGGCGCACGAGGATCTCGCGCACTTCGCGCATCTTGCGGGCGCTGGGGTCGTCGTGGCTGCCGAAGTTGGAGTGCGAGAGCAGGGCGATCTTCGGTTCGATGCCGAACAGCTTCAGGCGGTAGGCGGCCTGGATGGTGCTCTCGGCGATCTGCTCGGCGGTCGGGTCGGGCTGGACGTGGGTGTCGACGAAGAACCACAGGCCCTGGTCGTTGACCACGCCGGTCATCGCCGAGGTGCTCTGCAGGCCGGGGTCGAGCGGCAGCACGCTGCGCACGTAGCCGAGCTTCTTGTGGAAGCGGCCGACGATGCCGGTGATCATCGCGTCGGCCTCGCCGCGGTCGACCATGATCGCGGCAATCAGCGTCGGGCGCGAGCGCAGCAGGTTCTTGGCCGAGTCGGGGGTGACGCCGCGGCGCGCGGTCATGGCGTGGTAGTGCTGCCAGTACTCGTTGAAGCGCGGGTCGTCGTTGATGTTGGTCAGTTCGAAGTCGCGACCGGCGACCAGGCGCAGGCCCAGGCGCTTGATGCGCATGTCGATGACGTCGGGGCGGCCGATCAGGATCGGGGTCGCCAGGCCTTCGTCGACGACGGTCTGCACGGCGCGCAGCACGATTTCTTCCTCGCCTTCGGCGTAGACCACGCGCTGGCGGTCGCCGCGGGCGCGGTCGTAGACCGGCTTCATGACCAGGCCGGTGCGGTGGATGAACTGGCCGAGCTTCTCGCGGTAGGCCCCCATGTCCTCGATCGGGCGCAGCGCGATGCCCGAGGCCATCGCGGCCTGGGCGACGGCCGGAGCGACGATGGTCAGCAGCCGCGGGTCGAACGGGCGCGGGATGATGTACTCGGCGCCGAAGCTGGGGATTTCCTCACCATACGCGGTGCCCAGGTCGCTGGCTTCTTCCTTGGCGAGCTGCGCGATGGCATGCACGCAGGCGAGCTTCATCGCCTCGTTGATGCCGGTGGCGCCCACGTCCAGCGCGCCGCGGAAGATGTAGGGGAAGCAGACCGCGTTGTTGACCTGGTTGGGGTAGTCCGAGCGGCCGGTGGCGATGATGGCGTCGGGGCGGGCGCGCTTGGCGTCCTCAGGCATGATCTCCGGGTACGGATTGGCCAGCGCCAGGATCACCGGGCGCGGCGCCATCGTGGCGACCATCTCCGGCTTGAGGATGCCGCCGGCCGACAGGCCCAGGAACACGTCGGCGCCGGCGACGATCTCGGCCAGCGTGCGCGCCGGGGTGTCGCGGGCGTAGCGGGCCTTGGCCTCGTCGAGGTTGTCGCGCCCGGTGTGGATCACGCCGTCGCGATCGAAGGCGAGGATGTTCTCGGGCTTCAGGCCCAGGGCGACGAGCATGTCCAGGCAGGCGATGCCGGCCGCGCCGGCGCCGGTGGTCGCCAGCTTGACGTCCTCGATGCGCTTGCCGGCCACTTCCAGGGCGTTGACGATCGCAGCGCCGACGATGATCGCGGTGCCGTGCTGGTCGTCGTGGAACACCGGAATCTTCAGTCGCTCGCGCAGCTTGCGCTCGACGATGAAGCACTCCGGCGCCTTGATGTCCTCGAGGTTGATGCCGCCGAAGGTTGGCTCGAGGCTGGCGATGATCTCCACCAGCTTGTCGGGGTCGCGCTCGTCGACCTCGATGTCGAACACGTCGACGCCGGCGAACTTCTTGAACAGCACGCCCTTGCCTTCCATGACCGGCTTGCCGGCCAGCGCGCCGATGTCGCCCAGGCCCAGCACCGCGGTGCCGTTGCTGATGACCGCGACCAGGTTGCCGCGCGCGGTCAGTTCGCTGGCGGCGTTGGGGTCCTTGACGATCTCCTCGCAGGCGTAGGCCACACCGGGCGAGTAGGCCAGGGCGAGATCGCGCTGGGTCAGCATCGGCTTGGTCGCGCTGACGGTGATCTTGCCGGGCGGCGACAGGCGGTGATAGTCGAGGGCGGCCTGGCGGAAATCGTCGTTGGACATCAGATTGGTCTTGGCTGTTAAGGAAGCGGGGGCAGGCGCGTGATTCTACCCCCGGCGCCCGCGCCGGACCCGACGCGGGCGGATGGTGCGCATTGCGCAGGTCAGAACACGACCTGGGCGCGGACGTTGACGGTGTTGCCCGAGTCCGGGCCGCGGTAGCTGCCGACCTGGTTGTCGGTGGTCCAGTGCACGTAGTTGAGCATCAGCCGCGACCAGTTGTTGAGGTACCAGTTCACGCCGAGCGTCCAGGCATCGCCCTCGCCGCCGCGCCGGGCGTCGGTGAAGTCCATGCGGTCGAAACGCGCGGCCAGTTCCCAGGCGCCGATGCCGCCGTCGGTGACCGGGCGCGCGACCCGGGTGGTGCCCCAGACGCCGGAGCGGGCGCTGAAACCGGGCTTCTCGCCGGTGAGCAGCCAGCCGGCGTAGACCGAGGTCGCCTTCTGGGTGAAGTCGTCGGCGGTGCGCGAGGCGATGGTGCGCTCGGCGTACTCGGCGAAGGCCCAGCCGCTGCGCCAGGTGCCGCCGAGCTCGGCGCCCCAGATGGTCTCGCGGCTGACATCGGCGATCGAGCTGGCCGACACACGCACGTTGTCGTTGAAGCTCGAGGCGATGCGCGGGACCTTGTTGATGCTGGTCACGTCGCTGCCGAACTCCTCGTACACCGCCCAGCCGCCCAGGTGCACGAAGCCCTGCGCGCGCTTGATCGGGTTCCAGTGCGCGCGTGTGGTGACGGTCTGCGAATCGCTCTGCGCACCGGCATTGCCGATGTCGTCGCCGGTGAAGCCCAGGCTGTAGTGCCAGTTCTGGCCGATGAGCTTCATCTGCGCGCCCAGGCCGAAGTAGCCGCTGTTGGGCGCGCCGATCGAGGCGACCGCGTTGCGCTCCATGAAGGGCGTGCGGGTGAGCGTGGTGCTCGAATCGATCGCGCGGTCCTTGAGCTTGTTGCCGAGGTAGAACTCGGCCGGCAGGTTGCCCAGGCGCGTATCCCAGGACAGGTAGGCGTCCTTGATGCTGACGTCGTTGTCGGCGAAGTCGGCGTCGATCTTGTAGCCCAGCGCGCCGATGGTGCCTTCGGCGCCCAGGCGCACCTGGCGCATTTCGGTGCCGCCGATGTTGCGGTCGGCGAAGTTCGAACCGTGGGTCGACGACCAGTCCATCATCACCCGGCCACGCGGGTGGAAGGTGAAGCTGCGATCGGCGTTGCGGAACTCCGGTCCGCCGCGGCGCCAGCTGGTGTTGCCG
The DNA here is from genome assembly GCF_014192745.1 of Luteimonas sp. RC10. Lineage (GTDB taxonomy): Bacteria > Pseudomonadota > Gammaproteobacteria > Xanthomonadales > Xanthomonadaceae > Luteimonas. Next base: position 128,723 of record NZ_JACHYJ010000007.1, read on the forward strand.
CCGCCGGTGCCGCCGCTGGCGGCCAGCTGCGCGACCTGCGCCTGCAGGATTGCCAGGTCGTCCTGGCGGGTGTCGGCGACGGCCGCGGCGACCTGGGCGTCAGTCGCGGACGCGGCCGCAGGCGACGCGGCGACGGCGGTCGCCGGTGCCGGCCGCCCCGCTTCGAGCGCGGCCAGGCGCGCGTTGAGCTGTTCGAGCTGGGCGGCCTGGGCCTGCAGCATCTGGGCCTGCTGTTCGACGAGCGTCCGCAGTGCGGTCTCGTCCTGGGCGGTGGCGTCGAAGGCGGCCGTGCCGAGTGCAAGGCCGATGGCGGCAGCGAGTGCCGCAGAGCGCAATGGGTGCATGTATGTCCCTCCCCGGGATGGTGGCGTGGGCGCGGCGGTCAGTCGCCGTCCGCGTCGTCGATGTCCTCGTCCGGCACATCGGTGGCCGGCGCGGGTGCGGTGTTGCCGAGCAACGGCTGCAGCGAGACCGGCGCACCCTGCATGAAGCCGTGGCTGCGCGCCCAGGTCGCGAACAGGCGCGGCCACTGCGCGACCAGCGCGCCCGGCCGGCCCAGGCCCCAGCTATGGCCGCCGCGCTCGAAGATGTGCATCTCGGCCGGCACGCCCTGGGCGCGGGTGGCGTTGAACATCGTCAGGCTGTGGCCGACATCGGCGATCGGATCGTCGGCGGCATGCACCAGGAACACCGGCGGCATGTCGGCGCGCACGTGCGATTCGACCGAGTAGGCGGCGACCGCGTCGGACTGCGTGCCCAGTTCGCGGCGCGAGCGGGTGGTGTCGAGCGGCGCCTGCAGCGACACCACCGGGTAGAGCATCGCCAGGAAATCCGGCCGCGACGAGGTGCGGTCGGCAGCATCCAGGGCGGGATAGAAGTCGTGGTCGAACCGCGTGGCGAGGATGCCGCCGAGATTGGCGCCGGCCGACGAGCCCATGACGCCGATCTGCTGCGGGTCGATGCCCAGCGCATCGGCCTGGCTGCGCAGCAGGCGCATCGCGCGCTGGCCGTCCTGGAACGGCGCCACCGCCGGCCAGCCGTCGCCCGGCAGCCGGTAGTACAGCACCGCGGCGGTGGTGCCGATCGAGGCCAGCCACTGCGCCATCGGCGCTGCGGCCGTGCCGACCTGGATGCGGAAGTAGCCGCCGCCGCCCAGGATCAGCACCGCGGTGCCGTTGGGCTGCGCGGGCCGGTAGATCTCCATCCGCGGCTCGGCGATGCGGGTCACCGCACCCAGTGCGCTGCCTTCGTTGCCGACTTGCTCGGGGCCGGTGACGTTGGTCGGCAGGTGGCCGGCCGGCCACAGCGGCACGGTCTGTGGGCCGGTCTGCGCCTGGGCGATGCCGGTGCAGGCGAACAACAGGCCGGCGATGGCGCCGGCCCAGCGATGTGGTGTCGTCATGGGTCCCCTCCCGAGGAATTGCATGGATGGTGCTGGGTGCGGCGATCAGTCGAGCGCCAGCACCTCGCGGTCACCGGGGCCGGCGGCCGGATCGGGCGCGGCCATCACCGGCGCCGGCGTGCCGTCGAGTGCGGCGTTGAGCGCGTCGCGGTCGAGCGCGTTCTCCCAGCGCGCGACGACCACGGTCGCGACCGCGTTGCCGATGAAGTTGGTCAGCGAGCGGCACTCGCTCATGAAGCGGTCGATGCCCAGGATCAGCGCCATGCCGGCCACCGGCACCGTCGGTACCACCGACAGCGTGGCCGCCAGGGTGATGAAGCCCGCGCCGGTCACGCCGGCCGCGCCCTTGGAGCTGAGCATCGCCACCAGCAGCAGGGTGACCTGCTGCCACAGCGTGAGTTCGGTGTTGGTGGCCTGGGCGATGAACAACGCGGCCAGGGTCATGTAGAGGTTGGTGCCGTCGAGGTTGAACGAGTAGCCGGTCGGCACGACCAGGCCGACCACCGACTTCTTGCAGCCGGCCTTTTCCATCTTCTCCATCAGCGAGGGCAGCGCCGATTCCGACGACGAGGTGCCCAGCACCAGCAGCAGTTCGGCCTTCAGATACCGGATCAGCTTGAGCACCGAGAAGCCGCACGCGCGCGCCACCGCGCCCAGGATCACCAGCACGAACAGCAGCGCGCTGACGTAGAACGTGCCCACCAGCCACGCCAGGTTGACCAGCGATTCCAGGCCGTACTTGCCGATGGTGAAGGCGATCGCGCCGAACGCGCCGATCGGCGCGGCCTTCATCAGGATGTGCACCAGCTTGAACACCGGCGTGGTCAGCGCTTCGAGGAAGGTCAGCACCGGGCGGCCCTTCTCGCCGGTGAGCGCCAGCGCGATGCCGAACAGCACCGCGATGAACAGCACCTGCAGGATGTTGCCGTCGACGAACGCGCCGACCAGGGTGCCGGGGATGATGTCGAGCAGGAAGCCGGTCAGGGTCAGCTCGTGCGATTTCTGCACATAGCCCTGGACCGCGGCGGTATCGAGCGTGGCCGGATCGATGTCCATGCCCACGCCGGGCTGGACGATGTGCGCCACGACCATGCCGACCACCAGCGCCAGCGTCGAGAAGAACAGGAAGTAGGCCATCGATTTGGCGAACACCCGGCCGACGGTGCGCAGCTGGGTCATGCCGGCGATGCCGGTGACGATGGTCAGGAAGATCACCGGCGCGATGATCATCTTGACCAGCTTGATGAATGCGTCGCCCAGCGGCTTGAGCTGCTCGGCGAACGCCGGTGCGTAGTGGCCGAGCAGCGCACCCAGCGCGATCGCGACCAGCACCTGGACGTACAACTGGCGATACCACGGCAACCGCGGGGCGGCCGGCGTGGCGGCGGGAATGGCGTGCATGCGAAGGATCCGGTTGGCGCGTCCGTCGACATGCGGGCGCTCGGCGAGGCTGTGTTGTACGCCCGCATGCCGGATCCGCCGATAGCGCATTGGTGTTATGCGCCGCGTGCATCCGCTGCGCACACTGCCTAGACTGCCCGGCCCACCCGCGCCCTGCGCCCATTCAGGTCCCCCCGATGCGCCCCACCCTCCCGCTGCTGCTGGCGCTCGCCGCCGGCACGTCTCCTGCGTTCGCCCGTCAATTCGACGACTGGCCGACCGGCTACACCTTCGGCGACGGCACCCGCGTCGCGGCGACGGCGAACTTCGCCTGGGACACGGTGGATTTCAGCGGCGATCGGCGCCTGAGCGACGACGACGGACTGCGCCGCCGCGAGTTCGGCGCGACGGTCAAGAAGGCTGGCGTCTGGGATGCGATGGTCTATTTCGACTTCGAATCCAGGACCTGGCTGGACGTGTTCGTGCGCGTGGAGAGCAAGGCGTTCCTGGGCCGCGACCTGGGCAAGCTGCGCGTGGGCTATATGAAGGTGCCGGTCGGGCTGGAGGGCGTGACCGCCTCGCGCGCCGGCACGTTCATGGAACTGGCGGCGCCGATCCAGGCGATCTACCAGGGCCGGCGGACCGGTGTGGAGTGGACCTACGAACAGCCGACCGCGCTGTTTCAGCTCGGCGGCTACGCCGGCCAGGACCTGCACGGCGACAATCACGGCCAGACCCTGGCCGGGCGTGCGGTGTGGACGCCGCGCAAGGCCGACGGCGACGTGCTGCACCTGGGGCTGGCGGCCTCGCGCGAGAACCCGGAGGCCTGGACCGATGGGCGCGGCGACCGCTTCGCCCCGACTGCGCGCCTGCGCGCGCGACCCGGCGCGGGGCTGACGCCGGTGCGCCTGGTCGATTCGGGCGACCTGGCGCCGGTCGATCACATCCGCCGCACCGGTCTGGAAGGCATCTGGATCCGTGGGCCGGTCTCGCTGCAGGGCGAGCTGCTGCGCGCCGACATCGCGCGCGACGGCGGCCTGCCCGACTACCGCGCCGAAGGCGGCTACCTGGCCGGCAGTTGGCTGATCACCGGCGAGCACCGGCCGTACTCGGCCGGCAATGTCGCCAACCCCAAGCCGGCGCACGGCTACGGCGCGGTGGAACTGGCCGCGCGCTACAGCACGCTCGACCTCGACGACGGCCTGATCGCCGGCGGCCGCCAGCACGACTGGACGTTCGGCGCCAACTGGTATCTGACCTCGCACTTCAAGCTGCAGGCCAACTACGTGCGCACCAACGCCACCCGCGGCGGCCGCGCGACTTCGCCCGATGCGGTCGAGTTCCGCGCGCAGGTGCAGTTCTGAGCGAGCGACGCGTCGCGAGCCCGCGACACGTCGGCCGCTAGCCTGGCCCCATGCGCTCCCCGCCCCGTGCCCGCCGCCTGCTGTGGACCGCAATCGCGATCGGCGGGCTGGTGGCGACGATCGTGCTGGGCTACCAGGTCGGTGGCCAGAGCGCCTTGCGCCAGCAGACCGCGCTGGCGCAGCAGCAATTGCAGTTGCAGGCGCAGGCGCTGGACCAGCGCATCGAGCGTTACCGCGCGCTGCCGCAGTTGCTGGCGCTCGACCCCGACCTGCGTGCCGCGGTCGCCGCGCCCGTGGACGCGCCCACGCGCGAGCGGCTGAACCGGCGGCTGGAGGAAGCCAACCGTACCGCGCAGGCGTCCACGCTGACCTTGATCGGCGCCGACGGCACCGCGATCGCGGCCAGCAACTGGCGCACGCTGGGCAGCAACGTCGGCGAACGTTACGCCTTTCGCCCGTATGTGCAGCAGGCACTGCGCGAGGGCAGCGGGCGCTTCTACGGCATCGGTGTGACCACCGGCGTGCCGGGCTACTTCCTGTCCGAGGCGCTGCGCGACGCGGACGGCCGCGCGGTCGGCGTGATCGTCATCAAGCTCGAGCTGACCCAGTACGAGGAGCGTTGGCCGCACGCCGGCAACGTGGTGCTGGCCAGCGACCGGTACGGCATCGTGTTCCTGGCCAGCCGGCCCGAATGGCGTTACCGGGTCCTCGCCCCGCTCAGCGATAGCGCACGCGCCGAACTCGAATCCACGCGGCAGTACGGCCGGCAGCCGTTGCGTCCGTTCGCCGGCACGATCGACGCCGATGCGCTGGCGCGCATCGACAACCCGGCCATGTCCGGACGCTGGCTGTGGCAACGCACGCCACTGGCCGACACCGACTGGACGCTGCACCTGCTGCAGGATGCGACGCCGGTCGCGATCGCGGCCTGGCAGTGGGCCGGCATCGCCGGCGTGTCGTGGATCGCGCTGGTGTTCGTGGTGCTGTTCGCGCAGCAGCGGCTGCGCCTGGCGGCGCTGCGTCGGCGCAGCCGCGAGGAGCTGGAGACGTTGGTGCGCCAGCACGCCGAGGAACTGCGCACCGCCAAGGACGGGCTGGTCGCCGCCGCGCAGGAGGCCGATACCGGGCTGAGCCGGCGGCTGGCGCATCTGCCGCAGGGCGTGGTCATCATCGACGCGCAGCTGCGCATCGTGGCCTGGAACGCGCGCTACATCGAGTTGTTCCGCTTCCCACCCGACCTGGTGCGGGTGGGCACGCCGATCGAGGACGTGTTCCGCTACAACGCGCGACGCGGCCTGCTCGGCCCCGGCCCAGTCGAAGACGCGATCGAGCGCCGGCTCGACCATCTGCGCAGCGGCAAGCCGCATGCGCGCGAAAGCGAGAAGAGCGACGGCACGGTGCTGGAGATCCGCGGCAATCCGCTGCCCGACGGCGGGTTCGTCACCAGCTACGCCGATATCACCGCCTACAAGACCACCGCGCGCGAACTGCGCACGCTGGCCGACGCGCTGGAGCAGCGCATCGCCGAGCGCACCGCGGATCTGGAGCAGGCGCGCCGCGAGGCCGAGGCCGCGAACCGCCAGAAGGGCCGGTTCGCCGCGGCCGCGGTGCACGATCTGCTGCAGCCGCTCAACGCCGCGCGCATGTTCGTCTCGGCGCTGCGCGCACGCTTGCCGAATGCGGAGACACGCACGATCGTCGACAGCATCGAGAGCGCGCTGTCGGCGCAGGACGGCATCCTGACCAGCCTGCTCGATGTCTCGCGGCTGGAATCGGGCACGCTGCAGGCCGACGTGCGCGACGTGCCGCTGGGCCCGGTGCTCGAAGCGCTGGCGCGCGAGGCCGGCGTGCTGGCACAGGCCCGCGGCCTGCAATTGGACGCGGTGCCCACGCGTGCCTGGGTACGCAGCGATCCGGTGCTGCTGCGCCGGCTGGTGCAGAACTTCCTGTCCAACGCGGTGCGCTACACCGCGCACGGCCGCATCCTGCTCGGTTGTCGGCGCGAGGGCACGTCGCTGCGCATCGAGGTGCACGACACCGGCCCGGGCATTGCGCCCAACCGCCAGCGCGAGATCTTCGAGGAGTTCCGCCGGCTCGACGACGGCGGCGGCGACGACCGCGGAGTCGGTCTGGGGCTGTCGATCGTCGAGCGCATCGCGCGGTTGCTCGGCCATCGCATCGGCCTGCGCTCGCAGCCCGGCGTGGGCAGCGTGTTCTCGGTCACGGTGCCGCTGGCGCCGCCGGGCGCGCACCCGGCACCGGCGCCGACGCGAGACCCCGGCGAGGATTCGCCGCTGCGCGGCTGCCGGGTCTGGTACATCGATTCCGACGTCGTGGCCTGCGAGGCGATGCGCGAGCGACTGGCGCAGTGGCAGTGCACGGTGGCGTTCGTCGGGGCACCGGCGGACGCGGTGACGCTGGCCGATGGCGCGGCCGCACCCGACGTCCTGCTGCTGTGCGAGCGGGGGAATGCCGCGGATGTCGCCGCACTGTGGCGCCAGCTGCAGGCGAGCTGGGAAGACGCGCCGCTGGTGATCCTGCTGGCCGAGCGCGAGGACGCCGGGTTGCGCGCGCTGGTCGAGGCCGGTGACTGGAGCATCCTGCCGATGCCGGTGCGTCCACCGGCGCTGCGCGCCTTGCTGAGCCAGCGTCTGCTGCGTCGCGGTTGAGCGGCGCCGCGCACGCCCGACGCCAAGCCGATCCGCGAACGCGCTTGCCCTCCGGGCGCTGTCGGCCGATCCTCGCGACCCGCCACCGCCACGCCGCCGCCATCCAGGAGCCCTGTCCCGCCATGCCCATGCCCTTGCGCGCACGTCTGTGTCCTGCCGTCGCGGCGCTGTGCGCCTGTCTGCTGGTGCTCAGCGGCTGCGTCACCACGACGCCCGTCCGGGGCGATGCCGACGCGCACACCCTGCTGGAGGCCGGCCAGCAACACGCCCGGCAACAGGACTGGACCGCACTGCGCCTGTACCGGCGGGCCGCCGTGCTGCGCCCCGTCGACGACGCGGTGATGGGCGCGCAGGCGCGACTGGGACGCGCGCTGTCGACCGGCAGCCTGGCACCCTATGGCGAGCGCGACAACGGCGGGGCGCTGCGGCGGCCGCGGCCGGAACAGGGGCGTCCGTGGCTGCTGCTCGCGGCGCGCCATGGCTCGACGGCCGCGATGCGCGACCTGTGGGAGGACGCCCGCCTTCGCGGCGATGCCGTGCAGGAGGCGCGTTGGCGCATGCGCTTTGCGATGACCACGCAGAGCCTGTTCGAACGCGGCGCGCTGCGCCCGACCCAGCTGGGCGGCCTGTCCGACCCCCGCTCGCCGCCGACCGCCGCGTCGCAGGCGCGGCTCGACGCCATCGTCGCCGCGATCCGCGAGCAGGCCGCGCGCGGCGATGTCGAGGCCTGGATCGACCTCGGACTGCTGCAGACCTTCGGCATCGGCATGCCGCGCGACCCGCAGGCCGCACTGGCGCAGTTCCAGCGCGCCGGCGATGCGGGCAGCGCCATCGGCCTGTATTTCTGCGGGCTGCTGGCGATGGAGAACGCGGTGACCGGGATCGAGCGGGCGCAGATCGAGGCCTGGTTCGCGCAGGCCCATGCGGCTGGGTTCCCCCTCGCCCGGGACGGGCTGTGGCAGGAACTGCAGGCGCCCGTCTTCAACTTCAGCAGCTGAACGCGCAACCGGCGTTGCCGACCGACGGGTGACGCTTTGGCAAGCTGCGCGTGGCGCCGTCACCGCCCTCGCGGTCAGCCTTCGTCTTCGGGCTCCAAGGCCTTGACCAGGACTGCGGCCTGGGTGCGGCTGTGGCATTCGAGCTTGCGCAGGATCGCGGTCACGTGGACCTTGACGGTGTTCTCGGCCAGGCCGAGCTGGTGGGCGATCTGCTTGTTGAGCAGGCCGTCGGCCAGGCACAGCAGCACCCGCACCTGCTGCGGCGTGAGCTGGGCGAGGCGGCTGGCCAGCTGGGCATCGGCCTCCGAGCGCTCGGCGGTCAGCGGCGGGAACCAACTGCCGCCGTCGAGCACCGCCGCGACCGCCTGGGCGATCGACTCGGCCGGTGCCGACTTGGAGATGAAGCCGGCGGCGCCGAACTGCTGCACCCGGCGCACGGTGCGCGGGTGGTCGTTGGACGAGATCACCAGCACAGGCAGCTCGGGCCGCTCGCCGCGCAGCCACACCAGCGTGGACAGGCCGCGGGCGCCGGGCATCGCCAGATCGAGCAGCACCAGCTCGATCTCGGGGTGGGCCCGCAGCGCAGCCTCGACGGCCGAGGCGCTGGCGGCCTCGACCACGCGGATCTCGCCCAGGCCATCGCGCAGTGCATGCAGGACCGCGGCACGCAGCAGCGGGTGGTCGTCGGCGACCAGAATCGTCGGAGTCTCCATTGTCACAGTCTGGCATGCCCATCGGCGGGCGCTTTCGAAGGCACAATGGTTGATCGGGACGATCGGGAGCCGGAGCCACCATCGAGGTGCATACCGTCGCGCACATCCTTCGCGCGCACAGGCGCCGCCGTTGCCGTGGCGCACTGCTCGCGCTGCTCGCCGCGCTGGCGCCTGCGGGCGTCTGTGCGCAGGCGCCGGGCGAGGCGCCCCCGCTGAGCCTGGAGATCTACGGCCTCGATGAAGGGCTGTCGCAGCTGACGGTCTCGTCGATGAGCGGCGACGACCAGGGCTTTCTGTGGGTCGCCACCCAGGACGGCCTCAACCGGTTCGATGGGCATCGCTTCCGCACCTACCGGACCGACGACACGCCCGGCGAGGCGGGTCTGGCGAGCAGCGGCATCGACAGCCTGGCGTTCGAGGCGTCCACCACCCGGATGTGGCTGGGCACCGACGACGCCGGCGTGGAGGTGGTGCATCTGCCGACCTGGACGCGGCGACGGGTGGATGTCGATGCGGGCCTGTCGCACACGCGCGTCACCGAGATCCTGCTCGACCCCGACGGCGGCGCGTGGGTGGGCACCGAGGCCGGGGTCGACCATGTCGACGCGGCGGTCGCCAAGGTCCGGCCGCTGGGCGCGACCGGGGAGATCGTGGGCCTGGTCTGGGCGGAAAGCCGCGGGCAGCCGGTCGCGCTGGACACCGCCTGCAGGCTGTGGGCGGTCGCCGATACCGGGCTCGAGGCGCTGCCGTCGCCGCCAGGCGCGCGCCGCTGCCTGGCGCTGCAGGCCGGCGCCGAGGGGCTGTGGATCGCCTCCGATGCCGGCCTGCACCGGCTGGACCTGGGCGGTGCGGTCCTGCGCCATTGGCCGATGACCGCGCTGGGCGCCAGCACCGCGCGGCCCACGGCGATGATCCGGCTCGGCGATGGCCGGTTGCTGGTCGGCTTCGCCGATGGCGGGGTGGTGCAGCTCGCGCCCGGCAGCGACCGCCCGCAGCCGCTGCGCTTCGACCAACCGCCGCGCAGTGCGATCACCCGCTTCCATGAGGGGCGGTCCGGCGCCTTGTGGATCGGGACCTACACCTCGGGCCTGTACCGGGCGCGGCCGCTGTCGTCGGTGATCCGCCAGGACGGCGCCGGCGTCGGCGACATGCGCGACTGGCCGAGCCCGAGCGTGCGTGCGATCGCACGCGACGGGGCGCGGATGCTGGTCGGCACCGATGCCGGGCTGCACCTGCGCGATGGCGCCGGGCCGTGGCGCACGATCCCGGCGCTGGCGACCGATTCGGTGCGCGCCCTCGCCGCCGACGGGGCCGGCGGCTGGTGGGTCGGCACGCTGTCCGGGCTGTACCGGCTGCACCGCGATGACCGCATCGTGCCGGTCGCCGGCCTGCGCGATCCGCGCATCGATGCGCTGCTGCGCCAGGGCGACACGCTGTGGGTCGGCACCCGCGGCGGGCTGCAGCGTTTCGAGCGCGGCCAGGCGGTGGCCGACCCGCGCGCGGCGGCGATCGACGGCAGCGTGGTCACCCGGCTGTATCCCGACATCGACGGCAGTCTGCTGGTGGGCACCAGCACGCGCGGGCTGTGGCGGCTGCGCGGCGATACGTTCGCGCGACTGACGCCCACCGGCGCCGGCCTGCACCGCGCGGTGTGGGCGATCCATGGCGATGCCCGCGCAATCTGGGCCGGCACCTTCGGCGGCGGCCTGTACCGCATCGACCGCGCGAGCGGCGAGTCGACCGTGCTGACCGACCGCGATGGGCTGACCAACAACGTCGTCTACCGGATCCTGCCCGACCCGGGCGGGCGGCTTTGGGTGAGCACGAATCTTGGCCTGAGCGTGGTCGACCACGACAACGGCATCGTGCAGAACCTGGGCCGGCGCGACGGCCTGCGCAACCAGGAATACAACAGCGGCTCGGCGTTCCAGGACGCGGACGGGCTGCTGTATTTCGGCGGCACACTGGGGCTGGACGTGATCGCGCCGATGCAGCTGCCGTGGCGCAGCGCACCGGCGCGCCCGGTGCTTACCGGCCTGCAGTTGCTCAGCCGGCGCAGCGACCTGGAGGCGCGTCGCGCCGGCGAGACCGACATCGTCTACGCGACCCGGATCACGCTCGACGACGAGGACGACGTGTTCACCATCGGCATGACCGCGATCGACTTCCTCGCCCCTGGCGCGGCGCAGCTGCGTTACCGGGTCGACGGCCTGCATGCGGGCTGGCTGTATCCGCACCAGGCGCGCACCGAGGTCTCGCTCAACCACCTGCCCGCCGGGCGCTATCGACTGGAGGTGCAGGCGGCCGGCCGCGACGGCACGTTCGGCCCGTCGCGGGTGCTGGAGATGACCATGCCGCCGCCGCCCTGGCGCCATCCGCTGGCCTACGCCGGCTACGTGCTGCTGGCCGTCTGTGCGCTGGCGCTGTTCGTCTGGCGCGCGCGACGGGCGGTGCATCGCGAGCGCGAACGCGCGGCACTGCTCGACCGCACGATCGCCGAGCGCACTGCCCAGCTCGAACAGGCCAATCGGCGACTGCAGTTGAGCAACGCGCAACTCGACGCGGCGACCCGGCTCGATCCGCTGACCCGCCTGGCCAATCGGCGCGAGCTGCAGGACTGGCTGGCGCGGGCGTCGCAGCGTGTGTCGACGCCGGCCACCGCGGAGGCGACGCAGACCGCGTTGTACTTCTTCATGCTCGACATCGACGCGTTCAAGCGCATCAATGACACCCGCGGCCACCAGGCCGGCGACGCGGTGCTCGTGCAGTTCGCGCAGCGGCTGCGCGGCCTGTGCCGCAGCGACGACCTGCTGGTGCGCTGGGGCGGCGAGGAGTTCCTGCTGGTCGCCCCGCTCGACGGCCCCGAGGCGGCAGCCCGGCTGGCCGAGCGCATCCGCGACACCGTCGCCGCCGAGCCGGTGACGCTGGCCCACGGTGCGCCGCTGCCGCTGACCTGCTCGATCGGCTTCGCGCCCTGGCCGTTCGCATCCGCCTGGCCGACGCTCGGCGACTGGCAGCAGACCAGCGCGCTGGCCGATCGCTGCCTGTACGCAGCCAAGGCCGCCGGGCGCGATGCCTGGGTCGGTCTGGTACCGACTCCCACACCCCGCCGGCACCAGTTGCATGCGCTGTTCGCCGGCGCCGACCCGGCCGACCTGGGCGAGAGCGTGCGCTGCCTGTACTCGACCGCCGCGCCGCCGACCTTCGGGCTGTGAGCGGCTAGAGCCGGTCGAGCCGGATGCGGTTGGCGAACAGCGAGAACGCGAGCATGCCCGCCAGCCCGCCGGCGCGCGCCAGCCACGGCGGCAGCCAGCGCGGCGGCTGCAGCGTGCCGTCGTCGAACAACGACGCGAACCGGTGCACATCGTCCAGGGTCATCTTGCCGGCGAACAACTGCCGGCACAGCGGCAATCGGCGCTGCGCCAGCGCCTGGCGGAAGAAGGTGTGCACATCGATCAAGCCGCGCAGATATACCGTGTCCTTGGTGAAGGCATGGCCACCGCCGAGCGGCACGCCGCGGAACACCCGCTGCGCCGAAGCGAAGCTCTCGGCCGGCGCTTGTCCGGCGGCGTGGAAATAGTCGAATACCTGCAGAAAGTCGGCCCCGTCCAGCGCACGCGCGATCGCCTCGGTGCGCAGGCTGACCCGCTTCATGCGGGCGATGTCGAGGCTGCCGGTGATCTGCTCGGCGAACACCGCCAGCCCTTCCTGCGTGGCGGTGGTGCGCGGCGCGGCCATCGCCAGGCTCGGCAGCACCGGCTGCGCGCGGCCGTTGAGCGCGGTCAGCGAATGCACGAAGGCTTCGTGCTGCAGCAGTTGCGCACGGTCGTGCGGCGAGTAGCGCGCATCGGCGCGCAGCCGCAGGCGATAGGCGCCGGCGGCGGCCTTGGCGATGAGCCCGGCATCGAGTGCGACCTCGACCACGCGTGTGCCGAAGTACCCGTCCAGATCGCCCTGGAGCTGCGCCTGCAGCGTCGCGGCATCGACCGTCGGGTCGTCGGCCTCGCCGAGCAGGGCCGGATCGTAGGCCTCGGCGATCTGGAGAAAATGCCGCGCCGCATCGCAGGTCGTCAGCGCCCCGCCCGGCAACGGTGCGTCGGGGCGCCCGTAGAGCGCGACCGCGTGCGCGGTGACCGCGCCGGTACCCAGCGTCTCGAGCAGGCGCGCGGCCACCTCCCAGGCCTGCGCCGATTCGACCAGATACGCGCCCAGCGGATGCTGCGCATCGGCCGCGGCCGCGACCGCGGCCAACTCGCGCCGCGCCTCGGTGAAGTCGAGCGTGGGATAGACGACCTCCGGCATCTCGCGACGCCCGGCCGCGAACGCCGCAAGAAACCGCTGCTGCGTCTGCGGCGCCCAACTCGCCAGCCCGAGCAAGCGGATCCCACGCGCAGCGGCGACCATGCGCGCATCGAGCGCAGCGTGATGGGCGATCGCATCGGGCATCGGCAGCTCCTGGTCGCGGCGCGGCCACTGTAGCAACGCCGCGTCGTCGACTCCCGGCGCCCGCATTCCTACCTCCCCGCCTGCGGGGCGAGGTCGACGCGCGCAGCGCGGCGGGTGGGGGCGGGGCTGTCCCGACATCCAAACGACGCGCCCTCGCGGCCAAGCGCCCCCCACCCCAGCCCTCCCCCGCACGCGGGGGAGGGAGCTAGATGCTGCAGCGCTGCAGTGCCGAAGACCGCGACTACCTCCCCCGCCTGCGGGGCGAGGTCGACGCGCGCAGCGCGGCGGGTGGGGGCTGGGGCTTTCCCGAGCTCCAAACGACGCGCCCTCGCGGCCGAGCGCCCCCCCACCCCAGCCCTCCCCCGCACGCGGGGGAGGGAGCGCAGCGTTGCAGTGCCAAAGATCGCGACACCTTCCCGCACGCGGGGAGGAGCACAGTGCTGCGGCACCAAAGATCGCGACACCTCCCGCATGCGCGGAGGGAGTGCGCGCCGTAGCGTCGGGAGCACAGCGCCGCAGCGCGCGCGCAAGTCTCAGCGGCGGCCGGGCCGTCGTCCGGTGGGGCGGGCGTCGTCCTGGCGGGCGGCCAGGCGGTCGGCGCGGCGGGCGGTGGCGGCGTCGCGTTCGTCGCGCAGCTTGAGGTAGTTCGCCAGCCGCTGTGCGGTCAGGGTGCCGGCTTCGACCGCGGCGCGTACGGCGCAGCCGGGCTCGCGTTCGTGCCGGCAGTCGCGGAAGCGGCAGTCGGCGGCCAGGGCTTCGATGTCGGCGAAGCCGCCTTCGGCAAGGTCTTCTTCGCCGGTCGGCTTGAGCTCGCGCATGCCCGGGGTGTCGATCAGGCAGGCGCCGGCCGGCAGCGGGATCAGCGCGCGGTGGGTGGTCGTGTGGCGGCCGCGGTCGTCGCTGTCGCGCACCGCGCCGGTGCGCATGTGTTCTCGGCCGAGCAAGGTGTTGGTCAGCGTCGACTTGCCGGCGCCCGAGCTGCCGACCAGCACTGCGGTGGTGCCCGGCCCGAGCCAGGGGTGCAGGGCGGCGACGCTGTCGGGGTCGCGGGCGTTGACCGCCAGCACCGCGACGCCGAGCGCGGCGATCTCGGCCAGCGCGGCGCGCGCGGCCTGGGGGTCGGCGCTGTCGCGGTCGGCCTTGGTCAGCACGACGACCGGCGTGCCGCCGCCCTGCACCAGCAGCAGGTAGCGTTCGATGCGGCGCGGGTTGAAGTCGGCATCGAGGCCGCAGACCACGAGCACGGTGTCGATGTTGGCCGCGATCAATTGCTGGCGGTAATGCTCGCCGGCCGCCGCGCGCTTGATCGCGCTGCGCCGGGGGAGCATCGCGACGATGCGACGTTCGTCCTCGACCAGCACCCAGTCGCCGACCGCGGCTCGGTCCTCCGGGGCCATCGTGCCCTTGCGGTAGCCGCTGCGGCGCAGCCAGTCGGGCAGCGACTCGACCGACAGTGCTTCGCCGGGCGCACCGGCGACCAGGTAGCCGGAGCGGTGTTGCTCGACCACGCGCCGGGGGTGCGCCTGCGGGTGGGCGGCCATCGTCTCGGCCCAGGGGCCGGACGGGGGGCCGTCGAATGGCCAGCCGATCGCGCGCAGCGCGGGGTCGGGGGCGGTCAAGCGGTCGGCGGGACAGTCGGCATGCGGCGAATTCTACGGGGACCGCGCCAAGGCGCGCACGGCGGCGGGCATGACCATTCGTCGGCCCGGCCGCATTCATGCATCTTTTGGGCTAGCATCGGGCGACCCTCCCCGCGCAGAGCGCCGCCTGATGTCCGCCCCCCTCAAAACCCGCGAACGCCTGTCCGAAGTGCGCTACGAAATCCGCGGCGAGCTGGCCCGGCGAGCGCGCGAGCTGGAGGCTCAGGGGCGCACGCTGATCAAGCTCAACATCGGCAATCCCGGCGCCTTCGGCTTCCGCGCCCCCGAGCACCTGCAGCGCGCGATCGCGGGGCGCATCCACGACACCGATCCCTATACCCACCAGCAGGGCCTGCCGGTCGCGCGCGAGGCGATCGCCGCCCACCATGCCGCGCGCGGCGCGCATGCGGTCTCGCCCGAGCGTGTGTTCGTCGGCAACGGCGTCAGCGAGCTGATCGACATCGCGCTGCGCGCGCTGCTCAATCCCGGCGACGAAGTGCTGGTGCCCTCGCCCGACTATCCGCTGTGGTCGGCGGCGACGATCCTCAACGACGGTCGGCCGGTGTTCTATCAGTGCAAGGCCGAGCACGGCTTTTTGCCCGACCCCGACGCGCTCGAGGCCCTGGTGTCGCCGCGCACGCGCGCGATCGTGCTGATCAACCCGAACAACCCGACCGGTGCGGTCTACCCGCGCGCGCTGCTCGAGCGCATCGTCGCCATCGCCCAGCGCCACGGCCTGCTGCTGCTGTGCGACGAGATCTACGACGCCATCACCTACGACGGCGCGGTGTTCGAGCCGCTCGCGCCGATCGCAGGCGACGTGCCCTGCGTGTCGTTCGGCGGGCTGTCGAAGGTCCACCGCGCCTGCGGCTGGCGCGTGGGCTGGGCCGTGCTGTCGGGCGATGAGGCGCGCAGCCGCGAGTTCCGCAATGCGATGGACCTGCTCGGCGCGCTGCGCCTGTGCGCGAATGTGCCCGGGCAGTTCGCGATCGAAGCCGCGCTGACCGGCATCGACACGATCGGCGCGCTGTGCGCGCCGGGCGGACGGCTGTACGAGGCGCGCCGCGCGGTGATCGAGGCCTGCGCGGCGAGCCGTTATCTGCAACTGGTCGAGCCGGCCGGCGCGCTGTACGCGTTTCCCGGCATCGCGCCCGAATACGCGCAGGGCTTCGACGACCATGCGTTCGCGCTGGAACTGATGGACGCCGAGGGCGTGCTGGTGGTACCGGGCAACAGCTTCAACGTGCCCTATCGCAATCATTTCCGCGTGACCCTGCTGCCCGAGCCGGCGCAGTTGCGCGAGGTGTTCTCGCGCATCGAGCGGGTGCTCGATCGCCAGATCACCGACGCGCGCAAGGTCGTGCCGCTGGTGCCGCGCGCGGTCAATGGCTGAGCGCGCGCGGCCGGTCCGCTATCTGGCGCTCGGCGACAGCTACACGATCGGCGAGGGCATCGCGCCGGCCGCGCGCTGGCCGGTGGTGCTGGCCGATGCGCTGCGCGCGGCCGGGACCGCGATCGATACGCCGCAGATCATCGCCACCACCGGCTGGACCACCGACGAGCTCGATGCCGGCATCGACGCCGCCGCGCCCGAGGGACCGTTCGATCTGGTCAGCCTGCTGATCGGCGTCAACGACCAGTACCGCGGCCGCCCCGTCGAGGACTATGTGCCGCGCTTCGAAGCGCTGCTTGCGCGGGCAGTCGGCTTTGCCGGTGACCGTGCCGAGCGCGTATGCGTGCTCGCGATCCCCGACTGGGGCGTCACGCCGTTCGGCGCGCAGTCCGGGCGCGATGTCGCCGAGATCGCGCGTACGCTCGATGCCTACAACGCCGCTGCGGCGGCGCTCTGCGCGCAGCATGGTGTGGCGTTCGTCGACATCGCGCCGGTCAGCCGCGCCCTCGGCGGCGAGCCGGCGATGCTGGCCGACGACGGCCTGCATCCCTCGGCCGCGCTGCACGCGGCCTGGGCCCGACTGGCGCTTCCGGTCGCACGCGGCTTATTGTCGCGGGCATGACCGCGACCACCTCCGATTCCACCCCGCTCTCCACTGCCCCGTATCCGCGCGATGCCGCGCGCGGCATTGCGCGCGCCTTCCTGCCGCGCCACCCGCTGGGCAACCGCTACGACTACTACTACACGCTGACCAAGCTGCGCACCGATCCGCTGTATCCGGGCGTGCTGCAGGCGCTGCGGCCGACGAGCGCGCCGGTGCTCGACCTGGGCTGCGGCCTGGGCCTGCTGGCGCACGCCTTGCGCGCCGATGGCCAGGTCCTGCCCTACGCCGGTGTCGACATCGACGCGGCCAAGATCCGCCGCGGCCGCGAGGTCGCGGCGCGCGCCGGCCTGGCCGACGTGCAGTTGGACGTGCTCGACCTGGCCGCCGGCCTGCCGGCGCACCGCGGCAGCGTCGCGATCCTGGACGTGCTGCAGTACCTGTCGCACGAGCGCCAGCGCGCGTTGCTCGACGAGGTGATCGCGATGCTCGCCCCGGACGCGCTGCTGGTGATCCGCAGCGGGCTGGCCGACGGCTCGACCCGCAGTCGCACCTCGCGCATCACCGATCGGCTGGCCAATTTCGCCGGCTGGATGCAGGAGCGCGCACGCTGCTACCCCACCGCCGACGGGCTGCGCACGCAACTCGAGGGCGCAGGTCTGGCGACCACGCTGCGACCGCTGTACGGCGACACCCCGTTCAACAACTGGCTGATCGTGGGCCGCCGCACATGAGTCCGCGCGACGGGCTGGCCGATGCGCCGATGTTGGCGCTCGACGACCCGGCGTGGGCACGGCTGAGCTGCGCGCATGGCGTCGCGCTGGGCGTGCCGGCCCTGCTGGCGCAGCTCGACGGCGCGACCGAGGACAGCTGGCAGAGCGCGCCCTGGCAGGCGCTGTGGTCGGCGCTGTGCGACGAGGGCCGCGTGCATCCGGCCTCGTTCGCGGCCGTGCCGCACATCGTCGCCGCGCTGGCCGAGGCGCCCGAGCGCGCCTGCCCGAGCCATTTCGTGTTGCCGGCGAGCATCGAGCTGGCGCGCGCCGCCAGCGATGCGGTGATTCCCGACAGCCTGATCGACGGCTATGTCGCCGCGCTCGCCCGGTTGCCGCTGCTCGTCGGCCTGGTCGCCGCGCCGGACTGGGACGAGACGCTGTGCGCATCGGCGCTGGCCGCCACCGCCGCGGCGACCGGCCAGCATGCGTTGGCCGAGTTGCTGCTCGAGGCCGACGACGTCGATGCGGTACTCGCCTGGCTGCGCGCGGACTGAACTGCTGCAGGCGGCACCGCGGCTGCCACATCGGCTTCAGCGACGCTTGGCTATAGTCGTCGGCCCTTCGCCGAAGCCTGTCTGCCGATGCCGTCCAGCGTCCCTCGCACCGCCCACTCGCTGCCGCGCACGCTGCGTGGCGCACTGCTGTCCCTGCTCGCGCTCGCCGCTGCTGCGCAGGCGCAAGCACCGGGCGACGACGGCTTTCTTGCCGCGATGCAGGCCGCCGAGCGTGGCCAGCCGGTGCCGCCGGCAATGACCGGCCATCCGGCCGCCGCCTGGTTGGAACTGGCCGCGCTGCGACGCAATCTCGACACGCTGCCGTTGGCGCAGGGCCAGGCCTTCCTGACCCGGCATGCCGGTACGCCGGTGGCCGAGGTCTTCCGCGAGAGCTGGCTGCGCGCCCTGGCCAAGCGCCAGGACTGGGCCGGCGTGCGTGCGGCCTGGTCGCCGTCGATTTCGAATGTCGCCTTGCGCTGCATCGAGCTCGACGCGCGCGCGCGCACCGGCGCCACCGATGCGCAGTGGACGCGCGATGTGCAGGCCATCTGGCGCAGCAGCGGCACGTCGCTGCCCGACACCTGCGACGCACCGCTGCAGACGTTGTCTGCGCGCGGCGGTCTAGACGACGCGCTGCGCTGGGAGCGCTTCGACCTGGCGGTCGCCGCGCAGGACGTGGCGATCGCGCGCGGGATCGCGCGGGGGATGTCGGCGGCCGAGCAGGCGCTGGCGACCGACTATGCAGCGTATCTGCAGGCACCGCACGCGCGCGCCACAAGCTGGCCGAAGACCGCGCGCAGCCGGCTGGTCGCCTCGCACGGGCTGGCGCGTCTGGCCAAGGACGATCCGCTGGGCGCCGAGGCGCAGTTGCCGGCGGTCGCGAGCGCGCTGGGCTTCACCGAGGAAGACAACGGCCGCGTGCTCTACCAGGCCGCGCTGTGGACCGTGGCGTCCTATCTGCCGGACTCGGCGAGGCTGCTGGCGCGGGTGCCGGCCTCGGCCTACGACGAGCGCCTGCACGAGTGGCGCGCACGCGAGGCGATGGCGCGCAGCGACTGGCCGGCGGCGCTGTCGGCGATCCGCGCGATGGGCGCGGCGCAGCGTGCGCAATCGCGCTGGACCTATTTCGAGGCGCGGCTGGCGGCGCTGACCGGCGACCCGGCGACCGCCGAACGGCTGTACCGCGACGCGGCGACGAAATCCGACTTCCACGGCTTCCTCGCCGCCGACCGCCTCGGCCAACCCTACGCGCTGTGCCCTTGGGACTTCGCCCCGTCCAACGAGGCCAAGACGCGCGTGGCGACCGACCCGGGCATCGTGCGGGCGATGGCGCTGTATCGCATCGAACGGCCGATCTGGGCGACGCGCGAATGGAGCGCCGCGCTCGAACGCTTCGACGACGAGCAGCGGCGCATCGCGGTGCTGGTGGCGCAGGAGAACGGTTGGTACGACCGCGCGGTGTTCGGGCTCGGCCGCCAGCCCGACGAAACCCGGCTCTACGCGCTGCGCTTTCCGCTGACCCAGCAGGCGCTGATCGAGCGCGAGGCCCAGCGCCACGGTCTGGACCCGGCCTGGGTCGCGGCCGAGATCCGCGCCGAGAGCACGTTCAACCCGCGCGCACGTTCGCCTGCCGATGCCCGCGGGCTGATGCAGGTGCTGCCCTCGACCGGCGCGGCGGTCGCGCGCCGGCTCGGCCGCAGCTGGGGCGGCGCCGAGAGCCTGTACGACCCCGAGACCAACGTCGCGCTGGGCACCGCCTATCTGCGCGAGAAGAAGGACATGTATGGCAAGCCCTACGTCGCGATCGCGGCCTACAACGCCGGGCCGACGCCGACCTCGCGCTGGCTGTCGCAGCGCCCGGACATGGATCCCGACTTCTGGATCGAGACGATCAGCTATCGCGAGACGCGCGAGTACGTCGCCCGCGTGCTCGCTTTCAGCGTGCTCTACGACTGGCGCATGTACGGCCGCGCCGCGAAGCTCGACGAACGTCTGCGCGGCGCCGAGGCCCAGCGCAACACGCGCTTCGCCTGCCCGACGGGCACGGCAGCCGGCTGAGTCGACGTCTCGGGGATAATGGGCGGCGGTCGCGATGGATCGGGGATGCCTGCAAATGCGCGCATCCCCATTCGCATGGGGAGTCGATAGTGTGGCGTAAGCTGTGCATGGCCGTGTGCCTGGTGGGCGCGGTCTGGGGTGGGGTCGAGGCATCGCCGGTCGACCCGCAGGTGGTGTTCATCGCGCACGACGTCACGCCCGATCGCGCGCGTGCACGTGCGCAACCCTACCGTGCCTACGTGGATGTCTCGATGCAGTCCGCGCCGGACAGCGCGTCGCAATTGCGCATCCGCCCGTTGTGGGTGGGGGGCCGCGGGTCTTCCACGCGCGGCTCGCTCGCGCTCGATCACCGGGACGAGGGGGATCGCGCCGCGATCGACATCCTCGAGCGCGGCTTCACCCTGACACTGCCGGGCAACGACGAGGGCGCCGTCCTGCACCCTGCCGACCTGGCGGGCTGGCAGGCCGCCTCGGGCCCCTCGGACGCCCGGTTTCTCGCGCTTCTCCGACTCCAGGCCCTGGGCCTGCGCCCGGTGACGCTGCCGGCGGCGCCGCAGCTCGGACAGCGCCTCACGCATCTCGAGCGCGGTGGCGATTTCGCATCTCTCGCCACACGGATGCGCGTGCGCGCGCTGACGCCGGAGATCGTGCTGCTCGATCTCGAGTTCGAGGGCGACGGCCTCTCCGGGCACGGACGGCAGGCGGTGCGCCGCCAGGACGGCAGACCGCTGGAGACGCGTCTGTATCTCACCTCCCGTGACGGCCAGGCCACGCCCGAGACCCACCGGTTGTATCTGGTGGACATGGCGACCGAGCCTGTCCTCGATCTCGAACACGCCCTCTCGCCGCCAGAAGACGTGTTCAACGTCACCGCCGAGCGGCTGGCGGCGCCGCCATTCTCGGCGCGCAGCGACGACCCGGCCCTGTTCGCGACGGACCCGATCGAGGCGGGCACGCTCGAGGCCTGGATGCTGCTCGACGACGGCAGCGCGCTCGACATGGCGCTGGCCTTCGACGTCCTGTCGCACCACGACGGCGGCCGCCCGCACATCGTGCTGCGCGCCGACGGCCGTCCGGCCGCCCGCGCGCCGCATGTGGTCTTCATGCACCTGCGCGATGTGCAGTTGCTCGATGTCGAAGGCCAGCCGTTGCCCGACGCGACCCCGACCGTCACGCAGCGGAGCTTTCGGGTGCATGCGGGCATGCGACTCGACGAGACCCGGGTGTCGTTTCCCTTCCGCCTGCCGCTGACGGTGTCCGAATCGACCTTGCAGCCGCTGTCCCGCATTCGCCTGACCGCCGATACCCGGGTCTACCGCTGGGATCGGGCCGAACCCGTGCCGTATTGCGGGCAGAGCACGCACAGTGCCGACACCGTGATCGAATGGACGTCGCCGTACCGCGCCACGCTGCGTCAGGCCGCCCCCGCTGCGGGCGACCCCCAGGGCAGGTGGACCACGGCCGTGCCGATCGATGCGGCCGGTCGCGAGATTGCCTTTTCGCAGCTCTTCGTCGGCCGCGCATCCGATGCCGCCAGCGACTGGCGCACGCTCGACGCCATGCCGCTGCTGCAACTCGACCCGGAACGTGCTGTCGACCGCACGGAAATCGCCACGCATGCGCCCATGGCCGGCCTGCGCCTGCGGCATTACCGCTGGCGGACCGACCGACGCACGCTGACATTCGACGACATCCGCATGCAGCCCGGCGAGCGCGACCGGGACGCCGCCGCGGACTGAGGTCACACCGGTATCGGCCGGCGATGCGCGTGGCGTCCGGTGCCGGTGTTGCGTGCGATGTGTCGATCCCTCTCATTGCGCAGCAGCGTCCGGACCGAAGTGTGGTGGCAGCGCGTCGGGGATAATCTCCGGCTCACCGCAATGGTCCGCACACCCGGCGTCGACCGGCAGTCCAACCAAGGAGCAACGAGTCGATGATCGGACCGTATGGCATCGCGACGGGCCTCTGCCTGTGGATGACGGCGGGCTTGGCCAACGCCGCGGACGTCACGCCGCGCGTGGTCTTCATTGCGCACACGGTCCTGGATGCGGTGCCGGATGCTGTGCCGAGCAGGCACTGGAGCTATGCCACAGTCTCGCCAGGCACGCCCGCGCGCGATGACACGCCGCTGCGCGTCCGCCCGGTCTGGACGCGCGCGCCGGACCGTCACATCGACGAGATGGCCGGGCGCGTGCCGCCCGCCGCCTACGCGGGTTTCGATCTGCAGTTGCAGCGCGAAGGCGTCGCGCTGCGGCCGGTCGACACGGCGGCGTGGCGGTCGCTGCCGCCTGACGATCCGGCCACCTCCCTGCTCGCCTCCACCCGGATGGCCGCGCTCGCCCTGCGCCCCGGCATGCTCCCGCCGGCGCTGCGCGTCGGAAGCCACGCCACCCGCCAGGACAGCAGCGGCGATTTTGCGGGTCTGCGGCAGACCTCGCGGATTCGCAGCCTCGACGCCACGGTCGCCGTGCTCGACCTCGAGATCGTCAGCGCCGGTCTGCGTGGCCATGGCCGGCAAGCGGTCCGCATCGACGACGGCGTGCCGCTCGAAACCCGCCTGTACCTGGAGCGCACGACCGACAGCACCGGGCCCGACGTGCAGCGGCTGCACGTGATCGACATGGCCACCGAGCCGGCGCTGGATCTCGAACTCGAGGCGGACCTGGCCCAGGCGTCCATCGACTCGGCGCGCGCCATCCTCGATGCGCCGCCGTTCTCCGCGCCGTCCGACGATCCGGCGCAGTACGCGCCACACCCGACTCCGGAAGGTGCGCTCGAATCGTGGATGGCGAGCGCGGACGACGCCGCGCTGGAGACCATGCTGGTCGTCGGTGTGCAGCGCTCGCCTGACGGCGATCGCCCCCATCTCGCCATCGGCGCCGATGGCCGCGCAGCCGGCCGCAGCGGTCCGCCCATCGCGGATTTCCTCAGCCTGCGGCTGCGCACGGTCACCCTGCTCGACGCCGCCGGCCAGCCGCTGGCCGGCACCGACGCGACGATCGTGCAACCGACCCTGCCGATGGCCGATCGCCAGCGCATCGTCGACACCCAACTGGCGTTTCCGTTCCAGCTCCCGCCCGACGTGCCGGCCGATACGCTGTGGGCGCTGGACACCGTGCGGATGACCGGCGAGGTGGATGTCTATCGCTGGGACCGGGCCGAAACCGTGCGCCGCGGGACCTCCCAGACGCACAACCGCGATGCGCGCATCGAATGGATATCGCCGCACCGGGTCGCGCTGCTGCAGGATCACCCCACGCCTGCGCACCGCGACGGCCTGTGGACGACGGCGGTCCCGATCGATGCGGACGGTCATGAGATTCCCTCGGCGCAGGTCATCACCGGCCGGACACTCGACGCGCCTGGCGACTGGCGCACGCCCGCCACGCTGCCGCCGCTGGCGTTCGAGTCCGGGCGCATGCCCCAACGGCTGGACATCGCCACGGCCACGCCGTTGGCCGGCCTGCGCCTGCGTCACTATCGTTGGCGCGCCGAGCCGCGAACCTGGACGTTCCACGACATCCGTACGCGGATGCCCGCCGCTGAACGCGCCGAGTACGAGCGCCAGTTCGGACGCAACGCGAGCGCGCGTTGAGGCGACCATCGGCCCGCGACCGGTAGGCTGTCGCTTCAGACCCGCCCGATGGTGATTGCCCGAACCATGTCCCCCATGAAGACCTATCTCGTCGGTGGCGCCGTGCGCGATCGCCTGCTCGGCCAGCCCGCGGGCGATCGCGACTGGGTCGTCGTCGGCGAAACCCAGGCGGCGATGGAAGCGGCGGGCTTTCGCGCGATCGGCCGCGATTTTCCGGTGTTCCTGCACCCGCGTACCGGCGAGGAGTACGCGCTGGCGCGCACCGAGCGCAAGGCCGGACGCGGCCATCGTGGCTTCGTCGTCGATGCCGACCCGTCGGTGACGCTGGAACAGGATCTCGAGCGTCGCGACTTCACGATCAACGCGATCGCCGAGGGGCCCGACGGCAGCCTGGTCGATCCCTACGGCGGCGCGCGCGATCTCGACGCGCGGGTGCTGCGCCACGTCGGCCCGGCGTTCGCCGAAGATCCGCTGCGGGTGCTGCGTGCCGCGCGCTTCATGGCCCGGTTCGCGCCGCTCGGCTTTACGGTCGCCGACGAGACGATGGCGCTGATGCGCGCGATGGTCGAGGCCGGCGAACTGGCCACGTTGACGCCCGAACGCGTGTGGCAGGAACTGCGCCGCGCCCTGGGCTCAGCGCGGCCGTCGGCGTTCGTACGCACCTTGCACGACTGCGGCGCGCTCGCGGTCGTGCTGCCCGAGGTCGATGCGCTGTACGGCGTGCCGCAGCGCGCCGAGTACCACCCCGAGGTCGATACCGGTGCGCACATCGAGCTGGTCGTCGACATGGCCGCGCGGCTGGCGCCGGGCGACGATGTGATCGGCTTCGCCGCGCTGACCCACGACCTGGGCAAGGCGCTGACGCCCGCGCACCGGCTGCCGCGCCATGTCGGCCACGAGCACGCCGGCGTGCGTCCGCTCGAGGCGCTGTGCGCGCGGCTCAAGGTGCCGGCCGCGCATCGCGAACTGGCGATCGTTGCCTGCCGCGAACACCTCAACGTGCACCGCATTGCCGAACTGCGCGATGCCACGCTCTACGAACTGATCGCGCGCTGCGACGGGTTTCGCCGGCCCGAACGCATCGACCAGCTCGCACTGGTCTGCGAGGCCGACAAGCGCGGGCGCCTGGGCAGCGCCGATAGCGACTATCCGCAGGGCGCGCAGCTGCGTCGCGCCCACGCCGCTGCCTGCGCGGTCAATGCCCGCGACCTCGCCGCCGACGGCCTCACCGGCCCTGCGATCGGCGAGGCGCTGCGGCGTGCACGGATCGCGGCGATCGCCGCCGCGCGCCGCGCCGACGCGCCGGTCACGGCAACGCCTGCCGCCTCGAACCGATCCGACACAGGGGACCCCAATGCATAAGGCCACGATGCTGTTACTGGGACTGCTGCTGACGGCTTGCAGCCCACCGCAGGCGCCCACCCCCGCCACGCCCGCTCCGACCACCGCACCGACCGTGGTCGGCGGCGACCGTGACGCCCACGGCTGCATCGGCTCGGCCGGCTACACCTGGTGCGCGCGCAGCGCGACCTGCGAACGGCCGTGGGAACTGGCCGAGCGCGAAGGCATCGAGAACACCGCACCCGCCGTCGAGGCCTGGTGCGCGGCGCCGGCCGACGCGCCGCAGGTGATCACGCCGCCCGCCGACTAGGTCGCAACGCTGCAGGCCAGGCCTGCACGATGGCGCCCCCGCCATCGCATCCGCGCATGGCTGCGATGCGATCGCCGCGCTTGTGGCGCGCGCTCAATCATCCGGAGTGTGGGGATCGAAAGCCAGCACATCGCCCGGCTGACATTGAAGGTGCCGGCAGATCGCCGCCAGCGTTTCAAAGCGCACGCCTCGCACCTTGCCCGATTTGAGCAGCGACAGGTTCGACTCGGTGATGCCGATCTCCTTGGCCAGCTCCTTTGATCGCACCTTGCGTAGCGCGAGCATCACATCCAGACGCACGACGATTCCCATGGCATTTCCTAGACGATAGTGCGGCTGTCTTCTTCCCAGCGCGCAGCCTGCTCGAACAGACTGGCGACGAAATAGAGCAGCCCAGCGATGACCAGTGTGATGACGTCGCCGCCATCGAACGTCAAACGAATGGCACCGGCACCCGCCTGCATCGCGAGCAGGAATGCTGCAGCGGCGGGCAACGCGCTGCGCACAAGCAATATCGTCAGAAAGAGCAGGCAGAAGAATCGGAAGCGCCGGATCATTGCCGATGAGAAGACACGGTCCTTTCCTATCCGCCCCAGCATCCCCGCCAGTTGCTGCATTGCGGCCAACGTGATGGCTGCTAGCAGCAGGGCCAGTGCAGCCGCCCATTCCCGTGGCAGACCCCCTGCTTCAACCGTGGCAGAAATGAAGCGGCCGCCCCAGCCTGCTCCAGCGAACACGGCAACTGCGGTGACCAACGTATAGGCAGACCCGGCAAGAAGGGCGGCCCACCTTAGGCCCCGGGCGAACCGCATGACCCCGATTGCAGCACCTGTATCGCGCATAGTAATTTCTGTCCTACAATAATTTATTGCCAGAAGGATCCTACCATGCGCCTCACCCTCCTGTGCCGCACTCAAGTCTGGATCCTCACCTTGGTGGCGGTCGCGTGGCTGCTAACAGCGGCCTGTGCGCGCGCCTGGAGCCCGCCTGACGCCGAGCAGCGCAGCACTGGGATCGAAGAGCTGATGAGCGACGCCGAAGCTGGAGATGTCTTCGCATTGGAGCGCTACACGGGCACGCCCGCTCCGGTATGGCATGCGATTGCGAAGGTGCGTGTGGCCGCAGCCCGATTACGAACGGAGGAGGCAGCCGCGCTTGCCCGGGCCGTCATCGACGACCCGCAGGTACCGGCGGCCGCTCGAGCCAGTGCGTGGTCGGTGCTGGCTGATGCGTTCTTCGCCGATGGCCGCTACGACGAGGCGCATGAGGCGGGCCATCATTGGCAACAGGCCCTCCGGGCAAGTGGTGCCTCGGCGCGTCCGCTCGCAGGTGCGCACCGCCTGAGCGAACTTGCGGCCGCGCTGTCCAACGCGCCCCGTCAGACGGTCGCCGCCTATATCCCCCAGTCCGTGCTTACGGCAAGAGACAAGGTTGGCCTGTCGAGGGCGACAGTGCATGTGAACGGGCATGCCCAGGAAGCTGTTCTGGACACAGGCGCTGGACTGTCCGTCGTCTCCCGCACGACGGCAGAGCGACTGGGGCTTCACCTGCTCGAAGCGCCGGCCACCATCGACAGTTCAACCCGCGACGGTGTACACACGCGCATCGGCGTCGCGGACAGCGTCGACTTTGCAGGACTCTCGCTGCGAAACGTTGCCTTCCTCGTCATCGACGACGCACAGCTTTCGATGCCATTGCCGGGCGGGTACTCGATCCCCGCGATCGTCGGCTTCCCAGTGCTTCGCGAACTGAAGCGCATACGCTTCGATCATGATGGCAAGTTGGTGCCGGAGCCCGAGGCGCGGTCGAATTCGTCCCATGAGAACATGCGCATCGTGGGCAGCGGGCTGTACGTCGACGTGGCAATCGAGGGCGTGCAGACAGCGCTGCACTTGGACAGCGGCGCACCGTCCTCGTTTCTCAACTACCGTTTCGCACTGCGCCATCCCCGCTTCGTCCAGGGGCAGACAATCCACGATGAGAAGCTTGCAGGCGCGGGCGGCACCAGCATGCGACGCGCTGCACGACTGCCATCGGCCAATCTCGTGATCGACGGCAAGCGAGCTACGTTGACAGACCTTTCAGTGACTATCCCAGAAGGCGCGGAAGCGGAGGTCTCCAGCTTCGGCGTGCTGGGAGGCGATGTACTCGATCAGTTCCACCATTGGACGATCGATTTCAGATCCATGACCTTTGAGCTAGGGAGTTCGAACAAATAGCGCGTGCCTTGTGTGCAGAACGCAGCCAGCGTGCTGTTCGCACGAGGGGCGGATGAAGCGCGCGCCCTCGAAACGACACTGGCCATGCAACGCATCATCATTCCGAGCAAGCCATGATCGAGTTCAGTTCCAGACTGCAGCATCAATCCGACGGGAGCCCCGTGCGATTGGTCCTGCTACCGGGATTCATGCTTGATGAGGCGCTATGGCCCCGTTTCATAGAACTGTTGCCAGCAAGCTGGCAGATTCAATCGCTGTCACTTCCGCGTGGCGACACCATCAATGCCATGGCAACAGGTGTGGCCAAGCAACTTGCGGCGCCATCAATCGTCCTTGGATTCTCGATGGGGGGCTACGTCGCCAGAGCGACCGCGGCCCGCTTCCCTCACCTGGTCAAGGCCGTAGTCCTTGTCGCCTCGTCCTCGCGCGAGGACGACACCGTCGCGCGCCAGTCAGAGGTTGGCCAAGCGTCAGCGGTGTTCAAGGGGATCGCCCGCGCAGCAATCAGGAGATCGCTGAGCTTGATGAACGAAAGCGATGATGCTCTGGTCAACAGCGTTCAAGCCATGAGTCTCCGACTTGGGAAAGAAGAGTACGCATGGCAGCGGGCAGTAGACAGACGAGGCACCCCTCTCGCAGCGATCAGATGTCCGACCCTGGTGGTTGCGGCCAAGGACGATCGGCTCAGGTCGTTGGAAGAGTCAAAGGCGCTTGCCACAGCCATTCCCGGGGCGACCCTCGAAGTCCTCGAAGGCACCGGTCATCTTGTGCCGCTGGAAGCACCGGCAGCGCTCGCCGAAAGCTTGAAGACATGGATAGCGTCCCTCTGAACAGGCGCCTTTGGTCACGTTCGCTGGGCAGGAAACGACAGGAAAGCCCAGGACCGAGCGTCAAAACGCTTCCACTTGATCGGAGAGTTCATCTGGCTGAGCAGACCCGCATCGGGTCGACGGCGAAAGCGTCTCTCCGGTGAGCCGCTCAGGCCCAACGCGCGGCGGAAGTGGATCGATCTGCAGCAAGACCTTTCGATGCGCATCTAGAAGCGCAGCCCGGTTCTGACGGTTGCAGTCCCTGACGACGCTTCGGTGTCTGCTTCCGGCGAGAGGCCGGCATGGCGCACAACGAGTGCGACGGCCAGCTTACATCTTCTCGCCTGGAGCCCTGCTGGCCTGGAGCACCCAGTCGATGAACTGCGCTTCGTTCAGCTCGTCATTCGCGTAGATGTCGAGATACCTGACATCTTTCTGCTTCGAGCCTCCAGGCGGCTTGGGATCGAGCTCGTTTCCGCGAAAGAAGGCGACCTTGATGTAGTGCGTAAGACAGTGGAATCCGAGAAACCAGGCGTTCTTCTCCATCCCATAAAGCGGCGAGTTCCATTTGACGGCCTTCTCGACACCTGGAACCGCTTGCACTATGCACTGGTCCAGAAGCTCTCCGACGTGGCGCTTCCAGCCAGGCATCGCTTTGATGTAGGCCTGAACCACTTCGTCACCGTATCCCTTCGCGATCTTCGGATTTCCGCCGGACAGAAGGATGACGCCTTCTCTCGGGCCTTGGATTGCTGTGGCCGACGCGGTCGTGTCACTCGAACTGCTCTCCGGATGTCCTGCTGACGTCCGATCGGTGGGCTTCGTCATCCTGAACTCCCCTCAGATACAGTGCTCTCGGTCGATGATTGAGCACGCCCATCCCAGATGACGCCCCTGTCGCGGTAGACGCTCTCGGTATCCACTACTGCGGGCGTACGACGCCCGCGATGAGGCGAAGCGCGAAGCATTCCCGATGGCAAGCCGTTCTCCACTCGCCTCGGCTTGGAACGGCTTTATGACGCCGCTCTCCACGCGTCATTCGCTGAGAAGTGTGTAGTGCAGGCGGACACAGCCCCGGTCCAGCGTCTTTGCGCTGATCAGCGTCGGACTCAGGCGAACTCCGGCGGCCGGGAACAATGGACTGCCGCCTCCCAGAAGCTCGGGCATGACGTAGATCTCGATCTCATCAAGGCCACCACGTTCCATGAAAGCCATCTGGAGCTTGCCCCCGCCCAGCATCCAGACATCCCCATCATCGAGCGCTCTGAGTTCGGCGATCAGCGCGTCAATATCATGACGGACTTCGAGCGGCCCTGGGGGCTCGTTGATGACGCCAGAGGTGACGACAATGACCCTGTGATGTGGGTACGGCCAGGAGCCGGGATCCCGAGCAAGAAAGTCGTATGTGCCGCGCCCCATGACGACCGTCCTGATCCTCCCGAGGAAGAGGTTGTAGTCATGCGCCCCGAGGTCCATGCCCTCATACCGCTCCAGCCAATCGAGCCTGTCACCCGGTGAGGCGATGAAGCCGTCAAGGCTGCTCGCGATGTATCCGAGAATGCGCGCCATCGCGCCACCTATTTATTAACGAACGTTCGTTTATATTAGACCAATGGGCAGATCGAAGAAAGTCTCGGACGCAGCGTTGATGGATCGACTCCTCGTCCTCATCGGCAAGAACGGGCCGGGCCTGTCGTTCGCTCACGCCGCGCAGTGTGTTGATCTCGCGCCCGCCACCCTTGTGCAGCGCTTTGGCACGCGGGAGCGCATGGTCGAGTCGACCTTGTTGCATGCCTGGACGCAGCTGGAGGAAGCCACGCGTGCCGCCGATGCCCAGGCGTCGGCGGACCCAGCGGGCGCAGTGGATCTTCTTTTGCAGCTGACTAGGCGCGAAGGTGGAGAGGTGGCGTTCTCGGACGGACTGCTCCTGCTTGGAGAGGATTTCCGTAACCCGGTGCTTCGCGCTCGAGGCGCGCAGTGGATCAAGCAGCTGACCACCGCATTGGGACGACGCCTATCTCGGGATCCGGTGCTTGCCGATGTGCTGGGTCAGCAACTGACCAGCGTTTGGCAGGGCGCCATCATCTGCTGGGGCTTCACGCGGCAGGGGACCCTCCAAGACAATGTAAAAGCCGTATTGGACAATTGGTGTCGCAGCGCTCTTCGCTCCTGAATCGGCGGACCCAACGCGTGCCAGCGCACAGCGATCACTGCGGCGCTTCCTTCTGGCTGACACTGCTCATTGGCTGATACGTTCGGAATGTGGCGATGTCACCGACGAAAGAGCCCCGCCTGGAGTGCCATCGAATCCGCTCATGGCTGCGATGAGATCGTCGCGCTTGTGGCGTGCGTGAGGGCCTGTCGACAATCGTCCACACCCAATGACCGGAGTGGATGATGCGAAGCGCGATCGGTTGGATGCTGTGGACGACGGCGGTGCTCGGCGGCCTTGGCGCGCTGCCGGCGAAGGCGGCCGAGCCGCTGCCGCAGTTGCGCGCCTACGAGGTGCCCGCCGCCTGGCGGCAGCCGGTCGCGCCATTGCGCATCGCCGCCGGCACCTGGCAGATAGGCACGGCGCAGTTGAGTGCGCTGCTGCTCAAGGGCGATGCCGGGGCCATCCTGATCGACGGCGGCATGCCGCAGACCGCCGAGCACCTGCTCGCGAACATGGCCGCCCTCGGCGTGGCCCCGCCCGATCTGAAGTTCATCGTGCTCAGCCACGCCCATGCCGATCACGTCGGCCCGCTCGCCGCCCTGCGCCGGGCCACCGGTGCCCGGGTCGTGGCCAATGCGGAATCGGCGCAGTTGCTCGCACGCGGCGGCAGCGACGACCTCCACTACGGCGATGCCTTTCTCTATCCGCCGGTCGTCACCGATCGCCTGCTGCAGGACGGCGAAACGCTGGAACTGGGCGAGCTGCGCCTGCAGGTGCATTTCACCCCCGGCCATACCCCGGGCAGCATGAGCTGGACCTGGACCGACCGGGCTGACGATGGCACGCCCGTGCGGATCGCCTACGTCGACAGCCTCAGCGCGCCGGATTACCGCCTGCTCGGCAACCCGCGTTATCCGCACATCGTCGACGCCTACCGCGCGAGCTTCGCGCGCGTGCGCAGCCTGCCCTGCGACCTGTTGCTGACCCCGCATCCTGACTTCAGCGGGCTGCGCTACGGCGCAACGCTCGAGCGCGCGCGCCCGGCCACCTGCGCGACGTATGCCGATGCCGCCGAGGCCGCGTTCGAAGCCCAGCTGACGGCCGAACGCCAGGCTGCGGTGGACTGAGCGCTGCATCGATGGGTCGGGGCGGCCACGCGAATGCGCGCACGGCCCCTGCCCCCACCCGGTGCGCTGCGCGCACCGACCTCCCCCGCGATGCGGGGGAGGTGACGGCAAAAGCGTGCCGGCGTCGCACACCAAGCTGCCACGACGATCGAAACCCTCTCCGCAATGCGGGGCAGGTATCGGCAAATGTGTGCCGACGTCCGGATGAGGAACTGCCGCATGATCAAAGCCCTCCTCCGCTTGCGGGGGAGGGTTGGGTGAGGGCCGGACATCGAGGCCATGTCTTCTGCCTCTAATCGCAAGTTGGCGAGATGATCCCCTGCCCCCACCCGGTGCGCTGCGCGCACTGACCTCCCCCGCGATGCGGGGGAGGTGACGGCAATGCGTGCCAGCGTCCGGATGCGGAACTGCCGCATGATCAAAGCCCTCCTCCGCTTGCGGGGCATTGCGCCCTTCACGGGTGGAGGGTTGGGTGGGGGCCGGACATCGAGGCCATGTCTTCTGCCTCTAATCGCAAGTTGGCGAGATGATCCCTGCCCCCACCCGGCGCGCTGCGCGCACCGACCTCCCCCGCGATGCGGGGGAGGTGACGGCAAAAGTGTGCCGACGTCCGGATGCGGAACTGCCGCATGATCAAAGCCCTCCTCCGCTTGCGGGGGAGGGTTGGGTGGGGGCCGGACGTCGAGGCCATGTCTTCTGCCTCTAATCGCAAGTTGGCGAGATGATCCCCTGCCCCCACCCGGTGCGCTGCGCGCACCGACCTCCCCCGCGATGCGGGGGAGGTGACGGCAATGCGTGCCAGCGTCCGGATGCGGAACTGCTGCGACGGTCGAGCCCTCCTCGCTTGCGGGGGGGGGTTGGGTGGGGGCTACAGGTCGAGGCGATGCCCTCTACTTCTCGCACAAGCAGGGAGATGATCTCCCCCACCCGGCGCGCTGCGCGCACCGACCTCCCCCGCGACGCGGGGGAGGTGACAACGGCGCTATGCGGTCGCTTCGAGTCGCTGCTGCAGGGCCATCGCGGCCGCCGGGTTGCGGGCCTTGGCTGCGGAGATGAAGAACACGAAGGTCTCGCGCGGCACGACCGGGGCGGCGTCGCGGTCGCCGGCGTAGGGCAGGTCGGCCGGCGCGCCGCCCTTCGCCCACTGGCGCGCGCGCTGCGCCCAGGCGTCGAGTTGCAGGCCGGGGTAGCCCTGCGGGTGCTCCTCGCGGCTGGACATCAGCCGGGCGTAGACGAAGTCGCCGGTCAGGTCGGCGAACGACGGGTAATCGGCCGAATCGGTGAACACCGTGGCGACTTCATGCGCGCGCGCCAGCGCCAGCCAGGCCGCGCTCTGGAACGAGGGGTGGCGGACCTCGACGGCATGGCGCAACGGCAGGCCGTCGACCTCGCGCGGCAGCCGCGCGAGAAAGGCTTCGACGTCGTCGGCATCGAAGCGGCGGTTCGGGGCGAACTGCCACAGCAGCGGACCGAGTCGGTCGCCGAGTTCGGCGATGCCGCCACCGACGAACGCCTCGATGCGCGGACCGGTGCCAGCCAGTGCGCGCGCGCCGACGATGTGGCGCGGCGCCTTGAGCGAGAACACGAAGCCCTCGGGCGTCTCCGCACGCCACGCAGCGTAGGTCGCGGGCTTCTGTGCGCCGTAGAAGGTGCCGTTGACCTCGATCGCGGTCAGCCGCCGGCTCGCGTACTCGAGCTCGCGCTTCTGGACCAGGCCCTTGGGGTAGAAGTTGTCGCGCCACGGCGCGAAGGTCCAGCCGCCGATGCCGGTGCGGATGCCGTCGACCGGCTGCGGCGGAGCGTCGAACAGGTCGATCATGGGAACCTCAGTCGGGATGCTGCGCAAAGCGCAGCCGGTTGTGGTCAGGGTCGACGAGCAGCATCTCGCGCGTGCCCCAGTCGGTGTCGTGCGGCGGTTGCACGATCGCGACACCGGCGGCCTGGAAGGCGTGCGCGCAGGCATCGACGTCGGCCACCTTGAAGTAGACCGCGCCGCCGACTGCGCCATCGCCGGCGTGCCCGCTCAGGAACAGCGTCTGGCCGTCGCGGGTGAGCTGCGCGAACAGCGGCAGCCCGGGTTCGAAGCGATGCTCCCAGTCGACCCGGAAGCCGAGCGCGGCGTAGAACGCGAGACTGCGCGCGGCATCGGTCATGCGCAGCTGCGGGATCACGGTCTGGGTCATCGCACGAGCTCCGGCGAAGCGGCCGTTGCCAGCTGCGGCCGCACATGGCGGTCGAGGATCGCAGCCAGCGGCGCGAGCGTCGGCTCGCGCGCGATCACCTGGTCGAGATACGCGACGAAGCGCGGCGCATCGGCCAGATAGCGGGGCTTGCCGTCGCGGTAGTGCAAGCGTGCGAACAGGCCGAGGATCTTGAGGTGGCGCTGCATCCCGGCGAGGTCCGCATGGCGCGCGAACACGGCCGGATCGGGATCGAGCGGCACCCCGGCAGCGCGCGCACGGGCGTGGTAGCGCGCGAGCCAGGCATCGACGCGCGCTGGCGGCCAACTGCGGAAGGCGTCGCGGAACAGGCTGACCGGGTCGTAGGCCAGCGGCCCACGCACCGCGCCCTGGAAATCGATCACCGCCACGCCCGCGCCGTCGGGCATCAGGTTGCGCAGCATGTAGTCGCGGTGCACGAAGCCCTGCGGCTGGGCCAGCACGGCCTCGATCAGCGTCCGCTGCACGGCCTGCAAGCCGGCGCGCGCGTCGGCGTCGAGCGTCACACCGAGGTGGCGGCCGAGGAACCAGTCTTCGAACAGGTCGAGTTCGCGCTGCAGCATCGCCGCGTCGTAGGTCGGCAGGTCCGCCGGGCAGGCGATTGCCTGCAGGCGCAGCAGTTGCTCGAACGCCGCATCGAAGGTGGCCTCCGCATTCGCGTCGTCGACGCCATCCAGGCAGGTGCGCGGCCCCAGATCTTCGAGCAGCAGGAAGCCGGCATCGATGTCCTCGGCCAGCACCTCGGGCACGCGCACGCCGGCCTCGCGCAACAGCGTGCGGATGCGCAACCATGGCCGCACGTCTTCGAGCTCGGGCGGCGAATCCATGACGATGCGCGCCGCGCCTGCGCCCTGGGTGCGCCAGTAGCTGCGGAAGCCGGCATCGGTCGACGCGCGGGCGAGCGTCAGCGCCGCATCTCCGCTGGCGCGGCGCGCCCAGGCCAGGCGGGCGGCGCTGCGGTCGGGATCGGCCTCCGGGGAGACGGGAAACGTCGCGGTCATCGGGGCAATGCGTGAGGCGGGATGCGCAGGGTACAAGCTCGGCGCGCACGCGGCATCGCGGCCTTAGACCTTCAGGTACCAGTGGCGCCGGTCCATCCAGGCGGCGACCGCCCACCACAGCGCGACGAACGCCAGCGCGAAGGCCAGCGACGCGCCCTGCGCGCCGAGCACCGGCGCCAGCGGCGCGGCGAACAGCACGCGGTAGAGCGGTGCCCACAGGCCGGCACCGATGGCCAGCAGCACCAGCGCGCTCGAACCGGCGTAGACCGCGATCGCGTTGACACCGAAACGGCGTCCCCAGGCCGGCCAGCCGCGCCGGTCGATCAGCAGATGCAGGCCAACCAGCGCGAGCGCGGCCAGCCCGCCGGTCCACAGCACATAGGACGAACTCCACAGCGGCTTGTTGAACGGCAGCACCAGCGACCACGCCGCGCCCAGCATGCATGCGGCCACGCCCAGCGCGAGCAGTGCGCGCACCCGCCCCGCACGCAGCCAGTCGCCGGCGCGCACGCCCAGCAGCGTGGTCGCCAGCGCACCTGCCGTGCTCGCCAGGCCCTCCGGGTCGTGGCCCAGGCCGGTGACCGGGTCATAGCGATACAGCCAGGGCGCAAACAGCGCGGTGTCGAGCCGGTCGAACAGGTTGGTCCCTGGCGCGGTGCCGCCCAGGCCCAGCGCCACCGCGCTGGCCACGAGCAGGCCGGCCAGCAGCGTCCACTGCCCACGTGGCGACAGCGACAGCGCGGCGAGCCCGGCCAGCGCGAAGCACACGCCGATGCGCTGCAACAACCCCCACGGGCGGAAGTTCGCCAGGTCGAGCACCCACCACGCGAGCAGATGCAGCGCCAGACCGACCAGCACGAGCCGCGCTGCGCGCAACAGGACGCTGCGGCGCAGCCGGGCGACACCGGCGCCGGCCTCTCGCCGGGGCGACAGCGACAACGCGATCGACACGCCGACCACGAACAGGAACGTCGGAAACACCAGGTCGGCCAGCGTGCAGCCGTGCCAGGCCGCGTGCAGCAGCGGCGCATAGACGTGGTCCCAGTCGCCGGGCGTGTTGACCAGCAGCATCGCCGCGACCGCGAGGCCGCGCAGCGCATCGACGCTGGCCAGGCGCGCGGGCGGCGCGGCCCGGTCAGCCGGCCGCACCACCGATCCAGGTGCCATGCAGCGACAGTGCGTCGTCGACCAGCGCGAAGTCCGCGCGCAGGCCGGGCGCGATGCGACCCAGCCGGTCGTCGAGGCCGAGGAACTGCGCCGGATAGGTCGCCGCCATCCGGGCCGCCTCGTCCAGCGGCACGTCGAGCGAGCGCACGGTGTTGCGCACCGCCGTCATCATGTCGAGCGCCGAGCCGGCGAGCGCGCCCGCGGCATTGCGCACGACGCCGTCGACGGCGGTGATTGTCTCGCCATAGAGCACGTAGTCGGGGCGGTCGGCGCCGACCGGCGGCATCGCATCGGTCACCAGGAACACCTTGCCGCGCGGCTTGGCGGCCAGCGCAACGCGCAGGCTGGCCGGATGCACATGCGCACCGTCGACGATGATCCCGCACCAGGCCTCGCGGTCCTCGAGCGCGGCGCCGACCGCGCCCGGCTCGCGTCCCTGCAGCGGCGACATCGCGTTGTAGAGATGGGTGAAGCCGCGGATGCCTGCGTCCAGCCCGGCGCGCGCCTGCGCCCAGGTGGCCGCGGTGTGCCCGGCGGCGACGATCGCGCCGCCGGCGACCAGCGCGCGCACGGTGTCGGCCGGCACGCGCTCGGGCGCCAGCGTCACCAGGGTGACGCCGCCGCGCAGCGAAGTCGCCAGCGCGATCTCGTCGGCGCCGGGCACACGGAACTTGCCGGCATCGTGGGTGCCGCGGCGCTCGGGCGCGATGTAGGGGCCTTCGAGGTGGATGCCGATCACGCCGGGCACGCCGGCGGCGATCGCCGCGTCCACCGCCGCGATCGCTTCGCGCATCACTTCGACATCGTCGCTGATCAGCGTCGGCAGCAGCGCGGTCGTGCCGAAGCGCCGGTGCGCGGCCGCGATCGTGGCGATCGCCTCGACGGTCGGTGCGTTGTTGAACAGCACACCGCCGCCGCCGTTGACCTGGGCATCGACGAAGCCCGGCAGCAGATGCAGTCCATCGAGGTCGTGACGCGCGACCTCGCGGAGCGTCGGATCGTCGTGCGCGAGCAGCGCCGCGATGTGCGCGCCCTCGACCAGCACCGCGATGTCGTCGCGGAAGCCGGCGTCGGTCAGCACGCGGCCATTGACCAGGGCAAGCGCCATCAGACGGTCTCCGTGACCTTGTTGAGATGCGGCGGGACATCGGGATCGAAGCCGCGCCGCAGCGACAGCGCGTTGGCCGCGCGGTAGAAGCTCTGCACTGCCAGCAGCGGTGCGCAGGCCGGTTCGGGCGCCGCGGCAACCGGCAGATCGCCACCGGGCGCGGCCAGCCACACCTCCGCACCACGGCCGCGGAACTCGTCGGCGACCGCGCGCGTGCCGGCATCGGTGCCATCGGGCTGGGCCAGCAGCAGGACCGGGAACCGTGGACCGACGAGCGCCATCGGCCCATGACGGACCTCGGCGGCGCTGTAGGCCTCGGCATGCAGCCCACAGGTCTCCTTGAACTTCAGCGCCGCCTCCTGTGCCGCGGCCAGTCCGGTCCCGCGGCCGAGCACGAACAGGTTGCGCGCGTCCGCCAGGCCCTCGACCAATGGCGACCAGTCGCAGGCCCAGGCCGCGCGCATCGCCTCGGGCAGCGCCGGCAGCGCCGCGGCCAGCGCGGTGTCGCCGCTGGCGGCCCGCTGCCAGTGCGCGGTCAGCTGCAGCAGCGCCGACAGCGAGGCCAGATAGCTCTTGGTCGCCGCGACGCTGCGCTCGGGGCCGGCATGCAGCGGCAGCACGGTGTCGGCGAGCTGCGCCAGCGGCGCGTCCTCGAGGTTGACCAGTGCGACCACGTGCGCGCCGGCCGCGCGCGCGGCCTCGGCGTTGCGCAGCAGGTCAGGGCTGCGGCCCGATTGCGAGATCGCGATGAACAGCGCGCCGTGCATGCGTTGCGGCGCGGCGTAGACCGAGCCGACCGACGGCGAGGCCGAGGCGGTGACGATCCCTAAGCGGGTCTCGAACAGGTACTTGGCGTAGGTCGCCGCGTGGTCGGAGCTGCCGCGCGCGCAGGTCACCACGAACGGCGGCGGGCGCGCGACGAGTGCCTCCACCAGCGCATCGACGGCGTCGGCGTTGTGCGCGAACTGCGCGGCGACGACATCCGGCGCCTGCGCGGCCTCGCGGAACATCCAGGTGGTGGCCGCGTCGCGCGGCGCCTCAGTCGTGTGGGGCATCCTCGGGTCCCGGTGACGGCGTCGGCCGCGGGCGCATCGGCGCGGTCGATCCGCGCACCACCAGCTGCGGCACGAAGCCCTGGTTGTGGGTAGCCTGCGCGGCGACGGCATCGGCGTCCTCGCGCAGGCTGGCGATCAGCATCCGCGCGGCCTGCCGCGCGATGTCCTCGGTGGCCTGCTTGGCGGTGGTCAGCGGCGGCCACGACTGACGCGAGAACGGGCTGTCCTCGAAGCCGGCGATCGACAGATCGAAGGGCACATGCATGCCGGCCGACTTGGCCGCAGCCAGCACGCCGGCGGCGATCTCGTCGTTGGAGCCGAAGATCGCGGTCGGTGGGTCGCGCAGCGCCAGCAGCCGGCGCGCACCGCGGAACCCGTCGTCGAAGGTGTAATCGCCGGGAATCACCAGGTGCTTGTCGTGCGGAATGCCGTAGTCCTTGAGCGCGGCCTCGTAGCCGGCGTGGCGTTCGCCGCTGGAATGGTGCTGCGGCCCGCCCCACAGAAAGCCGATGCGCTGGTGACCGAGCTGGATCAGGTGCTCCGTGATCTCGTAGGCAGCGTCGCGGTCGTCGACGAACACACAGGGATGGCCGTCGCGCGGGTCCTCGGTCGCGGCGATGATGCGCACCAGGCGGATGCCGCGCGCGGTCAGTGCGTCGATCAGTTCGCGCCGCTCGGACATCGGCGCGGTCAGCACCAGGCCGGCCAGTCGCGAGCGCCGCACGAACTCCACCAGCTCCTCGACCAGCAGCGGCGAGCTCGCATCGCAGGGATGGATCTGCAGCCCGAAGCCGGTTTCCCGGCACGCGGCGAGCACGCCGTTCTGCACGCCGATGATGTGGTACGGGTTGGGGTTGTCGTAGATCAGCCCGATCACGAACGAGGTCGCGCTGCGCAGATTGCGCGCCGACGGGTCGGGCTCGTAGTCGAGCTCGGCGATCGCGTGCAGCACCCGCGCGCGGGTGGCCTGCAGCACCGACGGCTCGTTGTTGATCACCCGCGAGACGGTCTTGAGCGAGACCTTGGCCCGCTCGGCGACATCCTTGATGGTGGGTTTGCGCACGTCCGGCTCCGGCAGTCTTTCAGGCCGCCATCATCGCGCAGCCCGGCGCGCCGCGTGACCGGCACGGTGCCCGCGCAGGCCGTAGTACAGGATGTACAGGTAGCACGGCAGGGTCAGCGCCAGGAACACCAGTTGGAAGTCGTAGTGCTGTTTGAGCACCGCGAACAGCTGCGGCACGATCGCGCCACCGGCGATGCCCATGATCAGCAGCGCCGAGCCGGTCTCGGTCAGCCGGCCCAGGCCCTTGATCGCCAGCGGGAAGATCGCCGGCCACATCATCGCGTTGGCAAAGCCCAGCGCGGCAACGAAGCCCACCGCGACATAGCCGTGGCTCAGGAATGCACCGGCCGAGAACACGATCCCCAGCACCGCCGAGATGCCCAGGTAGCGCTCCTGGCTGACGAACCGCGGGATCGCGACCAGCCCGGCGACGTAGCCGAGCAGCATCGCGCCGAGGGTGAACGAGGTGAAGAACTTGGTGCGGTCCAGCGGCAGGTCGAAGCCGTTACCGTAGGTGCCGATCGCATCCCCGGCCAGCACCTCCACGCCGACATAGAGGAACAGGCACAGCACGCCCAGCCACAGGTGCGGCAGCTGGAACAGGCCACGTACGCGCGCGCCCTCGCCCGGCTCGGCTGCGGCGTTGGCCTCGGCCGGCCGCAGTTCGGGCAGCGGCGAGAACAGCACGCCCAGCGCGACCAGCATCAGCACGCCGGCCATGACGAGATACGGCAGATGGATCTTGGCGGCGAACTCGCCCAGCAACTGCGCGCGTCCGGCGGCATCGGCCGCAGCCGCCTGCGCGCTGAGATCGCCCATGCCATGCAGCACCACCGTGCCCAGCACCACCGGCGCCAGAATGCCGGCGACCTTGTTGCAGATGCCCATCAGCGCGATGCGCCGCGCCGCGCTCTCGATCGGCCCCAGGATGCTCACGTACGGGTTGACCGCGGTCTGCAGCAGCGCCAGACCGCTGCCCATCACGAACAGCCCCGACAACGCGCCGGCGTACCAGCGCTGGGTCGAGAACTCGCCGAACAGCATCGCGCCGCCGGCCATCACGAACAGGCTCAATGCCAGTCCCTTCTTCATGCCGGTCCGGCGCAGCACCCAGGCCGCAGGCAGCGCGAGGAAGAAGTACGACAGGTAGAACACCATCAGCACCAGGAAGGCGTTCACCTCATCGAGTTCGAAGGCCAGTTGCACGAACGCGATCAGCGGGCCGTTGACCCAGGTGAAGAAGCCGATGATGAAGAACAACAGGCCCATGATCGCGATCGAGGTCGCGTGACTCGGGCGGGCATACGGTGTCGCGATCGCAGACATCAGGAGCGCTCCGGCGGACGGGACTGCAGGACCGGTGCGGCGCGGCCGCAGACCGGACATCGAGTACCAACGTTGTCATCAACACGCGCCAGGCAGGACCCGGCGACCGCATCATGCCTGAACTTCCGCGCGAAACGCGTGCTGCATTGCGGCATCTATCGGCGGACCCTGTCGCGCACCGAGGGTCGGAACCTGCTGATTCGACGCGCTTCTCGCGTTCATTTCCGCGGGCCGGGCCGATTGTTGCAATTGTGTGAAGGATCCCGTGGTGGGACGCGCCCAAAGCATCCGGGTCGTTGACATCGTTGTCATGACATGCCGACACTCCGCCGCATCTGGCAGCGGCTGTCATCGTATGGCGCCCTTCCCACCCGGAGCTTCCGTGGCTGCATCCCCTTCCCTGCCGTCGACCGCACCGCGCCACGCCATGCGCGATGCCTTCATCGCCGCCGACGTCGGCGGCACCCATGTGCGTATCGGCCTGGTCGAGGCTACCGGCGATGCCGCGCGCCCGGTGCGCGTGCTCGAGTACCGCAAGTACGCCTGCGCCGCGTACCCGGGGCTGGCAGAGATCGTCGAGGATTTCCTGGCGGCGCTGCCCGGGCGTCGGGTCGATGCCGGCGCGATCGCCAGCGCCGGCTACGCCCTGGGCGATGGCACCGTGATCACCGCCAACCTGCCCTGGCCGATCTCGCTCGAGCGCATCCGCACCCGGTTGGGTTTTCGCGAGTTCCGCCTGGTCAACGATTTCGAGGCGGTCGCCCATGCCGCCGCCCAGGTCGACCCCCAAGATGTGGTGCGGCTGACCGGTCCCGACGCCGCGGCGCCGGGGCCGATGCTGATCGTCGGACCGGGCACGGGCCTGGGCGCGGCGGTGCGCATCCCGACCGCGCATGGCCCGGTCGTGCTGGCCACCGAGGCCGGACAGGCCGCGCTGACCACCGGCCACCCTGCCGAGCAGGCGCTGCTGCGCGAACTGCAGCGTGGCCGCAGCCACGTGCCGATCGAGCACGCGCTCTCGGGCCCGGGCCTGCTCAACCTCTACCGTGCGGTGTGCGCGCTGCAGGGCGTCACGCCGATCCACACGACCCCGGACGCGATCACCGCGAAGGCGATCGCAGGCGACGACGTGCAGGCGCGCGCGGCGCTGGATGCCTTCTGCGGCCTGCTGGGCAGCACGATCGGCGACATGGCGCTGCTCTACGGCGCGCACGGCGGCATCTATCTGGCGGGCGGGATCCTGCCGCAGATCCGCGACTACCTGATGGGCAGCGACTTCGTCGCCCGGTTCCTCGACAAGGCGCCGATGCGCGAGGCGCTCGAACGCATTCCCGTGAATCTGGTCGAGCACGGGCAGCTGGGCGTCATCGGC
Source organism: Luteimonas sp. RC10 (assembly GCF_014192745.1). Lineage (GTDB taxonomy): Bacteria > Pseudomonadota > Gammaproteobacteria > Xanthomonadales > Xanthomonadaceae > Luteimonas. The sequence goes on from NZ_JACHYJ010000007.1 coordinate 170,521, forward strand.
GCCGCCAGCTGGTACCTCGATCGGCTCGACTGACGCGTCGCCGGCGGCGCGCGGGTCGGGAAAACGTCGTGTCGCGACGCGCCCTTGGGGCGCGCGCGGTGCGGCCAGGCAGTGGGGTACGCCGGTACAGGTACGCACGCGACGGCACGACGGCCGCCGCGGCGCCACTCACATCAGCGATGGGGACCACCATGAACACCCGTAAATCAGTGCTTTCGGCCGCGATCACGCTGGGGCTGTGCGTCGCCGCGCAGGCCCAGGCACAACAGACGGCCCCCACGTCGGACGCGGCCACCGATCTGGACCGGGTCGTGGTGACCGGCATCCGCGGCAGCCTGGAGAAGTCGCTCGACACCAAGCGCGAGGCGCAGTCACATGTCGAGGCGGTGTCGGCCGAGGACATCGGCAAGCTGCCGGCCAAGAACGTCGCCGACGCGCTGCAGCGTCTGCCCGGCGTCAACATCAGCTCCTCGAGCGCCAGCGAAGGCGGCTTCGACGAAGCCGACCGGGTGAGCCTGCGCGGCACCAATCCCAGCCTGACCCAGACCCTGGTCAATGGCCACACCATCGGGACCGGCGACTGGTTCGTGCTCAGCCAGACCGCGAACGTCGGCCGCAGCGTCAGCTACTCGCTGCTGCCGGCCGAGATCGTGGACCAGGTCGTGGTCTACAAGACCGCGCAGGCCAAGTTGGTCGAGGGCGGCACCGCCGGCTCGGTCAACATCGTTACCCGCAGCCCGCTGCAGTTCCCGCAGCCGTTCACCGCCGAGCTGTCGGTGGGCGCGGTCCACGCCGACCTGCCGGGCGAGACTGATCCGCAGATCAGCGCGCTGTTCAACTGGAAGAACGAGGCCGGCAACGTCGGCGTGATGGTCCAGGGCTTCCACCAGAAGCGTCACCTGCGCCGCGACGGCCAGGAGGTCGTGGGCGGCTACGGCGTCATCGGCGCCGATTCCGCGGTCGCGGCGACCAACCCGGACCTTGCAGGCGTGCTCTATCCCAACCTGCTCGGCGCCGTGCTGTTCGAGCAGGAGCGCGAGCGCAAGGGCGGCGTGATCGACATCGAGGTCAAGGCCTCCGACACCCTCACGCTCGGCCTCAACGCGTTCTACTCCAAGCTCGAAGCCGACAACTTCAACCGCAACTTCATGATGTGGGGCAGCCAGTTCGTCAACGGCCGCGCGCCCGAGCCGGGCTACGTGGTCCGCAACGGCGTGCTGACCCAGGCCACCTATGCGCCGGTGACCAGCGACACCATCACGCCCTATGGCGTCTACGACATGATCTCGCGCCCGGGCGCGGGCTCCGAATCGAAGTACATCGCGCTCGACGCCGACTGGCAGGCCAGCGACGCGCTGGGCATCAAGGTCCAGGCCGGCACCACCCGCGGCCGCGGCCAGAGCCCGACCCAGGACGTGATCGAGACCGGCGTGGCCGGCAACGCCGGCGCCAGCTGGCAGATGCACGGTCTGGGCCACCCGATCGACTGGTCGCTGGGCGGCGACAACACCAGCGGCACGCACCTGCCGCAGTTCGGCTGGATCTTCGGCGGCCAGGCAATCGACGTGCGCGACGACGAGGACTGGTTCTCTGCCGATGGCGAGCTCTACGTCGGCCGCGTGCTGTCGTCGCTGGACTTCGGTGTGCGCCACGCCGAACACGAACGCCGCAACGACCGTCAGATCGGCCAGGGCCCGAACTGGGCCAGCGACTGGCAGAACTTCGACGCCTACCCGGCGCCGGGCGGGCATTTCCCCGGCGATTTCGGCAACGGCATCGGAGGCAGCGTGCCCGGCGGCATCTGGTACTACACGCCCCAGCAGCTGGCCGAGCTCAACGCCAACTTCGCCAACCGCGATCCGGTGGGCCGCTTCGACTTCTCCGGTGTCTACGGCGTCAAGGAACGCGTGCGCGCCGCATACGTGCAGGCCAACTTCGAAGGCGATCGCTGGAGCGGCAACATCGGCCTGCGCTACGTCAAGACCGATACCGACGTGAGCTACAACCAGTCGGTGGCCTCGCCCGACGATGTCCCCGGCGCGATCACCGGCTCGGACTTCGGTGCCTACCTGCCAGTGCGCGACGAGAACAACTACAGCAAGCTGCTGCCGAGCCTGAACCTCAAGCTCGACATCACCGACGATGTGGTCGCGCGCTTCGCGGCCTCGCGCACGATGACCCGTCCGGACTTCTCGGCGCTGTCGGGCACGCTGGCGCTCGACGACCTGACCCACACCGGCAGCGGCGGCAACCCCTACCTGTCGCCGATCGTCTCGACCAATCTCGATCTGTCGCTGGAGTGGTACTTCGCGCCGCGCGCGCTGCTCGCCGCCAGCCTGTTCCGGATGGACCTGGACGACTACGTCAACTTCGGTACCACCACGATCCAGTACAAGGACCAGGCGGCCAGCGTCGAGGCCGGCCGGGACGTGTACGCCGACTACCTGGTCTCGATGCCGATCAACAGCAACGGCAAGGTCAAGGGCGTGGAGCTGACGTACGAGCAGCCGATCGGCGAGCACTTCGGCGTGGCAGCCAACTACACCTACGCCGACGGCTATGCCGAAGGCGGCCGCCCGCTCAACGGCACGTCCGAGAACACCTACAACCTGTCGGGCTACTTCGAGAACGAGCGCTTCAACGCACGCGTGAGCTACACCTTCCGCGATGCGTTCTACGCCGGCGTCAGCCGCACCGACGCGTTCTTCCAGGACGACTTCGGCACGCTGTCGGCCTCGCTCGGCTTCAAGGCCAGCGACTGGCTCACCGTCACGCTCGAGGGCCTCAACCTCAACAATCCCGACCACAAGTACTACACGCAGACCACCGCCGGTTACCTGCCGTACGCGTTCTACTCCAACGGCCGGCAGTACTACCTCAACTTCCGCTTCAAGTTCTGAGCGCGCAGGCGCGCCGCGTCCAGCTCTGGGGCACGGCGCGCCCGCATCGCCTGCGGGCCGATCGGTCCGCACCGGCGGCGCCGCGTTCGTGCGGCGCCGCGCATTTGTGATGGAATACCGCGTATGCCTGTTCGCTTGATTCCGCGCCTGCCCGCCGTGGCGCTCGGCCTGGCCGCTGCCACCTTGCTCGCAGCCTGCGCCCCGCGCCCGCAACGGCCGCATGAAGTCGTCGTGGCCCCGGCCCTGATTCCCGCGCCTGCCCGGCTCGTCGCCGGCGACGGCGGTTTCGATCTCGATGCGGCGACGCCGCTGTACGCCGACGGCCTGGCCGGGCAACAGGCGGCGCACCGGTTCGCCGCACTGGCCGCTGCCTCCAACGGCCTGCGCCTGGCGGCGCCGAGGGCCGGCGGCCCGACGCCCGGCGCGATCGCGTTCGTGCGCGATCCGGCGGTCTCGTCCGAGGCGCCCGAAGGCTATGCGCTGGAGATCGCGCCGAGCGGCATCGTGGTGCGCGCCGCCGATGCACGCGGCCTGTTCCACGGCGCGACGACGCTGTGGCAACTCGTCGCGCAAGCGCAGGGCGAGGCGATGACGCTGCCGGTGCTGCGCATCGAGGACGCTCCGCGCTTTGGCTGGCGCGGGCTCATGCTCGATTCGGCGCGGCATTTCCAGAGCGTCGACGAGATCAAGCGCGTGCTCGACGCGATGGCGATGCACAAGCTCAACGTCTTCCACTGGCACCTGACCGACGACCAGGGCTGGCGCATCGAGATCAAGCGCTATCCGCGACTGACCGAGATCGGCGGTTGCCGCATTCCGGCCGGCGATGGCGGCATCGATCCTGCGACCGGCGCGCCGGTGCCCTACTGCGGCTACTACACCCAGGACCAGATCCGCGAGATCGTCGCCTATGCTGCGGCGCTGCACATCGAGGTCGTGCCGGAGATCAACGGCCCCGGGCACGCACAGGCCGCGGTCTCGGCCTATCCCGAGCTCGGTGTGCTCGACACACCGGTGCCGGTGCTCGCCGAATGGGGCGTCAACCGCACGCTGTTCAATGTCGAGGAATCGACCTTCACGTTTCTGGAAAACGTACTGGCCGAGGTGGTCGACCTGTTCCCGGGCCGCTACGTGCACGTGGGCGGCGATGAAGCGGTCAAGGACCAGTGGCAGGCCTCGCCGCGGGTGCAACAGCGCATGCGCGAACTCGGCGTGCGCGACGAGGCGCAGTTGCAGAGCCATTTCATCGGCCGGATGGAACGCTACCTGTCCACGCACGGCCGGCGCCTGATCGGCTGGGACGAGATCCTCGAGGGCGGCCTGCCGCCGGAGGCGACGGTGATGTCGTGGCGCGGGATCGAGGGCGGCATCGCCGCTGCCGCGCTCGGCCACGACGTGGTCATGAGCCCGGTCTCGGACCTGTACCTGGACTACCTGCAGACCGACGCGCCGGGCGAGCCGCCGGGCCGGCCGTCGATGGTCACGCTCGAGCAGGTCTACACGTTCGAACCGGTGCCCGCCGCGCTGCCGGCCGCACAACGCCATCACATCCTCGGCGTGCAGGCGAACATGTGGACCGAGCACACACGCAGCTTCGCGCGCCTGCAACACCATCTGTTCCCGCGCATGGCGGCACTGGCCGAGACCGCCTGGTCGCCGGTGGAGGCGCGCGACTACGCCGATTTCCTGGCGCGCCTGCCGGTACAACTGCGGCGTTACCGGGCGCTGGACATCGCCTACGCGCAAACGCCGTTCCAGGCGCTGGCGACGATCGACGGCGACCGCCGCGATGGCAGCGCGCGGGTGACGTTGCGCAATCCGCTCGGCTACCCGATCCACTACACCCTCAATGGCCGCGTGCCCCATGCCGGCTCGCCGCGCTACACCGCGCCGCTCGATCTGCGCCTGCCGGTGCAGCTGCGCGCGGCCGCGTTCGCCGCCGACGGCACGCCACTGGCGCCGGCCACGACCCATGCCGTCGATGCGACCTCGCTGCTGACCCGCCGCAACGCCGAGCTGGCGGTCTGCCCCGACGTCGGGCGCCTGCTGCTGCGGCTCGAGGACGATGGCCCGCTGACCGGCGAGCGCGCGATCTTCAACGTGACGATCTTCCACCCCTGCTGGCTGTGGCCGGCGGCGGACCTGGGCGACATCGACCGGTTGACGGTCCGCGCCGGGCGCATGCCCTACGCGTTCCAGTTGGCCCACGACGAGCCGCAGCGCACCTTCCTGCCGGCACGCAGCGCGCACGGCGAGCTGCAGGTGCAGGGCGAGGGCTGCGCCGGTCCGGTGCTGGCGACGGTGCCGCTGCCGGCCGCGCCCGATGCCGACGGGTTCGTCAGCCTCGACGTGCCGCTCGACACCGCCGCGCTGGCCTCGCGGCGTGCGACCGACCTGTGCCTGCGCTTCACCGGCGACACCCGGCCGACGATGTGGGTCGTCGACGCGGTCACGCTGCAACCGCGCTGAGATGCGCGGCGGGCGCTGGCCTACCGGCGCCCGCCGTCGATGCGCAGCAGCAGGTCGCGCAATGGCGTGAGCCGGGTCGCCAGGCCCGCGATCACGCCCAGCGTATTGGCCAGCGCATCGGCCGGGTCCTGCATGCGGGTCTGGGTCAGCGCGCCTTGCGCGAATTCCAGACCGATCCCCAGCAGCACCAGACCCAGGCCGGCGCCGAGCAGCGAGGGCCAGCGCGCGTAGAGCTGGACCGCGGCCGCGGCCAGCGCCGCGTAGGCCAGAAAATGGCCGAGCTTGTCGCCATCGGGCACATCGGGCATCGGCACCGAGGGCACCAGCGACAGCACCACGACCGTCGCGATCGCCGCGATCCACAGCCCGCACCACAGCGCCGGCCGGCGCAGCGGTTTGAGCGCGCTGCCTCGCGCGCGCGGCCCCGCGGCGCGGCTCACAGCCGGTGGCTCAGATCGCCGACGAGGAAGGCGTGTTCGAAGTCGACATCGCGGGCAAAGCCGATCGCCTGGAACGCCTCGCCCATACCGCCGGGCAGGGTCAGCTTCTTGACCTGCTGGCGTAGGGCATAGCGGGCGGCCTCGTCGGCGGCCTGCGCCTCGTGCGCGGCCAGGCGCGCATCCAGGCGGTTGCCCAGCAGCAGCGAGGCCTGGGTGCAGTAGCCGGCGAATTCGAAGCCGGCCCCGGTGCCCGCCTCGGCCAACGCGGTGAAGTCGACCGAGGCGGTCAGGTCCTGCAGCCCCGGCAGCGCGAACACATCCGGCGACACCCGGTGACGGTGGAAAGCGCGCAGGGTGCCGTCGCTGCGGTCGTCGCGGTAGTACTCACTGCGCGGGTAGCCGTAGTCGACGAACAGCATCGCGCCGCGTCGCAGGCCGCCGGCCACTGCCTGCACCCAGTAGGGCAACTGCGGCAGCAGTTCGGAGCGGTAGCCGTCTGGCAGCGGCGCGCCGCGCTGGCGCTCGATGTGCCGCACCGCCGGCGTGAGCAAGGCATCGGCCGGGCGCAGCGTGGTCGCAAAGCCGCCATCGTCGGCGACGACGACGTACTCCTCGTGCACCTCGCCGCCCTGCACCGCGAACCGCGGCGTGGGCAGCGCATCGACGACCTCGTTGGCGAACAGCACGCCGTTCCAGTCATCGGGCATCGGGCCATCGAGCCAATGCACGCGTGCGAACAGTGCGTCCGGCAGCCGCGCGGCCAGATGCGTGCGCTGGCGCTCGCGCAGGTCCGCGCTGGGCTCGAGGATCGCGTAGCGGGCCGGCACCGCGTCGAGCGCGGCCAGGTGCGCGAGCGCATCGGCGGCGAACGCGCCGCTGCCGCCACCGACCTCCAGCATCTGGGCGTCGCCGCCGATCTCGCGCAGCACCGGCGCGATCGCCTCGGCGATGCATTCGGCGAACAGACTGCCGAGCTCGGGCGCGGTGACGAAGTCGCCGGCCGCGCCGAACTTGGTCGCACCGGCGCTGTAGTAGCCCAGGCCCGGCGCGTACAACGCCAGTTCCATGAACTTCCAGAACGGGATCGCGCCGCCGGCTTCGGCGATCAGCGTGCGAATCGCCGCGCGCAGGCGTTCGCTGTGGGCAAGGGCATCGTCGGAGATAGGGGGAGCGGACATGAGTGGGGCTTGGCGGTCACAATGCACAGCATACCGAGCCTGCTGCACGCGGGCTGTCAGGAGCCCGCATGGACACCCCACGCCCCGTCGTGCTGATCACCGGTGCCGCGCGCCGCCTCGGCGCCGCGATCGCCCGTCATCTGCACGGCCATGGCCACGACGTCGCGCTGCATTGCCACGCCTCGCGCGCCGATGCCGACGCGCTGGCGGCCACGCTCGACGCCGAGCGCCCGGGCAGCGCCGCCGTGCTGCAGGCCGACCTGGCCGATGCCGACGCCACCGCCGCGCTCGTCGCCGCGACGGTGGCCCGATTCGGCCGGCTCGATGCCTTGGTCAACAACGCCGCAGCCTTTACGCCAGCGCCGCTGGAGGACAGCGACGCGGCCGCATTCGATGCGCTGATGGCCGTCAACGCCCGCGCGCCGTTCCTGCTCGCACGCGCCGCCGCGCCGCACTTGCGCCGCGCCAGCGGCGCGATCGTCAACATCATCGACCTCTATGCCGAACGCCCGCGTGCCGACCTGGTCGCCTATGCGGCGTCGAAGGCGGCGCTGCTCGGGCTGACCCGTGGCCTGGCAGTCGCGCTGGCGCCGCAGGTGCGGGTCAACGCGGTGGCGCCGGGCGCGATCCTGTGGCCGGAGGACGGCGGCGATCCCGAGGTGCGGGCGCGCATTCTCGAGGCGACCCCACTGCGCCGGCAGGGCCGGGTCGAGGACATCGCCGAGGCGGTCGGCTGGCTGCTGCGCAGCGCCGGCTTCAGCACCGGTGAGGTGCTCCACGTCGACGGCGGCCGCATGCTGTGAGCCGGCCCGGCCTGCGCACGCTGCTGTCGGTGTTGCTGGGTGCAGCGGCCTGGCTGCTGGCGGGCCTGGCCATGGCGGCGCCGCTGGTCGCGCTCGATGGCCGCTGGCAGGCCACGGACGCCCCCCAGGCGCAGGCATTCGATCCGCAACGCGGCCTGACCCTGCCGCGCACAGACGGGGCCCACACGGTGCAGTTGTGGCCACGCGACGGCCGCTGGCCGACCGGCCCCTGGGTGCTGGAGGTGCGACAGGCGGCGCTGCAGCACGTGACCCTGGACTGGCCGCCGGGCCAGTCGCAGACCCGCGCGCAGACGATCCACGTACCGGGGCAATGGCCGGGGCACGGCCGCCTGGGCTTCCACATCATGTCGCCGCCGCCCGACGGCGCCCCGCTGACGCTGCGCGTCGACGCGCATGGCAGCATGCCCGGCACACTGCTGTGGTCGGTGGTCTCGGACAGCGACTACCTGCAACGCGACGCGCGCTGGCTTGCGGTCGCCAGTGCGTGCCTGGCGACAATGCTGACGATGGCGGTGATGGCGGTGTTCTTCGCCTGGCGCCTGCGCGATGCGACATTCGCGTTCTATGCGGTCTATGTGGTGGCGTTCGCCCTGGTGATGGCGCTACAGACCGGCTACACGGTGCATCCGCTCGGCCAGCAGTGGCTGGGCGAGGCCACCCGCTTCTGGGGGCGGCTGGCGACTGCGACCGCGATCGTCGCCGCGATCCTGTTCCTCGACCGCTTCGCCGACCTGCCACGCCTGCTGCCGCGCGGCCGGCGCTGGCTGCGCGGGTATGCCGCGGTGGTCGCGTTGTGCGCAGTGCCGGCGTTGCTGCCGCTGCCCGCGCTCGAGGCGCTCGGCCGCACACTGATCAACCCGCTGCTGGCGCTGGGCGCGCCGCTGTTGCTGGGCGCCGCCGCACTCGCCGCGCGCCGCGGCTCGCGGTTGGCCGGCGTGTTCCTGATCGGCTGGACGCCGCTGCTGCTGGTCACCGCGCTGTCGAGCCTTGGGCTTGGCGAGCGGATCGGCATCGCCTGGGACGACGGCCTGGCGGCGCTGGCGACTGGCGCGTTCGAAGCGCTGGTGCTGGCACTGGGCCTGGCCGAGCGCAGCGCGGGATTGCGCGGCGAGCGCGACCTGGCGTTGCAGGAGGCGCATACCGACGGCCTGACCGGCCTGCTCAACCGGCGCAGCTGGGACTTGCGCTTGCAGGCGCTGCTGAGTGCGACGCCCGGCCCGCTGACGGTGATGTTCCTGGATCTGGATCACTTCAAGCGCATCAACGATGCGCTGGGCCATTCGGCCGGCGACCGCTGCCTGCGCGAAGTCGCGCGCGTGTTGCGGCTCGAACTCGACCCGGCCTGGCCGGTCGCGCGCTACGGCGGCGAGGAGTTCGTCGTCGCCCTGCCCGGCGTCGATGTCGCGACCGCACTGCAGGTGGCCGAGCGCATCCGCACGCGCTTTGCGACCGCGCTGACCGACTTCGACACGTTGCGCCCGACGGTCAGCATCGGCGTGGCCGCTCGCCAGACCGGCGACGATGCCGACACCCTGCTGCGACGGGCCGACCATGCGCTGTATCAGGCCAAGCAGGCCGGCCGCGACCGCGTGCAATTGGCACGCTGAGCGGGGACGCTACGGCGCCGTGTCGCCATCGCACTCGACCAGCTCGGCCAGCGGGTGCGCCGCCACACAGGCGCGCACCGCGGCCTGCAACGCCGGCAGACCGGCGAACAGCGACGGCTCGGCGAACGCACGGCGCACCGCGGCCTCGAGGCCGTCGAGATCGCGCAGCCACAGCGCCGCGCCGGCGTGCTGCAAGCGCGCGGCATGGTCGAACTGGTCGTAGTCCTGCGGGCAGACGATCGCCGGGCGTGCCTCGGCCAGACAGCGATAGAGGATGCCGGCACCGCCGTGATGCACGACGAGGTCGTAACGTCCGACCCAGCGCGCATAGTCGACATGGGCGAGCCGCTGGTAGTTGCCGCTGTGTTCGTGATGGCCGGCCGTGACATCGCCGTCGGTGAAATGGAATTCCAGCTCGGGCATCGCCGCGGCCAGCGCGCGCACCCGCGCATCGAACGCGTTCTTGGCCCAGCGCAGATGCGTGCCGAGGGTCACCAGCACATGCCGGCGTCCGGCGACGAACACCGGCGCCGCACGCGGTGGCAGCCACGGCGTGTCGCGGCCACTGACCGGCAACCGCGGCCCGACGAAGCGCAGCGCCGCCGGCCAGGTACACGGGAACTCCAGCGCCGCGACCCCGAGCGCCAGAATCCGCTCGGGCGAGTAGACCGCTTCGCTGCCGTCGCCGCGATACAGCTGCGGCAGACCGAGCGCGCGCATCCGCCTGCGATGCAGCCAGTGCACGCCGCGCTTGAAGCCACGCACCGCCCGGCGCGCCAGCGCCTGCCGAAGTCGCGCGCCGGCATGGGCCGCCGGCATCAGCCCACCCATGTAGGCCGGCGGCCCGTCGGGGGTCTCGATCACACACGGCGACGGCAGGCTGGTCCACCAGCGGATGCCCAGCGCCTGCGCGACGGTGCCGGCGACCGGCACGGTGAAATCGGCGATCACCAGCTCCGGCGGTGCTTGCGCGTATGCCGCGCGCAGCGCCTGCGCAAAGCGCGCCATGACCCCGAGCGCATCGCGCAGCTGGCGATGCATGCGCAGCGGATGGTTGCGCACCGCATGGCGCGGGTCGGAGATCGCATCGAGCACGCGCTCGGCGTCGGCATCGAGCAATGGCACGCCGGCCAGCCCGGCGCGTGCGACCTGCGCCATCGCCGACGGCGTCGACAGCACTCGCACCGCGTGTCGCGGCGCGAGCTCGCGCGCGATCGCCAGGATCGGATGCAGATGACCGCTGTAGGGCGGCGCGATCAGGTCGATGCGCATGGTGTCGCCGCGACGAAGTCCGCGCACAGCGCCCGCACCTCGGCGCTGCGCAGGTAGTCGAGATGGCCGCCGCCGACCGGCAGCGCGGGCCCGCGCCAGCCCAGGCGCGAGATCCAGTCGCCGCGGCCGCGCACGCACAGCAGCCGGGCCACGTCCGGCGCCCGCCGTGCCACCGGCCCATAGGCGAACACGTGCAGCCGTGCGGCGAGCCCCGCCGGCAACCGCAGGTTGGCCAGCAGTTCGAGCCCGCAACTGCCGGCCAGCACCACCACCGCGCCGCCACCGTCCAGCGCCGCGGCCACTGCCGCGCCATGGCGCCGGGCGAACGCAGGGCGACGCGCCCCGAGGTAGTCGCCGGCATTGCGCAGCGCGGCCAGCGGTAGCCACACCGGGGCGTGGCCGGCACGCGACGCCGCGTAAGGAAAATTGCACGCGAGCAGGTCGCGACCCGGTCCGCGCAGCGCATCGAGAAAGGCCGCCTGCTGCGGGCTGAGTGCGCAGCACGCCGGATCGCTGCGGCCGGTCAGGAACGCGATGCGCACGCCCCCGCCGGTGGCCTCAGGCGGCATGGAAGCGGCCATCGGCCTGTACCCGGTAGCGTCGGCTGCGCCAGCGCACCGTCCGCACGCAGGCGGCATGCAGCAGGTGCAGCGGCTGCAACAGTTCGGCCAGCAGCGACAACAGCGGCCGCGACGCAGACGCGACACCGAGCGCGCGCTGCAATGCCCACGGCGCCCAGGCCCGCAGCGCAAGCACACCCGCAACCGCCCCAGCACCCGCCAAGTCGGGGCGCCAGGCCAGCGCCATGAGCATCGCCCACAGCAACAGCGGCGGCAGCCCGTGCAGCAGCACGATCGCCGCCCGTGTGCGCGGCGGCTGGCGGCGCAGCAGCAAGGTGGCGAACAGCATCCAGCGATGCATCTGCCGCACGTAGTGCGCTGCACCGTCGAGGCTGGTGCGCACCGAAACCGGCGCGATCGTCTGCGCGATGCGGCCGCCGTGCGCGCGGACGTGATCGGCCATCGCCAGGTCGTCGGCCAGCGCGTGGCGCAGCGGCGAAAAGCCGCCGATCGCGCGCAGGCGCTCGGTGCGCAGCGCGTAACACATGCCGTTGATCGACACCGGCGGCGCCCAGGCCAACGGCGCGAGATAGGTCAGTGCGGCGTTGTCGTTGACGAAGCGTGCGAGCAGGCGGCCGGGCCAGCACTCGCCATCGTCGCGGTAGCCGGGCAGCGCGGTCGCCAGGTCGGCCGTATCGAGCGCGGCGACCAGGCGTGCGAGCGCATCGGCCGACAGTGTGGCGTCATCGTCGAGCACCAGACAGACCGGCGCCTCGACCTGCGGCAACGCCGCTTCGAGCTTGAAGGTCTTGGGATTGCAGCCATCGGGCGCCGGCGGCAACACCCACATGTCGATCGCAGCGCCCGGATGCGCTGCGCGCACGGCGGCGACCGCCGCATGTGCGTGTGCATCGTCGGCATCGAGCAGCCAGTGGAAGCGCGCCTGCGGCAACGCGCGCAGGGTCTCGTCGAGCACCTCGCCCAGCCGGGGGTCGCCGCCGAGGATCGGCTGCAGTACGGCAACGTCCTGCATCCGCCGCGCCGACGGGGGCACCGGACATGCGCGCTGGCGCCGCAGCTCGCGCCCGGCGCTGGCGCTACGCAGCGCCAGCAGCAGGGCGTAGGCGCACGCGCAGACGACCGTGGCGCTCACTGCATCCACTGCGCGCGCTGCCAGGCGACGAAGGCCTCGATGCCCTCGGTCAACGACACGCTCGGCGGCCCCAGGTCGGCGAGCATGCGCGCTGGATCGAAGGTCTTGGAATAGGCGAACACACCGACGCCGAAGCGTGTGATCGGCGGTTCGTCGCGCAGCCGCAGGCCACGCCACAGCCATTCGGCCACGGTGGCCGCACGCAGCGCTGTGCCGATGCGCACGCGCCGCGTCGGCGGTGGCAGGTCCAACCGTGCCAGCACGTCGAGCAACAGCGCCTGCAGGTCCACCGGCTCGGCGTTGGTCAGGTTGTAGCTCTGCGCCGGACGCGGCATCGTCGCGATCCGCAGCAGGTAGTCCGACAGCGTATCGATCTGCACCAGGTCGCCAATCACCGGTCGATCCTGGCCGACGAACCGTGGCAGCGCACCGCGCCGGGCCGCCTCGAGGATGCGCGGAAACAGCACCGTGTCACCGACGCCGAACACCGCGCGCGGCCGCACCACGACATGCTCGCCGGGATAGGCGCGCACCAGTTGCTCGCCGGCGTATTTCGTCTGCGCGTAGCGGTTGACGAAGTCCGGCCCGATCGGGCTGTCCTCGCGCAGGCCGAGTTGATGGGCCTCGCGATAGAACACCGAACTCGAGGACAGATAGATCAGCCGCGGCAAGCCGTGGCGCTTGCAGAACGCGATGACGTGCGCGGTCGCGTCGATGTTCTGCGCCTGGTATTGCGCACGCGTGCCCCAGGGCGAGGACCGCGCGGCGGCATGGATCACCACGTCCGGACGGAACGGCAGGTCGAACGGCCGGCTCAGGTCGCAGCGTACATAGCCCGGCAGGTCGGTGGCGCGGCGCCCGGTTCCCCACAGCGTCAGGTCGTCGCGCGCGGCGTGACGGCGCAGGAAGGCGCCGCCGACAAAGCCCGACGCACCGGTCACCAGGATGCGCATGCGCCAGCCTCCGGTCGGGGCGCAGACGTCTGCGCGCGGTAATGGTCCAGGCTCGCCTGGCAGTGCGAGGGCACGATCGCCACGTCCGGCGCCTCGCGTGCCAGCGTGTGCAACCGTGCGAGCGTATGCGTGTAGGCCCGCCAGTCGTGGGTCACCAGCCGCGCCGGCCATGCCGGCAACCGGCGCTCGCGGAACGCCAGATGCGACCAGCAGGCATCGGCGCACAGCAGCACCGCGCGGTCATGCGCATCGCGCAGGCACAGGCCGAGCTGCCGCGGCGCATGGCCCGGCAGCGCGACCGCGAACAGGCTGCCGTCGCCGAACAGGTCGTGCCCCTCGCCCAGCGCCTGCCAGGGCGCGGGCAGCGGCCTGGCGATGGCGTCGTCGGCATGGTGCCGGCGCGCATCGAAGTCCGGCGGCAGCAGGGCCGGCAGCCAGCCGTTGCGCAGCCCGCGCAGCCGGGGCATCGCGCGCAGGGTGTCCAGGTCCTCGCGCATGCACACGAAGCGGGCATTGGGCAGGTCGCGCAGGCCGGCGATGTGGTCGGCGTGGAAATGCGAGATCAGGCACCAGCGGATGTCGGCCGGGCGCAGCCCATGCGCGGCGAGCTGCGTCTCCAGCTGCTGCTCGGCCGGCAGCGCGACCGGCGTGGCCCAGCGGTAGAGGCGCTCGGGCAGCCGCGCGGTCGCATCCAGGAACCGCGGCGCGTAGCCGGTGTCGTAAAGAATCGCGCCCTCACGTGGATGCACGATCAGCGCGACCATCGACGGAAACGCGATGCTGGCCCAGCGCCCGCCGGCGAGCGTCACCCGCTCGCAGTGCCGGCACTGCCCGACGTCGAACAGGGTCAGAGCGAGACGCACGTCAGTACCGCAGCACCGCGCCGGCCAGCGACAGCCCGGCGCCGGTGCCCAGCAGCAGACAGGTCTGGCCGCGCTGCAGCCGGCCCTCCACGATCGCGTGGTGCAACGCATGCGGCAGCGAGGCCGCGACCTGGTTGCCGTGCTCGGCGAGGATCCGCACCACGCGCGCTTCGGGCAGCCGCAACGCACGCACGATCCGGTCCAGGCCGCCGCCGGAGGCCTGGTGCGGCACGACGCAGTCGATCGCGTCCAGGCCGACGCCGGCCGATGCCAGCAGGCGTTCGAGCAGGCGCGGCAACCGGCGCCCCGCCAACCGGAACGTTGCCGGGCCGTCCATCTCGAAGCGGTAGACATCCGGGTCGATGTCGCGATGCGTCGGATCGCCGGGCGCGATGCGCGTGCCGCCGCCGCGGATCCGGCAGGCGTCGGCGCTGTCGGCATAGGTCTCCATCCGCCAGGCCAGCAGCGCCGAGTCCTCGCCCGGCGCCGCGGCGCCCAGCACCAGCGCGGCGGCGCCGTCACCGAACAGTGGCGCGGTCAGCGGGTCGTCGGCGCGCAGTCCACGCGAGGGCAGCTCGCTGGCCACGACCAGCACCCGGCGGTAGCGGCCGCTGGCGATGCCGGCCGCAACCAGGTCCAGCGCGACCAGAAAGCCCAGGCAGGTCGCGTTGACATCGAAGGCCGGGATGCCCGAATCGCCGAGGCCGAGCGCGCGCTGGACCAGTGCCGCCTGGCACGGAATCGGCTGCTCCATGACCGCGCAGGTGGAGACGATTGCGTCCAGCGCATCGCCACCGATGCCGGCCGCCGACAGCGCCGCCTGCGCGGCGCGCGCGGCCATCCACGATGCGGTCTCGCCCGTGTCGGCAACGCCGCGCCAGGCCACGCCGGTCGCCGCCTCGCTGGTGCCGGGCGCCAGACCGAGCTGCGTGTCGAAGTCGCTGGACGGCAGCCGCCGCGCCGGGTGATGACAGCCGCTGCCCAGGATCCGCAGTGCGGGACCTGCGGCCTGCATCAGGCCGGGCATGCGGACAGCGCGTCGATGCGCGCGAACGCTGTGTCGTGGTCGGGATGGGCGGCCCACAGCTGCGCGAGCGTGCGGCCATCGACCGGGTGGCGCAGGTCGGGCGCGATCTCGGCCAGCGGCTTGAGCACAAAGGCATGGCGCAGTTCGTCGCGCGGGATGCGCAGGTTCCCGGCGCCGGTCAGTACCCGATCGTCGTAGAGCACGATGTCGATGTCCAGCGTGCGGTCGCTGTAGCGCGGGCCACTGCGATCGCGCCCGTGCGCATCTTCGAGCGCGTGCAGCCAGGCGTTGAGGGCGTCGGGCAGCAGGTCGGTCTCGATGGTCGCGGCCGCATTGAGGAAATCGGCGCCGTCGTAGCCCACCGCCGGAAAGCGGTAGGTCTGCGAGACGACGAGCGCGGGAAAGCGGGCGCGCAGCGCGTCCACTGCGGCGCGCAAGTGACGCTCGGGATCGAGGTTGCTGCCGAGGCTCAGGCAGGCGATGGCCATGGTGCGCTCCTGTGGGGAGCACCATGATCGCGCATCGTCCGCCCGCGGTCAGCGGGCGCGGGCATCCTCCAGCCCCGGCGCCGCACGCGCCGGGCCGCCGGCGGCACTCGACCCGCCCTGCAGGCGCACGTCCATCGGCGCGTCGCTGCGGGCCTGGAACACCCGCAGGTCGAACTCGGGCAGGATCGCCAGCAGGTGGTCGAAGATGTCCGACTGGATGCCCTCGTAGACGGCCCAGCGGGTGTCGGCGGTGAAGCAGTAGATCTCCAGCGGCAGGCCGGTCTCGGTGGGCTGGAGCTGGCGCACCAGCAAAGTCAGCTCCTGATTGATGCCGGCATGGTGGCGCAGGTAGTGCTCGACGTAGGCGCGGAAGGTGCCCAGGTTGGTGACCCGGCGGTGGTTCACCGGCTCGGCGCCGCGCGCGGCCAATGCGGTGTTCCAGTCCGACAGTTCCTGGTCCTTGCGGTCGAGATAGGCGTCGAGCAGCACGAAACGGCGGAAGCGCGCGATCTCGTCGGCCGCCAGGAACCGCACGCTGCGCTGGTCGAGATACAGCGCGCGCTTGATCCGGCGCCCACCGCCCTCCGACATCGGCCGCCAGTTCTTGAACGCGTCGCTGACCAGCTTCTTGGTCGGCACCGTGGTCACGGTGCGGTCCCAGTTGCGCACCGTGATGGTGTGCAGGGCGATGTCGATCACGTCGCCGTCGGCATTCTGGCTCGGCATCTCGATCCAGTCGCCGATGCGCACACGACCGTCGTTGCTGATCTGCACGCTGGCCACCAGCGACAGAATGGTGTCCTGGAAGATCAGCATCAGCACCGCGGTCATCGCGCCCAGGCCGGTGACGATGTGCAGGAACTTCGCACCGATCAGCGTGGCGATCACCGAGATGCCGACCAGCACGAACATCACGATCTTGGCGACCTGCAGGTAGCCCTTGATCGGCTTGTTGTGCGCGTCGGGGCGGCGCTCGTAGTTGCGGTTGACCACGTCGAGCGCGCGCGAGATGGCCAGCGCGATCGTCACCACGACGAAAATCTGGCACAGCCGCTCGACGATCAACACCAGTTGCGGCGGCAGGTCGGGCACGACCGCGATGCCGGCCGAGATCACCAGTGCCGGCACGATGTTGGCCAGCCGCGGGATCACGCGCAGGCGTACCTGCCGGTCGTGCTGCGCGCCACCCAGCGACGTGCGCTGCAATACGCTGCCCAGGCCGCGCAGCAGGATGCGCTTGGTGATGAAGTTCGCCAGCCATGCCAGCAAGCACAGAGCAGCCAGCACGATCGCGCTGTAGGCCCAGGGGTAGGGTGCCAGCAGGTCGCTGAGTCGTTCGAGATGGGGCTGCATCGTGCGGGAATCTCCTGTTGCGGCCGCATGGCTGCGGCGGCGCCAGGACCCGCGGATCAGTCCTGGCGACTGCGTTCGATGATCACGCCGACCGCGCGTGCACCACGCACCGCACCCGGCTTGCTGAGCTTCAATCGTACCCAACCGACATTGAACTCATCGATCACGAGCGCCGCGCAGCGCTCGGCCAGCGTTTCGACCAGGCCGAATTCCGACGCCCCAACGTAGTCGATCAGCCGTTTGCTGACGGCCTTGTAATCGAGCGTGCGCGCGATGTCGTCGCTCGCTGCAGGCACGCGGTTGTCGAACGCCATCTCGACATCGAACACCAGCGGCTGGCGGATGCGCCGCTCCCAGTCGTAGATGCCGATCAGCGCCTCGATCTCGAGGCCTTCGATGAAGACTTTGTCCATGGGGCGGGTGGAGTGATCCGTGGGATGGGAAGAAGTGAAGCGCAACAGCGGGCGACAGCTTAGCGAGTGTCGCGTCGCTGGGGCGCGACGCGCGCCGTCATCCCAAGTCTCGCATCACCATCACGAAGCAAGGCGCGCCAACGGCGGCAGCTGCGCCATGTCCCACCTCGGCACCACGCGCACCGCCGCGTCGCCGTGCTGGCCGGCCTGCAGACGCAAAGCGCCGGCGAAGGCGATCATCGCGCCGTTGTCGGTGCACAGCGCAGGGCGCGGGAAGCACACCCGACCGCCACGACGCGTGGCGTCGGCCTGCAGCTTCTCGCGCAGCCGCAGGTTCGCGCCGACGCCGCCGGCGACCACCAGCGTGGTGCATCCGGTCGCGTCGAGCGCGCGCGCGCATTTGATCGCCAGGGTATCGACGACCGCATCCTCGAAGCCACGCGCGATGTCGGCGCGGGTCGACGCACTGCGATCGCTGTTCTGCCAGGCCAGCAGCACCTGGGTCTTCAGGCCGCTGAAACTGAAGTCCAGGCCAGGCCGGTCGGTCATCGGCCGCGAGAAACGGAATGCGCCGGGCGTGCCGGTCTGCGCCAGCGCGGCCAACTGCGGGCCACCGGGATACGGCAGACCCATCAGCTTGGCGGTCTTGTCGAAGGCCTCGCCCGCGGCGTCGTCCAGGGTCTCGCCAAGCAGCCGGTAGGCGCCGATCGCATCGACCGCGACCAACTGCGTATGCCCGCCCGAGACCAGCAGCGCGACGAACGGCGGCGCCGGGGCGTCGTCCTCCATCAGCGGCGCCAACAGATGACCTTCCATGTGGTGCACGCCGATCGCCGGCACGTCGAGCGCCCAGGCCAGCGCGCGGGCGACACCCGCACCGACCAGCAGCGCGCCCACCAGACCGGGGCCGGCGGTGTAGGCAACGCCGTCGAGCGCCTCGACCTCGAGCCCGGCCTCGGCCAGGGTCTGGCGGATCAGCGGCAACAGCTTGCGCACATGGTCGCGGCTGGCCAGCTCCGGCACGACGCCGCCGTACTGCGCATGCAGCGCGATCTGGCTGTAGACCGCATGCGCACGCAGCCCGGCGGCACCGCCCAGGGCGGTGTCGTAGACGGCGACGCCGGTCTCGTCGCAGGAGGTTTCGATGCCGAGGACGTTCATGGGGCGCAGGACTGCCGGGAAGCGGACGGAGGACGCAGGCGCCTCGCAGCGCCCGTCGGGGCGGCTTGCGTCAGCTGCCGTGTCCTGGCTATGATACGCGGCTCGCCGGGAGCAGACCCTCGGCAGACCCGAATTCGTCAGATTCGATCCGGCCTTCGACGGTCGGGTGCCCAGATCCCCGGAGATTCCATGCCTAGCGTCAAAGTCCGCGAAAACGAGCCCTTCGAGTTTGCGCTGCGCCGTTTCAAGCGCACCTGCGAGAAGGCCGGCGTGCTCGCCGAAACCCGCAAGCGCGAGTTCTACGAGAAGCCGACCCAGGAGCGCAAGCGCAAGGCCGCTGCGGCCGTGAAGCGTCAGGCGCGTCGCGTCTCGCGCGACGTCACCAAGCGCCAGCGCCTGTACTGATCGACCCGCGTCGGGCACTGCCTGGCGCGATCGTGTACTGACGCAAGAGCCGGCCGCGCGCATGCGCTGCCGGCTTTTTGTCGTCCCTCGTTCCCGGACCTGACCGCACACGGCAGGCGCCGGCACCCGTCGCAGGGCAACCCTGCCCGTTCGTCACCGAAGAACCGCCATGACCCTCAAACAGCAACTCACCGAAGACATGAAGGCCGCGATGAAGGGCGGCGACAAGCACAGCCTGGGCGTGATCCGCCTGGTCAACGCCGCGATCAAGCAGCGCGAAGTCGACGAACGCATCGAGCTCGACGATGCCGCGGTGCTCGCCGTGCTGGAGAAGATGGTCAAGCAGCGCAAGGATTCGGTGACCCAGTACGCGGGCGCCGGACGCGAGGACCTGGCTCAGATCGAGCGCGACGAGATCGCGGTCATCGAGCGCTACCTGCCCGAGAAGCTCGGCGAGGCCGAGATCGTGGCGGCGATCGAGGCAGCAAAGGCCCAGACCGGCGCCAGCAGCCCGGCCGACATCGGCAAGCTGATGGGCGTGCTCAAGCCGCAGCTGGCCGGCAAGGCCGACATGGGCGAGGTCTCGCGCCTGGTCAAGCAGTCGCTGGGCTAAAGGCCGGTCGGCGGGCCGCCAACGGCTCCGCCCCCCCGCGCCATGCGCGTCGACCTCCCCCGCGTGCGGGAGAGGTGAGCTGTCTTGCCTTTCGCGTTCGCGGCGACACGCGCCTGCTCCCTCCCCCGCTTGCGGGGGAGGGTTGGGTGGGGGCGAACCGCCAAGCCCCCCACCCTCACCCGACGCGCTGTGCGCGCCGACCTCCCGCGCGCGCAGGGGAGGTGATCCGTCGCGCTTTCGTGTTTCGCGGCGATGCGCATCTGCTTCCCCCGCCTGCGCGGGGCATTGCGCCCTTCACGGGTGGAGGGCTGGGGTGGGGGCGGATGCTCGCGACCGACCCCGCCCGCGTCAGCGGCGCTGCAGCCAGGTCGTCGGATTGACCGGCTTGCCGTTCTGGCGCAATTCGAAGTACAGGCCGCTGCGGCCTTGGCCGCCGGAGTTGCCGACGCTGGCGATGGTGTCGCCGCGCTTCACCGCATCGCCGGTCTTGCGCAGCAGGGCATCGTTGTGTGCGTACAGGCTCATGTAGCCGTTGCCGTGGTCGACGATCAGCAGCATGCCGTAGCCGGTCATCCATTCGGCGAACACCACCGTGCCGTCGGCGACCGCCTTGACTGGGGTGCCTGCAGCCGCGCCGATCAGTACGCCGTTGCTGCTGCTGCCGTCGGGCAGTCTGCCGCCGAAGGCGGTCAGCAGCGCGCCGCTGATCGGCCAGCCCAGGCCGCCGACCTGCGGCGCCGGGGCGCGGGCGACCTGCGGCCGTGGCCGGGACGGCGCACGGGTGCCGCTCCCGCTCTGCCGGGCCTCCCGCGCCTCGCGCTCGCGCGCCGCGGCGGCCGCCGCGCGCCGCTCGGCCTCGGCCCGGCGTGCGGCCGCGCGCAGCTGCGCCAGCACGCGCTCGAGCGCGCGGGCGTCCTGGCCCAGGGCCTTTTCGCGGGCACTGCGATCGTTGAACTTCGCATCCAGCCCTTTGACCGCGTCGGCGCGCTTGCTGCGATCGGCCTCGACCTGCGCCAGCCGTGCCCGCTGCTCGGCGTGCGCGGCTTCGAGCGCGGCGCGGCGATCCTGGATTGCCGCCTCCATGCCGTCGAGCTCGGTCATTTCGGCCCGCAGCTCGGCGATGCGCTCGCTGCGCTGCTGCTGCAGGTAGCGGTGATAGACCAGTAGGCGGCCGGCGTCGGCGACCCGGTCCTGCGCCAGCATCAGCTTGAGCGCGGCCTCGTCGCCGATGGTGTAGGCCGCCCGCAGCAACGTCGCCAACTCGGCGCGACGCTGCTCGACGGTGGCGATGAGGGTCTGGCGGCGCGCCTGCAGGCGCTCGAGCTCGGCCTGCTCGGCCGCGAGCTTGATCCGGGTCTCGCGCAGCGCGGTGGTCGATGCCGCAACCTGTTCGTCGGCCTGGCGCAGCTCGCGTGCGGCGGCGCCGCGCTGGCCCTCGAGGCGACGGCGCTCGGCGGCAACGTCACGCAGCTCCTTGCGCACCCGCTCCAGGCGGCGTTCGGTCTCGCGACTGTTCTGGGCCGCGACCTCGAGCACCGGCAGCGCCGCGGCCAGCAGCGCGGTCAGCAGCAGCGCGGCGCCGGTCGCAGTCGCCCTGCCGGTCATGCTCAGCCGTCGGCCTGCAGCAGGCTGCGGCCGGTCATCTCGGCCGGCACCGGCAGGCCGAGCAGGTCGAGGATCGTCGGCGCCAGGTCGCGTAGCGCCCCGCCTCGGCGCAGCGGGCCGGGCCGGCTGCCGACGTAGACCAGATCGACCGGACCAACCGTGTGCGCGGTATGCGGCTCGCCGGTCTCGGGGTCGCGCATCATCTCGACGTTGCCGTGGTCGGCGGTGACCAGCAGCTCGCCGCCCTTCGCACGCACGATCTCGACGATCTCGCCGACCGCGCGGTCGACGGTCTCCACCGCCTTGATCGCCGCCTCGAGCACGCCGGTGTGCCCGACCATGTCGGGGTTGGCGAAGTTGCAGATCACGACATCGAAGCGGTCGTCGCGCACCGCCTGCACCAGTTGCGCGCAGACCTCGGGCGCGCTCATTTCCGGCTGCAGATCGTAGGTCGCAACCTTGGGGCTGGGCACCAGGATGCGGTCCTCGCCGGGGAACGGCGCCTCGCGGCCGCCGCTGAGGAAGAACGTGACGTGCGCGTACTTCTCGGTTTCGGCGATGCGCAACTGGGTCAGCCCCTGGGCGCCAAGCACTTCGCCCAGCGTGTTGGGCAGGTCGTCGGGCGCGAAGGCCAGCGGCGCGGGCAGCCGCGCGTCGTACTCGGTCAGGCAGACGAAGCGCGACAGCGCTGGGCGCCGCGCCTGGAACCCGGCGAAGGCCGGGTCGACGAACGCCGCGGTGAGCTGGCGGGCGCGGTCGGCGCGGAAGTTCATGAACACCACGGCATCGCCGTCAGCCATCGGCACCGCGCCGTCGATGACGGTCGGACGCACGAACTCGTCGTTCTCGTCGCGCGCATAGGCAGCCTGCAGGGCTGCGACTGCGTCGGGCGCGCGGTACGGCGAGGCCGCTTCGACGATCGCGTCCCAGGCCTGGCGCACGCGCTCCCAGCGCTGGTCGCGGTCCATCGCGTAGTAGCGGCCCGACACGCTGGCCACGTGCGCGTTGCCCAAGGCTGCGCAGCGCTCGTGCAGCGCGCGCAGGCTCGGTTCGGCCGAACGCGGCGGCATGTCGCGCCCATCGGTGAACGCGTGCACGGCCACGCGCGCCACGCCGCGGCGATGCGCCAGTTCGAGCATTGCGAACAGGTGCGCCTCGTGGCTGTGGACGCCGCCGGGCGAGAGCAGGCCCATCACGTGCAGCGTGCCGCCGTTGGCGCGCACCGCGTCGCAGGCCGCGCCCAACTCGGCGTTGGCGAAGAAGCTGCCGTCCTCGATCGCGGCATCGATGCGGGTCAGGTCCTGATAGACGACCCGGCCGGCACCGATGTTCATGTGGCCGACCTCCGAGTTGCCCATCTGCCCGTCCGGCAGGCCGACGTGGCGACCCTCGGTATGGATCAACGTGCTCGGATGCGCGGCGAGCAGACCGCGCCAGGTCGGAATGTTCGCGAGCGCGAGCGCGTTGTCGCGCGGGTCTTCGCGGTGTCCCCAGCCGTCGAGGATCAGCAGGACGACGGGGCGCGGACGGGAGGCGGGAGTGGCATGCGGCACGACGAACGGCCCAGTGACCAAAGACAGATGCGATTGTACCGACACGACGGCAAGCTACGGTCGACGGCGGGCTCCGCCCGCTCCGCCCTTCCTCGAGGTTCGCCATGTCCGCTGCCCGTCCGCACCGCCCCGTCCGCGCATTGCTCGCGTTCGCCCTCGCCCTGTCTGCCGGCGCCGCCTGTGCCCAGGCCGACGTCTCGAAGGTCAACGGCGGGATCACCGCCGAAGCCGGCCAGTCCTACGGCGACCTGTCGACAGTCAACGGCGGCATCCGCATCGGCGACGGCGTCCGCGCCAAGGACGTGGAGACCGTCAACGGCGGCATCCGCGGCGACGACGACATCCAGGCCGGCACCGTGGAGACCGTCAACGGTGGCATCACCCTGGGCGCGCGGGCGCGCACCCGCAGCCTGACCACCGTCAACGGCGGTGTCCGGCTGGGGCAGGACGCGCAGATCGCCGGCAGTATCGAGAGCGTCAGCGGTGGTGTGTTCGTCGATCGCGGCGGACGGGTCGACGGCAACGTGGTCACCGTCAACGGCGCGATCGGCCTGGTCGGCACCGAGGTGACCGGCGACGTGAAGACGGTCAATGGCGATGTCACCATCGGCGCCGCCTCGAAGGTGCGCGGCGGTCTGACGGTCGACAAGCCGTCCTCGAACTGGTTCCCGGTCACGATCAACCGCCGCAGCCCGCGGGTGATCATCGGCCCCAATGCGGTGATCGAAGGCCCGCTGACGTTCAAGCGCGAAGTCACGCTGTACGTCCACAGCAGCGCGCGCACCGGCCCGATCAGCGGCGCCACCGCGATCGCTTACGACGGCGCGCAGGCCCCGAAGGACTGAACGGGCCGGCGCGCATCGGCAGCTGAACGACCGTATAGTGCGGCGTCCACAGCTTGCAGGAGTGATCACCGGATGCGCAGACCCCACTTGATGCTGGCCCTGCCGGCCGCGCTCGTACTCGCGGCATGCGGCGCCCAGGACAAGGCGGCCGACACCGCAGCGACGTCCCCCACGTCCGACGCCGCGCACACGTTCTCGCCCGAGATCACCGGTGCGGACTTCGGCGAACTGGTCAAGACGCTGGCCTCCGATGAATTCGAGGGCCGCGCGCCGGGCACTGTCGGCGAAGAGCGCACGGTCGAGTACATCAGCGCCCAGTTCCAGCGCATCGGCCTGCAGCCGGGCGGCGACAACGACAGCTGGTACCAGACCGTGCCGATGGTCGAGACCACGGCCGACGAGTCGACCGTGCTCAAGCTCACCACCGCCAAGGGCGCGCGCGACCTGGCATTCGGCCGCGACATGGTGCTGGGCACGCGCACCGGCAAGCCGCAGATCGAAGTCGCCGACAGCGAACTGGTCTTTGTCGGCTACGGCGTCGACGCGCCCGAGCAGAACTGGAACGACTACGCCGGCCTCGACGTCAAGGGCAAGACTGTCGTCATCCTGGTCAACGATCCGGGCTTCCACGCCCAGGATGCGTCGCTGTTCGAAGGCGAGCGCATGACCTACTACGGCCGCTGGACCTACAAGTTCGAGGAAGCCGCACGCAAGGGCGCGGCCGCGGCGCTGATCGTGCACGACACCGCCGGCGCGTCCTACGGCTGGGACGTGGTCAAGAACTCGTGGTCGGGCGCGCAGTTCGACCTGCGCCCGCAGGACGATCCCGAGCCGCGCCTGCCCGCGCAGGGCTGGATCACCGGCGACGTCGCCCGCGCCCTGTTCGCCGACGCCGGCCTCGACCTCGACGCGCAGATCCAGGCCGCCAACCAGCGCGGCTTCAAGCCGGTGCCGCTCAATGCCAAGGTCTCTTTCGACCTCAAGAGCACGGTGGCCGAGAAGAGCTCGCGCAACGTCGTGGGCATCCTGCCCGGCACGCAAGCGCCGGACGAGGCGATCCTCTACCTCGCCCACTGGGACCACCTGGGCAAGCACGAGGGCGGGCAGTCCGATAACGGCGAGGACACGATCTACAACGGTGCGATCGACAACGCCACCGGCGTGGCCGGCATCATCGAGATCGCCGAGAAGTTCGCCACCGCCGAGCCCAAGCCGAAGCGCTCGCTGGTGTTTCTGGCGGTCACGCTCGAGGAATCGGGCCTGCTGGGCAGCAAGTACTACGTCGCCCAGCCGAGCATCGACCTGGCGCAGACGGTCGGCGTGATCAACCTCGATGCGATGAGCGTCGCCGGCCCCTCGCGCGACTTCGTGGTCACCGGCAAGGGCAGCTCGGAACTGGAGGACATCCTGCAGACCTACGCCGGCCAGCAGAACCGCACGCTGGTCGAGGAAGGCAATCCGGCCGGCGGTTACTACTTCCGCTCCGACCACTTCAACTTCGCCAAGGCCGGCGTGCCCGCGCTCTATGCCAAGGGCGGCAACGACCTGATCGAAGGCGGCACCGCCGCCGGCAAGGCAGCCAGCGACGACTACGCCACGCGCTATCACCAGCCCGGAGACGAGTACAACCCGGACTGGAACCTGGACGGGGTCGTGCAGGATCTCGAGGCGCTGTACGGCGTCGGCCGCACGCTCGCCGACGGCGACCGCTGGCCGAACTGGTACGACGGCAATCCGTTCAAGGCCGCACGCGACGCGGCGCGCGGCCAGGCCGGCACGCCGTAACCGTGGAGGCCGGTCGGACAGGCCGGCCATTGCGACACCTTATGAAGGGCGGCGGCGACGCCGCCCTTCGTGTTGGCGAGGACCGCCCGATGCCCGCCCCCATCACCCCGCAGATCGAACTGCCATCCGCCCGGATGGGGCCCGCAGACACGTCCGATCGCGCCGGTGATGCCGCTGCGCTGCCCGATCTGGCGCTGTTCGACTTCGACGGCACGATCACGACACGCGAGACCTTTCCCGACCTGCTCGTTGCCGCAACGCCACGTTGGCGACTGATCGCCGGGCGCGTGCTGTTGGCGCCGATCGTGATCGCCTACCGCCTGGGCCTGCTGTCGGGCAGCCGAACGCGCGCAGCACTCGTGCGCTACGCCTTCTCCGGATTGCCAGCCGCGCGTGTCGCCGCGGCCGGCGCAATGCTGGCGGCCACGCGCTTGCCCGCGCTGGTGCGCCCGCAGATGCAGGCACGGATCGACTGGCACCGGGCCCGCGGCGATACCGTGGTCGTGGTCTCGGGCAATCTCGACGTCCTGCTGACGCCCTGGTGCGCAGCCCAGGGCGTGGCCCTGCTGTGCTCGAGACTCGAACAGCTCGACGGCCGGCTCACCGGCCGCTACGCGGGCGCGCAATGCGCTGGCGACGAGAAGGCCCGACGGGTGCGCGATGCGTATCCGCGTCAGGCATTCGCGCAGGTCTACGCCTACGGCGACACCGACGAGGACCTCGCGCTGCTGCGCATCGCCGACCATGCGACCTGGCGCGGCGCGCCTTGGTGCGCGACGACGTAGACCGACCGGAGTGCAGGATCCACGGCGGGCCTTTCTGCGCAGCAAGGCCGGATCTGGCGCTTCACGATCAACGGCGGCGGCGTCGCGTCCTGGAGCGATGGCCTCGCGACCCGGCATTTCGGTTGCGCGGCCCGCGAGTGCGCATCGCTCGTGCTCATGCCGAGCGACGACACGGCGCCGGACTGATGACGCGACGCCACGCCTCGCGCGCAGCGCTCCCCGGGTGTCTATGTGCCCGGAGAGCATCCGGCGACGCGCTCAGAACCGCCATGCCCAGTTGAGCTGCGCGCCGAAGGCAGACGTGCCGCCACCGCGCTGTCCCTGCGCGGCGATGGACAGGCGCGCATTGGGCGCGGTGCTCACCGCCACGCCGACATCGACCAGTCCGCTGTTGCGGGCCAGTGGCGCGCCATCAATGGCGAACGCATCGCCACCGACGACGAACGCATGCCGTCCGGTCGGCGCCAGATCGCCGTCCGCGTGCTGCCAGGCGATGCCGCCGAACAGCGTCGCGTTGTCGACTGCGCCCACTGACAGCGGGCGACGCAGGCGCACGCCCAACGTGGCAGACGCGTGCTCGTCCTTGCGCTCGGCGATGCGCAACGCGGTCGCGTCCCCGGTCTCGACCGCCGCATCGGTGTCCAGGCACCGGTAGGCCAGCGTCAACGACGGCGTCAGCGCGAGCCGCCCCAGCGACACGGCCCAGCCGGCCTGCAGGAACGCGGCGGTCGCGCTGGCGTCGTAGCGCGATTCCACCGACTGCCCCATGCGCGGTCCGAGCGCGCCCTCGCGCCGCATCTTCACGCGGTAGTCTGCGTAGGTGACCCCGCCCGACAGTGACGCCGGCCCGATGTCGGAGGCCGCATACAGGCCGACGTGGTTGCCGTCGACATCGGCATGCGACGCCAGCGCCGGCATCCGCATCCGCTGTGCGTCGTGGCCGCCGGCGACGCCGACCAGCCAGCGTCCGGCGCTCCAGTCCACGCCGGCCTGCAGTCCTTGCCGGGTCGTGCGCACCTCCGACGCGTTGCCGTCGCCATCGGTGCGTTGCGATAGTCCGCCGCCGCCGGTCCACACGGTGGCGCCGGCCTCGCGCGTCTCCGCCAGCCGGCCTTCGAGCCGCTGACCGATGCCCGACCGCAGGAAGCGATCCTCGAGCAATTGCCCGCGCAGGCCGGCATGGGCTTCGCCCGACAGGTGGCCGAACGCCTGGCGCGCGCCGTCGGCATCGAACAACAGCAGCGTGTTGTACAACGCCAGCGCCTGACCCTGCTGCGGCAGGCCGTTGAGCGCGATCGCGGTGGCGTACTGGTTGGCCGTCTGTGCCACGCGTTGGAACACCTGCGGGGGCGGATTCGGTCCGACCGGACCGGGACCGGGACCGGGACCGGGCTCAGGTTCGGGCTCGGGCTCGGGTTCCGGCTCGGGGCCCGCGTCGTCGAGCAATGCGATCGACAACCCGACCTGCCCCGCCGTGGCGTAGTCCAGCGTCGTGGTCAGAAACGCCGATTGCGAGGCCGACGTGCCGAACCGGCCGTCCACGCCGCCGGCCGCGTCCAGGATCGTGTAGCGCTGCCCGTTCTGGTAGCTCGTCGCCGGGTCCAGCGCGGTCACCTCGACCGTGCCACCTTCCAGCGTCGCCTTGCCCGCGACCGTCAGCCGGTCGCTGCCGCCGTCGCCGGCGATGTCCACCGCATAGATCGCGCCATCCGCGAACAGCAGGTCCCCGCCAGCGGCCAGCGTGCCGAATGCGCCACGCCCGCCGGGCGCCAGCGTGCCGCCGGCGAGCACCCGCACACCGCCGACCGGCGCGGTCCCGGTGTGGGTCTGGCCGGCCTCGACGACCAGATCGTCCGGCCCCTCGCTCCGGATGCCGATGCGCAGTCCGATCTCGCGCGGCAGATGCTCGAGCGCGACGTCGAGAAATGCCGATTCGGTCAGAGCACGGGCGAAGCTGCCTTCGATCGCCGCGTCCGTGCTGAGGATCGTGTAACGCTGCCCGTCCTGGTAACTGGTCGCCGGATCCAGCGCGGTCACCAGCACGTCGACTCCCGCACCGATCACGGCGCCACCGGGCAGGCCCGGCAGCGTCGAACCCAGCGGATCGTCGGCCGTGACCACGATCCGGTCGCTGCGCCCGTCGCCGGCGATGTCCACCGCGTACACCGCCCCGTCGTCGAAAAGCAGCCGGCCGATCACGTCCAGCGTGCCCAACGGACTGTCGGCGTCGCCAGGCGAGATGCCGGCGCCGGTGCGGACCCGCGTCGTGCCGACGGTCCCGTCACCGGCCAGCCAGCCCGCCTGCACCTCGACGCGGCTGGAATAGCTCGACCCGAACCCGAGCGCGGCATGGTTGCGGCCGGTGTGCCCGCCAACGACCAGCGTGCCGTCCTCGATCAGGTACGAGGAGACCTCCGGCCCGTACACCGCGTCGTCGTTGGCGTCGCTGGTGTTGACGTCGCCGCGCAGCACCAGCGTGCTGCCGCCCGCGACGCGGACGCCGACCCGCCCGGTCGATCCCGAGGCGATCGGCGCGAACGCGGACAGGTCGCCGGTCAGGATCGTGGTGCCGGCGAAGCTGTTGATCGCGCCGACCCCGACGATGGCGTTGCCGAAGGTGTAGGCAGCGTCGGTATGGTTGAAGTTGATCTGTGCGTTGCCGCCGGCGTTGGCCTGGAAACGGACCGCGGTCTGCGGATCGAGCCGGCCGGCAGCCATGGCGGCGCCCGGGGTCGGCACGTCGTTGGTGCCGACACTGTCGATGGCGCCGCCGATGTTGAGGAACGACGCCAGGGGGCGGGCCGGCGCGGTGTGGCCGACCAGCACGATGCCGTCGGCGGCGGAGACCGTGGCGCCGTCGGCGATGGTCACCGAGCCCTCGCGGACCAGGATGCCGGCGGCGCTCTCGAACCGGGACCCCTCGCCTGCGATATGCAGGCCAACCCGGTGCGGGGTGTCGAAGCTGCCAGCGATCTCGATCGAGCCGGTCTCGACCACGCCGCCCTCCTCGACCTCGACCGCGCCGCCTAGATCCAGGTGGCCGGCGTTGGTCCAGCGCGCGCCGGACCCGGCGACCCGGACCGTCGGCAGGCGGTCGGCCGGGGCGTTGCCCCACAGGTTGGCGGTGTCGCTTTCGAGCAGGCTGCCATCGAGCACCTGCATGCGCCCGCCGCCATATCCCATGACCACGCCCATCGCGAACTCACCGGTCTGCAGCCGCGAGCCGGCACCGGTCACCGTGGCCTCGCCGTTCAGCCCGACCTGGAACAGGCCACGTCGACGGTCGGGGGTGATCGTGGAGGCCTGGGCGCCGTCCTCGATGCGCAGCACGCCGTGGGTCCCCTGCCCGCTGGTCCCGGCGAGGCCGACGCTGATGGCGTTGAAGGCCTCGATGCCGGCATCGGGCCCGGAGACAATCAGACGTGCCGTGCCGCTGCCGAACACGCCGCCGACATCGATCCGGCCGCGCCAGTACAGCTGCGGCGTGCCCGGAGCGACCGTCGCGCGCAGCCAGCCGTCGCCGACCACGCGGACGTCGACGTCTCCGTCGCCGCCGATCCGCACGTCGCGGTCCAGCCACTCGACCGGTGCATCGACGACGGTGTCCTCCACGTAGTCCACGCGGGTCTGCGCCGCCAGCGGCCCGGCCAGCAGCGCCGCGGACAGCAGCCCGACGCCGGTCCCCGCGATGCGCACCGGGCGCCCCGCGCGCCGTGCGCCTCCCCGGTGCATGCGGGCGCACTCGGGCGCGACCTGCACCACGCCGAGTTCGCGGTTGAATACGAGACGGTAGATCCTGTTCATGACGGCTCCTGACTTCGCTTGCTTCGCACCGATGGAGGTCGCGTCCATGCGATCGGACGGACCAGACCACAGGAGCCTAGCCAGCGCAGCCAATCGCCCGTGGTACCTTTTGGTAACGGATCGGTAACGCCGCTCCATCGGGGGTCCGGATGCGCGGACACTGCGGTCGACCGGGGTCGGGGCGGCGCACAAGCGATTGATCCGTCCGGGATTTCCAGCTCAGGGAGAGCACCGCACATGCACGACGCCGCCCGTCCCGACGGTGACCGTTACGACTTCCTCTATCGCTTCGGTCACGCCGAGTTCGACGAGGCGAGCTTCCGCTTGCACGTCCACGGACAACCGGTGGAGGTCGAGCGCAGAGCCCTGGAGGTCCTGGTCTACCTGCTCCGCCATGCCGGCGAGGTCGTCACCAAGGACGAGCTGCTGGCCGAGGTCTGGGCGGGCCGGGTGACGGTCGACAAGGTCCTGCCCAACGCGATCAACAAGCTGCGCAAGGCGCTCGACCCCGACACCGCAGCCTTGCTGCTCACCCAGCCCCGCGTCGGCTACCAACTCACCGGGGTGCGCGAGCGCACGGTCGTGCGCAGCCGCACCGCGACCTCGACGCTGGGCCTGCAGGCCGGCGACCCGGTGCCGATGCGGCCCAACTTCCGTTTCGAACGCTGCCTGGGCGGCACCCAGGGCAACGAGGTGTGGCTCGCCGTCCACGTCAAGACCGGCGAGCGCCGGGTCTTCAAGTACGCGCAGGACGGGCGTCGGCTGCATGGCCTCAAGCGCGAGGCAGCGCTGGCCCGGGTCCTGCAACTGGAACTCGAACTCGGCCAGACCGCTGGCCTCGCCCGCCTCCACGACTGGAACTTCGCCGGTCCGCCGTTCTTCCTGGAGTCCGCGTGGGGCGGCCGCACGTTGCGCGAATGGTCGATCGACCACATCGCCGACACCCCGCGATCCGATCGGCTGACCATGTTCCTGCAGATCGCGCGGACGGTCGACGCCGCCCACCGCGTCGGCGTGCTGCACCGGGACCTCAAGCCGGCCAACCTCCTGGTCGACCGCGATCCGGTCACAGGCTGGCGATTGCGTGTCGTGGATTTCGGCAGCGGCGGGTTGCTCGATCCGGCGCGCCTGGATGCGCTGGGTATCACCCGGCACGACCTGCAGGCCGCGGGCGCGCTCGATCCGGCAGGCACCTCCGGCAGCGCGTGGTATCTCCCGCCGGAAGTGGTCGCCGGCCGCCCGCAGACGATCCAGAGCGATGTCTACGCGCTCGGCCTGATCCTGTACCAGATGCTGGCCGGCGACGTCGGGCGTCCGCTGGCGCCGGGCTGGGAACGCGACATCGACGATCCGTTGCTGCGCGAGGACATCACCGCGGCCACGCACTCCGATCCGGCACACCGGCTGACGACGGTCTCCGAGCTCGTCGAGCGCCTGCAGACGCTCGACACCCGCCACCGGCAACGCAATCAGGACCGGCGGGCCGCCGAGCAACTGGCCGGGGCGGAGCGGGAGCTGGCACGTCGCAGCGCTCGGCGGCCCTATCTCGTCGCGCTCGTCGCATTGCTGGGCGGTGGCCTGTTGACCACTGGCTGGCTGCTGCACGACGCGCGGCAGGCCCGCGAGGAAGCCCGGACGGAGCTGCAGACCGTCAAGGCGCTCAACGACTTCATCAACCAGGACCTCATCGGCCAGGCCAACCCCGCGATCAACGGGCGACGCGCCGAGGCGACCGTCCGCGACGTGCTGGTCGCCGCACGCGACCGCGTCGGCGACCGGTTCGACGCACACCCCCGGGTCGCGGCACGCATCCACAGCACCCTGTCGGGCCTGTTCGGCAGCATCGAGATGCTCGACCTGGCCGAGCAGGAAGCCCGCCAGGCGCTGGCGATCCAGGAGCGCACCGAAGGTGCCCGGGAGGCCGGCACCCTGCGCGCCCGGGCCACGCTCGTGCGGCAGCTGAGCCGGCTCGGCCGGCATGCGGAGGTCGATGCGGAACTGGCCCGCCTGGCGACCGACGACCGCAGCCGGGCCTCGCCGCAGCAGGCGCTCTACTTCGCGCTGGCGCAGGGCATGGCCCTGGTGAACCGGGGCGACATCCCCGGCGGCATTCCCTACCTGGAACAGGCGGTGGCGCTGTATCCGGAGGCCGAACCGGACGATGCCGCCAGCATCGATGCGTTGCGCATCGATCTGGCCCAGGTCTACACCCGCAACGGCCAGGAAGATGCCGCCGATGCGCTGATGCTCCGCCTCATCGACGAGTTGCAGCGGCGCGACCCGGCCCGTCCGCTGCAGCTTGCGATGGCCCGTCAGGTCCTGGGCGACGTACGCACGCGACAAGGGCGTTATGCCGACGCCGAACGCCTACTCGAGCAGGCCGCGCCCGTGCTGCTGGGCACGATGGGCGAGCACAGCGTCAACGCGATGATGCTGGCGACCAGTCGCTCGCTGCTAGCGCGCAAGCGCATGGATTGGCCGCGCGCGATCGCGCAGAGCGAGCGCTATCTCGCCGCGGCGCGTACGCGGCTGGGGGAGGCGCACGTGATGACGCTGGGCGCCCATGGCCATCTCGGCCAGACGCTGTACCTGGCGGGCGACCTGACGCGCGCGCGCGACGAACTGCGCCTCTCGCACACGGGGCTGACCGCCCAGTTGCCGCTGTCGACGCCGCTGGTCCGGACCAACGCCCTGTGGTACCTGATGACCCTGGCCGCGCTGGGCGACTGGGACGCGACCGCCTCGCTGCTGGGCGAGCTGGACGCCCACCGCCCCGATGGGGACGAGGACGATGCCGACCGGTATCTCGTCTCGGGTGCGCGCGGGATGCTGGCCGCCGCGCGCGGCCGGACAGCCGATGCGGCTGCGCTGCTGACGCCGGCGGTCGCCGGACTGGGCGACGAGGACCCCGAGGTCCGGGCCGCGGTGCGGGACCGGTTTGCGCGGACGCTGTCCGCGCTGCCGCAGCGGTAAGCGGGGCGACCGCGCGACGCCGCGCCGATCAGCCGACCAACCGCACCCGCGCGAAGTTGCGCTTGCCGACCTGCAGCACGCCCTCGAAGCCGGGCGTGAGCACCAGACCAGCATCTTCGACGACGGCGCCGTCGACCTTGACCGCGCGCTCCTTGAGCTTGCGGTTGGCTTCCGAGTTGCTCGGCGTGATGCCGGCGGCGGTCAGCAGCGCGGCGATGCGCAGGCCCTCGGTGGGCACTGCGACATCCTGCAATGGCAACGCGGTCACATCGCCCTCGCCGGTCACCGCGGCATGCCAGCCGGCGATCGCGGTCTGCGCTGCGTCGGCGTCGTGGAAGCGCGTGGCGAGTTCGCGCGCCAGTCGCAGCTTCACGTCACGCGGGTTCAGCGCGCCGGCGTCGACGTCGGCCTTGAGCGCCGCGGCTTCGTCGATGCCGATCTCCAGGCTCAGCAATTCGATCCAGTTCCACATCAGCGCGTCGCCGATCTTCATCGTCTTGTTGACGATGTCGATCGCCGGATCGGTCACGCCGATGTAGTTACCCAGCGACTTGGACATCTTGGCCACACCGTCCAGGCCGACCAGCAGCGGCATCGTCAACACGACCTGCGGTGCCTGGCCGTGGTGTTCCTGCAGCGCGCGCCCCATCAGCAGGTTGAACTTCTGGTCGGTGCCGCCGCATTCGACGTCGGCGTGCAGCGCGACCGAGTCGTAGCCCTGCACCAGCGGATAGAGAAACTCGTGGATCGCGATCGGTTGCTGGCCGGCGTAGCGCTTGGCGAAGTCGTCGCGCTCGAGCATGCGCGCCACCGTATGCGTGGAGGCCAGCCGGATCATGTCGGCCGCGCCCATCGCACCGAACCACTCGGAGTTGAAGCGCACTTCGGTGCGCTCGGCATCGAGCACCTTGAACACCTGCGCCTTGTAGGTCTCGGCATTCGCCAGCACGTCCTCGCGCGAGAGCGCCTTGCGCGTGGCGCTCTTGCCCGACGGGTCGCCGATCATCCCGGTGAAGTCGCCGATCAGGAAGATCACCGTGTGGCCCAGGTCCTGGAACTGGCGCATCTTGTTGAGCAGCACCGTATGGCCCAGATGCAGGTCGGGCGCGGTCGGGTCGAAGCCGGCCTTGATGCGCAACGGACGACCGAGGGCGAGCCGGGCCTGCAGGTCGTCGCGCTTGAGGATTTCGTCGCTGCCGCGTGCGATCAGGTCGAGGGCGGAGGTCTGGGACATCGGGGGAGGCGTCTCTGGGAAAGACACGCCGCGTATTCACGATGTGAATGCGCACGCCACGGGCGTTAACGTGTCGTTATCTGGTGAATGGAAGAAAAATTCCTGCGCCGTCAGTCATTTGACGCATGGAGCTCACATCTCTATGTTACCGCGCTGACACGTCTTTCACGCACCGGGATCCGCCACGATGACGACACCCGTCCCGCCGCAGGCCGACGCCCATCACCAGCGCGTGCTCCATGACAACCTGCAGGCGGCAGCGCGGAATACGGCGCAGGAAGGCAATGCGCGCGGCATCCGGCTGTATCCGGGCCGCTGGACGCGACGCGACTGGGCCCATGCCAGTCTGTTTGCGACACTCGGCGCTCTGGTTGTCGCCCTGGTCCCCGGGTTTTCGCATGCGATGCGCGATGGCGACGACGACGGCCACCAATTGGTCACGATGTCCCTGGCGCTGCCGCCCCTGACCGCGCAGCAGCGCAGCGCGCAGCAGCAGCACGACAACTGGCAGCTGGTCACCGTCGCCCAGGGCCAGACGCTGGGCTCGATCTTCTCCGAGCTCGACCTGCCGGCCGCGACGATGCACCGCATCCTCGAACTGCCCGACGCCAAGGCCAAGCTCACGCGCATGCGCCCGGGCACCGAGCTGGGCTTCGACATCGCGGCCGACGGCAGCCTGCAGAAGCTGCGCTACGACCGCAGCGATACCGAGCGCGTCGAACTGACGCTCGCCGGCGATGCGGTCCAGGAACAGGTCATCGAGCGCCCGGTCGAGATCCGCAACGTGGTCATCAGCGGCCAGGTCGGCCGCTCGCTGTTCCACTCGGCACGCCGGCTGGGCCTGTCGGGCGCGAACATCAACACGCTGACCGACGAAGTCTTCAAGTACGACATCGATTTCAACACCGACGTCACCCAGAACGACCGCTTCAGTGTCGTCGTCGAGCAGGTCTGGCGCGAGGGTGAACTGATCCGCAGCGGCCCGGTGCAGGCGGCGGTGTTCACCGCCAAGGGCAAGCCGTTCTCCGCGTTCCGCTTCGAGCACGACGGCAAGGCCGAGTACTACAACGCCGAAGGCCGCCCGCTGAAGAAGAGCTTCATCCGCATGCCGATCCAGTACGCGCGGCTGAGCTCGCGCTTCGGCAGCCGGCGCCACCCGGTGCTGGGCACGATGCGCATGCACAAGGGCGTGGATTACGCCGCCGCCACCGGCACCCCGATCATGGCCGCCGGCGATGCCCGCGTGCAGTTCAAGGGCACCCAGCGCGGCTACGGCAACGTCGTGATCCTCGATCACGGCCGCGGCCACACCACGCTCTACGCCCACATGTCGCGCTTCGGCAATGTCCGCCAGGGCCAGCGCGTCTCGCAGGGCACGGTGATCGGCTATGTCGGCTCCACGGGCCTGGCGACCGGTCCGCACCTGCACTACGAGTTCCGCGTCAACGGCCAGCACCGCAACCCGCTGCAGCACACGATGCCCGAGCCCGACCCGCTGAGCGGCACGGCGCTGGCGCAGTTCCGCCAGCAGACCGGCCCGGCGCTCGCGCGCATCCGCGAAGTCGAGGACATCATCTACGCCGACGTGCCGGCGCGTCCCGACCCCGAGCGCGCCGACCGCCAGGTCGCCAGCGCCGACGCCGGCCGCAGCCCCCGCGGTTGATTCCACGCCCGGCTCCGGCCGGGCGTTTCGCATGTCCCAAGCTCCTGCGCGCGCGCCCATGCCCGACCTGTTCCTCGGCCTGATCTCGGGCACCAGCGCCGACGGCATCGATGCAGCCATCGTCGGCTTCGAGACCGACACCGCAGGTGGGCTGCAGGCCGATCTGCGCCTGGGCCGCACCTACCCCTGGCCCGACGACCTGCGCACGCAACTGGTGGCGCTGGGCCAGCAGGCCGCGCCGTTGACCCTCGACGCGCTGGGCGAGCTCGACAGCCGGATCGCCGAGGGCTTCGCGCAGGCCGCGAACCGGGTGCTGGCCGAGGCCGGGCTGACGGCTGCGGACATCGCGGCGATCGGCTCGCACGGCCAGACACTCCGCCATCGCCCACAGGGGCGCCATGGCGACGGGCAACACGGGTTCACGCTGCAGCTCGGCGATCCCTCTCGCATCGCCGAGCGCACCGGCATTCGCACCGTGGCCGACTTCCGCCGCCGCGATGTCGCTGCCGGCGGTCACGGCGCCCCGCTGCTGCCGGCGCTGCACGCCGCGCTGCTGCACGCGCCCGGCGAGGACCGGGCGGTACTCAACCTGGGCGGCATCGCCAATCTCACCCTGCTGCCGGCCGACGGCGCCGCAGTGCGCGGCTTCGACACCGGTCCGGCCAACGGGCTGATGGACGCCTGGTGCCTGCGGCACACCGGCCAGCCGTTCGACCGCGGCGGTGCCCTGGCGACCGCCGGCCAAGTCGATCCGACACTGCTGGCGCGGCTGCGTGCGGCGCCCTGGTTCGCGCTGCCGCCGCCCAAGTCCTCGGGCCGCGACCAGTTCCATCTGGACTGGGTCGAGACCGCACTGACCGGCGCCGAGGCCCCGGCCGACGTGCAGGCGACGTTGCTGGCGCTGAGCGCGACGACGATCGCCGATGCGCTGCGCGCCACCCAGCCGAGCACCGTTCGCCTGATCGCCTGCGGCGGCGGCGTGCACAACCCGGCGCTGATGGCGGCAGTGGCCGATGCCCTGCCCGGCATCGCCGTGGTGTCAAGCGCGGCGCACGGGCTCGACCCCGATCACGTCGAGGCCATGGGCTTTGCGTGGCTGGCCCGGCAGACCGTGCTCGGGCTGCCGGGGAATCTACCGTCGGTGACCGGCGCCGCCGGCCCCCGGGTGCTCGGCGGCATCTACCCGGCCTGAGCGGCCGGGCGCGCGCCTCAGGCGGATGCGTCGGGCGAGGCGCCCAGCACCGCGAACGCGGCCTGCCGCTCGGCCTCGGTCAGGTCGATGCGCTGCAGCCCGGCATCGAGCAGCAGGGCCGGCCCGCCGGACGCAGGACGCAGCGCCAGCGCCTGGGTGTCGCCGTCCGGGGTGTCGACCAGCAACGGCGCCTCACGCTTGCCGAAGCGGACGTTCTGCTTGCCTGCGGCGCGGCCGGGCAGCTTGCCATAGGCGTAGGTCACGACCGTGCCGCCGAACGAGGACTGCGCAGCCTTGACCTCGACCGGCTCAGGCGTCCAGCGCTGCGGCAGCTGCGCGGCGCGGTTGATGCGGCCGTTGCGCACCCAGGTGACGATCGCCACGACGCCCAGGCCGGCAAAGATCCCGAACAGCACCAGGAAGAACGCCACGCGGTTCCAGAAGCGCTCCAGGCCGATGCTCAGCGCCGCCTTCGACGGGTCGTCCGCGGCGACCACCAGGCTCGCCGCGTAGTCGCCGCGCGAGAACGACAGGAACATCAGCGAGATGTGCTTCTCGTAGTCGACGCCATCGACGCGGTAGGCGACATCGGCTTCGCAATCGGTGAACACCGCCTTGCGCGTCGTGCAGCGGCCATCGCGCAGATTGTAGTCCTCGAGCTCGAGCGGATTGGCGCGGATCTGCATGTCCTGCAGCAGCCCGGGCGCCTGCCACCAGGCGATCGCGCCGGCGACCAGGAACATCAACAGGGCAAGCAGTGGGCCGCCGCCCATACCGACGGCCTTGCGGGTGAAGCGCAGATCACGCTGCGGCAGCAGCGCCTGGAGATTCGACATGAGGGTGTCCTGGGGGGAGCAGGGGAAGGGTACGATCCGCGCGGCCGCATGGCGGGCGCCGGCCGGCACTGACAGCCACAGGCAGGCGACGGCCATACCGCGCGGGGGCGCTATATTGCCGCATTCATGAAAACGCTTCCAGCGCTCGCAGGCAGGCACATTCCCAAGGCCCGTCAGCCCACGCGCTGCCAGTCCATACCACCGCCAGTCAGCCCACCCGCGCCCGGCAGCCACGGCAGCAGCCAGTGGTCGACCAGCAGGAACGCGAACAGCGCCATCAGGTACACCACCGAGTAATTGAACATCCGCATCGCGAAGAACTCGTCCGGCGGATCGAGCAGCCGCCAGGCGTACCAGAGGAACACCAGGCCGAGCACGACCGCCCCACCCAGGTAGAACAGTCCGCTCATGCCGATCGCCACCGGCAGCAGGGTGACCACCACCAGCAGTACCGTGTAGATCAGGATCTGCCAGCGTGTGTAGGCCACGCCGTGGGTCACCGGCAGCATCGGCACCAGCGCGCGGGCGTAATCCTCGCGGCGGAAGATCGCCAGCGCCCAGAAGTGCGGCGGCGTCCACACGAACACGATCAGCACCAGCAGCAGCGCGTGCGCCCAGTCCCACTGCCCGGTCATGCCGGTCACCGCGGCCCAGCCCAGCAGCGGTGGCGCGGCGCCGGCGATGCCGCCGATGACGATGTTCTGCGGCGTCGCGCGCTTGAGAAAGCCGGTGTAGATCACCGCGTAGCCGATCAGCGAGGCGAAGGTCAGCACCGCGGTCAGCGTGTTGACCAGCAGAATCAAGATCGCCATCGACAACGCGCCGAGCACCAGCGCGAACGCGAGCACCTGACCCGGCCGCAGCGCCCCGGTCGCCAGCGGGCGATGCGCGGTGCGCGCCATGACCTTGTCGATGCGCTGATCGATCAGATGATTGATTGCCGCCGCCGACGCCGCCGCCAACCAGATGCCGAGCAGGCCGAACACGCTCTCGCGTGCCGGCGGCAGGCCCGGGACGGCGAGAAACATGCCCACCAGCGCGGTGAACACGATTAGCGCGACCACCCGCGGCTTGGTCAGCGTCCAGTACTCGCGTGCCTTGCTGCCGGCCATGTCAGTCGGGCCGCCGCAGCCGCGCCAGCAACGAAACCAGCACGAACAGCAGCAGCGCGGCGCCGCCGTTGTGCAGCACCGCGACCCACAGCGGCAGCGCGAGCTTGACGTTGAGGATGCCCAGCAGCACCTGCGCCAGCGTCAGCGCGCCCAGCGCCGCCGCCCACCCGCGCAGGCCGGGCGTGCGCGACAGGCGCACGACGAAGGCCAGCAGCGTGACGAACACGACCACCGCCATCGCGCGGTGCGCCAACTGGATCGCGATGCGCGCCGCGCCGTCGAGCACGCCGCCCTCGTAGTCGACGCCGACGCCGCGCCACAGCACGAAGCCTTCGCCAAAATCGCCCTGCGGCCACCACTGGCCGACGCACTTGGGGAAATCCCCGTAGTGATGGACCGCGGTCGTCCACCCACCGGCGCCACAGGCGAGCGCGGCGTAGTTGGCACTGACCCAGCCGCCGAGCGCGATCTGCACGCCGACCACCGCGATCGCCACGAGTGTCCAGCGCCGCAACGTGTGCGCCTGCGCCAGCACGATCGGCTGCATCGTCGCCCGCCAGGCCATCCACAGCAGCAGCGAGAACGTCAGCATGCCGCCGAGCAGGTGGCCCATGACGATCACCGGCTTGAGCAGCAAGGTCACCGTCCACTTGCCCAGCAGCGCCTGGAAGATCACCACCGCCAGCGTCAGCACCGCCGCGCG
Organism: Luteimonas sp. RC10; assembly: GCF_014192745.1. Taxonomy (GTDB): domain Bacteria; phylum Pseudomonadota; class Gammaproteobacteria; order Xanthomonadales; family Xanthomonadaceae; genus Luteimonas. The sequence continues at coordinate 210,290 of NZ_JACHYJ010000007.1, forward strand.
CGCCAGGTCGACGTTTGACCAGCGCAGCGCCGCGAACAGCAGCAGCGCCTCGCCGAGCCCGGCGACCGCGAGCGCGGCCATCGTCTCGCCGCGCATGTACAGCGGGATCGCCAGCGCGACCAGCAGCGCCGCGCCGATCACCTGCACCAGCCCCAGACGCCGACGGCGCACCGCCAGCAACGCCAGGCCGAGCACGAACACGCCCAGCGTCGCCGCCAGGTGGCGGTGGACCTGCTCGCGCCAGGCCTTGTGGGTCTCGAACGGCCGGATCGCGCTCGCGGCGTGGTCGCTGACATCGGTGGCGGCCTGCGGCCAGGTCGCGCGTCCGTAGCAGGTCGGCCAGTCCGGGCAGCTGAGCCCGGCATCGGACAGCCGCACGAATGCGCCGAACACGATCACGCACAGCGTCAGCGCCGCCGCGAACCAGGCGATGCGGTGGAAGTGGCGGTGGACGGCCGGGCGGTAGGGCGTGGCGTTCGAGGGCGGGCTGTGGGTCATCAGCGGAGTCTGAGCAGCTTGGCCATGTCCGCACGCAGATGGCCCGGATCGAAGCCGGGAGCGTAGCGCAGGATCACGAACCCGTTGGGGTCCACGACATAGGCCGGGACGCCATTGTCCGCTTCGCCGGCGCCGCCGTCGACGCGGGGCAATGTCGCACGCAGGCCGGGGTCGGCTTGCAACTCGCGCCACGCCGTGTTGCGCACCGCACCTTCGGGCACCGGGCCCAGCCACAGGATATCGACGTGGTCGGCATTGCGACCGAACAGCTGCCACACCAGGTCGAGCTCGCGCGACAGCGCGACACAGGCTTCCCTGCACTCCGCGGGCGGCGCGACCAGGATCCGCCAGCGGCGTTCCACCGGCTGCCAGGCGTAAGCGCTGCCATCGACCAGCCGCGGCGTGCGTGCGCGCAGATCGGCCGGCGGGTCGAGCAGCTCGCCGTGGTTCTGCATGCCGGCCGGCCGCCAGCCCGAGAAGCGCAGCGCGCCGGCGACGACCGCGCTGCCCAGAAACAGCACCACGATCAGCACCAGCAGCAGGCGGTTGCGGTCGCGCTGCGCGCGCGGGACGGACGATGTCATCGGCGGGACTTCCGGAAGGTGAGCACCAGGGCGGTGACCAGCACGGTCAACGCCAGGCCGAACCACTGGACGGCGTAGCCCAGGTGTTTTTCGGGCGGCAAGGTGTTGGGCAGGATCTCAAGATCGCGACCATAGCCGACCGGCAGCGCAGGATCGAGCCGCAGTACGCGCGGCGGCAGCACCGGCAAGCCGGCGGCCGAGGCGATCGCCTGGGCATCGAACCGGGTCATCAGCCAGGCTGGCCCCGGTCCGATCGCAGGCCCCAGCGCCAGCCCGGCCGACGGCGGCGGCGCGAGCAGGCCCTGCAGGTCCAAGCTCGGCCCGATCAGCCCATCACCGGCCAGCACCTCAGCCGACGGCATCCGTGCGGTGCGGTCGACGATCGGCACCCAACCCAGGTCGACCAAGAGCGGCGTCGTGCCGTCGTCGGGCGCGAACAGGCGGTAGACGCGCAAGCCCGGACGACCGTCATGGATCTGGTTGTCGAGCACGAACGCCGGCGTGTCGACGAAGCGCCCGCGCCCGGCCGCCCAGTCGTAGTCGCGCTGGCGATGCGGGTCCGCGGCCTGCGCCAACGGCACCGCCTGGCGTTCGGTCAGGGTCTGCTCGACGGCCTCGAGCATCGCCCGCTTGTCGTGCATCCGGCCCAGCTGCCACTGACCGAGCCCGGCGAACGCCAGCGCCAACAGCACCGCCGCCGTCCATCCGACGATGCGCCCGCTGCGCCGACTCACGCGCTGCCGCCCGCGGACTGCAATAATCCGCTCATACCCCTGGTGCCACGGAGTCCGTGATGGTCATGAACGAGTCGCTCAAGCTGCTGCTGATCATCGGCTTCGTCCTTCTGATCCTGTGGAACCTCGGCGCCGGCCTGTACTACATGCTCAACGACAAGGGCCGCAGCAACCGGACCGTGAATGCCCTGACCCGCCGCATCGGGCTGTCGGTGGCGCTGATCGCGCTGGTGCTGCTGGCGATCTGGATGGGGTGGATCAAGCCGCACGGCGTCTACGGCTGATACCAAGCCCGATCATCGGTCATTGCCGATGGCAGATAGGGGATCGGCCAACGGCGGGCGAGCATGCCGCCCACTGTCTCCGATCACGACTCGCCCCTCTTCCTCGTCTGCATCGTCCTCAGACGACGTAGACGAACAGGAACAGGATCAGCCACACCACATCGACGAAGTGCCAGTACCAGGCCACCGCCTCGAAGGCGAAGTGGTTCTCGCTGGTGAAGTGGCCACGGAAACAGCGCAGCCAGATCACGATCAGCATGATCGTGCCCAGCGTGACGTGGGCCCCGTGGAAGCCGGTGAGCATGAAGAACGTCGAGCCGTAGATCCCCGAACCCAGCGTCAGGTTGAGGTCGCGATAGGCGTGGACGTATTCCTCGATCTGGAAGAACAGGAACACGCAGCCCAGTGCGATCGTCGCGCCCAGGAACACCAGCAACCGGGTGCGATGCGCGGCGCGCAGCGCGTGGTGGGCGATCGTGATCGTGACGCCCGACGCCAGCAGGATCAGCGTGTTGATCAGCGGCAGGCCCCAGGCCGGGATGGTCTGGAACACCCCGCCCACGCCGCCCGGGCCGGCAGTCGGCCACGCGGCGCTGTAGCCGTCCCACAGCACCGAGTTGGTCATCGCACCCGAGCCCTCGCCGCCCAGCCACGGCAACGCCAGCGTGCGGGCGTAGAACAGGGCGCCGAAGAACGCGGCGAAGAACATGATCTCCGAGAAGATGAACCACACCATCCCCATCCGGAACGACACGTCGACCTGCTTGTTGTAGTAGCCCGACACCGACTCGAGCACGACGTCGGCGAACCACTTGAACAGGATCAGCGCCAGGCCGGCGATGCCGACGAAGAACGTCGTGCGGCCCCAACTGGCCTCGTTGAACCAGCTGGCCAGACCCAGCATCGTCACGAACAGCGCGACCGACGCAAACAGCGGCCACTTGCTGTCGTGCGGCACGAAGTAGACGTTGGGATCCTGGTGTTCGGTCTTCACGTGGGCCATGGCGGTATCCGGGTGGCGGCGCGGTATCGAAAGGTGGAGCGGAACGCTTACGGCGATGCGGCCAGACGCGCGTCGCGCGGCGGAGCAGCATCGGCGATCAGCCGCGAGGTCAGCACATCGTTCTTGAAGAACGTGTACGACAGCGTGACCGTGTTGACGTCCCGCGGCAGCGAGGGATCGATGATGAAGCGGACCGGCATGTCGCGGGTTTCGCCGGCCTGGAGCGTCTGTGCGGTGAAGCAGAAGCACTCGGTCTTCTGGAAGAAACCCGAGGCCCGCGCCGGTGCGACCGACGGCGTGGCGCTGCCGACGATCGGGTGCGTGCTGTCGTTGTGCGCGTAGTACGTAGTCTCGTACTGCTCGCCGACACGCACGCGCATGCGGGTCTGATTGGGCCGGAACGACCAGGGCAAGTGCGAGTTGACGCTGGCGTCGAACTCCACCGTCACCCAGCGGTCTTCCACGCCCCCGGCCGACTGCGCGGGCGCGGCGACCGCGCTGTTCTCCAGGCGGATGCCGAACACCTTCTCGCAGGCGATGCGGTAGAGCGGCACCAGCGAGAAGGTGAACGCGAACGCGGCGACCGAGACCGCCACCAGCTTGCCGATCCCCAGCGAACGCCGCGCGCTCATGCCAGCAACACGCCGCGCAGGATGAAGCCGGCATAGATGCACAGCGCGACCACCGCGATCGTCAGCGCCGTGCGTCGCGCGCGGCGGCGACGGGCGGCCAGGTCATCGTGGGCATCGGGCGTGGGCATCGCGGCGCGCAGCTCCATGGCCTCAGTGGCTGATGTCGTCGTGCGCGAGGTCGCCGGGCTTGAGCACCGGCGGCTTGGCGAAGGTGTGGTGCGGCGCCGGCGACGGCACGGTCCACTCCAGGCCCTTGGCGCCTTCCCACGACCGCGCGGCCGCGGGTGCGCCGCGCAGCTTGGAGTGCAGCAGGATCGCGAACATCAGGAACGGCGTGGCGAACATGCCGAACGCGCCGATCGAGCTGATCAGGTTCCAGTCCGCGAACACGACGTTGTAGTCGGGGATGCGGCGCGGCATGCCGGCCAGGCCCAGGAAGTGCTGCGGGAAGAACAGCAGATTGACGAACACGATGGTCCACCAGAAGTGCACCTTCGCCCAGAACTCGCTGTACATCCGCCCGGTCCACTTCGGCCACCAGTAATAGGTGGCCGCGATGATCGAGAACAGCGCGCCGGTGACCAGCACGTAGTGGAAGTGCGCGACCACGAAATAGGTGTCGTGGTACTGGAAGTCGGCCGGCACGATCGCCAGCATCAGGCCCGAGAACCCGCCGATGGTGAACAGGATCACGAACGCGACCGCCCACAGCATCGGCGCCTCGAATGTCAGCGAGCCGCGCCACATCGTCGAGACCCAGTTGAACACCTTCACGCCGGTCGGGATCGAGATCAGCATCGTGGCGAACATGAAGTAGATCTCGCCGCCCAGCGGCATGCCCACGGTGAACATGTGGTGGGCCCAGACGATGAAGCTCAGGAACGCGATCGCGGCCGTCGCATAGACCATCGCCTGGTAGCCGAACAGCGGCTTGCGGCTGAAGGTCGGGATGATCTCACTGACGATGCCGAACGCCGGCAGGATCATGATGTAGACCTCGGGATGCCCGAAGAACCAGAAGATGTGCTGGTACATCACCGGATCGCCACCGCCGGCGGCGTTGAAGAACGAGGTCATGAAGAACTTGTCGGTCAACAGCATCGTGACCGCACCGGCGAGCACCGGCATCACCGCGATCAGCAGGAATGCGGTGATCAGCCAGGCCCAGCAGAAGATCGGCATCTTCAGCAGGTCCACGCCCGGCGCGCGCATGTTGAGGATCGTGGCGATGACGTTGATCGCCCCCATGATCGAGCTGATGCCCATCATGTGGATCGCGAAGATCGTCAGCGACACGCTGTTGCCGCCCTGCAGCGACAGCGGCGGATAGAGCGTCCAGCCGCCGGCCGGGCCGCCGCCGGGCATGAACAGCGTCATCAGCAGCAGCGTGAACGCGAACGGCAGGATCCAGAACGACCAGTTGTTCATGCGCGGCAGCGCCATGTCCGGCGCGCCGATCTGCAGCGGGATCATCCAGTTCGCCAGGCCGACGAACGCGGGCATGACGCCGCCGAAGATCATCACCAGCGCATGCATGGTGGTCATCTGGTTGAAGAACACTGGGCTGACGTGCTGCAGACCCGGTGAGGCGAGCTCGGTGCGGATGATCACGCTCATGCCCGCGCCGATGATGAACATCACAAAGGAGAACAGCAGGTACAGCGTGCCGATGTCCTTGTGGTTGGTGGAGAAGAACCAGCGCTGGACGAAGCCCTGTCGATGGGCGTGATCGTCGTGGTGCGCGTCGGCAGTGGCGGTGTGCGTCGTCGACATGGCATTGAACCTCGAGCGATCAGCCGGCCGCGGGTGCGGCGGGGGCGGAAGGGGTCTGTGCGGCGGCCGCGTCAACGGCCTCCGCATCGGCCTGGGCCGGCGCGGGCGCAGGATCGGCGGCGGGCGGCGCGTTGCGCGCCTTCTCGGCGGCCAGCCAGCTGTCGAACTCGGCGCGCGGCACCGCACGCACGACGATCGGCATGAAGGCGTGGTCCTTGCCGCACAGTTCGGCGCACTGGCCGCGGTACACGCCCGGCTCGAGGATCTCGGTCCAGGCCTCGTTGACGATGCCCGGGATCGCATCCTGCTTCCAGCCCAGCGCCGGCACCCACCAGGAGTGGATCACGTCGTCGGCAGTGACCACAAAACGGACCTTGGTGTCGGTCGGCAGCACCAGCGCATTGTCGACGTCGAGCAGGTAATGGCCGTGGGCGTCGAGCTCGGCACGCGTGGTGCCGCGGTTCTGCCGCAGCCGGTCGCTCTCGCGGTCCAGGCGGCTGGTCAGGGTCACGTCCTCGCCCATGTACTCGTACTTCCACATCCACTGCACGCCGGTGACCTTGACCGTCATCTCGGCATCGCGGGTGTCGTACATGGCGATGAGCTTGCGCGTGGCCGGCACCGCCATGATGACCAGCAGCACGATCGGCACCACCGTCCAGATGATCTCGGCGGTGGTGTTGTGGGTGAACTGCGCCGCGACCGCGCCGCGCGACTTGCGGAAACGGAACATCGCGACCGCCATCGCGCCGAACACCAGCACGCCGATGCCCACGCAGATCCACAGCGCAAGCATGTGCGCGTCGTAGGCGTGCTGGGACGAGGCGGTGACGCCGCGCCCCATGTTCAGCTGCCACGGCTTGGGATCGGCGGACTGCGCCCATGCACTCGCGGACAGCGCCATCGTGGCGAGCCCGCACATCCACAGCTTGAAACGACCGGCTTGCTTCACATCGAACCCCAATGCCTGAGCTGGCGTTGTCTGGCGGGAACGCGTCCGTCCTCGCCCGGCCCAAGGGGCACCGGAACGACTGCGCAGGAGCGGCGGCGTACTGCGATAACCAATGAATGTTAGCTGTCCGCGTTCACCTGCGGCAACCCGTCGCAGTCTGCGCACCCTGACCGGCTCGCCCGCTGGTGTCGCCATCACGGCGTGCTGCAGCGCAGCACTTTCCGGCCCGCGCCGATCGCGGCAGGTGCGCCGCTGGCAAACCGTCATGCGGCCCAGCCCCGCTTGCGGCCAACAGGACATTAATATGAATACGCCACCTCCCCCGCGCGCGGGGGAGGTCGATGCCGCAGGCATCGGGTGGGGGCACGGCCGCCCGAGACGCGTTTCCCAGCTGCCATCGCACGCCGTCCCACCCGGCCTATCATGCGGCGGGCGCGCGCCCTAGAATTCAGCTTCTGTTCCTGCCGGTGCGCCTCTTGAACGCCAGCCCGTCCCCCGCCTTCGCGGCGGCTCCTCTCCCGCCGCTGCGCGCGGCGATCACCGACGCCTGGACGCGCGATGAGACCCTGCATGTGCGCGAACTGCTCGCGCAGGCGCGGCAGCCGGACGCCGACCGTGCCGCGATCCAGGCCACCGCTGCCGACCTGGTCCGCCGGGTGCGCCTGCGCGCCCAGGACCGCGGCGCGATCGAGGCCTTCATGCAGCAGTACGACCTCGGCAGCGAGGAAGGCGTGCTGCTGATGTGCGTGGCCGAGGCGCTGCTGCGCATTCCCGACCAGGACACCGCCGACAAGCTGATCCGCGACAAGCTCGGCGAAGCGGACTGGAAGAAGCACATGGGCCAGTCGGACTCGGTGCTGGTCAACGCCTCGACCTGGGGCCTGATGCTGACCGGCCGGCTGGTCGACCTGGCCGACGAGACCAAGCGCAACGTCCACGGCGCGTTCAAGCGGCTGGTCGGGCGCGTCGGCGAGCCGGTGATCCGGCTGGCGGTGCGCCAGGCGATGCGGATCATGGGCCACCAGTTCGTCATGGGACGCACCATCGGCGAAGCGCTGACGCGCTCACGCAAGGGCGCCAATGCCGCCTACCGCTACTCGTTCGACATGCTCGGCGAGGCGGCCCTGACCCAGCGCGACGCCGACCGTTATCTGAAGGCCTACCAGGACGCGATCGACGCGATCGGCCGCTCCGGCCGCTTCAGCGACGAGATCGCCGCGCCGTCGATCTCGGTCAAGCTCTCGGCCCTGCATCCGCGCTACGAGCACGCCAAGCACGCGCGCGTGCTGGCCGAGCTGGCGCCGCGGCTGGCCGACCTGGCGCAGCGCGCGAAGGGCTATCGCATCGGCCTGACCGTCGACGCGGAAGAGAGCGATCGCCTGGAGCTGTCGCTGGATGTCATCGAAGCCGCGCTGCGCACGCCGTCGCTGGCCGGCTGGGAGGGCTTTGGCATCGTCGTGCAGGCCTACCAGAAGCGCGCGCCGTTCGTGATCGACTGGATCGCCGCGCTCGCCCGCGATCTGGGCCGACGCATCCCGGTGCGCCTGGTCAAGGGCGCGTACTGGGACAGCGAGGTCAAGCGCGCCCAGGTCGAGGGCCATCCGGGCTACCCGGTATTCACGCGCAAGCCCAATACCGACGTCAGCTACCAGGCCAACGCGCGCCGCCTGCTGTCGGCGACCGACGCGATCTACCCGATGTTCGCCACCCACAACGCGCAGACCATCGCCGCGGTGCATCGTCTGGCCAGCACGCTGCTGGGCCCGCGCGCTGCCGGCACGCCGCACCGCTTCGAGTTCCAGAAGCTGCACGGCATGGGCGACGACCTCTACGCCGAAGTCATTCCGGCCGACCGCCTCGATGTGCCATGCCGGGTGTACGCACCAGTCGGCTCGCACGAGGACCTGTTGCCGTACCTGGTGCGTCGCCTGCTCGAGAACGGCGCCAACTCCAGCTTCGTCAACCGGATCAGCGACGAAGACGTCGCGATCGACGATCTGATCCGCGATCCGGTCGAGGTCGTCACCGGTTTCGCGTCCATTCCCCACCCCCGCATTCCGCTGCCGGTCGATCTCTACCGCAGCCAGTCCTTCGACAGGAGCAACTCCATGGGCGTCAACCTCGCCAACGACGCGCAGCTCGCCACGCTCGCCGAGCAGATCCGCAGCGCGCCGACGTCGTGGTCGGCGACGCCGCTGGTGCCCGGTGCCACGGCAACCGGTGCCAAGACCGAGGTCACCAACCCTGCCGACCGCCGCGTGCGCGTGGGCGAGTGGATCGCCGCCGACACCGCCACGGTCGAGCGCGCGCTGGCCAACGCGGTCGCCGCGCAACCCGGCTGGGACGCCACGCCGGTCGCCTCGCGCGCGGCGATCCTCGAACACGCCGCCGACCTGCTCGAGCAGCGCATGCCGCAGTTCATCGCGCTGTGCACCCGAGAGGCCGGCAAGACGATTCCCGACGGTGTCGCCGAAGTCCGCGAGGCGGTCGATTTCCTGCGCTACTACGCCGGCCAGGCGCGCACGGCGTTCGTGCCCGAAGCCCTGCCCGGCCCGACCGGCGAGTCGAACGCGCTGCAGCTGGCGGGCCGCGGCGTGTTCGTGTGCATCAGCCCCTGGAACTTCCCGCTGGCGATCTTCGCCGGCCAGATCGCGGCCGCACTGGCGGCCGGCAACAGCGTGATTGCCAAGCCCGCCGAGCAGACCACCCTGGTCGGCTTCGAGGCGGTGAAGTTGCTGCACGAAGCCGGCATCCCGAAGGACGTACTGCAGTACCTGCCCGGCGACGGCGCCACCGTCGGCGCGGCGCTGACCTCCGACCCGCGCGTGGCCGGCGTCGCCTTCACCGGCTCGACCGACACCGCGCGTGCGATCAACCGCGCGCTGGCCGCGCGCGATGCCGCGATCGGCGTGCTGATCGCCGAGACCGGCGGCCAGAACGCACTGATCGCCGACTCCTCAGCGCTGCCCGAGCAACTGGTCAAGGACGCGCTGGCCTCGGCGTTCACCTCCGCCGGCCAGCGCTGCTCGGCCGCGCGCGTGCTGTATGTGCAGGACGACATCGCCGACAAGGTGATCGGCATGATCGCCGGCGCCATGAAGGAACTGACCGTCGGCGACCCGGCACTGCTGTCGACGGATGTCGGCCCGGTGATCGACACCGATGCCAAGTGCCTGCTCGATGAGCATGCCGCGCGCATGCAGGGCGCCGCCAAGCCGATCGCCGAGGCCCGGCTCGGGCCCGGCACCGAACACGGCACGTTCTTCGCCCCGCGCGCCTGGGAACTGCAGTCGCTGTCCCAGCTCACCCGCGAGAACTTCGGCCCCGCACTGCACGTGATCCGCTGGAAGGGCGACCAGCTCGACGCAGTCGTCGACGCGATCAACGCGACCGGCTTCGGCCTGACGCTGGGCATCCACTCGCGCATCGACGAGACCGTGGAGCGGATCATCCAACGCGCGAAGGTCGGCAACATCTACGTCAACCGCAACCAGATCGGCGCCGTCGTCGGCGTGCAGCCATTCGGCGGCCAAGGCAAGTCGGGCACCGGCCCCAAGGCCGGCGGCCCGCACTACCTGCCGCGCTTTGCAACCGAGAAGACCGTCACCATCAACACCACCGCCGCCGGCGGCAACGCCTCCCTACTGACGTTGGGTGAGTAGCCGCTGCTTGCGCGGCATGCCGCGCGCGGCTGCGAACGCCCGCCATGCTTTGGCGGGCCGGAACGAGTGAGCGCGTTGACGAAGCATTGCTTCGTGCGCGAACGAACGCCCGCCGCGCTGCGGCGGGCCGGATGAGTCGCCGCTGCTTGCGCGGCATGCCGCGCGCGGCGACGAACACCCGCCATGCTTTGGCGGGCCGGAACGAGTAACTGCTAACCATCCCCGCGCAACTCACCTCCCCCGCTCGCGGGGGAGGTCGGCACGCGTAGCGGGCCGGGTGGGGGCACGGGCCAGCGCGCAAAAGCGCCCCCATCCCAGCCTTCCACCCGTAAAGGGCGCAATGCCCCGTAAACGGGGGAAGGAGCGAAGCGGCACCGCGCACGCGTCACCTCCCCCGCTCGCGGGGGGAGGTCGGCACGCGTAGCGGGCCGGGTGGGGGCACGGGCCGTCACGCACAAGCGCCCCCATCCCAACCTTCCCCCGTAACACGGGGGAAGGGGCAGAGCAGCAGAGCGCCGACCTCCCCCGCTCGCGGGGGAGGTCGGCGCGCGTAGCGGGCCGGGTGGGGGCACGGGCCGTCGCGCACAAGCACCCCATCCCAACCTTCCATTCGGCAAGGGCGCAATGCCCCGTGACACGGGGAAGGAGCGAAGGCAGCGCAGCGCGCGTGTCACCTTCCCTGCAACGCGAGGGAAGGCGCCAGGCACGATCACCGCGCGGGGTCGCCCCCCCGCTCCGCCGCAGAAAACGGCAGCACTGTATGCAAGCCACGCGCCTGTAGACGCTCCAAGACCCCCGCGACCATCTCGACGTTGCGGCCGTGGCGCGCGCCCTCGTGCAGCAGCACGATCGCGCCCGGCACCAGATCGGCATCGATGCGTGCGACGACCTTCGTCGTGTCGCGCTCCACTGCGTCGAAACCGCGCGCGCTCCAGGCCACGCGCGCCAGGCCGGCGTCGCGCAAGGGGCCATGCACGAACGGGTTGCTGTGGCCGACCACCGACCGAAACCACACCGGCGCCCGCCCGGCGATTGTCGTCAACGTGCGCTGGCAATCCGCGATTTCGCGGCGCATCTGCCTCGGCCCCAATGCCCAGAACCGGGCCTGCGGGTGCCGCTGGGTGTGGTTGCCGATGTCGTGGCCACGCGCGACGATCTCCCGCACCAAGTCCGGACGCGTGGCCGCGCGTTCGCCCACGAGGAAGAACGTCGCCCGCGCCGCGTGCGCATCGAGCAGGTCGAGCAGCGGTCGAGTGTCGTCCGAGGGGCCGTCATCGATGGTCAGCCAGACCCCGGTCTCGCCTTCCGGCAGGTGCCGGAGCACTGGCCCGTACAGCCGTGAGCCGGGCGCCAGCACGCCCCACAGGCACAGGCCGTGGCTCGCCAACAGCAGCGGCAACCCGACCTGCCAGCCCCATTGCCACCACATCCACGCGACCAGCGCCTGGGAGGCGAGCAACAGCGGCAGCCACAGGTGCGGGCGACGGGGCGGACGATGCGGCGACATGGCGCGCATCATGCCATCGCACCCGCGGCGCATCGCAGCATTCCGCCAGCGCGACCACCGGTCGCGGGCTTGCGTTGGTGGCCCCGCGCTACCATGTCGGTCTTCCCGCCTGTTCCAGGATGTTCTGCCATGTCCCTCGATCCCGCCCTCCGCACCCGCATCGAGACCCTGCTGCAGGGCAACCGCGCCGTGCTGTTCATGAAGGGCTCGCCGATGGCGCCGCAGTGCGGCTTCTCGGCCAAGGCCGTGTCCGCGCTTGACGCGGTCGGCGTCGACTATGCCCACGTCAACGTGCTGGAAGACGGCGAGATCCGCGAAGGCATCAAGGTCTATGGCGAATGGCCGACGATCCCGCAGCTCTATGTCGACGGCGAACTGGTCGGCGGTAGCGACATCATCGAGCAGATGGCCGGCAGCGGCGAACTGCACGGGCTGTTCGGCGTCGAGGCCCCCGATCGCACGCCGCCGACGATCGCAATCACGCTGGCCGCGCGCGAGATGATCGCCAAGGCGCTGGCCGATGCCGGCGGCGACTACGCGCTGCAGATCGACATCGACCGCAACTTCCGCGCCCGCCTGCAGTTGGCACCGCGCAACCCGTCGGCGATCGTCAGCGACGTGGCCGGCTTGCTGGTGCAGTTCGACCTGGCCAGCGCGCGCCGCGCCGAAGGCCTGACGATCGATTTCGCCGACGACATCCGCGGCCGCGGCCTGGTCATCGACAACCCGAACGCGCCCAAGACGGTCCAGGAGATCGCGCCGACCGAAGCCGACGACCGGATTGCCGCCGGCAAGCTCACGCTGGTCGATGTCCGGCCGCCGGAAGAGCGCGCCACGGCCTCGGTCTCGCGCCCGTTCGAGGTCCTCGACGGCGACGGCATCCAGCGGCTGCAGTCGCTGCCCAAGGACACCCCGCTGGCCTTCCTGTGCCACCGCGGCGGACGCAGCCTCCAGGCCGCCGAGCACTTCCGCAACCAGGGTTTCACCCACGTCTATAACGTCACCGGCGGCATCGACGCCTGGAGCGACAGCGTCGACGGCGGCGTGCCGAAGTACTGATCCCGCGGCACCGCGCGCCGGGTGGCGGCATGGGCCTGTCGCGCACAAGCGCCCCATCCCAACCTTCCACCCGTGAAGGGCGCAATGCCCCGCAACGCGGGGGAAGGAGCAGGACACATCGCGCGGACAGTACCTCCTCCGCATCGCGGGGGAGGTCGACGCCGCAGGCGTCGGGTGGGGGCATGGGCCTGTCGCGCAGAAGCGCCCCCATCCCAACCTTCCCCCGCAACGCGGGGGAAGGAGCAGGACGCGTCACGCGGGCAGTACCTCCTCCGCATCGCGGGGAAGGAGCAGAACGCATCGCGCGAGCAGTACCTCCTCCGCATCGCGGGGGCGGTTGGCACGCATCGCGCGCCGGGTGTGGGCATGGGCCGCCACCTGGGGCACGCACTCAAGTTCGCCGCCGCACGGCCGATATCGCTTGCGATCAGTCGCAGTCCGCCGCGCCCCCCGGTGCGTGACGACCCCGGTTGCCTTTCGATGACGTGGCCTCCATGCGGAAACCGTCCAATCCGTCCGATTCCCTCGTGCGTCCGACCGGCGCGCGCGGGCGTGAGGGCGCGATCGGCTCGGAGGCGCTGGTGGCGCTGTTCGCCCAGGCCCACGAGCCGCATGCGCTGCTGATCGCCTTCGCCGACGGCGTCGCCGGGCTCCACGACGAACTCGGCAGCCTCGGCCAGTACCTGCAATCGGCCTGCGCCAATGGCGACTGGCCGGCCTATGGCCGCGCGATGCGGCAGCTGATCGACAAGTACATCCGCTTCGTCGATCTCGATACGCCCGCGCTGTCGGCTACCGACCCGTCGGCCCGCCTGCGCGACCTGCTGCGCCAGACGCTCGGGATCGCCCTCGCGGCGCTGCTGCGCAACGAACCGGCGCTGTCGGAAGAGGCACTCGCGCTGGCCAAAGCCTTCCGCGCCACCGAAGCCGGCGCAGCCGATCTCGACCGCCTGTCGCTGCGGCTCACCGACCTGTGCCGCCGGATCGATGTGCATGCCGAGGCCGCCGAGGAACAGGTCGCGCTGCTGATCGGCCTGTTCGACCTGTTGCTCGAGAACATCGGCGAACTGCTCGACGAGAAGAGCTGGCTGCATGGCCAGCTGACGCAGATCCGCGGCCTGCTCGCCGGGCCGCTGGACCGCGGCGCGATCGAGGAGGCGCGCGCGGAACTACGCGAGGTGATCTATCGGCAGGGCGTGCTCAAACAGGGCATCGAGGCGTCCAAGGTCGCGATGAAGACGATGATGTCGACGTTCGTCGAGCGCCTGGACGGCATGGCCATGCACACCGGCGAGTACCAGGACCGGCTGGCCGGGCATGCGCAACGGATCCGCGAGGCGCGCAGCATTGCCGGCCTCAACACCGTCCTTGACCAGGTCCTCGACGACACCGGCCGGATCCAGGCACAGGCGCTGCGCGCGCGCGACGACCTCATCGCCGCGCGGCGCGAGGTCGAGCAGAGCGAGAAGCGCATCCACCTGCTCGAGCAGAAGCTGCGCGACGCCGCCGGCCTGGCGCGCGAGGACGAGCTCACCTCCTGCCTGAACCGGCGCGGCTTCGACGAGGCGTTCGAGCGTGAAGCGCTGCGCGCACGCGAGGACCGGCCACTGTGCATGGCGCTGGTGGACCTCGACGACTTCCGCCGCCTCAACGCCACCCACGGCCATCTGGGCGGCGATGCCGCGCTGCGCCACTTCGTCGACGTCGCCCGCCTCACCCTGCGCGACAGCGATGTCCTGGGGCGCTTCGGCGGCGAGGAGTTCGTGATCCTGATGCCGGCCACGACCCTCGCCCATGCCCTCGCCGCGCTGGCGCGCCTGCGCACGGTGCTCGCGCATCGGCCGGTCGTCCACGACGAGACCCGCATCGTCATCACCTTCAGCGCCGGTGTCGCCCTGCGCCGCCCGGGCGAAACGCTCGAGTCGCTGCTCAAGCGCGCCGACCTGGCGATGTACAGCGCCAAGCGCGCCGGCAAGGACCGCGCGATGGCCGCGCAGGTCTGAGCGGCGCCCGCCGCGGCGGGTCGGGAGGCTACACTCCCGCGGTCGCGTCGAAGGATGTCGCATGCTGCCGGGCTGGATCCTGCTGCTGGTGTCGCTGGGCTACGCCGCGCTGCTGTTCGCGGTGGCGTGGTATGGCGACCGGCGGCCGCTGTATCCGCAGCGGCCCTGGCTGCGCCCGCTGGTCTACAGCCTGGCGCTGGCGGTGTACTGCTCGTCGTGGACCTTCTACGGCGCGGTCGGCACCGCCGCGCGTCAGGGCATCGGCTATCTGCCGATCTACCTCGGCCCGCTGCTTCTATTGCTGTTTGGCTGGCGCATCCTCGAGCGCCTGGCGCTGATCGCGCAGTCGCAGAACACCGTCTCGATCGCCGACTTCATCGCCTCGCGCTACGGCCGCTCGCAGCGGCTGGCGGCAATGGTCGCGGGCATCGCGCTGGTGGCCGCGGTGCCGTACCTGGCGCTGCAGTACAAGGCGGTGGCGATCAGCCTGGGCGTGCTCGGCGGCCCCGATGAAGCCGTCACACCGTTCGGCGACCCGGCGTTCTACGTCGCGGTGCTGATGGCCCTGTTCGCGATCCTGTTCGGCACCCGCAAGGTCGACGCGACCGAGCACCGCCCGGGCCTGATGCTGGCCGTCGCGCTCGAATCGCTGATCAAGCTGCTGGCGCTGGTCGCCGTCGGTCTGTTCGCGACGCTGTGGCTGGGCGCACGCGACCTGCACATGGTCGAGGCCACGCGTGCCCTGATCGACAACGCGCCACCCAGCGGCTTCGTGGCCCAGAGCCTGCTCGCGTTCGCGGCGCTGATCTGCCTGCCGCGCCAGTTCCACGTGGCGGTGGTCGAATGCGGCGACGTGCGCGACATCCGCCGCGCGCGCTGGCTGTTCGGCGGCTACCTGGTGATCGTCTGCCTGATGGTGCTGCCGATCGCCAGCGCCGGTGTCGCGTTGTTCGGGCGCGACGGCCCGGTCGCCCCCGATAGCTTCGTGCTGGCGCTGCCGATGGCCGAGAACGCCGACGTGATCGCGCTGTTCGCCTACATCGGCGGGTTCTCGGCGGCGACCGGCATGGTCATCGTCTCGTCGGTCGCGCTGGCGACGATGCTCAGCAACGACCTGGTGATGCCGCTGCTGCTGCGCCGCGGCTACGCCGAACGCCACGGCGGCAACGTCGGCTCGACCGTGCTGTGGATCCGCCGGGTGGCGATCGTCGCGCTGGCCGCACTGGCCTACGGCTACTACCGGGTCAGCGGCTCGGACACCACGCTGGCGGCCTATGGACTGATGTCGTTCGCCGCGGTTGCCCAGTTCGCGCCGGCGCTGATCGGCGGCCTGTACTGGCGTGGGGCCAGCCGGCGCGGGGTCGAGGCCGGGCTGCTGCTGGGCTTCGCGATCTGGAGCTACACGCTGATGCTGCCAGCGCTGACCGAGTCGG
Source organism: Luteimonas sp. RC10 (assembly GCF_014192745.1). Taxonomy (GTDB): domain Bacteria; phylum Pseudomonadota; class Gammaproteobacteria; order Xanthomonadales; family Xanthomonadaceae; genus Luteimonas. The sequence goes on from NZ_JACHYJ010000007.1 coordinate 226,414, forward strand.
GCTGGATCCAGCCGCAATGGCTCGACGCCGGGCCGTTCGGCATCGCCTGGCTGCGACCGCGCGCCTTGTTCGGGCTCGCCGGCTGGGACCCGCTGACCCATGGCACGTTCTGGTCGCTGCTGGGCAACGTCGGCGCATTGCTGCTGGTGTCGGCGCGTTGGCGGCCCTCGCTCGACGAGCGCCTGCGCGCCGCGCCCTTCCTCGACCCGTATGCCGAACGGCGTGCACTCGCCTCCGAGGACTGGAGCGGCAACATCAGCGTCGGCGACCTGCTGACCCTGATCGGCCGCATCGTCGGCGACCGCACCGCACGGCGCGCCTTCGACGAGTACGCGCAGACCCAGGCGCGGCCACTGGTGCTCAACGCCTCGGCCGACCGGACCTGGCTGCAGTTCACCGAACGCCAGCTCGCCGCTGCGGTCGGCGCGTCTTCGGCGCGCCTGCTGATGACCAGCGCGCTCAAGGGCTCGGGCATGGAGGTCGACGAGGTCGTCGCGATGCTCGACGAGGCCGGCCAGGAACTGCGCTTCAACCGCGAGGTGCTGTCCTCGACGCTGGAGAACATCGACCACGGCGTGAGCGTGGTCGACCGCACCATGCGCCTGGTGGCGTGGAACCGCAGCTACCAACGCCTGTTCGGCTATCCCGACAACATGCTCTACGTCGGCCGCCCGGTCGCCGACCTGATCCGCTACAACGCCGAACGCGGCGAACTGGGACCGCGGGACGCGATCGACATCCAGACCGAGGTCGACAAGCGCATCGCCTACATGCGCGCCGGCTCGCCGCATGTCTCCGAACGCGTGCTCGGCAACGGCCAGGTCATCGAACTGCGCGGCCAGCCGCTGCCAGGCGGCGGCTATGCGACCAGCTACAGCGACGTCACCGACTACAAGCGCGCCGAACGCGAGCTGCGCGAGATCAACGAGACGCTCGAACAGCGCGTGGCCGAGCGCACCCGCGAGGCCGAGGCCGCGCAGGAATCACGCTCGCGCTTCCTGACCGCGGTCAGCCACGACGTGCTGCAACCGCTCAACGCCGCGCGGCTGTTCACCTCCGCGCTGCGCGAAACCCCCGACCCGGGCGAACAACGCCACCTGGCCGAGCGCATCGACACCTCGCTGCGCGCGGCCGAGGAACTGCTCGACGGCCTGCTCGACGTCTCCCGGCTCGACGCCGGCGCGCTCAAGCCGGAGATCGTCGACTTCGACGTCGCCGAACTGCTGCGCCAGCTCGCCGGCCAGTACGCGCCGATGGCCAAGGCGCGCGGCCTGGACATCCGTCTGCACGCGCCGCCCACGCCGGTGCGCAGCGACCGCCGCCTGCTGCGCCGGGTGCTGCAGAACTTCCTGGCCAATGCGCTGCGCTACACCCGCAGCGGCCGCATCGTGCTGGCGGCGCGTCGGCGCGGCGACGATGTCGCACTGCAGGTCTGGGACACCGGACCGGGCATCCCCGAACACCACATGAGCCAGATCTACGACGAGTTCCACCGCTACGAGCACAGCTTCGACTGGGACGGCCGCGGGCTCGGCCTGGGCCTGTCGATCTGCCAGCGCATCTCCCGGCTGCTGGGTCACACCCTCGATGCCCGCGCGATGGTCGGCCGCGGCAGCATGTTCTCGATCACCGTCCCGCGCAGCGCATCGGCGGCGATTGTCGCAGCGCCGCCGCCCACACCACTGCGCGACGAATCGCTGCGCGGCCTGCGCGTGCTGTGTGTGGACAACGACGACGACATTCTCGCCGGCATGCGCGCCCTGCTGCGGCGCTGGGATGCGGTGCCGCTGTGCGCTAAGACCATCGACGAGGCGATCGCGGCGATGGACGAGGAACCCGACGTGCTGCTCGTCGACTTCCACCTGCACGACCGGCTCGACGGCCTCGACACCCTCGACGCACTGCGCGGCATGGCGCCGGAGACGCCCGGTGCCCTGCTGACCGCCGACGGCAGCGACGCGCTCAAGCAGACCGCCCGCATCCGTGGCTACCGGGTGCTCACCAAGCCGGTCAAACCGGCGTCCATGCGCGCCTTCCTCGCTGCCCAGCGCAGTGCGATGACCGCCCGCCGCGCCCGCGCCGAAGGCCGGCTCGTGTAGGACGGCCGCGCACCTGCGCCGGACCAGATCGCGACGACCGGCCGATGCGTTGCGTGCCACCTGGACCGCCTGACGCCCGCCGCGCTCGCGCCCACTGCCGGCGGTCGTCGCCTGCCCGCCCTGTGCGGCGGACGCCCGCGCATGACGATTCCCTAACGCCCCCCGTTGCTAGGCTGCAGCCTTTCGCAACGCAGACGCCGCATGAGCACACGCTACCTGATCCGTATCCCCGACGCCGGCAAGGCCCGCGCCTCGGGCGCCTATGCCCTGCAGTCGCAAGGCCCCGAAGGCATCGCCGCCGAACTCCAGGACGCCCTGCGCGGCGACGCGCTCTTTTCCCGCTGGCGCGCCGACCAGCCCGATCCCGACGAGGTCGACCCGTCGCTGGGCATCACCGACGCCAACGCGCGCGTGGTCGGCGAGCAGCGCGACCTGGACATCGACCTGACCGTCGACACCTCGATCTCGAGCACCGTCCTCAAGCACCGCCTGCGCCTGCTGGCCGGCAGCGCCTGGGAACTGCGCGACGTCCGCGCGGCCTGAAGCCGGGCCCCCACCCGGCGCGCAAAGCGCGCCGACCTCCCCCGCAAGCGGGGGAGGTGACTCACGCATGCTGTCTGTTATGCGTGTAGGGAGGTGATTCACGCTCGCTGCCTGTTATCCGCGTGGGAGGCGATTCACGCCCGTTGTCTGCTATTCGCATGGGGGAGGTGATTCAGGCGCGCTGTCTCTTATACGCGTGGTACGTCTCTTCTTCGCGTGCGGAGCAGTGCCTGCTGACCACTCGGGCTGATTACGCCCTCCCGCTCGCAGCGGCGCACGCCCTCCCCCGCTTGCGGGGGAGGGTTGGGGTGGGGGGTAGCCGCTCACGCCGATTCACTCCCCTTCTGGAGCCCATTGCCCCTGCTCTTCACCGTCATCGACGCCACTAGCAGCCTCGCCTCACCCCTCACGCAGCGCCTGTGCAATCCATAACCACACACCTTCTGGATTGCCCAGAACGTCGTGATTCCAGAGCCGCAGCACCCGGTACCCGTGCGTCCGCAGGAAGGCATCGCGCGCAGCATCGGACATCGAGTCGGCATGCTGCCCACCGTCGACCTCGATCACCAACCGATGGGCCAAGCAGACAAAATCGACGACGTACGGGCCGATCGGATGCTGACGGCGAAAGCGTGCGCCGGCGATCTGACGCATGCGCAGATGACGCCACAGCGCACGCTCGGCATCGGTCATCGCCCGCCGAAGCCGGCGCGCCAGTTCCCGTTTCGCACCCTGCCGCATCGATGCACTCCCAGATGCAGGAATGCGAGCATGGTGGTTGTCACAGCGGTTTATGATCGGGACTGTCCGCAATGGCGAGTCGGGTCATACCTCGTCGCCCCCACCCGGCGCGCTGCGCGCGCCGACCTCCCCCGCAAGCGGGGGAGGTGACCGAAATGGCACGCCTGGAGACAGCACACCACTTTCTGTCTTTTCAGCGCCGACTTTCAGCCCGCCAACCGGGTCAGCGGCGGCAGTGCGTAGTGCGCGGCGATGCCGATGAAGACCGTCATGCCGACCCAGTGGTTGTGCAGAAACGCGCGGAAGCAGGGCCCGCGTTCGCGACTGCGTGCGATCGAGAACTCCCACAGCACCAGCCCCACCGCGGCGGCCAGCGCCAGCCAATAGTTCGGGCCTAGCCCTGCCAGGTGACCGGCGATCGCGAGTGCGGCGAACGTCGCCGTGTAGAGCAGGGCCTGCGCCAGCAGATCGAAGCGCCCGAACAGGATGGCAGTCGAGCGCGCGCCCGCACGGATGTCGTCCTCGCGATCGACCATCGCGTACCAGGTGTCGTACGCGGTCGCCCAGAAGATATTGGCGACGAACAACACCCAGCCCACCACCGGCACCGTGCCTTGCACGGCTGCGAAGGCCATCGGGATTGCCCAGCCGAACGACAGGCCCAAGTACACCTGCGGCAGGTGCGTGTAACGCTTGAGGTAGGGGTAGCTGGCGGCGAGCACGACACCGACGAAGCTCATCAGTACCGTCAGCCGGTTCATCGTCAGCACCAGCGCGAACGCGACCAGCATCAGCCCCGCGAACAACCACAGCGCCTCGCGCCCCCGCACGGCCCCGCTCGCCAGCGGACGATCCTTGGTGCGCTCGACGTGAGGGTCGAGCCAGCGGTCGGCATAGTCGTTGATCACACAGCCGGCCGAGCGCGTCAGCCAGACACCGGCGCTGAACACAGCGAGCGTCCAGAGTGGCGGCACCCCCTCTGCAGCGATCCACAACGCCCACCAGGTCGGCCACAGCAACAGCAACCACCCGATCGGACGGTCGCCACGGACCAGCTTCCAGTACAGCGCCAGTCGCTGGCGCCAAGCAGGCGTGCTCGGAGAGGTGGAAAGCGATACGGGCATGACGGGCGACAGATTAGCCGTGGGGACATAGCAGGGCCAAGTGTTTCGGCGCGTGTCGCGCTGCTGACACCGTGCGCCCCAATCCCACCCTTCCACCCGTGAAGGGCGCAATGCCCCGCGATGCGAGCAAAGCCGCAGCTCGCGCACGTCACCTCCCCCGCCTGCGGGGGAGGTCGATGCCGCAGGCATTGGGTGGGGCACGGGGGCCTGGCGAACTTTACCCCCATCCCAACCTTCCGCCCGTAAAGGGCGCAATGCCCCGCATGCGGGGGAAGGAGCAAAAAACGGCAGTCCGTGAAGGGCCCAATGCCTCGCGATGCGAGGAAGGAGCAAAGCCGCAGCTCGCGCGTCACCTCCCCCGCCTGCGGGGGAGGTCGATGCCGCAGGCATCGGGTGGGGGCACGGGGGCCTTGCGAACTTTACCCCCATCCCAACCTTCCGCCCGTAAAGGGCGCAATGCCCCGCATGCGGGGGAAGGAGCAAAAAACGGCAGTCCGTGAAGGGCGCAATGCCCGCACGCGGAGGAGGGAACAAAGACGCTGCCCGCGCACGTCACCTTCCCCCGCACGCGGGGGAAGGAGCAAAAGCGCGAGCGCCGCGCGAGATCAGGCCTTGTCGGCCTTGTACTCGTAGTAGCCGTAGCTGTAGTAGCCCGTGGCGCGCTTTTCGACTGCGTTGAAGATCACGCCCTTGACCTGCACGCCGTTCTGCTCGAAGCGCTTCTTGGTCAGCAGGATCTCCTTGGGCTGGTTCACGCCGAAGCGCGTCACCAACAGGCTCGAGCCGGCATGGCGGGCGATCAGCGCGGCGTCGGTGACGGCCAGGATCGGCGGGGTGTCGACGATCACCAGGTCGTACTGCGTCGACAACGCCTCCAGCAACTGACCGAAGCGCGGATGCATCAGCAGTTCCGACGGGTTCGGCGGAATATCGCCGCGCACCATGTAGTGCATGTTCTCCACACCATCGGTCGTGTGGATCGCATCGGCCGCTTCGAGCTTGCCGCCGAGGACATCGGACAGGCCGCCGGTTTGCGTGACGCCCAGCACCTTGTGCAGGGTGCCCTTGCGCATGTCCGCGTCGATCACCAGCACGCGCTGGCCGGCCTGGGCGATCACCGCAGCCAGGTTCGCCGACACGAAGGTCTTGCCCACCGCCGGGCGCGGACCCGAGATCGCCAGGATGTTGTTCTTGGCCTCGAGCATCGCGAAATGCAGGCTGGTGCGCAGGCTGCGGATCGCTTCGATCGCCAGGTCTGCGGGTGCATTGACCGCGAGCAGGTGCTGGCGCTTGTCGAAGCCCGGATCCCGGCGCACGCGTCCCTTGCGGTTGCGCAGCCGATCCATGATCAGCAGATCGCGCGACTCGCTGAGCGGGATGGAGGCGTAGACCGGCAGCCCGAGTTCCTCGATCTGCGCAGGATCCTCGATGCCGGCATGCAACGCACGCTGCAGGAACACCAGGCCCACCGCGAGGAAGCCGCCCAGGAACGTGCCGATCAACACGATCAACGGCTTGCGCGGCTTCACCGGCCGCTGGGTATCGACGACCGCGGGATCCACGATCCGCACGTTGCCCACGGTGCCGGCACGCGCGACATCGAGCTGCTGTGCCTGATTGAGCAGGCCGGTATAGAGTTCGTTGCTGACCTGCAGGTCGCGGGTCAGCGTCAGCAGTTCCTGCTGGGTGTCTGGCAATTCGCCGACCTGCTTCTGGAAGCCGGCCTTGCGTGCTTCCAGCTCGCCGATCTGCTTGAGCAGCGCGCGGTAGGCCGGGTGCTCGCGCGTGAAGCTGCGATCCATCTCGGCCTGTTGCAGGCGCAGCTGCTGGATGCTGGTCTCGACCGCCACTTCCTGTTGCAGCAGACCCTGGGTCTGCATCGTGATGTCGACCGAATTCGCGCGCGTCTGATACTCGTTCATCGCCTTCTGCGCCGCCTCCACCTGGAGACGCACGGTCGGCAACTGTTCGCGCACGAACTCCAGCTGCGCACCGGCTTCGGCGGAGTTGCGCTCGACATTCTGACGCACGTAGGCCGACGCGACCGCCTGCAGGAAGGTCTCGGCGAACTGCGCATCGGGATGCTCGAACGACAGCTGCAGAATGCCGGATTCGCGCCCTTGCTCGGACGCGTTGACGTCCTGCTGGTAGCCGGACACAACATCGAGCCGACGCAGTTTGGTCACCTCGAACCGTGTGCCCGGATTGGCGCGCAACGCCGCCACCTGCAACCTGACGCCGCCGCCTTCGGCATCGGTGCCAACGGTGCCTTCAAGCAACAACTGGTCGTCCGGCCCGAACAGGCTGAAACGCGAAGCGTCGTCGCCCACACGCAACGTCAGCGGCTGGTTCTCCCAGATCGCCGGCACCGTCATGCCGACGATCTCGACATGCTCGCCGCCCCAGCCATAGCGCGACAGTCCGAACCACGGTGAAGCCACCGCATCAGGCGTCTCGGGCGAGAACCGGCGCGCGAGAAAACCGCCGATCAACGGGAAGCGCGCCGGTTCGATGACCACATCGGCCTGCGTGCTGTCGACCGCATCGCCGATGACCGTACGCGAGGTGATCAGCGCGACTTCCGTCGTCGCTGCCGCCGACGTGACGCCCCCCCCCAGCGACGACAGATCCGGCAGGCCCGGAATGCTGGGCGCCTTCGACTCCACCTGCACCATCGCGCGCGCCTGATAGATCGGCGTCGCCAGCAGCGCGTACGCCACGCTGACCACGAAGAACGCCGCCGTGATCCCGATGATCCACCACTTGCGGTCGATTAACAGGCCCACGAGTTCGCGCAGGTCGATCTCGTCCTCGTCCTTGGCGGACACTCCAGTTTCCTTGCTCATGCAGTGGCTCTGACTTCTATAGATGGGGGCGCTATGCGCGGAATGCGGCTGACCGGTATGGCCCAAAAGCGCTAGCGGAGATAGCGCTGCCAGGCGGCGACCGACTCGTCGACCAGGCCTAGTACATGTTCGAACGCGGGGCGTTGTTGTCGATAGGGATCCGGAATCTCGCGTTCGCCGATCCACTTGCCCAGCAACATCACCTTGCCGCTGGCCTGCGGCACCTCACGGGCAATCCGCGCCTGGTGGGCCCGCTCCATCACCAGCACCAGGTCGGCATCGGCAAGCAGGGCGGGCGTGAGTTGGCGGGCGCGATGTTGATCGGTGTCGAGGCCCCGCTCCTGCAACAGCAGGCCTGCGGTCGGGTCGATCGGACGATCGACCAGCGCCTGCAATCCCGCCGACGAGACAGCGATGCCAGAGGTCCCGAGCACCGATCGCAACACGATCTCCGCGGTGGGGCTGCGGCAGATGTTGCCGATGCACACGAACAGGACCTTCCGAAACACCTGGACGTACTCCACTCCCGGACGCCGCCGGGGGCGGACACAAGCGCGTAGTCTAGCAAGCTCACCCCTCGTGAACTGTGATCAACCCATTCAGGCTTGTTGAGACCGCGTCAGCAAGCGCTCCAAGCGTGAGAATGCGCCTTGACATGAACGGCTTGCGGCCTATAGCCTCGCATCAGCCTGGACGCATACCGTCCTTCAACACGCTCGGAGCTCCCCCATGAACACGACCCTTCGCCTGATCGGCACCATCGCCCTGGCCGGCCTGTCCGGCATCGCCTTTGCTGCACCGCAGGCGCAGGGCACGGCGGCCTCCAACAACGACGCGACGCAGGACAGCGGCATTCCTGGCGGCACCGGCAACGCAGTCGGCACCGGCCTGACCACTGGCGCAACCGTCGGCATCGTGGCCGGCGTGGTGGCCTTGGCAGCGGTGGCGATGGACAACAACGGCGACAGCGAAGGCGAGTTCACTGGCGGTGATGGCGGTGGCGACGGCGGCGGCGGCACCGGCGGTACGGGTGGTACCGGCGGCACGGGCGGCACCGGCACCGGCGGCTGATCGAGCTTCCGCACCTCGCGGTCATACCGATAGATCGACCCCGCCGGTGAACACCGGCGGGGTTTTTTATGGACGGCACCTCCCTGGCCGCCCACCGTTGTCAGGAGAGTTTCGTCCATGCGCGTATCGCTGCGCCCGCTCATCGCCCTTGTCGCCGTCTCCGCCCTCTCGGGCTGCATCTGGAGCCCGGGCCAGCACCTGCGCCCCGGCAGCGCCAACGATGAGGGCATCCGCACCGTCGGCAACGACCAGCTCGACCTGATCCCGATCACGCCCAAGCTGATCGCGATGGAGCGTGCCACCCAGCAGACGACCGGCGGCCTGCCGACTGCGCTGGTCGAGTACCAGCCGTCCGCCTACACCATCGGCGTCGGCGATGTGCTCTACATCACGGTCTGGGACCATCCCGAGCTCACGGTGCCCGCGGGCGCGCAGCAGCAGCTCAACGCCGCCGGGCGCCACGTGCAGACCGACGGCACGCTGTTCTATCCCTATATCGGCAAGGTCCAGGCCGCCGGCCGCACGCCGGCCGAATTGCGCGCAGACATCGCCGGCAAGTTGGCGCGCTATATCGAGTCGCCGCAGGTCGATGTCTCAGTCCTGACATATGGCAGTCAGCGCGCCTGGGTCACCGGCGCGACCGCCAACTCCACCGCCGTGCCGCTGACGATGACGCCAATGACGCTCAACGACGCGATCAGCCAGGCGGGCATCAACCCCACGGTCGCCGACCTCTCGGGCGTGCGCCTGACCCGCGACGGCATCAGCTATACGATCGACCTGGACCGCCAGTCGGGCGATGCGATCTATCTGAAGGCGGGCGATCACCTGTACATCCCGTTCCTCGACGCGAAGGAAGTCTTCGTGGTCGGCGAGGTGACGCAGCCCGGCGCACAGAGCTTCCGCACCGGCAGCATCAGCCTCAGCCAGGCACTGGGCCGCGCCCGTGGCCTGCTGCAGACCACCTCCAACGGCAACGCGGTGTATGTGATTCGTGGCGCGCGCGGTCTCGAGCCCGACGCCCCGCCGTCCGTGGTCTACCAACTCGAAGCCAAGTCCCCGGCGGCATTCGCAGTGGCCAGCCAGTTCCAACTGCAGCCCGGCGACGTGGTCTTCGTCGGTGCCGCCGGCATCACCCGCTGGAACCGCTTCATCGCCCAGTTGATTCCTTTCTCCGGCCTGATCCGCAACGCTGCTGGCACCAGCAACGACCTGGAGTGATGGCGTCGAAATGATGGCCCAACTCTCCGCCGCGTCCACCATGCGGGCGCTGGCAGCGCTTTGCCTCGTTCTGTTCCTCTCGGTTCTGGCCGGTTGCAGCGGCCTGAGCCGCGGCAGTCTGGACGCCGCCCGTCTTGCGGTCTTTGGCGCCAAGCTCGAGATCACGCCGGAACAGGTGGCGGCCAATCCCTACGCCCAGATGCTGGTGCAGGGCGATGACTTCGAAGCGCTGATGGTGCTGGGCAACGACGATGCCGGCCGCAGCGCCTGGTACAGCCCCGACCGCAGGATCGTGTTCCTGCGCGACGGTCTGCTGGCCGGGACTGTCGGACTGGCGCAGGATGCCAGCGACATCCGCCTGGTCGGTGACAACCCGTTCTCGCGGCTGGCGGCCTTGCAAGGCACATCGCCCACGCTGCGGCGCTATGACTGGATGCCAGGCTATCGCCACGGCGCGATGGTCGAGGGCGAACTACGGCGCATGGGCCCCGAGCAGGTGGAGATTCTCGGCACGATGCACACGCTGGTGCGCTTCGACGAAGCGCTACGCGGTGCCGGTGTCGATGCGACCAACCAGTATTGGGTGGAGCCGCAGACCGGCTTCATCCGCAAGAGCCGGCAGCTCGTCGCGCCCGGCCTGAGCGTGGAACTGGTGCAACTCAAGCCGTACCGGCCAGGAGGCACGCGATGACGCGGCTACCGCTATGCCTGGCCCTGCTCGCGGCAAGCGTCGCGCAGGCCGAGTCCGGAACGCTGCAGGTCCGGGTCGACGGCGCCGTGCAACAGCCGGCCGAGTACCAGGTTCCGACCGGGACTCGTTTGGCTGACGTCCTGCTGGCCGCAATGCCGACCCAGGCGGCCTACACCACCGCCGCGGCATTGCTGCGCCCATCTGAGCGCGAAGCACAGACCCGGCTCAAGGCCGGTGTGCTGCACGACCTGCAAGCCGTGCAAGCGGCTGCCAATGTGCAGCCGTCGACGGCCACCACCGCAGCGCGACTGGAAGCCGAACTCGCTGAGCTGCCGGTCACGGGGCGCGTCCGCAACGCACTCGACGCCCGCGTCGTCGAGGTTCGGCCTGAGGCCAATCTGGTCCTGCAGCCCGGCGACCGGATCACGTATCCAACGCGCCCCGCAGACGTGCGCGTCACAGGCGCCGTCGTCGCCTCTTGCACCCTGCCGCACGTGCCACTGCGCGATGCACTCGACTATCTGCGCGACTGCCCGACCGCAGGCGCCGACCGCGACCTGCTGTTCGCGGTGCAGCCTGATGGCACGGTCCAGATACTCGGCATCGCCGCCTGGAACCGTAGCCCCAGGCAGGCGCTGGCTCCGGGCGCGACCCTCTATGTCCCGCTGCCCGAGCGCGATCTGCGTCGCGCGGGGGCGCAAGACCTCAACCGCGAACTCGCGGCGTTCCTGGCGACACAGCCGATCCTCCCCTTGCCCGCCAACGCGCCGGACACTTCGAATACGGACCTTGCACCATGACCGCCCGCCATCGCCGCCGCCCCGTCCACCTGGCACCGGGGCTGCTGGCCCTGGCGATCGCCGGCAGCCTGCACGCGCAGGAATCCGCGCATGACCTGGTCACCCAGAGCGACTGGGGCGGCGCCGGCCTGCTGCAGACCCCAACGGCGCGCATGGAAGCCGAGGGCCAATTCAGCCTGAGCGCCAGCTACACCGCGCCCTATGCGCGATACAACCTGTCGATGCAGCCGCTCCCTTGGCTTGAGGGGACGTTCCGCTACATCAACATCAATACCGTGCGCTACGGCGTGCCATCGCTCAGCGGAGACCAGCACTACAAGGACAAGTCGATCGACCTCAAGCTGCGCCTTTGGCAGGAAAGCCGATATCTCCCTGAAGTTGCGCTTGGCTTCCGCGACCTTGGCGGCACCGGCCTGTTCTCCAGCGAGTACCTAGTGGCAAGCAAGCGTTTCGGCACCATCGATGCCAGCCTCGGTCTTGCGACGGGCTACATGGGAAATCGTGGCGACTTCGCCAACCCGCTTCGACTGATCGACGACCGCTTCGAAACCCGCCCTGGCTTGGGGACACCGGGCGACGTCGGCGCCGAATCCATCTTTCGTGGACCAATCGGGATTTTCGGTGGCATCACTTGGCAGACGCCGCTCGACCAGTTGCTGCTCAAGGTCGAGTTCGACGGCAATGACTACAAGAACGAAGCGAGGCCCCGCGCCACACCCATCGAGATCGAACAGAGCTCGCCAATCAACGTCGGCTTGGTCTACCGCCCGAGCCCGAACCTGCAACTGACGGCGGGCCTGGAGCGCGGCAACACGGCTGTCATCGGCCTGACGCTGACGACCAACCTGGCGACGACACGCAGCAATGCCCCGATCATGGATCGCCCCGCCCTGCCGCTACGGCGTCACAGCGATCCAGATAGCAGCGCCCCGGCGGTCGCCGTAACGTCGGCGCTCAGCCCGAATGAAGCAACCGGTGCCGCCCCCGACTGGGCTGGCATCGCCGCCGACCTCAACCAGGAAGCCGGCATCCGCGTCTCGCGCATCACGCGCCGAGACCACGAGGTCATCATCCACGGCAGCCACAACCGCTATTTCTATCCGGCCCAGGGCATCGGCCGCGGCGCGCGCGTGCTCGACAACGCGCTCGGCGATGACGTCACGTGGTTCACCTTTGCACACGAGCGTGCCGGCACCCCCATTGCCGAGACCAGCGTCGAGCGGCAGGCGTTCGCCGACTATGTCGACCGGCGGATCGATCTGCCTGCATTCGCCCGCAAGGTGGAACTCGCACCGCCCGCGCAACAGCGCCGCGAGGAGGTCTACGAGGCCCCGTTCCGCCGCCTGCGCGGCAGCATCGCGCCTGGATACAAGCAGATCCTGGGCGGCCCCGACGGCTTCATCCTGTACCAACTCTCGGCCGACTTCAGCGGCAGCTACTGGTTCTCGCGTAACACGTGGCTGTCGGGCATGGTCAGCGTGGACATCGCCAACAACTTCGACAAGTTCCGCTACGACGCGCCGACACGCCTGCCGCGCGTGCGCACGTGGCAGCGTCAGTACATGACCACGTCCGACGTGACCGTGCCCAACCTGCAGCTGACGACCGTGCACCAACTGGGACGCGACTGGTACGGCATGGCCTACGCCGGCTACCTGGAGTCGATGTACGGCGGCGTCGGCGGCGAAGTGCTGTACCGCCCCTTCGGCGAGCAGTGGGCGATAGGCGCGGACATCAACCAGGTGCGCCAGCGCGACTTCGACCAACACGCAGGTTTCCGCGACTACGAGATCACCACCGGCCACATCACCGGCTACTACACCTTCGGGCGCACACGTCGGCTGCAGGCCAATGTCAGCGTCGGCAAGTACCTGGCCGGCGATATCGGCACGACGGTCAACCTGACCCGCCGTTTCAACAACGGCGTGACCATGGGCGCCTACGCGACCAAGACCAACATCTCCTCGCGCACCTTCGGCGAGGGCAGCTTCGACAAGGGCATCTACTTCTCGATCCCGATGGACTTCGTGTTGCCCCGCCCCAGCCGCGCACGCGCCGAGATCATGTGGCAGCCACTGTTCCGCGACGGCGGCGCCAAGCTGTTCCGGACTTACGGCCTGTACCCGATGACCGGCGAGCGGAGCGGCGAACTGCTCTTCGACAACCTGGAGTGGATCGACCGCTGATCCCGCGTTCTACCAACGAAACAGTTATCGTATTCAGCATTATCTTCAAGGAGCACAGGGGCGTCTTCACGAGACGCGAACACCCAATGGCCTACTTTTCACGGCTGCCAAAAGGTCACCCCTGTCAAGAAACGTCACTTCTTGACGCAGATCAGCAAATATCGATTGCTGCAGGGCACCATCTATGAGAAATTTCTCACAGGTGGTGAGCCCGCGTGAGTTCCGTGCGTGCGCCCGCGACCGCGTAGCAGGACAGCGGCGTCTGGCCGCGATTGGATCAACGATCACCGTACACAGGGTGAAGCCGGGGGTGCCTTCAGGGAAGGGCCCGGTCCGGCTCTGTGCTCGATGAAGGAGTCGGGCATGTTCTTCGCACCCAGCCGGCCGCAGGCCGAAGGGGACTGGCGTATCGCAAGCAAGCTCACTGCCTTCTTGTCTTGGGGATTGCGGGCCCTGGATCTGGTGGCGCTGGTGGCGGCTGGCTTTCTGGCCTACTGGCTTCGATTCGACACCTTCGCGATGCCCCTGGACTATGTCCGCAACCTGGCGCGCGTGCTCCTGTTTGCCATTCTAGTGCTCAACGGCTCCACGCTTTACCGTAGTTGGCGGGGGCGCGGTGTCGTGCGCGAAGGTAGCCAGCTGCTAGGACTGTGGACGCTGGTGTTCGCCGCCAGCATTCTCTATACCGTCGCCTTCAAGCTCAGCGACGATTTTTCGCGGCTGTGGTGGGCCACCTGGTTTGCCCTGACGGTCGTTTCGACCGCGGTGTTGCGTGTCGGGGTGCGCACGCTGGCCGACAGGCTGCGTGCGCGTGGTGTCGACCGTCGAACCGCGGTCATCGTGGGCGGCGGGCGCGATGCACGGCGCCTGGCCGATCAACTCTCGGCGCAACCCTGGCTGGGCCTGCAGGTGCGCGGCTGGTTCGCGCCTTCCACCTCCCGGCAACGGCTCGATGGGCTGCCTCTACTGGGCAGTGTGGATGCGCTGGAGCACTACGTTCGACGTCTGCATATCGACCAGGTCTGGATCGCGCTGCCGATGAGCGCTGAGTCCGAGATCAAGGACGTGCTGCATCGTCTGCGGCACTCGACCGCGGACATCAAGCTGGTGCCCGACCTGTTCGGCATGCAGATGCTCAACCATTCGGTGGAGCAGATGGCTGGCGTGCCGATCATCAACTTGCGCAGCAGCCCACTGCGAGGCGATGCCTACGTCCTGAAGGCCGTTGAAGACCACGTGCTGGCGTTCCTGATTCTGCTGTTGATCTCGCCACTGATGCTGGCTATCGCGCTCGGCGTCAAACTCTCCTCGCCCGGCCCGGTGTTCTTCCGCCAGCGGCGGCATGGCCTCAATGGCCGCGCGATCAAAGTACTGAAATTCCGCAGCATGCGCGTCCATGCCGAGGCCTCCGGCAAGGTAACCCAGGCGCGAAAAGGCGACCCGCGCGTCACGCCCTTCGGCGCCTTCTTGCGCCGCACCAGCCTGGATGAATTGCCGCAGTTCATCAATGTGCTGATGGGCGACATGTCCATCGTGGGCCCACGGCCACATGCCATCGCCCACAACCATGAGTTCATGGACCAGGTGGACGATTACATGCAGCGCCACCGCGTCAAGCCCGGCATCACGGGGTGGGCGCAGGTCAACGGCCTGCGCGGCGAAACCGACACCCTCGATAAGATGGCCCGCCGCGTCGAACACGACCTGTACTACTTGCAGAACTGGTCGCTGGCCTTCGACTTGAGAATCATCGTGATGACCATCTTCAAAGGCTTCATCGGCCGCAACGCTTACTGAGGTCTCCCGTCCTCGCGGTCTCTTCGCTTCCTCCCCCGCCCGCAGTCGCTCCTTTCCCGCCTGCGGATCCCCCTTCCCCCGCCTGCGGGGGAAGTCGGCCCGAAGGGCCGGATGGGGGCGCTTCACGCTCTTCACCTGACCCCTCCAACTTCAATCGTCCAACCAGCCCACCGCCCATGAAAATCGCCATCGCCGGTACTGGCTACGTCGGCCTCTCCAACGCTCTCCTCCTGGCCCAGCACCACACCGTGGTTGCGCTGGACATCGACGCCGCCAAGGTCGAGATGCTCAATCGCCGTGAGTCGCCCTTGGACGACGCCGAGATCCGCGAGTACCTGGGCAAGCCGGAGCTGGATTTCACCGCGACGACCGACCCCCACCAGGCCTACGCGAGTGCCGACTACGTGGTCATCGCGACCCCGACCGACTACGACACGACCTCGAACTACTTCAATACCGGCTCGGTCGAAAGCGTCATTGCCCAGGTAAAGCAGATCAACCCCACCGCGGTGATGGTGGTCAAATCCACCGTACCGGTGGGCTTCACCGCGAAGGCCCGCGCCCAGTTCGGTACCGACAACATCCTGTTCTCGCCCGAGTTCCTGCGCGAGGGCCGCGCCCTTTACGACAACCTGCACCCCAGCCGGATCATCGTTGGTGAACGATCCGAGCGCGCCACCGTCTTCGCCCGTCTGCTGCAGGAAGGTGCAATCAAACAAGACGTGCCGGTGCTGTTCACCGATGCGACCGAGGCCGAGGCGATCAAGCTGTTCGCCAACACCTATCTCGCGATGCGGGTTGCGTACTTCAACGAGTTGGATACCTACGCCTGCACGCATGGCCTGGACACCCGCCAGATCATCGAAGGCGTGAGCCTGGATCCCCGCATCGGCAGCCACTACAACAACCCTTCGTTCGGTTACGGCGGCTATTGCCTGCCGAAAGACACGAAGCAGCTGCTCGCCAACTACAGCGACGTGCCCCAGAACCTGATCCACGCGATCGTGGAAGCCAACCGGACTCGGAAGGACTTCATCGCCGAGGACATTGTTCGCCGGTCACCAAAAGTTGTCGGCATCTATCGGCTTGTGATGAAGTCGGGGTCGGACAACTTTCGGGCTTCAGCGATTCAGGGAATCATGAAACGCATCAAAGGCAAGGGCGTCGAGGTGATTTTGTACGAGCCTGCCTTGGCAACCGATAACTTCTATAGTTCCCAAGTGCTAAAGGACCTCGCGGAGTTTAAGCGGCGCTCTGATGTCATCGTCGCCAATAGATTGACGCACGAGATTGAGGACGTCTCCGAGCGCGTCTACAGCCGCGACTTGTTTGGCGCAGACTAAAACCAGTGCAAGCAACAAACGAAAACCTAAGAGCCAAGGCAGTTCGTGGCGGCGCCATAAGCATGACAGCGCAGGTAGCGGTCATCTTGATACAGATGGCCTCCATAGTCATTCTCTCCAGAATACTTCGCCCGGAAGATTTCGGTGTTATCGCAATGATCTTAGCGATAACTGCTTTCGTTGGTTTGTTCCGAGACATGGGGCTTTCCACAGCATCCATCCAGAAAACCGATCTCACTCGCGAGCAAGCAAGTGCCTTGTTCTGGTTCAACCTACTGGTTGGCGGCGTGTTAATGATGCTAGTGATGGCGCTGGCACCCATCATCGCTTGGTTCTACAAGCGCCCAGAATTGACACAGGTCTGCATTGCCATCTCGACAACCTTCATTATTGCCAGTGCTGGCGCGCAACACGCCGCACTTCTCCAGAGAGAATTAAGATTCAAGCCAAAGGCAATCGCCGATGTATGCGGAGCCGTCGTTAACCTTCTTGTATCAATTCTACTCGCACTAAAAGGGATGAGATTCTGGGCACTCGCCTGGGGCACCGTCTTCGGAGCCTTGACGACGACACTATTATATCTCCTGTTATCTGGATTCAAGCCCGTTCGCCCGCAAGCTGCCACAGGACTTCGACAAATATTCGGTTTCGGCGCCAATGTAACTGCATTCGAACTTCTCAACTACTTCAGCAGAAACCTCGACAGTATCCTGATCGGAAAGCTCTGGGGTGCGGAGCAACTCGGTTTTTACAGCCGAGCGTATCAGATGATGATGCTGCCCATCACTAGCCTGCGAACCCCGATCAATGCAGTCGCGTTCCCTGTTCTCTCACGGCTTCAGCACGACCAAGTGGGGTTCAGACGATACTATTGTCGAATTGCATCGCTGCTCGCTTTTCTCTCCATGCCGATGATGGGCTTCCTAACGGTAAAATCTGAGCAAGTTGTGGAAATTGCGCTTGGTAGAGAATGGATAGAGGTAGCACCGGTATTCGCTCTACTCGGAGTCACGGGTTTCATACAACCTGTCGCATCGTTGCGAGGACTAGTGCTCTTAAGTCTTGGCAAATCGAGACGCTACTTGGCATGGGGCGGCATTAACGCGATTACGGTGACAATTGCATTCTGCATCGGAATTCGCTGGGGCAACATCGGGATCGCATGGGCCTATCTGATAGTGAACTATGCACTTATCTACCCATCACTGCTATTTATCTTTAACCAGACTCCATTGCGTCCGCGTGACTTCTTCGACTCCATCAAGCTCCCTTTCCTCGCTTCAGTCGTCGCGATCATCATAGTCTTTTTCTGGCCGAGCCGCTGGAAAACCGATCAGATGATCACACAGACGATCATCGACGCCACAGTTTTCGCTGCAGCATTCCTCGGAACCTATGCAGTCTCAAAGATTGGGCGCGACACGATTGCCGGCTATCTTCGACTTTTATCAACCTTGAAACCAAATTTGACGCTGAGCAAATAATGAGTGCACTCATCAGTAGAGCTAAGGCCGCAATCAAGACTATCCTTGGACCAGTCGATTCAATGATGGCGAATGTTGGTGCCTCAAGCTCCCGAATGGCAGGAATCTATTGGCTCGTGCGCGGCGGATTCGGCCGAGAACAGCAAGCTGTACTTGCTGGCAAGAAGATGTACCGCGCATCCCTCTCAGATCCAACTATCAATACGAGCCTGTTGCGAAGAAATACTCATCGCATTGAGAAGGGTATGCTGATGAGACCTCGGCGAGTGCCATTCGGGCTTACTTATATAGAAGAGACCGTACATGCGTTTCACAGGGCAGTGAGCGCGGGCATCGAGCCGAACGAACTGGCCTGGGCACGGGATGTGCTTCTTGAGTACATGGCCATCACTCCATCACACCCGCAAGTTGATCCGCTTCGAGAGATCGTGCTTGATGCAAGCGAAAAGGTTGGCGCTCAGAATAATCTTAAGCGCGTTCCCTATCATCGTGATACCGATTTCGCGCCCAGCTTTAACATTCACGACTTCATAGCACTGGCAAAACACCGGCGTTCGGTGAGATGGTACGCATCCACACCGATACCCCGTGAAATGATCGCGTTAGCCGTTGAGGCCGCAACCTACTCCCCGACGGCGTGCAATCGTCAACCTTATGAGTTCAGGATTTTTGATTCTCCCGAGCTTGTATCAGAAATAATAAGGGTTCCTGGCGGAACTGCCGGCTTCAACGATCAAGTCCCAGCTGTTGCAGTGATCGTAGGAAAACTCAGAAATTACTTCGGACAACACGACCGACACGCGATATACACAGATGCCTCGCTGGCGATAATGTCATTTGTTTATGCACTGGAGCTTCAAGGCATTGGCTCGTGCTGTATCAACTGGCCCGACATTGAAGAGCGCGAACAAAGAATGGGCAACTTGCTACGGCTTGAGGCCGACGAACGGCCTGTCATGCTGGTCTCATTCGGCTGGCCAGACAAGAGTAGCATGGTCGCATACTCGGAAAAGAAGCCGGCCTCCAAGCTCTGCCGCTTCAATCATGAGCCTGCCCAAGCAACTCACGCGCTCAGAGACGGACGCTAGAACGGCCGGGCATTGATAGACAACAGACCTAGAACTATTTCAAGGCATAGGATAATGAATCTCGAAATACGAGGCACAAACTCCCTCAACAAAGGAGCACTGATGATGCTCCTCGTAGCCCTGCAGGAAACTCGGCACTGGAACGTGGAGAGGTATGTCGTAACTCCAAACCGAGCCTTTCCTTATGGTGATCGGCACACTTACGGGCTTTATCAGAAAATCTGGTTTGAACGCAGGGGCAT
Source organism: Luteimonas sp. RC10 (assembly GCF_014192745.1). Lineage (GTDB taxonomy): Bacteria > Pseudomonadota > Gammaproteobacteria > Xanthomonadales > Xanthomonadaceae > Luteimonas. Next base: position 245,690 of record NZ_JACHYJ010000007.1, read on the forward strand.
GCAGAAACTCGGTTATGTAATGGACCGACTGATTCCGCAACCACTAAAACGAGCGTATGGCTTGGTAGCCGATCGCGAGATCGACGTAGTTCTGGATGCGTCTGGCTTTGCGTACAGCGACCAGTGGGGCCCCTTCTACCCCGGCTTTACAGCCAAGAGTTCCGAGGTATGGAAGCGCAGGGGCTGTAAGTTCATCCTTCTTCCACAAGCTTTTGGCCCATTTAGGAACCCAAAGGTAGCCCACTCCATGCGACAGGTCTTCAATAATGCAACCGCCATCTATGCAAGGGATCGGCAGTCGCAGAATCATGTTAGGTCCATTTATGCTGGAGAGGTAAGAGTATCTCCTGACTTCACAAACCTTCTTGACCCAAGGGAGGGCAGGTCGGATCTACTAGTCGCTCCTGTTGCGATCATTCCTAACGCAAGAATGATCGACAAAGTTAAAGATGGAGCCAGCGGGTATCTTGATTTCCTCGCCAGCGTCTCTAGAAATCTTGGCCCCGACAAGGCGTTCTTCCTCATCCATGAAGGAGTTGACGATCTGCGCGTCGCCGAACGTGTCAATAGCGGTTTGGCGCAGCCGTTGAAGATTGTTTCACACGAAGATCCGCTTGTCCTAAAGTGGATCTTGTCCAAATGCGAGATGGTGGTCGGATCCCGTTTCCATGCGTTGATTAGTGCGCTATCCCAGGGTGTGCCTACTTACGCCTGCGGATGGAGTCATAAGTACGAGGAACTCTTCTCAGACTACGAGGTCCCTGAATGCTTGATAGATCTTTCCAATCCAGGTTTGAGCGCAAACTTGATTTCTGACGCCTATCACAGCAACGGACTCCACGAAATTCGAGTCAAACTATCAGACACGAAGCTCCAAATGAAGAGAAAGTCCATCCAGCTGTGGCAAGAGATCACTACCCTGGTTCGCTAAGAGAGCACGGTCCGCAATCGAAATGAATAGCTCCCGCCGCACCAGAGTATGCTTGGTCAACACTCTTTACCCTCCGTTTAAAGTCGGAGGTGCTGAGAGATCGGTTGAGCTGCTCGCCCAGGAACTTTGCCGCAAGGGAATGGAAACCCATGTGATCACCCTTCATTCTGGTGCCCACGTAGAGCATCAGGAAGTCGAGGGAGTGCGAGTACACCGCCTACCTCTGAAGAACAGCTACTGGCCCTTTAGCGGGGCTAGCGAGAGCGCTTTCCAGAAGCTTGTTTGGCACTTGCGCGACGCAGAGAACTCGGAGATGAGGCGCTGCTTCAGCGAGCTAATAGATCAAATTTCTCCGGACGTGGTGCACACCAATAATCTAGCTGGATTCTCAGTTTCCGTTTGGCGAGAGTGCGCATCCAGACGCTTGCCCGTTGTTCACACGGCACGTGACTACTACTTGCTTCATCCAAACTCGAAGCTGTTCAATGGAAGAGGCATTCAGAATGAGTTCTCTATCTCAGCTCGTCTTTGGTCGTATCCAAAGAAGCTTGCATCCACTCACGTAAGAGCGTTTGTGGGGATCAGCAAGTATGTAGTTGATATTCACCGCGCTCGCGGCTTCTTCGAGAATGCAAGCGCGGAAGTTATACACAACTCGGTTGAACGCATAGTTGGCAGATCCGCCAACACGCAGCGAACTGGAAGAATCGGATTTATAGGCAGGCTAGACGAGTCGAAAGGTATCGAGTCGATTCTTGAAGCCATGAGGTCAATGCCCTCCCGACAGCTGTTGGTCGCAGGAGAAGGGAGATCAGACTACGTCGCACAATTACATAGAAAATCGCCATCGAACGTCGAGTTTCTAGGTAGAAGATCGCCAGATGATTTTTTTAAAGAAATTGACTTATTGCTGGTCCCATCACTATGGGCAGAGCCATTAGGCAGGGTTGTTTTGGAAGCATACTCTTTTGGCGTGCCCGTAGTGGCAGCCAAGATCGGGGGACTGAAGGATATTGTTCCGCAGAACTGCGGGCGGCTATTTGAACCAGGGGCTATGACCTCCATCATTGATTGTATTGAAGATGCATTGGTGAACATTGAATCACTCAGCCAGGCATGCACGCAGTTCGCTCATAGCTTTACGTCTTCGAAAATCGCAGACAGCTACATCAAAACTTACAAGAAAGCAATTGGCGAAGATAACCTTAAGAATTCCAATGAGGCTAGAATTTTTTGAATAGTTCAACTTCTAGACTGCATAGGTTCCTATTTGCTGCTTTTGTTACGAGCGCTATTTTCCAAGCAGCGGCTGTTTACAATTTTTCTTCTTCTGGGGTCGAGTTCTATCTTAGTCCTTTTCTGGCTTTACAGCTTCTTGCTTCACTATGCCTCGTAATTTTTATCGCAGTCGGGAATGGCCGCCCCACCATGAAGCTCGGCGGAAGCGCCGCCCCACTCCTTTCTATTTTTCTCTTAACGGCCCTTTCGATCTTCATGGCTCCAGTTCTGCCCGTTATCTTTGACGGGATCGGTGTCTATAGCGCGAGAGGGGGAATAGATAGCCAGCATAATAATCTCACTCCTCTGCGCGTCACACCCTCTATCTTTATACAGCCTGCGTATTTGCTGCTATCTCTATTTTGCTTCTTGTTCTTTTCATTGAATACGAAAGACAAACTCAGACATCATATCGCGCATAGGTGGATAAGCATTGGCGCCATACTGGTACTTCTATTCGGCGCGTGGCGGCTAGCGTCATTGCTTTCAGGCATCTACTTTCCTTCCGAGATACTCTACTCGTCCGGAATTAAAGCCGAGAATGTTGATCAGACGATTAATGGCATCTACAGAGTAAGCTCCACATTCACCGAGGTGTCATATCTCGGTGTATATCTGGTCTCCGCTTTAGCGTATTTTCTTCGCTACGCATATGCAACAAAAAGCTTGATGTCATTGCTGATTTCCGCGGCAATCACGCTCCTCATTGCCATAACAACCTCTTCAACAGCGTATCTTAGCGCGGCTGTTCTCATAGCCTGTTTTTTGGCATTCGTCGTCGTTAAGGAGATAGGCAAAGGACGGTTATCGAAGAGAACACTTGCTACGCTCTCTTTATCTTTGCTAGCAGCCTTTATCATGGTTCTTTACTTTTCGGACAACACTATCGTAAGGTCTGTAGTAGACCTTTCCATAACCACTAAGGCTTCTAGCGGCTCAGCAACTCATAGAGGCGCTGCCGATATCAGAGCACTTCAGATCGTTTACGAGACCTTTGGGCTTGGCGTAGGCCTAGGCGCAAATAGGCCATCTAGCCTTATCACGTCGATTGTTAGCAATCTTGGAATTATTGGCCTTACGTTGTTCTTAACCTTTGTATATCAGATCCTGAAGGTCACTGCCCGAGTAGCGAACGCCCTTCCTGCGAGCGAATCTTCGCATCGAGCTGTGTTGTTGGCAGCTCGTTGGGGCTTCTTCTTCTGTTTTGTATCTATGGCTATCGCTGTACCAGATCTATCATTTCCAATCTTCTGGTTATGGGCCATAACGATGACTTATGTTGCTGGATCGCTTCGCGCGGATACAGGTCAGTAGATCAAAATCATGCGGCCGTTCTTTCAGAGATTCTCATCTGATTTGTTCTATATTTTTCACTCTTCAACCATAAACTGCACGGCCGAACTTCGATGAACACTGCAGAGCGATTTCTCAGGCTTTCAAGGACGCGATTATTTGGCACCATTGGATACTCGCTCTTGAAAGCAATAGGGATAGAGTTTCCGCGTTCAGTTAAGATTGGACAAGGCGTCCGCCTTCCTCACTGGGCTGTTGGCTTAGTGGTTCACGGCAAGACTGTGTTGGGCGATAGAGTAACTTTGTACCAAGGCGTCACTTTGGGTCGCGCCGATCTTTATCGACCTGACAGCTCCAACGCCAACGAAGGCATAGAGATAGGCGATGACGTGCGGATCTGCGCCGGCGCCAAGATCCTATTTAAATCAGGAAAGAAGCTTACTATTGGAAACGGCGCAATCATTGGCGCCAATTCTGTCGTTCTAACGAGCGTCGGAGATAACGAAGTCTGGGCCGGATCGCCTGCGCGCTTCATCAAGGCCACCGGGATTGGGCAGTTATAATGAAACTAGTTCTGAACTACTCAATGATAGGATCGCGGCCTACCGGCCTTGGAGTTTATGCGTCGAATCTGACGGACATCACCAATCTATTTAGGTCCAGGATCATATCCTCTGACGGCTCTCTCCTCGGCTCCGATGGCTCCATAGCCTCGCCGAAGAACATAGTGCTTGGCTCCGGACGAATGGCCGCAATTTTTAGACAACTTTGGCTTCGTGGACTGAAGGTCGATCCTGCCGACCTTGTTTACTCGCCGACTCATCATGCGATCAGACACAAGAAGCAGATCATTACAATTCATGACCTAATATCCCTCAGGTTTCCTCGACAGCATTATTCGCAGTACCTTTACTTCAAGTATAAAATTCCTCAGATACTTAAGGATTGCGTGGCTGTTTTCACGGTCAGCCAGGCCACTCGGCATGACATATCTAGGACTTATAATTATCCGATAGATCGAATTCATGTTGTCCCAAATTCGATCAACCCTTCTTCACTGGCGATTGATGAAGCAACTGAACCGCAACCATATTTACTTATGGTAGGAGCCAGATATTCGCATAAGAATGTTGAAGAAGTAATTGCGAATGCCGATCTCTGGAAGTCCCATTACAAACTGATTGTCACTTCATGTGGCGGGAAGTATAGGAGCCATCTTGAGGACATGGTCTCCACTTCCAATCTGAAAGGAAGCGTGGATTTTCTTGACTATATCGACAGAGATTCTTTGATAAAGCTGTATAGAGACTGCACGGCTCTTATTTACCCGTCAAAATGGGAGGGCTTCGGGATTCCGCCGCTTGAGTCTTTGGCTTGCGGAAGACCCGTTATTGTATCCGACATACCCGCTCATCGAGAGGTGTTAGACGACAGCGCCTTCTTTGTACGGCTTGGTGACAGAGCGAGCTGGAAGAAAGCCTTCATATCTATCGAGAGCGGCGACGCAGTCTCAGAGAAGCTAAATCTAGGCAAGACGAGGCTTTCTGTATACACAAAATCAAATGCACTCTTGGCTTTGGAGAGCGCACTTCTGCAGGTAGCACCAGATCTTGAGAGACCATAAGCATGGATCGCTACTCAATCACTGCTTGATTACTGCCTCCGCTCTGCTTGCTCATTGTTATATGCCGAAGTAGTACCTAACTGCATCTCTTATATGGATCCTTACAGTTTTCTTCTTGAGTACGTCCGCCAGCCCTCCGGCGCTTGATCGTAAGCCATCGGCATGAACCTCAAGATCTCTCATCAAGTAAGAGTTTTTCCCATACTTCTTGCACCTACGTCCATACTCGACGTCTGCCATGAAAACAAAGAATCTTTCATCAAATCCGCTCGTTACCTGCCAAGCGTCCCTGGGAACAGCAAGGAATGAGGATTGCAACCAGTCGACTGACAGTGGAGAAGCCGTGGGCTCATAGCACGCCGGATAGCTCTGCATGTAATCGTCGACAGCCCACCCGAGCAACTTTCGTAGTGAAGGAATGCGTTTTCCTGCAATCGCAGCGATGGTTGGGTACTTCCTTGCGACGGGCTCGTAGCTCCCATCTGGATTCTTCTGAGCGACTCCAATGCAACCCACGTCGTGCAAGGTGCCCGCGCGCATTGCTAGTTTCTCAAAAAGATCTATCTCTCTTACCTCAATATCAGGATTTAGAAAAACCACGTAATCCCACTCACCCGAAGCGCCGATATTGCACGCTCTGCTGTACCCTAGGTTACTTGGAAAATGCTTGATATCAACCGGAAAACCATAAGCCTTTCCTGCCAGTCGTGACAGCTCAAACTCCGGAGAGTTGTCTATGAGCGAGACGCTATTGGGCGAAAGCGTTTGAGCGTCTAGTTGATCCAGCAAAACCTCGACCGATCCAGACTTCATGTAGTTGACAATGACAACCTTGTAGTTCACCTGACTATCCAAGCTTGAATTTTCGGCAATCATTATAGTTTTTTTGATAGCAAATTACGCTATCCATTTTATTTTGTTTACTTTGAGAGATGTTGTATGCCCACTTGGCTCGTCACCGGCGGCGCCGGTTTCATCGGCGGTAACTTCGTGCTCGAGGCGGTCCGCCTGGGCGTGCGCGTGGTCAACCTTGATGCGTTGACCTACGCGGGCAACCTGCAGACCCTGGCCTCGCTGGAAGGCAACCCCGACCACGTCTTCGTGCGTGGCGACATTGGCGATCGGGCCCTGGTCTCCCGGCTGTTGGCCGAGCACCGGCCCGATGCGGTGCTCAACTTCGCGGCCGAGAGCCACGTCGACCGCTCGATCGACGGCCCGGCCGCGTTCATCGACACCAATGTCGTCGGGACCCTGGGGCTGCTCGAGGCCGTGCGCGATTACTGGAAAGGTCTCGACGGCGACGCCAAGGCAGCCTTCCGTTTCCTGCATGTGTCGACCGACGAGGTCTACGGCACACTCGGCGAGACCGGCAAGTTCACCGAGACCACGCCGTATGCGCCGAACTCGCCGTACTCGGCCTCCAAGGCGGCGTCCGACCATTTAGTGCGCGCGTTCCACCACACCTACGGCCTGCCGACGCTGACCACCAACTGCTCCAACAACTACGGGCCCTACCATTTTCCCGAGAAGCTCATCCCGCTGGTGATCGCCAAGGCACTGGCCGGCGAGCCGCTGCCGGTCTACGGCGACGGCCAGCAGGTGCGTGACTGGCTGTTTGTGACCGATCACTGCGAGGCGATCCGCACGGTGCTCGAGAAGGGCCGGGTTGGCGAGACCTACAACGTCGGTGGCGACTCGGAGCGCCGGAACCTCGAGGTCGTCGAGACCATCTGCCGACTGCTCGACGCGTGCCGTCCCCGCGAGGATGGCCAGCCGCGCAGCAGCCAGATCACGTTCGTCGCCGACCGGCCGGGCCATGACCGGCGCTACGCGATCGATGCCTCCAAGTTGCAGAACGAATTGGGCTGGACGCCGCGCCACACCTTCGAGAGTGGCATTGCCGAGACCGTCGACTGGTACCTGGACAACCAGGACTGGGTGCGCGGCATCCTCGATGGCAGCTACCGGTTGGAGCGGATGGGAGCAGGGGCATGACCCAGCGCAAGGGCATCATCCTGGCCGGCGGATCGGGCACCCGCCTCTATCCGATCACCAAGGGCGTCAGCAAGCAGCTGCTCCCGGTCTACGACAAGCCGATGATCTACTACCCGCTCAGCGTGCTGATGCTGGCGGGCATCCGCGAGGTGCTGATCATCAACACCCCGCATGAGCAGGCGCTGTTCCAGGCGCTGCTCGGCGACGGGTCGCAGTGGGGCATGGATATCCAGTATGCGGTGCAGCCGAGCCCTGATGGTCTGGCGCAGGCGTACCTGATCGGGCGCGAGTTCGTCGGTGGCAAGCCGAGCTGCCTGGTGCTGGGCGACAACATCTTCCATGGCCATGGCCTGACCGACACGCTTCGGCGGGCGGACGCGCGCGGCGACGGCGCCACGGTCTTCGGCTACTGGGTCAACGATCCCGAGCGCTACGGCGTGGCCGCGTTCGATGCCGATGGCAAGGTCGTCGACATCGCCGAGAAACCCGAGCAGCCGCGTTCCAACTACGCCGTGACCGGCCTGTACTTCTACGACGGCCGGGCCAGCGACTATGCCGCCGAACTCGAGCCTTCGCCGCGCGGCGAACTGGAGATCACCGACCTCAATCGGCGCTATCTCGACGACGGCGCGCTGTATCTCGAACAGCTCGGCCGCGGCTACGCCTGGCTCGACACCGGCACGCACCAGTCGCTGCACGAAGCCTCCAACTTCATCCAGACCATCCAGGACCGACAGGGCCTGCAGGTGTGCTGCCCGGAGGAGATCGCCTTCGGGCAGGGCTGGATCGATGCCGAGCAGCTGGAACAACTTGCTGCACCACTGATTAAAAATGGCTATGGCCAGTACTTGCACCAATTGGCATTGCGCGGGAGTGTCGTATGAAGATCCAGACGACGCGGTTGCCAGGTTGTGTGATTATTGAGCCCGCTGTGTTCGGCGATGCGCGCGGCTTTTTCTTCGAAAGCTGGAACGCAGAACGCTTCGGCCAGCATGGCTTACCAACCAAGTTCGCTCAGAGCAATGTCTCGTCGTCGTCGAAGGGCGTGCTGCGCGGCTTGCATTACCAGTGGCCACGGCCCCAGGGGAAGTTGGTCAGTGTCCTTGAGGGCGAGGTCTTTGACGTCGCTGTAGACATTCGTCGGGATTCGCCAACATTTGGCCAGTGGGCCGGTGTGCGGCTGAGCGCAGAGAACAAGCGACAGTTCTGGATCCCGGAAGGGTATGCGCATGGCTTCCTTGGGCTGACTGATCGCGTGGTCTTTACCTATATGTGCACGGATGTATGGGTGAAGGAGTTTGATTCGGGCATCCGCTGGAACGATCCCCAGTTCGGTATCGAGTGGCCGATCGATGCGCCGCTACTATCAGATAAGGACGCTCAGGCACCGCTGCTTGCGGACATTCCTGCAGATCGCCTGCCGGTCTTCGTGTCGTGATAGCGCTTGTCTTTGGCGCCAATGGCCAAGTTGGTCAAGAGTTGCTGCGCTCGCTCGCTCCGCTCGGCGAGGTGCAGGGCACGACGCGCAGTGGCACACTCGCCGACGGTGCGCCATGCCTGCAGGCGGACTTTGCCGACGCGGAAGCCGTTGTGGCGCTGCTCGATATCGTGAGGCCGGATCGGGTGATCAACGCCGCAGCGTACACCGCCGTCGACAAGGCCGAGAGCGAATCTGCGGCCGCGTTTGCCGCCAATGCGAGCACGCCAGGCGCGATCGCACGCTGGTGCGCCGCACACGACGTGCCGTTGGTGCACTACTCGACCGATTATGTATTCGACGGCCAAGGCACGCGCCCGTACCGGCCGGACGACGCCACCGCACCGCTGGGCGTCTACGGGGCCAGTAAGTTGGCCGGCGAGGACGCGATCCGAGCTGCTCGCGGGCAGCACCTGATCCTGCGCACAGCCTGGGTCTATGCAGCGCACGGCCACAACTTCCTGCGCACGATGCTGCGCGTGGGCGCCGAGCGCGACGTGCTGCGCGTGGTCGCCGACCAGGTCGGCACGCCCACGCCGGCGGCGCTAATCGCCGACGTCACCGCGCGGTTGCTGCAGGACGGCGGAGATCAGCGCGGGACTTGGCACCTGACTGCGCGCGGCGAGACGAGCTGGCACGGCTTCGCCGAGGCGATTTTCGAAGGTGCGCTCGCACGTGGACTGGTCGCACGCGCGCCGAAGGTCGAGCCAATTACGACCGCCGACTATCCGACTCCTGCAAAGCGCCCGGCCTACTCGCGTCTGGATACCGGCACGCTGGAGCGCGACTTCGGCGTCGTGCTGCCCGAGTGGAAGCGTGCGCTGGGTGGCGTACTCGAATCCATGACGACGGCCCGCCCCTGAAGCAATCAACTCCCCAGATGTGACACGAAGACACTCTCCATGATTCCAGTCATTCTTTCCGGCGGTTCGGGCACACGCCTGTGGCCCCTTTCAAGAGAAGCGTATCCCAAGCAGTTTCTCTCTTTGACAGGTGAGGCCACAATGCTTCAGGCCACTTGGGAGCGGATCGCGCCGTTCGCCGAAGCCGGCCCCATCGTGGTCAGTAATGAAGATCATCGCTTCATGGTGGCTGAGCAACTTCGCGAAGTTGGCGTCTCCCCTTCCGCGATCTTGCTCGAACCTGCGGGGCGAAACACCGCGCCAGCCATTGCGGCTGCAGCATTTGAGGCGAGTCGTGGCGGCGCTGATCCGTTACTGCTCGTATTGCCGTCAGACCATGTGATTCGCGATGCCGCGGCATTTCGCACTGCCGTCCAGAACGCAGCTACCGCCGCGGAGGCGGGCAAGCTGGTCACCTTCGGGATCGTGCCGACGACGGCTGAGACCGGATATGGCTATATCCGCGCAGTTGCCGGTGATGGCGTCCGTGCAGTTAAGCAGTTCGTCGAGAAGCCAGATGCGGCGACTGCAGAAGGCTACGTATCTTCTGGCGATTACTTCTGGAACAGCGGCATGTTTCTGTTCCGGGCGTCCCGCTATCTGGAGGAGCTCGGACGTCACGCACCCGCCATGCTGGAAGCTGTCAGAACAGCGTACGACAGGGCTCGCAGGGACGAGGACTTTATCCGTCTGGAGAAGGAATCGTTTTCTGCCTGTCCTGCGGACTCGATCGACTATGCGGTCATGGAGAAGACCGATGATGCTGCAGTGCTGCCAATCTCCGTCGGTTGGAACGATGTCGGCAGCTGGTCTGCCCTTTGGGAGGTGGCTGATCAGGACGATGACGGCAATGCGCACCATGGCGACGTGATCGCGTTGGACTGCCGCAACACGTTGGCCTGGGGCGATGGCAGGCTGGTGACGTTGCTTGGGCTAAGCGATGTCGTCGTCGTCGATACCGACGACACGCTGCTCGTGGCGCACCGCGAGAAGGTACAGCAGGTCAAGGATATCGTGGCTCGCTTGAAGCAAGAAGGCCGCACGCAGACCGCGCTGCATCGCAAGGTCTACCGGCCCTGGGGCGCCTACGACTCGATCGATAACGGCGAGCGGTTTCAGGTCAAGCGCATCACGGTCAAGCCGGGTGCCGCGCTGAGTCTGCAGATGCACCATCATCGCGCGGAGCACTGGATCGTCGTCAGTGGAACCGCGAAGGTTACTTGCGGGGACAAGACTGTGTTGCTGTCCGAGAACCAAAGCACCTATATCCCACTGGGCGTGACACATCGCTTGGAGAACCCGGGCAAGCTGCCGCTCGAGCTCATCGAAGTGCAGTCGGGAAGTTATCTTGGCGAGGACGACATCGTTCGCTTCGAGGATGTCTACGGACGAGGCTAAGCTTTCCATCCATCAGCGGTGCCTCGATCAATCGTCGAGGCACCGCTGGCGCCATCTACGACCCACCCTCATCAGAGTTCCCCTACGCAAGAACGCGGGGTTTCCTGACGCCGAAGCGCTTGACCCGCAACGCCTCCCCATCGCAAACTCGGCGGCAAGGAGCGTAGAAACTCCTCTTACAGCGGTACCCACCTCCGTCAAACCGGTGGGTTTTTTGTGTCCGTGCACTTGCGGGCGCAGACCGACGCGATGCCTGCGTCGGGAGGGCGGCTAATACAACACCCTTCGGGGGAATACGCCCGCCGACTGTAAGCGGTTTCTAACCTCCCGACTTCCCGTCCGCCGTTTCGCGGTGGGCGGGCCCCTTCGATGGAGTGAGGAGGTTGAGATGTCGTACCAAGCAGCGAACGACCGCGCCCTGCCGGGCTATTTCCTGACCGAGCCGGGGCAAGTGCGGCTCAAGCAACTGCACGACCATATGGTGTTCCTGTCGCGGCTGGCGCAGCCGCGCACGCTGGACGAGGAACGGGAGGGCGTGCCCGATGTGCGCAAAGGGGAGCTGGCGACCTGCCTGGGATTGCTGGCCGAGCAGGCGGAGCGGGTGCTGGCGGCGATTTCGGATGCAGAGCGACGGCCGGGGGTGGCGGGCGCTTATGGGTTGGCTGAGGGTGAGGCGGGCCCCCTCCCCAGCCCTCCCCCGCGCGCGGGGGAGGGAGCAGGTCATGGCGCGAGTGAGAGAGCAGGTCATGGCGCGGGGGAAAAAGCGGGTCATGACAAGGGTGAGTGCGCGGATCATGACGACGGAGAGGACGCGGATCATGACGTGTGGGAGGCAGAAGGTTCCGGCGGGGACGATGGGGACGGCGACGATGAGGACGTCGGGCACGGCGAGCGGTTCGTCTATGGCATGACGCTCGACCAGATGGATGCGCTGGACCGGTTGGTGCAGACGCTCACGGCGCATGGCGACGTGATCGCATCCGGCAACGACGATTTGGCCGACGACACCCTGCCGGCCTTGGGGATGGCGATCATCGACGGCACGGACGCGTTGCGGGCGATCCTGGAGCAGTTGGACGACCAGCGGCTCACACCGGGACGTCGTCAACGAAGCGGCGTGCGGGAAGCACGGCCGGCTTATGGCGCTGTCTCGCCACGGCCTTTGGGTGCCTCCCTGCACTGATCGGCGACACGGCCGGGCATGCGCGCCACCGCATGCCCGGCTTTCGCGGCTTGGCGATCGGCCCGGTGTGCTCGTAGATCACTCGCGTGCCATCCCTTGCGTATGCGAACCCCGTTGCCGGCCCTTCGTCCTGGGCGCCGCGTGCTTGGCGTGTGGTGCCTGCTTGCCACGGAAAATTCCGATGTCTTCTCTTGCGTTGGTTGTCCTGTGTTGCCCCATCGCTCGCTTGGAGCACGTGTCATGAGCGAAGACTTGCCACGCTATGTGCCGTTCGAGCGTCGCCCCGACGATGTTCACAAGACCCCATTGCCTGATACGGCACCGGCCTTCGAGAGTTGGACGTGTCGGGAGCGGTCCGAGCCCACGCCGTATCGGGTGTTGGGCGCCGCTCAAGATCACGCCGATCCGGTGAGGCCACGTCGTGCGCGTCGCCCCAGACGCTGCACGGTCGGGTCTGGCCACTATGCGACGCGCGATCGCCATCGGGGCGACGATGAAGTCCCCATGTTGCGTCTGCGGGGCCTGTGGTTGGAGGCACTGGGCTTTACCGTCGGACGCCGGGTGCGGGTCACGACTGGGGCGGGTGTGGTGATGCTGTCGGTGGAGGGAGCGGAGGGTTCCTAGGAAGCGCCGCCCCCACCCGACACGCGTTGCGTGTCGACCTCCCCCGCGTGCGGGGGAGGTGGCGATGTCAGCGCAATCTGTCTTTGGCGGTGGAGGCGCTCCCCCGCGTGTGGGGAGGCGCTGATGTCAGTGCAATCTGTCTTTGCCGGTGAGGCGCTGGCTGGCGCGGTCAGCTCAGCCCCGCCAATGCCGGCGCGACTGCGGCTTCTCCGCACCCGACAACGCGACGCCGGCCTTTGCAAACCAGCGTTCGGTGTCGGGCCGCGGCATCGCATGCGTGGTGACGAGCGCGAGCGTGCCCGCCAGGCCGGCTGCGACAACAATGCCCGGCAGATCGAGCGCCAAGCGGCGTAACAGGTACAGGGTGGCCAGACTCGCGCCCAGGCCCAGTGCAAGACCGGCGATCACTTCACTGGGCGGATGCGCGCCGATCGGCACGCGCGACCAGGCCACCAAGGCTGCAAGCCCGGCGCCGACAAGCGTCGCCGTGAAGCGCAGCGCGCGTTGCTGCGGCGGCACGAGCAATGCGAACAGCACCGGCCACAGAAGCCAGGCCAGGACGGCGTGGCCGCTGAAACAGGTGAGGTCCCAGCGCCGGATGCCCGTGCCCCAACCGTAGAAGGCGATCTTGCTGCCGGCGACCAGCGCCAGGCTGGCGGCGACGATACTGGCCCATCGCAGCAATTCAGTCCCTGACAGTCTCGGGGCGGCGGGCCGGACGCGCAGCCACACTGCCAGCGCAACCAGCAGCGGCACGACGAGCACGGCGTCGCCGAGCAGGGTCAGGGCTTTCCAGGGCATGGGGATCCGGGTGGGGGCCGGGCGCGGATGCGCAGAGTGCAATCGATTGTAGGGAGTCGGGATGGCGGGGGGCTGAAGGGGGCGATACCTGGGGGACGGGCATGCCCCCTCCCCAGCCCTCCCCCGCGCGCGGGGGAGGGAGTGCGCGCTCAAGGGCTGGATACGCCGGCCCTGGCGCCCTCCCCGCGTTCGGGGGAGCGAGCGGAGCGCCGACGCCGGGCGCGTCATGAGGACCCGCCGCTTCGTCGGCGTCGACGCGGGCGGTGTGGGCGGCGGGTGCATTGTGGGCGCCGGTTTGAGCTACAATCCTCGGCCGCCTTCCTCCGCTTCGCGGTGGTCGGCCGGACAACGCGCCTGTAGCTCAGCCGGATAGAGTAGTGGCTTCCGAAGCCATTGGTCGGGGGTTCGAATCCCTCCAGGCGCGCCATTTTTGGACCGACGGATTCGAGCGCGGATACGCGCAGAAGCCAGGTCCACGACGCTGTCGTCCATCGCGCGCCGGGAGAACGGCGGGGCATGGGCCCCGCCGCGCAGATTACTTCTTGCTTCCCTTCTTATCCGGTGCCTGCGACAGCGCGGATCCTGCCGCTGTCTTCGCGTCCTTGCTGCTGCCTTTGTTCTTCAGCGTGTTGGAGGCCGCAGTCGCAGCCTTGGGGCTGGTCTTCTCGTTCTTCGCCATGCTGGTGATTCCCGGGATGCCGGCGGCTACCGGCCGTTGGATCCTGCGCCCCATCGTGCTGCTGCGCCAGCCCGACTGCGGCTGACGACGCGGGCCCGTCGGTGCTGCCTGGATCGTCTTGACGCTCTTCGAAACGACGTCATAGCAGGCTCAACTCTCGCCCGACGCGCTCGCGAAGCAGAAGGAGCGCGTACAGTCTGCCAGCGCCGCGCACGCGCGCCTTCCGGGGGAATCGATGATGGAGTTGAAGCACAAGCTCTTGCTGGGCTTCATGGCGCTCTTCGGGCTGGTCTGGCTGGCGTACGAGATCCGGCCCAAGCCGGTGTCGAGCACCCGGACGCCGCAGATGTTCGAGGTGCTGTCGTCGAATTTCGAATCGCGCTTGTACGTGGACCTGCGCAACCTCGACACCGGCCGTGTCCACCGTCTCGTCTATGCCGGCAAGCGCTGCTACGGGTCGTCGGTCCGCGTGGGCAGCCGCTGGGAGCTTCCGGCGGTCACCGATCAGTACAAGGACGGCTCGCTGCGTTACAGGGTCGACGCGCGTTCGCTGTGTCGCCGCTGAGACGGCGCGCAGACGCCCGCTGATCCTGTGCGGGCATGCGCTTGGACAACGCCAGACTGCGCCGCATGATGTCGCCCTCTGGCGATCGGCGAACGCCTTCGCATGCAGCGCCCGCTGACGCGGCCTTCGGCCTCGGCGCGGGCGTCGCCGCCTGCGCCGCTGGATGGACTCAGCGGGTCGCCGGGGTTGCCGCCGGGGGCTCGGACGGCGGGACCGTCGGGGTCCAGGGCTTCTTGAGCTCGGCCAACGCTGCGGCGATCGGGGCGTCGCCCGGCAGGGCTTCGCCACCGGTGCTGCCGTCCTCTTCGTCGCCGCGCAGGTGACCGGGCAGCGCGGCCTCGGTGTACGCGCTGGCCGCGCGCGGGGCGTCGGCGTCGGTGCTGGCGTTCTCGGGGCGCAACACGACATCCGGGTCGATGCCGCGGGCCTGGATCGAGCGGCCGCTGGGGGTGAAGTAGCGCGCGGTGGTGAGCTTGACCGAGTCGCCATTGTCGAGCGGCAGCACGGTCTGCACGGAGCCCTTGCCGAAGGTGCGGCTGCCGACGACACGCGCGCGGCCGTTGTCGCGCAGTGCGCCGGCCAGCACTTCCGAGGCGCTGGCCGATCCCACATCGACGAGCACGACGACCGGGGCCCCGTTGAGGATGTCGCCGGGGGTGGCGCTGAACTGTGCGTCGCTGATCGGGATGCGGCCGCGGGTGCTGACGATGTCGCCGCTGTCGAGCAGGTCGTCGGCGATCTGCACCGCCGAGGTCAGCAGGCCGCCCGGGTTGCTGCGCAGGTCGATGACCAGACCGCGCAGGCGCCCGCCGCTCTGGCTGGCGAGTTCGCCGACGGTGCGGCTGAAGGCGGCTGCGGTATCGACCTGGAACTGACTCACGCGCACGTAGCCATAGCCCGGTTCGAGCATCCGGCCGCGGACACTGACCACGCGAATGGTCTCGCGTTGGACGCGGATCTCCAGCGGCGTGCGTTCGCCATCGCGCAGCACGCCGAGCACCACGGCGGTGCCCGATGCGCCGCGCAGCGGGCCATGGCCTTCGTTGTCGGCCGGCGTGAGCGCCCGACCATCGACGCTGACGATGACGTCGCCGGCGCGGATGCCGGCCTTCTCAGCCGGCGTGCCGTCGATCGGGGCGATCACCCGCATGCTGCCGTCGGGCAGGTACATCACTTCCACGCCGATGCCCTCGTAGGCGCCGGTGGTGCCTTCGTCGAAGGCCTCGGCCGCGTCCTTTTCCATGTAGACGCTGTGCGGGTCGAGGTCGAGCAGCAAGCCGCGGATGGCCGAGGCCATCAGCTTGCGGTCCTCGACCGGCTCGACATAGGCCTGGCGCACCGCGTTGAAGACGCCGACGTAGCGACGGATCTCTTCGAGTGGCACGCGATTGGAAGCGTGTTCGATCGCGTCCGGGTCGTCGCTGGCGGCGACCTCGCGGGCCGCCTGGGCGTCGTCGGGGGCCTCGTCGTCAGCCGGTGCCGGCGTTGCATCCTGCGCCTCGTCCTGTGGCGCGGGCTGCTCGGCGGGCGCGTCCTGGGCCGGGGCCGCATCTGCGGGGGACGGCGCGGTCTCCTGCGCGAACGCCGCGGGCGACAGCAGCAACGACAGGGCCAGCGTCAGGGAACGAACGCGCATGCAGAACTCCGGGCAACGAAAACAGGCTGCGCGCAGGCAGCGCGCGGCCAATGATTATGCGGCGCGGTCGCGTGAATGGGGTGCCTGCCCGGCCGGCGATTCAGGTCCGCGCGGCTTCGTGCCGACGGGCCTAGCGGGCCGGATGCTCGGCGAACGGGCGGTGCGTGCCGTCGTTGGCGACCAATTCGACGGTGTAGGCCTGGCTGCGGCCATCGGGCATCTCCATGCCGGGCGAGCCCATCGGCATGCCCGGCGCCGCGATGCCGCGCGCGTCGGGGCGCTCGGCCAGCAGCCGGCGGACGTCGGCGGCGGGCACGTGGCCTTCGACGAAGTAGCCGTCGATCTCGGCGGTGTGGCAGGACGCCATCGCGTCGGGCACGCCCAGGCGCGTCTTGACCGTGGCGAGGTCCTCGACATCGATGGTCTCGACCTCGAAGCCATCGCGCTGCATGTGCTCGACCCACTTGCCGCAGCAGCCGCAGGTCGCGGTCTTGTGCACGCGCATGCGCGGCAGGACCTGGGTGTCGGCGGCCTGCGCGACCGGCGTCGCGCCTGCCTCCGCAGCCGGCGCGGCGGCGGTGTCGGCCGCTGCGGGTGTCGCTGCGCCAGTGCAGGCGGCGACGGGCAGCAGCAACAGCGTCAGAGCGAGAGGGTGGATGCGCATGTTCGGACTCCGGGAATCGGTCACAGGACAGCCCGATTATGCGCGAGCGCCCCTACCCCGGCCCTCCCCCACGTTGCGGGGGAGGGAGATGAGCGGCGCGACCTGTGCGTGCAGCGCGGCCCGCGCGTGCGTAGCGCAGACGTGTCACCTTCTCCGCAGCGCGGCGGAGGTCGATGCCGGAAGGCATCGGGTGGGGGCTGGGGGTTGTCGCGAACAGCGCCCCCTCCCCGGCCCTCCCCCGCGTTGCGGGGGAGGGAGATGAGCGGCGCGACCTGTGCGATCGATGCGACCCGCGCGTGCGTAGCGCAGACGGGTCACCTTCTCCGCAGCGCGGCGGAGGTCGATGCCGTAAGGCATCGGGTGGGGGCTGGGCTTGTCGCAAACAGCGCCCCCACCCCAGCCCTCCCCCGCGATGCGGGGGAGGGAGATGAGCGGCGCGACCTGCGCGAGAGGCGCGACCCAAGTGCGTCGCGCAGACGGGTCACCTCCTCCGCAGCGCGGGGGAGGTCGATGCCGTAAGGCATCGGGTGGGGGCTGGGGGTTGTCGCGAACAGCGCCCCCTCCCCGGCCCTCCTCCGCGTTGTGGGGGAGGGAGATGAGCGGCGCGACCTGTGCGTGCAGCGCGGCCCGCGCGTGCGGAGCGCAGACGGGTCGCCTCCTCCGCAGCGCGGGGGAGGTCGATGCCGCAGGCATCGGGTGGGGGCTGGGGGTTGTCGCGAACAGCGCTCCCTCCCCGGCCCTCCCCCGCGATGCGGGGGAGGGAGATGAGTGGCGCGACCTGTGCGAGCGATGCGACCCGCGCGTGCGTAGCGCAGACGGGTCACCTTCTCCGCAGCGCGGGGAGGTCGATGCCGCAGGCATCGGGTGGGAGCTGGGGATTGTCGCGAACAGCGCCCCCACCCTAGCCCTCCCCCGCGATGCGGGGGAGGGAGATGAGTGGCGCGACCTGCATGCGCAGCGCGACCAGAGTGCAGCGCAGACGGGGCACCTCCTCCGCAGCGCGGGGGAGGTCGATGCCGCAGGCATCGGGTGGGGGCTGGGGCTTGTCGCGAACAGCGCCCCCACCCCGGCCCTCCCCCGCGTTGCGGGGGAGGGAGAGGAGCGGCGCGACTTGTGAGCGGCGCGACCTCCACGCGTGGTGCAGACGGGCAAACTCCCCCGCGATGCGGGGGAGGAGACGGGATCAGCGGCCCTTGCGGGCGTTGTCGTTCGCCTTGCCGACCGCGCTCTGGACCTTGCCTGCGGTCTTCTGCGCCTTGCCGGCCACTTCCTTGCCGGTATTGCCGGTGACCTTGCCGACCACTTCCTTCGCGGTGCCCTTGACCTGGTTCTTCATGCCTTCGCTGCGGTTCTTGTCCACGACAGCCTCCTCGCGCCTGCAGGATTGCAGGCTGCGAGGGGATATGCGCCTGTCGCCGCCACGCGGAGGTGAAGAAACACAGCCTCGTTACAGAATCGGCATGCCGCCGGTCACTGCATAGCGCCCGCCGGTCATGTAGCTGGCTTCGTCGGACGCCAGCAGCACGTAGATCGGGGCACACTCGGCCGGTTGCCCGGGTCGCTTGAGCGGGGCCTGGCTGCCGAACTCGGCGACGGCATCGGGCGGCAGTGTCGAGGGGATCAGCGGGGTCCAGATCGGGCCGGGCGCGACGGAGTTGACGCGAATGCCCTTGTCGGCGAGTAGTTGCGCCAGGCCCGCGGTGAAGTTGGCGATCGCCCCCTTGGTCGTCGCATACGGCAGCAACGTCGGGTTGGGCTTATCGGAGTTGATCGAGCTGGTGTTGATGATCGACGCGCCGGGCTTCATGTGCGGCACTGCGGCCTTGCACAGGTGGAACATCGCGCTGACGTTGACCTGGAAGGTGTAGTCCCACTTGTCGTCGGGGATCTCGTCGAGTGATTCGTAGGTCATCTGGTAGGCGGCATTGTTGACCAGGACGTCGACGCGGCCGAAGGCCTCGACTGCTTTGCGCACGATCGCGCGACAATGTGCGGGATCGGCGATGTCGCCGGGGACCAGTTCGCAGCGCCGGCCTGCGGCTTCGACCAGGCGCTGGGTCTCCTGCGCATCTTCGTCCTCGCTCAGGTAGCTCACCAGCACGTCCGCCCCTTCGCGTGCGTAGGCCAGCGCGACCGCACGGCCGATGCCGCTGTCGCCGCCGGTAATGATCGCGATCTTGTCCTGCAGCCGCCCACTGCCGCGATAGCTGTTCTCGCCGTGATCTGCAGGTGGATCGAGCTTGCGCTCGACACCGGGCACGGCCTGCTGCTGTGCGGGCTGATTCATCGTCTGGTCTCCATGTCGGGGGAAGGCGCCACGCTAGGCGCGTGCGCGTGGCGCGCCGGTGATTGCAATGACATCTGCGCGCATGGGCTTGCAGGGATTGCATGGCGATTCGCGACATCGCGCTTACGACTTTTCGACACGATCCTAAGATTTGCATTGGTCTAATCCGCGCCCGTTCCCGGATGTGATGGGGACGCGAAGGGCGAGGTGGCGTGGCTGCCGGCACTGTCCGGCGGCGCGGCATCGCGCCTGCGGTCAGGCGGACATGCGCACCTCGACGATCCACGATCACAGAGGGCTCCGCAGCACGATGACGTTTGCCGTCCATTCCCACCCCCGCCGGCTGGCCCTGGCCACGCTGGCCACCGCCATCCTTGCCACGCCTGTCTTCGCACAGACCGCAGCGCCCGATGCCGAGCCGCCGGCCGACGAGGTGGAGAACCTCGACGCGGTCCAGGTGCGCGGCGTGCGCGCCAGTGTCGCCGGCGCACTCGACGCCAAGCGCGGCGCGGCGCAGATCACCGATTCGATCGTCGCCGAAGATATCGGCAAGCTGCCCGACAACAGCGTCGCGGCGGCGATGCAGCGCATCACTGGCGTGCAGGTCCAGCGCGGCGGCGCGGAAGTGGGCACGGTGCTGGTGCGCGGGCTGCCGAACGTGGTCACCACGCTCAATGGCCGCAACATCTTCACCACCACCGGGCGCGGCGTTGCGCTGGCCGACATCCCGGCCGACCAGCTGCAGCAGGTCGATGTCTACAAGACCAGCGGCGCGGAGCAGATCGAAGGCGGCATCGCCGGTGCGGTCGACATCCGCCTGCGCCGCCCGTTCGACCTCGACGAGGACAGCACGCTCGCCGGCAGTATCTCGACGCTGTATGCCGACCAGGCGCGCGAGACCGCGACCAACGGCAGCCTGACCGGCAGCCGCCAGTGGGAGACCGGGGCCGGCCGCCTGGGTGTGCTCGGTGCGGTGTCATACCAGGAGACGCCGTATCTGGAGTCCAACACCTTCCACGGCACCTACGACCGCGTCGACGACCCGCTCGATCCGTCGCGGCAGCTGCTGGTGCCGTTCAATGCCGGCAACCTGCAGGCGCAGGGCTTTCGCCGGCGCAAGGCCGCGAACGTCGCGTTCCAGTGGGCGCCCAACGACAACACCGAGCTGTGGGCCGACGGCTTCTACGTCGGCTATCGCAACACGCCGCGGGTCAACTACTGGATGCCGTTCCCCGGCTCGCTGACGCCGGACAACACCGACGCACTGGCGACCCAGCCCGGCAACGACATCCTGCAGCGGGTCGAACTGCGCAATAGCGATGTGCTGTCGAGCACCCAGGCGCACCAGAACAGTTCCGACACCTGGCAGGCGGCGATCGGCGGCAGTTGGAAGGGCGAGCGGCTGAAGCTGTCGAGCGAGCTGGCCTACACCTACAGCGAATCGGACAACCGCTCGATGGTGCTCGACATCATGACCACCGTGCCGCGGTTGACCATCGACAGCAGCCGCGGCGTTCCGTTCAGCTCGGCCACGAACGCCGACGGCAGCACCTACGATGTCACCGATCCTGAGGCCTGGCGCCTGAGCCAGTACTACGACAGCTGGAGCCGGCAGGAGGGCGACGAGTGGGCGTGGCGCGCCGATGCCAACTTCGCCTTCGACGGCGGCATCGTCAGTTCGCTTGACGCCGGCGTGCGGCTGGCGCGGCGCAACGCCTCCAACATCGGTGGCGACCCGGGCGCGCGCGACAACCTCAGCGGCGCGCCGATCCGGATGTCCGACATCCCGGGCCTGGCGCAGGTCACGCCCGGCAACATCCTCGACGGCGACCGCGAGGTCGGGGTGGATCGCTGGCTGGGCGCCAACCGCGACTTCCTGCTCGGTCACACCGCACTCATCCGCCAGGCGATGGGCCACGGCCCCGACCGGCCGCCTGCGAATCCGGCGGTGCAGTTCGACAACCGCGAGGACAACCACGCCGCCTACCTGCAGGCCAACTACGGGTTTGCGCTCGGCGCGATCCCGGTCGATGGCCGGATCGGCGTGCGCCATGTGCGGCTGGAAAGCGAGCTCAAGGGCACCTCGCTCGTCGACGGCGTCGAGACGCCGGTGCAGACCACGCGCGCGCGCAACGAATGGCTGCCGAGCTTCAGCGCGAACCTGTCGCTGCGCGAGGACCTGATGCTGCGCCTGTCGCACAGCCAGTCGATCACCCTGCCCCACTTCGCCGACCTCAATCCGCAGTTGGCGCTGTTCGATTCCACCGACACGCTGCCTGCGCGCGGCAGCGGCGGCAATCCGGATCTGGCGCCGGTGGAATCGAAGAACCTCGACGCGTCACTGGAGTGGTACTTCCAGGACAACGCGCTGCTGTCGTTGGCCGCGTTCCACCGCGATGTCGACGGCTATGTGCAGATCTACGCCGAGGACGAGACGATCGACGGCACCACGTACCAGATCACCCGCCCGCGCAACACCGGCAGCGGCACGCTGCGCGGTGTGGAGATCGGCTATACGCAGTTCTACGACTTCCTGCCTGGCGCCTGGTCGGGCCTGGGCACGCAGTTGAACGCGACGTGGATCGATGCGGAGGCCGAGTCGCCTGACGGGGTGATGCAGCCGCTGGCGAACGTGTCCAGGCGCGCCTGGAACGCGGTGCTGATGTACGAGTACGACGCATTTTCCGCGCGCTTGGCCTACAACTGGCGCG
This sequence comes from Luteimonas sp. RC10, assembly GCF_014192745.1. Lineage (GTDB taxonomy): Bacteria > Pseudomonadota > Gammaproteobacteria > Xanthomonadales > Xanthomonadaceae > Luteimonas. Next base: position 267,738 of record NZ_JACHYJ010000007.1, read on the forward strand.
ACGACTACGCGGTGAGCTTCAGCGCCTCGGGCGATCAGCCCAACGAGGTCTTCCACGGCCCGGAGGAATGGCTGGATCTTGCGCTCAACTACGCAATGGATGAGAACGTCACCGTATTCCTGGAGGCGACCAACCTGCTGGGCAGCAAGACCCACAACTACTTCGGCAGCCCGCAGTTCCTGCGCGACCGCGCCTCGCCCGAACGCAGTTACATGCTCGGTATCCGCTTCCGGCTGTGATGCCCCCGCCGCGCCGTTCCGCGTATCCGCGGGACGGCGCGGTGTTGGACCCAGTCGGTGGGCAGCGCTGCCGTCCAACTTGCGCACTTAGAGGTACTTCGACACCTCGGCCATTCCGATGTCACTTGCACGGCGGAATGCGGTCGCCACGTCGTCGCAGTCCTTGGCGGACACGTCGAACGCCTCGAACACGGTTCGCCACGTCCTGACGGTACCCACCACGGTGTCGATCAACTGGGCTGCCCGTGCCCGGGTCAGCCCGAAGTTCCCATAGCCGGCCATTGCATTGTCCAGGGTCGCCCTTCGGCCGTTCGGACCCACCCCAAGGTGCAAGGTCCGCTCCGTTCCGACCTGCGGTTTGGGCACCACGTCGTACAGGGGGCTCAGATTCCACGCGCCGTCGTCATGCACGAATGCGTGGTTTCGCAGGTGGTCATCGTCGTTGGAGACCAGAATATTGAAGACCATCCGCGAGAACAGCTCTTCGCGCTGGGCGGTCACTTGGCCCTCGGCCCCCCATTGCTCGATCACCCTGACGATCTGGGCGTAGCTGGCATCCGGGGAGTCCTGTTCCGTCAGGCCCAGCATCGTGAGCGCACTGACCATATGTTTGCGGCTCATTCCATCAGCGACCGGGGTGCGGTCGAAGCGCTCGATCAGCATCACCTGCCGGCCGTCGGCCAGAGTCTGCAGTTCGGTCCTGGGCACAGACAGTCCCGCCCGACGTGCCAGCTCCAGCGTGGCGCGCTCGACGCTGGGCACGTTGAAGCGGTCCCGGATGGACGGGAACTTGGCAATCCACTCGATGCCTTGGTGGAGCACAGTGGCCTTCGGACGTGCGCCACCCAGCGACGGCGCACCGGCAAAATAGTTCGCAAGGTGTGCCGGTACTGGCAGACCTTCCTCAACCCGTTCCGATGCATCGACCAGATACTGCAGGTCGATGGTTGACGGCAGGCGCGGGTGATGTGGCGGGCTGTCCACTGCCGCGCGCACATCCAACGCACCCACCCGATTGCTGCCGGCCTCCAGCATGTAGACCGACTCGGGCAGGCTGTTGGCGGGGACTTCCAGACGGTTCTCAATCACGCGCCGCCCCCAGTCGTCGGGGGTGGCATCGCGCAATGCCCCGAACAGTGCCAAGCCATTCACAGGCAGCAGGCGCTCGCCGGCGCGCTCCAGTGGTAACGAAACCGGATCCACAGCAATCGCATGCGGCTGACGACGGGCCACGTAGCGTGTGCCGTACTGGAACTGAGACGCTTGCAACTCCGGCCCCAGCTCGGTCAGATCGAGCAGGCCGGCCGGCACCGCAGTCACCTCACCGGGGAGGTACGCAAACACATAGGGCATGATCGACCTCGGCTTAGAAGTCCAGGTCAGAAGGCTTGCTACGGATCGGCCGCTTGGTCTTTGTGCCCTCCAAGATGGCCTCGGACACGGGGTCCCGCAGCTGGTCGAGCTTTGACAGCAGTCCCAGACGTTCAAAGGCGGAAAGCCAAGTGCCCAGGGCGATGTTGAGGCCCCCCTGCTCGAGGCGGTTCATGGTTGCAGGGCTCACTCTGGCGCGTTCGGCCAGACTCTCCTGGGTCCATCCGCGTGCCAGACGGGCATTCTTGACCATCGCGCCCAGATGCTTGGCCGTTTTCTGGGTTGCCAGGGTGGCGTAGTCGGCAATGTTCCGGCGCATATCTTTCATAAATGACAGGAAAGTCGGTGAATCCTAGCATTTATGACAGAAGAGAGCGGTTGACTGGACACTCTGCAACGGTCACAGGGCGTCCTCGACTCAGGACAGGGGTCGCCCCGCGCTACCCTAGCTTTCATAAATGACAGGAAATGCGTGATTCCTGTCATTTATGAAATATTTCATGGAGGTGAATACGTAGCCGGGTCCGATGTCCGTCACTTCCTGGCTGACCAGTGTTCGCGTCCACGACCACCGCATCCCATGGTGGCCATGGCTACCACGCAGCAGTGCCGGACCAAGAGGTGGCCGTGAGGGGCGACCACAACGCCTCTGTCCTGGCCGGATATGCAACGCCATCGGGGAACAGCTTTAGAGCTGTGTCATGAATTTGGCCCATCCTCGCATCGAGTGGGCATCCGCGTTTTCCCGATGCCCTCCGGATAGCGCCAAGCCACGGACAGACCCAGAATCTGGCCATACAGGTCGACATCTCTTATGCGGAGAAGTCGACGCGACCCACCCAGAATGGCGAAGCGCCACTTGTCCGGCCATGACGATCCAGATCTCCAACGCAGCGGCAAGGCGGCTGTTTCTCGCGCGGCAAGGGCTTGCCGCGCCGCCGGGTCGGGCGTTGTCCAAGTCGGGCCTGCTGCAGCTCATCACCGATCTGGGCTTCGTGCAGGTGGACAGCATCGGCACGGTGGAGCGTGCCCACCACCAGATCCTGTTCTCGCGCAACCAGACCTACCGGCGCGGCGATCTGACGACGCTGCTGGAACAGGAGCACGCGCTGTTCGAGCACTGGACGCATGACGCCTCGATCCTGCCGACTGCGTTCTACCCGTACTGGAAGCATCGTTTCCGCCGCCGCGAGCCGATCATCCGCGAGCGCTGGCGCAAGTGGTATGGGGACGGCTTCGACGCGGCGTTCGAAGACACGCTGGCGCACATCGAGGCCCATGGCCCGGTGCTGGCGCGGGACTTGAAAGAGGCCGGGCACGCGTCCGGCGGTTGGTGGAACTGGCATCCGTCCAAGACCGCGCTCGAGTATCTCTGGCACACCGGCAAGCTCGCGATCGCTGGCCGCGTGAACTTCCAGAAGGTCTACGACCTGGCCGAACGGGTGATTCCTGCCGACTGCTACGAACGCGAGGTCGACCAGGCGCAGTTCGTCGACTGGGCGTGCCGGGAGGCCTTGACGCGGCTGGGCTTCGCGACACATGGCGAGATCGCCGCGTTCTTCGACCTGGTGTCGCCACAGGAGGCCAGGGACTGGATCGCACGCCATCGCGATGCGCTGTGCGAGGTGTCGCTGGTGTCCAGCGATGGCGAGCGCGCGCGTCCGTCCTATGCCTTCGCTGACTTCGCCGCCGAGTTGCGGGACGTGCCCGAGCCGCCCGCCCGCGTCCGGGTGTTGAGCCCGTTCGATCCGCTGCTGCGCGACCGCAAGCGCACCGAACGGCTGTTCGGCTTCCACTACCGCATCGAGGTCTTCGTGCCCGAGCCCAAGCGGCAGTACGGTTACTACGTCTTCCCGCTCCTGGAGGGCGACCGCCTGATCGGCCGGATCGATATGAAGGCCGAACGCAAGGGCGGCACGCTGGATGTGCGTCGGTTGTGGCTCGAGCCCGGCGTCCGGGCCTCGGCCGGACGCCTCGACAAGCTCGACGCGGAACTGGCGCGACTGGCGAAGTTCACTGGCGTGGAGCACGTGCGTTACCTCAAAAGCTGGCACAAGGCGCGCTGAGGCTTTTGCGTGGCGGCGCTGGCATGGCCGGGACGCCGCCACGCGCACTGCACGCCTGGCGGGCTAGCGTGGCGCTTTGAAGACGGGATGCCGCGCATGCGCCTGCTGGCCGGTTGCGAGATCGTGGTCGAGGCCGAAGACGACTGCGCGGTGGTCGCGATGCTGCGGCCGCGCAGCGGTGATGCCCAGTGGCTGGTCAGCGAACGCTACACCTTCGAGCCGGATGTCCGTCCGACCGAGCACGTCGATCCGTTCGGCAATCTGTGCCAGCGCCTGATCGTCCCCCGGGGCCGCATGCGGCTGCGGACCGAGCTCGAAGTCGAGACCGAGCGTACGCTTGCCGTCGCACCATGGGCGCTGCCCACGCCGGCCTCGCTGCTGGCCGATGCGACCCTGCAGTACCTGCTGCCCAGCCGCTACTGCCCCTCCGACCGCGCGTTCGAGCAGGCCCAGGCCATTGTCGATGCTGCATCGCCTGGCACCGGCCATGTCGGCGCAATCGTGGCGTGGATCCGTCGCCATATCGCCTATCGCTACGGGGTCAGTGATGCCTGCACCGATGCGCTCGACACGATGGCGCAAGGCGCGGGGGTGTGCCGCGACTTCGCCCATGTCGGGATCATGCTCTGCCGCAGCCTGCGGATTCCCGCACGCATGGTCGTGGGCTATCTGCACGGGCTCGAACCGATGGATCTGCATGCCTGGTTCGAGGCCTACCTGGACGGACGCTGGTACACCTTCGACGCCACCCAGGACGCGCCGCGTGGCGGCCGCATCGTGGTCGCGTATGGCCGCGACGCAGCCGATGTCGCCTTCCTGACCAACTACGGCTGGCTACGAACGGTCGAGATGCAGGTCTGGGTCGGCGAGAAGACCTGAGCGCGATGGCGATGCGACACTGCCCGCACCCGCTGTCGCGGAAGACCGCCATGTCGCGCGTTCCTCTTGCAACTCGCTCCGCCGCCTGCCTGCTGTCCGCATTGCTGGCCGCCTGCACGTCCACCGGCCCCATGACGGCTGCGGAGCCTGCGCAGTCCCCGGGCGCCCGACCCGCACCGATCACGCCGGATGTCGGCTGGCCGCGGACCTTCGCCGCGGTGCAGGCCGCCTGGCTGTTCGAGGACCAGAAGACCTTCGCCGACGCGGTGCCGCGGCGCGATCCGGCGCAGATCGAGGCGGCCTTCGCCGCCGCCCACGCCCGCCCGGACTTCGACCTGCGTGCGTTCGTGGACGCCCACTTCGTGCTGCCCGCACCGCCCCCGGGCACGCAGGTCGACCGGCAGCCGACGCTGCGCGCGCATATCGATGCGCTGTGGCCGCGGCTTACCCGACCGCGCCCCGCACCACTGCCGCACGACAGTCTGCTGCCGCTGCCGCATGCCTATGTGGTGCCGGGCGGGCGCTTCCGCGAGATCTACTACTGGGACTCGTACTTCACGATGCGCGGCCTGGTCGAGAGCGGCCAGACCACGGCGTCGCGCGCCATGCTCGACAACTTCGCGCAGTTGATCGATGACTGGGGCCACGTGCCCAACGGCAACCGCAGCTATTACCTCAGCCGTTCGCAGCCGCCGTTCTTCTCGCACATGGTCGCGCTCGAGGCACGCGACGATCCTGCGTCGGCGGTGCGCTATCTGCCGCAGCTGCGCCGCGAGCATGCGTACTGGATGGACGGCGCCGAACGGCTTGCGCCTGGCGAGGCGGCGCGGCGTGTCGTGCGTCTGGCCGATGGGCGCTTGCTCAACCGCTACTGGGACGATCGCGAGGTGCCGCGACCCGAGTCGTTCGAGCAGGACCGCCAGACCGCGGCCGCGGCCACGTCACGGCCGGCGGCCGAGGTCTGGCGCGACCTGCGCGCCGGCGCCGAGAGCGGCTGGGACTACTCCAGCCGCTGGCTCGACGACCCGACGCGGCTGGACACGATCCGCACCACGACGATCGTGCCGGTGGATCTCAACAGTCTGCTGCATCACCTGGAGTCGACGATCACCAAAGCCTGCGAACAAGTACGGGATGCGGACTGTGCGCAGCGCTATACGACCATGGCCGACGCGCGCGCCGAGGCGATCGCAAGGCATCTGTGGCATGCCGATGGCTACTACGCCGACTACGATCTGCGCACGAGGCAGCCGCGCGCGCAACTGACCGCTGCCGCGCTGTTTGCGCTGCATGCGGGCATCGCCTCGCCCGAGCGCGCACGCCGCACCGCCGAGGCGGTGCGTCGGCAATTGCTGCGCCCGGGCGGCCTGGTCACCACCGCAGTCGACACCGGCCAGCAGTGGGATGCGCCCAATGTCTGGGCACCGCTGCAATGGATCGCGGTCGACGGCCTGCGCCGATATGGCGAGCACGCGCTCGCGCGCGACATCGCGCGTGGCTTCATCGGCAATGTGCAAACGGTGTTCGACCGCGAGCGCAAGCTGGTGGAAAAGTACGACGCCGATGGCGCGCTGCAGGGCGGGGGCGGCGGCGAGTACCCGCTGCAGGAACGCTTCGGTTGGTCGAACGGCGTCACGCTCGCACTGCTGGCGCTGTATCCCGAGCTCGAGCGCATCCCGGCCGAGGCCGATTGACGCCTGCGTCAGCGGTCAGCCGCGCGTGCCGCCGCCGCGAAAGGACAACCGGGGTGCAGGGCGACGCCGTTCTTGCGGGCGCGGAAGGCCTGCGAGGCGGCGTACGCCGAGCGCCGCAGGCGCATCAACTCGCCCAGCGGGCGATGCGCTTCCAGCCCGTGCCACGGACTGAAGCCCACCCCGGTGTCGATGGCCGCACTGCGCTCGGGCGTCCACGCCGGCTGCGGCGGTGCGATGACGCGGGCCACGGTGCGAAACGGGCTGCGCACCTCGTCCCAGCGCGCGGTGGCATCGTCGACCGGCATCTCCTCGAGCGAGGTGCACAGCTGCGCGCGCAGTTCCCATTCGCCGCCCTGTGCGGCGAAAAACGCGATCACAGCCTCGCGCAATGCGTCGTCATCGGACAGGTCGAGCCGCACGTCGGTGAGGGCGCGCAGCGAGGTCGACACCGGCACCAGTTGCAGCTTGGCGATGTGGTCGCCGTGGCGCAGCGGCAGTTGGGTGAAGAACGTCTCGCCGAGGATGTGATGCGGTGGCTCGCCGCCCATCGCCTTGAGCGTGACGCTCTCCCCGCCCATCGCCTCCAGGCCCCGCTCGGTGCCACGCAGGATTGCCGAGATCAGCGTCTTGGTTCGGTCCATGCGGTCGGTGGTCTTGGCCAGCAGCTTGAGGCTGCGCAGGAACGCGCGTCCATTGGGGGCGTTGAACTGCGGGCCGTTGACCAGGATGACGTCCTGCGCGCCCGGGCCATCGCTGCCATCGAGACGGGGGCCGGGCACGTCGCAGATCCGAAGTGCGATGCCGCGTGGCGTCGAGACGCGGTCGGCGAGCAGGTCGCCGGGCGTGGTCGACAGCCGCATCACCGCAGGGTGGCGGCCCGGGCGCGCGAACAGGCCCTGCGCCAGTTCGGGCGACAATCCCGCCGGCACCTCGACGACGGCCGACAGCAGGCCATGGCTCTTGGCGTGCACCGCGCGCAGGCCCTGCCCCTCGTCTTCCCAGGTCTTGCTCGAGATCGACAGCAAGACCTCGTCGAGTTCGGCCGCCAGCGCCGCCTCGTCGGGCACGGGCTGTGCGAGCGCTGGGTCGTAGCGCTGGAATGCCGCTGGGCTGGCAATGGACATCGGCGCTCCTGATTTATCGAGGTCGTCGTGCGGCATGGACACCGTCAGCGCGCGAGGAAATCCAGCAGCGCGCGGTTGAACGCATCGGCGTGACTGACGTTGAGACCGTGCGGCGCGTCGGGCACCACGACCAGCGCACTGCCGGGGATCGCCGCGTGGGTCCGCTGGCCGGAGCCTTCGAACGGCACCGTCGCATCGCCATCGCCATGCAGCACGAGCACCGGCACGGTGATCGCCTTCAGGTCGCTGCGGAAATCGGTCGTCGCAAACGCTTCCATGCATCCCAGCGCTGCGGTCTGGTCGGATTGACGCGCCAGCGCGATCGCTTCCTGGCGCTGCGCCTCGTCGACCTTGAGCGTGCCATCGACACTGAAGAACTGGGTCGTGAACGCGTCGAAGAACGCGTCGCGATCGCGTTCGAGACCGGCCCGCATATCGTCGGCCTTCTCCTGTGGCAGCGGGCCCTCGGGGTTGTCCTCGGTCTTGAGCAAATATGGCGGTACTGCGGCGGCGAACACCGCACTGTGCACGCGCGCCTGACCATGGCGGGCGAGGTAGCGGGCGACTTCGCCGCCGCCCATCGAGAAGCCGACGAGCGTGACCTCGCGCAGATCCAGATCCTCGAGCACGCCCGCCAGGTCGTCGGCGAGGGTGTCGTAGGTGTAGCCGTCGTCCGGCTTGTCGGAGCGCCCGAAGCCGCGACGGTCGTAGGCGATCACGCGATAGCCCGCCGCCTGCAGCGGGCCGACCTGCGCCTGCCACGAGGCCGCCGACAACGGCCAGCCATGAATCAGCACGACCGGGCGACCGTGACCGCCCGAGTCCTCGACATGGAGATGGACACGGGATGAAGACAACGCAGTGGTCATGGCGAGACTCGACATCGGGGAAGGAACGCCATGCTGCGCACGCGCACCCGATGCGGACGTGAAGCCGCGGCCGCCCGTTGCCCATCACCTGCGGGCGTGCAGATCGCGTCATCGCCTTGCACGCAAGTCACAGCGCTTTGATCGGCGCGCTCCTAGCCTGCGGATGTCTTCCCCCCCCTCGGAGTCCGTCCCATGAGTACGATTTCTCCGGTGACCGGCGAGGTGTCCGACAGCAAGGTCGCCGCGATCTTCGACAGCGAGCACACCGCCCGGCGCGTCGCCCAGCAACTGCAGGCCGAACGCGGTTTCAAGGCCTCGCAGGTCAAGGTGGTCACCCGCCACGACCGCCAGCCAGGCCGCAAGCTCGAGCCCGAGAACCGCGGCATCCTGCGCACCTTGATCATCGCGCACTACAAGCTGGGCCTGGCGGGGCTGGCGATCGGCGCAGTCCTGTTCGGCGTGCTGTATGCGGCCAGCGTGCCGGCGGTGATCAATTCGCCATGGTTCGCCGGCGGCCTGATCATCGGCTACGGCGGTGTGTTCGGGTTGATGGTCGGTGGCCTGGTGACCTTGCGCCCCGACCATGATCCCTACCTGTTCAAGGTGCGCGAGGCACTGGCCGAAGGCCGTGCGGCGGTGGTGGTACACGCATTCGATGCCGCCGAGCGCGATCGTGCCAGCGAGGCACTGTCGAGCGCCAGCGGCGAGACCATCCGCACGCTGTGACGCATGGCCGCACCGACGGCTGCGATCAGGCCTCGGCCGGAACGCCCTGCGTTTCGGCGAGGTCGCTCGCCAGCCGGCGCGCGATCTGCGGATGCTCGTTGTAGAAAGCGGCATTGCCTGCGAGCTCGCGCCAGATCTCGGCATGGGTGATCAGCCGCGCCGCGTGTTGCGTGACCTCCGCGATCTGACGCGGTGCAGGCGCAGTCCGCGCCATCGCCAGTTCGAGCAGATGCAGCAGCGCGCGCGACTGCGCCACGCAGATCTCCGCCTCGCGCAAGGCGAGTTGACCCAGCGTCTGCATGCGGCCTGCATCGAGCGTGGCCACGCGGGCGTCGGCAAGCACCGCGTCGGGCGTGCCTGCGACGAGATCGAGGAGCCGTCGCAACGGCCCCTGGGTGGATGCGCAGCGCGCGATGTCGTCGATGCGCGTTCCGCGACGCGCGGGATGGCGGGCTTCGTCCATGGTCGCTCTCCTTGAGATCGCCGCTGGCACGCGGCGCGCCGTGCCCGCATGTCGCGCTTGGGCGCAGCGGCATGCGAGCAGCCATACTCAAACTACGTTTAACGTAGTATCGGAGTCAAGCGACGTTTCGGAAGCTTCCCGACGCCGAAGTCCGGGATGCATGACAAGCGTGGCTGCCAAGGAACCCCTGCCTGTCTTCAGCCGTCGGTTGCGCGAGGCGCGCACCGCGGTGGGCCTCTCGCAGCGCACGCTGGGGATCGAGGCCGGGCTCGACGATTTCGTCGCCAGCACCCGGGTCAACCGCTACGAGACCGGCGTGCACCAACCCGATCTGCAGACCTTTCGCCGCATGGCCGAGGTGCTCGACCTGCCGGTGGCGTACTTCTATGCCGACGACGATGCACTTGCCGGCTTGATCGCCGAGCACCATCGCCGTGGTCGCACGTCGCCGCGCTGAACGCGCGTCACGCCGCAGGACAGCCTGACGTCTGCACGCGCGGCCTGCGACACCAGGCTGCAGCCCTTGCAGACGCGCCGCTGCATGGTTCACGCATCGCCGATGTGTGCATTCGCACAATCGCCTGCATCCCCCTACCTCCCTGCGCTCGCGCGCACGGACGCCTGTTCGAGGACGCAATCGATGAACAACAGTTTCACTCTGGAGTACGACATGAGCCTGCGCCTGTGGGTACTGCGGCAGGATGGCTCGGGGCGCCTGGTGGCCTCGTTCCTCAGCCGCCAGAGCGCCACCGAAGGCTCGACGTTGCGCGATCTCATCGGCCCGAACGCACGTCTGCGGATCCGCAATGCCGACGGCAGCTATCAGGATGGACTTGCTGACAGGCTCGCCCCTGCGCTGTCGACATCGCCGACCACGCGTGCCGCATCGTCGCTGCCCCTGGCGCGCTGAGCCGCGCACGACACGACGCAGGCAAGATCCGCAACGCACATGGGCGCCCAACGGCGCCCATGTGTCCAATCCATCGAGGCGGACCGGGCAACGCCCGGTCCGCCATCCGACTTTAGAACGCGTATTCGGCGGTCAGACCCAGCAGCGCGGTCGAGCGCTTGGGACCTTCGAACTTCACACCGGTGACCGGATCGCGCAAGTCGCCGGACTTGGCGCGGAAGTAGTCGTAGTGCAGACCGACGCTGAAGTTCTCGGTGGCGTTCCAGCCCGTGCCGACACCGGCGTACCAGCTGTTGCGGCCATCGCGGCCGCCGCTTTCCAGACCCAGATCCTGACCGACGTCGTTGTAGTAGCGCGAGTTGTTGTCCGAGGCGCGAAAGAAGCCGCCACGCGCACCCACGTACCACTCCGGCGTGATGTTCAGACGCGCGTTACCACCGGCGATCCAGCCGCGCAGCGCATTGGTGTCTTCGCGCTGGTTGACGCTGTCGTCGCGGAACGCGTTCTTGACCACCAGGTTGCCCAGGTCGGTATAGCCGCCTTCCACGCCCAGGCCGAAGTTCTGCGCCAGCTTCCAGCGATAGCCACCGACCAGGCCGTAACCGGTCTTGCGGCCGTCGCGGCTCTCGAACACGTTGAAATCGCCGGTACCGAAACGACCGGCCGTGCCACCGTCCGTACGACCGACGTTACCGGCGATAAAGGCATTGCCCTGGCCGACCTGCAGGTCGGGGCGATAGGTATCGCCGCCCAGGCTCTGGGCGAATGCGGACGGGGCACACAGGGCGGCGGCGATTGCGGCGGGAATCAGGACAGTTTTCATCGGGGGCATTTCCTTCTTTTTCTTGGATACGCAGCGCGCGCATCCGTGGACATACGGGGTTGGGGGTGGCCCCGTGGGGCGCAGTAGAGACGCTCTTGCCTGAAGCGCGCGCAAATGTTCACACCGGCTCGACGCGATCACGCGGTTCGCATTCAAGTCAGGTTTACGCGAATGAGGAACCTGCGAGCGCGGGCACGAACGCACGATGATTGCAAGCTGGGGTCACCCCGATGGATGCAGGGCGCGTCGGCTACGATGCCTGCCCCCTCTTTCGGTGTTTGCCGTGGCTCACCTCTTCGGTCCGTTGTTGACCCACGACACTGCCGACGCGCTCAGAGCAGCACGCGATGCCGGCATGCCGACGTGGACCGGTTCGCTGGATCTGGACCGCAGCACCGCCACCGCGACGCTACATGCCACGCACTGGACGTGGCAGGGCGCGGACTATCCCTGGCCCGGGGCGTTGCGCGAGCGCACCGTGTACCGCTACGACGACGAGGCCTGGGTCGCCATCTCGCGTTACGGCCGTGCCTTGATCAAGCTCGTGCCCACGCCGTGGGGGCCACCGACGTTCGAGATCGACGGCATCAAGATGCTGCCCACCGCGCAGGCATCGCCACTGGACGATGCCCGCCGCAAGGTCGCCCTGGTCGCCCCGCAAGGGGCGCGCGTGCTCGACACCTGCGGTGGCCTGGGTTATTTCGCCGCGTGCTGCCTGGACGCGGGCGCGGCGCATGTGCATTCGTTCGAAAAGAACGCCGACGTGCTGTGGCTGCGCACCTGCAATCCGTGGTCGCCCGATCCCGATGTCGCGCCATGGCAGGGACGCCTGTCGCTGGTCCATGCCGATGTCGTGACGGCCATCGCCGACCTGGCCGATGCGTCGGTGGATGCCATCCTGCACGACCCACCCCGCTTCGGCATCGCCGGCGAGCTGTACGCGCGGACGTTCTACGATCAACTGGCCCGCGTGCTGCGGCGCGGCGGCCGACTGTTCCACTACACAGGCAGCCCGAATCGCCTCACCAGCGGACGCGATGTGCCGCGCGAGGTCACGCGCCGGCTCGAAGCGGCAGGCTTTCGCGCGGCCCCCGCGCTCGACGGCGTGCTCGCGACGCGACGCTAAGCGGCCGCTGTGCGGCGGTCGTATGCCGACGCAGGCTGTCTGCCCACGCGGACTGCGCGTTCGTCGCGCGGCGGTTTCGCTAGTTGCGCCACCAGGCGCTCGTGGCCTGCGGCGCGCTCAGGTCCACGCGCTCGCCCATGCGCGGCGTCGCCAGCGTGACCCCGCGCTCGGCGGCGATCGCCATCACACGCTCGAACGGCTCGTCCCAGTCGTGCATCGCCAGATCGAAGGTGCCGTTGTGCACCGGCAGCAGCACGCGCGCGCCCAGGTCGAGATGCGCCTGCACCGTCTGCTCGGGCTGCATGTGCACGAAGGCCCAGCGTCGGTCGTAGGCACCGGTCTCGACCATCGCCACGTCGAACGGTCCGAAACGCTGGCCGATCTCCGCGAATCCGTCGAAATAGCCGGTGTCGCCGCTGAAGAACAGCCGCAGGCCCGGGTCGCCGTCGGCCGCGCGGTCCTCAATCACCCACGAGGCCCATAGCGTGCGGTCGCTGTCGAACGGCCCGCGACCGGAGAAGTGCTGGGCCGGCGTGGCGGTGAAGCGCAGGTCGCCGATCGTGGTGCCCTGCCACCAGTCGAACTGCTGCACCTGGGCTGCCGGCACGCCCCACGCGATCAGACGGTCGCCCACGCCCAGGGGCGTCAGGAACACCGCCGCACGGTCGGCCAATGCGCGCACGGTGTCGCGGTCGAGATGGTCGTAGTGATCGTGCGACAGCAGCACGCCGCGCAGCGGCGGCAGCGCGTCGAGCGCGATCGGCGGGGCGTGGAAGCGCTTGGGCCCCATCCATTGCACCGGCGAGGCACGCTCGGAGAACACCGGGTCGGTCAGCCAGAAACCGCCGCGGAGCTTGAGCAGCACGGTCGAGTGGCCCAGCCGCCAGGCGCTGCGGTCCGGCGCGGCCTCGAGGTCGGCCGGAGTCAGCGGCGAGACCGCAGGCGCATGGGCCGGCACGGTGGTGGCCGGTTTCTCGAACAGCATCTCCCACATCAACCGAACGGTCTTGGCCGCCCCGATCGGCGGTCGCGGCACTGGATTGCGGAAGCGGCCGGCCTCGGCCTGCGGCGATGTTGCGTAGTCGGCGATGGGACGCGTGGTCCGGAAGTACGACAGCAGGCAGGCGCTCACGATGCAGGCTCCAAGGACGGAGAGGACGATGACAGCGGTGCGCCGTCGACGACGCGCGGGTCGTGCGGGCGAAGGCGTCGGGGCGGCGGGCATTGCGGGATTCCACAGAAACTACACGGTGCAGTGTAGTTATCGCAGACTGAATGTAAACCCTTCGGTGTAGAATTGCGCGATGGACCGCGACCCGCCCCTCGCCCGGCTCACCGATCGCAAGCACGCGGCGATCCTGGAGGCGGCGGTGGCCGAGTTCCGCGCCGCCGGCTTTGAGGCGACCAGCATGGACCGCATCGCCAGTCGCGCCGGCGTCTCCAAACGCACCGTCTACAACCACTTTCCCGGCAAGGACGCGCTGTTCCTGCGCATTCTCGAGTCGATGCTCGAGCGCGGCGTCTGCGGGCCGGACCTCGCCTACCGCGCCGATCGCCCGCTGCGCCCCCAACTGCTCGAGCTGGTGCGCCAGAAGCTGCGGCTGCTCCACGACCCGGAGTTCGTGGACCTGGCACGCGTGGCCATCGCCGCAGGCATCCACTCGCCCGCACTGGCGCGCGACCTGCTCTCCCGCCTGGGCGATCGCGAGGAAGGGGTGTCGGTCTGGATCCGGGCCGCGGCCGCCGACGGCCGGCTGCGGACGGACGACCCGGCATTCGCGTCGATGCAGCTGCAGGGCCTGGTCAAAAGCTTCGCGCTGTGGCCGCAGTTGTCGATGGGCCAGCCGCCGCTGTCGGCGGCGCAACAGACGCGCGTGGCCGAATCGGCGGTCGACATGTTCCTGGCCTACTACGGCTGAGCGACGCCGGCGCGCCCACCTGCGCGCCGGATCAGGCCGTGGATGTAGGCCATCTTCTCCAGCACTGGCGGCGCGATCGCGAACGGGTACAGATCGGGCTGGCCCATCGCGCGGTTGAGGCTGTTGACTGCATAGGTCAGCGGCAACCAGGCGTCGATCAGCCGTTGCAGGTCGGCCACGTGATGGGGGTCGAAGGTGATCTCGGTCTCCATCGTCGCGCTCTCGGCGATGTCGGGCGCGATGCGGATGCCGAACGCGGCGGCCATCTCCAGCGTGTCGACGATGTGCAGGTAATGCGCCCAGGTCTCGGCCCAGTCCTCCCAGGGGTGCATCGTCGCGTAGCAGCTGACATGACTGTCCTGCCAGTTCGCGGGCGCGCCGTTCGCGTAGTAGCGCTGCAGCGCCTGGCCGTAATCCTGCCGATCGTCGCCGAACAGCGCGCGGCAGCGGGCGAGCTCGGCCTGCCCGGCGTCGCGCACCAGCCGGTCCCAATAGTAGTGGCCGATCTCGTGACGGAAATGCCCCAGCAGGGTGCGATAGAGCTCGCCCATCGACACCCGCGCCGCCTCCCGGCGGGCGTCGTCGGCCTCCGACAGTGCGATGGTGATGTGGCCGTTGTCGTGCCCGGTCATCACCCGTGGCCCGTCCGGCGGGTCGGCCAGGAAATCGAACGACAGCGGCTCGGGATCGCCGCTGCCGACGGTCGGTGTGGGCAGGCGCAAGCGCAGCAGGCTGTAGAACAGCCGGCGCTTGGCGACCTCGATCCGCCGCCAGGCCTGCAGCCGGTCGTCATCGGACAGGTCCGGGATGGTGCGGTTGTGGCGACAGGCGCGGCAGTAGTTTTCGGCATCGTCGACAGGCAGCAGCCAGTTGCAGGCCGAATGCGTGGCGTTGGCGCAGAACCGGTAACGCAGCCCCGTGGGCGCGGCCTGCAGCCGCCAGGCCGCGCCATCAGGCATCAGCGCGCCCAGCGTCACCTGCTCGGGCACGAACCCCAGCCGCGCGCCGCAGCGCAGGCACTCGGTGTTCTCGAAATACAGCACCTGCTCGCAACGGTCGCACTTGAACAACTGCATGGACGGGATTCCAGTGGGCTCACGCCACTGCGTCGAGTTCGGTCCAGACCTGGATCGACACCGTGCGCAGCGGTCGGTAGCTGGTGAGAAAGGCGACGTCGGCCGCGTCGCGTCCATGCGCGATCACCACCCGGCCGCCGCGCGGCGTCGCCTGGGTGGCATCGAAGGTATGCCAGGCGTCGCCCAGGTAGGCCTCGAACCAGGCGTGCATGTCCATCGGCTTGAGGTCGTGCAGCCAGCCCACGACCATCCGCGCTGGAATGTCGAGTGCGCGGCACAAGGTCATGCCGACATGCGCAAAGTCGCGGCAGACACCGGCGCCTTGCGCCAGCGTGTCCTGGGCATCGGTGCTGGCGTCGCTGACGCCGTAGCGATAGGCGAGATGATCGTGGATCCAGCGCCGGATCGCCTCGACCTGGGCATGGCCCGGCGCGGCGTCGCCGACGATCTCCAGTGCGCGCGCGTACATGGCCGCGCGGTCGGACGGACAGTAGCGGCTGGGCAGCAGGAACTGCAGTGTCGAGGCCGGCAGATCGGCCGGCGCGACCGCCGGCGCCTCGGGCATCGCATCGGGGTCGGGCGCGGCGACCGCGCGCGTCTGCAAACGGATGCGGGTCAGTCCAGGCGGCAGCGTGAAGCGCTGGCAGCGGTTGCCGAAGCCGTCGAGATACTCGTCGAAGCCCAAGGCCGGATCGAAGCCTGCGCGGTCGTTGACGTGCCAGCGCGCGCGGCCGGTCCTGGGCCGCAGCATCGCGATGACGGGGGCGGCGACATCGGTCTCGATCGCGAGTTCGCAGCCTGCGCGGACGTGCATGCGGGGGAACTCGTTTCGACGGTGCGCCAGCCTAGGGGCGTGGATGTGCAGTGGCCGTGCAGGCCCGCGGCACGCTAACGGCACGTTGCCCTGGGTTGGATAGGATGCGCGCTCCACACTCGGACCTCGCCCGCATGCAACGACGTTCGTTCCTGCACGGCGGCCTGGCGGCCCTCTGCGCGGCCGCTCTGCCGACCTCGGTTTTGGCCGCCCTGCGCATGGGCGCACCGGCCCCGTTCGACTTCGCCGCGCTCAAGGGACGCGCCCGCGCACTGGCCGGTCAGGCGTACACCGCGCGGCCGGCCGCACTGCCCCAGCCGGTCGCCGCGCTCGACTGGGACGCCTACCAGGCGCTGCAGTTCCGCCAGGACCATGCGCTGTGGCACGAGGACGACACCCGTTACCTGGCCCAGTTCTTTCACCTCGGCCTGTTCTTCAAGCGGCCGGTCCGCATGCACGCGCTGGCCGAGGGCCAGGCGCGCGAGATCGCCTACGACCCGGCGATGTTCGACTACGGCGCTTCGGGCCTGGATGGCGCCGCGTTGCCGACCGACCTGGGCTTCGCCGGTTTCCGGCTCAATCGGCGCAGCGATCCCAAGCGCGACTTCGCCGCATTCCTGGGCGCCAGCTACTTCCGCGCGGTCGGCGCGAGCGGTCAGTACGGCCTGTCGGCGCGTGGCCTGGCCGTGGATACGGGCCTGCCGCGACCGGAGGAGTTTCCCGACTTCACCGACTTCTGGCTCGAGCGCCCTGCACCCGACAGCGACACCGTGGTCGTCTACGCCCTGCTCGATTCGCCTTCGGTCGCCGGCGCCTACCGGTTCGCGATCACCCCGGGCGAGCCGCTGGTGATGGAGGTCGACTGCGCGCTGTACCCGCGCACCGCGATCGAGCGCCTGGGCATCGCGCCGGCGACCAGCATGTACCAGACCGGCGAGAACGACCGCCGCATGGCCTGGGACTGGCGCCCGGAGATCCACGACAGCGACGGCCTGGCGCTGCACACCGGCAGCGGCGAGCGGCTGTGGCGTCCGCTGGGCAATCCGCGCGCGCTGCGATTCAACGCCTTCGCCGACGACAACCCGCGCGGCTTCGGCCTGCTGCAGCGCGACCGCAACTTCGACCACTACCAGGACGACGGCGTCTTCTACGAGCGTCGGCCCTCGCTGTGGGTCGAACCGCGCGACGGTTGGGGGCGCGGCGAGGTGCAACTGGTCGAGATCCCGACGGTCGATGAGACCTTCGACAACGTGGTCGCGTTCTGGCATCCGGCCCAGCCGGTCGAGCCCGGTCGCGAGTTGCTGTTCGGCTACCGGCTGTTCTGGGGCGAGGTGATGCCCGCGCGTCCGCCGTTGGCGACCTGCATCGCCACGCGTACGGGCCTGGGCGGCCGCATCGGCTTCGCGCGCAAGGCCTGGTCGCAGCGCTTCGCGGTCGACTTCGCCGGCGGCGCGCTCGCGGCGCTGGCCGGGCGCAATGCCACGGTCGAGCCGGTGCTGCAGACCACCGCCGGCCAGTTGGAAACGGTCTCGGCCCGCCCGCTGCACGCGGTCGAAGGCTATCGGGTGATGTTCGACATCGTCCCGCCCGGGCCGGGCACCGAGCAGTTGGACCTGCGGCTGTTCCTGCGCGATCCCGCGACCGGCAATGCGCTGAGCGAAACCTGGCTGTACCAGTGGAACCCGCCCCCGCCGGACGCGCGGCAGGTCTACTAGCGCATTGCGCCTGCCTCGCCGTCACCGCGACCGCACGGCGCACGCATGACGGCGGGCGGACCGGGTCCGCCCGCCGCAGCCCTCAGGGGCAGGGATAGAGCGTGAAGCCGTGCGCCCCGCCGGCATCGCCCCAGGTCTGGACCGAGCCGTCGCATTCGATCCGGCCACCGCCGATCGCGTTGCCGGCCGCGTCGTAACGCGTCCATTCCGCCCACTCCACGCCCAGGATCGGCCAGCGCGCGGCGGCGCTGCCCACCACCACGATCCCCAGCACCAGCGACACCATCGCCGCGATCACGCGTCCACGTCTGCTCATCGTGCTTGTCTCCAGTCCGTCGGAAGGATCCCCCGACGCCAGCCTAGTGGCCTGCGGGGCCGGCGAATCGGGCGTCGGTCACAGCGCGCGATGGGGCCGCGTTCAGCCCTCGGCATCCTGCGGCAACGCCAGACGCCGCAAGCGGGGCGAACGGCTCAGCGGCGTCGGCAGCAGATAGTCGCCCTGCATCAGCGGCAGGGCGAGCCGGGTGAAACGCACCTCCAGATCGACGCCGGCGCGGCGCCAGGCTTCCCAGACCAGCCGGGTGCAGTAGGTGCCGGCCGGATCGGCCATGCGGAAGCGGGTGCCGCGCTGGCCCAGCGCCTCGCCGACCGCAGCGGCGCGCAGGGCATCGGGGGCATCGACGCGATAGACCGCATAGTCGCGGCTGCGCACCGGGTCGAGGAAGAAGCTCAGGGCATCGACGACCACGCCGTCGGCGCGCCCAGGCACTTCGGAGGGCGTCGCATGCACGACCTGCCAGGTGCCGGGACGCCCGACCAGCATGCCGACGTGGCTGAATTGCCCGCCGTCGATCGCCAGCACCATCGCGCTGACCGACTCGGTCCCGCGTCGAAACACCAGATCGCCGGCCTGCGCCTCGGCCGGCAGCGCCGGGCCGCCGGCCAGACAGACGCTGGCCGCGCACAACGCCAGCAGCGCGCACCACCAGCGCCACATCGTCTCGTCCTCAGCGCAGACGGATCTTCCACTTGCCGTCGTCGCGGACCATGTGGTGCGTCTCGGTCAGGTCCTTGCCGTTGTCGAAGACGACCCGGACCTGCACGCGCGCGGTTTCGCCCTCGTCGTCGATGCTCGACTCGATCACCTCGATCTTGTCGAGGCCGTCGTTGGCATCGATCCGCGACTGCATCTCGCCGACGATCATCTGCACCTTGCCCTTGGCCTGCACCATGCCGTTGGCGGGCACGTCGGCGAACGACACCTGCGCGGTGGCCTTCTCGACATCGCCCTTGGCCGCCGCCTCATAGAACGCCTGGACCGTCGCTTCAGGCTTGGCGGACGAACACGCCGCCAGCGCCAGCGTGGCGAGCACCAGGAAACAGACGGCGGACAGACGGAATCGATGCATGACGCGCTCCTCGCGTTCAGGGGATCGGGAGTGTACCGCCCGCGCCACACCGCGGGTCGTCGGCCTGCCGTGCAGGAACGACACGGTGCGGGGCGCGGCCTTGGCACCGGGCCGACACCGGCGCAGTCACAGTCGCCGGCCCCTCCCCTGTCGCCATGGCCCGAAGGAGCTTGCCGTGCTGCAAACGCTGCTCGACTACGCCCCGCTGATCGCCGCGGGCATGAGCGGGCTGACCGCGCTGATCTGGATCGTCTATCTCAATGTGTTCCTGTCGAGCTACCGGCGGCAGCACCGCCCGTCGATCCTGATCACCTCGGGTGCCGGTCGCGGCATGCACGCGCATTGCTTCGTGACCAATCTGGGCCTGGAGCCGGTCTATCTGCTCGACATCATGCTCGAGCTCACCGGCCCCGACGGCCACAGCGTGCGTGCGGTCATCCCCGAGCGCACCGAACGCTGGCAGGACCCGAGTGTGATCGAGGCCGAGGACGCACGCAGCGCGACCAATGTCGGCCCGCTGGGCAGCGGCGAAGAAAAGGACATCGGTCGGTTCGGCACGATGCTCGAGCGCGCCTGCGCGGCGAACCCGCATATCCAGGCCGACATGCCGGTGCAGTGCCTGGAGATCACCGTGGTCACGATCACCGCCAGCCACGCCGAACTGTGTGGGGCGTCGCGGCGCTATCGCGTCGAGACCGGGCCCGACGGCAGCACCGAGCTGCGCCCCACCACGATCAAGGCCCGCCAGTTGCAGGGCTACATGGCGCGGCGCCGGCTGACGCGAGAGATGGCCCGGCAGTTGGGACGCGAGCGCTGAGCGCAACGGCGCGTCCGGCCTGCATGGCTGGCGCCGGACTACGCGCGCGCGGACGGTGGGGCGAGCAGGCCTCGCCGCCGGTACCAGCGCTCCAGCGGCAGTGTCGCCAGCGGCGGCAGGGCGGCCAGGATCGCGAGCAGCCAGGCCCACCAGGGCCAGCGCAGGCGCAGCGCCGCGACGAGTGCGACGGCGAGATAGGCGAGGAACGCCGCGCCGTGCAAGCGCCCGAACCACCACACCCCCAGGGTCGTGGTGCCGGTGCCGTATTTGAGGACCATGCCGACCAACAGGCCGGCCCAGGTGAACGCTTCGATCAAGGCCACCACCGCGAAGACGCGGCCGATGGGCGACAGGGCATGCGATTTCGTCATCCGGCGAACGGTCGCAGGCCGGGCGCCAGGACGCAAGCCGCCCATCGCCAGGCCCGGCGTGGAAGCGATGCGGTCGCCGGAGTCACACCCGGATCACCGGCGCACTTCCACGCTGTCGCATCGACCGACGCGCACCCCCTTCGCGCCTCGGCGTGCCCAACCGATGGAGACGCCCCATGGATTCGATCAACCGCAATCAGCCCGAGGACAACCGCCAGGATCTGGCGGCCACGGCGGCGACCGCCCGCATCCGCGACATGTCCAAGGATGCCGGCGCCTGCTTCTTCTGCACCACGCCGCTGCCCGACAGCGACACCGGCGGCACCCGTCCGATGTCGATCGAGCAGGCCGACGACGATGGCGTGCTGTGGTTCCTCAGCGCCGCCGACAGCCACAAGAACGCCGAGATCCAGGCCGACCCGAACGTGCGTCTGTACCTGCAGGCGTCCAAGCACTCCGGTTTCCTGGTGCTCGACGGCCAGGCCACGGTGAGCCGGGACCGCGACCGGATCGAGGCACTGTGGAGCCCGATCATGAAAACCTGGTTCACCGAGGGCAAGGACGACCCACGGATCACCGTGATCCGGGTGCAGCCGCGGGCGGGCTATTATTGGGACAACAAGCACGGCGACTTCGTCGCGGCGACGAAGATGGCGCTTGGCGCTGCGATCGGCAAGACGCTCGACGATTCGATCGAAGGCCACGTCGCACCGTGATCGCACACCGGTGGCGGGAGGGCCTCGCCACCGGTGCGGCCGCGCGGATGCTGCGCGGCAGATTGCATGAAACGACCGGAGACTGGATCAGGCCGCGTCGCGGCTCATGGCCCGCATTGCCACATCCCCTCGACGCTGCGGCTCGCGCCATCGCCGCGCTGGTAGGTCAACGTCGCCGGGCGCGGTGGCGACTCGCCGCCGCCGGACGCCGTGCCGGTTTCGACGATGTGGATCGTCGTACCCCGGCCTGTGAACGTCGGGTTCTTGTTCATGCCGTCGAAGCCGCCGGGCGCGCGTACCGGCTCGACGACACCGCTCACCTTGACGACGCCTTGCGCAGGCTCGGCGGCACCGACCACGCCCTTGGCGAACAACAACGGCGCCTGGCCGTCTTGCGCGAAGCTGCAGGCGAGTTCGCCGGCCAACGCCGCATCGGCGATATCGCGTTCGCTCAAGGTGCCGAGCTCGATCTGCGAGCCGTCGCCACCCTCGGTGCCGCCCGCTGCACCAGGCGCGGCCACGTCGATGGCCGGCACCTGCGCCGGTGCCGGCGTGGTCGCTTCGTGCTGCGCGGCTGTCGGCGCGTCCCCAGCAGGCGCGCAAGCCGCGAGCAGCACGCCGGACATCAGGCCCAGGACGGTGGCCTGGGCCGCGGTACGCACGCGCGACCGGGCGAAGGGGAACATCGAGACCTCCTGTTGGGCGGCCGCGCTTGCACGCAGCCGGGACCCTGGATGCTCGCCAACCCGGTCTTGGCATTGCGTGAAACAGATGTCATGCGATCGTGTGCATTGCGCGACCGCCATGGCGCGAACACCGCGATGATCTGCCGGCCGCAGACCGCATGACCCGCGCAGCGCCGCCGCTGAAGACTCCCGACGGCCGTTATCTGGTGGTGCGCGGGCGCCTGTGGCGCAGCACCAATCCGCACCTGGACGAGCCCGCGCGCCAGCAGCTGGTGTTGGTGTTGATGGACGCGCGCCGCGCGGTCAAGGCGGCGCTTGCGGCGGACGATGCGAAGGCGCTCACCCGCGCACGCCAACAGGTGGATGCCGCCAAACGTGGTCTGGGCGAACGCGGCCCGGTGTGGTGGACCGATGGCGCACCCGATTACAACCGGCACCTGGTCGGCAATTCGCCGTACGCGGCGTGGTTCGCGGCGCTCGCAGACGCACCACCGACGACGTAAGCGCCCTGCGTGGGCGCAATGCGTCGGCGCGTCCCCCACGCCGGCCGCGATAGCATCCCCGCATGCACGCCCCCCACGCTCCGCTGCCGTTCGTTCCCCAGCGCGTGCTCGTCGCCGGTGTCACCGGCAGCGGAAAGACCACGTTGGCGCGGCGCCTGGCCGCGCACTGGGGACTGCGCCACATCGAGATCGACGGCCTGTATCACGGCCCTGACTGGACGCCGCGACCGACGTTCCTCGACGACGTCCGCGCCTTCGCCGCCGAGCCGCGCTGGGTCACCGAGTTCCAGTACATCAGCCTTGGCACCGACCACATCCTGGGGCCGCGTGCGCAGTTGCTGCTGTGGCTCGATTACCCGGCAGCATTGGTGCGTCGCCGGCTGCTGCGCCGCACGCTGATGCGCAGCGTACTGCGCACGCGGTTGTGGAATGGCAACGTCGAGCGTCCGCCGTGGCGGCTGCTGTCGCGCGATCCGAATGTCAGCATCCTGCGCTGGCAGACCGTGACTCTGCACAAGTGGGCCGAACGCATGCCCAGCATCGAGGCGGCCTATCCGCACCTGACGGTCGTGCGGCTGCGCACCCCGGCCCAGACCGAGACCTGGCTGCAGGCGCAGTAGCGCCGGTCACGCCGATGCCGCACAAGACCGCGATGCCGCCGCCGTTGCATCAGGCGCGCCGATCGCCCGCGTCCGCGTCCGCGCAGAGCGTGAGCAACTGGCCGAAACGGTCGATGACCGCATGCGCGCCGCAGCCGTGCAGATCGAAGTCGCGCCGGTAGCCATAACTCACCAGCACCAGCGGCGCGCCCGCGGCGATCGCCGCGCCGGCATCGGCCGACGAATCGCCGACCATCAGGCATTGCCCGATGTCGACACCGAAGTGCGCGGCCAGATGCAGCAGCGGCCGCGGATGCGGCTTGCGCTCGGGCAACGCGCCGGCGCCGAGCACCGCATCGAAGTACTGCGCCAGATCCAGCGCCTCGAGCAACGGGCCGACGAACGGCGCCGGCTTGTTGGTGCACACCGCCATCCGCACGCCGGCCGCGCGCAGCGCCTGCAGGGTCTCGGGCACCTCGGGATACACCTGAGGATCAAGCAGCAGGCAGTCGCGGTAGTGCTGCATGAAGCGCGGCATCACGGTCTCGACATCGCGTCCGTCGCCGGCGTGCCGCAACGCCTGGGTGATGAGCTGGCGCGCGCCGTCGCCAATCCAACTGCGCACGGTGGCCTCGTCGACCTCGGCATGGCCGAGCTCGGCCAACAGCCGATTGACCGATGCTGCGATGTCCGATGCGCTGTCGACCAGGGTGCCGTCGAGATCGAACAGCGCCACCGGCCAGGGAAAACCGGCCGCCTTCGCGGATGCATCGTTCACGCCTGTGCCTCGTCGTGCGGGGGAGGCTGCCTAGTGTGGGCCATCGCGTCGTGGCTTGCCGCCTGCAACGCTGCGTTCGCCCGATTCCATGTGCAAGGCGTGCGGTGCGCGCCTATGCTCGCTCCGCGGCGATGCCGCCCGCTCTGGAGCCCTGCGATGCCGATCACCACAACCGCCACCTCCCGATCCAACGATGCCCCGCGCCTGCTGCGTACGCTGTGCAACCACTGGCGGCACAAGTTCGAGATCCGCCGCGACCACGACGCGCACGCCTTCATCCCGTTCGCCGGCGACGCTGCGGGCGCGGACTTCGTCGTCGAGGGCGATGCGCTGCGGATCGTGCTCACCCAGCCCGATGCCGAGTCGAGCGCCCGCTACCAGCAGGTCATCGAGAACCATCTGCAGCGCTTTGCGCGCGACGAGACGCTGGCCTTCGATTGGCAGCCGGCCTGACGCCGGCGAGAGCGAGGCCGGCTAGAGCTCGGTCTCGCCGAACAGGCCGGCCTGCTGTGGCAGGTCTTCGGGCTCGCGAAAGCCGCCCAGGCCGACACCGACGAGCCGGTAGCGGGTCGAGGCCGGCAGATCCACGCGCTCGCGCAATGCCAACGCGATCCGCGTGAGCTCGGCCTGGGAGGCCGGGGGCGCATCGGGCGTGAAGCTGCGCGTGAGGATGCGGAACTGCGCGGTCTTGAGCTTGAGCACGACGGTCCGGCCCACGCGCGCGGTCTTGCGCGTGGCTGCCCAGGTCTTCTCCGCCAGATGTTCGATCATCGGCGCCAGCGCTTCGAGCGGCAGGTCGGTCTCGAACGTGTCCTCCGACGAGATCGACTGCACCGGCTGGTCCGGCTCGACCGGACGCTCGTCGATGCCGCGTGCGCGCTGGTAGAGCCGCGCGCCGAAGCTGCCGAAACGCCGCTCGAGCGCGTCGAGCGACAGCCCGCGCAGTTCGCCCACCGTGGTCACGCCGAGCTCGGCGAGTTTCTTCTCCATCACCTTGCCCACGCCAGGGATCAGGCCGACCTTCAGCGGCGTCAGGAAGGCCTCGACCTGGCCCGGCTTGACCACGAACAGGCCGTCGGGCTTGCGCCAGTCCGAGGCGATCTTGGCCAGGAACTTGTTGGGCGCCACGCCCGCCGACGCCGTCAACTGGGTCGCCTCGCGGATCTGCGCACGGATCGCCTGCGCGGTCGCGGTCGCGCTGGGCGAGGGAATCTTGGGGGCGGTCACGTCGAGATAGGCTTCGTCGAGCGACAGCGGCTGCACCAGGTCGGTGTGCTGCAGGAAGATCTCGCGCACCTGCCGCGAGACGGCCTTGTAGCGCGGGAAATCCGGCGGCACGAACACGGCATCCGGGCACAGCCGCTCGGCGGTCACCGCCGGCATCGCCGAGCGCACACCATAGGGCCTGGCCTCGTAGGAGGCCGCGCAGACCACCGAGCGCGCGCCGCGCCAGGCGACCACGACCGGACGCCCGCGCAGCGATGGATCGTCGCGCTGCTCCACCGACGCGTAAAACGCGTCCATGTCGATGTGGAGGATCTTGCGCACGCGCCATTATCGCCGGCGCGGCCGATGCCGGCGCGATGACGGCAGCCGGCGTTCAGATCGCCGGCGGCGGCTCGGCCACGATCGGCAAGCGCACGATCGCCACGGTCGCATCGTCCGGATCGGCGGTGATCGCAAACCCCAGCTGGCGGCACATCGCCAGCATCGTGGTGTTCTCCCGCAGCACCTGGCCCTCGACCATCCGCAGCCCCTGCCAGCGGGCGTATTCGATCATGATCCGCATCAACCGCCAGCCCAGACCCGCGCCCTTGAGGTCGGAACGCACCATGATCCCGTACTCGCCGGTGTCGTAGTTGGCATCGGCCAGCAGGCGCACCGCGCCGAGCATCTCGCCGCTGGCCGGGTCGATCGCCGCCAGCGCGATCGAGCGCGCATAGTCGAGCTGGGTGAGCCTGGCGATGAACTCGTGGCTGAAATGGCGCACTGCGCTGAAGAAGCGCAGCCGCAGGTCGTCGGTGCTGACCCGCTCGAAGAAGCGCAGGAACATCGCCTCGTCCTCCGGCCGCACCGGCCGCACGAACACATCGCTGCCGTTGCCCAGGGCGATCGTGCGCTCCCACTCCTTCGGATACGGGAACACCGCAAAGCGCGGGTGCCCGCGGCCGGGATGCAGCCGCTGCACCGGGCCCACCGCGACCCGCGCATCGACCGCGATCACGCCATCGCGGTCGGCGAGCAGCGGATTGACGTCGACCTCCTGTATCTCGGGGATGTCGGCGGCCATCTGCGCCAGTTTCACCAGCAGCAGCGCGACCGCCCGTTCGTCGGCCGCCGGCACATCGCGGTAGGCCTTGAGGATGCGCGCCACGCGCGTGCGTCCGATCAACTCGTGCGCCAGACGCAAGTCCAGCGGCGGCAACGCCAGCGCCTTGTCGTCGATGATCTCGACCGCGGTGCCGCCACGGCCGAAGACCACGACCGGGCCGAAGGTCGGATCGTCGGCGATGCCGGCGATCAGTTCGCGCGCCTTGGGCCGCACGACCATCGGATGCACGGTCACGCCTTCGATCCGCGCCTGCGGGCGGGCGGCGCGCGCGCAGCGCAGCAGCTCGTCCGCGGCTTCGCGCACCGCCTCCACGCTCGCCAGGTTCAGTCGCACGCCGTCGATGTCGGACTTGTGCGGGATGTCGCGCGACCAGATCTTCACCGCCACCGCGCCGCCGCGCTCGAGCAGGGGCGCGGCAGCCTCGGCCGCTGCGTCGGCGTCGGACGCCGGGATCGCCTCGGCGAGCGGGATGTCGTAGGCGGCGAACAACCGGGCGATCGCGGGCGGATCGAGCCAGCACTGGCCATCGGCGATCGCCGCCTCGACGAGGGCGCGCGCACCGGCGGCGTCGACGTTGAAGTCGTCGGGGAGGCTGGGCGGCGTCTCCATCAACGCGCGCTGCGCCTGCTGGTGCCGCACCAGGTACATGAACCCGCGCACGGCGCCGGCCTCGCTGGTGAAGGCATGCACGCCGGCGTCGGCCAGGATCCGCCGCGCCTCGGGATGCTCGCCCACCAGCACGCCGAACACCGGCTTGCGCGCGGCCTCACGCGGATGTGCGCGCAGCGTCTCGACGACGGCGCGCGCGACCTCGGGCGGCGAGGACAGCACGGTCGGCACGTTCATGACCAGAATCGCGTCGTTGTCCCGGTCCTGCAGCAGCGCGGCGAGGGTCGCGGCGTAGCGCGGGCCGTCGGCGTCGCCGAGCATGTCGACCGCATTGCGGCGCGACCAGCCACGCGGCAACGCGGCATCGAGCGTCTCGAGCGTGGCGTCCGAGAGTGCGGCACGCTCGCCGCCCAGATCGACCAGGCGGTCGAGTGCGAGCATGCCCACGCCGATGCCGTTGGTCATCACCGCCAGACGGTTGCCGGGCGGCATCCGCAGCCGCGACAGCGTCGCCGCGGCGGCGAACAGTTCGTCGAGCGCATGCACGCGCAGCAAGCCGGCGCGCCGGAACGCCGCGTCGTAGACCGCGTCCGGGCTGGCCAGCGCGGCAGTGTGCGTCTGCGGCGGCTCGGCGCTGCGCGCATGCCGGCCAGGCTTGACCACCACCACGGGCTTTGCGCGTGCGGCGGCACGCGCGGCCGACAGGAACTTGCGGGCGTCGCGTACGCGCTCGACGTAAAGCAGGATCGCGCGGGTGTGCCGGTCGGTGGCGAAGTAGTCGAGCAGGTCGGCGAAGTCGACATCCAGGCCGTCGCCGAGCGAGGCCACGGCCGAGAATCCGATCCCGCGCGAGCGGCCCCATTCGATCATGCCGGCGGCCACGGCGCCCGACTGCGAGATCAGCGCCAGCTCGCCCGGTGCCGGCGCATGCGCGGCGAAGCTGGCGAACAGCCGTGCATGCGGCGCGATGACGCCCAGACAGTTCGGCCCGACAATGCGCAGACCGCGGCTGCGCGCGATCTCGGCCAGCGCGGCGTTGTGCGAGCCCGGCCCGCTGCCCATGTCGCGCGTGAGCACGATCGCGGCCTTGGTCCCCCGATCGGCGGCGGCGCGCGCCACGTCGGCGACGTCGGCCGGCGGCGCGGCGATGATCACCAGTTCGGGCGCAAACGGCAGCGCCTCAAGCGAGGTCACCGCCTTCACGCCGTCGATCTGCGCATGACGCGGATTGACCAGCCCGATCGGACCGGCAAACCCGCCGTCGCGCAACTGC
Organism: Luteimonas sp. RC10; assembly: GCF_014192745.1. Taxonomy (GTDB): domain Bacteria; phylum Pseudomonadota; class Gammaproteobacteria; order Xanthomonadales; family Xanthomonadaceae; genus Luteimonas. Next base: position 295,645 of record NZ_JACHYJ010000007.1, read on the forward strand.
TGCAGCACCAGCCGCCCCAGCGAACGCGGCCGCGGGCTGGCGCCGACGACGGCGACCGACGCCGGCCGGAACACCGATTCCAGTGCATAGATGCTCATCGGCGCGCGTCTGGCCTCCCGCTGGACGAGGCCCCGACGATACACGAGGCCAGGCGCACACTGCCTGAGGCGAACCGACGCAGGCGACGCGCGGCGCGCGATCGCGCGTCAACGCGTCAGGTGATCGGCGACGCGGGCCAGGTCCTGCGCGAATTGATGTTCGGCCTGCACCCGGTCGGGCGCGCGCATGCGCAGCAGCGCGGACGGATGCCAGGTCGCAAGCGCGGGCCGGCCGTTGGGCAGCGTCTGCCAGGCGCCGCGCTGGGTCGAGACCCGGAAGGCATTGCCGAACAAGGTCTGCGCGGCCATTGCCCCCAGCGCGACCACCACCTCGGGCGCGATGCGCGCCAGTTCGCCTGCAAGCCAGGGACGGCAGGCGGCCTGCTCGCTCGCATTGGCGCGCTGGTGCAGTCGACGCTTGCCGCGCGGTACGAACTTGAAATGCTTGACGGCGTTGGTGAGGTAGACCGATGCAGTATCGATGCCGACCTGCGCCAGGGTCTCGCGCAGCAATTGCCCTGCAGGGCCGACGAAGGGCTGCCCGGCGAGATCCTCGCGGTCGCCGGGCTGCTCGCCGACCAGCACCAGCCGGGCGGACGCCGGCCCGCGTCCGAACACGGTCTGGGTGGCTGGCCGCCACAGCGGGCAGGCGCGGCATTGCGCCGCCTCGGCGCGAAGTCGGGACAGCGCGCCGTTCGGAATCGCATCGACGGGCTTGGCCATCCACGTGGAGCTGGCGGGTGCTGTCGGCTTGACGGCCATGGCGACACGCTCGCAATCGAGGCGTCGGCAGGCGGTGAGGACAAGGGGCGTGCCGGCCTGCATCGCTTCTCGGGCGTGCCGGCGTCCACTAAGCTGGACGTATGCACACGCCTACCGATTTCCAGCTGCGGATCCGCCTCGACAGCGTCATGCTCGGGCCGGGCAAGGCGGATCTGTTGGCGGGCATTCGCGAGACGGGATCGATCTCGGCGGCCGGTCGCCGCATGGCGATGAGCTATCGGCGCGCCTGGCAGCTGGTCGAGGAGATGAACCTCTACTTCGGTGCGCCGGTGGCGGCGACGCTGACCGGCGGCAAGGGCGGCGGCGGGGCGGCGTTGACGCCGTTGGGGGACAAAGTCCTCGCGCTCTATCGCAGCATGGAGGCGAGCTGCCGAGATGCGATCGCCGACGACCTGGCACAACTGCGCCACCTGCGCCGCTGAACCGATGTCACGAGTATCTGGCGGGACGCCCGGGAAAAGGTTCTGACGTATCCGACAGTCGCCGCCTAGTTCAGGGCGATCGCGCTCTACTTCGGACGGGCAGCCGCCTAGCGGCCGGAAGCCGCTCTTCCCTCGGTCAGGCCGCTTCGCGGTCCGGCCACGCGAAGCACGCGTGGCGTTCGCATGGATGCGCGGCAATGCCGCGCACGCCATCCATGCTCACCCTGTCCTGACTCGGGCGCGCACCCGCTCTGCTTCGCGGATCGGTCCGGCCCGGCGAAGCACGCCGGGCGTTCGCCCGCTCGCGCGGCATGCCGCGCAAGCTAAAGCGGGCTCACCCATGGCGCGCTTGACGCGGCCACCAGCCGCCAGTCTGCTGCTTTGAGGCCGTCTGCCACTCGTCTTCGGACAGCACAGGCGCTGCCTCGCGACTTCGGAGATGGTCGGCATGCGCGTAGTCGGCCTCCAAGCGCGACTGCAGCGGAGAGCCGGCGGCTCAAGTTGGAGCAGATTCGAGGATCTACTCTGTTTCGAAGCAACGCATCTTCGCCGAAGTCACACGGCCAACGTCCGTAGCAGCGGACTGGCGGCCGGTGGCTGCGTCGAGCGCGCCATGGATGGCGCGCGCCCGAGTCAAGGCAGGATGCCTTGCCGAGGGAAGAGCGGCTACCGGGCGGCGGGCCGTTGCCCTTCCGAAGCAAGCGGACGGCAGGCGCCCCGTCCGAAGAGAAAAGCGCGCAAAGAAAAACCCCCGCCGGAATACCAGCGGGGGTTTAGGGTAAAGACCCTGGCGATGACCTACTCTCGCATGCTAGATGCACACTACCATCGGCGCATGTACGTTTCACTTCCGAGTTCGGAATGGGATCGGGTGGTTCCATACAGCTATTGTCACCAGGGAGAGGGTGGAGGGTCGCCAGGATGTGGGGAGTGTTCGCATTCTTGGACAGTCCGCACATGGAAGTGCGGGCTTCATGCGAGGGACTCGCCATACCGGCGCTCACGCTCTCAGAGGTTGGGAAGTAGCGAACATTTTATGACGACTGTACGTGTCGTAGGGCCAAGGATG
>NZ_JACHYJ010000008.1 GCF_014192745.1 Luteimonas sp. RC10
GGCTCCGGAATCCAGGTGTCCAGCGCGTCGACCAGCTTCAGGATCGCAGGCACGCCGATCTCCGACTGGTCGCCTTCCAGCGCCAGGCGCGCCGAACCCGAGATGATCGGGGTGTCGTCGCCCGGGAACTCGTACTTGCTCAGCAGCTCGCGCACTTCCATCTCGACCAGCTCGAGCAGCTCGGCGTCGTCCACCATGTCGGCCTTGTTCAGGAACACGACGATGTACGGCACGCCGACCTGACGCGACAGCAGGATGTGCTCGCGCGTCTGCGGCATCGGGCCGTCAGCGGCCGAGCACACCAGGATCGCGCCGTCCATCTGCGCCGCACCGGTGATCATGTTCTTGACGTAGTCCGCGTGGCCCGGGCAGTCGACGTGCGCGTAGTGGCGCGTCGGGCTCTCGTATTCCACGTGCGCGGTCGAGATCGTGATGCCGCGCGCCTTTTCTTCCGGCGCCGCGTCGATCGCGTCGTAGGCCTTGAACTCGCCGCCGAAACGCTCAGCGCCGATCTTCGTCAGCGCCGCCGTCAGCGTCGTCTTGCCGTGGTCGACGTGACCGATCGTGCCGACATTGACGTGCGGCTTGGTGCGCTCGAACTTACCCTTTGCCATGGCTGCCTTGTCTCGCTGAACGTTTGTGAATTGACTGCCTTAATGAAAAGTCCGGCCATGAAGGGCCGGGCTTTTCGCGGAAGGATCCGCATATATGGTGCTCACGAAAGGAATCGAACCTTCGACCTCCTCCTTACCAAGGAGGTGCTCTACCGACTGAGCTACGTGAGCAACGATTTCAACCTCTGGATGCGGCCGGAGCCGTCAATGGAGCGGGAGACGGGGATCGAACCCGCACCATCAGCTTGGAAGGCTGAGGTTCTACCATTGAACTACTCCCGCACCGGGATCCAGCCTGCCGCACAACCTGTCGCACTGCTTGTTCGTTCCACCGGACCGCAAGATGGTGGAGGGAGGTGGATTCGAACCACCGAAGGCGTAAGCCAGCAGATTTACAGTCTGCCCCCGTTGGCCGCTTGGGTATCCCTCCGGCGATTTCGCGTTGCCGGTGAAAACAGCCCGCGATTTTGCGGCCAGTTTTCCTTCCTGTCAACGCCGCGATGCGGTGGAGCCAGGCTGCCCCGCCCCGGTACTTGCCGTACACGATGGCGGGGCGCGCATAGTACCGGTCAACGCGCCGGCGCGCCATCCTCTTGGGTGACATCGTCGCGCCCGATCGCGACATGCGGCACACCATCGGCGCCGATCCAGCCCCGGTACATGCCCTCGGTGTTGAACGGCATGGCGATGTTGCCGGCGGCATCGAGCGCGATCGCGCCGCCATTGCCGCCCATCGCCGGGATGTCCCGGTCGATCACCGCAGCGGCCGCCTCATCGATTCCCTCGCCCAGCAGCCCGACGCGGCTGCAGATCGTGTGCGCGGCGGCGCTGCGGATGTAGAACTCGCCCCAGCCGGTGCCCGAGACCGCACATCGCGCATCGGCCCAAGTGCCGGCGCCGATGACCGGCGCATCGCCCACACGCCCCCAGCGCTTGTCGGTCATGCCGCCGGTCGAGGTCGCCGCGGCCAGCGCGCCGCGCGCATCGAGCGCGACCGCGCCGACGGTCCCGAAATAGCGCAGCGGATCGTCAGCGACGACAGTCACCGCACGCTCGGCCGCGGCGCCCTCGGCCCGGACCTTCTGCAGTTGCTGCCAGCGCTTCTCGGTCCGGAACCAGGCCGGGCCGATCAGTTCGACCCCCTGCGACTGGGCGAATGCCTCGGCCCCCTCGCCGATCAGCATCACGTGCGGGGAGTCCTCCATGACCCGCCGCGCGAGCTGGATCGGATTGCGGATCCGCCGCACGCCCGCGACCGCCCCCGCGGCGCGCGTGGCCCCGTCCATCAGCGAGGCATCGAGCTCGTTGTGGCCCTCATGCGTGAACACCGCGCCGCGACCGGCGTTGAACGCCGGATCGTCCTCGAGCACGGTGACCGCCGCGACCACCGCATCGAGCGCCGGCCGCCCCTCGCGCAGCAAGGCGTGGCCGGTGCGCAAGGCCAGCGCCAGCGCCGCGCGCGCCGAGGCCGCCTCCTCGGGCGTGAGATTGCCGCGCACGACCCCGGCGCCCCCATGGATCGCCAGCACCGGGCCGGGCGCGACCCCGTCCGCCGCCGCGCCGGACGCCACAGCCGGAGGTGGAACGAGGACGGCGCTCGACAGCAGAACGCAGGCAGACAGGACGAGTGCGCGCATGGGAACTCCGGTGACGTGGCAAGGCGTCGAGTGTAGGCGGGCCGCGGCCCATCGACACGCGACGCGTCGCGGCCATCGGCCGACATGCCGCGCCTGCCCATGGGCGCCAGACACGCGAAAGGCGCCCCGAAGGACGCCTTTGGCGATATTCGACCCTCAAGGACTCAGACGGCGGAACTCACGCCAAAGCCCCTCGACGCAAATCAGACGTTGAAGCGGAAATGCATCACGTCGCCGTCCTTGACGATGTACTCCTTGCCCTCCAGGCGCCACTTGCCGGCTTCCTTGGCACCTGATTCGCCGCCGTAACGGATGAAGTCGTCGTAGCCGACGACCTCGGCACGGATGAAGCCCTTCTCGAAGTCGGTATGGATGACCGCAGCGGCCTGCGGCGCGGTCGCGCCGATCTTCACCGTCCATGCCCGCACTTCCTTGACGCCGGCGGTGAAGTAGGTCTGCAGTGCCAGCAGGCCGTAGGCGGCGCGGATCACCCGGTTCAGACCGGGTTCGTCGAGCCCGAGGTCGGCCAGGAACGCATCGCGGTCGGCGTCGTCGAGCTGCGACAGCTCCTCTTCGATCGCCGCCGACACCGGCACGACCTCGGCGCCCTCGCCCGCCGCGCGCGCGCGCACCGCGTCAAGGTGGGGATTGTTCTCGAAGCCGTCCTCGAGCACGTTGGCGATGTACAGCACCGGCTTGGCGGTCAGCAGGAACAGATCGCGGATCGCCGCGCGGTCGTCGTCCGACAATTCGAGCGAGCGCACCGGCCGACCGTCGGCCAGCCCCTTGTGCACGCGGCCGAGCACCTCGGCGCGGACCTTCGCATCCTTGTCGCCGGTCTTGGCCGAACGCTCGGCGCGCTGCAGCGCGCGCTCGACCGAATCGAGATCGGCCAGCGCCAACTCGGTGTCGATCGTCTCGATATCGGCGATCGGGTCGACCTTGTTGTTGACGTGGATGACGTCCGGGTTCTCGAAACAGCGCACGACGTGCGTGATCGCATCGACCTCACGGATGTGCGACAGGAACTTGTTGCCCAGGCCCTCGCCGCTGGCCGCACCGGCGACCAGCCCGGCGATGTCGACGAACTCGACCGCCGTCGGCAGCACTTTCTGCGGCTTGACGATCGTCGCCAACGCGTTCAGACGCAGGTCCGGCACCGGCACGATGCCGACGTTCGGCTCGATCGTGCAGAACGGGAAGTTGGCCGCAGCGATGCCCGCCTTGGTCAGTGCATTGAAGAGAGTCGACTTGCCGACGTTCGGCAGGCCGACGATGCCGCATTTAATGCCCATGGCGCGTCCGTGATTCGTGATTCGTGATTCGTGATTCGCGATTGGGGACTCAAGGCGGCCGGTGCGCCCCGAATCGCCAATCACCAATTACGGCTTCACCGTATGCAGCCGCGTCATCGCGTCCATGAAGTTGCCCGCCAGCGCGAGCGGCAGCGCATCGATCGCGTCATCCACGGCGCGGCCGATCAGGATGTCGTCGTCGGCGCTCGGTCGGCCCAGCACCCAGGGCGTGACCTTGTCGCGGTGGCCGGGATGGCCGATACCGATGCGCAGGCGATGGAATCGACCGTGACCCAACAGCCGCATCGTGTCGCGCAGGCCGTTCTGGCCACCATGGCCGCCGTCGAACTTGAACCTCGCCACGCCGGGCGGCAGGTCCAGCTCGTCGTGGGCGATCAGCGTGCGCTCGGGGTCGATCTTCCAGAACCGCTGTGCGGCCAATACCGACTTGCCGCTGAGGTTCATGAAGGTCGCCGGCTTGAGCAGGCGCACGTCATGCCCATCGATGCGCACCCGCGCGGTCTCGCCGAACAGCTTGGCATCGATGGCGAACGCCTCGCCGGCACGTGCGGCAAGCGCGTCGACGACGCGGAACCCGGCGTTGTGCCGGGTCCGCGCGTGCTCGGGGCCGGGATTGCCCAGCCCCACGATCAATTGCAGACCGGTCGTCATCGCAATGCCGCCGGGACGCGCGCCCGAACCGGCACGCGCGCCCACGACGGAATTACTCGTCCTTCGCGGCCTTGGTCGCCGGCACATCGGCCGACGCGCCCTCGCCCTCTTCAGGCTCGGCTTCGACGCGACCGTGCTTGGCGACGACCACAGCGACGTCGTGGTCGGGGCCCAGCGCCAGCTCGGGAATCTCCACGCCCTTGGGCAGCTTCAGCGCCGAGAGGTGGATGATGTCGCCGACCGCCAGATTGGCCAGGTCGACCTCGATCGAGGACGGCAGGTCCTTGGGCAGACAGGTCACGGTGACTTCGGTGAGCTCGTGCATCACGATCACGTCGGCCGCCTTGCCGGCCGGCGAGGTGTCCTCGTTGAGGAAGTGCAGCTGCACCGCCGTCTTGATCACCTCGTTGTCGTTCACGCGCTGGAAGTCCAGGTGCAGGATCTGCTGCTTGAACGGGTGACGCTGCATATCGCGCAGCAGCACCTTCTGAACGTCGCCATTGAGGCTCAGGTCCAGGATCGACGCGTAGAACCACTCGTGCTGGCTGGCGAGCCAGACATCGTTGTGGCTGAGCTTGATGCTCACCGGTGCGAGGTCGCCGCCGTAGACGACAGCAGGCACTTCACCGGCGTGACGGAGGCGGCGGCTCGCACCCTTCCCCTCGTCCTCGCGGCGCTGCACCTTGATTTCATGCGAAATGGCCATTGGATTCACTCTTGATGTTGCGATGATTCCGCCTCGCGGCGGTTGGGTTGACTCTTCCGCGACCAGAAGAGCCGGTTGGATTCAGATCAATCCACGTACAGCGAACTGACCGACTCACCGAACGCGATCCGGCGGATCGTCTCGGCGAGCAGTTCGGCGACGCTGAGCTGGCGGATGCGCGCGCAGTTGCGTGCGGCCTCCGACAGCGGAATGGTGTCGGTGACGACCATCTCGTCGAGCTGGGACTTGTTGATGTTGTCGATCGCAGCCCCCGACAGCACCGCGTGCGTGCAATAGGCGACCACCTTGATGGCCCCCTGGGCCTTGAGCGCGGCGGCGGCGGCGCACAGCGTGCCGGCGGTATCGACGATGTCGTCGACCAGCACGCAGGTCTTGCCCTGCACGTCGCCGATGATGTTCATCACCGTGGCGACGTTCGCGCGCGGACGGCGCTTGTCGATGATCGCCAGGTCCGCATCGTCGAGCCGCTTGGCGATCGCGCGCGCGCGCACCACGCCACCGACGTCCGGGGACACGACGATCAGGTTGTCGGTGCCGTGCGCGCGCCAGATGTCGGCCAGCAGCAACGGCGAGGCATAGACGTTGTCGACCGGGATGTCGAAGAAGCCCTGAATCTGGTCGGCGTGCAGGTCCACCGTCAGCACGCGATCGGCGCCGGCGGCGGTGATGATGCGCGCGGCGACCTTGGCGGTGATCGGCACGCGGCTCGAGCGCAGCCGGCGGTCCTGACGCGAATAGCCGAAGTACGGGATCACCGCAGTGACGCTCGACACCGATGCGCGCTTGAGCGCGTCGATCAGCACCAAGAGCTCCATCAGGTTCTCGGCAGACGGCGCGCAGGTGGGCTGCAGGACGAACACGTCCTGGCGGCGCACGGTCTCCTCGATCTCGACCTGCACCTCGCCGTCGGAGAACGTGGACACCAGTGCCCGTCCCTGGCGCACCCCCAGCTCGCGGCAGACGGACTTGGCGAGCGGGCGATTGGCGTTGCCCGAGAAGATCAGGAGATTGCGTTCTTCTTTCATGTCGGAGATTCCGCGTCGCTCTGACCGAGCGGATGGAAGGACCGTGCACGCACGCGCGCACGGGCATGGCAGGGGCGGCAGGATTCGAACCTGCGAATGCCGGGATCAAAACCCGGTGCCTTAACCACTTGGCGACGCCCCTATGGCGAACAGGATTGGATTGAGATCGGGATTCGGCAGCGCCGGACCACGCATCTTCAACCCTTATCCCGAATTTCCCTTTCCAGTGCCTCGAGCAGCGGCGAGCGGGCGGCACCGGCGACCACACGGGTCTGGACCCGCGATGCGACCTGCGCCTGGGCGGCCTCGGCGGATTCGCGGGTCGCGAATTCGACGAAGCAGCCGCTGCCCGTCCCGGTCAGGCGCGGTGTGCCGACCGTTGCGAGCGCGGCAAACACCGCCTCGACGGCAGGTTCGCGGCGCCGCAGGACCGGCTCGAACGCGTTGCCGAGCGAAGCACCTGAAACGAAGTCGACCATTGTCGCGGGCTGGGCATTTCGCGTCAATTCAGGGGCCTGAAACAGGCCCGCGGTGTTCACGTGCACGCCGGGGTCGGCGAGCAGATACCAGGCCGGTTCGAGCGCCACCGGGCTGAGCGTTTCGCCCACGCCCTCGGCCCAGGCGTTGCGGCCGCGGACGAACACCGGCACATCGGCCCCTAGCGAAAGACCCAACTCGGCCAGCCGGTCCTCACCGAGATCGGTGCCCCACAGCCGGTCGAGCACCCGCAGCACGGTGGCCGCATCCGACGATCCACCGCCGAGCCCGGCCCCGGTCGGAATCCGCTTTTCGACGGCGATATCGGCGCCTTGCGTACAATTGGCAGCACTTTGAAGCAGACGCGCCGCACGCACGACGAGATCATCGTCCTCCGCCAATCCGGGGACCGAAGCCCCGACCCGGCGGATCAGACCGTCGTCGCGGCGCCGCAGGCGCACCGTGTCGCCCCAGTCGAGCATCCGGAACACCGTCTGCAAGGCGTGGTAACCGTCTGCACGCCGGGCGGTGATCCTGAGGAACAGATTGAGCTTGGCCGGGGCCGGCCAACTGGACCAGCCGGCATCGTCCAGCGGCGTCACGGCGCGACAGGCGCTGCGGACGCAGCGCCGGGAAGCGTCCAGGCATCGACCACCAGCCGCACCCGCGCCGTGCCGCGCGCGGCATTCACGCGAGTGGGCAGCGCCAGCGCGCCGTCGGTGTCGGGTTGCCACTCGAGATAATCGATCGTCCAGCCGTCCTGGCGCAGCCGTGCCAAGCGCCCCGCGGCGTCGTAGTCGACCTCAGCCTCGCCCGACAGGGCAGCGTCGGCGCGCGCGCCGGCCGCCCAGGCAGCCATCGCCGCGACCGGGATCTCGAACCCGGTGGTCTCCCACAGCAACTGCCCGACATCGGCGCTTTCGTGCGGCCCACCGTCCAGGCCGTCGATCCGTGCGCCGTCCGGTCCACCCTGCAGTTGCCAGCTCTGGCGGGTGACCGGCGCGCTGAGCACGACCCGGTAACGCGCGCCCTGCTGCTGCCACTCGATGCGACCACTGCCGCCATCGCGGCCGTTGGACATCGCCACACGCCCTGTGAATCCGAACTCCGGCAGGGCGCGCACCGCCGCCTCACGCGCAGCGAGCCGGGCATCGGCCGCCGCCCGCGCGTCGGCGTCGAGCCGCACGACCTCGGCAGGCGGCCGGACCGGGACGCTGGTGCAGGCCGACAGCGCGAGCACCGCCGCGAGCATCGCCATGCCATGCCACCGTCTCATGCGCCGGTGACCTCCAGCGCACGCAGCAGCGACCGGTTCTCCGGATCGATGGCGCGCGCCTCGTCGAAGTACTTGCGCGCCTCGTCACGGCGCCCCATCGCCCAGAGCACCTGGGCGATGTGCGCGGCAACTTCCGCGTCCTTCATCATCGAATAGGCCCGGCGCAGCTCCACCAGCGCTTCGGCATTGCGGCCCAGGCGGTGCAACACCCAGCCGTAGCTGTCGACGATCGCGGCATTGTCGGGCTCGGCCACACGCGCACGGTCGATCAGTTCCAGCGCCTCGGTGTAGCGGGTGGTGCGATCGGCCAGCGTGTACCCCAGCGCATTGAGCGCAGCGACGTTTTCCGGCTCGGCGACCAGCAGCCGGCGCAGGTCGGCCTCGGCGCGCGGAATGTCGTCGCGGCGCTCCCACATCAGCGCACGTGCGTAGAGCAGCGCCGGGTCGTCGGGCATTGCCGACAACCCCCGGTTGTAGGCGTCGAGCTCGGCCGGATCGTCGGCCGACTGGCGCAGCTCGGCCTCCAGCAGATAGGCGCTGCGGCGGAATTCGTCATCGGCGGTGCCGTCGGCCTGCAGCGCACGCAAGCGCGCCCAGGCCTCGTCGTGGCGCCCCAGTTCGTGCAGCACCCGGGCGCCGCGCAGCCTGGCCTGGAAGCGTTCTTCGCCGCCCGGCACCGCGTCGTACCACTCCAGCGCCTCGTCGTACTGCTCCAGGTACTCGGCCATCTGCCCCAGCAGCAACCGCTGCGCAGGATTGGGCGCCAGCGCCACCGCCTTGACCTCCTCGTACAGCGCCGCCAGCCGCGCCTTGTCCTGGGCGCGGGCCAGCAGCGAGGCCCGCAGCACATAGGTGCGGCCATCCTGCGGGCCTGCCGCCAGCGTGGCTTCGGCGGCGTCGAGATCCCCCATCGCCTCGTACTCGCCCGCGATCGCCAGGCGCAGGTCGGGCGCGGCCAGCGCCGCTTCGGCCATCGCCGCCAGCGCCGCGCGGGCCTCGTCCAGACGACCCGACTCGCGCAGCTGACTGGCCCGCAGCAGCGCGACCCGCGGCTCGCCGGGGAAGCGCGCGACGATGTTGTCGAGCACGCGCTCGGTCAGGTCGGGGCGATCGAGCCGCTGGGCCAGGCCGCCGAACGCCATCCACGCCTGCAACTCGTCGGGAATCGCGCCATCGGCGACGATCCGCTCGAGCAACCGCGCCGCCTGCTGCGGATCGCGACCACCGCCCGACAGCACTGTGAAGGCATGCCGCCAGCCAGTCGCATCGCCACTGCGCAACAGGGCTTCGAGCTGGCGCCGCGCGGCGCGATCGCGCCCATTGCGCAACGACAGCGTCGCCTCCGCGGCCCGCATCGGCAGCGACTCGGGCGCGTTGCGGCGCCACAGGTCCAGCGCCTGGCCCGCGCGGCGGTCGTCCCCGGCCAGCAGCGCGATGCGGGTCGCCCGCTCGGCCAGCCCGGCATCGCCGTCCGAATGGCGGGCCGCGTCCAGATACCAGTTGGCGGCCTCGTCCAGACGCCCGGCCTGCACCGCGAATTCGCCGGCCAATGTGGCGCCGAGCACGTCGCGCCTGAGCGGATCTGTGGCCTCGGCCGCGGGCTGCGCCTGCGCCGCGCAGGCGACGCCGAGCAACGGCACCAGCAGGGCCGCGCGCAATCGGGCGACCGGAATGGAATCGAAAACGGGCATCTGGGGCAACCGGGCCGTAAAATGGGCGCTTCACCGGAAGCTTATCGCAAGCGCCTGAACGGGATGAGCCATCCCGGGAGAGCCCGCCAGCCCATGAGTCTGTACGCCCTCGGCATCAATCATCAGACCGCGCCGGTCGCCCTGCGCGAGCGCGTCGCGTTCTCCGGGGACGCGCTGCAGACGGCGCTGGCCGAACTCAAGTCGCTGCCCCCGGTGCGCGAGGTCGCGCTGCTGTCGACCTGCAACCGCACCGAGCTCTACGCGGTCGCCGACGACGACGGCAGCGCGCTGGCGCACTGGCTGGCCGCCCATCCCGACCAGGACGGCGGCACTGGCGGCGGCTCGCTCGATGCCTATCTCTACCGCCATCGCGACGACGATGCGGTGCGCCACCTGTTCCGAGTGGCGACCGGGTTGGACTCGCTGGTGCTCGGCGAGCCGCAGATCCTGGGCCAGGTCAAACAGGCCTGGGCCACTGCGCGCAGCGCCGGCACGCTGGGCGGCGAGCTCGACCGCGTGTTCCAGCATGCCTTCGTGACCGCCAAGCGGGCGCGCAGCGAGACCCGGATCGGCAACAGTCCGGTGTCGGTCGCCTCGCTCGCCGTGCGGTTGGCGCAGGAATCGTTTGCGCGGCCGTCGGATTCGGCGGTGCTGCTGGTCGGCGCCGGCGAGACCATCGAGCTGGCAGCCCGGCACCTGGCGCAGGCCAAGGTCAAGCGGCTGCTTGTCGCCAATCGCACCTATGCCCACGCCCAGGAACTGGCGGCACGGCACGGTGGCATTGCGCTGCCGCTCGACGAGATCGACCGGCATCTGTTTCTGGCCGACATCGTGTTCTCGGCCACCGCCAGCCGCGAGCCGGTGCTGACCCGGCCACAGGTCGCCGCCGCGCTGGCCGCGCGCAAGCATCGCCCGATGCTGCTGATGGACCTCGCGGTCCCGCGCGACATCGCGCCTGATGTCGCCGAACTGCGCGACGTATTCCTGTACACGGTCGACGACCTCGAGCGCACGCTCGATGACAACCGCCGCAGCCGGCGCGAGGCCGCGAGCGATGCCGAGGCGATCATCGACCTGCAGGTCAGCCGCTATGGCGAGACCCGCGCGGCGAGTGCGCGTCTGGCTCCGGTCAAGCGGCTGCGTGCGCACGGCGACGCGATCCGCAGCGAATCGCTGGCGCGCGCGCGCCAGCAACTGGCGGCCGGCCAGCCCCCCGAGGCGGTGCTCGAACTGCTCGCCCACACCCTGACCAATCGGCTGCTGCACCTGCCCACCGCTGCGCTGCGTGAGGCCGCGCTGCGCGGCGACGACGCGCTGGCCGACAGCCTCGACCGGCTGCTGCCGCCCGTTCCCGCCCGGACCGATGCCGATGCTGCCGACCCTGCGCGTTAAGCTCGAGGCCCTGGCCGAGCGTCGCGACGAGGTCGAACGCCTGCTCTCCGATCCGACCACGGTCGCCGACCAGGGCCGCTACCGTGCGCTATCACGCGAGTTCGCCCAGCTCGAACCGCTGTCGGCAGCGCTGGCGCAGGAACGCGCGGCCCATGCCGACCTCGCCGCCGCGCGCGCGATGCTCGACGACGCCGATCTGCGCGAACTCGCCGAGGAAGAAATCGCTGCGGCGACTGCGCGAATCGAGTCGCTCGAGGCCGAGCTGCTGGCGCTGCTGGTCCCGCGCGACGCGCGCGACGAGGGTGGCCTGTACCTGGAGATCCGCGCCGGTACCGGCGGCGACGAGGCCGCGATCTTCGCTGGCGACCTGTTCCGGATGTACCAGCGCTTCGCCGAGCGCAACGGCTGGCGGGTCGAGGTCGAATCGGCCAGCCCCGGCGAGCACGGCGGCTTCCGCGAGATCGTCGCCAGCGTGGAAGGCGCCGGCGCCTACGCGCGGCTGAAGTTCGAGTCGGGCACCCATCGCGTGCAGCGTGTGCCCGAGACCGAATCGCAGGGGCGTATCCATACCTCGGCGGCGACCGTGGCGATCATCCCGATCGAGGACGAGGCCGCCGACATCGTGCTCAACCCGGCCGACCTGAAAGTCGACACCTTCCGGTCCTCGGGCGCGGGTGGACAGCACGTCAACAAGACCGACTCGGCGATCCGCATCACCCACGTGCCCACCGGCACCGTGGTCGAGTCGCAGACCGAGCGCAGCCAGCACGCCAACCGCGACAAGGCGATGAAGCGACTGCGCGCGATGCTGGCCGAGGCCGAGGCCGAACGCCGCGCGGCCGCGACGGCGCAGATCCGTCGACTGCAGGTCGGCAGCGGCGACCGCAGCCAGCGCATCCGCACCTACAACTATCCCCAGGGCCGGATCACCGACCACCGTGTCGACGGCCTGACCCTCTACGACCTGCCCAACGTGCTCGAAGGCCAGCTCGAGCCGCTGATCGACCGGTTGTCGCAGGAACACCAGGCCGACGCGCTGGCGCAGCTGACCGCGCAGTAAGAGCCCCCACCCGACGCCTCCGGCGTCGACCTCTCCCGCAAGGCGGGGGAGGTGCGCATGCGGCCAACGCCGCCTCGAAGTCTTCAGCCCATCTCCCGTGCGCGCGGCGGAGGTGCCCGTCATGGTGTGCGCCGACCAGCATGCTTTCCAAGCGGGCGATGCGTCGGCGCCGCGACCATCCGCCACACCCGGCCGCCGCCGGGTATGCGCATGCCGGTGGTAACCTGACCGCATGAGCGCATTGAACGAACGTATCCCGCTGTCCATCTGCGTGTTGACGGTCTCCGACACCCGCACGGCCGCCAACGACACCTCGGGCGACTACCTCGCCGAGGCGTTGCGCGCCGACGGCCACCGCGTCGCCGAGCGCGCACTGTTGCCCGACGACCGCTATGCGATGCGCGCGCTGGTCTCACGCTGGATCGCCGATCCCGATGTCGACGGCATCCTGGTCACCGGCGGCACCGGCTTCACCGGCCGCGATTCGACGCCAGAAGCGCTGCTGCCCCTGCTCGACAAGGAGATGCCGGGCTTCGGCGAACTGTTCCGCGCGGTGTCGTTCGAGGAGATCGGCACCTCGTCGCTGCAGTCGCGCGCATTCGCTGGCTTGGCGAATGCGACCTTCGTCTTCGCCCTGCCCGGCTCGACCTCGGCCTGCACGACCGCGTGGGAGCGGATCATCCGCCACCAGCTCGATTCGACCACCCGGCCCTGCAACCTGGCGACGATCCGTCCGCGCCTGAAGGAATGACGGCACGCGTGCGCGGCGACTGCGGCTACGAGGCCTCGGCCAGCACCTGACGCACGAACGGGACGGTGAGCCGGCGCTGCGAGGCCAGCGAGGCGCGGTCGAGCCGATCGAGCAACGCGGTCAGCGCCGGCAGGTCGCGGTCGACCCGGCGCAGCAACCAATCGATCGTGGCCGCGTCGACCTGCAGGCCGCGACGTTCGGCGCGCAAGCGCAGCAGCGTATGTCGGCCCGTGTCGTCGAGCGGCGCCAGCGCCACGCGCACACTCTGCGCAAGCCGCGAGCGCAGGTCGGGCAAGGTCAACGCCAGCGCCTCGGGCGGCTGGTCGGCGGTGTAGAACACGCTGCGGCCGGCGTCGTGCAGCCGGTTGTGCAGGTCGAACAGCGCGATCTCGTCGTCACGGTCGCCGGCGATTGCGTCCAGACCGTCGACCGCGACCAGGTCGTGCCCCTGCAAGGCCTCGGCGGCCGCACGCACGCGTCCGGCCAGGCTGCGTAACGGCAGGTAGACCGCGCTGCGGCCCAGTTGCTCGGCCTGCGCGCACAGTGCGATCGCCAGGTGGGTCTTGCCGGTGCCGGCCGGGCCGGCGACGTACAGCGCGCGGCGTGCACCGGCCAGCGCGAAGTCGCGCAACTGCGGCATCAACGCCGGGTCGTTCGCGACGAACGTGTCCAGCCGCTGGTCCGGCGGATAGCGCAGCGCCAGCGGCAATTGCGGCGACGGCGCGCTCATCGCGTCGGATCGACCGGGTCGTCGGTCCGGCTGTCGTGTGGCACGACGATGCTGCTGCCTGCCAATGCAATCGTCGGCTTGTCGCCGGCGTAGAGCTTGCTCTGGGTGTAGCGCTCGTGCGCGTAGCGCAACAGCACATTGGCCACCGCGGCCATCGGCAACGCCAGCAGCATGCCCAGGAACCCGAACAACTGGCCGCCGGCCAGCACTGCGAAGATCACCGCGGCCGGATGCAGGCCGATCCGGTCACCGACCAGGCGCGGGGTCAGCACGTAGCTTTCGACGAGCTGGCCGATCGTGAACACCACGCCGATCAGGATCAGCAACGTCCAGTCGAAGCCCTGGACCTGGACGATCGCGGCGATCAACGCCATCAGAATGCCGACCGTCGCGCCCAGATACGGGATGAAGCTGATCAGGCCCGCGATCATGCCGATCAACAGGCCCAGGCGCAGGCCGACCAGCGACATGCCGACCGCATAGATCGCGCCCTGGCCGAGCATCACCAGGAACTGGCCGCGCAGGAAACCGCCAAGCGATTCGCTGGTCTCGCGCGCCAGCCGGTTCGCGGTGCCGATGTGGTCGCGCGGCACCAGCGAGGCGCAGCGCTCGACCAGCAGATCCCAGTCGCGCATGAAATAGAACGTCAGGATCGGCACCAGCACCAGGTTGATCACCACCGCCAGCAGGGCGAAGCCCGAGCGCGACAGGTAGCCCAGCACCGCCGCGGCGACGCCGCCGGCCTGCTGCCAGTGTTCGCGGATCAGCTCGATCAACCGGTCGGTATCGAGCCAGGCGACGACCTCGTAGCCGGTGCGCTGCTCGATCCAGGGCAGCGCGGTGCCGATGATCCAGTCGCGGTAGGCCGGCAGGCTGTCGACGAGAGTGACGATCTGCCGTTCGATCATCGGCACCAGGATGATCAGCACCAGCGCCAGCAACAGCGTCATCAGCGCGAAGACCAGCGAGACGGCCAGCGTGCGCGAGTGGCCGCGGCGCTCGATGCGATCGACCAGCGGGTCGCCCAGCCAGCCCAGCAGCGCGGCGAGCACAAACGGCGTGAGCACCGGGCCCAGTTGCCCGATCACCCAGGCGACCGCGACCAGCGCCAATCCCCATTGCAGGCGCCGGAGGAAACGCGCGATGTCGGCGTTCGCGGGATCGTGCTCGGTCATGGTGGTCCTGGCGCGATCAGCGCAGGTGGAAAGTGGGGGTCACGCCCTCGGGAGCGCCGTCGGCCTCGACCAGCACGTTCTCATCGGCCATGCGGCGGAAACCGCTCAGCCCGGTCAGCAGGTCGAGCTGCACCTCCAGCCCGCGCGGCGTCGCGCGCAGCGGACGGATCGCACGGACCACCGACATGCGCTGCAACTGCGCCGACAGGCGGATGAAGTCGGCGCTGCTGTTGATGCCAGTGAACAGGATCGCTTCGGTCGAAGGCGTGCCGGCCGGGCTGGCCTTGGCATAGCGGCGGGTCAGCGCATCGGCCGCGCCGTCGGCGCCGGTCGGCAGGATCCGCCGGGCGTCGTCGCCGGTCTCGCTCCAGCGCGCCAGCACCCGGCCGCCATCGACGAAGATCCACTCGGCCTTCCAGCCGCTGCCGTCTCGATAGAGCTTGCCGACCAGTTGCATCGGCGGGTTGTAGCGCGCCGAGATGCGGGCGATCGCGGCGGTGTCGCCCCGCCAGATCGCGCCGACGGCGGCCTGCTCGGCGGCGCTGCCGCCCGGCAGCCCGAGCCGGTAGCCGCGCTCGATCGCACGCTGGAGCACCGGCCGGGCGACGTTGTTCTGCTGCAGGCCGACCAGACGCGGCCCGGAGCCGTCGTCGATCGCCAGCCACAGCACCGGCTTGGGCCGCGGATCGGGCCACACCGGCAGGCCGAGCGCGGCCGCCACGCCGTCGACGTCCTCGGGGCGGAAGCGCACCACCAGGGTCGTGGTGAAGGTCGGCGAGCCGCGCGAGGACACGCCCTCGTCCTGGCGGTAGTCGTAGCCCTCCACATACTGTTCTGCGCGCCGCAGTTCCTGCGACACGCCCGGCCGCTGGGCGACCCCGCGGTCGCCCGACAGCTTGCCCAGCACCTGGGCCAGCGCGCGCGAAAAACCCGCGGTGCGCTCGTTCTCGTTCTGGCTGCGCACCGGGATCTCGGCCGCGTACAGGCCGGTGCCTTCGGCGCGGTCGCCCTCCATGCGCTGCGCGGCCGCCTGGCCGGCGGACAGCAGCAGGGCGGCCAACAGCCACGCCATCATTCCCAACGAGCGCTTCGGGCGGTGCATCCGGTTGATCCTGAGTCGGGGGGACATCGACGCGGGATGGTGCCACAAACCGTGCGAGCGGTTCGTGGCGATACGCCGACGCGCCGACCGCGGCAGGCCGGCCGCGGCTGCTAGAATCCCCGGTCCTTTCCGCTTCGCGACGGCCGCCGTGACCGCCCCCACTCCCCTGACCTACCGCGATGCCGGCGTCGACATCGACGCGGGCAATGCACTCGTCGAACGCATCAAGCCGCTGGTCAAGCGCAGCTTCCGGCCCGAGGTCATGGGGGGCCTGGGCGGATTCGGCGCGCTGTTCGACCTGTCGGGCAAGTACCGCGAGCCGGTGCTGGTCTCGGGCACCGATGGCGTGGGCACCAAGCTCAAGCTCGCCCAGCAACTGGGCCGCCACGACACCATCGGCATCGACCTGGTCGCGATGTGCGTCAACGACGTGCTGGTGCAGGGCGCCGAGCCGCTGTTCTTCCTCGACTACTTCGCCACCGGCAAGCTCGACATCGACACCACGGCCGCGGTCATCGGCGGTATTGCCCGCGGCTGCGAGCTGTCGGGCTGCGCGCTGATCGGCGGCGAGACTGCCGAGATGCCGGACATGTATGGCATCGGCGAATACGATCTGGCCGGCTTCACCGTCGGCGCGGTCGAGAAGTCGGAACTGCGCGACGGCGGCAAGGTCCAGGCCGGTGACGTGCTGATCGGCATCGCGTCCAGCGGTCCGCATTCGAACGGCTATTCGCTGATCCGCCGCATCTACGAGCGGGCCGGCAGCCCGGCCGAGGTCGAAGTCGGCGGCGTGAAGCTGGTCGATGCGCTGATGGCGCCCACCACGCTGTACGTCAAGCCGGTGCTCGAGCTGCTGCGCGGACCGCTCGGGCCGCAGTTGCATGCGATGGCGCACGTCACCGGTGGCGGCCTGACCGAGAACATCATCCGAGTGGTTCCAGACGGCCTCGGCCTGACGATCGACGCGGCGTCCTGGCCGTTGCCGCCGGTGTTCGAGTGGCTGCAGCGCGAAGGCGCGGTCGCCGACCACGAGATGTGGCGCACCTTCAATTGCGGCATCGGTTTCGTGCTGGTGGTGCCGGCCGACAGCGTCGGGGCGTTCGGCACCGCGCTCGATGGTCTGGGCCTGGCCCATTGGTCGATCGGCGAGGTCGTCGCGCACAGCGACGGCGAGCGCGTACGTATCGGCTGAGCCGGCCGCATGCACGCCGATCCCGCCCCCGCGCCCTACGCGCCGCCCCGGGCCCCGGGCCCGGCCGCGCCGGCATTGTCGCCGGCGCAGATCGATGGGCAACTGCGCACGCTCTCGGTCCTGCACCATGTCCTGGGTGCACTGTCGCTGGCCGGGAGCCTGCCGCTGCTGGTGCTGCTGGTGTTCGGCATCGTCAATGAAGCTGCGGACGACTTCGCCGATCCGGGCGGGGTCAGCACAATCGCAGTGGTCGGTGCGCTGGTCCTGGCCGCGCTGGCCGGCGGCGCCCTGTGCATCCGCGCCGGCTTCGATCTCGCACGCCGTCGCCGCCACGGCTTGTGTGTGGCGGTCGCCGCGCTCGTGTGCCTGAACTTTCCGCTGGGTACGGCACTTGGTGTCTACGCGCTGGTCGTGCTGTCGCGCCCCGACGTGCACGCCGCATTCGCTACCACCGGCCCCACTCGATGACGCTGCGCATCGCGGTGCTCGCCTCGGGTCGGGGCAGCAACCTGCAGGCGATCCTCGACGCGATCGCCGCCGGCACGCTCGACGCGACCGTCACCGGCGTCTGGTCGGATCGCGGCGATGCCGGCGCGCTGGAACGCGCGCGCGCTGCCGGGATCCCGGCGCAGGCCATCCGCCCACGCGACCATGCCGACCGCCATGCGTACGACGCCGCACTGTTCGCGGCGATCGACGCCGCCGCGCCCGAGCTGATCGTCTGCGCCGGTTATATGCGGCTGATCGGCGCCGCGGCCGTCGAAGGGCGCGCCGGCCGGATGATCAACATCCATCCCTCGCTGCTGCCGGCCTTCAAGGGCCTGCACACCCATCGCCAGGCACTGGCGGCCGGGGTCGACGAACATGGGGCCAGCGTGCATTTCGTGACCGCCGACCTCGACGGAGGACCGGTGATCGCCCAGGCGCGCGTCCCGGTGCACCCCGGCGACGACGAGGCCGCGCTCGCCCAGCGGGTGCTGGCGCGCGAGCATCCGCTGCTGCTGGAAACCCTGCGCTGGATCGCCGCCGGGCGGGTCCGGCTGAACGCGGCCGGCGCGGTGCAGATCGACGGCCGGACCGCAGCGGCGCCGCTTCAGCTGGCAGCCAACCAGCGCTTCCCATGATGGCCGCCCAATGCGCCCTCTCCTCGCCCTCGTCGCCGGCCTGCTGATCGCCTGGATGCCCGCCGGCCGGGCGGCGCCGCTGCAGCCGTTCGTCGCGACCTACGAGGCCTGGTACCAGGGCCGCCAGGCGGGCACCGCGACCATGCGGCTGCAGCCCGACGGGCCGAACTGGCAGATCGATTTAAGCATCCGCGGCAACCGCGGGTTTGCCGGCATTCTCGGGCTGAACGTCGAGCAGGGCACCCGATTCGACCTCGTCGGCGAGACCTTCCGCCCGTTGACCCAGCACACGCTGCGCAAGGCGGCAGTGCTGTTCAACCGCCGCACCGAGGGCATCTACGACTGGACACGGGGCGTTGCGACCTGGACCGGCGACATCAGCAAGCGCCGCCGCGCCCCGGTGCCGCTGCAGCCCGGCGACATGAGCGCGCTGCTGATCAACCTGGCGATCGTCCGCGACGCCGCCCCGGGCGCGGCACTGCAATACCGCTTCGTCGACGGCGGCCGCGCGCGCGACTATGCCTACCTCACCGCGCCCGAGCCGGAGATCGTCCAGGTCGCCGATGTCAGTTATTCGGCGTTGCGGGTTTCACGAACCAACGGCGGCAATGACGAGATGATCGTCTGGATCGCCGATGGCGTTCCCACCCCCATCCGCATCCTGCAACGCGAAGACGGCGAAGACGCGATCGACCTGCGCCTCGTCGAATACCAAGGAGTTCCCTAAGATGCCCCAGACGACCCGCCGCCCCCGCCTGCTCGCCGCCTGCGGCGCCGCCCTGCTGTCGCTCGCCACGCTGCCGGCGCTGGCACTCGAGCCCTTCACCGCGAGCTACCAGACGACCTTCATGGGTCTGCGTGGGCAGGCCGACATGAAGCTCGCCCGCGAAGGCAGCGCGCGCTGGAAGTACAGCCTCAACGTCACAGGTGCCGGCGCCCGGCTCGAACAAAGCACGGTGTTCGAAGCCAACGGAGACCAGTGGCGGCCGATCAGCAGCACCGACTCCCAGCGCGGCGAGTCGGGCCTGGCGGCGATGCTGGTCAAGCGTCGCAGTGTCAACGCGACCTACGACTGGAACGCCGGCGAGGCGCGTTGGAGCGGGGACGTCAAGGATGACCAGGGCGGCCCGGTGAAGCTGCAGTCCGGCGACCTGGACGGCATGCTGATGAATCTGGTGCTGGTGCGCGACGTGCAGGCAGGCCGCTCGCCGCTGCGCTATCGCCTTGTCGAGGACGGCCGCAGCAAGCGCCAGGTATTCGAGCGCCAGGGCACCGAGGCGGTGACGGTTGGCGGCCGCACACTGCAGGCGACCAAGGTGGTGCGTACCGACGGGCGGCGCGAGATCGTGGCCTGGATCGTCGACGATCTGCCGGTCCCGGCCCGGCTGCTGCAACGCCGCGACGGCAGCGACCATATCGACATGCGCCTGCAGTCGGTGAACTGAGCGCCGCTGGCGACTGAGCAAGGAAGGCCCCGCATTGCGGGGCCTTTTTCTGGGTGCTTGGTCGAAGTCAGTGGAATCTTGCTTTTTGCTCGCAAGATTACGGCGCGCGTCTCCGGAGCGCGCGTCGCGCCGGCAGGGAACTGCTTCCCGGCTCGGTCAGCCCGCTCCTCAGGCCAGCCCGGCGAAGCACGCCGCGCGTTCGTGCGGGCTGCGCGGCATGCCGCGCGAGCAGCCCACACTCATCCATGGCTGACTCGCCGCCGCAGACCAGCCCTGGCCCGCTATCGCAACCCGAGCAGCACGACGTACTGAGGCCGACAGCGCGCGACTTCTTTCAACGGGCGACGCTGCGTCCACCGAAGTCAGGTTGCAAACCTCTATGACAGCGGACTGGCAGCCGGTGGCCGCGTCGAGCGCGCCATGGATGGTGCGCGCCCGAGTCAAGGCAGGATGCCTTGCCGAGGGCAGAGCGGCTTCCGGCTGGCAGGCCGCTGCCTATCCGAAGGGGAGTGCCCCATTCCTGCCCCTGGGAGCGAAACCGTTCTCTTCTTCGGGCAGGAAGACCGGCTCGCGCCTACGGCGCGGCGGGCGTGGTCCGGCATTCGACGCGGATCGACTCGCCCGAGCCGCGTCGGCGGTAGTCGACGCAACTGCGGGCGCCGTCGGTCGTGCGCACGGCGACGATCATGAAGAAGCCCTGCAGCACCTCGCCGCGGGTCAGTTCGCCATCCTCGTTCCAGTCCATGTCCTTGAACTCGATGCCGCTCAAGGCCGCCGCGCCGGTGTAGCGCATCCAGCCCAGCGCCAGCAGCACCACGGCCAGCGTCGCGAACAGCGCGACCCGCCGGCTCGACATGCGACCGCGGAACGCCATCGTCAGCGCACCCGCCGGATGTTCGCGCCGAGGCCGCCGAGTTTGCGCTCGATGTGCTCGTAGCCGCGGTCGAGGTGGTAGATGCGGTCGATCGTCGTGTCGCCATCGGCCACCAGGCCGGCCAGGATCAGCGACGCCGAGGCGCGCAGGTCGGTCGCCATCACCGGCGCGCCGCTCAGCCGTTCGACCCCGGTGACCGAGGCCCTTGGCCCATCGATGTCGATCTCCGCGCCCAGGCGCATCAGTTCATTGACGTGCATGAAGCGGTTCTCGAAGATCGTCTCGTCGATCGTGCCGCGGCCGTCGGCGATGCAGTTGAGCGCCATGAACTGGGCCTGCATGTCGGTCGGAAATCCGGGATGCGGCGCGGTGACGATATCGACCGCGCGCGGGCGGCGGCCGTGCATGTCGAGCGTGATCCGATCACCGTCGATCGTGATCTCGGCACCGGCCTGGCGCAGCTTGTCGAGCACCGCGCCGAGCGTATCGGGACGCGTGGACGTGGCGGTCACCCGCCCGCCGGTCATCGCCGCGGCGACCAGGAACGTGCCGGTCTCGATACGATCGGCCACGACCGCATGCTGCGCCCCGTGCAGCGTCTCCACGCCGCGGACCTCGATCCGCGAGGTACCGGCGCCCCGGATGTCGGCGCCCATCGCGACCAGGCACTGCGCCAGATCGACGATCTCCGGTTCGCGCGCGGCGTTGTCGATCACGGTGTCGCCTTCGGCCAGCGTCGCGGCCATCAGCACGTTCTCGGTCGCGCCGACACTGATCGTCTCGAACGCCACGTGCCCGCCGCGCAGACGCTGCGCGCGGGCGCGGATGAAACCGTGCTCGACGGTGATCGTCGCCCCCAGCGCCTCGAGTGCCTTGATGTGCAGATCCACCGGCCGTGCACCGATCGCGCAGCCGCCGGGCAACGCCACTTCGGCCGCGCCGAAACGCGCGAGCAACGGCCCGAGCACCAGCACCGAGGCGCGCATCGTGCGCACCAGTTCGTACGGCGCGACGTGGCTGTGCACACCGCGCGGATCGACGATCACCCGCGCGCCTTCGACATCGTGCTCGACGCCGGCGCCGAGGCCGGCCAGCAGCTTGGCCGTGGTCAGCACGTCGTGCAGGTGCGGGACATTGCCGATCTCGACCGGCGCGTCGGCCAGCAGCGTCGCGCACAGGATCGGCAGCACCGCGTTCTTGGCGCCGGAGATGCGGACCTCGCCCTGCAGTGTGGCGCCGCCCGAGACGATGATGCTGTCCATCAGCCCTGCCCCGTCTGCCGCGCGTGTTCGTCGGGGGTCAGCGTGCGCAGCGCCAGTGCGTGGATCTCGCCACCCATGCGCGCGCCCAGCGTGGCGTACACCATGCGATGGCGGGCCAGCGGCAGCTTGCCGGCGAACGCCGGCGAGACGACCAGCGCTTCGAAATGGACGCCGTCGGCGCCCTCCACATGCACATGGGCGTCGGGCATGCCCTGCTGGATGAGTGCGGTGATGGTGCGGGTATCCAAGTCTTCGATCCTGTGGGCGCCGCAGGACGGGGCCGGGCGCCGCCTCGCGTGAAGCGGGGATGAGCCGTCTTCGACGCCGCCGACGGTCGCGGGGCATTCACGCCGGGAAGCGCATAAAATGAACGGCTTAGCCTAACGGAAAAGACCCTTGCCGGATACGTTCGACGACGCGGCCCAGGCCGTCTCCGCCCGCCCCGCCCCACGCACGGCGGCGTTCGCCGACAGCGGGCGTCAGGTGTTCGAGGTCGAGGTTCAGGGCCTGCACGCCGTGGCCGCCCGACTCGACGGCGCCTTCACCGCTGCCTGCACGCGCATCCTCGAGTGCCGCGGCCGGGTCGTGTGCACCGGCATGGGCAAGTCCGGCCATATCGCGCGCAAGATCGCCGCGACCCTGGCCTCGACCGGCACCCCGGCGTTCTATGTGCATCCGGGCGAGGCCGGGCACGGGGACCTGGGCATGATCACCGACGCCGACGTCGTGCTGGCGCTGTCGTACTCGGGCGAATCGGACGAGATCCTGATGCTGCTGCCGGTGCTCAAGCGCCAGGGCAACGGGCTGATCGCGATGACCGGCCGCCCGGCGTCGACGCTGGCCACCGCAGCCGACATCCATCTCGACATCAGCGTGCCGGCCGAGGCCTGCCCACTGGCGCTGGCGCCGACCAGCAGCACGACCGCCTCGCTGGTCATGGGCGATGCGCTGGCGGTGGCGCTGCTGGACGCCCGCGGCTTCACCGCCGATGACTTCGCCCGCTCCCACCCGGCCGGCGCGCTCGGCCGGCGCTTGCTGCTGCACATCCGCGACGTCATGCATGGCGGCGACGAGGTGCCCGCGGTGCGCGCGGACGCCTCACTGGCCGATGCGCTGATGGAGATGAGCCGCAAGCGGCTGGGCATGACCGTCGTCGTCGACGAGGCGCAGCGGCTGATCGGCCTGTACACCGACGGCGACCTGCGGCGCACGCTCACCGACCCGGGCATCGATGTGCGCGATGCCCGCATCGCCGACGTCATGACCCGCGACCCGATCGCGATCGACGCCGACGCGCTGGCGGTGGAAGCCGCGCGGCTGATGGAGACGCGCAAGATCACGATGCTGCCGGTGCTCGACGCCGAGCGCCGGGTCGTGGGCGCGCTGAATATTCAGGACCTGTTGCGCGCCCGCGTGGTGTAACCCCACTCTCCATTCATGGACAGAACGACACCGATGCCCGCCTCCCTTTTCGACCACGTGCCGCCCGATGTGCTCGCGCGCGCGGCGCGCGTGCGCCTGGCGTGCTTCGACGTCGACGGCACGCTGACCGACGGCGGGCTCGGTTTCGACAGCGAGGGACGGGAGATCAAGACCTTCCACGTCCACGACGGCCAGGGGCTGGTCATGCTGCGCAAGGCCGGCATCGCGGTGGCGATGGTCACCGCGCGCCCCGGCGGCATCGTCGAGCGCCGCGCCGCCGATCTGGGCGTTCAGGCGCATGTGCACGTCGCCGACAAGCGGGCGCGGGTCGTCGCGCTGTGCGCCGAACTCGGTCTGGGCGACGACCAGGTCGCGTTCATGGGCGACGACCTGGCCGACGTTGGTGCGATGCGCGAAGCGGGCCTGGCGGTGGCCCCGGCCGACGCCAACGCCTGCGCCGTCTCGGCCGCGCACTGGCGCACCCGCGCCCCCGGCGGGCGCGGCGCGGGCCGCGAACTGTGCGACCTGATCCTGCATGCGCAGGGTCGTCTGGCGACGATCCATGCCGACGGACGGGTCTCGTGAACTGGCGTCTGGGACTGACGCTGTTGCTGCTCACCGGCGCGCTGGTGTCGGGCTGGTCGGCCTGGCGCCAGAAGGACCGGTTGGCCGTCGACGGCCCCGCCGATACCCGCACCGACTATCTGCTGCGCGATTTCGATCTCGTCGCACTCGACAGCGACGGTCGCGAGGCATTCGCAGTGCAGGCGCCGCAACTGCAGCAGACCCCGGGCGCGCGCACGCTGGAACTGGTCACCCCGGTGTTCAACATCCCCGCCGAGTCGGGCGGCCACTGGCAGGTCCGGTCCAAGACCGGCTGGGTGTCGGAGGACAACGAACTGGTGCGTCTGCGCGGCGAGGTCACTGCGACCAGCCCCGACGGCGCGCCGCGCCCCACGACGATGCGCACCGAGGCGCTCGACGTGTTCCCGCAACGCAACCAGGCCGCCTCCGACGCGCTCGTGGACGTGGTCCAGCCCGGCTCTACAATGCAGGGCACGGGCATGCGCGCCGATCTCGAGTCGGGGCGGATCGAACTCCTTTCCCAGGTCAAATTCCGCAATGAACCCAATTCCCGCCGCTAGCCTGCTCCTCGTCCTGGCCCTTGCGCCCGGCGCCGTTCTGGCCAAGGCGGCCGACCGCAACCAGACGCTGTCGGTCGACGCCGGCGGCAGCGACTGCTCGGTCAGCAACGAGCAGTTGCCCTGCCTGTTCACCAACGGTGTGACCATCAGCCAGGGCACGCTCGAGATCCAGGCCAGCCGCGCCGACGTGCGCCGCCACGGCGGCGAGTTCCAACGGGTGATCCTGACCGGCGGCCCGGTCAAGATGAAGCAGCAGATGGACGACGGCGGCTGGGTCGACGCCACCGCCGCCCAGGCCGACTACAACATGCCCAACGACACCGTCGTGCTGACCGGCAACGCGGTCGTCAACCAGCCCGGCCGCGGCCGCATGGAGGGCGAGCGGATCGTCTACAACATGTCCACCGGCCAGGTGCAGGGCGGCGGCGAGGGCCATGGCCGCGTGCGCATGCAGTTCGAGCCGCGCAACCGCCAGCCGGCGCAGCCGGCCGCCACACCCGCCGCGCGGCCTGCGGCCCAGCCGGCAACGGAAGGCGGCCGCTGATGCTCGTCGCCGAGGGGTTGCGCAAGCGCTACAAACAGCGCGAGGTCGTCAAGGAATTCGGGCTGACGCTCGAGGCGGGCGAGGTCGTCGGCCTGCTCGGCCCCAACGGCGCCGGCAAGACCACCTGTTTTTACATGATCGTCGGCCTGGTCCCGGCCGATGCCGGACGCATCGTGCTCGACGGTCACGACATCACCGCCGAGCCGATGTACACCCGGGCCAAGCGCGGCGTCGGCTATCTGCCGCAGGAACCCTCGGTGTTCCGCAAGCTCAGCGTGGCCGACAACATCATGCTGGTGCTCGAACTGCGCGAGGACCTCGACAAGCCGGGCCGCGACAAGGCGCTGGCCGATCTGATGGACGAATTGCAGATCACCCACGTCGCCGACCAGGCTGGCGCCAGCCTGTCGGGCGGTGAACGCCGCCGGGTGGAGATCGCGCGCGCGCTCGCGGCCAACCCGCGGATGATCCTGCTCGACGAGCCGTTCGCCGGCGTCGACCCGATTTCCGTCGGCGAGATCCAGCGCATCGTCACCCATCTCAAGGAACGCGGCATCGGGGTGCTGATCACCGACCACAATGTCCGAGAGACCTTGGGAATCTGCGACCGCGCGTATATCCTCAGCGATGGCGGCGTGCTCGCGCAGGGAGCGCCCGAGGCGCTGTTGGCCGATCCGGACGTGCGCCGCGTTTACCTTGGGGATTCCTTCCGTCTGTAACGTGCTCGCGTATCCGGCCATGGAGATCCGGGGACGATGAAGCCACGGTTGCAGACATCGCAGGGGCAGCACCTGGTCCTGACGCCGCAGTTGCGTCAGGCGCTGCATCTGCTGCAGCTCTCGGCGGTGGAACTGGAGACCGAGATCGCCGCTGCGGTCGAGAGCAATCCGTTGCTCGACTGGGACGACGCCCCGATGCCGGCCCCATCGAGCGCGGGGGAGCGCGGCGACGGCCCGGCCGTCGGCGACGCCAGCCCCGACGCGTCGGACCGGACACACGACGACGAGGCCGCCGCCCCCGCCTGGGACGGCGACGATGGCTGGCAGGCCTCCGGCGGACAGCGCAGCGACGCCGACAGCGAAGGCGACGGCGATCCCGCCGATCGCATCGTCCAGTCCGAAGACCTGCGCGACCACCTGTCCTGGCAGTGGCATCTGAGCACGGTCTCGCCGCGGGATCGCAATATCGGCATCGCACTGATCGACGCGATCGATGACGATGGCTATCTGCGCGAAACGTTCGCGGGCATCGCCGAGGCGCTGCTGCCCGAGACCCGCGCCACCGAGGCCGAGATCGCCGCGGTGCTGTGTCGGATCCAGCGCTTCGACCCACCCGGGGTCGGCGCGCGCGACCTGGGCGAGTGTCTGCGGCTGCAACTCGAGGCGCTGCCTGCCGACACCCCCGGACGCGCCATCGCGCTGCAGGCGGCGACCACGCATATCGAACGACTGCCCAGGCTCGGCCCGCAGGGCCTGGCCGATGCACTGGGCCACACGCTCGAGCAGGCACAGACCGCGCTGCAGCTGCTGCGCAGCCTCGACCCGCGGCCCGGCGCACGGATCGGCGGCGTGCCGCACGACAACTACGTCACCCCCGACTGCGTGATCGGCCGCCACAACGGCGTCTGGCGCGTCACGCTGGCCGGCCGCCAGCATCCGCGGCTGACGATCCACCGCGGCTACGAACGCATGATCGAGCACGCCTGCAGCAGCGACGCAGGCTATCTGCGCGGGCGGCTGCAGGAGGCGCGCTGGCTGCTGCGCAACCTCGAGGCGCGCGGCGACACCCTGCTCAAGGTCGTGCGCTGCCTGGTGCGCCAGCAGTCGGGATTCCTGGAGTTCGGCGAACGCGCGTTGCGGCCGCTGACCCTGCGTGAGGTCGCCGAGGAGATCGGCATGCACGAATCGACGGTCTCGCGCGCGGTCGCGCGCAAGTACGTGCATACCCCGCGCGGCACCCTGCCACTGAAGGCGTTCTTCGCCTCGGGCATCGGCACCGAAGGCGGCGGCGAGGCCTCGAGCACCGCGATCCAGCAGATGATCCGCGGCCTGATCGACGCCGAGGATCCGCGCAAACCGCTGTCGGATGCGCGCCTGGCCGACCTGCTCAAGGCCGCCGGGGTGCCGGTCGCGCGCCGCACCGTGGCCAAATACCGTGAGGCGATGCAGATCGCCTCATCGCACGAACGCGTTCGCATCGCCTGAACTTCCCGCCCCGCACGATGGTCCTTAAGGGTGCGACCGGTGGCCGCTTGTCAGCCACGCCGGCCGCGCTACTCTGAACCCGACCGCCGGCACATCGACCGACGGTCCGTTTCCTACCTTGAAGGAGGTTGCCGATGCACGTCGAGACCCATGGCCATCAGATCGAAGTGACGCCCGCCCTGCGCGAGTACGTGGAGACCAAGCTGCAGAAGCTCTCCCGGCATTTCGACGGCCCGCTGGAGGTCCGCGTCCAGCTCAGCCTGGAGAAGCCCGATCACAAGGCCGAGGCGACGCTGACGATCGCCGGCAAGACGCAGCACGTCGATGCCAGCGCAGTCGACATGTACGCCGCGATCGACCTGCTGACCGACAAGCTCGATCGGATCGTCGTCAAGCATCGCAAGAAGATCGTCGACCATCATCGCGGTGAGAACCCCGCCCGCGACGGTACGTTCGGCTGATCGTTCCCTGGCCGGCCGCGGCGACGCGGCCGGCCGGCACCGACGGGCCGGAGACCTCGCCCGTCTTCCCTTCCCAGGCCGCAGGCGACATGCCCGCCGCGACCCGGACCGCGCGCTGCGACGACCCCGCGTCGAATCGGGCTAGACTGCTGGCCCCACGCCCCGTCCTCGAGCCCGCTCGGCATGCCTCTTTCCGATCTGCTCTCGGCCGACCGCATCGTGATGCTGGTCGCGCCTGGTTCCCGCGACGCTGTGCTGGATTCGGCTGCGCGTCTGCTGTCCGGCAATTCGCCCACCATGACCCCGCTGCTCGGCCGCGCCCTGCGCGAACGCGAGCAGTTGGGCAGCACCGGGATCGGACGCGGCGTCGCGATTCCCCATGCACGCAGCGGCGCGTTCCACGAGCCGCGCGCGGCGTTCCTGCGGCTGTCCTCGCCGGTCGACTTCGGCGCCGCGGACGGCGAGTCGGTCGACCTGGTCTTTGCGATGTGCGTGCCCGAACACCTGGTCGAGCAGCACCTGCAGTTCCTGTCGGGCTTGGTGGAGCGCTTCTCCGATGGCGCCTTCCGCGACGCGCTGCGCGGTGCACACGACCGTCACGCGCTGCAGGCGCTGCTGCTCGACGATGTCGGGCAATCGACTGCGGCCAACGCATGAACGCGACCATCGAAGCGCAGGAACTGTTCGCGCAGCTGCACGATCGACTGGGGCTGCGCTGGCTGGCCGGCCAGCATGGCGCGCAACGCTCGCTCGAGGCGGTGGAGACGATCGCCCGCCGCCCGTCGCTCGCCGGCTACCTCAACATCATCTACCCCAACAAGGTGCAGATCCTGGGCACCGAGGAGCTGGCCTGGCTCGACGGACTGGATTCTCGGCTGCGCTGGGAGACCATCGAGCGCATCGTCCAGTACCGTCCGCTGGCGCTGGTCATCAGCAAGGACCAGCCCTGCCCGGAGGATCTGCGTGAGGCGGCGGAGGAATCGCAGACTCCGCTGTGGAGCTCGCCCAACCGCGGCCACGAGCTGCTGAACCTGTTGCAGTACCACCTGGCGCGCGTGCTCGCGCCCAGGATCACGCTGCACGGGGTCTTCATGGAGATCTATTCGATCGGCGTGCTGATCACCGGCGAATCGGGATCGGGCAAGAGCGAACTGGCGCTGGAGTTGATCACCCGCGGCCACCGCCTGGTTGCCGACGACGCGCCCGAGTTCACCCAGATCGCACCGGACGTGCTCGACGGCACCTGCCCCGAGCTGCTGCAGGACCTGCTGGAACTGCGCGGCCTGGGCGTGCTCAACATCCGCGAGATGTTCGGCGACACCGCGGTCAAGCGGAACAAGTATCTGCGACTGATCGTGCACCTGAGCCGGCCCAACGCCGATCCCCTGGCCGGCGACAGCGACGGCATGGTGCGCTTGACCGGCGACCTGGGCATCCGCCGCGTGCTCGACCTGGACGTGCCGCTGATCACGCTGCCGGTCATGCCCGGCCGCAACCTCGCGGTGCTCGCCGAGGCCGCGACCCGCACGCATGTGCTGCGCACCAAGGGCCTGGACCCGGCGGCGGCGTTCCTGGCCCGGCATTCGCAGTTCCTCGAGCGGGGCGCGCCATGACCGATGCCCCGCTGCTGTACGTGGTCAGCGGCCTGTCGGGCGCCGGCAAGTCGGTCGCGCTGCGCACGCTCGAGGACCTGGACTTCTACTGCGTCGATAACCTGCCGGCCGGCATGCTGGCCGAGTTCGTCGGCAACGTGACCCGCGCCGACGAGCCGCCGCGGCGGCTCGCGGTCGGCATCGACGTTCGCAACCGGCATACCGACCTGTCGCGGATCCCGACCTGGCTGGCCGAGGTCGGCCGCATGGGGCTGGACCCGCGCCTGGTGTTCTTCGAGACCGGCGACGAGATCCTGCTGCGCCGCTACGCCGACACCCGCCGCCGCCATCCGCTCAGTCGCGTCGGCGTGTCGCTGGCCGACGCGATCGCGCTGGAGCGCACCTTGCTGCGACCGTTGCGGGCGCTGGCCGACACGGTGATCGACACCAGTGACCTCAATGTCCATCAGTTGCGCCGGCGCGTGGTCACCGAACTGCAACTGGCCGACAACGATGCGCTGTCGCTGTTGTTCGAATCCTTTGCCTACCGGCGCGGCGTGCCGCCCGATGCCGACTTCGTGTTCGACGCCCGTGCGCTGCCCAATCCGCACTGGGATCCACGCCTGCGGCCGCTGTCGGGGCGCGATGTCGATGTGCGGACCTGGTTCGAGGCCCATGCCGAGGTCGGCGAGTTCGTGGCGCAGGTCACGCAGTTCCTCGACACCTGGCTGCCGCGCATGCGCAGCGCCACGCGCAGCTACGTCACCGTCGCATTCGGTTGCAGCGGCGGCCGGCATCGTTCGGTCTACCTGGCCGAGGCGCTCGCGCGCCACGCCCGCGAGACCGGCTGGCCGGATGTGGCGACCTGGCACCGCGAGCTCGACTGAGCGCCCGTCCTTCACTCCACGACGTACGGCTCCGCGCGCTGCCGGCGGGAGACGCTGCATCGCGACTGCGACGCTTCCGGGCGGTCCCCTCGCTCTGGTAACGTCCACGCATGGCCGTCGGCGTACTCCTCTTGACCCACGAAGGCATCGGCACTGCGATGCACGCGGTGGCCGTGCGCCTGTTGACGCAGCTGCCGCTGCGCACCGCAGTGTTCGAGGTGCCCTTCGACGAGGCGCTCGAGGTGTCGCTCCCCAAGGCCAGCGCGGCGATGCGCACGGTGGACGATGGCGACGGCGTGCTGATCCTCACCGATCTCTACGGCGCCAGCCCCAGCAATGTCGCCGCCCAGCTCGCGCGGCTCGGCACCCCGGCCCGGCGCATCTCCGCGCTCAGTCTGCCGATGCTGCTGCGGGTGATGAATTATCCTGAGCAGGCGCTCGACGCGTTGCCGGCCACTGCCGCGGCGGGCGCCCGCAACGGCGTCGTCCTCGACGACGCCTGACGCACCGCCATCTTCTCGCTTCCAGGACAGGCCCCGCCCCCGATGATCGAACGTGAACTGCTCGTCGCCAACAAGCTCGGCCTGCATGCGCGCGCCACCGCCAAACTGGTGCAGGTGCTGTCGGGCTTCCGCTGCAATGCGACGCTGGTCGCCAAGGGCCGCGAGGTCAACGCCAAGAGCATCATGGGGGTGATGCTGCTGGCGGCCGGCCACGGCACGCGGGTGGTACTGCGGCTCGATGGCGACGACGAAGCCGCCGCGATGGACGCGGCCGCCGCGCTGTTCGAACGCCGGTTCGACGAGGAGGGGTGATGAACGCCTCGCCGCCCGCCCGCGCCACCTGCCGTCCGGCGGCGGGCGAGCACGCCTGATGCGGCAGTCGCTGCACGGGCACGGCGCCTCGCGCGGCAACGCGCTGGGGCGTGCGCGCGTCCGCGAACCGCATGCACTGGAAGTCGCCGAAGAGCGCATCAGCGCGGCACAGGCGCCGGCCGAGCTGGCGCGACTGCACGCTGCGATCGCCCAGGTGCGCGGCGAGATCCGCACCATGCGCGACCAGTTGCATGGCGCGCTGGCCCACGAGGTGGGCGAATTCCTCGACCTGCACACGCTGCTGCTCGACGACCCGGAACTGCTGCAGGGCCTGGACGAACTCGTCGGCACCGGGCTGTACGGCGCCGACTACGCGCTGCGGCTGCAGCGCGACCGTCTGGCGGCGGTGTTCGAAGGCATGGACGATGCCTACTTCCGCAGCCGCATCGAGGACATCGACCACGTCATCGGGCGGGTGCACGCGGCGCTGCATGCGCACGAGGCCGAGTTGCAAGGCGTGGCCGGCGAGATCCTGGTCACCGATGCCATCGCGCCGTCGGAGATCGGCCGGCTGCAGGCCCAGGGCGTGCTGGCCATCGTCACCTCGACCGGCAGCACGCTGTCGCATTCGGCGATCCTCGCCCGCAGCCTGCAGTTGCCGCTGATCGTCAACGCGCCGCAGGCACTGGCCCAGATCAACGACGGCGCGGTGTTGGTCGTCGATGGCGGCACCGGCGAGATCGTCGTCGAGCCCAACGCCGAGGATCTGCGCGCCTATCGCGCGCGGGTGCGCGAGGAAAAGCGCGAGCGCAAGCAGTTGCGGCGGCTCCGGCGCGAGCCGAGCAAGACACTCGACGGCGTCGACATGAAGCTGTGGGCCAATGCCGAATCGCGCGAGGACGTCGCCGAGGCGCACGCGCTGGGCGTGGCCGGCGTCGGCCTCTACCGCACCGAATTCCTGTTCCTGCAGAGTCGTGAAATCCCCGACGAGCACGCACAGTTCCGCGCCTATCGCGATCTGGTGCTGGGCATGACCGGCCGCACGGTGACGATCCGCACGCTCGACATCGGTGCCGACAAGGCCGACGACACCGGCCTGGCCCTGCGCCACGAGCCCAACCCCGCACTGGGTCTGCGCGGCGTCCGACTGTCGATGGCGCGCAACGGCTTGCTGGAGACCCAGTTGCGGGCGATCGCACGGGCCTCGGGCTACGGCCCGGTGCGGGTGCTGGTGCCGATGGTCAGTGGCCGCGAGGAGATCGTCGCGGTGCGCCGGTTGCTCGACCGGGTCCAGCGCGATCTGCACAGCGAGGGGCATGAGACCGCCGAGCGGATCGCGTTGGGGGCGATGATCGAGGTGCCGTCGGCGGCGATCGCGCTGCCCACCTTCGTGCGTGAGCTCGACTTCCTGTCGATCGGCACCAACGACCTGGTGCAGTACCTGCTGGCGGCCGACCGCAACAACGACGCCCTCGGCGACCTGTACTCGCCGCTGCATCCGGCGGTGATCCGCCTGCTGCACGGCATCGTGCGCGTGGCGCGCGCGCGCGGCATCTCGGCCTCGGTCTGCGGGGAGATCGCCGGCGACGCACGCTTCACCCCACTGCTGCTGGCGCTGGGCATCGAGGAACTGAGCCTGCACCCATCGCCGCTGCTGGAAGTGCGCCGCGCGATCCGCGGCATCGACCTGGGCGCCCTGCGATCGCGGACGCCGGCGTTGCTGCGCGCACGCGATCGCGCGGCGATCGAACGCTGGCTCGACACTGCGCAGCCGGCGCGCGGGGCCGCCTGACTCCGATCGCCGCCGGCCCGCACCAGGCCGGACTGACCGTGGTGTGATGGCGGCCGCGTCTTCCTGCCGTTCGACCGTTCCTATTCCGCAACACAGCGCGGATAATGCGCCGATGCACATCTGACCCAGTCGCGCCGCGTCCGTCGCGACGCGCAACGGAGCCATTCCATGGCCGAAGCCGTCCGCCACGACAAGACCGCGCGCCAGCTGCGCCTGCTTTCCGACGCCCTCGACAGCGGGCGGCTGGGGCCGGTGCGGCGCATGGTCAACACGCTGGCGCCGGCCGAGATCGGCAACCTGCTCGAGTCCTTGCCGCACGACAAGCGCATCGTGGTCTGGGGGCTGGTCGATGCCGATGACGACGGCGAGGTGCTGGTCCACGTCGGCGACGAGGTCCGCGAAAGCCTGATCGCGGACATGGACCCCGATGAGCTGGTCGCGGCGGTCGAGGATCTCGATATCGACGACCTCGCCGACCTGGTCGAGGACCTGCCCGATGCGGTCATCGACACGCTGCTGCGCTCGATGGACCGGGAGAACCGCGAACGCCTGGAGCAGGTGCTCTCCTATCCCGAGGACACCGCCGGCCGATTGATGAACCCCGACGTGGTGACGGTGCGCGCCGACACCACGGTCGACGTGGTGCTGCGCTTCCTGCGCCTGCGCGGCGAACTGCCCGATCACACCGACCATCTGTACGTGGTCAACCGTCGCCACCAGCTGATCGGCTGGGTCGCGCTGCAGGATCTGGTGACCCGCGATCCCGGCACCCCGATCAACCGGCTGATCGACGACGAGCTCGACTCGATCCACGTCGACGAATCGGCCGACCAGGTCGCACGCCAGTTCTCCGACAACGACTGGGTGTCCGCGCCGGTGGTCGACGACGGCAACGTGCTGCTGGGCCGGATCACCGTCGACGACGTCGTCGACATCATTCGCGAACAGGCCGAACATCAGGCCCTGGGCGCGGCGGGCCTGGACGAGGACGAAGACCTGTTCTCGCCGATCCGGCGCGCGGTGCGCGGCCGCGTCGTGTGGCTGGGCATCAACCTGCTGACCGCGTTCATGGCCGCCTTCGTGATCGGTCGCTTCGAGGCGACGATCGAACAGGTGGTCGCGCTGGCAGTGCTGATGCCGATCGTCGCCGGCATCGGCGGCAATGCCGCGGTGCAGGTGCTCACACTGATGGTGCGCGGCCTGGCACTGGGCCAGGTCGGCGCCAGCAACGCACGCATCCTGATGTGGAAGGAACTGCGCGTGGCGCTGATCAACGGCATGCTGATCGGCACCCTGGTGGCACTGGTCGCGCTGGTCTGGTTCCACGACTGGGTGCTGTCGCTGGTGATCTTCGCAGCCCTGGTCATCAACTTCTGTTCGGCCGCAACCGCCGGCGTGCTGCTGCCGTTGCTGCTCAAGCGCATGCGTGTCGACCCCGCGGTCGCCGGCACGGTCGTCGTCACCGCGGTGACCGACATCATGGGCTTCTTCAGCTTCCTCGGTCTGGCCACTGCGATCATGCTGCGCTGAAGAGGCCCACCGATGCCGCCGACCTCGCAACCGGGAAAGATCACCAGCTGGGACGATGGCCGCGGCTACGGGTTCGTCGAGCCTCTCGATCCTGCGGACGGGCCCCGCGCGTTCTTCCATATCCGCGATTACGACCAGGGCGGACGTCGGCCGGAAATCGGCGAGATCGTGCGCTACACGCCCGAACGCCAGGCCGATGGACGTTGGCGCGCCCATCGGGTGGTGCGCGTGTCGCTGGCCGCCACACGCGAGCGCCGATTGCGCCAGGCGCCACCGGCCCCAAGGCCGCGCGCGCGCGGCCCGGTCGGCGCGCTGGCGATGCTGCTGACGATCGCGCTGTGGGCCGCGGCGCTGGCCTGGGGCATCGACACCGGCCGCCTGCCTGCCATGCTCGTCCCAGGGCTGGCGGTTCTCAACCTGGTCACGTTCGGGATGTATGCGGTCGACAAGCGCGCCGCGCAGGCCGGACGCCGACGCACGCCCGAAGCCCAGTTGCACCTGTTCGAACTGCTCGGCGGCTGGCCGGCTGCCTGGCTCGCGCAACGCCTGCTGCGGCACAAGAGCGTCAAGCGCGCCTACCGTCATGTCTTCGTGGCGATGATCGCGCTGCATGCGATCGCCCTCGCCCTCGTCCTGCGGCCCGCCCTCTGAGCGCGCCCCGTCCTGGAGCCTCCGATGTCCCTGCCCCCCGATTCCACGTCCCGCCGCCGCGTGCTGCGCGGTCTCGCACTCGCTGGTGCCGGCGGCGCAGCCTGGCTCGCCGGCTGTCGCTCGTCGCCGTCCGCGCAGGCACCGGGCCGCTTCGTGCGCCGTACGGTCGAGGTGGGTGGACACCGCTACGCCTACCAGGTCTTCGTGCCGACGGCAGCCCTGCCCCGGCCGCTGCCGGTGGTGCTGTTCCTGCACGGTTCGGGCGAACGCGGCAGCGACGGCGACAAGCAGACCCACGCCGGCCTGGGGCCGTACGTGCGCGCGCACGCGGCCGATTTCCCGGCCCTGGTGGTATTCCCGCAATCGCCCGAGGGCACGTCATGGGAAGGCGATGTGGCGACGATGGCCCTGGCCACGCTCGATGCCGCGACCGCCGAGTTCGACGGCGACCCGGGGCGCACCTCGCTGACCGGCATGTCCCGCGGCGGCTACGGCACCTGGTCGCTGGCCTTGCGTGCGCCCGAACGCTTCGCCGCGCTGGTGCCGGTCTGCGGCGGCATCACCCCGCCCGGCACACGCCCCGATCTCAACAGCCTGCAGGTCGAATCGACCCGCGATACGCCCGATCCGTTCGACGCCGCCGCGCAACGGCTGCGCGACATCCCGAGCTGGCTGTTCCACGGCGCCCGCGACGATGTCGTGCCACCGGACCAGTCGCGCCGGATGTACGCCGCGCTGCAGCGCGCCGGCGCCGACGTGCGTTACACCGAGTTCCCCGACGCCAACCACAATAGCTGGGACGCGGCCTACGCCACGCAGGCGCTGTGGGATTGGCTGTTCGCGCAGCGGCGCTGAGCGACGCGTCGCCCGAGCAGAGCACGGACCGGGGCATCGTCGGCCACGCGCGACGCGCGACTAAGGCGCGGCGCGCGCGCCCGTCCGCAGCCGCCGCGCCAGCGCACCGAGCGCGGCGATCACTGCGACCAGCAGCACCATCGACAGGAACTGCGCGCGGGTGTCGGGGGAGACGATCAACAGCACGAAGATCAGCCCCAGGATCGCCAGCGCGGCCAGGGTCGGCACCGGGAATCCGCGCATCCGGTACGGCAGCGCCGCGCCGACTCGGTCGGCGCGGCGGCGCAGGATCAGCTGCGAGACCAGCGCGATCGTCCACACCAGCAGGCAGGTCGCGCCGACGATGTTGAGCAGCACCGGCAACACCCGCTGCGGGAACAGCAGCTCCAGGCCCGCCGCGAGGAAACCGAAGGCGACACTGGCCAGCACCGCGGCGACCGGCACCTGGCGACGGTCGCTGCGACCAAGCACCGCCGGCGCTTCCCCGCGCCGGGCCAGCGACCAGATCATCCGCGACGCGCCGTAGAGGTTGGCGTTGAGCGCCGACAGCAACGCGATCACCGCGACCAGGGTGATCGCGGCCGCCGCGCCGGGAATGCGCGCCACCTGCAGCACCGCCGCGAACGGTGAGGCCAGCGCCGGGCTGTTCCAGGGCACGACGGCCACGATCACCGCGATCGAGCCCAGATAGAACACCAGGATGCGCCAGGCGACGGTGCGGATCGCGCGCGCGAGGCTGCGCGCCGGATCGTCGGTCTCGGCGGCGGCGATGGCGACGATCTCGGTGCCCCCGAACGCGAACACCACCACCAGCAGCGCCGCGCCGATGCCCATCAGTCCGTTCGGTGCGAAGCCACCATCGGCATGGAAATGCGCCAGCCCCGGCGATGCCACGTCCGGCAGCCAGCCCAGCAGCAGCGCGACGCCGACCGCGATGAACGCCAGGATCGCGACCACCTTGAGGATCGCGAACCAGAACTCGAACTCGCCGAAGTGGCGCACACCCAGCAGGTTGATCGCGGTGAACGCGGCCATGAACGTCAGCGCCAACCCGGGTACCGAGACGCCGGGCCACAAGGTGGCCAGCAGGCCGGCGGCGCCGACCGCCTCGGCGGCGATGACGATGACCACCTGCAGCCACCACAGCCAGCCGACGGTGGCGCCGGCGGTCGCGCCCATCGCGTCCTCGGCGTAGACCGAGAACGCACCACTGGCCGGCTTGGCCGCGGCCATCTCGCCGAGCGCGTGCATGACCACGATCACCAGCGCGCCGGCGATCAGATAGGACAGCAGCACCGCCGGACCGGCGACCTGGATGCCGACGCCCGAGCCCAGGAACAGACCGGCGCCGATCGCGCTGCCCAGGCCCATCATCACCAACTGGCGGGGCTTGAGCGCGTGCGCGGCGGTGGCGACCGGGCGGCCGGCCTGTGGACGGGGCGTGCGGGTGGGCTGCATCGGGGCCGGTCTGGTTCGAAAGCGAGGCACGATACAGGATCGCGGCCGCGCGTTCGGCGCCGGCCCCGGACGCGCGACCCGCAGCGGTCAGTCGCGATCGAGGTCGAAGCGCCTGCGCAGGAATGTGGCACCGTCCTCCAGCGCCTGCCGGGCGATGGCCGAGACCGACACTGCCTCGATGAAGCTGTGCGGGGCGCCCTTGTAGAGCTTGACCTCGACGCCGACGCCAGCGGCCAGCAGCTTGCCGGCCATCGTCAGGTTCTGCTCGGCGAGCACGTCGCACTCGCCCACGCCGATGAAGAACGGCGGCAGCCCCTCCACCTCGGCGAGCAGGCCGTGCGCATAAGGCGCATTGCGGTCGCCAGGCCGGGAAATGTAGTGGTTCCAGAACGTGTCCACCTCGGCGGCGGTCAGCATGTCCTCGGCGGTGCCGTAGCGGCGGCGCGAATGCGGCGAGCAGTCGGGCGTGTAGCCGGCGTAGTAGTTCAGCGCCGCGGCCACGCGCCCGCCCTCGCCCAGATCGCGCAACGCCAGCAACGCGCCGGTAGTGAGGTTGCCGCCGGCCGAATCCCCGCCCAGCGCGAGCCGCGATGCATCCAGCCCATGCGCGGCGCCGTGGTCCTGGAGCCAGCGCACGACATCGACGACCTGTTCGAGCGCGACCGGATAATGCACCTCGGGCGACAGCGCGTAGTCGATGCCGACGACCGTGACACCAGCGCGCGCTGCCAGTTCGCGCATCACCCGGTCGTGGGTGTCGAGGCTGAACATCGCCCAGCCGCCGCCATGCAGGAACCCCAGCGTCGGCTTGGACGTGCCCGGCGCGGGATCGTGGATACGCAGGCGCACCGGGCCGTGGCGGGTCGGTGCGGTCACCTCCTCGGTGCGGCCCATGACCGGGCCGCCCTCCCGCCAGGGACGCCGGACCTGTTCGACGATCTCGCGCCGCGCGGGCCAGCCCAGGTCGCGTCCGGCCACCAGCCGCCGGCCCTCGGCGATCACGCTGTCGATGAAACCGGCGATCTCCGGATCGATCGGCCGCGCACGCGGTTCGATCGCGGCGATCGCATCGGCACCGCGGCCGTCGTCGAAGCGCCGCATCCACGCCGCCAGGTCATGCTGACGCGTGTCCCACAGGCCGCGCAGGATGTCGTCGAACACATCGTCGCGCTCGTCCTGGCCCAGCTTGAAGGTGGCGTGGGTGGCGCGCACGTGCGCATGGAAGCCGACGACGGCCCCGCGCAGACTGTCATAACGCGGTCCCACTTCCTCCACGCCCCAGGCCCCGGGACGGTCGCGCTCCAGATCGTCGGTGAGATGCCGCAACAGCGCGTCCGCGTCCTCCGGCGTGTCGCGCAGTTCGATCTCGACCTGGAACACCGCCGCGGCATAGTTCCAGGTCGGCGCGCGCGTGCGATCGGCGAACCACGACGGCGAGACATAACCATGCGGCCCCAGCAGCAGCACGGTAGCGCGCGGATCCTCGACGAACGCACGCCATTGCGGGTTGCGGCGGGCGAAATGCCCGAGCAGGCGCAGCGGCGTGCCATCGGCATCGCATTCGAGCTGGACGGGCAGCGGCGTGGTGGCCAGCGCGCCGGCGGCGCCGGACACGATCCAGGCGAACGGTTGCTCGGCGACGAGGTCGGCGACATCGCGCGCGCAGCGGGCTTGAAACGGGGAAGACATGGACATGCGAACCTGGTCGGGGGGAAATCAGCGAAGGACGGTCAGGCGGCCGGTGCAGCCACAGAATGCGCGGGCCAGCGGTCGGCCCACGGCGCTGCGGCTTCGAGTTCGTAGGCCAGTGCGAGCAGCACATCCTCCTGGCCGCGATCGGCGGCGAACATCGCCCCGATCGGCAGCCCGTCGGCAGACATGCCCAGCGGCAGCGAGATCGCCGGCGTACCCGCCATGTTCTGCAGCGGCGTGTAGTCGATCCACGCGAACATCGTCGGCATCAGGGCATCCATCGGCACCTCGGGTGCGAATGTGCCGATCGTCGGCGGCGGCGCACTGACCACCGGCGTCAGCACGACATCGTGGGTCGCGTAGAAGGCCGACAGCTGGCGCGGCAACCCGGCGATCTGTGCGTACACGTCTTCGAGCGCGCGCGTGGGCAGTGCACGGGCGCGCGCGCCCAGCGCCAGCGTCCACGGCTCCAGCGCATCCTCCAGACGGCGTCCGCCGATCAGCGCAGTGGCTGCATCGACGGCGTCGGCGGCCAGGTGCGACCACAGATTCTCGAAGGCCGTCAGGAAGGCGTCGCCGTCGATCGGCCAGCGCACGCGCTCGACCCGATGCCCCAGCGCCTCGCACAGCGAGGCCGTGCGCGCGACCGCGTCGCGCACCTCCGGGTGCGGCGCCGCGCCGCGCAGGCCCTGCTCGATCACGCCGATACGCAGGCGGCGCGCCGACGGTGCACGGACCATCGGACGCCCGGCCTGCGGATGGGTCGTCGCGAAGCCCCAGGCGACATCGCGGACGCTGCGCGCATGCAGGCCGTCGGCCACCAGCAGGTCTTCGACCAGATGGCGGTCGCGTACACGCACGGTGCTGTCGCGGCCGGGCTTGAGGCCGACGACGCCGCAGCACGAGGACGGCAACCGGATCGAGCCGCCGCCGTCGCTGCCGTGCGCGACCGGCACCAGGCCGGCGGCGACCGCGGCCGCCGCACCGCCGCTCGAGCCGCCGGGCGAATGCGCCAGCGACCAGGGGTTGCGGGTCACCGGACCGAGCAGCGGCTCGGTCGACGCGAGCAGGCCGAACTCCGGCATCGCCGACTTGCCGACGGCAACCAGGCCCTGCGCGACCAGACGCTGCACATACGGATGCCCGTGCGCGACCAGCGTGCCGCTGCGACTGCGCGACCCCGAACGCGTCGGCATGCCCGGATAGTCCAGCGAATCCTTCGGCAGCCACGGCACACCGGCCATCGGCGCGCGCGCGTGCGCGCGGTCCAGTTCGGCCGCCTCACGCCGGGCCGGCTCGAACGCGCGATGACTCAAGGCCTGCAACGCAGGATCGAGCGCCTCGATGCGCAGGATCGCCGCGTCGATCAGGCCGGCGGCATCGAGTTGGCCGGACCGCACCAGCGCGGCCTGGTCGTGGGCATCCAGGCGTCCGATGCGGAACGCATCGGACCGGGTCAGCGTGTCGTGATGAGGCATGCAGGCAAGTCGTGTCGAGGGAAGTCAGGCAGCGCGCCGCAACGCGCGATCGCGGCCGTAGAAGCGGTAGAGCAAGGCGCCGAGCACGGCGTAGCCGCCCAGCAGGGCGATCGGCAGCAGGTCGCCGTCGCGGGCCTGCTGCGCGATGTCCAACGCCACCGGCAGCGTCATCGCGAAGCTCAGCACGATCGCCGCGACCGGCACCACGCCGAACCAGATGCCGCCGATGCGCACGCCGCCCAGCGGCACCCGGAAGCGCCCGGGCCGCCCGGTTGGCAGGCTGCGCATGCGGATCAGCGCGATCGCCACGATCGCGAACATGAAGGCGACACCGAAGGAGATCAGGTCGGCCATCACCGAGATCGGCAGCAGCGCGGCGTTGACCGCGGCCAGCGTCGCGAGCAGCAGATTGGCGATCCACGGGCTGTTGCGGGTGGGATGCAGGCGGGCGAACAGGTCGGGCAGCAAGCCGTCGCGCGCCATCGCGTAGCAGACGCGCGAATGCCCGAAGGCATTGGCCAGCAGGACGGATGCCAATCCGGCGAGCGCGCCGATCTTGATCACCACCGCGAACTGCGGCCAGCCGATGCGGTCGACCGCGAGCGCGATCGGATCGGGCACATCGAGGTCGCGGAACGGCACCAGTCCGGTCAACACGATCGCCGCGGCCACGTACAGCGTGGCGCAGATCGCCAGCGAACCGAGGATGCCGATCGGCACATCGCGCTGCGGATTGCGGGTTTCGGCTGCGGCCGTGGAGACGGTCTCAAAGCCCAGGAACGCGAAGAACAGCAGCGCCGCGGCCCGCGCCACGCCCTCCCAGCCGTAGGTGAAGCCCCCCTCGTTGGGCGGCAGAAACGGCGACCAGTTGGCCGGATCGACCGCCGTCGCGCCGGCGACGATGAAACCGACCAGCACCAGCACCTTCACCGCGACGAGCACGGCGTTGGCCAGCGACGAGCGACTGACGCCCAGCGCGACGACCGCACCGGCGGCCAGCGCTGCGCCGGCGGCCACCAGGTTCAGGTGTCCGCTGACCGCCAACGATCCGCCCTCGCCGGTGGGCTGCAGCACGATCGCCGGCGTGGACACCGCCGCCGGCAGCGCGATGCGCAGATCGACCAGCAGACTGGCCAGATAGCCGGAGAACCCCACGGCCAGCAACGACGCTGCCACGCTGAACTCCAGAAACAGCAACCAGCCCAAGGCCCAGGCCGGCCCGATGCCCATCGTGGACTTGCAGTAGCTATAGGCCGATCCGGACTCGGGCACGCTGGACGCCAGTTCGGCATAGCACAGGCCGACCAGCAGGCAGGCCAGACCCGCGATCAGGAACGACACCGTCACCGCCGGTCCGGCGTACAGCGACGCCGCAGTGCCGATCAATACGTACACGCCGGCGCCCAGGATCTGGGCCACGCCCAGCACCAGCAGCGCGCCCCAGCCGAGCCGCGGCTGCAGCCCGGGCGCGGCATCCGGCCGGACCGGCGCGGTCACTGGCGGTCACCGACGCGGTGCGCGATCACGGGCGATGGCGTGCGGGCGCGGCGGGAGGGACGTCGGCGAGCGGTCATGCCGTCGATGCTGTGCGCAACGCGGAGCCGGCGCTTCGCCATCCCGCTCTCCGACTTGGCCGAACAGGCCGCGTTTGCGCCATGCGCTCCCGCGACCCGACCGATGACGCGGCGTGTCAGCGGATCTCGAACGCGAACCGCAGGACGTCGGTCACCGCACGGGCCGGCACGCTGACATGCACTTCGTCCGGGTAGCGATGCAGGCGGACGCGCAGGCCCTGGCCGGACAATCGGTCCAACCGATCGACGAGCGCCCGGGCCGGCTCCGGGTCGTCATCGGTGTCGCGATCGCCGACCACGACCATCAGGCGGCTGGTGCCGGCAATCGCGCCGCTCGCCAGACGCGCGGTGAACGCGCGCTCGTCCTCGAGGATGCCCTGCGCGTTCCATTCCATCGACGGGCTGG
The DNA here is from genome assembly GCF_014192745.1 of Luteimonas sp. RC10. GTDB lineage: Bacteria > Pseudomonadota > Gammaproteobacteria > Xanthomonadales > Xanthomonadaceae > Luteimonas. The sequence goes on from NZ_JACHYJ010000008.1 coordinate 42,028, forward strand.
CGGCGACGATCGAGTGGAACGCACCGGGTCGTTCGTAGAACGCGTAGAGCGCGAACAGCCCGCCCAGCGAGTGGCCGAACAGGGACTGGCGATCGGGATCGACCCGATGGCGACGGGCGATCTCCTCGCGCAGTTTGCCAGTCAGAAAGTCCAGGAACTGCCGGCGCGCGCCGCTTTCGTACTGCGCCAGCGCGCGCCATTGCCGCGGCGGCGGATCGAGCAACGGCGCGGTGAAGTCCTTGAGCCGGCGCACGTCCCAGGCCGCGTCGCCGGGATAGCCGACGCCGACCACGATCGACTTGCCGACCGGCAGATCATCCTGCACCCAGCGCGCCTGTGCGAACGAGCCGAAGTAAGCGTTGCCATCGAGCACGTACAACACCGGGTAGCCGTCCTCGGGCGCCTCGTCTTCCTTGCCGGCGGGATAGGACACGAAGATCCGGTACACCTCGCCGCTGTCGGCGGCGAGATCCCAGACCTCGGTCGCCGGCATTGTGTAGCCCGTCACCTTCGGCCCCACCGCATCACTGGCTGCCGGCCGGGCCCAGGCTTGCAGGCCACACAGGCACAACGCCACGACGACCATCGCGCCTCGCAGTGCCGCACCGTAGCGCCAACGCAGTCCACACATCTTCGCCATGTCGCGCTCCTGTCTGCTGATCCGTACCCACCGCCGGCGGTAGCCGATCGACGCACTGCGCCGCCCTCGAGCCAGAACGCTCGCCTCGCACGCTGGCGAGCTGGACCATTGATGCAGCCCCGTCGTGCGATGGCAAGACGCCCGAACCGTGCCGGGCTGTTTCGGATAAGCCGCGGACACAATCGGCATGTCCCTAGCGCCAGCGCGCGGCTAGGCTCAGGGCTCGCTCCCGCCGCAGGCCAGGCCTTGACCATTCCGCTTCCCGCCTTCCCCGCCAGCGCACGCGACTGGCTTGCCCATCTGGTCGCCTTCGACACGACCTCGCGCAACTCCAACCTCGCCCTGGTCGAATCGATCGAGCGCTGGCTGGAGACGCTGGGCGTGCGCTCGACGCGGATCCCTGCAGCCGGCGGCGGCAAGGCCAACCTGCTGTTCTCGATCGGACCCGACGTACCGGGCGGCGTCGTGCTGTCCGGACACACCGACGTGGTGCCGGTCGACGGTCAGACCTGGCGCAGCGATCCGTGGACGCTGACCGAACGCGACGGGCGCCTGCACGGGCGTGGGGCTGCGGACATGAAGGGGTTCATCGCCGCCGGCCTGTCGCGCGTGCCGGCCATGCTCGGCGCGCGGCTGACACGTCCGGTCCATTTCGCGCTGTCCTACGACGAGGAGGTCGGTCTGCTCGGCGCGCCCGCGCTGATCGAGGCGTTGATGGCCAACGTGCCCAGACCGCGCCTGGTCGTCGTCGGCGAGCCGACCGGCATGCAGGTGGTCGACCGCCACAAGGGCATCATGGGACTGCGGACCACCGTGCTCGGCCACGAAGCGCATTCGAGCCAGACCCATCTGGGCGTGAGCGCGACCATGGTGGCCGCGCAGTTGATGGCCCGGATCGTGGCGATCGCCGAGCGGCTGGCCACTGCGCCGGCGACCTGCACCGGCTTCGAGCCCGCGCATGCGACGGTCACGATCGGCCTGGTCGAAGGCGGTACCGCGCCCAACATCCTGGCCCGGCGATGCACGTTCGTGTGGGACATCCGCGCCGGCACGCCGGACGAAGCACGCCGGGTCTTCGACGAGGTCGACGTCCTGGCCCAGCGGTTGGGGGCCGATATCCACGCCCGCTTCGAGGACTGCGGCATCGCCACCGAGGTGCTGTCCGACGTGCCGCCGCTGACCGGCGCACTCGACGCGCCGGCGCAGGCACTGATCGCCCGCCTGGCCGGCAGCGACACGCGCCAGGCCGCGTCCTATGTCGCCGAGGCGGGTCTGTTCGAGCGCGCGGGTCTGCCCACGGTGATCTGCGGGCCGGGCTGGATCGCACAGGCCCACCAGCCCGACGAGTACATCGCGATCGACCAGCTCGCCGCAGCGGAAGCATTCATGGATCGCCTGGTCGAGGCACTGTGCGAATGAACGCCCTGCCCGCGTCGCCGCAACGGATCGTCGGCAGTCGCGGCTGGGTCCTCGGCGTACTGACCGCCATCTATCTGGTCAACTTCATCGATCGCCAGATCCTGTCGATCCTGCTGCCGCAGGTCAAAGCGGAGTTCGACCTGTCGGACACCGTGTTGGGTCTGCTGGTGGGACCGACGTTCGCGTTGTTCTACGCCACGATGGGCCTGCCGCTGGCGCTGCTCGCCGACCGCGTCAATCGACGTCGGCTGATCGCCGCGTCGCTGGCCCTGTTCTCGGCGATGACCATTGCCTGCGGCCTGGTCGCGCAGTTCTGGCAGCTGGCGGTGGCGCGGGTCCTGACCGGCGTGGGCGAAGCCGGCACCGGCCCCGCCTCGCAGACGATGATCACCGACCTGTATCCGCCGGAGCGGCGCGCCCGCGCCCAGGCGGTGTACGCCACCGGCGCCAACCTCGGCGTGCTGGTCGCCTTCGCTGCCGGCGGCGCGATCGCCCACGCCTGGGGCTGGCGCGTCGCCTTCATCGCAGCCGGCCTGCCTGGGCTCGCACTGACCCTGGTGCTGCTGGCGACCGTCCGCGATCCCAAGCGCGGCGCGCACGATCCGGCGCGCGCCGAGCAACGGGACGCACCGGGTTTCGCCACGGTGATGGTGCAACTCTGGCGCAGTCGCGCGTTCCGCTACACCGCGCTCGGCGCGTCGTCGACGTGTTTCACCGCCTACGCGCTGGGCAGCTTCTTTCCGCTGTTTCTCGATCGCAGCCACGGCATGTCGACACGCGACATCGGCATCGTCATGGCGCTGATCATGGGCGTGTGCGGCGGGCTGGCAACGTACACGGCCGGGTACTTCGCCGACCGCCTGGGACGCCGCGACCAGCGCTGGTACGCCTACATCCCGGCACTGGCCGCACTGGCGCCGTTGCCGCTGGCGCCGATCTGCTTTCTAGCCCGGGACACCGGCATCGCACTGGCTGCGGCGATCGTGCCGCTGTCGCTGACCGCCGCCTTCATCGGTCCGACGATCGCGGTCGTCCAGCGGCTGGTGCCGCTGCGCAGCCGCGCCACCGCGGTGGCGACCCTGATCCTGATCGACAACGTCGTCGGCCTCGGCCTGGGGCCGCAGTTCGTCGGTCTGGCCAGCGATCTGTGGCGACCGGCGCTGGGCGAGGACTCGCTGCGCTACGCGATGCTGGCCGCGACCACGGGCTCGGCCGTGTCGGTGTTCGGCTTCGTGATGTCGGCCCGGCACCTGCGCGCCGACATCGCCGCGAGCGAAGCCGCCGCGTCGGCATCGAATGGCTAAGCGCCTGTGCTGACCTGCCAAGCGGACCGGGCAGTGCCTGCGTTATCACACGATCGTGACAGGACGCGGATACGCCGCCGACGCACGACATCCTGAAAGGGGACAGGTCGACATGAAGAACGCATCCACCCGCGCCGCGATGCCGAGCGCGCTCGCGCTCGCGCTGCTGGCGACACCGGTTTTCGCACAGACCGCCGACGACACCGGCACGCCGCTGCAAGCCACCGCAACGAGCCCGCAGGCGCGCGAACTGGATGCGGTGCTGGTCGTGGGCCAGCGCGCCAGCCGTGTCAGCAACGGCGCCACCAACCTCGACCTGGACATCAAGGAAACCCCGCAGTCGATCAGCGTCGTGGATCAGACCCAGATGCAGCAGTTCGGTGCCGACAGCCTCGACGATGCCTTGCGCCTGGCCACCGGGATCCAGGTGGAGAAGGTCTCGACCAACCAGACGCAGTACCTCGCGCGCGGTTTCGAGATCAAGAACACCCAGATCGACGGCGTCGGCCTGCCGAACGGCTGGGGCGTGGTCACCAATGCGATGGATGCCTTCGGCTTCGAGAAGCTGGAGGTGATCCGCGGCGCCAATGGTCTGCTGACCGGCGTGGGCAATGCCTCGGGCACGATCAACTACGTGCGCAAGCGGCCCACCAATGACACCCGCGGGCAACTCGGCGTCACCTTCGGTTCGCACGGCCGCCGCCGGTTCGAAGCCGACTACTCGACACCGCTCACCGAGGAGGGAACGTGGGCCGGGCGGATCGTCGCCGCGCGCGAGGACAGCGATTCCTACTTGCGCGACTTCGAAAGCGACCGCAGCTACCTCTACGGCGTCGTCGACGGCCAGGTCGGCGAGAACGGCACGCTGGCCGTCGGCTACGCCTGGCAGCAGGCCGACACCAGCGGCAACATGTGGGGCGCGCTGAGCTTCATCGATACCCAGGGCCGCCAGCTCGAATGGGACCGCAGCGCCTCGACCACGCAGGACTGGACCTACTGGAACTCGACCACCCAGGCCGGGTTCGTCGACTACACCCATCAGTTGGGCGCCAACTGGCAGGCGAAGGTCTCCTACAACTACCGGCTCTACGAGCACGACGCGCAGTTGTTCATGGCCTACTCGCTGTTCGGCATCGATCCGGCGACCGGCACCGGGCTGTACGGCTGGGCCTACAAGAGCCCGTACCAGACCAAGGCGCACCTGGGCGATCTGACGCTCAACGGGCGGTTCACCCTATTCGGCCGCGAGCAGGAAGCCATGCTCGGCATGAGTGCGGCCAGAAGCCGCGGGACAGACTGGTACCACCCGACCGACACCACAGGCCCGGCGTTCGGCGCACTGCCCGGCTTCCCCTACCCCGGCAACGCGATCGGCGAGCCCAGCTGGGGCGAGCGTCGGGTCTACACCACGTTGAACCAGCGCATGACCCGTGTGTTCGGCGCGACCCGCATCGCGTTCACCGACCGCTTCAAGAGCGTCCTGGGTTTCAACTGGGCGCAGTACCAGCGCGATACGACCGACAACGCCGGCGGCGCCTCGGACAACACCGACCGCAACCTCGCGCCGTATGCCGGCATCACCTTCGACTTCAACGACCGCGTGACCGGTTACGCCAACTACTCGTACATCTTCCAGCCGCAGGACGAGGTCGACTACGAGCGCCAGTACTTCGACCCGAGCAAGGGCACGAACTACGAACTCGGGGTCAAGGCCGAATGGCTGGATCGCCGATTGCTGACCACGCTGGCCTGGTTCAGCGCCAAGCAGGCGGGCCTGGCCACCTACGTCGGCACGCGGTTCATGGACGGCTACGCCTACGGCTACTCGCGGCCGGTGGACATCGACTCGCAAGGCTTCGAGTTCGAGGCCTCGGGCCGGATCGGCGAACACAGCGACCTGTTGCTCGGCTACACCCAACTGTCGATGGACGGCGAGGATGGCCGTGACACCTACCGCTGGGTGCCGCGTCGCACCGCGAACCTGCTGCTGAGCACGCGCTTGCCCGGCAATCCGGCATTCTCGGTCGGCGTGGGCGGCCGCTGGCAGAGCCGCATCTCCAACTTCGAAAGCTACGTGACCAGTGCACCGGTGCGACAGGGCGGCTACACGCTGTTCAACGCCTTCGCCGCCTGGGACATCGCCCCCGACCTGACGCTGCGCGCCAACGTCAACAACATCGGCGATAAGAAGTACATCCAGAGTCTGTACTCGGTCAGCTACTACGGCGCGCCGCGCGAGTACGCGATCAGCCTGGACTGGCGCTTCTGAGGCTGGGCGCGCCGGGCGGACCGGCGCGCGTCATCCACCTGTGACGCCTGGCCCGCATCCGGGCATGCCGCAGGCGGCAGCGCGTGACCCGCTGCTCACGGCGGATCGGGCGTGGCCGCGCGCACCGGCGTCGTCCAGGACCGCAGCCGCGTGGGCACATGCCGCACCAGGGCCGGATGGCGTCCGATCGCGCGATCGACCTCCGCGATCTCGCCATCGCGCACATGCGCGTCGAGGAAGGTGAGGACCAGGTCGCCGATCGCCGACAGCGCCGCGTCGCCGTCCAGTTCGCCGACGCGCGCCTCGCGCTCGGGGCCATCGAGCAGGGCGACGAGATCGGTGAATCCGAGGTGGCGCGCCCCCTGCAGGCGGACGCGGACGACATCGCTGTCGCGCGCGGCATCGCGCCATCGTGCATAGGCCAGATCGTTCGGGCTGAAGTCGGTATCGCGCGACTGGCCCGCGAGCAGACCATAGCGTGTCCAGTCGCTGAGCATCAGCAGCAGCGGGCGATCGACCGGGCCGTCGTAGAGCGCCGGGTCGAAGTTCTGGCCGTCGAGGTTGACCGCCGCGCGGCAGACGGCCACCAGCCGGCAGCTCGTGGCCGCGGTGGCGCCGCCGAACGACATCCCGACAAAGGCCAGACGCCCGAGATCTGCACCGGCCAACACGTCGTGCAGCGCCTCGGGGGACCGTCCGTCGCGCAGGTGCTGTGCCACCGCCAGGGTGTCGTCGCGCCAGTCGGCGAAGGACCGTCCGATCCGCGTCGCGGGCAATGCGTCGGCGTAGATCGGAAGCGCCTCGCGCAGCTGTTGCCGGTCCGCGCCGCCCGCCAGCACCTGCAACGTCTTCGCCAGCCGCGGATCGTCGCCCTCGACGCCGAGGCGGGTCTGGACGACGCGACCGTCATCCAGGCCGATGTCGGCGGCATCGCCCGGGTGCGCGATCGAGACGACGATGTAGCCGTGACTGGCCAGGTGCATCGCAAGCGCGGTGTTCTGCGAGGGATACAGGAAGAAGCCGTGACTGAACACCACCAGCGGGAATCCCGCCGGGCTGTGCGCCGGCGGCGCCCCGGGATGCACGTCCACGCGGACGGTGGCCAATGCGCGCAGATCGTCCTGGGCATAACCGAAGTTGCGGGCGATGGCCGGCAAGGTCGTGGCCAGCGCTGCGCCGTCGAGGTACGTCGGCGCAACGGCGGCACGCGCCGCGACCGCGTGCGCCGGATACCAGACCACCGCCGGCAGCAACCGGGGGCCACTCTCGGTATCGCCCGTATCGAGCGTTCGCGTGCGATCCACGAACTGCGTCTGCATCGTGCCGACGGCGTATCCGCCGTCCGGAGACGGCAGGCCCGCGGCGGTGGCGGTGCTCGTGGCGGTCGCGAGCAGCGTCGCGACCGCGAGGGGTGTCAACAAGTGCCGCATCGTGCTGTCTCCGATCGATCGCGCGTTCGTAAGGCGCGACATCCGCTAGTTCACCCGTCCCGCCACGCCCTCGCATGACGGCGAAGCAGTCGCACCCCGGGCCGCCGACGCGCGCACCAGGGTCGGACAGGTCCCGAATGCCAGTTTGAACGCACGCGTGAAGCTGCCCGGGCACTCGTAACCGCATTCGATCGCGATGTCGATCATGGGCATGTCGCTCTTGCTGACCAGGGTCAGTGCCTTCGACAGCCGCACCTGCTTGTAGACCTGCCCCACACTGCCCCGGAACAGCCCCTGGAACCCGGCCTGCAGCTTCTTGACCGTCATGCCGACCGCCGCCGCGAGTTCCGATACGCTCAGCGGCTCGTCGAGATTGCGCTCGATCAGTTGCCTGGCGAGCTTGACCTTGTCGACCTCGATCCGCGACAGCACCGGACCGCCATCGGCGTGGCCACTGGCATGCGCACGGATCACCGCACAGATGATCTCGATCGCCTTGGCAATGAGATAGAGCCGCCGCAGCTCGCCCTGCTCGGCGCACTCGAAGGCCTGGTGCGCGGCGACGCTGGCGGCGCTGCCCAGCGGCACGTGGCGTAGCCCGGTCGGCGTCCGATGCAGGATGTAGTCACGAAACAGGGCCGGCAGCGCAGCCGCGTCCACGCCCAGGACATCGCGTACGCGGTCGCGGCGCAGGAAGATCGACACCCAGCGCAGGGGCCGGTCGGGTTCGTAGACGGTGCGCACCGCATCGCCGCTGGACAGGCCGTAGAACGTGCAGAAGCCGTGCGCCAGCGCATCGTCATCACGCTCGTCGCCGGCACAGATCGTGCTGCGCCCTTCGATCCAGGCGCAGAACACCAGGTGGTCGTCGTGGCGATGCAGCCGCGAGAGCGGACGCGCGGCGCGGAAATCGACGATCGCCATCGACAGCGCATCGTTGAGTTGGTGGAACACCCATCCGCCATCGCCCACGGCGGCATCGTAGCGGTGCCTGAAGCCATGGCCGGCCGCCAGCGGCTCGCGCCAGCCTTCGTGCACCACGGCACTGCGCCAGTGCGCCAGGTCCGAGGCCTGCCCGGCGCAGCCGAGCATGTCTTCGATCGTGCGCTCGTCGAGGATCATCGGTCATCACCTCCATGCCTGGCCGAGCGCCGGGCGTCATGCCCGCGTCGAACCGGTAGGCCATCCGCATCCAGCAGTCGGCGGAAACTCCGCGGTCGGTCGTGAAACCGACAGGACCCGTCGTGGACGAACGGCTCGCAGCGCGTGGGCGCCGGCGTGGCCCGGGCGGTTTCGGTGAAGTCGCCGCCCCGATCGGCATCTTGGCCGCCACGCCCCGGGACTACGCTTGCGAACACCTTCCATCGGTGCCTCGATTCTTGGCCATCATCCTTTCAGTCCATACCCGCATGAGAAGCCGGCGCGAGTCGGCTGTCCAGAGCCGGCGCGCCGGACGCGATTTCGGATATGTCGTTGTTTCGACAGGCAAACGCCAGGTTTGCGCGCAACATCGCAGCGTCGCGGACGCTGCAAACGCGCGCGCAGCGCGTCGCGACACGGACAATGCGCGCAGTTGTCCCGGCGACCGCGCGACGCACGACCCGGCGAGCGGGCGGCCGACGCCGTTGTCGTTCTGCGGCGCAGCGGCGAGACTCGTGGCATCCGCTTCGTCCGATGCCCGCCATGCCCCCGAAAGACACGCTCGACCGGATCGACCTGAGGATCCTGCAGGTCCTGCAGGAAGACGCCCAGACCAAGAATCGCGACCTGGCCAACCGGGTTGCGTTGTCGCCCAGCGCCTGCCTGCGCCGGATCCGCGACCTGGAAGCCCGGGGGCTGATCACCGGCTACCGGGCCCACGTCGCGATCGACCGCATCCGCACTGCGACGATCGTGATCGCGCAGGTCTCCTTCGAGCGGCATTCGGCCGGCCGGTTCGTGGACTTCGACGCCTGGGCCCAGCGCACCCCGGAAATCGCCGAATCGATCCGTATCAGCGGGCATTACGACTACCTGCTGCGGGTGGTGGTCAGCGATCTGCACGACTGGAAGCGGATCATGCGCGACATGACCGATGGCGACTTCGGCGTGGAGAAGATCGTCTCGAGCTTTCTGATGGAGGAGATGAAGGCCTTCAAGGGCTATCCGCTGACGCCGGCCACCGGCTGAGTCCGGCGACCCGGCCCGTCCCGGGAGGTGCGCGATGACCGCGAGCGCGCCGCAGGCGCGCCGTGGACCGCTGGCCGGGCTGCTGGTCCTGGACATCACCCGCGTCGTTGCCGGCCCCTACTGCGCGATGATCCTGGCCGACCTCGGTGCGCGGGTCATCAAGATCGAGCACCCGGAGGATCCCGATTACGTCCGCGAGTTCCCACCGCTGGTCGGTCAGGGCGACGCACGTTTCAGCGCCTTCTTCGCGCAGTACAACCGGCACAAGGAGGGCATCACCCTCAATCTCAAGCACGAGGCCGGTCGCGCGCTGCTCAAACAGCTGGCGACACGGGCCGATGTGCTGGTGGAGAACTTCCGTCCCGGCACCATGGCACGCTTCGGGGTCGGCTACGAGGTACTGCGCGAGCTCAATCCGCGGCTGGTCTACGCGGCGATCAGCGGCTTCGGCCAGACCGGTCCGAATGCGCGCAAGCCCGGCTTCGACAACAGCGGCCAGGCCACCGGCGGCCTGTGGTCGATGAACGGCTTCGCCGACCGCCCACCGGTCCGGGTGGGCACGATCATCGGCGATGTGTCGGCGACGCTGTTCGCCACGATCGGCGTGCTGGCCGCGGTGCGCGAAGCCGAGCGCAGTGGTCAGGGGCAACTGGTCGATGTTTCCCAGCAGGACTCGGTGCTCGCATTGACCGAGAACGCGGTGGTCAAGTACACAGTCGACGGCGAGATCGCCGCGCCGCTGGGCAACGATCATCCCTTCGTCAGACCCTACGGGCAGTTCCCATGCCGGGACGGCCACGTCTTCTTCGGCGGCTACAACGACAAATTGTGGGCGCTGTCGTGCCGGACATTCGGTACGCCCGAGCTGATCGACGACCCCGAGATCGACACCATGGCCAAGCGCTTCGACCCGCAGGTGTACGCGCACCGGGTGAAGCCGGTGGTCGAAGGCTGGTTCCGCGATCGCGACAAGGCCGAACTCGAAGCGATGGCCGGCGACGACATCCCGCTGTGCGCGGTGAAGAACATCCGCGAGGTGGTCGAGGACCCGCACATCGCCGCGCGCGACATGGTGGTGAATGTCGAGTATCCCGAAGGCCGGGTCGGCATGTTCGGCACGCCGATCAAGCTCTCGCGCACCCAGGCCGAGGTCCGCGGCCGCGCGCCGCGGCTGGGCGAACACAACGCCGGGGTCTATGCCGATCTGCTCGGCATCGATGCCGAGGAACTGCAACGTCTGAAATCGCTGGGCGCGGTGTGATGTACCGCGCATCGACAGGAGACCACTGATGGCCATTGCCTACGAGGTGTCGGACGGCATCGCGATGATCCGGTTCGACCGGCCCGACAAGCTCAACGCGCTGACCCTGGCGATGTATCAGGCGTTGGGCGAGGCATTCGTCGCCGCCCGCGACGACCCACGCGTGCGCGTGGTGATCCTCACCGCCAGCGGCCAGCGCGCGTTCTGCGTTGGGGCCGACCTCGGCGAGTCGATCCCCGCCTTGATGGAGGACCGGTTCGACATCTCGCAATGGGATGACGCCCACCTCAAGAATCTGCGGCTCTACAAGCCGGTGCTGTGCGCGATCAACGGACTGTGTCTGGGCGGCGGCTTCGAGATCATGCTGGGCACCGATATCCGTATCGCGGCCGAGCATGCCAAGTTCGCACTGCCCGAGCCGTCGCTGGGCATCGTGCCGGCCGGCGGCACCCTGGTGCGGCTGGTCCGGCAGATTCCCTATGCGCACGCGATGGAACTGCTGCTCACCGCCAACGGCTTCAGCGCACACGAGCTGCTGGCCAAGGGGTTGATCAATCGCGTCGTGCCGGCCGCCGATCTAATGCCGCAGACGCTGGCGCTGGCCGAGCGGATCAAAGCGCTCAGCCCCGGCGCGCTGGCCGTGATCAAGGAGTCGGCCCAACGGCTGGTCGACCTGCCCGAAGCCGAGGCCTTCGCCGAAGAAGCGCGGCTGGGCCAGCGCGCCTTCACCAGCGCCGATGCGCGGCGCGGCCTGGCTGCGTTCGCAAAGAAGCAGACCCCGGTTTTCGACTGATCCGGGCCGCTGCGCCCACCCCGACGCCACCACGTCCGGTCTGCCCGCGCGCGTCTCGGTGCGCCCCGCGCCAGGGTCGCCGGGCCATCCGATCTCCACGCCCATCGTCTCCAGGACCACCATGAACGCTAGCAGCCGCATTCCCGGTTTCTACAAGCTCGACCCCGACAGCCGTTTTCGCAAGATCGTCGAGGTCAGCGGCCTGCCCGCCGAGCACCTGCACGCGATGCGGCACACCGATGCCGGCATGGCGTCGATCGCCGACCGCATGATCGAGAACGCCATCGGCACCATCGCGATCCCGCTGGGCGTCGCGGCCAATTTCCTGATCGACGGCCGCGACCACCTGGTGCCGATGGCGACCGAGGAGCCCTCGGTGGTCGCGGCGGCGAGCAATGCCGCGCTGGTGGCCCGCGAGCGCGGCGGGTTCCACACCTCCAGCATGGCGCCGGTCATGATCGCCCAGGTGCAGGTGCTCGATGTCGCCGATCCCCAGGCCGCGAGACTGCGCCTGCTCGAGGCCCGCGACGAACTGCTCGCGCTGGCGAACGCACAGGATCCGTTGCTGGTCGAACTGGGCGGCGGCGCGCGCGACATCGAGGTGCGGCTGGTCGAATCGGCGGACTTCCGCGCCGTCGTACTGCACCTGCAGGTCGACGTGCGCGATGCCATGGGCGCCAATGCGGTCAATACCATGGCCGAGGCGCTGGCGCCGCGGATCGCGGCGATCGCGCGCGGCCGCAGCCTGCTGCGCATTCTGTCCAACAAGGCCGACCTGCGCCTGGTGCGGGTGCGCGCGGTGTTCGATGCCGACAAGCTGGGGGGCGAGGCCGTGGTCGAGGGGATCGTCGAGGCGTACCGCTTCGCCGCCGCCGATCCCTACCGCGCGGCGACCCACAACAAGGGGATCATGAACGGCATTTCCGCAGTCGTGCTGGCGACCGGCAACGATACCCGCGCGATCGAAGCCGGGGCCCATTGCCACGCCTGCCGCGACGGTCGCTACACGTCGCTGTCGCACTTCGAGAAGGACGCCGACGGTCACCTGGTCGGCAGCCTCGAACTGCCGCTCGCCCTGGGCCTGGTCGGCGGCGCGACCCGGACCCATCCCACCGCTCAGGCAGCGGTGAAGCTGCTGGGCGTCCGCAGCGCCAACCAACTGGCCGAGATCACCGCCGCTGTGGGGCTGGCGCAGAACATGGCCGCGCTGCGCGCGCTGGCGACCGAAGGCATCCAACGCGGCCACATGTCGCTGCACGCGCGCAACGTCGCCGTCGCCGCCGGCGCCGCCGAGCACGAAGTCGCCGCGCTGGCCGCCCGACTGGCGGCCGACGGCCACGTCCGCCAGGACCGCGCGCAGCAGTTGCTCGCCGAACTGCGCGCCGGCGCGTAAGCGGGTCCGCCGACTGCGCTACGCCAGCAGCGCCTCCAGCGCCGCCATGCGCACTGCGACGCCATTGCGCACCTGGCGCAGCACCCGCGATTGCGGGCCGTCGGCGACCTCGTCGGCGATCTCCACGCCGCGGTTCATCGGGCCGGGATGCAGCACGACCGCATCCCGCGCGGCCAGCCGCAACCGGCGCGCGTCGAGCCCGTAGTCGCGGTGATAGTCCTCCAGCGAGCCGACCAGGCCTTCCTCCATGCGCTCGCGCTGCAACCGCAGCATCATCACCGCGTCGACACCGTCGAGCGCGGCATCCAGATCGTGCGAGACCGCGCAGCCGGTCAGCGTGGTCTCGTCCGGCAGCAGCGCCGCCGGGCCGCAGACGCGGATCTCGCCGGCGCCGAGCGTGCGCAGCGCCTGCAGGTCGCTGCGCGCGACCCGCGAGTGCTTCACATCGCCGACGATCGCCACCCGCAGACCCGAGAAATCCGTGCCCTTGGCCTGGCGCAAGGTCAGCATGTCGAGCAGGCCCTGCGTGGGATGCGCGCTGCGCCCGTCGCCGGCATTGAGCAGGGCGGTGTCCGGCGCGGCGGCCTGCGCCAGCGCGGCCACCGCGCCGTCGGCGCTGTGGCGCACGACGAAACCGCGCACGCCCATCGCCTCGATGTTGCGGAAGGTATCGAGCGCGGTCTCGCCCTTGGTCGTCGACGAGGTCGATGCGTCGAAGCCGAGGACGTCGGCGCCGAGGCGCTGGGTCGCGCGCTGGAAGCTCAGCCGGGTCCGCGTCGACGGCTCGAAGAACAGGGTGCAGACCGCGACGCCGGCCAGACGCGCATTGCGCTCGTCCCCGTCGAGGATCGCCTGCGCGCGGTCCAGCAATGTCTCCAGCGTCGCACGCGGCAAGCCGTCGAGGGTCAGCAGGTGGCGTAGGCGGCCGTCGGCGTCGAGTTGCGCGGAAGAAGCGGTCTGGGACATCGCGGTGAGCGGGCAGCGGCGGGAGCTCGATTGTCCCGCACCCGGTGCCCGCGCGGATAGCGCGCGTCGGTCAGCGCGTCACCGGCGTGCCGGTGTCCGGCGCGGCGAGCCAGCGCTCGACGATGACCGCCGCAGCGACCGCGTCGAGTGTCGCCGCGTCGCGGCGGCGACGGCGTCCTTCGGCGCGGTCGATCGCGAAGCGGCGGGCCGCCTCGATCGAGCTTGCGCGCTCGTCGATCAGGACCACCGGCAAGTCGAAGCGGGCGACGAGTTCGCGCGCGAACGCATGCGCCCGAACCCGCGCTGGCTGGTCGCCACCATCCAGGGTCAGCGGGTCGCCGACGATCATGCCGTCCGGCCGCCATTCCTTGTGCAGCCGCGCGACCGCCGGCCAGTCGATCTGGCCGCCGTGCACATCGACGACGGCCAGCGCACGCGCGCCATGGCCGAACGCGCTGCCCACGGCCACGCCGATGCGTCGCGCCCCGACGTCGAAACCGAGCACCGTGCCGTCGCGGCGGATCGCCGGCGCGGCGGGCGCGACCTCGCTCACGCCCGACCGCCGTGGCTGACGACCAGGGTCATGTCGACGCCGATCCGGCCCGCCGCCGCCTGCCAGCGCGCGTCGAGCGGGGTGTCGAACAGCAGCGGCGCATCGGCGGGCACGGTCAGCCAGCTGTGCTGAGTCAGTTCCTGTTCGAGCTGGCCGGCGCCCCAGCCGGCACAACCCAGCGCGACGATCGCGTTGTCCGGACCTTCGCCGGCCGCCATCGCCTCGAGCACGTCGCGCGATGTGGTGACATTCAGGTCCTCGGCGATCGCCAGGCTCGAATCCCAGCGCGCCTGGCCATCGTGCAGCACGAAACCGCGCTCGGGATGCACCGGGCCGCCGGCGAGCACCCGATGGTCGCGCAGGCGTTGGTCGATGAGCACGATGCCCATCTGCTCGAACACCTCGCCCAGGGTGTACTCCGAGGGCCGGTTGACGACCACGCCCATCGCGCCCTCGGCATCGTGTTGGCAGATCAACGCGACCGAACGCGCGAAGTCGGGATCCTGCAGCGCCGGCAGCGCGACCAGCAGGTGATTGGCGAAGAACGACATGGCGGCATTCTAGCCGGCCGCGCTGCACGCCACGCGTGCACGACCTGCAGGCCGGCGCCGCAGGCGACGCAATCCGCTTCACGCAGCCCCCGCCGCCGGTCGCCAAGCTCGTCCCATGACGGTCCGCATCGGCATCTCCGGCTGGCGTTATGCCCCCTGGCGCGGGGTCTTCTATCCCCAGGACCTGGTCCAGCGCGAGGAGCTGGCCTTCGCCTCGCGCACCTTCCGCACCATCGAGATCAACGGGTCGTTCTACTCGCTCCAATCGCCCAAGAGCTGGCGCAGCTGGCGCGATGCGACCCCGCCAGGCTTCGTGTTCGCGGTCAAGGGGCCGCGTCTGGTCACCCACATGAAGCGATTGCGCGACGTGGAGAGGCCGCTGGCGAACTTCTTCGCATCCGGCGTGCTGACGCTCGATGACCGCCTCGGCCCATTGCTGTGGCAGTTGCCGCCGAACCTGGCCTTCGAGCCGGCGCGCATCGACGCCTTTCTGCGCGCATTGCCGCGCGATACCGGTGAGGCGCTGTCACTGGCCCGGCGGCGCGAGCGTGACCGGATGGCCGGCCGCACCGCCTTGCCGCGCCTGCGCGAACGGCCGATCCGGCATGCGCTGGAAGTGCGCCATGCGAGTTTCCGCGACCCCGCGTTCATCGCCCTGCTGCGCGCCCATGGCGTCGGCCTGGTAGTCTCCGACAGCGCCGGGCGGCACCCGGTGCTCGAGGATGTCACCGCCGATTTCGTCTACATCCGCCTGCATGGCGACACCGAGCTCTACACCAGCGGCTACGGCCAGGCGGCCCTCGACCGTTGGGCGCGCCGGGTCGCCCGCTGGGCGGCCGGCGGCGAGCCGCGCGATGCCGCGCGCAGCGCCCCGCGGGCGCCGCCGGCGGCCTCCGGTCGCGACGTCTACTGCTACTTCGACAACGACGCCAAGGTCCGCGCGCCGTTCGACGCCCAGGCTCTGGCAACGCGCCTGGGCCACCTTGCCCGGCCGGGCTGAGCCGGCCACCGGCTCACAGCCCGAACTGGATTTCCTGGGGCGTGGCCACCCGCACGCCGACCACCTCGACCTCGGCGCGCAGCGTGCGCCCGGCCAGCGGATTGTTGCCGTCCACGGTGATGCTGTCGCCATCGAGCGCGGTGACCGTGACGTCCAACGGCCCCTTCTCGGTCTGCGCGCGCAGCTTCTCGCCGACCGCCGGCACGGTGCTGCCGGTGAACACGCTGCGCGGCAGGCGCTGCACCAACCCATCGTGGCGCGGCCCGAAGCCGGCTTCGGGCGGGATCTCGACGGTGAACGTGTCCCCGGCGCTGCGCCCCTCGAGTGCCTCCTCCAGCCCGCGGATGATCGAGCCGCTGCCGTGCATGTAGACCAGCGGGTCATGCCCGCGGGTCGTGGCGATCTGTGCGCCGGAGGTGTCCGACAGCGTGAAGTGGACCGTGGCGACACGACGGTGTGCGATTTCCATCGACGGTTCCTGCTGGGCGATGGCGCATGGTCGCGCGGCCGCCGTGAAGGGCGCAAGCCGGCACCTGGCGCCAGGCCGCGGCCCTGCCTATGCTGCGCGTATGAGCGGCTACTGCGACATCGCCCCCGGCCATCCGCTGCACGGGCCCTACCACGACACCGAGTACGGCTTTCCGCAGCGCGAGGAGGCGGTGCTGTTCGAGCGCCTGCTGTTGGAGATCAACCAGGCCGGGCTGAGCTGGGAGACGGTGCTGCGCAAGCGCGCGGGCTTCCGCGCGGCCTACGACGGGTTCGACGTCGATGCGGTCGCCGGCTACGGCGAGGCGGACCGCGCGCGCCTGTTGGCCGACCCGGCGATCATCCGCAACCGGCTCAAGATCGACGCGGCGATCCACAACGCCGGGGTCGTGCAGCGCATGCGTGCGAGCCATGGTGGCTTTGCGGCCTGGCTGGACGCGCACGCCAACGAAGACGGCAAACGGCGCGACAAGGCCTCGTGGGTGAAGCTGTTCAAGCGTACGTTCCGGTTCACCGGTGGCGAGATCACCGGCGAGTTCCTGATGAGCCTGGGTTATCTGCCCGGCGCGCATCGCCCCGACTGCCCGGTCGCGGTCGAACTGCGGCAACGCGCCGCGCCATGACGCCCGGCGGCCTGCGCGGGCTGCGCATCGCAGCTCTCGCGCTTGCGCCTGTCCTGGCGGCGCAGGCCGAGCGCCCCGTCGACACACTGCGCCAGGCGATTCTGGACGCCGCCACCGCAGGCGCTGTCGATCCGCTGGCGACTGCCCTCTCCCCGCTCCAGGCCGGGAGCACCACGGAGCTCGACATTGCATTGGCCGATGCGACAGACGCGCCGCTGGCCGACTGCCTGGCGCACATCGTCCGGCCCCCAGGCGTGCCGCTGGCCGACTGGCAGGCCCTGGCGCGCTGGCCGGGCACCTGCGATCGCGGCGATGGCGAAGGACGCGGCGCCCACCTGCAACTGCTCGATCTCGATGGCGATGGACGTCTCGACCTCGTTCGCGAGACCTACGTCGGCGGCACTGGCCTGTTTTCGCAGATCGAGCTGATCCGCCAGCGCCCGGACGGCTTCGCGTGGCCGCCTGCGGATGTCGGCGACGCCGACGCGCGCGACACCATGACCTTTTCGATCAACGGCCGGGGTGGCGACCAGGCCTTCGACCTCATCGCAATCGACGGCCGCATCTGGATCGTCTACCGCGACAGCGCCTATGCGCAGGACATGCTCACCCTCACCCGTCCGTTCAACGCCGAGCCCGCGCAGGACGGACTGCGCGTGCGCTACGCGATGCGCCACCGGGTCGCACCGCAGCCAGGCAGCCAGCCGTCAGCGCCATCGCTGCTGGCCGCAGTCGATCAGGGCCTCAGCGCACTTGCCACGCGCACCGGCCCGGCCCCCGCGTGCCCCGAGCGCAGCGACGATGCCCCCCGCCCCTGGCATGGCGCCGGGCATTACACCTTCGAGTTCGCGGCGACATTTGCGCTGCACCACGACGGCGACTGCAGCGAGGTCACCGTGATCAACCTGCTCAACAGCGATCACCCAGCCGGCGGCCAGAGCTGCTGCATGGCCTGGGTGTACGACCGGCAGGCCACACAGATCGCCGAGATCGCACTCACGACCGAGCGCCGCCTGCTCGCGGTCGACATCGTTCCGGCGTCCGATATCGCGACGCCTTGAACGCAAACGCCCGCCGGTGCGACCGGCGGGCGCTGCAGGGACCGCACTGACTGTGGCTCAGCCCTTGACCGCGGCCTGGTAGCGGCGCTCGACCTCGTTCCAGTCGACGACGTTGTAGAACGCGGCGATGTAGTCGGGACGACGGTTCTGGTACTTAAGGTAGTAGGCGTGTTCCCAGACGTCCAGGCCCAGGATCGGGGTGTTGCCCGAGCCGATGCCCTGCATCAGCGGATTGTCCTGGTTGGCGCTGCTCTCGACCTTCAGCGTGCCGGCCTTGTCGACCGACAGCCAGGCCCAGCCGCTGCCGAAACGGCTGATCGCGGCCTTGGTGAAGGCCTCCTTGAATGCATCGAAACCGCCCAGGTCGCTGTCGATGTGCTTGGCCACATCGCCGACCGGCGCGCCGCCGCCCTTGGGCGACATCACCGTCCAGAACAGCGAGTGGTTGGCATGACCACCGGCGTTGTTGCGCAGCGGACCACGCTTGTCCTCGGGCAGCTTGTCGAGATTGGCCACCAGCTCCTCGACCGGGCGATCCGCCCACTCGGTGCCTTCGAGCGCAGCGTTGGCGTTGTTGATGTAGGTCTGGTGGTGCTTGGTGTGATGGATCTCCATCGTCTTGGCGTCGATATGCGGCTCGAGCGCGTCGTAGGCGTAGCCAAGTTCGGGAAGGGTGTAGGCCATCAGCGGAACTCCTCTTAGATGAATGCGCCATTGTCCTCCGACGGAGGTCAAACTGGCGACAAGGCCCGGCCACGATACGCGCAGCACGGGCCGGATCGGAACAACGCAGCGTTTCGCGGCGCGCGCGGCGGGCAAGTCCCGCGACGCGTGCCCGGCGCCGGTCAGCGCAGCTGCGTCTGGATCCGCTGCGCGCGGCGCGCAGGGTCCGGGTGGCTGGACAGCATGCCGGCCTTCGGGCCGCCGTCATCGAGCTTCTGCAATGCAGTCACGGCCGCCTGCGGGTTGAAACCGCCGCGCTGCAGCAGCCCCAGGCCGTAGCCGTCGGACTCGAGCTCGTTGGACTGCGAATGCTGCGCCTTGATCACGTCTTCGACGACGCCACCCAGTTCGGACGCCGCCAGGCGGCCGGCTGCGTTATTGGTGCTCGCCACGCCCTTGCGCGCGGCCTGGGCGAGATAAGCGGTACGGAACCGGGCCTTGCTGTGGCCATGCTTGACGTGGCCGATCTCGTGGCCGATGACGAAGCGCAGTTCGTCGTCGTCCATCGCGTCCATCAGGCCGCTGAACACCCGCACCGAGCCGTCGGGCAAGGCGAACGCGTTGATCTCGGGCGTGCGGTAGACCTTGAAGTTGAGATTCAGGCCGGCATCGTTCTCCCAACCCGCGACCAGGCGCGCCAGCCGCTGCGCGTAGGGATCGCTGGCAGGCGCGACCAGGTTCTCGGCATCGTAGGCGACTGCGGCCTCGGCGCCGAGCGTGGCGATGTCGGCGTCGCTGAGCGTCAGCCCCTTGACGACGTCGCTGCCGACATCCAGCGCAGTCTGGGCGCGGCCGCCGCCCAGCCCCTTGAGACGATCGAGGGCGCTCTGCGCGTGCGCGGCAGAGACCGCCGCGGCCAACAGCGAGACGGCCAGGACGCAGCGGGGAACGAAGTGATGCATGGTGCTTCCTTGTGATGGGAGGGGCCGGCGACGCGCACCGGGCCCGTCGCCGCGCGCGGATTTTCGGCCGCACGCACCTCGCCGATCAAGCGTCCGGCTGCATGCCGTCAGCGGACCTCGGCGACTTCCACCCCATCCAGGCCCTGGGCCAGCGTACGCGCATCGCCGCCCTGCGCCAGCTTGATGCGCAGGCGCACCTCGTTGGCCGAATCGGCGTAGCGCAGGGCGTCCTCGTAGGAGATCTCGCCGGCCTGGTAGAGCTCGAACAACGACTGGTCGAAGGTCTTCATGCCCAGGTTGGTCGACTCCTTCATGATCTCCTTGAGCTTGGGGATCTCGCCTTCGCGGATGTAGTCCTGCACCAGCGGGGTCCCGAGCAGGATCTCCATCGCCGCGCGCCGGCCCTTGCCGTCGGGCGTGGGGATCAGTTGCTGGGCGATGACGCCCTTGAGGTTGAGCGACAGGTCCATCAGCAACTGGCTGCGCCGATCCTCGGGGAAGAAGTTGATGACCCGGTCCATCGCCTGGTTGGCGTTGTTGGCGTGCAGGGTGCACAGCACCAGATGGCCGGTCTCGGCGAACGCGATCGCGTGGTTCATGCCCTCGCGGGTGCGCACCTCGCCGATCATGATCACGTCGGGGGCCTGGCGCAGCGTGTTCTTGAGCGCGGCCTCCCAGCTATCGGTGTCGATGCCGACCTCGCGCTGGGTGATGATGCAGCCGGCGTGGCGGTGCACGAATTCGATCGGATCCTCGATCGTGATGATGTGGCCGCTCGAGTTCTGGTTGCGATAGCCGATCATCGCCGCCAGCGACGTCGATTTGCCGGCACCGGTGCCGCCGACCATGATCACGATGCCGCGCTTGGTCATCGCCAGCGTCTTGACCACCGCCGGCAGGTTCAGTTCCTCGATCGTCGGGATGTGCGTCTCGATGCGCCGCAGCACCATGCCGACCTGGTTGCGCTGGTAGAAGCACGAGATGCGGAACCGGCCCACACCGGAGACGCCGATCGCGAAGTTGCATTCGTGCGTGCGCTCGAACTCCTCGCGCTGCGGCGGGGTCATCACGTTGAGCACCATGTCGCGCGCCTGCTGCGGCGTGAGCGGCGTCTGGGTGATCGGCGAGATCTTGCCGTGCACCTTCATCGACGGCGGCAGGCCGGCGGTGATGAACAGGTCCGAGGCCCGCTGGTGGGCCATCAGCTTGAGGAACGAAGTGAAGTCGAGGCTGCTCATCTGTGCTCCTGCGGAGCCCTGATTGGTCAAGGGTGATTCGGGAGTCGGACGAACAGCCGCGCTTGGCCTTGACGAATCACTGTTCACGAATCCTGACATCAAGACTCATTCGAAAAGTCGCTTGTCCTTCGCATGTTCCTTGGCCTGGGCGCGCGCGACGACGCCGCGCCGGACCAGGTCCTGGAGATGCTGGTCGAGGGTCATCATGCCCGACTGCTGCCCGGTCTGGATCGCCGAGTACATCTGCGCGACCTTGTCCTCGCGGATCAGGTTCCGGATCGCCGGAATGCCGACCATGATTTCCCAGGCCGCGGTGCGGCCACCGCCGACCTTCTTGAGCAGCGCCTGGGAGATCACCGCGCGCAAGCTTTCGGACAGCATCGAGCGCACCATCGCCTTCTCCCCGGCCGGGAAGACGTCGATGATGCGGTCGATGGTCTTGGCCGCCGAACTGGTGTGCAGGGTGCCGAACACCAGGTGGCCGGTCTCGGCGGCGGTCAGCGCCAGGCGGATCGTCTCCAGGTCGCGCAACTCGCCGACCAGGATGTAATCGGGGTCCTCGCGCAGCGCCGAGCGCAGCGCCTCGTTGAAGCCGTGGGTGTCGCGGTGGACTTCGCGCTGGTTGACCAAGCATTTCTGCGAGGTGTGCACGAACTCGATCGGATCCTCGACCGACAGGATGTGCGCGTACTCGTTCTTGTTGATGTGATCGAGCATCGCCGCCAGCGTGGTCGACTTGCCCGAGCCGGTCGGCCCGGTCACCAGGATCAGGCCCTGCGGCTGGTCGATCAGCTGGCGGAAGATCGGCGGACAGTTGAGGTCGTCGAGGGTCAGCACCTCGGACGGAATCGTGCGGAACACCGCACCGGCGCCGCGGTTCTGGTTGAACGCGTTGACGCGGAACCGTGCCAGGCCCGGGATCTCGAACGAGAAGTCGACCTCGAGGAATTCCTCGTAATCGCGCCGCTGCTTGTCCGACATGATGTCGTAGATCAGCGCATGCACCTGCTTGTGGTCGAGTGCGGGAATGTTGATGCGCCGCACGTCGCCGTCGACGCGGATCATCGGCGGCAGGCCGGCCGACAGGTGCAGGTCGGAGGCCTTGTTTTTGACCGAGAACGCCAGCAGTTCGGCGATGTCCATGGTGTCCCTCGTTGGTGGTCGGGCGACGGCGCAGGCCGGCGGCGACTGGCGCCTCCCGGTGTCCGGCGGCAGTATAGACCTCGCCGTCGCAGCCCCGATGCGGCCGCGTCGCCGGACTGCGCGGCGCGGCATTGGCGGCGGCTCCCTTCCTGCCGTTTCCGGACTCCTCATGCCCCAAGCCTCTGTCTTCGATCCCGACGCCACGACCGCTTTCGTGGGCGGCGGCAACATGGCACGCAGCCTGATCGGCGGGCTGCTCGCGCGCGACGCCGACCCGCGCACGATCCGCGTCGCCGATCCCAATGCCGGCACCCGCGATGCGCTCGCGCGCGACTTCGGCGTCCTGACGTTCGAGACCGCCGCCGAGGCCGTCGCCGGCGCCGGGACCTGGGTGCTGGCAACCAAGCCGCAGGTGCTGCGCGGGGTCTGCGAGGCGCTCGCGCCGCTGGCCGCGCAGGCACGTCCGCTGGTGCTGTCGATCGCGGCCGGCATCACCGCTGCACAGCTCGATCGCTGGCTCGGCGGCCGTGTCGCGGTCGTGCGCACCATGCCCAATACCCCCGCCCTGCTCGGCGCCGGCGTGACCGGGCTGTTCGCCAACGCCCAGGTCGACGCTGCCAGGCGCGAGCGCGCCGACGCCTTGTTGCGCAGCGCCGGGCCCACGGTCTGGATCGAGGACGAAGCGCGCATGGACGCGGTGACTGCGGTCTCGGGCAGCGGCCCGGCCTATGTCTTCCTGCTCGCCGAGGCCATGGAGGCGGCGGCCATCGCCCAGGGCCTGCCGGCGGCCGACGCGCGCACGCTGGTCCTGCAGACCGTGCTCGGTGCGGCGCGCATGCTCACCGAGAGCGACGAGGCGCCTGCCGCGCTGCGCCAGCGCGTGACCTCGCCCGGCGGCACCACCCAGGCGGCGATCGAGACCTTCGAGGCCGGCGGGCTGCGCGCCCTGGTCGCCGACGCGATCGCGAGCGCGGCGCGCCGCGGCGCCGAACTGTCGGCCGCCAATGACTGAGCGCCGGCTGCCGCTCGCGGCCATGCTGGCGCTGGCGCTCGTCGCCTGCGGCAGCGAACCGCCCCCGCCGGTCGTCAGCGGCGTCGGCAACACCCTCGCGATGCCCGAACGCGCCATGCTCGGCACCGCGCAAGTCGAGGCCAGCGTCGTGCCGACCGCGCGCATCTCGGAGGCCGCCGCGCGCCAGTACGGCGTCGACCGCGGCGCCGACCGTGTGCTCGTACTGGTCAGCGTCCGCGACGGCGACGCCACGCCGCCGGTGACCGTGACCGGCCATGCGCGCGACCTGCGCGGTGTGCGTCAGTCACTGGCGTTCGCAGCGGTCACCGTCGACAGGCAGGTCGAGCACATCGCCATTGCACGCGCTTCCGGCCCCGACACCTTGCGGTTGGAGATCGCGGTCGCGGGCGCCGACGGCGTCCGCACCGTGCTGCGTTTCAGCCGCGAGATCCCGCGCTGACGGCACGCAGGGGCCAGGCGCGGCGGCGGGGCCGCGCCCGTGCACGCGCCTCAGTAGCCGACGCTGATGCGCTGACGCGGGTGCGCGGGATGTTCGATCTCGTCGGCGAAGGCGATGGCGTAATCCTCCATCGAGATCGCACTGTGGCCCTGGGCGTCGACCGGCAGGCTGTCGCCGCCGACCCGGAACACACCGGTGCGCTCGCCGGGTTCGAAGACAGCCGCCGGCGAGACGAAGGTCCAGTCGAGGTCGGCGACCTCGCGCAAGGCCTGCAGGAACGCGCGGCCGGCAGCGGCCTCGGCGCGATAGGCCTCGGGGAACTCCGGGGTGTCGATCAAGGCGACGCCCGGTGCGACCTCCAGGCTGCCGGCACCGCCAACGACCAGCAGCCGCGGCACACCGGCCGCGCGAACCCCGTCGACGATGACCTGCGCGTTCGGCCCGCCGTCGAAGCGGGCGGCGCTGACCACGACGTCGTGCCCGGCCAGGACCGGCGCAAGCGACTCGCTGCGCGAGGCATCGGCGGACTGCAGGCTCAGCCCCGCCTGCGGTGGGACATCGGCGGTGTTGCGGGCGATACCGGTGACGCGGTGGCCACGCGCGAGCAGTTCGCGCGCAAGGCGCGAGCCGACCCGGCCGGTCACGCCGACAATGGCGATGCGTTGCATGGGGGCACTCTCGAAGCTGGGGGCCTGCATGCTAGTGCGCGGGCTGCCACGGGGGGATGACGCCCGTGCAAAGCAGCGTTCCGCCCCGTGACCGGCCGCCCGCCCGATGCCGATCTACGGATACAGCATCCGCTTGCGGCAGTTGCCGGCGGCATCGCATTCGTAGAGCCAGCGCTCGTGCAGGCGATAGTCGGCGCCGTACCAGAACTCCATGCGGTCGGGACGGACGCGCAGGCCCGACCAGCGTGGCGGGCGTGGCACGTCGCGCCCTTCGAACTCGCGGGCGGCGTCGTCGAGCCGCTGCTCGAAGGTCGCGCGGTCGTCGAGCTCCTCCGACTGCCGTGAGGCCCAGGCGCCGAGCTGGCTGCCACGCGGACGCGACGCGAAGTATGCGTCGGCCTCGTCGTCGCCGACGATCACCACCGGCCCTTCGATGCGGACCTGCACGCCGTGGCGCACGCGTGGCCAATGGAACAGCAATGCCGCCTGCGGGTTGTCCTGCAGCTCGCGGCCCTTGCGGCCATCGAGATGGGTGTAGAACACGAAACCGCGCTCGTCCCAGGCCTTGAGCAGCACGACCCGCGCCGAGGGGCGCCCGTCGAGGGCGGCGGTGGCGACGGTCATCGCGGTGCGGTCGGGTTCGCCGGCCGCGGCGGCCTCGTCGAACAGCACGGAGAACGTGGACAGGGCTTCGGTCAGCAGGGCGGCGCAGGGCGTGGTCATGTGCCGATCATCGCGCCGTCGCGTCGCGATGTCGAACGTCGGCGCACCGTTCGTCACTGGCCGCGTCGACGCTCGGGTATCGTGCCGCGATGGCCACCCCGCCCTCACCCGCGCAATGGTCCGACGCGCTCGTCGCGCGCGTGCTCGACGACGCCTTGCGGCATGGGGCGCGCGTGCTGGGCATCAGTGGCCTGCAGGGCACAGGCAAGTCCACGTTGGCCACCCAGCTCGCCGCCGCCGGTCGGGCGCGTGGCCTGGCGATCGCGGTGCTCTCGCTCGACGACCTCTATCTCGACCACCGTGCCCGGCAGCACCTGGCCCGCACCGTGCACCCGCTGCTCGCCACCCGCGGCCCGCCGGGCACGCACGAGGTCGCGCTGGGCTGCGCGCTGCTCGACACACTGCGGACGGGCGGCAGCGCCCGGTTGCCACGCTTCGACAAGGGGCGCGACGACCGGCGGCCGGCCGCGGACTGGACGAGCGCCGGCCCGGTCGCGCTGACGGTGTTCGAGGGCTGGTGCCTGGGCGCGACGCCTGAGCCTGCGGAGGCGCTGGCCGCGCCGATCAACGCCTTGGAGCGCGACGAAGATCCCGACGGCACCTGGCGCCGCTGGTGCAACGCCGCGCTCGCCCGCGACTACCCTGCGCTGTGGCAGCGCGTGGGCCGGCTGCTGTTCCTGCAGCCGCCGGGTTTCGAGGTGGTGCCGGCCTGGCGCTGGCAGCAGGAGCAGGCGCTGCGCAGTGCGGCGCGCGATCGGGCAGGCATGGACCGCGCCCAGGTCGAACGCTTCGTGCAGCACTACGAGCGCGTCAGCCGGCGACTGCTGCGTACATTGCCGGACACCGCCGATGTCGTGATCGCGCTGGACGCGCAGCGGCGCGTGCGCCTGCCCGGCTGATCGCCGCGCCGGCAATGACGCGCGGCGGCATCGATGCGGTGCGCCCCGCTGCTAGGATTCGGCCATGCACTGTGCTCCCAACCTCGTGCTCGTCGGTCCGATGGGCGCCGGCAAGTCGTCGATCGGCCGTCGCCTGGCAGCTCGCTTCGGGCTGGCGTTCGTCGACGTCGACCACGAAATCGAGGTCCGCACCGGCGCGACGATCGCCACGATCTTCGACTGCGAGGGCGAAGCGGGCTTCCGCGCGCGCGAACAGGCGGCACTGGCCGCGGTGCTCCAGGGCACGCGCCAGATCGTCGCGACCGGCGGCGGCGCGGTCCTCGACGCCGAGAACCGGCGGCGCATGCGCGCGCGCGGCTTCGTGGTCCACATGCACGCCGATGTCGAGACCCAGCTCGCACGCCTGGCCCGCGACCGCGCACGGCCGTTGATCGCTGGCGACGATCGCAGCGACGTGCTGCATCGGCTGGCCCAGGTGCGCGCGCCGCTGTACGCGCAGGCCGCCCATCTGCGCTTCGACACCGGCGCCTATGGCTGCGCGGAAGCCGCTGCCGCGCTCGGCCACCTGGTCGAGACCCACTGGCACCCAGCCTCGTCTCCGAGTCCGGATCCGCCGGCCGAATGAGCCGCACCTCACCCTCCACGCCCCTGCCGGGCCTGCACCACGTCGATGCGGCAGGCCAGGCCCCACGCGCAACCGAGTCATCTGCCATGTCCCCACCGCTTCGTGAAGTCGCCGTCGCCGGCGAACGCCCCTACACCATCCACATCGGCCCGGCGCTGCTCGACGACGGCGCGCTGCTCGTCCGGCACGTGCGCGGCGGCGAGGCGATGCTGGTCAGCGATCGCCACGTCGCCCCGCTCTACGCCGACCGGGTCGCCGCCGCACTGCAGGCCGCCCGGCCCGACCTGCGCGTGCATCGTCACGTGTTGCCGGCCGGCGAGTCGGCCAAGACCCTGGCCCATTTCACCCAGGTCGTCGATGCGATGGCGCAGGCGCGGCTGCGCCGCGATGCGACGCTGTTCGCCCTGGGCGGCGGCGTGATCGGCGACCTGGCCGGCTTCGCCGCCGCGTGCTGGATGCGCGGCATCGACTGCGTGCAACTGCCGACCACGCTGCTGGCCATGGTCGATTCATCGGTGGGCGGCAAGACCGCGGTCGACCTGCCGCAGGGCAAGAACCTGGTCGGTGCCTTCCATCCGCCGCGCGCGGTCATCGCCCATACCGCGGCGCTGCGCACCCTGCCCGGGCGCGAACTGCGCGCAGGGCTCGCCGAAGTGGTCAAGTACGGCGCGATCGCCGATGCGCCGTTCCTCGATTGGCTCGATGCGCAGGCACCGGCGCTGCTGGCGATGGACGAGGCCGCGCTGGCCGAGGCGGTCGCGCGCAGTTGCGCGCACAAGGCTGCGATCGTCGCACGCGATCCGTTCGAGCACGGCGAGCGCGCCCTACTCAACTTCGGCCACACCTTCGGCCACGCCATCGAGACCGAGCAGGGCTACGGCGGACTCAACCACGGCGAGGCGGTCGCGGTCGGCATGGTGCTCGCCGCGCGGCTGTCGGAAGCGCTGGGCTTGGCGCCGGCCGACGACACCGCACGCCTGATCGCGCTGCTGTCACGGCTGCAGCTGCCGGTCGCGCTGCCGGCAGGCCTCGACCCCGAACGCCTGCTGGCGCATATGCGGCTCGACAAGAAGGCCCAGGCCGGCGGCCTGCGCTTCATCGTCTGGTCCGGCGCCGGTCGCGCGCAGGTGCTGGCCGACGTGCCCGAGAGCGCGGTGATCGGCGTGCTGCGCACCGGCTGAACGCCGCTGCGACATCGCGTCTCCCCGGCGACGGGCCCGCGCCTTGCCTGCGCCCCGTACAATGGCGCCCATGCGACTGCTGCTGCAACAACCGGCCCAGGGCCACGAGGCCGCGCGTTTCGTCCAGCTGATGCTGCAGCCCGACCTGCTCGGCGGCTGGACGCTCGTGCGCGAATCGGGGCAGATCGGCGGGCGCAGCCAGTTGCGCAGCCAGCAGTACGCCGACGAACCCAGTGCGCTGGGCGCGCTCGAACGCGCGCGCGACACCCAGCTGCGGCGCGGTTTCCACCTGGTCGGCACGCACGCAGCAATGATGCCGTCCGCCCCCTGATGCCCGCGCGGCGCATGCCGACGCACCGAGTAAGGAAGACCCCCTTGTCCGCACCTCTGAAGAACGATCGCTTCCTGCGCGCCCTGCGCCGCGAGCCCGTGGACCGCACGCCGGTCTGGCTGATGCGCCAGGCCGGGCGCTACCTGCCCGAGTACCGCGAGACCCGTCGTCAGGCCGGCAGCTTCCTGGGCATGGCCAAGCAGCCGGAGATCGCCTGCGAGGTCACGCTGCAGCCGCTGCGTCGCTTTCCGCTCGACGCGGCGATCCTGTTCTCCGACATCCTGACCATCCCCGATGCGATGGGCCTGGAGCTGTACTTCGTCGAAGGAGAAGGCCCCAAGTTCCGCCACCCGGTGCGCGACGCGGCGGCGATCGCCCGGCTCGGCGTGCCGGACATGGAGACCGAGCTGCGCTACGTGATGGACGCAGTGCGGCTGATCCGCCGCGAGCTCGACGGCGCGGTGCCGCTGATCGGCTTCTCGGGCAGCCCGTGGACACTGGCCTGCTACATGGTCGAAGGCGGCGGCAGCAAGGACTTTGCGCGCATCAAGGCCATGGCGCTCAACGACCCCCAGGCGCTGCACGCACTGCTGTCGGTCAACACCGACGCGGTGATCGCCTACCTGGCCGCACAACGCGCGGCCGGCGCGCAGGCGCTGCAGGTGTTCGACACCTGGGGCGGCGTGCTGAGCCCGGCGATGTACCGCGAGTTCTCGCTGCCATACCTGACGCGCATCGCCAAGGAACTCGAGCGCGGCGACGGCGCCGACCGCGCGCCGCTGATCCTGTTCGGCAAGGGCACCGCCGCCTACCTCGACGACCTCGCACAGACCGGCGCCGACGGCGTCGGCGTGGACTGGCTGATCGAGCTCGGCGATGCCGCGCGCCGCACCGGCGGCCGCGTCGCCCTGCAGGGCAACCTCGACCCGGCGACGCTGTACGGCGCGCCCGAGGCGATCCGCCGCGAAGTGCGGCGGGCACTCGACAGCTACGCGGCCGGCAACCAGGGCTCGCGCGACGGCCACGTGTTCAACCTCGGCCACGGCATGTCGCCGGACATGAATCCCGACCACGTCGCGGTGCTCGTCGACGAGGTGCACGCCTACAGCGCGCGCTGACGGTCAAGTCACCGGCAAGGCCACCACGGCGCCCGGCGCGCAGGGGTACAGACGCATGCCCGGCGACGGTGCGATCGGCAGGCCACCGGCGAACGCGGTGAACGCCGGCAGCAGGCCGGCATCGCGCGCGAATACGAAGGCCGGCAAGCGCGGCAGGCCCGGCAGGCGCACCACCGGATGCAGATGCCCGCCGAGCCGATAGCCCGCGACGTCGACGGCGACCGCATCGTTGACGTCGTGCACGAACACGAACGGCGGCGCGTGCAACAGCGCACCGTGCAGGTGCAGGCCGAGCGTGCGCGCCAGCTCGGGCGCGGCGCGCAGGGCGCGATCGTGGTTGCCGCCGACCAGTTCGACCGACAGCGTCGGATGGCGGGCCCGCCATGCCTGCCAGGCTGCACGCCACGGTGCATCGCGCGCACCGGCGTGCAGCAGGTCACCGAGCACCAGCAAGCGCGTCGCGCCGCTGGCTTTGATCAGGCCATCGAGCCGTCCGAGATCGTGCTCGGTGCCGCCACGCGGCAGCGCGATGCCGGCCTCGCGGAAGTGCTGCGCCTTGCCCAGATGCACATCGGCCACGACCAGCGCGCGCTGCCGCGGCCACAGCAGTGCACGCTCTGCGAACAACTGCAGCGGCTCGCCGGCAATCTCGATCTCCAACGCGCCGTCAGCCACGGTTGCGCCGCTCAAGTTGCGCCGCCGCGCGCTGCACGCGCGTGCGCCAGTCCTCGGTGCTGAGCTGGCCGCGCATCGACTCGGCCCACAGCGGGAACGACAGCGGGGTGAACGTGCGCAACGGGTGCAGGTCGAGCGTGCGGGCGCTGCAGTCCTCCAGCGTAGTGCGCAGTTGCACCACGTCCAGTTGCGCGGCAAACACCTCGCGCTCGGCCAGCGCCAGCAGCATGTGATCGGGATCGTGCCGGCGCAGCACATCGAACAGCAGGCCGCTGGAGGCCTGCAGCTGGCGCATCGAACGTGGCGCGCGCCCGGGCAGCGACGGCGGCAGCAGACCGGCAACGCGGGCGATGTCGCGGAACTGGCGGCGGGCGAGCTCGGCCAGGTTCAGGCTCTCGCGCAGGTCGTCGATCAAGGCCTCGGGCGAAAGCATCGTTTCGACATCGAGCGCATCAAGC
The DNA here is from genome assembly GCF_014192745.1 of Luteimonas sp. RC10. Lineage (GTDB taxonomy): Bacteria > Pseudomonadota > Gammaproteobacteria > Xanthomonadales > Xanthomonadaceae > Luteimonas. The sequence goes on from NZ_JACHYJ010000008.1 coordinate 72,102, forward strand.
TCCACCTCCTGCGCGGGCGAGAGCACGAAGCCGTAATCGTTGGCGGCGAACGAGAAGCTGTTGGCGCGCAGGCGGCCCCAGCGCAGCGCGAGCAGCGCGGCCAGGCCCTCATGCACCTGACGCCCGGCGAACGGAAACACGAACAGGTGGCGCGCACCGCGCGCGCGGATCCACTCCACCAGCAGGCGGCCCGGCGCCGGCAGCGCCGACAGCCGCTGTTGCAGATCGAGCAGCCGCCCGATCGCACGCAGCTCCGGTGCATCGCGCGGGCCGGCGAACAGGCGCTCGACCTCGTGCGCCAGCGTGCCCGACAGCGACATCCGGCCGCCCTGCCATTTGGGCACCGTGCCGCTGCCGGCCTTGGCGACGCGCACGTACGCGGTCATGTCTTCCAGCCGCACCAGTTCCAGCGTGCGGCCGGCGAACTGGAACCGGTCGCGTGGCCGCAAGCGACCGACGAAACTTTCCTCGACCGAGCCCAGGCCGCCGCCGCGCAGCAGCTTCACGCGCACCGCGCCATCGCTGGCGATCGTGCCGATCGACAGGCGATGACGCAGCGCGATGCGTCGGTCCTCGACCCGATAGACCCCGTCATCGCCGCGCACCACGCGGCGGAAATCGGGGTAATGCGCCAACGCCGCGCCGCCCTGGACGATGAAATCGAGCACCGCGCGCCAGGCGAGCGGGTCGAGCGCGCGGAACGCATGGGTGCCGCGGACCTCGTCGTAGAGCGCATCGGCTTCGAAGCCGCCGCCCAGCGCCAGCGTCACGCAGTGCTGCGCCAGCACGTCGAGGCTGAGCACTGGCGGCGGACGCGATTCGATCGTGCCGGCGGCGACCGCGGCGCGGGCCGCGGCGTACTCGACCAGTTCCAGGGCATGCGTCGGCACACAGACCACGTGCCCGGCCTCGCCCGGGCGGTGGCGCGCGCGCCCGGCGCGCTGCAGCAGCCGCGATACGCCTTTCGGGCTGCCGATCTGCAGTACCTGGTCGACGGCGGGAAAGTCGACGCCCAGATCCAGGCTGGAGGTGGCGACCACGCAGCGCACGCTGCCGGCGCGCAGCCCCTGTTCGGCGGCAGCCCGCAGTTTTGGATCGAGCGAACCGTGATGCAGCGCCAGGGTTTCGGGCGCCTCCGGCCACACCGCCGACAGCGCGCGATGCCACAGTTCGGCCTGCGAGCGGGTGTTGGCGAACAACAGGCTGGTACGTTCGGCCATCAGCCGCTCGAGCACGCGCGGCAACTGCGCCAGGCCCAGATGGCCGGCCCACGGAAAGCGCTCGTCCTCGCCGGGCAGCAGCGTGTCGAGCGTGAAACGCTTGGGCGCCACGCCCGCGACCACCTGCGCCTGCGGACAATGCGGCAGCAGCGCATCGCGCGCCTGCTCCAGATTGCCGAGCGTCGCCGAGACGCCCCAGATGCGCAGCGCCGGCGCAAGCCGGCGCAACCGCGCCAGCGCCAGTTGCAGCAGCACGCCGCGCTTGTTGCCGAGCAGTTCGTGCCATTCGTCGACGACCACGCAACGCACCGAGGCGAGCAAGGGCGCGGTGTCGGCATAGGACAGCAGCAGCGACAGCGATTCGGGCGTGGTGACCAGCACCTCGGCCTGGCCGCTGCGCGCCAGCCGCCGATCGCGCGCACTGGCATCACCGGTGCGCATCGCGACCGTCCAGTCCAGGCCCAGCGCCTCGATCGGCGCGCGCAATGCGCGCACCGTGTCGACCGCGAGCGCGCGCAGCGGGGTGATCCACAGCACCTGAAACCTGCGCCCGGCGTCCTTGCCGCGCCCGGCCGGCTTCACCGACGCTGCATGGCGACTGGCCGCCGCGCGCGGGCGCGCAGCCAGTGCCTCGAGCAAGGGCCCGCCGAAGGCGGCCAGTGTCTTGCCGCTGCCGGTCGGGGTCTGCAGCAGGCCCGACTCGCCGGCCAGATAGCGGCGCCAGACCTCGCGCTGGAACGGCGCCGGCCGCCAGCCCTGGGCGGCGAACCAGGCGCGCAGCGGCGCATCGGGGCCGCGAAGACCAGTCATCGCCACCGGCCGGGCCACGGCCCTGCGCACCGCTGATGGCCGCAATCGCCGGACGCCGTCGTCACCGTGCGAGTGCCCGCAAGGTTTCGAGCCGATCGGCTTCGGCGATCGGCTTGTCGCGGCGCCAGCGCAGGATGCGCGGAAAGCGCACGGCGATGCCGGACTTGTGCCGGCTCGAGCGGTTGACCGCTTCGAAACCGAGTTCGAACACATGGTGCGCGGTGACCGAACGCACCGGCCCGAAGCGCTCGAGGGTGTGTGCGCGGATCCACTTGTCGAGCGCGAGGATTTCGCGGTCGTCGAGCCCCGAATAGGCCTTGGCGACCGGCACCAGGGTGTCGCCATCCCACAGTGCGAAGGTGTAGTCGGTATAGAGCGTGCTGCGCCGGCCGTGGCCGGCCTGCGCGTAGATCAGCACTGCATCGATGGTCAGCGGATCGATCTTCCACTTCCACCAGTCGCCGCGGCGCCGGCCGGCCTGATAGCGGGCATCGGCGCGCTTGAGCATCAAGCCCTCGACGCCGCGCGCGCGGGCATCGGCGCGCAGGGCGGCGGCCTGTGCCCAGTTGGCCGCATCCACCCGCGGCGAGATCACGATGCGCGGATCGTCATGCTGGGCGACCAATGTCTCGAGCATCGCCCGGCGCTCGGCCTGCGGCCGGTTGCGCCAGTCCTCGCCGTCGAGCTCGAGCAGGTCGTAGACCTGCACGCGCACCGGCGTGTCGGCGAGTGTCTTGGGTCCGGGCTTGCGGCGCTGGATCCGGGTCTGCAGCGCGGTGAACGGCATCGGCGCGGATTCGCCCGGCCGCCAGGCCAGCAGCTCGCCGTCGAACACACAGTCGCGCGGCAGCGTCAGCGCTGCGGCTTCGATCTCGGGAAAGCGCCCGTCGAGACGTTCCTCGCCGCGCGACCACAGCGCGATGTCGGCGCCGCGGCGGATCAGTTGCAGGCGGATGCCGTCCCACTTCCATTCCAGCAGCCAGTCGTCGATCGGACCGAGTGCACGCGCGACCGCGTCGGGATCGTTGGCCAGCACCGGCGCCGCCGCATCCGCATCGGGGGCCGCGTCGGCGTCGGTGTCCGTCCCCTCGCTCGCCGTGTCGGGCCGCAGCGCCTGCTCCAAGGGCGAGGCGAGGAAGAACGGATACGGCTGACGCCGGTCGCTGGGCAATTCGTCAGGCGAGAGCAGGTCACGCAGGAACTGCGCGCTCGGCGTCCAACTGCCGAGCATGCGTTGGGCGATACGCGCGATGTCCAGCCCGCTCATCTCCGCCAGTGCCTGCTGCACCAGCCGCTGCGAGACGCCCACGCGCAGCGCGCCGGTCAGCAGCTTGTTGAACACCAGCCGCTCGTCGAAACACAGCGACGCCCAGGCCTCGACCACCAACGCGCGCCGGACCGCCGGGTCGCGATTGGCGACCGGGACCAGCCGCCGCTCGATCCATTCGGCCAGCGAGATGTCATCGGCCGGCGCGACGGGATCGTCGAGCAGCAGCGCCAAGGTTTCGGCCAGGTCGCCCACCTGGTCGTAGCTGTCGTCGACCAGCCAGTCGGGCAAGCTTGCGGCCTGGCCGATCCATTCGCGCAGTTCGCGGGTATTGGCGATGCGTCGCCCGGCCCCGGCGACCTTGCCGCCGGCCAGCAGGAACAGCGCCCAGGCGGCATCGTGCGGCGGCGCCTCGCGGAAGTAGGCGACCAGCGCCGCGCGCTTGTCGAGCGTGGCGGTGCTGCGATCGAGCTCCCGGTACAGCCGGGCGAAGCGCCTCATGCGCAGGCCCTCCGGCGCCGGACGCTCATTCCTCGTCTCCGAAATCGGTGCGGAAGGCTTCGGCCGCGATGCCGTCCTCGCGCAGCGCGCGGATGATCGCATCGGTGTTGCCGTGGGTCGCGATCACCCGCGTGGCGCCGGTCTCGCGGACGGTCCGCATCAGATCGGGCCAGTCGGCGTGGTCGGACACCACGAAGCCGCGATCGTAGTTGCGACGGCGCCGGTTGCCGCGGATGCGCATCCAGCCCGATGCGAAACCCTGCTGCGCACGGCGGAACCGGCGCATCCATGCACTGCCGGCCGCCGATGGCGGCGCGATGACCAACCGGCCGGCGACATCGGCACTGCGATCGGTCTCGGCGACCGGCAGCGTGTCGAGCATCGCGATGCCGGCCCGCCGATAGACCTCGACGCCGGCGGCGACCGCGCCGTGCAGCAGCGCAGGCCGGTCGGTGTGCGCCGCCAGTTCGGCCAGCACGCGCTGGGCCTTGCCCAGCGCATAACAGAACAGCACCGCCGCCTCACCGCGTGTCTCGCATTGCGCGCGCCAGGCTTCGATTTCGCCTGCAACCTGCGCGGTGTCGGGCCAGCGGTAGACCGGCAGGCCGAACGTGGCCTCGGTGATGAAGGTGTCGCAGCGCACGACCTCGAACGGCGCGCAGGTCGGATCGTGTTGGCGCTTGTAGTCGCCCGACGCGACCCAGACCTCGCCGTCGACCTCCACCCGCACCTGGGCCGAACCCAGCACATGGCCGGCCGGATGCAGCGACACCGTCGCCGCGCCCATCTGGAACGGCGCGCCGTAATCGTGTGCGACATAGATCTGCTCGCCCAGCCGCCACTCGAGGATCGGCAGCCCGGCGCGCGTGGTGTGGTAGGCGCCCATGCCGGTGCGCGCATGGTCGCCGTGGCCGTGAGTGATCACCGCCCGAGGCACCGGACGCCACGGATCGATATGGAAATCGCCGGCCGGGCAGTACAGGCCCTCGGGGCGCAACTGGATGAGGTCGTCACGCCGCCGTTTCGGCATGCGGGCGGTGGAAGACGGGCGGGAGGCGGCCATGGCGGCAGTCTGGCGACGCCGCCGTGCAGGCGGTGCCAAGCCGCCGTTCAGTCCTCGCGGTGGTCCAGGCCGCCGCCTTCGTGGACCGGCCGCCAGCTCTGGGCCAGGACGTCGGCCAGCATCTCGCCGGTCAGCGGCTTGCGCAGGAAGCCGTCGAAACCGGCCGCGCGCGCCGCCGGCTCGGCCTCGGCATCGGCGCGCGCGGTGACCGCAACCAGCGGACGGTCGAAGCCTTGCGCGCGCAGCATGCCGGCCAGGGTCAGGCCGTCGATGCCCGGCAGATCCAGATCGAGCAGCGCGATGTCGAACGTCTGGGTCCGCACGTCGGTCAGCGCAGCGAGTCCATGCATCGCATGCGCGACCTGGTGGCCCTGCGCCTCGAGCAGACCCCGGATCACGTCGGCCACGGTCTGGTCGTCCTCGACCAGCAACACCACCAGTCCGACCGCCGCGGTGATGCGCTCGTGCCCCTCGAAGCGCGTGCGCCGTGGCGGGGTGGCAACCTCGGCCAATGGCAGCACGACCGTGAACCGGGTGCCCTCGCCCAGGGTGCTCTCGACATCGATCCGGCCGCCCATCGCCAGCGACAGTTCCTGGCTGATCGCCAGCCCCAGGCCGCTGCCGCCGTAGCGCGCGGCGGTGCGGGCGCCATCGGCCTGCTCGAAACGCCGGAACAGCCGCTGGCATTGCTCGGCGCTGAGCCCCGGGCCGGTGTCGCTGATCTGGAAACACAGGCCTTCGGGCGGACGCGCGATCCGCAGCCCGACCCGGCCATCATCGGTGAACTTGATCGCATTGCCGATCAGGTTCAACAGGATCTGACGCACCCGCACTGCATCGCCGTGCACCCAGGCCGGCACGCCCTCGTCGAAGGCGACATCGAAACCCAGCGCCTTGTGCCGGGCCATCGGCGCGGACAGCGAGACGATGTCCTCGATCAATGCGCGCAGCTCGAACGGCTGCGGATCGAGCTCGAGCTTGCCGGCCTCGATCCGCGCCAGATCCAGCGCGTCGTTGACCAGGCGCATCAGGTGGTCGCCGGCGCGGCGGATGGATTCGGTGTAGCTGCGCTGCCGGGCGTCGAGCGGCGTATCGAGCAGCAGCTCGCTCATGCCCAGCACGCCGGTCATCGGCGTGCGTACCTCATGGCCGAGCGTGGCCAGGAAACGGCTCTTGGCCAGCGATGCCTGCTCGGCAAGTTCGCGCTGGCGCCCGGCCAACTGCAGTTCCGCGCGCCGCCGCACGCGCCGGCGGTAGATCGATGCGCCCCACAGCGCGATCAGCCCCATCATGCAGATCAGCAGCGTGAGTGCCCACCAGGTCTGCCACCACGGCGGCAACACCCGGAACCGCAGTTCCTGCATCGGCGCGGCGTTGCCGTAGGCGTCGCTGGCGCGGATGCGCAGCACGTAGTTGCCGGGCCGCAGGCCCGAGAACACCCGGTCGCCATTGGCGCCCTGGTCGACCCAGCCGGTGTCCAGGCCCTGGAGCCAGGTCCAGTAGTGGTTCGATCCCGGGTCGTCATAGGCCAGCAGCCGGGCCGAGACGCGCAGTTCGCGGTCGTCGGGGAACAGTTCGGGATGGGCGCCTTCGAGCGGTTGCCACAGCCCGTCGCGGCGCACGTCCAGGCCGAGGACGCGCAGCTTCGGCTCCTCGACCCGGCCGGTCTCCTCCGAGGCGGTGTTGATGATGGCCACCGAATCGACTGCGGTCCCGGCAGCGAGCAGGCCGCTGCTGCTCACCGCGATCGAGCGGAACAGCATTTCCTGCGACGACAGGCCGTGTTCGCTGCCATAGCGGCGCATGCGTCGGGCCTGCGGATCCCAGCGGTAGAGACCACGCCGGGTGGAGACCCAGACACGTCCGCGCACATCGACCGCCAGCCCCATCGGCATCACCGACGGCAGCCCCTCTCGCGTGCCGATCCGCTCCTGCCGCGCCCAGGTGCCGTCCTCGCGGCGCCAGCGCTCCAGGCCGTCGCGCCCGGCGGCCCAGACCGTGTCCTCGCCCTGCACGGCGACCGCGTAATAGGGCTGCTCGCCGCTGACGATCACGAACCGGCCAGCATGCGGGTCGAAGTAGCCCAGCCCCGGCACCGAAGCCGCCCAGGCGGTGTTGTCGGGTGCGACGTCGAAGCCGTAGACGCCCTCATGGACCAGGGGATCGTCGCCGGCCTGCCACAGCATGCGGCCGGTGTCGCCATCGCGGTGCTCGACCCCGTAGCCGCCCATGCTGCCGGTCCACAGCGTGCCGTCGGGCGCGGCGCGCACGATGTTGTAGCCCACGCCGTGCGCGACCGACGTGCCCGGCTCGCCTTCCCACTCGCTCAGCGTGCCGTCGCGCCCGTGCCGGAACAGGCCGCCGACATGGCCGATCCACAGCACACCGCTGCGCGTCTCGGCCATGCCGAGGATGCGCTGGTTGGCCAGGCGCGCGCGTGCCTCCCCATCGAGCCGGGAGACCTGCAGCGCCTGGTCCACATGCTCGACGACGCCGGTTTCCGATCCCAGCCACAGCCCGCCGTCGTTGGCCGGCGCGATCGTCGCGTACCCGTGGCCCTGCAGTCCGCGTTCGCCGCGCACCAGCTCGGCCACATGCCGCCAGTCCGAGCGCAGGAAGCCGACGCCCTCGCCCGGCGCCGATGCCCACAGCGCGCCGTCGGACTGCAGGAACATCGCCCGCGCCGGGAACGGCCGCGACGCGTCCCGGCCGACCGGCACCGGGGTCGGGATGCCGTCCTCCGACAACCGCCACAGGCCGCGACGGGTGCCCAGCCAGTAGCCGCCGCGGGGATCGGCGAGCATCGACAGCACGCTGTTGGGCCGGGCGAACATGCCCGACCACGGGCGCCAGTGCCACTGGCCATCGCGCATGCGCACGAACAGCCCGCGCGCGCTCGAGGCCCAGACTTCGTCGCCCATCGCCTGCACATCGGTGACCGTCAGCGGCATGTCGCCGCCGGGCAACAGCTCGCGCCAGACACGGCGGCCGTCGTAGCGGGCCAGACCCGCCATCGTCGCGATCCACAGCATGCCGTCGTTGTCGAACGACAGGCTGACCACGTTGTCGCTGGGCAGCGTGCGCGGGTCGTTGGGATCGTGGCGCAAATGCACGAAACTGCCGTCGGCGCGCAGGCCGTAGACCCCGTCGGTCCCCAGGCCCATCCAGATCTCACCCGGCCGGCTGGCGAAATCCCAGACATCGCCGAGCCGCGCTTCGGGATGCGCGTCAATCCGATAGGGCCGGAAGCCTGCCGAGCGATCGCGGTCCATCACCGCGACACCGCCTTCCTGGGCCGCGACCCAGACGCGGTCCTCGTGGTCGACATGCAGGGCCTGCAGATTGTTGCCGGGAAAGGCATCCGCCGCTTCGGGGTCGTGCTGCCAGACCATGAACCCGGCGCCGTCGTAGCGGGCCAGGCCGTCGGCGGTCGCGATCCAGACGAAGCCGTCGCTGTCCTGGGCGATACCGGTGACATCGGACGTAGGCAGGCCGTCGGCGACGCCGAGCACCCGCAACCGCGGCATCTCCGGCGTCGCGGCCAGGACACCGCAGGCGAACGTCCAGATCAGCGCCAGAGCGGCGACACGCTTCCACATGGGCCCGACATCCCTTTCCCCGCGGCCTTGCCCGCAACGCGCGATGCTCGCAACGCATCGTCCCGGATGCAAGCGCCACCACGGCTGCGCGGCCGTGCGATTCGTGCCTAGAATCCCCGCATGCCGCCCGCGGCGACCGGAACTTGAGACGATGCGACTGCCGCGGCGCCTGTTCGTCCCCTGCCTGCTGCTGGCACTGGCCTGCGCGCCGGTGGCCGCGCGGCCGGCGCAGTACGCGCTCGATCCGGTGCATACCCGGGTGATGCTCGACATCGAACACGCCGGCCTGTCGAAGGCGATCGGCACGGTGTCGGGCAGCCAGGGCACGCTGGTCTTCGATCCCGCGGACTGGTCGAGCGCGCGGGTCGAGGTCTCGGTGCCGCTGGCGCGCGTCGACTTCGGCGACGACCGCTGGAATCGTGCGGTCCGCGCGCGCAATCTGCTCGATACCGAGCGCCATCCCGCCGCCACGTTCGTCTCCAACCGCATCGAGCCGCGCGATGCCACGCACGCGATCGTCCACGGCACGCTGACGCTGCGCGGCGTGTCGCGCGAGGTCGCGCTCGATGCGACGTTCAACGCCGCGCGCCGCCACCCGATGCCGCCGTTCAGGCGCATGGTCGGATTCTCGGCGACCACCCAGCTGTCGCGGGCGGACTTCGGCATCGACGCCTGGCCGTCGATGATCGGCGACACGGTCGGCCTGCGCATCGAACTCGAAGCAGTGCGCGAGCGCGGCACGGGTCGCGACGATGCGGACGATGCCGACGACACGGCGGTGGGCACCGACACACCCGGAGACGAGACACCATGACGCTGAAGAATGTCGAGCGCTGGGGCGCGGTGAGCCAACTGCTGCATTGGACCGTCGTGGTGCTGATCCTGACGGTCGGCATCATCGGCCTGACCATGGGCGACATGCGGCCCAGTCCCACCAAGGTCCAGGTCTACGCCCTGCACAAGTCGCTGGGCCTGACGATTCTCGCGCTCGCGGCGCTGCGGCTGGCCTGGCGGCTGTTCGCCGGCGCGCCGCGCCCGGTGCCCGGCACCCCGCGCTGGCAGGACCGCATCGCCACGCTCACGCACTGGCTGCTGTATGCACTGCTGCTGGCAATCCCGCTCAGCGGCTGGACCTTCAATTCGGCCGCCGGCTACCCGCTGCAGTGGTTTGGCCTGTTCAATCTGCCGGCGCTGGTCGCACGTAACCCGGATCTGCGCGGCCTGGCCAACCAGGCGCACGAGTGGCTGTTCTGGACGCTGGTGGCGTTGGCGCTGCTGCATGCCGCCGCCGCGCTGTACCACCACCTGTTCCTGCGCGATGCCACGCTGGCACGGATGCTGCCACGCGGCTGGTTGCGCGCCGCTTCCCCGCCCTCACTCCAGGACTGATCGATGCCCCACGCTCCCCGCTTCCTGCTCGCGGCCGCGCTCGCCGTCGCGATGCCGCTCTCCGCCTCCGCTGCCGATTACGTGCAGGCCGCCGGCTCGTCGCTGGCGTTCGCCGGCAAGTACCAGGGCGAGGTGTTCACCGGCACGTTTCCCGACTTCCGCACCACGCTCGCGTTCGACCCGGCCGACCTGAGCAGCGCCAAGCTGGAAGTGGCGATCCCGATCGCCACCGCGACCACCCGCAACGACGACTACGACAGCGAGATGCGCGGCGCGTCGTTCTTCGACGCCGGCCGCTTTGCCCAGGCCACCTATACCGCGACCCGGTTCCGCGACCTCGGCAATGGCCGCTACGCCGCCGACGGCGAGCTCGCGCTGCGCGGCGTGCGCAAGCCGGTCACGCTGACCTTCACCTGGACCCCGGGCACGCGTCCGCTGCTGTCGGGCAGGGCGACCGTGCGTCGCCTGGATTTCGGCGTCGGCGGCGGCGAATGGGCCGACACCGGCACGATCCCCGACGAGATCGCGGTCGCCACGCGGGTGTATCTCAAGCCTGCGAACTGACGCCGCTGTCGGCGGGTCAGGCCAGCAGCCGTCGCACCGCGTCGGCGTCGAACGGCCAGTCCAGTTCGACGTCGCGTCCGGCATCGCGCAGCACCGGCACACGGCTGCCGTAGCGCGCCTCGAGCGCAGCGTCGTCATCAATGAAGACACTGTCGAACGCAGGCGCGCGCGCCTGCGCCAGCACCTCGAGCGCGAGGTCGCACAGATGGCAGTCGTCGCGCTGGTACAGGATCAGGGTCTGGGGCGTCATGCGGCGTCGCGTCAGGCATGGAACGGGGAGCGGGCCGTAGAATAGCGCGATGGCAGTCAGCACCTTCGACCTCTACAAGATCGGCATCGGGCCGAGTTCCTCGCATACCGTCGGGCCGATGCGCGCCGGTGCCCGCTTCGTCGCGCGCTGGCTCACCGAGCCCGGCCGCCTGCACGAGGTCGTCCGCGTCCGCGCGGAGGTCTTCGGTTCGCTGGCGCTGACCGGCCGCGGCCACGGCACCGACAAGGCGCTGATGATGGGCCTGGAAGGACACATGCCCAACCGCATCGACCCGGACATCATTCCCGATGCGCTGGCGCGCATCCGCGGCGGACGCCGGCTGCGGCTGGGCGGCACCCACGAGATCGACTTCGACGAGAAGCGCGACCTGGTGATGAACAAGCGCCAGAAGCTGCCGTTCCACACCAACGGCATGCGCTTCACCGCCTACGGCGCCGACGATGCGGTGATCGCCACGCGCGACTACTACTCGGTCGGCGGCGGCTTCGTCGTCAACCAGGACGAGGCGGCCGAGGACCGCATCGTCGCCGACACCACCCAGGTGCCCTACCCCTTCGCCAGCGGCGACGAGCTGATCCGCCAGGCGCAGGACAGCGGGCTGGGCATCGCCCGGCTGATGCTGGAGAACGAAAAGGTCTGGCGCAGCGAGGCCGAGATCCTCGACGGGCTGCGCGAACTGTGGGCGGCGATGCAGTCGTGCGTCGCGCGCGGCATCCGCGAGGGCGGCACCCTGCCAGGGGGGCTGCACGTCACCCGCCGCGCGCCGGCGCTGCATGCCGAACTCGCCGCCAAGCCCGAAGCGGCGATGCGCGACCCGCTGACCGTGCTCGACTGGGTCAATCTCTATGCGCTCGCGGTCAACGAGGAGAATGCGGCAGGCGGGCGCGTGGTCACCGCGCCGACCAACGGCGCGGCCGGCATTCTGCCGGCGGTGCTGCACTACTACGACCGGTTCATTCCCAACGCCAACGAGCAGGGCGTGTTCGACTTCCTGCTGACCGCAGCGGCCGTGGGCATCCTCTACAAGGAGAACGCCTCGATCTCCGGCGCCGAGGTCGGCTGCCAGGGCGAGGTCGGCGTGGCCTGCTCGATGGCGGCCGCCGGCCTGACCGCCGCGCTCGGCGGCACTCCGAGCCAGATCGAGAACGCCGCCGAGATCGGCATGGAGCACAACCTGGGCCTGACCTGCGATCCGATTGGCGGCCTGGTGCAGATTCCGTGCATCGAGCGCAACGCGATGGGCGCGGTCAAGGCGATCAACGCCTCGCGCATGGCCTTCCGCGGCGACGGCAAGCACAAGGTCAGTCTCGACAAGGTCATCCGCACGATGCGCGAGACCGGCCGCGACATGCGCGACAAGTACAAGGAAACCTCGCGCGGCGGCCTGGCGGTGAACGTTATCGAGTGCTGAGCCGCCTGCGCGGCGCCTCGCCTACCGCAAACGGAAACGGAAACGGCGCGCCGCGTTCGCGGCACGCCGTTTTGGGGACACACGTCAAATCAGGCGCGGATCGACAGCGTCAGGCTGAACTGCCACGGCACCGGCTGGGCGGTCGGCTCGGGATCGCGGTTGGGATTGTCGCTGCCCAGAGACAGCCCGCCGTTGAAACCGATCGACATCAGGCCGGTGAAGAACGAGAAGATCTCGGCGAAGTGGGCCAGGAAGTCCGGGCCGCCGTTCTTCAGCTCGTCGGTGGCATTGATGAAGGCCTGGTCGACATTCTGGATGTTGCCGTTCTGGTCGACGGCGATGAAGCCACTGCCGTTCTCGTTCTCCAGCAGCACATTGCCGTCGCGCACCGCGGCATCGAGCAGACGGCCGCCGCCGGCGAATTCCTGGAACGCCAGGTCGCCATAGGTGTTGCTGTCGACACCGGAGATCTGCACGCCGTAGTCGCCATCGGTGATCGTCACGACCGAGGCCACCGTCGCGCCATTGCCGCCCTGCTCCCACGGCGTGGTCTCGATGGTGACCTTGGTCCCGTCGTCGAGCAGGAACGTGGTCTGGCCCCAGAAGTCGAAGGCGTGCTTGCCGTCGATCTCGACGTGGGGATCGCCCCAGATGCGGTAGTTCTCGCCGGTGTTCTTGTTGAACACCACCACCTCGTCGTTGTCGCCGGCGGTGATGCGGTAGTTGTCGTTCTCGAACTGCACCCGCCCGTCGGATGTGCGCTGAGTGCTGGCCGAGCTCTGCACCGACGGCAGTTGGCCGCTGACGCTCAGCGAGACGGACATGCTCAAGGAAGATGTGTTGGACATGATGGAAGACCCCCGTGATCGACATGGAAACTGAATGACGCCATTTCAGCGCGCCGTTCAGCTTCCTGCCATCGGGGTGCACCCCATCTAGGGTTCGCCCCAGGCTTGGCGCAGGTCAGCGGCGTGCGCAGGCCAGGACGTCGTCGAGCAATGCTGCGGCCGTGACCTCCGCACCGGCGCCGGGGCCCTGGATCACGAGCGGTTGTTCGCGATAGCGATCGCTGTGGATGGCGACGCGGTTGCCGGTTCCGCCGCCGGCGCACAGCGGGTGATGCGCCGGCAATGCACGCAGACCGACGCTGGCGCCGCCGAGCGCATCGAAACGCCCCACCACGCACAGCCGCAGCCCGTCGGCGGACGCCGCGGTCCAGCGCGCCGCGAGCGCGGTGTCGAGCTCGGCGAAGCCGGCCTCGAGCGCCCCGATTTCGCATCCGGCCAATGCCGGCGGCACCAGCGATTCGACCGCGACCTGATGCGCCGACAGCGGCAACCCCGCCGCCCGCGCCAGGATCAGCAGCTTGCGGCGCACGTCCTCGCCCGACAGATCGATGCGCGGATCGGGCTCGGTGAAGCCGGCAGCGCGGGCCTCGTGCACGAGGGTCGAAAACGGCTGGCTACCGTCGAACCGGGCGAACAACCAGGCCAGCGACCCCGACAGCACCCCTTCGACGGCGTGGATGCGATCGCCGCCGGCGACCAGCGCACGCAGGCTGCGCAGCAACGGCAATCCCGCACCGACCGTGGCGCTGTCGCCATAGCGGCCGCCACCTTCGCTGCCGACCGCCTCGGTGATCGCCTGCGCCCGGCCGAGTTCGCCGCCGGTGCCGAGCTTGTTGGCGGTGACCACGTGGACCCCGCGCGCGAGCCACTCGGGATGCCAGTCGGCGACCGTCTCGCTGGCGGTCGCATCGACCACGATATCGCCCGGCCGCGGACTCTCGCCCTCGGCCCAAGGCGGAAAGCCGTTGCGTCGGGTCGCCGCGACACGCGCCTGCTCGAGCACCGCCACCGGATCGTCGCCGCAGGCGATCTGCGTGCGCGAATTGCAGATCCGCGCCAAGGCCGGCAGCGCCAGCCCCTGCGCGGCCAGCCGCTGATAGCGCGCGACGAAGGCGCTGCCGACGGTGCCGGTGCCCAGCAACGCGAGCCGGGCGGGCTGCGGCTGCGTCCGGCGCGCACGGCGCAGGGCGACCACCGTGCTCATGCGTCGGCTCCGGCGCGGATCGCTGGCGTCTGGCCGGCGACCGTGGCCGCGCGTGCCAGCGCTGCCTGCAGGTCGGCGAGCAGATCGTCGAGCGCCTCGATGCCGACCGACAGCCGCAGCAGACCTTCGGAAATGCCGGCCGCCTCGCGCGCCTCCGCGCTCATCGCGGCATGGGTCATCGTCGCCGGATGCGCGACCAGGCTCTCGACCCCACCCAGCGACTCGGCCAGCGTGAAGTACTGCAGGCCTTCGACGAACGCGCGCACCGCCGCGCGCGGATCGCGGCCAGCCAGTTCGAACGACAGCATCGCGCCGAAGCCCGACTGCTGGCGCGCGGCGACCGCGTGCCCGGGGTGCGAAGTCAGGCCCGGGTAGTGCACCCGCGCCACCGCCGGATGCGCCTCCAGCAGCGCGACGATGCCGGTAGTGTTCTCCTGATGCACGCGCAACCGCGCATCGAGTGTGCGCAACCCGCGCAGGGTCAGGAAGCTGTCGAACGGCGAGCCGGTGATGCCCAGCGCATTCGCCCACCACGCCAGTTGCGCGTGCACTTCGGCATCGCGCGCCACCACCGCGCCTCCGACGACGTCACTGTGGCCGTTGATGTACTTGGTCGTCGAGTGCAGCACCACGTCGGCGCCGAAGGCGATCGGCCGCTGCAGCGCCGGCGACAGGAAGGTGTTGTCGACCACGGTCAGCGCACCGGCCCGCTGCGCGGCCTCGATGACGAAACGCAGGTCGGTGATGCGCAGCAGGGGATTGGACGGCGTCTCGATCAGCACCAGCTTGGGCCCGCAGGCCAGCGCATCGGCCAGCGCGCGCGGGTCGGTGAGATCGGCGGTGACCAGTTCGAAATGCCCCTTGCGCGCCAGCGCATCGAACAGCCGCCAGCTGCCGCCATAGGCGTCATGCGGCACCACCAGCCGGTCACCGGGCTGCAGCAGCGCGTTGAGCACCAGCGTGATCGCCGCCATGCCGGTCGGCGTGACCACCGCGCCGGCGCCGCCCTCGAGCCCGGCCAGCGCCTCACCGAGCAGGTCGCGGGTGGGATTGCCACTGCGCGTGTAGTCATACTCACGCTTGCGCTCGAAGCCCTCGAAGCTGAAGTTGCTCGACAGCACGATCGGCGGGGTCACCGCGCCGTAGGCCGGATCGCGGTCGATGCCGGCGCGCACCGCGCGTGTGCTGGGGCGGCACGCGGCCGGATCGAAGGACGGGCTCTGGATGCTCATGCAAGATCTCCGTGGTCGGTGTCGCGCAGGGCGACGGCCAGGATGGCGTCGATGCGATCGGTTTCCTTGAGGAAGGCGTCGTGGCCGTAGGGCGAGCGCAGCACGCGCAGCCGGCCGTTCGGCCCGAGGCCCTCGAGCAGCGTCACCGCGTCGGCCAGCGGCACCAACCGGTCGCCCTCGACGGCGACGACGGTGGTCGGCACCCGGACCTGCGCCGGCTCGATCCGGTGCAGATCGATCGATTCGGACAGCCGCAGCCACGCGGCGACCGGCGTGCGCGCGACATAGCGCGCGCCCGCGGCGTCGAGATAGTCCTCGGCGGCAACACGCACACGGCCGTTGACGACTTCGGGCGCGGCGTCGAAGCGCTCTGCGAATTCTTCGGGTGTGCGATAGCTGAGCATCGCGAATTGCCGGGCCAGCGACAGGCCTTGCGCATCGGCGCACTGCAGTTGGCCAAGGGCGACGGTCTGGCGCTGCAGCGCGCGCCACGCCGCGGCGTAGGGATGCGCGCGATGCGCGCCGCTGACCGCGACCAGCCGCCGCAGCCGGCCGCCATGGCGCACCGCGAACTGCAGCCCGACGAGTGCACCGTAGGAATAGCCGACGAAGGCGTGCAGCACCGGGATGTCGAGCGCGTCGAGCAGCGCGGCGATCGCATCGGCCTGGTCGGCGGTGTCGATCGGCGCATCGAGCGCGCCGTCGGCGCCGATGAAATCGAAGGCCAGCACCTGGACGCACGCCGGGTCCAGCGCACGGCCCCCGCCGAGCAGCGCCTCGGACCAGCCCGGCTCGGGATACGACGCGCTCGAGGCGACATGGCGGTGCGCGGAGATGCCGCCGGCCACGAACACCACCGGCGTCCCAGGGGTGCCGCGCAGTTCGTAGCGCAGGCCGACGTGGCGCAAACCGGCGTGGCGCATCGGCAGCGCGACGTCGATGCGGCCACGCAGAGCGCGGTCTTCGGTCGCGGCGTTCGCGGGCGACGACGTGGGCACGAACGCCGGATCGGGGCCGGCGTCGAAATGGCGGGGCGCGGTGTCGACAAGACTCATGGCGATGTCCAGATGGGAACGGACCATCGCGTCTTGCGGGGGATGCCGGAAGCCGCCGACTCGGCGGATGCATCGCCTCGATGCCGAAGCGACGCATGACCATCTTCCGGTGGACGCACAGGTCCCCGCAGGACTTGGCACCGCGACGGGGCCCACGCGGCGCGTGGATCCCATCAGGTTGCCCCGGCATCAAAGGGCCTGTCCCTCCGCCGGTCTCGATGGATGCCACGCAGGTTGCCAGCCCCTGCACGCCATGTCAATCGCTTCATCCGGATGCAGCGATGGAATTCACGGCAGGCGATCGCAGGATCCGACGCCTTGCCGCCGATACAGCCGAGACCACGGTGCAACGAGGCATCGGCGACAGGCGAGCGCCCGGCATAATCGCGCGCATGCGCCGCCCGCCCCTTTCCGACCTGGCCCCACGCGCCAGACGCCTCGGCCCGGTCATCGATGCCGTGCTTGCAGGCAGCCTCGTCGGCCTGGCGCTCGCGCTGCCCCTCGTCGTCTCGGCCCAGACGCCGTCCAGCGCCGCCTGGCCGGCGCCGTCTTCCGCGTCCCCGCAGGGGTCGCCGGCGACAGCCTCGCCAGCGGTCCGACTGCACCGGCAACCCGCCGCCGGGCGCGTGGGCGTCGTCGCGGAGAACACCCTGGCCGGTCCGGTGGAGGTGCTGCTGACCGCCGACGGCGCGACACCGGGCAGCGACCCGCCGCTGCCGGCCCGCGCGACCGTCCCGGCCCATGGCCGCACGCTCGTCGCCTGGTTGCCCGACGCCGCCGACAGCACGGTCACCCTCGCGCTGCAGGCCGTACCCGGCCATCCCAGCGCGCGCCCGCGCGATGTCGAGTACGCCTACCCGCTCCGCGGCGCTCCGCTGCGGATCGCCCAGGGCTTCGGCGGCGGCTTCAGCCATCGCGCCCCCGAGCACGCCCATGCCGTGGACTTCGCGGTCGACGAGGGCACGCCGGTGCTGGCCGCGCGCGATGGCACCGTCATGCAGATCGAGGCTGGCATGTCGGGCCATGCACGCATGGGCGTGGCGCACGACGACCTGGCCCGCGCGAACTTCGTGCGGGTGCTGCACGACGACGGCACGATGGCGCTGTATGCGCACCTGCAGCGCGGCGGCGTGATCGTCGCGCCGGGCGAGCGCGTGCGCCGCGGCCAGATCCTGGGGTTTTCCGGCAACACCGGCGCCAGTACCGGTCCGCACCTGCATTTCGCGGTCCAGGCCAACCGTGGCCTGCGCCTGGAATCGCTGCCGTTCCGCATGTTCGGGCCCGGCGGGGTTCTGCGCTTCGCCCAGCCCCCACCGGACTGAGCCGACCCGCCGCGTATAATCGCCGGCTTCCTGAAGCCTCGAGACCGCACGCACGCGCGTGCGCCGCCTGCATGCCCGACGTCGCCACCGAAGCCGCCCGCCGCCGTACCTTCGCGATCATCTCGCACCCGGACGCCGGCAAGACCACCCTCACCGAGAAGCTGCTGCTGTTCGGCGGCGCGATCCAGATGGCCGGATCGGTCAAGGGCCGCAAGGCCGCTCGCCACGCGACGTCCGACTGGATGGCGCTGGAGAAGGAGCGCGGCATCTCGGTCACCAGTTCGGTGATGCAGTTCCCTTACGAGGGTCGCATCGTCAATCTGCTCGACACGCCCGGCCACGCCGACTTCGGCGAGGACACCTATCGCGTGCTGACCGCAGTCGACTCGGCGCTGATGGTCATCGACGTCGCCAAGGGCGTCGAGGAGCGCACGATCAAGCTGATGGAGGTGTGCCGCATGCGCGACACGCCGATCATGACCTTCGTCAACAAGCTCGACCGCGAGGGCAAGGACCCGGTCGACCTGCTCGACGAAGTCGAGCGCGTGCTCGGCATCCAGTGCGCACCGGTGACCTGGCCGATCGGTATGGGCCAGCGCCTGAAGGGCGTCGTGCACCTGCTCACCGGCGAAGTGCATCTCTACGAGCAAGGCCGTAACTTCACCCGCCAGGACTCGACGATTTTCCCCTCGCTGGACGCGCCCGGCCTGGCCGAGCGGATCGGCCCGGCGATGCTGGCCGACCTGCGCGACGAGCTGGAGCTGGTGCAGGGCGCCAGCCATCCGTTCGACCTCGAGGCCTACCGCGCCGGCCGGCAGACGCCGGTGTTCTTCGGCTCGGGCGTCAACAACTTCGGCGTCCAGCCGCTGCTCGATTTCTTCGTCGAACACGCACCGCCGCCGCAACCGCGCGCCACCACCACGCGCACCGTGGCGCCGCAGGAGGACAAGCTGACCGGCTTCGTGTTCAAGATCCAGGCCAACATGGATCCGCAGCATCGCGACCGGGTCGCGTTCATGCGCGTGTGCTCGGGTCGGTTCGCCGCGGGCATGAAGGCCTTCCACCCGCGGAGCGGCAAGGAGCTCAAGCTCGCCAACGCGCTGACCTTCATGGCCAGCGACCGCGAGATCGCGGCCGAGGCCTATCCGGGCGATGTGATCGGCATCCACAACCACGGCACGATCTCGATCGGCGACACCTTCACCGAAGGCGAGCCCATCGCCTTCACCGGCATTCCCAACTTCGCGCCCGAGCTGTTCCGCCGCGCGCGCCTGCGCGACCCGCTCAAGCTCAAGCAGTTGCAGAAGGGCCTGGCGCAGCTCAGCGAGGAAGGCGCGACCCAGTTCTTCAAGCCGCTGATGAGCAACGACCTGATCCTGGGCGCGGTCGGCGTGCTGCAGTTCGACGTGGTCGCCTACCGGCTCAAGGACGAATACGGCGTGGACGCGATCTTCGAACCGGTGCAGGTCTCGACCGCGCGCTGGATCCGCTGCGCGGACGCCAAGAAGCTCGAGGACTTCCGCGACAAGCACGCCGGCAATCTCGCGATCGACGCGGCCGATCAGTTGGTCTACCTCGCGCCGACCCGGGTGAACCTGCAGCTGGCCGAAGAGCGCGCGCCGGGCGTCGAGTTCCTGGCCACGCGCGAGCATGCGCACGCGATGCCGGCCGCCTGACCGCCGGCTCGACCGGCGCGGTCTGACAGGACCGCGCCGCGGGGGTCATAATCCGACCAGTCCCTCCCCCGTCGGACGCACCAACATGCCCTCCCCTGCCCCGTCCCTGCGCGAGAAGCGCGAGGAATTCGCGAGTGCGCTGACCCACGGCCTCGGTGCGACTGCCGCGCTCGCCGCCGGCGCGGTGTTGATCACGCTCGCCGCGCTGTTCGGCAACGGTTGGCAACTCGGCGCCTCGATCGTCTTCGGCATCACGCTGCTGCTGCTCTACCTGGCCTCCACGCTCTATCACGCCGTCCATCACCCGGTCCTCAAGGGCCGGCTGAAAGTGTTCGACCACTGCGCGATCTACCTGTTGATCGCCGGTACCTACACGCCATTCACGCTGATCGGGCTGCGCGGCACATTGGGCTGGTGGTTGTTCGGCACCATCTGGACCCTGGCACTGGCCGGTGTGGTCTTCAAGCTGTTCTACACCGGGCGCTTCCGTGGCCTGTCGACCGCGATCTACGTGGCGATGGGCTGGCTGGTGGTGATCGCGATCGGCCCGGTCGCCGCCGCGCTCGACACCTGGACCTTGAGCTGGATCATCGCCGGCGGCGTGTTCTACACCCTGGGCACGTTCTTCTACATGCGCGAGTCGATCCCCTACGCGCATGCGATCTGGCACCTGTTCTGCATCGCCGGCAGCGTCTGTCACTACGTCGCAGTGCTGGCGCAGGTCGTACCGGCACGCTGACGCGTCCACGGCCTCTGCGCGCGGCGACTGAACACGCCACAACGGATTCACCCAGGCTTGATCGAGCCGGCGGGATGGTGCCTCGCAAACAGGACGCGAGCCGCGATGACCGATCCCACGCCCACTGCCGTACCGCAGCAGCGCTCGACCACTACGCGGATGCGTAGCGCGTTTTCCGGCCATCCTGGGCGCATCGTGCTGGTGGTGATCGCGGTCCTGCTGTTGCTGGTGATCATCTTCTGGGACTGGAACTGGTTCAAACGCCCGGTCGAGCGCATCGTCCACGCGCAGACAGGTCGGGTACTGCAGATCGGCGGCGACCTCGATGTCGACCTGGGCCGGGTGACCACCGTGCGTGCGGACCGCCTGCGCTTCGCCAACGCCGACTGGGCTCAGGACAGAACGATGGCGGCGGCGGACCGGCTGGAGCTCCAGGTCGAAGTCTTCCCGCTGCTGCGCGGCCGTATCCGCTTGCCCGAGATCCGCCTGGCACGCCCGGTGCTGCTGCTGGAAACCAATCCGGACGGCAACGGCGGCAACTGGACGTTCGACATGGGCGATGGCGACGGCGAGCCGATGCAGATCCGCCGTCTCTGGGTCGACGACGGCCGCCTGCGCTTCGTGGATGCATCGAGCAAGACTCGCGTCGACGTCCGCCTGGCCAGCCGGTCATCGCGCGCAGGGGCCGACGCCGCGCCTGCGATCGCGATCGAAGGCGACGGCCAGTGGAGCGGCAACCGCTTCACGCTCGAGGGCGTGGCCGAGTCACCGCTGGCGTTGCAGGACGAGGACAAGCCCTATCACCTCGATCTGCGCGCGTCGGCCGGCACCACCCACGCACACGCGCGCGGCAGCCTCACTGCGCCGTTCGAACTGCGCGACTTCGATCTGCAATTCGCGCTGTCGGGACGCAACCTCGAACATCTGTATCCGCTGGTCGGGGTTGCGCTGCCCGACACCCCGCCCTATGCCCTCGACGGGCGTCTGACCCGCGACGGCCAGACCTGGCACTACGACGGTTTCACCGGCAAGGTCGGCCAGAGCGATCTCGCTGGCTCGGCCGCCTTCACCGTCGGCGGTGAGCGCCCGTTCCTGCAGGCCGACCTGGTGTCCAGACGCCTGGATTTCGACGACCTGGCCGGTTTCATCGGCGGCACCCCCGACGCCGAAGGCGATGCCCCGTTGGATCCCGAACTCGTCCGACGCGAACAGGCCCTGGCCGCCCGCGGCAAGGTGATTCCCGATACGCCCTATGAGCTGGGCAAGTTGCGCTCGATGGATGCCGACGTGCGCCTGCGTGCGCAACGCATCAATGCGCCGAAGCTGCCGATCGACGACATGGACGCCCACCTCAAGCTCGAGGCAGGCCTGCTCCGGCTCGATCCACTGAACTTCGGCGTCGCCGGCGGCAATATCCGTTCGACCGTGCGTATGGATGCGCGCAAGGACGTCATCGACACTCGGCTCCAGGCCAGCGTCCGCCGGGTCGACCTGGGCGGCCTGTTCCCCGATACCGCCCTCGCCAACCAGGCGGTGGGCAAGATCGGCGGCGATTTCAACCTCGCCGGCACCGGCAACTCGGTGGCCGCAATGCTGGGCAGCGCCAACGGCGATATCGCGGTCGGCATGGGTGCGGGCCGGGTCAGCAACATGCTCGTCGAACTGGCCGGGATCGACATCTACGAGACCCTCAAGTACCTGATCGGCAAGGACAAGCAGATTCCGGTGCGTTGCGCATTCGCCGACTTCGGCGTGCGGAAGGGCGTCATGCACAGTCGCGCGCTCGCATTCGACACCACCGACACTCTGATCGTGGGCGACGGTCGCATCGATCTCGGTCAGGAGACGCTGGATCTGGAGCTGCGCCCGCGTCCCAAAGACCGCAGCATCCTCGCGCTGCGCTCGCCGCTGGTCATCGGTGGCACCTTTGCCGATCCCAGCTTCCGCCCCGACATGGCCCGCCTGGGCCTGCGCGGCGCGGTCGCACTCGCACTCGGTTCGATCGCCCCGCCCGCCGCGCTGCTGGCGACCCTGGAACTGGGCGGCGGCGAGGACAGCAGCTGCGGCGGTGCCTACGCCAAGTGAGCCTCAGCTGCTGCGGCGCAGATCGGCCGGAGGGTCGACGGCAGGCCTGGCAGCGCCCGCCGGATGCCAATCGCGCACGAAGTAGAGCGGCCGCTGTTTGGACTCTTCGTACAGCCGGCCCAGGTACTCGCCGATCACGCCCAGCGCCACCAGTTGCACACCGCCCAGGAACAGGATCACCGCCATCATCGTCGGCCAGCCGGCCACGCGATCGCCGAACAGCATCGCCTTGGCGATGACCCACAATGCGAAGGCGAACGCACCGAACGCAGTGAACACGCCGACGTAGGTCGCCAGCCGCAACGGCGCGGTCGAGAAACTGGTCACGCCTTCGAGCGCGAAATTCCACAGTCGCCAGAAGCCGAATTTCGTGCGCCCCGCCAGGCGCGCATGCCGCTCGTAGGGCAGCGCGACGCGGTTGAACCCGATCCAGCCGAACAGGCCCTTCATGAACCGGTGCCGCTCGCGCAACTGGCGCAGCGCGGCCAGTGCGCGCGGCGACAGCAGCCGGTAGTCGCCGGTATCGGCCGGCACCGGCGTCTTGGCCAGCCGCTGCATGACCCGATAGAACACATGCGCGGTGAGCTTCTTGATCCATCGCTCGCCCTCGCGGCTGAGCCGGGTGCCGTGGACGTCGTCGTAGCCCTGACGCCAGAGCGCGACAAAGCGCGGGATCAACTCCGGCGGATCCTGGCCATCGGCATCGAGGATCATCGCCGCCCCCTCGGTCACCAGATCCAGGCCGGCGGTCAGCGCGATCTCCTTGCCGAAGTTGCGCGACAGCCGCAGCAGCGACACCCGCCGATCCGATACCGCCAGCGCCTGCAGCACCTCCCAGGTCCCGTCGGTGCTGCCGTCGTCGACATACAGCACGCCTGCATCGATCCCGTCGTCGGCGAGCGTCTCCATGACCGCCGCGATCCTGGGGTGTAGCAGCGGTAACGACCGCGCCTCGTCGAAGGCAGCAATGACGATCGTCAGGCGCTCGGCCGGCGCGCCGGCGCTCATCGCAGCGTGTCCAGATAGGCCTCGCCGCCGATCTGGCGGGCATTGCGTTCGATCCACTGCGCCCGGCGCTGGACATAGGGCCCGGGATGGGCGGCGTTGTAGCGCCGCGGGCTCGGCAGCACCGCCGCCAAGCGGGCGCTCTGCGCGCGCGACAGCTGCGCCGCGTCCTTGCCGAAATGCGCACGTGCAGCAGCCTGGGCGCCATAGATCCCGTCACCGAACTCGGCAACGTTCAGATATACCTCCAGGATCCGGGTCTTGGGCCAGAGCAGTTCGATCAGCACCGTGTACCAGGCCTCCAAGCCCTTGCGCACCCAGCTGCGCCCGCTCCACAGGAACAGATTCTTCGCCGTCTGCTGGCTGATCGTGCTTGCGCCCCGGGTCGAGCGGCCACGGGCGTTGTGCGCGCGGGCGCGCTCGATCGCCTCGAGATCGAAGCCACGATGCCGCGCGAAGTTCTGGTCCTCGGCAGCGATCACCGAGACCGCGAGCGACGGCGCGATCCGGTCCAGATCGCGCCATTGGTGATAGAGCACGAAATCGTCCTCGCCGCCGGTCCAGGCCTCGATCTGACGGAGTGCCATGACCGTCGAGAACGGCGGATCGACCACACGCAGCACCAGGACCTGCAGCACGGTGAACCCGATCGCCAGCACCGGCAGCCACAGCAACCGGCGCAGCCATCGGCGCCGACGCGGCGGCCTGCCACGATGTCCAGCGCCTGCTTGCGCCGCGCCGCCCTCGCCCCCATCTTCTCGAACCGACTGCATCATGGCGGCCACTGTATCGGGCACGCCCGATGCCGCCAATCGCCGCTGCTTCCCGACGACCTCATGACCGAAACCTCCGCTCCCGACAGCGACCGGCTGTCCCGCTTCCTGCTCCAGCGCGCCGGCGTGCGCGGCGTCCGAGTGCACCTGACCGAAACCTGGCGCCGGGTCCTGGCGAACGCACGCTACCCCGCCTCGGTCGAGGTCCTGCTGGGCGAGGCCTGCGCCGCCGCCGCACTCTTCACCGGCCATGCCAAGGTCGACGGCCGGCTGTCGGTGCAGCTGCGCGCATCCGGGCCGCTGCGGGCGCTGTTTGCCGAGTGCACCGCAGCCGGCACCATCCGTGGCATCGCGCGGATCGCGGAGACGGGCGCGGAGACCATCTCACGCGACCTGCGCACCCTGGGCGATGACGCGATTCTGGCGCTGACGATCGAGAACCCCGCACAGGGCCGCGACCCGATGCGGTACCAGGGCCTGGTCGGCCTGCAGTCCGAATCGCTGTCGGGCGCGTTCGAGGACTACTTCCGCCAGTCCGAACAGTTGCCGACCCGTGTGCTGCTCGCGGTCGAGGGCGACCACGCCGCCGGGTTGATGCTGCAGAAGCTGCCGGGCGACGAAGGCGACGAAGACGGCTGGAACCGGGCGAGCATCCTGTTTGACACGCTCTCGACCAGCGAATTGCTTCGATGGCCCGTGGAGACGCTGCTGACCCGGTTGTTTCCCGACGACGATCCACAGCTGCTCGGCGAACGTCCGTTGGCCTTCGCCTGTTCGTGCTCACGCGAGCGCGTGGAGGCGATGCTGGTCTCGCTGGGCGAAACGGAGGCCCGCGCGGCCGCCGTCGACGGCGAGGCCTCGATCACCTGTGAATTCTGCGGTCGTGTCTACCGGTTCTCCGCGGACGAGATTGAGCGCTTGCTCGCGGCGCCAGTGGCCAGCGGCGAGGCGTCGGACCGGTTGCAGTAGGGGGCCCTGCCAGAGCACCGGCAGGATTGTTAAATAAACATAAACCCTCTAGAGTAGGGTCGGTGAATCTGGGGAACTTCCCGGCAACGACCGGGTCACATCGGCCATGCGACTGTCTTTGACGCCACTGCTGCTCGCCTCGTCCCTCGCGCTCTGCGTGGCGGCGGGTGCGCATGCGCAGGAAAAGCGTAACCAGACCGTGCTGCCGGTCCTCGATACGTCCGGCAAAGTCGAAGCCTTCCTCGTTCTGGAACCGGCCACGCCGCACCAGGCGGGCGGACGCTGGCGCATGGGCGAGAACCGATTCGACGCCGCCTTCGGCCTCGAACCCGGCAGTTCGCTCGCCTTGCTGTGCAGCCCCGGCAGCAGCTTCAACGGTGCCGTCAGCAGCCTGGCGCGCAATTGCCAGCTCGCCTCGCTCGACGACCCGGCCCCCGGTAACCGTCGGGCCACCGCGACCGCCTCCTTCAGCCGACCCGGCGGCGGTGCCGGCGTGACCTTCGGCGAAGGCCGCGACACGCTGCCGGGCTGGCTGACGCCTGCGCGTGGCGGCTCCGCAGGCCGGGTCGACGTCCACGACCTGACCGTGTTCGCCAGAAAGAACATTGGCGACGACGCGTACGTCTCGCTGGCCGGGACGCTCGCCAAAGCCACCCTGATCCCGTCAGCGACCGCACCGCCCGACCTCAGCGACCAGTGGACGAGCAGCAGCGTCAGCGTCGGCGGCGGCATCGGGCGCTTCAGCGCCAACATCGTCGGCCAGGTCGTCGACACCCCCGGGCTCCCCAAGTGGGAAGGCCTGGGTGTGGGCGTGAGCTGGCGCACGCCCTGGAGCGGCCAACTCACCGTCGGCGCCGAGAACGTCGTCACCCGCGGAAAGAACCCGTTCTCTCGCATGGCCGACCTGCCCGACGACGACGGCGCCGTGCCGTACATCCGGTACCAGCAGGATCTGTAAGAAGGGCGCCATCGGCGCCCTTTTTTTCGTCTTGATCCCCCGCCCACGACGCACGTCGAAGCTGAACAGACATTCAGCTTGACCGGCCTCGCATGGCCTCTTCAGGCGATTTCACGCCGCGCAAGCATTTCGTTAACGGACCTTTAATTTTTCTCTCGCCCTCGCTAGTATCGGCTGCAACCTTGCTGGATTTGGCGTTTCGCTTGACGCCAGCGGCGGGTTCCCCTGGGGAAATCCCAAGACTGACTTGGAGAGAGGAATGAAGTTGAAGACGAACAGGCTTCGCGATGCAGTCACATTCGCGCTTGCAGCAGGTGCAACGACACTCGCAGGTCACGGCGTTGCATTCGCCCAGACCCAGAGTCAGCAGGCCCAGACGGGTTCTTCGGCGACCACCCTCGATCGCATCGAGGTCACAGGCTCGCGCATTCGCCGCGCAGCGATCGAAGGCGCCCTGCCCGTCACGGTCGTCAGCCGCACGGAAATCGACGCTGCCGGCGACATCACGGTGGCCGACTTCCTCCGCAACACGAACTTCAACTCATTCGGCTCCTATCAGTCGACCTCGGGCAGCTCCTGGGGCGGCTTTTCCGGCATCAGCCTGAGAGGCCTCGGCGCCGAGCGCACCTTGATCCTGATCGACGGGCGCCGGGCGCCCAAGGCACCGATGGTCGGTAGCGCCCAGGACCTGAACTCGATCCCCATGGCCGCGATCGAGCGCATCGAGGTGCTCTCGGACGGCGCGTCGGCGATCTACGGCTCCGACGCGATCGCCGGTGTCGTCAACATCATCATGCGCAAGGATCTCGACGGTCTTGAGTTCACCTATGGCGCGGGCCGCCCCACTGAGGCCGGTGGCGATACCGAAGAGATCAGCGTTGTTGTCGGCACCTCGAGCGATCGCGGACACGTGCTGGCAGGCGCGTCCTACAACAAGCGCGATGTCGTCTACACCCGTGACCGCGATTATTGGTTCGGC
Source organism: Luteimonas sp. RC10 (assembly GCF_014192745.1). GTDB lineage: Bacteria > Pseudomonadota > Gammaproteobacteria > Xanthomonadales > Xanthomonadaceae > Luteimonas. Next base: position 99,042 of record NZ_JACHYJ010000008.1, read on the forward strand.
CCGGATTCGCCCGGCGCTTCCTCGTACTCGAACAACTTCTCCACCCTGGTTCCCGACGCGGACGGGAATCTGACCCGCCCCAGTGCACTCGGTACGGCCGGTCGCCTTCGCCACCCCCTGTACGGCGCAGCCGTGCCGGGACTGTGCACCAACGGCGACGACAGCGACCTGTTCTACCTGAGCGGCTCCACATCCGCCGACCTGACCTGCCAGTTCAATCACAGCGCGACATCGGCCAACCTCACCAGCCTGGAGAACACCGCGATCTTCGGCAAGGGCGAGTTCCAGATCAGCGACGACTGGAGTGTCTACTTCAGCGCGCGGGTGAATCGCAATGAGTCCTTCGGACGCTTCGCGCCCGTTCCCTCCAGCCCGTGGCCCGGCGGCGCCATCCTGCTGGAAGCCGGTACGCCCAATCACCCTGGCACGATCGGCGGCAACAATCCGCTCGCAAGCGACCCTTACTACCAGCAGTTCGCGACGCGTGATCTGCTTCTCTACCATCGCTTCGCCGCTCTCGGCGCACGCGATGGCCGGGTCGAGAACACCACCTACGATTATCTGGGTGGCTTCCGTGGAAGGCTGGGAGAGGTCGATCTCGAATTCGGCGCGCGTTACGTCGAATCGCGCGCCACCAGCCTGGGGACGAACTACGTCGTCGGAGGTCTGGCGCAGCAGGCCATCACTGCAGGCCGCTACAACATCTATGACCCGTACTCAGGCAATCCGGGCGCTCTGGGGATCACCTCGACGATCTCGCGCGACATGAAGACCACCTCCGAGGAGGTGTACGCCAGCGCAGGCTTCGACCTGTTTGAGTTGCCTGGCGGCACGGTCGGCGCGGTCTTTGGCGCCGAGTACCGCGACGAGTATTACCAGGACAATTACGATCCGCTGTCGGAAAGCGGCCAGATCGTCGGCTCGGCCGGCAACTCGGCCGCGGGCGGACGCAGTGTCTATGCCGCCTATACCGAATTCCTGTTCCCGATCTTCGACGGCTTCGAGGTCAACGTTGCCGGCCGGTACGAGGACTACAGCGACTACGGTAGCGATTTTGCACCCAAGGTCTCGCTCCGCTGGCAGCCGATCGATTCGCTGACCCTGCGTGCTTCCTACGGCGAGGGTTTCCGCGCGCCGCCGCTGAACCTGCTGACCCAGAAGACGGCTTTCAGCGCGACGGCGACCACCGATCCGGCCACGTGCACACTGCTGACCGGAACGCCGAGCTGCCAGACGCAGGTGACCACCTACTCCATCTCCAACCCCGCGCTCGGCTCAGAGCAGTCGGAGCAGTGGGGATTGGGCGCGGTGTGGGATGCAGCGAGCTGGCTGAACCTCAGCCTCGACTACTACAACATCGAGATCACCGAGTCCATCCAGTCCGTCAGCCTCGCCACGATTGTCGGCTGCCTGCGCGGCACCATCGACGTGTGCCCGACCGGGATCAGCCAGTTCCCGGGCGGCACCTCGGTACCGAACGAGCAGTTGGGCTTGGGTGCGCAGTTCGACCCGGTCACGGGCGGCATCGTCAACGCGCAGACCGGTTCGGCCAATATCGGCTGGATCCAAACGCAGGGTTACGACTTCAGCACACGGACCAACTTCAACCTGGGCGACTTCGGTTCGCTGCGCAACCAGCTGACGTTGACCTACGTCGGCGAGTACAGCAGTAACGGCAATCCCAACATCGCCGGCCGACCGGGAAGCCCTCGGATGCGCGGCGTGTTGAACAACACCTGGTCGTTCGGTGATTGGACGCTCAACTACAACATCAACTACATCCACGGCACGCAGTCCACCGCGTACCGCGAGTGGTTGGCGCTGGCGCGTAACCCGAACAGGAGCCCCACGCAGGATCGCAATATGGCGTTGTACGAGAGCTATCCCGATCGTCTGCCCTCGTATCTGACCCAGGACATCCAGCTCAACTACCGTGCACCGTGGAATGCCACGATCACGCTGGGCGTCAACAATATCGCCAACAAGGATCCGGTGTACGACACGTCGCAGGGCGGCGCGAGCTACGACTCGTACCTCTACGATCCGTGGGGGCGCGTGCCGTACTTCCGCTACACACAGCGGTTCTGATCAGGCGGCATGTTCGATGGAAGGGGGCCCACCAGGGCCCCCTTTCGGTATGGATAGCGCTGCGAGACTTCCCTTTCACATACGGCGACACGTCCTCGCAAGGAACCCGCCATGGCGTCCTCCACGATCATCACAGCCTTCGCAGTCCCCATCGTCAGTATTCAGATGGAGGACTGTCATACATTGAATGCCGAGCTACGCAGTTTCTTTTTCGCTTGCGCCGAGCAGGGCGAACGATACGCCAACCCCGATCCGTTCACGCATCGAAACCCGGCCTTATTTGAAAGTCAGTTCACCCTGTTCGACTGGCGCCACCCCGCGGTCGCGCGCCTTCGCGACTTCTGCTGGACGCATCTGTATCAGGCGCTGCGCGACCTCAATGGTTACGACACGCAGATGCTGCAACGGCTGCATATCGCACACGAATCCTGGTTTCATGTCACTCGAAGAGGGGGTTACTTCGGCGTGCACAACCACCCTATGCATTCCTGGTCGGGCGTGTATTGCGTTTGCCAGGAGGGCGACAGCGATAACCCGGACAGCGGCAAGTTGACCTTCATCAGCCCTTATGCCGCCAATACCATGTATGTCGACATGGCTTCGCACAGGCTCACTCCGCCTTTCCAGCTAGGGAACATTCCCACGCGGCTCGAACCCGGACAGCTCTTGCTGTTTCCATCCTGGCTGCTCCACGAGGTCACCCCATTCGAGCCCTCAGGCGATGGCTTGCGCATCACCGTTGCGTTCAATGCCCGGTTTCGCTTGCAAGGCGTAGAACCGCAACGCCCACCAGCCGGATTGTGAGCAGGCCAGAGCCCGTGTCTGAGGCCGAATTGCCCGACCCCAAGATTACGGTGCTCTACCTCGGCACCAGCGTCTGCGCCAGGTGCTCGACATAGGCGTCGAATTCCTCCTGCTGCATGCGGGCCTGGTGCAGTTGCAGGTTCAGCTGCAGGAAGCCGACATAGGCGGCGTAGGTGAGGCGCGCGCGGTGCTGGGCGTCCTCGCGGCCGAGTCCGGCCTGGCGGAAGGACGCGGTCAGGTAGTCGAGGCGACGCTTGGACACGCGCTCGATGACCGGTTGCACCGTGGCATGGTCCTGCGCCTTGAGCAGGGCGCTATAGATGACGTGCGACTTGTATTCGCGCGCGACCATGTGGAACAGCGCGCGCAGGCGCTCGCGCGCGTCGGGCATCGATTCGAGCGCACCGAACAGCGCTTCCTGCTCGACATTCTCCCAGCGCTCGAGCGCGGCCTGCAGCAGGGCGTCGCGGGACGGGAAATGCCAGTAGAAGCTGCCCTTGGTCACGCCAAGGCGCCGGGCCAGGGGCTCGACCGCGACGGCCTGCACCCCGGCTTCGGCGATCAGGTCCAGGGCCGCCTGGGCCCAGTCGTCGGCGCTCAGTCGTCCCTGGCGTTCGGTCGCAGCGGTGCCGGTCCGGGCGGTGCCCGCGGCGGGCGATGAAGCGGATTTACTCATTGCCACAGTCTATCCATACGCCTGCGTCGGCAACAGTATCGACGCTCCGAAGACGCGCCGCGGCGCAGCATTGACTTCGGTCGCTCGCGTTACCATACTCGACCGTACGGTCAAGATCGGCCCATCGGGCGACGTCAGTTGTCGCCTTCCTGCCTGCCACGCCGATTGTCGGAGTCCATGATGAGCGTTGCGATCCCTTTCCTCGCCTTCCTCCTAGCCGGCGCGTTCGCCGCCTATCACCGGTTGCGGCTCGCCTACTGGGCCGCGATCACCATCACGTTGTTGCTGGCCTGCTGGCTGCTCGGGGCCAATGCCACCGCGACGGTCGTTGCGGCCGTGGTCGTTGCGCTGATCGCGGTTCCGCTGCTGATCGCGCCGGTCCGCAAGGCGCTGATCACCGCGCCTTTGCTGACGTTCTTCCGCAAGGTGCTCCCGCCGCTGTCGAAGACCGAGCGCATCGCGCTGGAAACCGGCTCGGTCGGCTTCGAAGGCGAATTGTTCACCGGCGATCCGGACTGGAACATTCTGCTGAACTACCCCAAGCCGCAGCTCACCGCCGAGGAGCAGGCCTTCCTTGACGGGCCGGTCGAGACGCTGTGCGCGATGGTCAACGACTGGGAGCTGACCCATGTCCATGCCGACCTGCCGCCAGAGCTGTGGGCCTACATCAAGGAGAACCGCTTCTTCGGGATGATCATCCCCAAGGCCTACGGTGGTCTGGGCTTTTCGGCACTCGCGCACCACAAGGTCATCCAGAAGCTGGCCTCGGTCTCGAGCGTGGTCAGCTCCACGGTCGGCGTGCCGAACTCGCTCGGTCCCGGCGAACTGCTCAATCACTACGGCACCCAGGAGCAGAAGGACTACTACCTGCCGCGCCTGGCGGTCGGCCAGGAAGTGCCCTGCTTCGGGCTGACCGGTCCGTTCGCGGGCTCGGACGCGACCTCGATCCCCGACTACGGCATCGTCTGCAAGGGTGAGTGGAACGGCGCCAACGTGCTCGGTGTGCGGCTGACGTTCGACAAGCGCTACATCACGCTGGCCCCGGTCGCGACGCTGATCGGCCTGGCCTTCCGCATGTACGACCCCGAGGGTCTGATCGGCGATACCCAGGACATCGGCATCACGCTGGCGCTGCTGCCGCGCGACACCCCCGGGGTCGAGATCGGCCGCCGCCATTTCCCGCTCAACTCGCCGTTCCAGAACGGCCCGATCCGCGGCAAGGACGTGTTCATTCCGCTGAGCCAGTTGATCGGCGGCGCCGAGATGGCCGGCAAGGGCTGGAACATGCTCAACGAGTGTCTGGCAGTCGGCCGTTCGATCACGCTGCCGTCCACGGCCAGCGGCGGCGCCAAGGCCGGCGCGGTGATCACCGGCGCCTATGCGCGCATCCGCAAGCAGTTCGGGCTGTCGGTCGGGCGCTTCGAAGGCGTCGAAGAAGCGCTGGCGCGCATCGGCGCCAAGGCCTACGCGATCAGCGCGCTGTCGCAGGCCACGGCCGCCGCAGTGGATCGGGGTGATGTGCCGTCGGTGCCGTCGGCGATCGCCAAGTACCACTGCACGACGATGAGCCGCGAGGTCATCAGCGACGTCATGGACGTGATCGGCGGCAAGGGCATCATCCTGGGGCCGCGCAACTTCGCCGGCCGCAACTGGCAGGCCGCGCCAATCGCGATCACCGTCGAGGGCGCGAACATCATGACGCGCAGCCTGCTGATCTTCGGACAGGGCGCGATCCTGTGCCATCCGTGGGTGATGAAGGAGATGAAGGCCGCGCAGGACCCCGATACCGCGGCCGGCCTGGAGGCGTTCGACCGCAGTCTGTTCGGCCACATTGGTTTCGCGATCTCCAATGCGGTGCGCTCGTTCTGGTTCGGCCTGACCGGTGCCCGCATCGGCGCGGCGCCCGGCGATGCCTACACCCGGCGCTACTTCCGCAAGCTCGACCGCTACTCGGCCAACCTCGCACTGATGGCCGACGTGTCGATGTTGATGCTCGGCGGCAAGCTGAAGTTCAAGGAGTCGCTGTCGGGCCGGCTCGGCGACGTGCTCAGTCACATCTACATGACCAGCGCGATCCTCAAGCGCTATCACGACGAGGGGGCGCCCGAAGCCGACAAGCCGCTGCTGGCCTGGGCGTTCCACGACAGCGTGCACAAGATCGAAACCGCGCTGTCGGCGGCGCTGCGCAACTTCCCGATCCGTCCGGTCGGCTGGCTGATGTGGGCGCTGATCTTCCCGCTCGGCCGCCGCGCCGAGGCGCCCGGCGATCGCCTGGGGCATCGTGTGGCGGCGTTGCTGATGAGCCTCAACGATGCGCGCGAGCGTCTGGCCGATGGCGTGTTCCTGCAGCCGACCGAGCACAATCCCGGTGGCCGCATCGCCAGCTACCTCGCCAAGGCGGTCGCGGCCGAGCCGGTGGAGCGCAAGTTCCTCAAGGCGCTCAAGAGCAAGGGCATCGAGGCGCTGGACTACGACGCGCAGTTGGACGAGGCGGTGCGTGAGGGCCATATCAGCGCCGAGGAACGTGCGCTGCTCGAGGAACTGCGCGCGCTGACGCTCGACACGATCACCGTCGACGATTTCGACCCCGAGGAGCTGCGCTCGGCCGGCTATCGCGACCTGGTCGCACGACGCCGCGAAGACAGGTCCCGCGAAGCAGCCTGAGGCGGCGATCTGCGAACCCGAACGGGCACGGTCCTCCTGGGGGCCGTGCCCGTTGTCGTCTCTGGAGCCGCGTATGCCATCGCGCAGTCTTTCCCGCTTTCGACGCCGCCCTGCTCATCGCCTGTGGCGTGCACAGCCTGGCGTTTGCGGTGTTCCACCTCGCGTTCTGGCGTCTGTTCGGCTGGCCGCGCACGCTTCAGACGACGACGATCGCCAACCGCGCGATCTTGCAGATCGCCAATGCGCAACTCGTGCTGGTGTTTGCCGGCGTCGCGTGGCTGTGCCTGGCGATGTCGGACGTGCTCGCCGGCATGGCGGCCTTCTGGTGGCTGCGGCTGACACTGCAGTTCGTCTGGCTCCGCGTGCACCATCGACTGGTGCATGGGCTGAGCGCCCTGTTCCTGCTCGGTGCGCTGATGTTCACCACGCTGGCGGTGCATGGGCTCGCATCCGGCTGAGGCCGGTCAAGCGCCCCCTCACCGGCGCGTCTAGACGATCGGGTCGCGCCCGCGATCGGGCAGCCGCCGCTCGGCGCGGACCACGCGCCAGGCCCCGGCCAGCATGCCTGCGGCGATGCCCACGCCGGCCAGGAACACCACCTGCGAGCCCAGCACGGCCAAGGCCTTGTGCACCCACACGAAAGTGACATCGCCGCCGCGATAGACCGCGGTGTCGATGACCGCCTTGGCCTTGTAGCGGGACTCACGGTCCACGCGGGTATAGAGCGTCTCGCGCGCGGGCTTCGACAGCGAGAACTCGCTGGCCCGGGTCGCGACCTGGACCACCGCCACCAGCAACGGATAGGGCGAGGCCGCGAGCAGCGAGAAGCCGACCAGGATCGCGCAGGCCGGCAGCAGCAGCAACGGCGCCACACCGTAGCGGCGCAGCAGCCAACGGGTGAGCAGCAACTGGACGACGATCGTCAGCCCGTTCACGGCCCAGTCGATGGTCGAGTAATAGCGCGTGGCCGCCTCGGCGGTTGCGTACGACGCGCGCACGATCGCCGCCTGTTCGTTGTAGAGCAGCGTGCCGACGCCGACACCGAAGAACATCAGCAACGCCAGCCCGCGCAACAGCGGATCGCGGACGATCAGCTTCAGCCCGGCCCAGATCGAGCCGCCGATCGCACGCTCGTCCTGCGCGGCGCGGCGCGCCTCATTCCGGCGCGCCCAGGCCCGCAGCTTGAGGATGCACAGCAGGCACACGGCGAGAAAGCCCGCGCTGATCAGCGGCAGGGTCTGCACCCCGAGACGCCCGACCAGCAACGTCGTGATCAAGGGCCCCAGGAACGCGCCGATCGTTCCGCCCGCGCCGATGTAGCCGTAATAGCGCTTGGCGTGCGCATCGTCGAAGACGTCGGCCATGAAGCTCCAGAACACGCTGACCGCAAACAGGTTGAACACCGCGATCCAGATGAAGAACAGCGCGCCGCGCCCGGGCAAGGCGCTGTCGAAGGCCCACCGGAACGCCATGAGACACGCGATGAAGATCAGGTAGACCAGCGGCAGGAAGACCCGCCTGGGAAAGCGCGAGACCAGCGCGCCGTAGAGCGGCTGCAACACCAGCATCACGAAGAACGTGCCGGTGAACAGCACCTGCAGGGTGAACTCAGCCAGTGCGATGCCGCGTGCGGCGGCCCAGTCGAGCATGAAGCCAGGAAAGATGGCGACCGCGTCGGTCGACGCGCCCATCGCATCGCGCACCGGGCGCAGCACGTAGTAGCCGCACAGCAGGCAGAAAAAGTACAGCAGCGCCCACCACAGCGGCGGCGACTCGCGCAGCGCACGCCGGAACTGGCCGCGCCCGTGGGGAGCATCGGCGTCAACGTCGGTCATCGGGACACGTGCGGGAGGCGGCTGTCGACGCGCACGTTAGCCGATGCCCCGGTTCACCGCCAGCGCCGGACACACCGCAGCCCTATCCTTGTCGCCCCGCACCCGCCCGGTTGTCCGATGCCCCCAACGCCCCCGCCCGTCCACGACTACATCATCGTCGGCGCCGGTTCTGCCGGCTGCGTGCTCGCGCACCGGCTCAGCGCCGACCCCAAGGTCCGGGTGTTGCTGCTCGAGGCCGGCCCCAACGACAGCCACCCGTTCCTGCACATGCCCGCGGCGGCAGGCAAACTCCGTGGCCGCGGCATGACCTGGGACGACACCACCGCGCCGCAGCCACCGCTTGCCGGGCGCACCCTGCGGTGGCCGCATGGGAAGGTGCTGGGCGGCTCGAGCGCGATCGACGCGATGTGCTACACCCGCGGCGCCCCGGCCGACTACGACGACTGGGCCGCCCACGGCGCCGAGGGCTGGGCCTGGCGCGACGTGCTGCCGTGGTTCCGGCACGCCGAAGGCAATGGTCGCGGCCGCGATCCGTTGCATGGCAGCGACGGGCCGCTGACGGTCTCCGATCTGCGTCATGTCGATCCGCACACGCGGCGGTTCATCGAGGCGGGACAACAGGCCGGGTTGCCGGCCAATGCCGACTTCAACGGCCCCGACCCGCACGGCGTGGGTCTGTACCAGGTGACCCAGCGTGACGGCGCCCGCTGCTCGGCAGCGACCGCGTACCTGGACCGTGCGACCAGGGCACGGCCCAACCTCACGATCGTGACCGGGGCGCGGGTCAACCGGGTGACGTTCGAGCACGGCCGCGCGAACGGCGTGGTCTACGCGAGCGCGCGCGGCGCGTTCCATCAGCCGGCGACGCGCGAGGTGCTGTTGTGCGGTGGCGCGGTCAACTCGCCGCAACTGCTGATGCTCTCGGGCATCGGCCCCGCGCTGGCGCTGCGCCGGCATGGGCTGCCAGTGGTGCACGACGCGCCGGATGTCGGGCGCAACCTGCAGGATGCGCTCGGCATCCGCATCGCGCTCCCGAGCGACTGTCCCCCGCGCCACCGCCGCATGCGGGAGGCGGCGATCGCCTGGAACTACTTCGTGCGCGGCCGGCGCGGTGCGGGGACCAGCAACGGGTTCGAGGCGGGTGGCTTCTTCCGCTCGCCGCTCGCCGGCGATGACCGCGCCGACATCCAGTTCCACTTCGCACCGGCGCAGCTCGATGCCCACGACCCGCGGTCGTTCGATGCGGGCTGCAGCCTGCGCGCCTGCGTCCTGCGACCGCGCAGTCGCGGCGATGTACGACTGACCGGCAACCGGATCTCCGACCGGCCGCGCATCGACCCCGGCTACCTCAGCGATCCGGCAGGCTTCGACCTGCGGATGCTGGTCGAGTGCGCGCGCATCGCGCGCACGATCCTGGCGCAGGCCGCCTTCGATGGCATCCGCAACGCGCCGCTGCCGCCGGGCGACGCGGCCTCGGACGACGAACTCGCCGCGTTCGTGCGCGACCAGGCCGAGTCGGTCCTTCGCGCGGCCGGCACCTGCCGCATGGGCACCGACGACCAGGCCGTCGTCGATCCGCAACTGCGGGTCCGCGGGGTCGCCGGCCTGCGTGTCGTCGATGCCTCGGTCATCCCCACGCTGCCCGGCGGCGACCTCAATGCGCCGGTGGTCATGCTCGCCGAACGCGCCGCGGCCTTGATCCTGCAGGCGTGATCCAGCGGACCTGAATCACGGCGCGCCGGGCAGCCGGTCCGCCGCCGGCTCAAGCGCGGCGGGCAGCGGACAGTGCAGCACACCGCAGATCGTGCGCAGCAATTCGGATTCGGCGACGCCGATGCGGCCGTCATGGCTGGCGGCTGCGGTGATGGCCTCGACCATCACCTCCTTGGCCAGCGGATCGAGGGCGTCGAGCGGCGCCCAGACCGCATCGAGCGCCTGCACGCCGGCACTCGGCGGTGCGTACGGCAGGTGATCGCGCGGCAGTACCCGCTGCATGCCGGCCAGATAGGCGCGCCGGGCCGCGGCGGGATCGTCGGGATGGCCGGCCTGCGCGACCACAGCGAGCAGGGTCGCGAGCTCGTGCTTGACGTTGCCCGGCTTGCGACGCCCGAAGCGGACATGGCGCGCCGGCGCGAGCGCCTCGCGGACCTGCGCGTCCAGCAGCCGGCCCAGGCAGTACTCGAACAGCGAGACGTGGTCGTCCGCATGCACCACCGCGTGGACCGTGTCCAGGAACGCGGCGAGTGCTGGCCTCGCCTGGCGTCGCAGCACCGGGAAGGCCAGCGCGGCCAGCGGCAGGCGCAACATCGGATGGAGCATGCGCAGATGGGCCTGGCGCAGGTGATCGGCCTCGATCGCGGTGGCCTGACCGAGCCGGCTCGCGATCGCCTCGTGCTGCAGGCCGCGCACGCCCGCATCGTCGTCGAGCAACAGTCCCAGCAGCAGCGGCATCGCCGAGTCCCGATGCAGGACCGCCGCACGCAGGTCGTCACCGATTGCCGACACCAGCGCATGCGCCCGCGCGTAATCGTCCTGATGCGGCTGGGCGACCTGCGCCGACACCGCGCGCGGGTCCAGCGCCATCGATCCGCCCGCCTGCGGCAAGGCCTGCGCTGCAGGTAGCAGGCCCAGCGCGGCATCCTCCGCCAGCCCGTCGGGCGGCGACTGCCACCACTGCACCTGCAGCCGCATCAGCTGGTCGGCGTCGAACCCCGGCTCGAGCGCCTGGATGCGCTGCAACAGCGGCGGATGGGTGGCGAACCACCCGTGCAGGCCCAGCCCGTCGCCGAACAGCATGTGGCTGGCTTCCTCGGCCGCATCACGGCGCGCCAAGCGCGAGCCACCGGTCGTGCCGGCGATCTTCTTCAACGCGCCAGCGATGCCGGCGGTCTGGCGCGTGAACTGCACGGCCGAGGCATCGGCCAGTTCCTCGCGGCTGCGGCTCACGCCCGCCTTGATCATGCGCGCGAAGAACGTACCGACGCTGCCGACGATGATCGCCACGACCGCCAGCCCCATCAATGCCGCGACTAGGCTGTAACGCGCATGGCGCCCGTACACCAGCACCTTGCGGCCGGCGACGCCGATCATCAGCACACCGAACAGCACGCCCATCAGGCGCACGTTCAAGCGCATGTCGCCGTTGAGGATGTGGCTGAACTCGTGCGCAACCACACCCTGCAGTTCGTCGCGGTTGAGCCGGTCGAGCGCACCGCGGGTCACCGCGACCGCGGCGTCGGAGGCCGCGTAGCCGGCGGCGAAGGCATTGATACCGGGCTCGCCTTCGAGCACATAGATCTTCGGCACCGGCACGCCCGATGCGATCGCCATCTCCTCGACGACGTTGCGCAGCCGGCGCAACTGCACGTCGTGCGTGTCCTCAACGACCGGCGTGCCGCCGAGCTGGCGCGCGACCCGGTCGCCACCGCCGCGCAATGTCGCGATGCGGTACAGCGATCCGATCACGATCGTGCCGGCCGTCAGCGCCGTCGCCCAGGCCAGCGTCTTGGCGTGCGGTCCGATCAGCCACCACACCGCGGCGTCGACGAGTCCGACGATCCCGATCACGGCCAGCGACAGCAGCAGCACCAGCCGTGTCGACTGTCGTCTGGCCTGGGCCTGGCGTTCGAAGAAGTTCATGGCAGCCCGGGATCGGGGCACCGGAACCGCAGACAGGCGGCGCGCCACGTCCCGTCCCCGATGCGCAAACCCCGCTCCCCGTGGCTCAGAAGCGCACCCTGGGCGCGTCGCGGACCTCGGCACGATCGGCGGGAATATCGAGCAGCGCCGCCGGCCGGAAGCGGAAATTGTTGGCGACCAGGCTCGAGGGGAACACCTCGCGCCGGTTGTTGTAGGCCATGACCGCATCGTTGTAGGCCTGGCGCGCGAAGGCGACCTTGTTCTCGGTGCTGGCCAGTTCCTCGGTCAGCTGCAGCATGGTCTGGCTGGCCTTGAGATCGGGGTAGGCTTCCGACACCGCCAGCAACCGGCCCAGCGCGCCGTCGAGCGCGCCCTGCGACTGCGCCAGTCGGCCCATCGCGGCCGGGTCGCCGGGGGCGGCCTTGGCCGCCGCGAGTCCGGCCTGCGCCGCGCTGCGTGCGGAAATTACCGCCTCGAGCGTCTGCCGCTCGTGCTGCAGATAGCCCTTGGCGGTCTCCACGAGGTTGGGAATCAGGTCGAAGCGCCGCTGGAGTTGCACATCGATCTGCGCGAACGCGTTGCGGTAGGCGTTGCGGGCGGTGATCAGCCCGTTGTAGATCCCCACACCCCACAGGACGAGTGCGAAGAGCACACCGATAAAAGCCAGCAGGATCAGCAGGCTACCCATCAAACTTCCCCTTGTTCATGCAAACCGGATTTGACGCGCTATATCATCCCCGCTATTGCCGGAGCATACGCAGGGGGAAGGCCCGATGAAAAGCCGACATCCAGCTCGTCGCCCGCTCGCCCGGATCGGCCTGATCGGTTTGCTGTTGCCCGCCGCGCTCGGCTCGGCGGCGCAGAGCCCGCCCGCAGAGAGCGAAGCAGCCGACGACATTGCCGAGGTCGCCTCGGTGGTGCCATTGAACGAACGCCCGTTGGCGCGTAGCCGCGAGGACGCGGTCAAGCCCGAGCCGTTGATGCCGGTGCGCCAACCCAAGCCGTTGGCCAGCGGTTTCGATGTCGCGCTGTTCGAGGCGATGGCCCAGGACCTGGTCGCCAACCAGCGCGTGCCCGGCCTGGCGATGGCGATCGTTCACAACGGCCAGGTGCTGAGCGCGCGCGGCTACGGCATCACCGACGTCAAATCGGCCGAGCCGGTCGATGCGCACACCGTGTTCCGGCTCGCCTCGCTGTCGAAGTCCTTCGCCGGCACCATCACCGGCCTGCTGGTGTCCGAAGGCGCACTGCGCTGGGACAGCCATGTCGTCGATTACATGCCATCGCTGCGCTTCTCCGATCCTTCGGCCGCCCAGCAGCTCACGGTCGCTGACGTGTTGAGCCATCGCGTCGGTCTGGGTCGCAACACCTACGACCGCGACATCGAGCGCAACGCCGACTATCACGATCTGGTGCAGCGGCTCTCGGCCGCGCCGATGACCTGCCAGCCCGGCAACTGCTACGCCTACCAGAACGTCGCTTTCAGCCTGATCGGCGATGTCGTGTTCGCGACCTCCGGCCAGTTCTTCAGCGAGGCGGTGTCGCGGCGGATCTTCAAGCCGCTGGGCATGAACGACGCCAGCTATGGCCTGGAGGGCATCCAGGCCAGCCCGCGCTGGGCCAAGCCGCATGTGCGCGCAGGCGGCGGCTGGACCTCGCTGATGCCCAAGCCGACCTACTACCGGCTGGCACCGGCCGCGGGCGTCAACGCCAGCATCGCCGACATGGCGCAGTGGATGCTCGGCCAGACCGGGCACCGCCCCGACGTGCTGCCGGCACCGCTGCTGGCGACGCTGCAGGCGCCGATCGTCGGCACCCCACCGGAGATGCGCAATTCGTCCTGGCGCCGCGACCGGCTCGAGGCCGCCGGCTACGGGCTGGGCTGGCGCGTGTTCGACTACTCGGGCGAGCGCGTGGTCTTCCACGGCGGCGCCGTGCAGGGTTACCGCGGCCTGATGGCGATGATGCCCGAGCGCGACCTGGGCATCGTGGTGCTGTGGAACAGCGAGAGCAGCCTGCCGTCCGGGCTGATGCCGACGATCCTCGACCGCGCCATCGGCCTGCCGCCGCAGCGCTGGCTCGACGTCGACCCGAACATCGAGTTGCTGCACGCCCAACGCAGTCCCGCACCGGCGCACACGCCCAGCGGCGGCAGCACCACACACCGCGCCGCTGCGACGCCGGAATGACGTCGAAGGGCCCGGTGCGTACCGGGCCTTGATCGCCGCTCACACTCAGCCGGCTGCAGGCCCGCCCGCCTGCGCGATCAGTTCCTCCAGCCGCGCCGCGGTGACCGGACCGAGGATCTTCTCGACCACACGTCCGTCCGGGCCGATGAGATAGGTCATCGGCAGGCCCTTGGGCGTCTCGAAATCGGCCGGCGGCTCGAAGGTGTCGACGATCGCGATCGGATAGACCACCGGGCGCGCCTCCAGGAACGTGCGCAGGTCCTCGGCGGTGGTGTCCTCGTAGGCCAGTCCCACCACCTGCACATGCTCGCGCATCGCATCGAGCGCCGACAGCTCGGGCATCTCCTTCAGGCACGGCGCGCACCAGGTGGCCCAGAAATTGACGACGACCCATTGCCCACGATGCTCGGCCAGATCGAACGTCCCGCCGTCGATCGTCTCGACCCGCAGCGCCGGCTGCTCGCGCGACGATGCCGGCGCGGTATCGCCGGCAGGCGTGGCCGCGGCGCGATCGTCGACCGGGGCGGCAGCCTCTTCGCCGCGCTGGCAGGCGACGAGGGCGGCGGCGAGGGCGAGGCAGGGAACGAGGCGGCGGATCATGCGGAAGTCTCCGGTGGGGCGTAGACGCCGGCAACCCGGCGCTTGAGCAGGTCGCGCAAGGGAATGCGCAGGTCGTCGAGGGCGGCAGACGCGGCGACGCCCAGGCGGTCGTCGCGGCACGGCAGGTGCGCTTCCTCGATCGGGATGCGCAGATGGCAGGCTTCGTAGAGCTCGGCCAGGCTCAAACCGTCGAGGTCGCGGGCCAGCAGCCACTCGCCGGTCTCGGCGCGGCGCAGCAGCTGGATCTCCTCCAGTTGCGCGAGCATCTGCTGGACCAGCGCATCGGTCAGCATCGGCTCCAGCGCCTGGATCTCGTCGCTGTGCAGGCCGCGCCCGGACGGGCGCGCCTCGGCGAAGCGCCCGAGCATGCGCAGCAGGCCATAGAGCTCGTAGCCGCGCGGCAGGCGCAGGTGCGCCGGCTGATAGCGGAAGGCCGAGATCGACGAGGCAAACGAGGCGCCGAGCAGGATCGCGACCCAGCCCAGATACACCCACAGCAGGAAAATCGGCAGGAACGCGATCTGACCGTAGATCTTCTCGTAGGCACTGAAGCTGCCCAGGTACAGGCCGATGCCCCACTTCACCAGTTCCGACAGCAGCACCGACAGCGCAGCGCCTGCGAACGCATGCCGCCACTGCACGGTGCGGTGCGGGACGACCCGGAAGATCGTTGCGAATGCCGTCAGTTCGATCAGCATCGGCGCCGCCCACAACATCGCGCCGCGCAACCAGCGCCCCGATTCGGTGCTGAAGATCTCCAGCGCGAAGAACCGCGCCGACACCGCCAGGCTCGCGGTCGCGATCAGCGCGCCAAGTGTGAGCACGGTCCAGTACACCAGGAACCGGCCGACCGTCGGCCGCGCCGACTTCACCCGCCAGATCCGATTGAACGTGCCCTCGATGCTGAGCAGCGTGACCAGCACCGAGATCACCAGCGCCACCACGCCGATCGTCGTCAGCTGCCCGGTATTGGCCGAGAGCTGCAGCAACACCGCTTCCACCGCGCGTGCGCTGCTGGGCACGAAGTTGGAGAAGATGTAGTCGCTGAGCTGGTCGCGCCACTGGCCGAACGCAGGAAACGCGGTCAGCACGCCGAACACCACCATCGACAGCGGCACCAGCGCGAACACCGTCGTGAAGGCCAGCGCACCGGCCGCCTCGAACAGGCGATCGTCGAGAAAGCGCCGCCACAAAAAACGCGCGAACGACAGCGCCCGTGCGCGGTCGGTGATGCGCTCGCTCCAGCGGCTCAGGGTGTCGAGCGGTTCCATCGGCGCAGCGTAGCAAAGCGATGACGCGGGCAGCGCGGAGTGCCCCGGTGCCCGCGGCCGGACACCGCCGCCTGGGCCTGTCACACTGAACGTCCTGCACTGCAGATCGTATCGATGCCCGAGATCCTCGTTCTTTACTACAGCCGCAACGGCTCGGTTGCCCGCCTCGCCCGCCAGATCGCGCGGGGCATCGGCGAAGTCGACGGCATGCAGGCCCGGCTGCGCACCGTGCCGCCGGTCGCCGCCGTCACACAGGCCACCGCGCCGCCGGTGCCCGAGGACGGCGCGCCCTACGTCGAACGCGCTGACCTTGCCGAGTGCGCAGGGCTGCTGCTCGGCAGCCCGACCCGGTTCGGCAACATGGCCGCCCCGCTCAAGCACTTTCTCGACGGTCTGGGCGCGGAATGGGCAAGCGGCACGCTGGTCGGCAAGCCGGCCGGCGTGTTCACCTCGACCGCCACCCAGCACGGCGGCCAGGAGGCGACGCTGCTGACGATGCTCGTGCCGCTGTTGCACCACGGCTGCGTGATCGCCGGCATTCCCTATACCGAGCCCGCGCTGACCAGCACGCGCGGCGGCGGCACGCCGTACGGCGCCAGCCACGTCGCCGGTCAGCAGGACGACCCACAGCCGAGCGACGACGAGGCGGTGCTCGCCCGCGCACTGGGTCGGCGCATCGCCATGCTGGCCGGCAAGCTCGCGGCATGAGGGCGGGAGGGTCGCGCCCCGTGCTCGCCGGTGCGCTCGCCGCGATCGCGTTGCTGTACCTGGCCTGGCATTGGGGCGATGCACATTTCGGTGCGGCCTTGCTGGTGTTCGTGCTGCCGCCGCTGCTGCTGCTCGCCGGCGTGTTGCGCGGCGCGCCCAGCGCGCCGTTGTGGTCGGGCATCGCGGCGCTGTTCTGGTTCTCGCACGGGGTGATGTATGCCTGGTCGCAGCCCGAGCAGGGGCGCTTCGCCTGGGCCGGCATCGCGCTGTCGCTGGTCGTCGTGTTCTCGGCCAGTCTGCCGGGCATGCGCGCGCGCTTCTCGCGCAAGCGCGGCGACGCATGATCGGGGACGGGCCGGGGTCGGGCGGAAGGTGCCGGGCCCGTGATCACCGATCGCGCAGCCACAATCCCGCCCGCTATCATGCCCCCCCACTCCACACAGACTGCATGGCAATGGACGAGCTGCTGATCGTCACCACCGGTGGCACGATCGACAAGATCTACTTCGACGACAAATCGGACTACCAGGTCGGCGAACCGCAGATCGGACGCATGCTCGAGGAGCTGGGCGTCGCGTTCCGGTTCCGGGTCATTCCGATCATCCGCAAGGATTCGCTGCACATCACCGACGACGACCGCGAGCTGATCCGCGCGACGATCGCCGCGCAGCCTGCACGCCACGTGCTGCTGACCCACGGCACCGACTCGATGGTCGAGACCGCGAAGGTGCTGGCCTCGATCACCGACAAGACCATCGTGCTGACCGGGGCGCTGAGTCCGGCGCGCTTCCGCGGCTCGGACGCCGAATTCAATATCGGCACCGCCGTGGGCGCCGTGCAGTCCAAGCCGCCGGGGGTCTACGTGGCGATGAACGGCCGGATCTGGGACCCGCTCAAAGTCCGCAAGAATGTCGAGGCCAACCGCTTCGAGCCGGTGGCCTGAGCAAGCGCCCCGCGCTTCAGCGCTGGATGGTCATGATGCCGTCGGGCTCTGCGTAGTCGACATCGGCATCGGCTTGCAGCGCCTCGAGCAGGCGGCGTGTGCCGGCCGCGTCGAGCGCGGGGTCGACCGAGAACACATCCGCCCCGACGGCCAGTCGGCGCAGCCACGACAGCTTCGGCGACGCAGCCGCCTTGCCGGTCTGCGACAGGGCGTCGGCCACCTGGTCCAGGTGCGCCTGCACGGCGTGCGGGTCGCGCGCCGGCTCGGTGCCGGCCCGATACTTGACGATGAAACGCTGCTGCATGGCGGGCTCATTGTGCGGCGGCGCAGGCGCGTCGGGGCCACGCGATGCCATCAATGCCGCGACCGGTGCGCACAGCACCGCCACGGCCAGAATGGCGTAGCCCATCGAAATCGGACGCATGGCCCTGCCCTGTCGAAACCGCGGACTGCGGCGTGTCGAGCATGCCTTCATCCTGGCGATGCCCGGATGAAGGCCGCAAGACGATTGCGCGACACGGTGCGCTGCGCCGCCGGACAGCCGCTGGCGCCGCATCGCACGGTCGATCGACAGCGGCAGCAGGCCTTCCTGCCTGCGACCGCTGCCGACCGGCCGTTCACTTTCAGTACGCCGCGGTCAACGTGACGCCCGAGATCGCCGAGTACGCGTGCACCATCACATGCCAGGTGCCGGGCTGCGGATTGACGAACGAGCAGCTCTCCTCATTGCCGAAGCGGTAGGGCCGGCAGTCGTAGGCACTGGTCGTGGGCTGCTCGCCATAGCGCACGTACAGATCGCCGTCGCCGGTACCGCCGCTCATCGTCACATCCAGGCTCATGGTGCCGGCCGGCACTTGCACCGTCCAATACTGCGCGCTGCCCGCTTCGCCCGAGATGCCCGTCACCGGCACCCCGTTGCGCAGCGACCCTTGGCCACCGCCGTCGCTGGGCTCGGCATGGCGCGCCTGGAGCCGGACGTTGGCGAAGGCCGCAGTGCCCACCAGCTTGATGTAATAGGTGCCGGCTTCCGGGTCGACGATCCGGATCGACTCGTTGTTGCCGGGCCGCTGCGAGCGGAAATCGGCCGCGTCCGGGCCGGGCTCGGCATCGCGGCTGACGTACAGCGAGACGTTGCCGGTGCCGCCGGAGGTGGTGATCAACAGCGGGCCGGTGACGCCTTCGGGCACGACCAGGCTGTAGAGCTGCTCGCTGCCCGCCGCGCCGCCCAGGCCCGGGACCGCCACGCCGTTCTCGATCGCGATCGCGTCCGGTCCGGTGTCGCCGACCTCCAAGGTCTCGCTGCGGCTATGGCTACGGCCCTCGGTGTCGGTCACCGTCAGCGTGACGGTGTAGGTGCCGGCCTCGGCATAGGTGTGCACCGGGCTGGCCTGGGTCGAACTGGCGCCGTCGCCGAACGTCCACGACCGGCTGTCGATCGCATCCTCGCCGGCGCTGGAGGTATCGGTGAAGGTCACGGTCAGCGTGTCGGGATCGATCGCATAGGTGAAGTCGGCGGTTGGCGCGCCCGGCGCCACGCCGCCGTCGGCGGTCAGGGTGTCGACGAACTGCGCACCGGTGCCGCCCGCATCGAGCCAGCTCGCCAGCGAGGTCGCTGCGGTGCCACCGCCGGTCCAGGAGGTGAACAGCCGGCCGTACCAGTCGACGTGGTTGGCACCGGTCGTCGTGCACGAGGCGTAGCCGCCGTGCAACTGGCCGATCACACGGCCCTCGGGGCTGTAGAGCGGCGAGCCCGAGGATCCGCCTTCGGTGGTGCCACGCGGGTTCCACTGCACCCACAGATGGCTGTTGCCACTGGCGCCCAGGTAGCCCTCGACGCGCAACGGATTGTCGGAATGGGTGATGCGCTTTTCGGCCACCCGCGGGTGGTGGATACCGGTGGCGCCGCTCGGTGCGAGGTCGCGGCGATCCCAGCCCGACCAGCTCAGTGCGAATGCCGGGTCGGCCGGCGTGTCGAGCTCGAGCAGGGTGAAGTCCGAGCCGGCGTGGGTCGCGCGTACGACCGCGCCGGTCTGGTTCTGCGCCAGGCTGCCGTCGCCGTTGGCCCCACTGGCGGCACTGCCCGGCGTGCGGCAGGTCGAGTTCTCATAGTTCCAGTAGACGACGATGCTGGCCGCCGCGTCCGCCGTGCCCATGCTGCAATGGTGCGCGGTCAGGAAGTACATCTTGCGGTCGCCCGCTGTGTTGTTGAGCAACGAACCGCTGCAGTAGAACGTACCGAAACGCGAGTACGCACCGACCGAGGGGATCTCGTCGCGGAAGTCGTCGCCGTCGGGGCACACCACATCGACGTTGCAACTGCCCGACACGCCCTTGGTCTGCGCCAGCGCGCCTTCGCGTGCGAGCCGCCCGAAGCCGACGTAGTCGTGGTTGACGCTGGTCAGCCGCAGCTTGAGTTCGGGCAACTTGGCCTTGGGCACCACAACCTCCAGCACCGCGCTGTCGCCCGGCACGATCGGCGTCCACAGTGCGCCGTGCGGCTTGTTGTCGGCGGCATCGAAGGCGCGGATCGCCTCGGGATCGGCGTTGCGGTCCAGCCCCGCCGGATAGACCAGCAGGCGCCCGCCCTCGGGCATGTGGTACTCGGAGAAGCCGAAGTTCAGCGACAGCGCATCCTTCGATTCCACACGCAGCCGCCAGACGAGGTTGCCGCCGGCGATCTCGTCCCAGTCGCCGGCATCGGCCGGTGTCAGGTCCACGGCCAGCGGGGCGGCGAACCGCACCGGGCGCAGGCCCTGGGTACGCGATTGCCGAGCGTCCTCGGCACGCAGCCGGGCGACGTCCACGCCGGGCATGCGCTTGAGTTCGACAGTGTGTTCGGCCGGCAGCCGGTGGGCGAACGCCGCGGGTCGCGCGTCGCGCGGCGCCGCCGTCGCGATGCCGAGCGACAACGCGCCGGCGGTGAGGCTTGCGATCAGAGTCTTCATCCCTTTCTACCCCTCGTTGGATTGCACCGAAAAAACGGAGCACGCCGAATACCGGTGTGCTCCGCCGGCGACACGCGCGACGATCACGGCGCGCCGCCTGCCCTCTATCCCCGAGCCCTGCATCCCCGCCGCGCTAGTCGTGATCGGCGCGCAACGTGACCCCCGAGAACGATGAATAACCGCGCACCAGGACGTGGTAGGTCCCGGCCTGCGGCGCGGCGAACGCGCAGCTTTCGTTGTTGCCCGACCGGTAAGGACGGCAGTCCCAGGTCGAGGTCGTCGGCTGCGCGCCGCGCCGGACGTACAGGTCGGCATCGCCGCTGCCCCCAGACAGCGCGATGACGAGGTTGGTCGCCCCCGACGGCACATTGACCGTCCAGAACTGGCTGCTGCCGCTGCCGCCCGACAGGCCGGTGATCGGCGTGCCGACGACCAGGCTGCCGTCGCCCGGGCCGGGACCCGGGCCGGTGCCGCCGCCCGACGCGGCATCCACCGCAGCCTTCGCATCGACGATGCCCGCGCCGATCGGCTGGGACGGGGTCGAAGGGAACGGGCGCGCCGTGCTGGTCAGCAGGGCCTTGATCTGGGCCGGCGTCTTGGCCGGGTTGGACACCGACTGCACCAGCGCGACCACACCAGCGACATGCGGCGCGGCCATCGAGGTGCCGTCGTAGGAGGCATAGCTCTCGCTGCCCGGCGTGGTCTGTCCGCTGTTGAGCGTGGATACGATGCCTGAGCCGGGCGCCGAGATCGTGATGCCGGTGCCGTAGTTGGAGAAGCTCGAACGCGCGCCGGTGCTGGTATTGGAGGCCACCGCGATGACATCGGCGCAATTGGCCGGCGAGAAGCCCGAGACGTTCGCATTGCTGTTGCCGGCCGCGATGACCAGCGTGGTCCCGCGGCCGATCGCGCCGTTGATCGCACTCTGCATCGTGTTGCCGCAGCTGCCGCGTCCGCCCAGGCTCAGGTTGATGACCTCGGCCGGATTCTGGTTGGCGGGCACCCCGGGGACCGTGCCGCCCGAGGCCCAGATCACCGCGTCGGCGATGTCGGAGTCGTAGCCGCCGCCGCGGCCGAGGACCCGGACGGGCACGACCTTGGCCAGCGGCGCGGTGCCGGCGACGCCGACGCCGTTGTTGGTCACCGCCGCGACCGTGCCCGCAACGTGCGTGCCGTGCCAACTCGAGGGATAGATGCCGTCGAAATCGCCCGGGTCACTGGGATCGGCATCGCGGCCATTGCCATCGCCTGCGATTGCCGGATCGGTGATGAAATCGTAGCCGGGCAGGATGTTGGCATTGAGGTCGCTGTGCGAGGTGATGCCGGTATCGAGTACCGCGACGACAGCGCCCGCACCGCGGGTCACGTCCCAGGCGGTGGTCGCACGGATGCCCCCGGCGCCGGTGCCGAAGCCGTACTGCTGGCTGAAGCGCGGATCGTTGGGCGTCCAGAACACGCGGTTGCGCTTGTCGACCTCGACGTACTCGACATCGGGATCGGCGGCGAGCTGGCGCATCACCGATTCGGCATCGGCCCGATCCAACTTGCGGCTGGTGCGCACGACATCGGCGCCGACCGCCGTACGGCGCAGGTGCTCGAGCCGCAACTGCTTGCCGCCGCCGACGGCCAGGCGACCGGCCACGGTCCCCAGTGCCGCGTTGATCGAGGCCGGCTGCGCCTGCGCGGCGCTGCCGTCGCGGTATTTGACGATGAAACGATCGTGCTGCTCGGCGGACTGCAGCCCGGCGAGATCGAGTCGCTCGACAGCCTGGGCCGCGGCCAGCGGCGCGGCGAGGGCCAACAGCGTGGCCGCGGCAAGTGCGCGGCGCTGGAGGCGACGGAACGGAATGGACGTGTTCGACATGGAATACCCCCGAAACGGTGGGCGCGCCGGAGCCGCGGCGCGAGGCCGGAGCCGGGCGCATCGCCAGGGACGATGGCCGACCCGCAACGAACGCGGACATGACGAAACTGACCGCAAACTGACGCTACGCGACAGTCATGTTCGCGCGCAATGGCGGTTTCCATTAATTTTTCGCTAATTAATGCGATGAGCATCACACTTCTGTATGATGCTCTGCGTTCAGCCACGTGAGCGGCCCCGAAAACCTTACCGCTGTGAGGTGGGCGCGGACAGGTGTCGCGCACCGCACGCGACATCGGCAGAACGCGCTCGCGCATGTGCGCGGCAGACCCACAGGGGTGCCTTGAGCAGCGGATCGTCGAGTTCACCGGCACGCAGCAGCACGCCCGGCGCCTCTGCCTGCCATACGGGGTTCTGACGATGGACAGCGCGGCGGCGCCGTCAGAGCATGCCGGTCTCGAGTTGCGCGGCTTCGGACATCATCGACCGGTTCCACGGCGGATCGAACACCAGTTCGACATCGGCCTCGTCGACCGTCGGGATGAGTTCGAGCTTGCTGCGCACGTCGTCGACCAGGATTTCGCCCATGCCGCAGCCCGGCGCGGTCAGCGTCATCCGCACCTCGACCTTGCGGTGCCCGTTGTCGACCGGAATCACCACGGCCTCGTAGACCAGGCCCAGATCGACGACGTTGATCGGAATCTCGGGGTCGAAGCAGGTCCGCAACTGGTGCCAGACCATGCGCTCAACCGCGGCATCGTCGGCGTCGTCGGGCAGTTCCAGCGGCACCGGCGGCTCCTTGCCGATGGCATCGGCGTCGCGGCCGGCAATCCGGAACAGATTGCCCTCGACGAATACGGTGTAACTGCCGCCCAGTGCCTGGGTGATGTAGCCGGCGCTGCCGGCCGGCAGCGTCACCTCCTCGCCCTGAGGGACGAGGACGGCTTCGCAATCGCGTTCGAAACGGACGGGTTCGCTGCTGCGGGAGTACATGGCCCAGGACATGAGGGCCGGAAGTGGCCGCGACAAGGCTGTCATTGTATCGCTGCCCGCCGGTATGCTGACCCACCATTCCCGCGATGCTGTCTTCCATGTCCGAACCCGCCCGCGCCCGGCGCTGGCCGCTGGCGATCGGTCTGCTGCTGCTCGGCAGCGCCGGCATCGCAGCCGCCTGGATCCTGCTGGCCGACGCACTGGGCGCGCAAGGCGCCTGGATGGCGGTGGTCGCCGCGCTCGATGCCGCGCTGCTGGTCCGCCTGGCCCGGCTCCGCCCGGGGCTCACGCGCGCGCTCGCAGGCACGACCGCGACGCTGCTGGCGATCGTCATCGCCAACTGGGGCATCGTCGCCACCCAACTCGCCCGCCCGATGGGGCTGATGCCCTGGGAATCGGCACTCAAGCTCGGCCCGCACCACGCCTGGACCTTGGCCGGCTTGGCCAACACGCCGGCCGATCTGGCCTGGCTCGGCGCCGGGCTGGTGATCGCGGCGGTCCTCGCCCGCTAGGCCCGTGACGCGGTGTCGGACACGCAAGCAGACCGGCCTGCGCGCGGTGAGAGCATCAGCGCCGGGACCTTCGTTTCAGCAACCAGGGCAACGCGACACCGGCCCCGAACGCCGCATACACGGCGAACAGGTCACGGTCGCGCAAGCGCTGGTCGAAGCCGGGCGACAGACGCGCCGGCACGACCTTGTAGTCCACCACATACGCCGCCACTGCCATTGCCGTCGCCAGTGCGGCGACCCGCCCCGGTGTGCGGCGGCCACGCCGGGCGTACTCGAAACCCGAGGCCCAGAACAGGGAACACGCATGATGGATGCCGTAGCCCACCCCGGTGTACGCCCATGACGGCCGGTCCTTGGCGATGCGCCGCCTGCCCCCAGACCCATTGGCTGGTGGCGTTGGTTCCCGCAGCCGGCGCGCGGGTGCGCCGGTGACTGAGCCAGGACACCACCGCGGTGGAGAGCAGGCTGGCCGCAGCCCCGGAACGCAGCGCACGCACGAAGGCGAGACGCCAGCGACGCCGCTGACCGTGCTGGTAGTGGGCGCCAACGGGCTGATCGGCAGTGCGATCGCGGAACGGCTCGAGCGGGCAGGCCATGCGGTGGTCCTCGCCATGCGGCATGTGACGGAGGATGCCGGCCCCGGGCGACACGTCGCACTCGACCTCGCCCGGCCGTGCCAGGATCAGTGGATGGACGTGTTGCGAACGGTCGATGTCGTGGTGAATGCCGCGGGCATCTTCCGGGAGACGGACGGGGCCAGTTTCGAGCAGGTGCACGTGAGCGGGCCGTGCACGCTGTTCGCGCTGGCGGCAGCGGCCGGCGTGACGCGGCTCGTGCAGATCTCGGCGCTGGGCGCCCATGCGCAGGCCGCGACGGCCTACTGGCGCAGCAAGGCGGCGGGCGATGCCTGCGTGGCGGCCTTTCCCGGCCGCGGTGTCGTGGTTCGCCCGTCGCTGGTCTTCGCCGAGTCCGGCACGAGCACGCGCCTGTTCCTAGCGCTGGCTGCGCAACCGCTCATCGCCCTGCCAGACGGTGGCCGGCAGCGCGTCCAGCCGATCCATCTCGACGACCTGCTCGATGGCGTGACCGCGCTGGTCGAGCATCCCGACCCGCCAGCGGTGATCGAGGCGGTCGGGCCCGCACCGCTGACGTTCGCCGATTACCTGCGGACCCTGGCGACGCAGATGGGCCAGCGGCTACGCGTGCTGCCCGCGCCGGCCTGGGCAGTGCGGATGGCGGTGCGGTGGCCGATCCCGGGGCTCGCCCAGTTCCTGGACGCCGATGCGCTGCGCATGCTCGAGGCAGGCAATCATGGCGACGCGGCCCCCTGGCAGGCGTTGCTCGCCCGGCCGCTGCGCCCGGCGACCCGCTTCCTCGCACCCGGCGCGCGCGCCGACGTGCGCCGCGCCGCCCACCTGCGCGTGCTGCTCCCGACCCTGCGAACGGCCAACTCGCTGATGTGGCTGGTCACCGCCTGGGTGTCGGCCTTCGTGTATCCGGTCCAGGCCAGCGTGGAGCTGCTGCAGCGCGCGCACGTGCCCGATGCGCTCACCCTGCCGTCGCTCTACGGCGCAGCGGCGCTGGATGCGCTGCTCGGGCTGGCGGTCTGGCGGCCCCGCTGGCGGCGCGCCGCCTACTGCGCGCAACTGGGGCTGATCGCGTTCTATACGTTGGTCATCAGCCTCTGGCTGCCCGAGTACTGGGCGCATCCCTATGGACCGGTGCTGAAGAACCTGCCGGTGCTCGCGTTGATCTATGCCCTGCTGAAACTGGACGCCCCCGATGGACATCGCCCTCGTTAAGTTCCTGCACATCCTGTCGTCGACGTTCCTGTTCGGCACCGGGGTGGGCACGGCGTTCTACCTGCTGTTCGCAAGCCGCCAGCGCGACCCGGTGGTGGTCGCCGCGGTGGCCCGGCTGGTGGTCATCGCCGACTGGCTGTTCACGGCGACCACGATCGTCGTGCAGCCGTTGACCGGCCTCTATCTGGCGCACCGACTGCACATTCCACTGTCGACGCCGTGGCTGTACTGGTCGATCGTGCTGTTCGTGATCGCCGGGCTGTGCTGGCTGCCGGTCGTCGGCATCCAGATCCGGCTGCGCGACATCGCGCAGCAGGCCGCCGCCAGCGGCCAGCCGCTGCCGGCGGCTTACGACCGGCACCTGGGGACCTGGGCAGCGATGGGCGTGCCGGCGCTGTTCTCGTTCCTGGCGATCTTCTACCTGATGACCGCCAAGCCGGCGCTCTGAACGGCACGGACGGCCGCGGCGTTCAGCCGTCGATGTCGGGCGGCGGGCCGGCCCCCAGGTGGACGAGCAGGTCGCGCATCGGCGGCGCCAGGCCTCGCCAGTCGCGGACGCAGACGCATAGCCGGCGGCGTGTCCAGGGCTCGCGCAGCGCGATCGCGCGATGGGGATGGCGGCGACGGTAACGCTGCGCGGCGCCGGCCGGCACGATGCCCACGCCGACGCCGCGCGCGACCAGCAGGCACAGGTCCTCGAAGGTCCGGACACGGATGCGGAACGCGAATGCGCGTCCGGCGTCAGTCGCGTGCGCGTCGAGGTGATCCTGCAATGCACTGCCCGGCGCCAGGCCGATGAACGGCAGTGCGAGCGCATCGGCGAATGCCGCCTCGCGCACAGCGGCGAGCGGATGGTCGACCGGCACGATCAGCACCAGTCGGTCGTCCGCCACCGGCGCCAGATGCAAATCGCCGGCATCGACACTGTCGGCGACCACGCCAGCCTCGATGCGGCCCGAGGCGACCGCACGCACGATCTCTGCGCTGGTGCGTTCCTTCAACGCGATGCGGACTGCCGGGCGCGCCGCCAGCCACGGCGCCAGCGCCTCCGGCAGAAAACCGGTCGCCGCTGCGGTATTGGCGTACAGCCGCAAGGTTCCGCGCGCGCCGGCCGCGAACGCCTGCAGTTCGTCGCGCAGCATGCCGTGCCGTCGCAGCATGCGCCGCGCATGGTGCGCGAGCGCCTCGCCGGCCTCGGTCGCGCGGACACCGCGGGCGTGCCGCTCGAGCAAGGCGATGCCGGCATCGGCCTCGATCCGCCGCAGCCGCTCGCTGGCTGAGGCCAGTGCCAGATGCGCCTGTGCCGCGCCCTGGCTGATACTGCCGGCATCGACGATGTGCAGGAACAGGCGCAGGTCGGCCAGGTCGATTCGCACGGGACCTCCAGGACGTGCCCTTCGGTCCATCCGAAGGGACACGCGGTCAAAACCGCATTGTGCCCGGCCCCGCCCCGGCGCCCAATGGCGCCATGGACATGGCGATCGCTTTCCCCCTCGCAGCACTGGTCGGCATCTTCCTGCTCGCAGGCGCGGTGAAGGGCCTGACCGGCATGGGCCTGCCGACGATCGCCATGGGACTGCTCGGGCTGGGCATGCCACCAGCAGCAGCGGCGGCGATGCTGGTGGTGCCCTCGATGGTGACCAATGTCTGGCAACTGGCCGCCGGCCCCGAACTGGGACCGCTGATGCGCCGGCTCTGGCCGATGCTGCTGGGCATCGTGGTCGGCACGATCGCCGGTGCCGGCGCACTGGCCACGACCGATCCGACCTGGTCGGGGTGCGCGCTCGGGCTGGCGCTCATCGCCTACGCCGGCCATGCCCTGCTCGCCCCGCCGCTGACCGTGCCTGCACGCCATGAGCGCGGGTGGTCGCCCACGGTCGGTCTCGCGACCGGGCTGGTCACCGGCGCCACCGGCGTATTCGTGATTCCAGCCGTGCCGTACCTGCAGGCGCTGGGACTGCAGCGCGACACGCTGGTGCAGGCACTGGGACTCTCGTTCACGGTCTCGACGCTGGCGCTGGCGATCGGGTTGGGCGCCCATGGCGCGTTCCGGTTCGAGCAGGCCGGTCTGTCGACGCTGGCGGTCGTGCCCGCACTGG
Source organism: Luteimonas sp. RC10 (assembly GCF_014192745.1). Taxonomy (GTDB): domain Bacteria; phylum Pseudomonadota; class Gammaproteobacteria; order Xanthomonadales; family Xanthomonadaceae; genus Luteimonas. The sequence goes on from NZ_JACHYJ010000008.1 coordinate 126,674, forward strand.
CCGGCATGTGGCTCGGCGGACGACTGCGCCAGCGCATCCCGCCAGCGCGCTTTCGTGTGGGGTTCCTGGTCTGCCTGCTGCTGCTCGGCCTGGAACTCGCCTCGCGCCCTTGGCGCTGACCGATCACATTGCCCACATCGATCACGCACCCGCTGACCTGCCGCAGCATTCAGGCTAGGATCGACACCGGCAACAGCGTGTCCGGTTCGGACGGCATCGTCCGGTGTCCTTGACCCACGGGGAGTGGTGATGGCGGTCGTCGTGCTTGCGATGAAGGAAACGGCGCCTGGCGAACGCCGGGTGGCGCTGACGCCGGAAACGGTGCGGAAACTGATCGCCGCCGGGGCCACCGTGCTCGCGCAGCGCGGCCTGGGCGACGGCGCACATTTCGCCGATGCCGCCTATGTCGAGGCCGGCGCGCAGCTGGTCGGCGACGACGCGCTGCCGCAGGCCGATGTGGTGCTGTGCGTGCAGGCGCCACCGACCGACGCGATCGCCCGGCTCAGGCCGGGTGCCGCCTTGGTCGGCATCCTGCAGCCCGACGCCGAACCGGCGCGCGCCGACGCGCTGCGCGCACACGGCATTCTCGCCTTCCCGCTCGAACGGCTGCCACGTACCACCCGCGCACAGGCGATGGACGTGCTCAGCTCGCAGGCCGGCATGGCCGGCTACAAGGCGGTGCTGATCGGCGCGCAACTGGCGCCGCGATTCTTCCCGATGCTGACCACCGCCGCCGGCACGATCCGGCCTTCGAAGGTGCTGGTGGTCGGCGCCGGTGTCGCCGGACTGCAGGCGATCGCGACTGCGCGGCGCCTGGGCGCGCAGGTCGAGGGTTTCGACGTGCGGCCCGAGACGCGCGAGCAGATCGAATCGCTGGGCGCACGCTTTCTCGACCTCGGCGTGAGCGCCGCCGGCGAGGGCGGCTACGCCCGTGCCCTGACCGACGAGGAGCGCGCCGAGCAGCAACGCCGCCTGGCCGCGCACTTGGCCGGCATCGATGTCGTGGTGTGCACTGCCGCCGTGCCTGGCCGGCGTGCGCCGACGATCATCGACGCCGACATGGTCGCCGGCATGCGGCCGGGCAGCGTGATCGTCGATCTGGCCGCCGAAACCGGCGGCAACTGCGCGGTCACCGTACCCGGTCAGACCGTCGAGGTCGCAGGCGTCACGGTCGCAGGCCCGTTGGATCTGGCGAGCCTGGGCGCAACCCACGCCAGCGAGATGTACGCACGCAACGTCCAGCACTTCGTGTCGCTGCTGCTCGTCGATGGCGCCCTCGCCTTCGACTGGACCGACGAACTGCTGGCCCGGACGGTCTGGCCGCAGGTGCCGGCTACCGCCCCCACTTCCGGAGCTCCTGCATGATCGATGGATTCGTGGCGCTGTACATCGTGATGCTGGCCGCGATCGCCGGCCACGTGATCATCTCGCGCGTGCCGGTGATCCTGCACACGCCGCTGATGTCGGGGTCGAACTTCATCCACGGCATCGTGCTGATCGGTGCGATGGTCGTGCTCGGCCATGCCGACACCACGCTGGAGAAGGCGATCGGGTTCCTCGCGGTGCTGATGGGCGCCGGCAACGCCGCCGGCGGCTATGTCGTCACCGAGCGGATGCTGGAGATGTTCAAGCCCACCGCCAAGCGGAGCGACGCGCCGTGACCGACCTGCCCGTCTTTCCACCGTCGCGGCGCCTGCCCTCGGCCCGCACCGTGTTCCAGTGGCTGAGCTACCTCCAGTACCCGGCATTGCTGGTGGCGCTGTCCTACGCCGTGCGCGCCGGGCTCGCCGCCGGCGCCTCGGGCCGGGCCGGCTGGGGACCGGTCTACGAGGCGGCGAACATGGTGCTGCTGCATGCCGGCATCGGCATCGGCCTGTCGTCGCTGCAGGACCCGACCAAGACCCAGAACGCATTCTCGCGTCGGGTCTGGGAAGACCCGCGCAAGGGGCGCTGGATGCTGGGGCTGCTGGCCGTCTACGCGCTCGGCGCGATGGCGCTGGGGCTGATCGGCGCCTATGTGGCCGGCGACCCGGTGGTCGGCCAGTTGTCGCTGGGCCTGCTCGCATTCGGCTTAGGCATGATCGGCCTGCTCAAGACCGCGATGGAGATGCGCGAGCACCATCGACTCGACCGCAGCCCGTCTCCGGTGACGGGCGCCACGATGGTGACGACGCGATGAGCGGCCTCGATCTGCGCACAGGACTGATCGCGGCAAGCTACTTCATCGCCGCGACCCTGTTCCTGCTCGGCCTGCAGCGCATGGCTTCGCCGAAGACCGCGCGCTCGGGCATCCAATGGGCCGGCGTGGGCATGCTGCTGGCAACCGCGGCCACGTTCTTCGTGCCGGGCCTGCACAACCTCGGCCTGATGGCGACGGCGATCGCACTGGGCACCGTGCTGGCCTGGGTGTCGGGCAAGAAGGTCGCGATCACCGACATGCCGCAGATGGTCGCGCTCTACAACGGTCTGGGCGGTGGCTCGGCGGCGGCGATCGGCGCGGTCGAGCTGCTCCGCTGGTCGCAGCATGCCGGCGCACCCGCCTCGGTGCCGCTGGTGCTGGCGACGCTGGGCGCACTGATCGGTGCGATCGCGCTGTCGGGCTCGGTGATCGCCTGGGCCAAGCTCGATGGGCGCATGGACAAGCGCTACGCCTTTCCCGGGCAGCAACTGTTCAACCTGGCGGTGTTCGTCGCCGCGCTCGTCGTCGGCGGGCTGGTCGTGCATGCACTGGAGCTGCCGGCGATCGTCGCGTTCTTCGCATTGGCACTCGCGCTGGGCGTGCTGATGACGCTGCCGATCGGCGGCGCCGACATGCCGGTGGTGATCTCGCTGTACAACGCGCTGACCGGCCTGGCGGTGGCCTTCGAAGGTTACGTGCTGGGCAACGAGGCACTGATGATCGCCGGCACGATGGTCGGCGCGGCCGGCATGCTGCTGACCAGGCTGATGGCCAAGGCGATGAACCGCTCGATCCGCAGCGTGCTGTTCGCAAGCTTCGGCGGCAACGCGCAGGCCCAGGCGATCGAGGGCACGCAGAAGCCGATCGAGGCCGGCGACGTCGCAGCGATGATGGCCTATGCCGAGCGGGTGGTGATCGTGCCCGGCTACGGCATGGCCGTGGCCCAGGCGCAGCACAAGATCCGCGAACTGAGCCAGCGCCTGATCGAGCGTGGGGTCAAGGTCAAGTTCGCGATCCACCCGGTCGCCGGGCGCATGCCCGGGCACATGAACGTGCTGCTGGCCGAGGCCGGTGTGCCCTACGACCTGATCGTCGACATGGACGATATCAACCCCGAGTTCGCCAACACCGACGTGACCCTGGTCATCGGCGCCAACGACGTCGTCAACCCGGTCGCCAAGACGGACCCGGCGAGCCCGATCTACGGCATGCCGATCCTGGACGTGATCGATTCGAAGAATGTCGTGGTCATCAAGCGCGGCAAGGGCACAGGGTTTGCCGGCATCGAGAACGCGCTGTTCTACGCCGACAACACGCGCATGCTCTATGGCGACGGCGCCGAGGCAGCCGGCGCCCTGGTCACCGAGCTCAAGGCGCTCGACGGCGGGCATTAGCCCCGCCGTCGGCTTGCGGCCGTTCGTTTCTGCCCCGACGGCACACCTGCCGGAGGCCGTGATGGCCGCATGCCGAGCGGCCCGGCGCAACCGCCGATGAACCGTGGCGGCTCGTCCAACGATCTGCCGGGTCCGCGTCAACCGTCGACGCCACGAGGCGTTGTCCATGACGACCCCGCCCATGGCGCAACGACCGACGATGGATGGCAGCCGCCCGTTCGACCCGCAGACGCATGCCGTGCACGGTAGGCTGGCGCCGGTGAGCGCTCCCCTGCCCGCGGCGACGGCCGCCCCCGACACCGCGCCGCCGGCCACGCTCGAGGCGTTTCTGGCGAGCGTGGAGCGCCGCGCGTTCCGCTTCGCCGAACTCGGCCTGCGCCATCGCGACGACGCGCTCGACGCGGTGCAGGACGCGATGGTCCGGATGCTCGGCTATCGCGACCGGCCGGCGTCGGAATGGACACCATTGTTCTGGACCGTGCTGCGCAGCCGGATCGTCGACACCCAGCGCCGGCGCACCTTCCGGCTGAGCTGGCTCACCGATGCCCGCACGTCCGAGGGCGAGGAGATCGATTGGGCCGATGCCGGCCCCGATCCGTCGCGCTCGCACGACGGCCGCGAGGCCTGGCAGCGATTGGCCGAGGCGCTGCGTCAACTGCCGCGCCGCCAGCGCGAAGCGTTCACGCTGCGGGTGCTTGAGGAATTCGACGTCGGGACCACCGCGCGCATCATGGGATGCGGCGAGGGCTCGGTGAAAACCCATCTGTTCCGTGCCCGCGAGGCGCTGCAGACGCAACTGGAGGAGTTTCGATGATCCGCCCGAATCACCCGCACACCGCCGCGGACGGGGACGCCGCGCTGCGTGCGCTCTACGGCCATGCCCAGGCGCAGATCTCGGCCGGCACCACCGCGCGCCTGCATCGCGCGCGGCATGCCGCCACGACCGCCGCGCCTGCACGGCGCGGCTGGGCCTGGCCGGCCGCGGCCGGTTTCGCCGCGCTGTTCGCACTGGCGATCGGCATGCAGTCGCTCGCCCCACCGGCGCCGCCGAGTGCCGCTCCTGCGCCGGTGCTGGCCGAGGTCGAGGAAGCTGCCGTACTCGACGACGGCGTCGCCGACGCCCTGGCGACGTACGAGGAGTCGCCGGACTTCTACCTGTGGCTCGCCGCGAACGAGTCCACCTTGCTTGCGATGGAGTGACCCATGCGCCTGTCTTCCCCCTTTCTGCGTGCGGTCCTGTTGCTGGGCGGCCTGTCGGCGATCGGCCTTGCGGCCGCCCAGCCCGGCCCTGCCCTGCCTGAGTGGGACCGGCTCACGCCCGCGCAGCGCGACCAGCTCGTCGCGCCGATCCGCGAGCGCTGGAACGACGCCGATGCCGACAAACGCCGCCGCATGCTCGGCCACGCCCAGCGCTGGCAAGCAATGACGCCTGCCGAACGCGAGCACGCCCGTCACGGCATGCACAGCTGGAAGCGGTTGCCGCCCGAACAGCGCGAAGAAGCGCGTGCGTTGTACGCCAAGCTGCGTACGCTGCCCGAGGCCGAGCGCGCCGCGCTGCGCGAGCGCTGGCAGCAGATGACACCCGAACAGCGCCGCCGCTGGGCGCAGGCCAACCCCGCGCCCGAGCCGCGCGAGGGTGCCGCAACGCCGCCGCGCTGACGCCGCCCCCGAGACCCATCGTGTCGTTGCCGGCCGCGGCGCTCAGCCCACTGCGGCGCTGTCACCGTCGTCGTTGGCCGCACTCAGGTGCTGCCACAGATGCTTCATGGCCTCGTCGAACGGGGCATCGATCGAACGCACCAGCGCACGCCCGGCCCCGACCAAGGCGGCCAGTTCCTCGGGCGAGACGACCATCCGACGCACACCGCGCCGGTTGACGATCAGCAGCCGCGAGGTCAGCGGACTGATCCATGCCACCCGGGCCACCGATTGGCGACCGTGCTCGTCGATCAGCCGCAGGCCCTGGCCGGGGCGCAACTGGCGCATCCGTGCGGCGATGGTCGGATCGAAGGCCGGCGTCGCCGTGCCGTCCACCAGGCGCAGCAGGGGGTCGGACGGCTCGTCCAGCGCCTCGTCCTCCGACAGCGGCGTATGCATGCGCCGGGGCGCATCGCAACGCGCGAGCGCAGCGACGATGCGCGTGACCTCCTCGCGCGCGGCGGCCGCATCGAGGCCACCGCTGGCGTAGCAATCGGCCAGCGGCCCTTGCAGCGCGCGCAGGGACGCGGCCACTGCGTCGCCATCGGCCGCGGCGGCGTCGAGATCGATGCCGATCATCGCATCGCCGATCGCGACCGCGGCGCGGTGGCGCGGCGAATCGGGGCCGTCGCGCAGCCAGGTCTGGGTCAGGTGGTGGCGCCAGTGCTGATCGAGAAACCGGGCGACCGCGTCGGTCAGCGGTTGCGCGGTCATGCGCTCGGCCACGAGCATGGCCACGCCGCGGCGCGCCTGCTGCAGGCGTTCGCGGCCATGGATCGCCTCGGCGGCGCGGCGCTCGGCAACTTCCGTGCGACGGCGTTGCTGGTCCAGGCGCTCGCGCAATTCCTCGGCCGCGAGCGCGAACACCGCCTGGTCGGTTTCGTATTCCTCCACGACCCGGTCCACGAGCCGCCCGGCATGCTCGAGCAGGTCGCGGTCGAGCGCGGTGTCGCCGGTATTGCCGTCGCAGGCCTCGGTGACCGCATCGAGCAGCCGGCGCGCCGGATGGCCGCGCTGGCTGAACATCGATTCGTCGGTCAAGGCCACCTTGAGGCAGGGCATAACCAGTCGGCCGTAGAGATCGCGCGCCTGCTGCATCAGGTCGTTGGCCTCGAACAGCGCCTGGAACAACAGGCCGACCAGATCGATCGCGTCTTCGTCGTCGCCGCTCAGCGGCGCGCGGTCGGGATCGACACCGACGCCGCGCAGACCGCGCGCGAGTTCCAGCCGGATCACCTCACCCAATCGCCGCCGGTCGTCGCCGGCCAGCACCCGGGCATACGGCGAGGGGTCGTCGCCTTGCAGCAATCGCGCCACGCTCAGCAGCTTCGCCGCCTCGACGGCCTGGTGGGCACGGCGTGGCACATCGCGCGCGGGCGCATCCTCCACCGGAGACGCCGAGGTAGGCGCGCGTTGCGCCCGCCAGCGGTGCAGTTGCGCCCGGACCAGCGCGAGTTCGACGCCCTGCGGATCGGGATCGGTCGTGTCGGGACCACCGGCGGCCAACAGCCGGACCAGATCCGCCGACAACGGCCCCTGCACGGGCGGGGCGGCGTCGGCCGTGGCCGCCCGCACCTCGGCCAGCCCACCCTCGGGTTGCCACGTCGCCTCGCGGCCACCACGGTCGGCAGCCGGTGTGCTCGGCACCGGCCCGAACGCGTTGTCGAGCAAGGTATCGGCGCGGGCGTAGAGCCCGGCGAGAACCGCCGGCAGTCGTGCGCCGAGTTGCTCGAACAGCCGGGTGCGCAGGTCGCGCGGCAGCGCGTCGGGATCGAGCAGACCGGCGAACGCCTGGACCGGCACGAGCGGACGCAGCGGATGCGCCGCGCCATCGGCGACACCCAGGCGCGATGCCAGCCCCGCCATCCGGCCATCGAGCACGGTCAACGGGCCCAGCCATTGGTGTTCGAGCAGGTCGACCTGCTGTTGGACCGCAAGATGCAGTTCCAGCTGGCCTTCGGACATCAGCGCCATCGCGTCGTGCGCCGGCCGCGGCGGGGGGGCGCTGCGCCAACATTCGAAGGCCGCCTCGATCGCGGCACGGAAGCTCGCCGCCAGCACCGGCGCACGCATGCGCAATGCGCGCGCAGCCAATCGTGCGTCCTGTGCGGCCATGTAGTCGGCGGCAGCGCCAAGCGCATCGCGTTCGACCTGGGTCTCGACCTCATCCCACAGCGTCGACAACACCTCGCCCAGCGCCGTCACCGCGTCGCGTCGCAGCGCGTCGAACACCGCCTCGGGCTCGCCCGGCGCAGGTCGGCGCGAAGGCGGCGCCGGACCGATGTCGTGGGGATGCGTCATCTTGGGGGAGAATCGGGGGATGGGGCACAGCGCCCCCGCACTTAGCTTTCCGAAACCAGAGGCACAAGTCCGTGACGATACTCCCAAATGCTGAACGCCTTCTCGACGCGCTCGATGCGCGGCGTTCGGTGCCGGCGCGCCAGCTCGATGCGCCAGGACCCGACGACGCGACCCTGCAGCGCATGCTGCGCTCGGCGGTGCGGGTCCCCGACCACGGCAAGCGGGTGCCGTTCCGGTTCCTGCGCATCGCCGGCGACGCGCGCCACGCGCTCGGTGAACGGTTGGTGGCCCGCGCCCGCGCACGCGATCCGGAGATCGGCGCCGGCGCGCTCGACAAGGACCGCCACCGGTTCTCGCACGCGCCGCTGGTGATCGCGGTCGTCGCGATCCTGGACCCGCACGACACCGCGATCCCCGACATCGAGCGGCTGCTGACCGCCGGCAGCGTGTGCTTTGCACTGCTGCAGGCCGCGCAGGCCTGTGGCTTCGGCGCATCCTGGCTGACCGGCTGGCCGGCTTACGACGGCGAGATCCTCGCCACGCTCGGCCTGGGCGAGCACGAACGCATCGCCGGCTTCATCCACATCGGCAGCCCGCGGCTGGATCCGCCCGAACGCGAGCGACCCGACCCGGCCGCGCTGCTGCAGGACTGGGTCGCGCCGTGAGTCTGACGCCCCCCGCCGTCCAGTCGTCCGCCCCGCCGCCGACCGCCCCGCTGTACCTGGTCGACGCCAGCCTCTACGTGTTCCGCGCCTGGCACTCGATGCCCGACGAGTTCCACGACGCCGAGGGCTGGCCGACCAATGCCGTGCAGGGCTTCGCACGGTTTCTCGCCGAACTGATCGAGCGCGAGCGCCCGCGGCACATCGCGATCGCCTTCGACGAAGCGCTCGACAGCTGTTTCCGCAATCGCCTGTACCCGGCCTACAAGGCCAATCGCCCGCCCGCGCCGGACGCATTGCGCCGGCAGTTCGCGCACTGCAAGGCGCTGTGCCGCGCGCTCGGCCTGGTCGTGCTCGCCGACACCGAGTACGAAGCCGACGATCTGATCGGCAGCGCGTTGCAGGCCGGTCGCCGCCGCGCGCACCACGGCGTCATCGTCTCGGCCGACAAGGACCTGTCGCAATTGCTCCAGGGCGCCGACGAGCAGTGGGACTACGCTCGCGGCCAGCGCTGGACGGCGGCCGGCGTGCGGGCACGCCACGGCGTGGAGGCGCATCAGATCGCCGACTACCTCGCGCTGTGCGGCGACGCGATCGACAACATCCCCGGCGTGCCGGGCATCGGCTGCAAGACCGCGGCCAGCCTGCTGCACCACTTCGGCACGCTCGACGCGCTGCTGGCGCGCAGCGACGAGATCGGGTTCCTGCGTTTCCGCGGCGCCGCCCAGGCGGCGGCGAAGTTGCGCCAGCACGCCGACGCTGCGCAGTTGTATCGACAGCTGACGACGATCGCCTGCGACGCGCCACTGGGCGAGGGCGCGGACGGCTTCGCGCGGCGCGACGGCGATGCGCAGGCGTTGTCGGCGCTGTGCACCGCGTTGCGTTTCGGTCCGCTGACCCGGCGGCGCCTGTACGCCGCGGCCGGCCTGACCTGGGCGCCGGTGGCCGAAGCCTGACCGGCGCGCCGCCGCGTGCTATCGACGCTGCGGCCGGGGGACTACCATCGACGCATGACGAACCAGAACACGGGACCCGCCGACGCGGCGGAGGTGCTCTACCAGGGCGACTGGCTGCGGCTGGTGCGCCGGGGCAAGTGGGAATCATGCGAGCGCACGCACGGCGGCAACGGCATGGCGGTGCTGATCATTGCGGTCACGCCGGACGACGAGGTGCTGTTCGTCGAGCAGTACCGCGTGCCGCTGGGTGCGCGCACGATCGAGATGCCTGCCGGCCTGGTCGGCGACCACGGCAGCTCCGATTCGCTTGAGGACGCGGCCCGGCGCGAGTTGATCGAGGAGACCGGCTGGTCGGCCGGGCGTGTCGATGTGCTGCTGACCGGCCCGACGACGGCGGGCATGAGCAACGAGCGCGTGGCCTTCGTCCGCGCCCGCGAACTGACCCGGGTCGGCAAAGGCGGCGGCATCGATGACGAGGACATCATCGTCCACACCGTGCCGCGCGCCACCGCGCCGGCCTGGCTGATGCGCAAGCATGCCGAAGGCTACGAGCTCGATCTCAAACTCTGGGCGGGGCTGTGGATGATCGACCACCAGCCCGACGGCACACCGGTCGACTGACGGTCATGGGCCGGGCCTGCGCCCGGCACCACCTGCACTCAGGCCTTCTTGAGGAACTCGGTGCGCAGCACCAGGCCCTTGACCTTCTCGGCGTTGCACTCGATCAGGTCGGCGTCGTCGGTGAGACGGATGTTCTTGACCAGCGTGCCGCGCTTGAGCGTGACGTTGGTGCCCTTGACCTTGAGGTCCTTGATCAGCGTGACCGAGTCGCCGTCGGCGAGCGCGGTGCCGTTGCTGTCCTTGACGACGAGGGTGTCTTCTTCCGACATGGTGCGATGTCCCGTGGTGTGCGCCGGTGTCCGGCGCATGAGCAGTGGATACGTGCCACGCGAGCGCGCGTGGATGATCGCGCCCGCGCATGCGGGCGCGCAGTGGATCAGGCGAAGCGGTCGGTCGCGCGGACCAGCGCGTCGATGTTCTCCGCTTCGAACGCCGAATGGCCCGAGGCCGGCGTGATCACCAGCTCGGCCTTCGGCCAGACCTGGTGCAGGTCCCAGGCGTTCTGCACCGGGCAGACGACGTCGTAGCGGCCGTGCACGATGACGCCCGGGATGTCGACGATGCGATAGGCGTCGCGCAGCAACTGGTCGTCGACCTCGAAGAAACCGCCGTTGACGAAATAGTGGTTCTCGATGCGTGCAAACGCGAGCGCGAACCGCGCATCGGCATGGCTGCCGGCGAAGTCCTCGTCGATGTGCAGGAAGCTCGTGGCGCCTTCCCAGACGCTCCACGCGCGGGCCGCGTCCAGGCGCACGCCTTCGTCGTCGCTGGTCAGACGCTTGTGGAACGCGGTGATCAGATCGCCACGCTCGTTCTGCGGAATCGCGGCGATGTACTGCTGCCAGGCTTCCGGGAACAGCCGCGACGCGCCTTCCTGGTAGAACCATTCCAGTTCCCAGCGACGCAACATGAAAATGCCGCGCAGGACCAGTTCGGTGACCCGGCGCGCGTGGCTCTGGGCGTAGGCCAGCGCCAGCGTCGAGCCCCACGAACCACCAAAGACCTGCCACTGCTCGATGCCCAGGTGCTCGCGCAGGCGCTCGATGTCGGCGACCAGATCCCAGGTGGTGTTGGCGACGAGATCGGCATGTGGCGTCGAGCGCCCGGCGCCACGCTGGTCGAACAGCACGATGCGGTACTTCGCCGGATCGTGGAAGCAGCGCATCTTCGGACTGCAACCGCCACCCGGGCCGCCATGCAGCAGCACGACCGGCTTGCCCTTCGGGTTGCCGCACTGTTCGTAGTACAGGACGTGTCGATCGTCGACGGCCAGCGAACCGGTGTCGTAGGGCTCGATGGCGGGATAGAGCTGTCGCATGCACGGGCATCCGAAAGGAACCGGCCGCCATTCTATCAGCCGCGCTCAGGCGCCTCCGGCGCGTCCGAAGGTCACGCGGTCGCGCTGTTCGAGATCGCGCGCGGTCTCCACGTCGGCAAGCCCGGCCGCCTCGAACAGCGCGCGTACCGCCGTGCCTTGTGCCAGTCCGTGCTCGACCAGCAGCCAACCGCCTGGGCGCAGGTGCGCACAGGCACCGCCGGCCAGCACGCGGATCGCATCGAGGCCGTCGTCGCCGGAGGCCAGTGCGGTCGGCGGCTCGAAGCGCAGGTCGCCACGGGCCAGGTGCGCATCGCCCGCCTCGATATACGGCGGGTTGCTGACCAGCACATCGAAGCGCCGGCCCGCAAGCGGCGCGTACCAGTCGCCGGCCAGGAACGTCACGCGCGCCAGCCCCAGTTCGGCGGCGTTGGCGCGCGCGACGGCGAGCGCATCCTCGCTCAGGTCGGTCGCCACCACCTCGACGTCCGGGCGCTCGACCGCAAGCGCGAGCGCGACCGCGCCGCTACCAGTGCCCAGGTCGGCAACCGCGGCGTCGGGCCCGGCCGGCAGCCGCGCCAGCGCCAGCTCGACCAGCCGCTCGGTCTCGGGCCGGGGAATCAGCGTCGCGGGCGACACCGCCAGGTCGAACCGCCAGAAGCCGCGGCGCCCGATCAGGTAGGCGACCGGCTCGCCGGCAGCGCGACGCGCCACCAACGTTTCGAAACGTGCGGCCAATGCCGGTTCGATCGGGTCGTCGCCATGCGCGAACAGCCAGCTGTGCGGACGCCCGACGGCGTGCGCGAGCAGCCAGCGGGCATCGGTGGCGTCGATGCGCGACGCAGCCGCGCGCAGCACCGCATCGAGTCGGGGAGAAGGCGTATCCATGGCTTCACATCGTAGCGGCGCGGGCGTCCGGCATGGTGGTCGCCCTTTCGCTCGAGCGGCCGCCGATGCCTTCTTCCTTGCGCATCTGCCTTGCGGCGCTGGTCGCGCTGATGCTATCCGCCTGCCAGAGCGCGTTCTTCGCGGTGGTCAACCGGCACAGCGATCGACCTGCAATCAGCGCGGTCTACGACGCCGACCGCGGACTGTCGCTCGACCTCTACCGGCCGGCCGCGCCGGTCAGCGGCGCCCCAGTCGTGGTGTTCTTCTACGGCGGTTCGTGGCGGCGTGGCAGCCGCGCGCAGTACCGCTTCGTCGGCAGCCGGTTGGCGCAGCACGGCATCGTCGCGATCGTCGCCGACTACCGCACCTATCCGGCGGCCGGCTTTCCCGATTTCGTCGGCGACGCGGCGCGAGCGGTGCGCTGGACCCGCGACCATACGCAGGCCTATGGCGGCGATCCGCGGCGGCTGTTCGTCGCCGGGCATTCGGCGGGCGCACAGATCGCGGCGCTGCTGGGCACCGACGCACGTCACCTGGCCGCGGTCGGCATGGCACCGCGCGATCTGGCTGGGGTGATTGGCCTGGCCGGGCCTTACGATTTCGCGATCGACTCACACCTGGCGCCCGTGTTCGGGCCGCGCACGCAGTGGCCCGACGCGATGCCGCTGCGATTCGTCGATGGCGACGAGCCGCCCTTCCTGTTGGTGCACGGCGATGCCGACCGCACCGTCGATGTGGACGAAAGCCGACGCCTGGACGCCGCGCTACGCCGTCACGGCGAGGCCTCGACGCTGCTGATCCTGCCCGGCGCGCATCATTTCGCGCCGGCGGCGGCGTTCTACAACCCGGCGCGGGCGCCAACGGTGTTGCCTGCGGTGCTGGACTTCGTGTCGTCGACCGGGCGCGCAGGCACCGAACAAGGCCCGGGTCCCCATCGGGCGGTGCCCGGTGCGCGGGCAAGATAAGGGTTCTCTTCCCGAGTGCGGGGCCGGGAGCTGCCTCTTCGGGGTCAGAGTGCAATTTCGCCTCGCGAAATTGCACTCTGACCCCGGTTTTATCCTGACTGACCGAGCCGGGGAGCAGTCCTGAACGCGCTGGGGCCGACGGCGCGCGACTCTTCAAGCGGACGACTACAACCTCCATCCGAAGTCGGATTGCAAGCGTTCATGGCAGCTGACTGGTGACCGGTGACGGGTGACCGCGTCAAGCGCGCCATGGGTGAGCCCACTTTAGCTTGCGTGGCATGCCGCGCGAGTGGGCGAACGCCCGGCGCGCTGCGCCGGGCCGGACCGATCCGCGAAGCGGAGCGGGTGCACGCCCCAACCAAGGCAGGGAGCGCATGGATGGTGTGCGCGGCATTGCCGCGCATCCATGGGAGCGCCAGGCGCGCTTCGCGTGACCGCGCAGCGGCCTTGGCCGAGGGGAGAGCGGTTTCCGGCCGGCAGGCAGCTGCCCATGCGGAGTAAGGCCCGCCCTCTCACTTGCAGACAGACAAAATGAAGGCGGCCGAAGCCGCCTTCAAAGATTCCGTGACACGTGTGGGAGGGAGGTACGGACACGGAACGGGGGTGTGCGGCCTGGACCGCGTGGGCTGGGCGGCGATAGCGCGTCGACCAGCTCCTTGCGCCTGATATTGCTGCACTGCAACAGCCATTGCAAGCGTTTTCATAGGCATCCTCCTCAGCTTCCTTATCGATAGCCTGAACCTATCGATAGGATTCGACTTATCGATTTTACATATCGATAGGGCTTGCCTACTCTATGTCCAGCCGGTCTCTCCGGCCGCCGGCCAGCCACGGCCGCACCCTCTTCACCCAAGGAGTTTCCATGTCCCTCATCAACACCGAGATCAAGCCGTTCAAGGCCACCGCGTTCCAGAACGGCGAGTTCGTCGAAGTCAGCAACGAGAGCCTGAAGGGCAAGTGGTCGGTGCTGATCTTCATGCCGGCCGCCTTCACCTTCAACTGCCCGACCGAGGTCGAGGACGCCGCCGAGCATTACGCCGAGTTCCAGAAGGCTGGCGCCGAGGTCTATATCGTCACCACCGACACGCACTTCTCGCACAAGGTGTGGCACGAGACCTCGCCTGCCGTCGGCAAGGCGCAGTTCCCACTGGTCGGTGACCCGACCCACCAGCTGACCCGCGCGTTCGGCGTGCACATCGAGGAAGAAGGCCTCGCGCTGCGTGGCACCTTCATCATCAACCCCGAAGGCGTGATCAAGACGCTGGAGATCCACGACAACGCCATCGCCCGCGACGTCACCGAGACCCTGCGCAAGCTCAAGGCCGCGCAGTACGTCGCCGCCCATCCGAACGAGGTCTGCCCGGCCAAGTGGAAGGAAGGCGAGAAGACCCTCGCACCGTCGCTGGATCTGGTCGGCAAGATCTGATCTGCGTGCCGGCCGCGGCGTGTGCCGCGGCCGCCTCCATCCCCGCTTCGGGGATGGAGGCGAACCGGAGCCCGTGCGTGCGCGGTTTCCGGTTCGCCTCCCTCCCGCCGTCCGATGCGCCGTCATGGCCCGTCGCGTACCGCCCCACCCTGCCTCCAGGAGCCGACCATGTTGGAAGCCAACCTCAAAGCCCAGCTCAAGGGCTACCTGGCCCGCGCCGTGCGCCCGATCCATATCGTGGCCTCGCTCGACGACAGCCCCAAGTCCGCCGAACTGCGCAGCCTGCTCGATGACCTCGCCGAAGCCAGCGATCGCATCACGATCGACCTGGGCGGCGACGATGCGCGGCGCCCATCGTTCGCGCTGACCTCCCCGGGTCACGACATCTCGCTGCGCTTTGCCGGCCTGCCGATGGGGCATGAGTTCACCTCGCTGGTGCTGGCGCTGCTGCAGGTCGGCGGCCACCCGTCGAAGGCTGCGCAGGAGACGCTCGAACAGGTCGCCGCGCTCGAGGGTGACTATCTGTTCGAGACCTACTACTCGCTGTCGTGCCAGAACTGCCCGGACGTGGTGCAGGCGCTGAATCTTGCGGCGGTGCTCAATCCGCGCATCCGCCACGTGGCCATCGACGGCGCGCTGTTCCAGGACGAGGTCGAGGCGCGCGAGATCATGTCGGTGCCGACCGTGTTCCTCAACGGCGAGAAGTTCGATCAGGGCCGGATGACGCTCGAGCAGATCGTCGCCAAGCTCGACACCGGTGCGGCGAAGCGCGAGGCCGCGAAGATCGCCGACAAGGCGCCGTTCGAGGTGCTGGTCGTGGGCGGCGGTCCGGCCGGCGCGGCCGCGGCGATCTACGCCGCGCGCAAGGGCATCCGCACCGGCATCGCCGCCGAACGCTTCGGCGGCCAGGTGCTCGACACGATGGCGATCGAGAATTTCATCTCGGTCAAGGAGACCGAGGGCCCGAAGCTCGCCGCCGCACTCGAGCAGCACGTGCGCGAGTACGAGGTCGACATCATGAATCTGCAGCGCGGCACGCGACTGGTGCCGGCCGGCGACGACGGGCTGATCGAGGTGCAACTGGAAAACGGCGCGTCGCTGCGCTCGCGGACCGTGGTGCTGGCCACCGGCGCGCGCTGGCGGCAGATGAACGTGCCGGGCGAGGAGCAGTACCGCAACAAGGGCGTGGCCTACTGCCCGCATTGCGACGGGCCGCTGTTCAAGGGCAAGCGCGTGGCGGTGATCGGTGGCGGCAACTCCGGCGTCGAAGCCGCGATCGACCTGGCTGGCATCGTCGCCCACGTCACGCTGATCGAATTCGACGCGCAGCTGCGCGCCGACGAGGTGCTGCAGCGCAAGCTGCGCAGCCTGGCGAACGTGCGCATCGTCACCAGCGCGCAGACGACCGAGGTGCTCGGCGACGGCAGCCGGGTCAACGGCCTGGTGTACCGCGATCGCGTCGGCGGCGGCGATCACCGCGTCGAACTCGAAGGCGTGTTCGTGCAGATCGGCCTGCTGCCCAACACCGAGTGGTTGAAGGGCGTGGTCGAGTTGAGCCCGCGCGGCGAGATCGTCGTCGATGCCCGTGGTCAGACCAGCGTGCCGGGCGTGTTCGCCGCCGGCGATGCGACCACCGTGCCCTACAAGCAGATCGTCATCGCGATGGGCGAAGGGTCGAAGGCAGCACTGAGCGCGTTCGACCACCTGATCCGGCACTCCGCGCCGGCACCACAGGTGGCGGCCGCCTGAGCATGGGCGCGCCCGCAGACCCTGCGACCTGCCCGGTCGTCGCAGTGCGGCGACGGGGCATCGCGTCGGCGCGCGGCCATCGGAGCACGCAGCGATGAACCTGCGGGATCTGCGCTACTTCGTCGCATTGGCCGAGCACCGGCATTTCGGCCGCGCCGCGGCCAGCTGCTTCGTCAGCCAGCCGACGCTGTCGACGCAGATCCGCAAGCTGGAAGAGGAGCTGGGCGTGGCGCTGGTCGAACGCGCGCCGCGCAAGGTCATGCTGACCCCGACCGGCCAGCAGATCGCCGAGCGCGCGCGGCGGATCGTCGCCGACATCGAGCAGATGAAGGATGTCGCGCGGCGCAGCGCCGACCCCGAAGCCGGCTCGATCCGGCTGGGCGTGTTTCCCACACTCGGGCCCTACCTGCTGCCGCACGCTGTGCCGCTGGTACGCGCACGTTTCCCCGAGCTCGAACTGCTGCTGATCGAGGAAAAGAGCGACGTGCTGCTGTCGCGGCTGCACGACGGCCGGCTCGATGCGGCGATTCTTGCCTTGCCGCTGGACGAGGAGCAGTTGCACACCCAGTTTCTGTTCGAAGAGCCGTTCGTGCTCGCGGTGTCCGATCGCCACCCGCTGGCCGCGCAGGACCGGCTGGACCTGCCGGCCCTGTCGCAGCAGAAGCTGCTGCTGCTCGAAGACGGCCATTGCATGCGCGAGCAGGCGCTGGACGTGTGCCGGTTGTCGGGCGCCGCCGAGCATGCCGAATTCCGCGCCACGAGTCTGGAAACGCTGCGCCAGATGGTCGCCGCGAACGTCGGCGTGACCCTGCTGCCGGTGCTCGCGACCAAGCCACCGGTGGCGCCGTCGCCGCATCTGCACCTGCTCGATTTCAGTGACACCCGCCCGACACGGCGGATCGCGATGGTGTGGCGCCGCAGCTCGGCGATGCACGATTTCCTGCTGCGGCTGGCCGAGGCGCTGCGCGCGCTGCCGGCCGGCTTGCTCGATCCGGCGGCGCCGCGCGCCGCCTGAGTCGGCCCTGCGCCGACGACGCTACAGCGCCACGCCCACCGGGCAGGCGACGCCGGTACCACCCAGCCCGCAATAGCCGCCAGGGTGCTTGTGCAGGTACTGCTGATGCTCGTCCTCGGCGTAGTAGAACGTCGGCGCGGGCGGTCCCGCCAGCTCAGTGGTGATCGTCGGGAAGCCCGCGGCCTGTAGCCGTGCCTGATAGGCATCGCGGCTGCGCACCGCCAGGGCATGCTGATCGGCAGTGGTGCAGTAGATCGCCGAGCGGTACTGGGTGCCGACGTCGTTGCCCTGGCGCATGCCCTGGGTGGGATCGTGGCCTTCCCAGAACTGCTGCAACAGATGCTCGAAGGCGACCTGGGCCGGGTCGTAGACCACCAGCACGACCTCGGCATGGCCGGTCTGACCCGAGCACACCTCGCGATAGGTGGGGTTGGGGGTGAGCCCGCCGGCGTAGCCGACCGCGGTCGTCACCACGCCCGGCAGCGACCAGAACTTGCGCTCCGCGCCCCAGAAGCAGCCCATGCCGAACTGCACCTGCTCAAGACCGGCGAACGCATCGCGCAGCGGTCGGCCGTGCACGGCATGCACGTTGTGCAGCGGCAGCGGTGTGTCGCGGCCGGGCAGCGCGTCCTGCGCCCGCGGCAGGCGCTGCTTCCACGCTCCGATTCCCAGCATCATCGAACCCTCCTGCGGATGCGGCCGGTCGCCGCCTCTCATGGATGCGGCATGCCGAGCCGGGGTTCAAGGGCGCTGCGGCGGCGATGTCCGCGCGCGATCGCGGCCCTTCAGCCCGGCGAGGAAGATGCCGGCCAGCGTGCATGCCAGCCCCAGCCATTCGCGCGGCAGCGTCGGCCGCTGCAGCACCACCAGATCGAGCACGAACGCGCACACCGGCTGGGCAAGCAGCAACAGGCCCACCAGTGCGACCGGCAACTGCTGCATTGCCCGCGAAATCAGGATCCAGCTCAGGCAATGCCCGAGCCCGGCCAGCACCAGCAGCCAGGCCAGGGCGCGCCAGCTCGGGATCGCGAACGACACGCCCTCGGCCAGGCCCGCCAGCCCCAGCAATACCGCACACAGCAGCGACACCAGCGCCAGCACCTGCGCGATCGGCGCGGCCCGCAGCGGCGCCAGCCGCTGTCCTGCGCGCTGCACCTGGCGCAGGCCGATGTTGTAGATCGCGTAGCACAGCCCGGTCCCCAGCCCCAGCCACACGCCCCAGCGATAGTCGGCCGGCAGCGCGGCCCAGTCGGCACCCAGCAGCAGCCACAGCCCCGCGAAGGCGAGCACGATGCCGCCCAGAAAGCGCGGCCCCAGCCGTTCGCCGAACAGCAGCATGCCGGCGAGCGCCATGAAGAACACCTGCGCATTGGCCAGCAGCGTTGCCAGGCCGGGGCCGATCAGCAGGATGCTGCGATGCCACAGCCACAGGTCGGCAGCGAACGCGGCGGCGGGCAACAGCGCCAGCCACCACAGCCGTGCCGGAATCGGCCGCCAATCGCGGCGCAGCGCGACCCAGAGCGTCAGCAGCGCACCGGCGAACAGCATGCGGTAGAACGCCGAGATCGTCGGCGGCGTCCCGGCCAGACGCACCATCAGGCCATTGCTGCCGATCAACACGGCGCCGGCCAACATGCTCGCGAGCGCGGCGCGGCCGGCGGGAACGTCCTGCATGGCACCGATCCAGCGAGGGGGAGCGGCAGCGTAACAGCGCCCAGCCCCCGGCCTGCGCCTCAGGCGAAGACGGCTGGCGCCATCCGGACGCGATTCCTGCCCTCGTGCTTGGCGGCGTAGAGCGCCTTGTCGGCGCGCGACAGCGTCTCGGCGGCGGTACGTTCGCCGCGGCGTCGGGTCGCGATGCCGATGCTGACCGACAGCCCGACGCGCGTACCTTCGTGGCGGACATCGACCTCCTCGACCGCCATGCGCATGCGCTCGCCGATGACCCGCGCCCGGGCGCCCTCCAGGCCCGGCAGCACGACCATGAACTCCTCGCCGCCGTAACGGCCGAACACCGCGCCGTCGCTCAAAGCGCCCTGCAGCGCGGCCGCGACCCGGCGCAGGCAGTCGTCGCCGCAGGCATGACCGTAGCGGTCGTTGACCGACTTGAAGTGATCCAGGTCGACGAACAGCACCGAGACCGGCCGTTCGTCGCGCTCCGCATCGGCGAAGATCCGCGCCACCCACTGGTCGAGCATGCGGCGGTTCATCGTGCCAGTCAGTGCGTCCATCTCGGCCGAGCGGCGCAGCTTGAGCGCGGCCGCCGCCTGGTCGACGTGCTGCTGCACCAGCCGCAGCAGTTCGGCGATCAGCGCCATGTCCTCGGGCAGGAATCCGGCGTCGCCGGCACGGCGCATCACCAGCACGCCCCAGACCGGCGTGCGCATCTGCAGCGGCACCCAGGCCTCGATGGCCGGTCCGCGGCCTTCTTCCGGCGCAGGTTGCTGGGTCGCCACGCCAGCGACGGCCAGTCGGCGCAGGGCTTGCTCGCGCGAGGCGAGGCTGCGTTCGACGCGCGCCGCCACCCCGGCCGGCTCGACGAACACCCGGTCCACGCCGAGATAACCGCGCAGCATCACCGCGCACGACTCGGCAGGCACCAGCGGCATCAGGTGCTCGACCAGCAAGCGGAAACCGCAGGCCGGCAGGTCGCCCGCATCCAGGCCGTCGAGCTGGGCCTGCAGGGCCGCCGACAGGTTCGCGCGGGCGGCCTCCCGGCGCATGCGGCGCTCGGTCTCCAGTCGCGCGATCCGGTCGCGATCGCGCTGATCGCGGTAATCGCCGATCCGCTGCACCAGTGCCAGGCCCAACACCAGCACGAACGCCACCGCGCCGCCCTGATAGCCCAGGTGGACCAGCGGTACGTCTGCGGCGAGGCCGTGCCGCACCAGGGCAGCCCAAGCACCGGCGACGACCGGCACCAATGCCGTCACCAGCAACCAGCCGGCCAGGCTGACGCCGCGGCGTGCGCCATCGACCAGCATCGCCAGTCCGGCGATGCCCGCCAGCAGCCAGCCGTAGGCGGTGACGCGTTCCATGACCCCATCGAGCGCCGGCAGGCGCAGAGCACAGACCGCGGCCAACGCCGTCAACACGCCTCCCAGCACGCGGACGATGGCCACCAGACGGTCGCGCCGTTCGGGCATCGCGTAGGCGCGCACCAGCGACAGCCAGACGGCGGCATACAGCAGCGCCAGCGCCGAGACCCCCTGTTCGCGCCACGCCCCAAGCAACGACGCGCCGGGCAGCCCGTACAGATGGCCGTTGCGTGCCTGCAGCAGCAGCACCAGCACGACCACATAGCCGAAGAACCCCACGAACAGGCGGTCACGCGAGGCGTGCGCCAGCGCCAGCGCCATCGCCGCCAGCGCCAACAGGCCGCCGTAGACCGCACCGGCCAGCGCGACACCCGAGCGCTCGATCCGCCGCACGTCGACGGCGCGGGCCAGCACCGGCCGCATCGTCGCCGGAAGCGGCCGGTCGGCATGCAGCGTCAGTTCCACCGGGCCCTGCCACTCCGGCAGCACGAAGCCGTAGCCGGTCGGCAACATGCCCTCATCGTCACCGACCCGGAAGAAGCCGCGCGGTTCGCTTTGCCAGCCATCGGCCGCGCGCAGCTGCAACCCCTCGACCATTTCTCGGGGAAACCACAGCGCCCAACGCGCGCCGGCGGCATCGCCGCTCGGCAGCGTGAAACGCAGGCGCGCCTCGACCCCGGGGGCCGCATCGGACGCCGGGGCCAGGATCTCGACCGCGCGGCGCTCGCCCGGCCGCAACTGGGTGGAGGCGACCAGCGCGACGAACAGGCCCAGCAATAACAGCAGGCAGCCGGCCAGCACCCAGCCATGGCCGGGAATCGCACGCGCACGTTCGCTGCTCGTCATCGGCGGGCCCTCTCGCACACGCCGGCGCGCGGCCGACACATCGTCGCCCACGCGCCGCCCGCGCGCGTTGTCGCTGTCGCGCTGCATCCTGCTCCTTCCCGTCGGAAATCCGTACTCCGTCACAACATTATGTCACTGGCGGTCACAGAAGCGCGGCACCCCGGGTAGGGCTCGCCTCCGTCGGCCCCACCGGCCGGTCCGCTACACTGCGCAGTTCATTCCGCATCCCCCGAGCCGTCCGCCCCATGTCCGCAGGTCCGATCGAATCCGCCGCCCCGCCCACCGACGCCGCCGCTCCGGTGCGCCAGGACTTCATCCGGCAGATCGTCCGCGAGGACCTCGCCAGCGGCCGGCACACCACGGTCCGGACCCGTTTCCCGCCCGAGCCCAATGGCTATCTGCACATCGGCCACGCCAAGGCGATCTGCCTGGACTTCGGCATCGCCGATGAGTTCGGCGGGCGGTGCAACCTGCGCTTCGACGACACCAACCCGGAAAAGGAAGACCTCGCGTTCGTGCGCGCGATCGAGGACGACGTGCGCTGGCTAGGCTTCGACTGGGCCGAACTGCGCCACGCCTCGGACTACTTCGAGGTCTATTACCTGGCCGCCGAGAAGCTCATCGCGCAGGGCGATGCCTTCGTCTGCGACCTGACCGCCGAGCAGGTCCGCGAGTATCGCGGCACGCTGACCGAGCCGGGCCGCAATTCGCCGTTCCGCGACCGCAGCGTGGACGAGAACCTGGACCTGTTCCGGCGCATGCGCGCCGGCGAGTTCGCCGACGGCACGCGCACGCTGCGCGCAAAGATCGACATGGCCAGCGGCAATATGAATCTGCGCGACCCGGCGCTGTACCGGATCAAGCATCTCGCCCACCAGAACACCGGCGATGCCTGGCCGATCTATCCGATGTACGACTATGCCCACGCGCTGGGCGACGCGGTCGAAGGCATCACCCACTCGCTGTGCACGCTGGAGTTCGAAGACCATCGCCCGCTCTACGACTGGGTCGTCGACCGGGTCGACCTGGCCGGACATCCCGAGCTGCTCGCATCGTTGACCGCGCGCGGCCTGCCGGTCGTCGCGGCCAAGCCGCGTCAGATCGAGTTCTCGCGCCTGAACATCAACTACACGGTGATGAGCAAGCGCAAGCTCACCCAACTGGTCGCCGATGGCCTGGTCGACGGCTGGGACGACCCGCGCATGTACACGTTGCAGGGGCTGCGCCGCCGCGGCTATACGCCCTCGAGCCTGCGGTTGCTGGTCGACCGGGTGGGCATCAGCAAGCAAAACTCGGTGATCGACTTCTCGGTGCTCGAAGGGGCGCTGCGCGACGACCTGGATGCGCGCGCGCCGCGGCGCATGGCGGTGATCGACCCGCTCAAGCTGGTGCTGACCAACCTGCCCGAGGGCCATGCCGAAACGCTGACCTTCCCCAACCACCCCAAGGACGAGGCGCAGGGCACGCGCGAAGTGCCGTTCTCGCGCCAGCTGTGGATCGAGCGCGAGGATTTCGCCGAAGTACCGCCCAAGGGCTGGAAGCGCCTGGTGCCCGGCGGCGAAGTGCGCCTGCGCGGCGCCGGCATCGTGCGCGTCGACAAGGTGATCAAGGACGCCGACGGTGCGATCGTCGAGTTGCGCGGCACGCTCGATCCCGAGTCGCGACCCGGCATGGAAGGCGCCAACCGCAAGGTCAAGGGCACGATCCACTGGGTCAGCGCCGCGCATGCGGTCCAGGCCGAGGTGCGGCTCTACGACCGCCTGTTCGTGGTCGAAAAGCCCGACGACGAATCCACCGGCAAGACCTACCGCGATCATCTCAATCCCGAGTCCAAGCGCAGCACCACCGGCTACGTGGAGCCTGCCGCGGCGCAGGCCGCGCCCGAGCAGGCGTTCCAGTTCGAGCGCCTGGGCTACTTCGTCGCCGACCGCTACGACCACGCCAGCGACAAGCCGGTGTTCAACCGCAGCGTCACCTTGCGCGACGTCTGGACCTCGGCCAAGCCCGGCTGATGGCCCGGGCGTGTCGGTGCGCGCCCGCCGCGCGCACTCGACACGCCGACGGGGCCGGAGCGGTACCATCGCGCCGATGAATCGTTTGCGCTCCCTGCTGTTCGGCCTCTTGACCCTCGTGTCGTTGCTCGCGCTTGCGGCCTGCGCCGCGCCGCAGGCACCGAGCACGCCACCGGCAGGCGTGCCCGCCGGCGCGCCTCCGGCCCTGTCGGCTGGCACTGGCAACCCGCTCGCCCCCGACACCGGCTGCAACGTCGATGCCGACTGCACCGTCAAGAATGTCGGCAACTGCTGCGGCGTCTATCCGGCCTGCGTCCATCGCGACGCCGCGGTCGACCCGCAGGCCGTCGCGGCCGACTGCGCCGCGCGCGGCTTGGCCTCGGTCTGCGGCTTCCGCGAGATCGAGGCCTGCCGCTGCGTCTCCAACCGCTGCGAAGCGGCGCCGATGCGTGTGCACACGCGCTGACCGCGGCTTCGCCGCCTCGCTTCTTTCAAGGTATCTGCAATGCTGTACGCACAAGTCCACCTCACCCTGCCCGCCTGGGTCCACGAGCATGTCGACACGGCGCGCGCCTATCCCGGCGACGAGGCCAAGGTCGCGCTCGCGATCGCGCTGTCGCGGCGCAATGTCGAGGCCGCCAGTGGTGGCCCGTTCGGCGCGGCGGTCTTCGACGGCCAGGACCGCATCGTGGCGGTCGGCGTGAACCGGGTGATGCCACACACCTGCTCGGTCGCCCACGCCGAAACCATGGCCTACATGCTGGCGCAGCAACGGCTGCAGACGCCGCGGCTCAACGAGCGCATCGGCCCGGTGACGCTGGCGACCTCATCGCAGCCCTGCTGCATGTGCTACGGCGCCACCGTCTGGGCCGGCATCGACCGGCTGCTGATCGGCGCACGCGCCGAAGATGTCGAGGCGCTGACGCCCTTCGATGAAGGCCCGCTGCCCGAAGACTGGGTCGGCGCCCTGACCGGCCGCGGCATTGCGGTCGTGCGCGACCTGTTGCGCGACGAGGCCTGCACGGTGCTGCGCACCTACGGCGAATCCGAAGGAGCGAAGTACTGACATGCACGACATCGACCCGACCCAGCCGGACCTCGGCACCGCCCCGCCGATCAGCGGCCTGCTGTGCTACTGCCGCCCCGGGTTCGAGTCCGACCTCGCCGCGGAGCTGACCGAGCGCGCTGCCGGCGTCCACGTCGCCGGCTATGCGCAGGCCACGCGCGGCGACGGCTACGTGCTGTTCCATTCCGACAATGGCCCGGCCCTGACCCACGAACTGCCGTTCCGCGAACTGATCTTCGCGCGCCAGAAGCTGATGTTGCTGGCCGAGTTGCGCGATCTTGACCCGACCGACCGGATCACGCCGATCTTCGAGGCGCTGGCCGGCCGCGGACGTCATGGCGAGTTGATCGTCGAGCATCCCGACTCCGACGACGGCAAGCAGCTTGCCGGCCTGGCGCGCAGCTTCGGCAACGCGCTGCGTCCGGCGCTGCGCAAGCGTGGCTTCCTGAGCCAGAAGGACGAAGCGCGCTTCCCGCGCCTGCACGTCTTCTTCGTCAGCGGCACCCGCGCGTTCATCGCGCAATCGGTCGTCGGCGACAGCGCCCCGTGGGCGATGGGCATCCCGCGCCTGCGCACGCACACCGAGGCCCCGTCGCGCTCGGCGCTGAAGCTCGAAGAGGCCTTCATGACCCTGCTGACCGAGCGCGAGCGCAATGCCCGCATCAAGCCCGGCATGCGCGCGGTCGATCTGGGCGCAGCCCCCGGCGGCTGGACCTGGGTGCTGACGCGCGAGCACATGCGCGTGGTCGCAGTCGACAACGGGCCGATGCAGGCCGATCTGCTCGACACCGGCCTGGTCGACCATCATCGCGTCGACGGCTTCCGCTACCAGCCCGTCGGCCCTGTCGACTGGCTGGTGTGCGACATGGTCGAACAGCCGCGCCGCGTGGCCGAGCGCATGGCCACCTGGTTCCGCGAGGGCTGGTGCCGACACGCGATCTTCAATCTCAAGCTACCGATGAAGAAGCGCTGGCAGGAAACGCTGCTGGCGCTGGACCTGTTCGCCAACAACGCCGGCGAGCATGCAACGCTGACGCTGCGCGCCCGCCAGCT
This sequence comes from Luteimonas sp. RC10, assembly GCF_014192745.1. Lineage (GTDB taxonomy): Bacteria > Pseudomonadota > Gammaproteobacteria > Xanthomonadales > Xanthomonadaceae > Luteimonas. The sequence goes on from NZ_JACHYJ010000008.1 coordinate 151,858, forward strand.
CTACCACGACCGCGAAGAGATCACGGTCTACGCCAGCGTCGAGTAGAAGCGCACCGGAGGACACCGCATGGCCGCAGGCTGGATCACCGCCGTCGCCCCGTACCTGCCCGAGATCGTCCGGCTGGCACGGCCGATCTTCACCCGCACGCCACCCCAGATCGACCTCGGCCAGCAACGGCGGCTCGACGTGATCGACGCGCAGATCGGCGAACTGCAGGATGCGGCGAGCCAGAACGCCGACTCGATCGCCAAGCTCGCCGTCGACATGCAGAAGACCATCGAGGTGCTGCAACTGGGCGCCGAGCGCCTGGAGCGTCGGCTGGTGCTGTCCAACCGGCTGGCCGTGGCTGCCACGACCGCCGCGGGGCTGGCCTTCGCGCTCGCCGCCTACGCGCTGGCACGGTGATGCCCCGGGGCGCGTGATTGCGCGCTCACCGCGCTGACGGATACTGCGCGCCGACCTCCCCTTTTTCGGCGCCCTTGCGATGGCCTTCAGCCTGCTGACCCTGCTCGACGACATCGCGACCGTGCTCGACGATGTCGCGTTGATGACCAAGGTCGCCGCACGCAAGACCGCAGGCGTGCTTGGCGACGATCTGGCACTCAACGCGCAGCAGGTCACCGGCGTTCAGGCCGACCGCGAGCTGCCGGTGGTCTGGGCGGTCGCCAAGGGCTCGGCGCGCAACAAGCTGATCCTGGTGCCCGGCGCGCTGGCGATCAGCGCCTGGCTGCCGTGGCTGGTCACCCCACTGTTGCTGGCCGGCGGCCTGTTCCTGTGCTACGAGGGCTTCGAGAAGGTCCTGCACAAGCTCGTGCACCGCGCGCGCGACGATGCCGACAAGCCCGCGCGCACCGCAGCGCTGGCCGCAGCCGATGTCGACCCGGTGGCATTCGAGCGCGACAAGATCCGCGGCGCGGTGCGCACCGACCTGATCCTGTCGGCCGAGATCATCGCGATCGCGCTGGGCACCGTCGCCGGCCAGCCTTTCGCGACCCAGTTGGGCGTGCTCGTCGGCATCTCGGCGCTGGTGACCATCGGGGTCTACGGTCTGGTCGCGGGCATCGTCAAACTCGACGACGCCGGCCTGGCGCTGACCCGCCGCACCTCGGCGGCGGCGCAGACGACAGGCCGCGCGATCCTGCGCGCCGCGCCCTGGCTGATGAAGGGCCTGGCGATCGTCGGCACCGCGGCGATGTTCCTGGTCGGCGGCGGCATCATCACCCACGCCATCCACGACCTGGCGACCTGGATCGACGAGACCGCAACCGGCCTGGGCGCATTGCCGACAGTCGGCACCGTGCTCGGCGCGCTGCTGCCGACGCTGATCAATGCGGTGGTGGGCGTGGTCGCCGGCGGCCTGGCGGTCGCCGTGGTGTCAGGCATCCGCCGCCTGCGTACGGGCAAGGCGCCCACGCCGGCGGGCTGACGCGACAGCGGGCGTCGCCCGGTCAGCAGCGCATGACCGCCCAGGCGCCCCAGACCCAGATGCCCGCGACCCAGATCGCCAGCATGGCGACGATCGCCAGCAGCAGCCCAAGGGCGACCACGGCGGCACGCCGCCCGCGGAGCCTGCGGAACGTGATCCAGGGCACCGCACTGCCGACGACGACCGCCAGTACCAGACAGGCGACGCCCAGGAACGCGAACAGGCCCGCATCGTCGCTGACTACAGGACACTGCCGCAGCGCGAACGCGGGCGCCGCGCCCAGCCACGCGGCCACGCCCGTCGCCGCCCGCAGGCAGGCGACGCCGCGCCGGCTCAGCGACCGGCGGCGCGCGCCCACAGCAGGTTGCGCAGCGGCGGCAGCGCCTGCGCGATACCCAGCGCATGGCTGCGCAGCAGCGTCGGTGCCAGTGCGTCGGTCGAATAGACACGATTGATGGTCTCGAACGCGTAGGCCGCGACGGTGTTGTCGCTGCGCCGGGTGCGCGCCCAGCGCGCCAGCCGGTGCGGCGCGTCCCAGGCCGCGCCGCGGCGGCGGGCCTGCGCCACGGTCTCCGCCAGGCCGGCCACATCGCGCAGCCCCAGGTTCACGCCCTGCCCGGCCAAAGGATGGACCACATGCGCGGCATCACCGACCACCAGCACACGCCCGGCGTGCTGGCTGTCGACCAGTTGGCGACGCAGCGGGAAGGCCGCCCGCGCCGAGACCGGCGTCAGCCGCCCGAAGCGCCCTTCCGCAGCGCGCGTCAGCGCGTCGGCAAACGCGGCATCGTCCAGGCTGCGCACGCGCGCGGCCTCGTCGGCCGGCAAGGTCCAGACGATCGAACAACTGCCGTCGCCACAGGGCAGCAGCGCCAGGGGGCCCGTCGGCAGGAAGCGCTGCCAGGCCGTGTCCTCGTGCGGCTGCTCGCCGCGCACATACCCCACCACGCCGCTCTGGCCGTAGTCGTGGGCCTGCGCACCGATCCCGGCCAGGCGGCGGAGCACCGAGCCGGCGCCGTCGGCGGCAATCGCCAGTCGCGCCTCGATCCGGGGCCCGTCGGCCAGCCGCAGCGCGACCGAGTCTGCGGCGGTCTCCAGCGCCTCGACCGTCGCCGGGCTGCGCACCTCGACCCCGGCCGCAGCCAACCGCGCCCAGAGCCGATCCACCAGCAGGCCGTGCTCGACGATCCAGCCCAGCTCACGCATACCCAGCGCATCGGCGTCGAAGATCAGCTCGCTGCCGCCGCCGGCATCCCAGACCCGCATACGCCGGTAAGGGTGCGCGCGTGCGGCGCGCACCGCGTCCCAGGCGCCGACCTGCGCCAGCAACCGCGCGTTGTCGTGCGCGAACGCGTAGACGCGCAGGTCCGGCTCGGCCGGCGTCCAGCCGGCCGGCGGCCTGGCCTCGACCAGCACCACGTCCAGGTCCTGGCCAGCGAGCGCCAGGGCACAGGCCGCACCGACCACGCCGCCGCCGACGACCACGACATCGCGCACGCCGCGCCGGCTCATGCCGCGGCTCCGCGACACAGCGCCGGCACATCGCCGCGGTAGCCCATCGCGCCGCCGGCGAGCATCGCCTGCAGGCCGCGGTCGGCGTCGAGCGCCAGCAGCCCGGCGCTGCGCAATGGGCGCAGCAGCGGCGAGGGGTTGGCGGTCAGCCGCGCCAGGCCATCGGAGAACGCCAGCGTGCGCGTGCGGTCCTCATGCCGGCGCGCCGCCCAGGCCGCCAGCAACGCCGGCGCGCCGGGATCGCCGCCATCGGCGACCAGTTCGGCCAGCGTCAGCGCATCGCGCAAGCCGAGGTTGAAGCCCTGCGCGCCGATCGGATGCAGGGTCTGCGCCGCATTGCCGACCAGCACCGCGCGTGCAGCGGTGCTGCGTTCGGCGACCACGCGGCGCAGCGGGTAGCGGCTGCGCGGGCCGACGGCCTCGAACCGACCCGCACGCCAGCCGAAGGCCGTTTGCACGCGGGCCAGGAACGCGGCCTCGTCGAGGGCGGCGACCGCGTCGGCGGCGTCGCGATCGACGCCGTGCACCAGGCCGTAGTGGCGATCGCCACGCGGCAGCAGCGCGGTCGGGCCGCTGTCGGTCAGGCGTTCGAACGCGCTGCCGTCCGGCGCCCGCGCCGTGCGCAGCCGCGCGACGAACAGATCCTGGCGATAGTCGTGTTCCAGAGTGTCGATGCCCAATGCCGCACGGACGGCGGACGCCGTGCCATCGGCGGCGACGACCAGCGCCGCACCGATCCGCTGTTCGCCCTCGCTGCCCGCGATGCGCGCGATGCGAAGGCCGTCGGCCTCCGGCTCCAGCCCGACGAAACGCGCGGGCCGGTAGCGGGTGAGATGCGACAGCTCGCCCAGCCGCGACTCCAGCGCCTGACCGAAGTCGCGGGCGACCACGACCTGCCCGAACTGCTCGCGGCCGTAGTCGGCGGCGTCCAGCCGCAGGCGGCCGAAGTCGCCCTGGCGGCTGACGTGGATGCGACGGATCGGGCCCGGCGGCATCTGCAGTTTCTGCAGCACGCCGAGCGCGGTCAGCGCGTTGACCGTGGCCTCGGCGAAGCTGAGATTCCGCTCGTCGAACACCGCCGGCATCGACTCGGGCGGCGTCGCCTCGACCAGCCCGGTATCGACGCCGGCGCGATCGAGCGCGATCGCCAGACTGGCACCAACCAGCCCGCCACCGACGATCAGGACCTGATGTGCATGGTTCATGGCGTGATGATAAGCGTTCGGCCCGGTACGCCGCGCCACGCGGCCTGACCGACGCTCCGATAGAATGCCCGTCTCATCCGTCTCCGCCGGGAGTCGCAGCATGTCCGCCACCGCCCGCCGCGCCACGATCCTCGCCTCGCTAGCCCTGCTGATGGCTGCCACCCGCGTGCATCACTTCGCGGCGGTTCCCGATGCCTCCTGGGCGGTGTTCTTCCTCGGCGGCCTCTACTTGCGGCCTTGGACGCGTCTGGCATTTCCGGCGCTGATGGTCCTGGCGGTGGCGATCGATGCCCTCGTCATCCAGGCCCAGGGCCTGTCGTTCTGGCAGCACTACTGCGTATCGCCGGCCTACTGGTGCCTGATCCCGGCGCATTTCGCGCTGTGGATGGGCGGGGCCTGGCTACGCGGATACCGCGGTGGACCTGCGGCTGTGGCGCTGGCCAGGCTCGCAGCCGCGCTGATCGTGTCGGTCGCGCTCTGCCACCTGGTGGCACAGGGCAGCTTCTACTGGATCAGCGACAGCGTCATGGCGCCGACCATGGCCGGCTGGTGGAAGAACTACACCGACTGGTTGCCGGCCTACCTGTGGACGACGGCACTCTATGTTGGTGCCGCGGTCATGGCCCACCTGGTGGCGGCGCGCGGCGCGCCGCGGTCCGCGACGGCCCGCGCGCTGGGCACCGACTGAGCACGCGATGGGCCATCGCCTCTCCAGGATCTACACCCGCACCGGGGACGACGGCTCGACCGGCCTGGGCGACGGCAGCCGGACCGGCAAGGATGCGCTGCGGGTGGCGGCCTACGGGACTGTCGACGAGGCGAACTCGGCCCTCGGCCTGCTGCTCGCCACGCCGCTGCCCGAGGACGTGCGCACGCTGCTGACTGCGCTCCAGCACCGGCTGTTCGACCTGGGCGGCGAGCTGTGCATCCCCGGCCACGCCGCGATCGAGGATGCGGATGTCGCGGACCTGGAGGCGCAGTTGGACCACCACAACGCCGCCTTGCCGCCGCTGCGCGACTTCATCCTGCCCGGCGGCGGCGAGGCCGCGGCGCGCTGCCATCTCGTCCGCACCATCGTGCGCCGCGCCGAGCGCGAGGCCGTCGCGCTGTCGCGCGTGGAGACGGTCAGGCCGCAGGCGCTGCGCTACCTCAACCGCCTGTCCGACCTGCTGTTCGTGCTGGCCCGGGTGCTCGCCCGGAGCGACGGCCACGGCGAGGTGCTGTGGCAGCCCCGGCGGCGCGCCTGACATGCACCACCCGATCGGCTTCGGCGGCGACGACCGGCAGGTGCCGGTGTTCTCGCATGCCGCGTGCCTGGATCACGACACCGGCCCCGACCATGCCGAGCGGCCGCAGCGACTGGTCGCGGTGATCGAGGCGCTGCGTGCCGCGTTCCCCGACCTCGATCTGCGCCAGGCCCCGGCCGCCACCCGCGGGCAACTGCTGCGGGTGCACGACGAAACCCTGCTGCAGACTGTGCTCGAATCGCGCCCGACCGGACGTATCCCGCTCGACGCCGACACCGTGCTCTCGCCCGGCTCGGCCCAGGCCGCGCTGTATGCCGCGGGTGCCGGCGTCGCCGCGGTCGATCTGGTCTGCAACGGCGAGCTGCGCCGGGCCTTCTGCGCCGTACGCCCGCCCGGTCATCACGCCACCGCCGACATCGCGATGGGCTTTTGCCTGTTCAACAACATCGCCGTCGCCGCGGCCCATGCGCTGGAGCGCTACGGGCTGATGCGGGTGTCGATCGTCGATTTCGACGTGCACCATGGCAACGGCACCCAGGCGATCTTCGAGCAGGAGCCGCGGGTGCAGTACCTGAGCTCACACCAACTGCCGCTGTTTCCCGACACCGGCCTGCGCCGCGAGCGCGGGGTCGGCAATATCGTCAACATCCCGCTGGCGCCGGGCACTGGCAGCGCCCGTTTCTGCGAGGCCTGGCGGGAACGGATCCTGCCCGAGATCGACGCGTTCGCCCCGCAGCTGGTGCTGGTGTCGGCCGGCTTCGATGCCCATCGCCTCGACCCGCTGGCCCAACTCGAGCTCGAGGCCGAGGACTTCGCCTGGCTGACCCGTGAGCTGGTCGTGCTGGCCGACCGCCATGCCGAGGGGCGCCTGGTGTCGATGCTCGAGGGCGGCTACGACCTGCAGGCGCTGCGCGAGTGCACGGTGGCCCACCTTCAGGCACTGGCCAGCTGAGCGCCGGGCCGCGCCTGCGGACGTGAACGGAAGGCCGAGGGGCTGCATTGCCGCTGCACAAGGGATGCGGCATGCTGGCGCCCGTTTTGGCCGAACGGATCGACCGTGCGCCCCGCCCTCCGCCTGCTGCCTCTTCCGTTCTGCATCGCGCTGTCGCTCACGGCCCAGGCCGACGACCTGCCACGTCCCAACTACTGGGCGCTGTGCCCGGTCGAAGATGCCGTCCCGGCGTTCGCCGACGCCCAGGCGCCGGTCGGCTCGGTCGAAGACCGCGAAAAACAGCCCACCGACATCGACGGCGATGCCTTCGAAGGCGTCACTGGCGAGAGCAGCACGTTCTCGGGCAACGTCACACTGCGCCGCGGCGATCAGTTCCTGGGGACCGACGACCTCGACTATTCCGAGGAAGACGGCACCTTCGTGGCCGATGGCAACGTCCGCTATCAGGACGCCGGCATGCGGGTGGTCGCCGACAAGCTGCAGGGCGACACCCTGGCCGAGGCCTACCGCATGGACAACGTGCGCTACCAGCTCACGGCCCGGCGTGGCAACGGCGGCGCCGACCACATCCGCATGGAGGGCGCCCAGGGTGCGCTGCTGGGTTCGACCTACTCGACCTGCCCGCCCAGCGACCGCTGGTGGGAACTCAAGGCCCGGCAGATCGACGTCGACACCGACCTGGGCATGGGCACGGCCCGCAGCGCGACCCTTCGCGTGGGCAAGGTGCCGGTCCTGTACATCCCTTGGTTCCGCTTCCCGATCGACGAGCGCCGTATCTCCGGCCTGCTCTATCCGCGGATCTCGCAGTCCAGCCGCAACGGCTTCGACTATTCGCAGCCGATCTATCTCAATCTGGCGCCGAACTACGACATGACGCTCGAGCCGCGCTGGATGAGTAAGCGCGGCCTGCAACTGGGTACCGAGTTCCGGTTCATGACCGACGCCACCCGCGGCGTGCTCGACGTGGCCTACCTGCCGTCCGACAAGCTCGCCAGCCGCGAGCGCGAACTCGAGCAGACCCAGGTGCCGATCGCCGAGAACCGCCGCAAGGACGACCGCGGGTTCCTGAGCTTCAGCGGCTCGGCCGATCTCAATCCGACCTGGCAGGCGCGCGCGAACCTGACCTGGATGAGCGACCCGCGCTATCTGGAAGACGCCAGCAACAATGTCGACGGCATCTCGTCGATCAGCGGCGTCAGCCAGCTCGGTGTCTTCGGCCAGGGCCGATCGGGTCCGCAGGGCTACTGGAACGCCGGCGTGCTGGCCGACTACCAGATGCTGACCGACTACACGCTGCCCGAGTCGATCCTGCCCTACAACCGCCTGCCGCATGCCTACTTCAGCTGGGAACGGCCGTACGGGCGCTGGTTCACTGCCGGCGTCAACGCCACCGCGACCCGGTTCTCGCACGTCGACGACGTTGCCCGTCCCGGCGGCAGCCGGGTCGACCTCAAGCCCTACATCTCGATGCCGCTCGAGGGCCCGAGCTGGTTCCTGCGTCCCACACTCGCCTGGCGGCACACCGCCTACGGGTTGGACCGGGAGCTGGCCGACTCGATCGCCGACCAGCGCGCCCGCGGGGCGCTGGGCATCGGCGGTGGGGAGCCCATTCCCGATGCGCTGCAGGGCCAGTACCAGGCGGCCTTTGGCCAGCTGCGTGACACCGCACCCAGCCGCAGCCAGCCGATCACCTCGCTCGATGCCGGGCTGTTCTTCGACCGCAACACCCGGTTCCGTGGTGAGGACTACCTGCACACGCTCGAGCCGCGGATCTACTACCTGCACTCGCCCTACCGCGATCAGTCGGCGCTGCCGCTGTTCGACACCAGCCCGCTGACCTTCGGCTGGGGGCAGTTGTTCCGCGACAACCGCTACTCGGGTGCCGACCGTCAGGCCGACGCCAACCAGGTGACGCTGGCGGTGAGCACGCGCCTGATCCGTGAGTCCGACGGCCGGGAAAAGCTCAGCGCGAGCCTGGGCCAGATCGTCTACCTGGACGATTCGCGGGTGACAGTCGGCAACGAAACCCAGATCGAGCGCGGGCGCTCGGCCTGGGTCGCCGACTCGACCTATGCGATCAACGACCGTTGGACGATCAGCGCCGGCTACCAGTGGGACCCGAAGTTCCGCCGCGAGGACCTGGCCAGTGTCCGCACCCGCTACCTGATCGGCGACGACGGCATCGTCAACTTTGCCTACCGCCGCCGCAGCGACCTCATCGAGCAGGCCGACCTGTCGTTCCTGTATCCGATCAACCCGACCTGGAGCCTGGTCGGGCGCTACTACTACTCGCTCGCCGACAATCAATTGCTCGAAGCGGTGGCTGGTGTGCAGTGGGACAGCTGCTGCCTGGCCGCTCGCGTGGTCGGCCGGCGCTACCTGCGCAACCGCCAGGGCGAGATGAACAACGCCATCATGTTCGAAGTCGAACTCAAGGGCCTGGGGTCGGCCGGACCCGACACGGAGGGCCGTCTGCGCCGTGCTATTCTCGGCTACTACCGTGACGACCTCTATCTCGTGCCGCCGTCGGAGCTGCGCAACAGCGACGACGATGAATCCATCACTCCCGGCCTGAGCCAATGAAGACACTGATCCGTTCCCTCGCGGCCGCCATCGTGCTGTGCGCCGCCGCCGCGCATGCCCAGACCCTGCAACCGCTCGACCGCATCGCTGCGGTCGTCGACGAGGACGTGATCCTCGCCAGCGAACTCGACCGCGCGGTGAACAACATCCGCACCCAGTACGCGACCCGCCAGGACCAGTTGCCGCCACAGGAGATCCTCGAGCGCCAGGTGCTCGAGCGGCTGATCACATTGCGCCTGCAGACCGCGCGTGCTCAGCAGACGGGCGTGCGCGTGAGCGACGAAGAAGTCGACCAGGCGATCGCGGCGATCGCGCAGCAGAACAACTTCTCGATGGACCAGTTGCGTCGTCAGCTGGCCGGCGACGGCATGTCGTTCGACGACTTCCGCGCCTCACTGCGCGACGAACTGCTTATCCAGCGCATGCGCCAGCGCTTCGCACAGACCCGCATTTCGGTCAGCGATGCCGAGGTCGATGCCGCCCTGTCGGCGCAGGCCACCGGCGCTCAGTACCGCCTGGCGCACATCCTCGTCGCGCTGCCCGAGGGCGCCACGCCCGAGCAGATCCAGACCGGCCAGCAGAAGATCGACGGCATCAAGGGCCTGATCGACCGTGGCGAGATGGAATTCTCGGCCGCGGCGGTGCGCTACTCCGACAGCCCGAACGCACTGGAAGGCGGCGACTTGGGCTGGCGCCGGAGCGACGAGATCCCGGCCGCGTTCGCGACCTCGGTCACTTCGCTGCAGCCGGGCCAGGTCATCGGCCCGATCCGCGGCCCCAGCGGCTTCCAGCTGCTGCAGTTGGTGGATGTGCGCGACGCCAGCCAGAACGGCGGCGCCGGCACGGTCACCGAGTACCAGGCCCGCCACATCCTGATCCGCGCCCAGGGCGACGACGACAGCGCCGCCAAGGCGCGTGCCGATTCGCTGCGCGCACGCATCGTGGGCGGCGCCGACTTCGCGCAGATCGCCCGCGACAGCTCCGAGGACAACGCCACCAAGGCCAACGGCGGCGACCTGGGCTGGTTCACGCAGGACGAGTTCGGCCCGGACTTCGGCGGCCAGGTCGCCGCGCTCGGCAACGGCGATGTCTCCCAGCCGTTCCGCACGCAGGCCGGCTGGCACATCGTCCAGCGCATGGCTAGCCGCCAGTCGGCCGGCAACGACAACAACCGGCGCGCTCAGGCACGCGAGGCCATCGGCCAGCGCAAGCTCGAGGACGAATGGGATCGCTATGTGCGTGAGATGCGCGGCGAGGCTTATGTCAGCGTCCGCATCGGCCCCAACCCCGATCCTGAGATCGGCGGCGGCGGCTGAGCGATGACCCGGCCCAGGCTGGCGCTGGTGCCGGGCGAGCCGGCCGGCGTCGGCCCGGAGCTGTGTGTGCGCGCCGCCTGGCGCGCCTGTGAGGCCGACCTGGTCGCGATCGGCGATCGCGAGGCCTTGCGTCGGGCCGCCGACGCGATCGCGCTGCCGATCGCCTTCGCCGATGCCCAGGCACCGCAGGTGCCCCCCGGTACGCTGCGCCTGATCGAGCTCCCGCATGCGCATGTCCCCGCGTTCGGCACGCCCGACCCGCGCAACGCACGCAGCATCCTCGATGCGCTGTTGCACGCTGCGGCCGGTTGCCGCGAAGGCCGCTTCGACGGCCTGGTGACCGGCCCGGTGCACAAGGCGGCGATCAACGCCGGCGGTGTGCCCTACACTGGCACGACCGAGCTGCTGGCCGACGACGCCGGCTGCGATGTCGTGATGATGCTCGCCAACCCGCAACTGCGCGTGGCGCTCGCGACCACCCATCTGCCGCTGCGCGCCGTCCCCGATGCCATCACCGCGCCCGTCCTCGAGCGCGTGTTGCGCATCCTCGACACCGCATTGCGTCGCGACTTCGGGCTGCCGGCGCCGCGGATCGCGGTCCTCGGCCTCAACCCCCATGCGGGTGAGGACGGTCACCTGGGCGTTGAGGAGCGCGACATCATCGCGCCGCTGCTGACGCGGCTGCGTGCCGAGGGGCTCGCCCTCGACGGCCCGCTGCCGGCCGATACCGCGTTCCTGCCGACGCGTCTGGCCGATGTCGATGCGGTGCTGGCGATGTACCACGACCAGGGCCTGCCGGTGCTCAAGCACAGCGGTTTCGAATCGGCGGTCAACCTGACCCTGGGCTTGCCGTATCCCCGCGTCGCGGTGGACCATGGCACCGCGCTCGCCCTCGCCGGCAGCGGCCGCGCCGACCCGTCGAGCCTGTTCTGTGCGATCGACCAGTGCGCCGCGCTCGCTCGCCATCGCCGGGCCGCGGCATGAGCGCCGGCGCGCCGATCGACTGGGACGATTTCCTGCGCGTCGACCTGCGCGTGGGCCGCGTGGTGTCCGCCGAAGTGTTTCCCAAGGCGCGGCGCCCGGCCTATGTGCTGCAGGTCGACTTCGGCCCCGAGATCGGCGTGCGCAAGTCCAGCGCGCAGATCACCGACCACTACGCACCCGAGGCCCTGGTCGGCCGTCTGGTCGTGGGTGTGGTGAACTTCCCCCCTAAACAGATCGGGCCACTGATGTCGGAGTGCCTGATCACCGGCTTCCACGACACCGAGGGCAAGGTCCGGCTGTGCGTGCCCGACGGCGACATCGCGCCCGGCACCCGGCTGCTGTGACCTCCCTTCTTTTTCAGCGACCCGTCCCATGATCCGATCCTCCGCCGCTTCCGGCAGCTTCACCGAACCGCCGAAGAAATCGCTCGGCCAGAACTTCCTGCACGAGCGCGGGGTCGTCGACAAGATCGTGCTGGCGATCGACCCCAAGCCCGGCGACCGCCTGGTCGAGATCGGGCCCGGCCAGGGCGCGATGACGTTCCCGCTGCTCGACCGCCACGGCAGCCTGACGGCGATCGAATTCGACCGCGACCTGTTGACGCCACTGACCGCGCAGGCGGCCGCACACGGCGCGTTGACTCTGGTCCATGCCAACGTGCTCGACGTCGATCTGAGCGCGCTCGCAGACGGCACGCCGATCCGGCTGGTCGGCAACCTGCCCTACAACCTGTCCTCGCCGATCCTGTTCCACGCGCTGGCCCATGCGGCCTCGATCGTGGACATGCACTTCATGCTGCAGAAGGAAGTGGTCGAGCGCATGGCCGCAGGCCCTGGCAGCAAGGTCTACGGACGGTTGAGCGTGATGCTGCAGGCCTATTGCGAGGTCACGTCGCTGTTCGTCGTCGGCCCCGGCGCGTTCCGCCCGCCGCCGAAGGTCGACTCGGCGGTCGTGCGGCTGGTGCCGCGTGCGCCCGAGCGCATCGGCATCATCGATCCCAAGCGCTTCGCCGATATCGTCCGCGCCGCGTTCGGCCAGCGCCGCAAGACCCTGCGCAACGCGCTGGGCGGCACGATGGACGCCGAGGCGATCACGGCAGCCGGCATCGATCCCCAGCAACGCGCCGAGCAGTTGTCGGTGGCCGATTTCGTGCGTCTGGCCAACCATACGGCCACGCCATAGTCGAAGCATTCATTGCCGCCCGCTACACTGAGCGCGCCATGGACGAGACTGCCGACTACACCCTCGAAATCCAGATCGCGACGCGCTTCCTCGACGAGGAATCGACGCCCGACGACGATCGCTACGTGTTCGCCTACACCATCCGGATCCGCAATGTCGGCCGGTTGCCGGCCCAGCTCGTCTCGCGTCACTGGATCATCACCGACGCCAATGGCCGCGTCGAAGAAGTGCATGGCGACGGCGTCGTCGGCGAACAGCCGCGGCTCGAACCCGGCGAGGCCTTCACTTACACCTCCGGCGCGGTGCTGTCGACGGCGGTCGGGACGATGGAGGGCAGCTACGACATGGTCGGCGACGACGGCGCGCACTTTGACGCCCCGATTCCGCCGTTCACGCTGTCGGTTCCGCGTACCCTGCACTGATGGCGATCTGGGCGATCGGCGACCTGCAGGGTTGCTACGGTGCGACCGCGCGATTGCTCGAGGCGATCCGCTTCGATCCGGCCGTCGACCGGCTGTGGTTCTGCGGCGACCTGGTCAATCGCGGCGGCGAATCGGTCGAGACGCTGCGGCTGGTGCATTCGCTGCGCGAGAACGTCGTCAGCGTGTTGGGCAACCACGACCTGTCGCTGCTGGCGATCGCCGAGCGTCGCGAAGAAGACCAGCGCAAGGTCAATCCGGATCTGCGCGGCGTGCTGTTCGCGCACGACCGCGATGTGCTGCTCGACTGGCTGCGCGCCTGTCCGCTGCTGCACGTGGACCGCACGCTGGGCTGGATGATGCTGCACGCGGGCCTGGCGCCGCGCTGGACCACCCAGTTGGCCGAAAAGCACGCCGCCGAGATCGAACGCAAGCTGCGCAGCCCCGGCTATCGCAAGCTGCTGCGCAACATGTACGGCGATCGCCCGGCGTGGTCGCCGAACCTGTCCGGGCCCGACCGCGATCGCGCGATCATCAACATCTTCACCCGCATGCGCTACTGCGCGCCCAAGGGCCGCATCGCATTCGAGGAGAAGGGCGCGCCCGGGACCCAGCAGCCTGGCCTCTATCCCTGGTACGAGGTCCCGGGCCGTGCCGAGCGCGACCTGAAGATCGTCTGCGGCCACTGGTCGACGCTGGGCCTGTTCATCGGCCACGGCATCCACGCGCTCGACACCGGCGCGGTCTGGGGCGGCAAGCTCACCGCGCTGCAGCTCGATGCCGAGACCCTGCGCATTGTGCAGGTGCCCGGACGCGACGTACCGCCGCCGGCCAGATGAGTCGGCGTCCGCGCCTGCAGCGCCGGCTGGCAGCGCTCGCGCTGATCGGCCTGGTGCTGTCGGCGACCGCGATCGCGCATCCGCTGGCGGACGCCGCCCGCCGGCAAGTCGGCGTCACCGTCCGCTACGACCCGGCCTACGTCCGCCTGGATTATCCCGGCGGCGACGTGCCGGCCGACCGCGGCGTCTGCACCGATGTGGTGGTGCGCGCGCTGCGCACGCAGGGGATCGACCTGCAGCAACGCATCCACCAGGACAAGCGCGCCCATCCGCACGCCTACCCGCGCCAATGGCAGCACCTGGCCGCCGACCCGCACATTGACCATCGACGCGTGCCCAACCAGACGACCTGGTTCACGCGCCAGGGCTGGTCGCGGCCCGTCACCCAGGCGCCAGGCGATGTCCGCGCCGGCGACATCGTCGCCTGGCGCCTGGACAACGGCCTGCTGCATATCGGCATCGTGTCCGACCGCAAGGCCGGCGACGGCACGCCGCTGGTGCTGCACAACATCGCCCGCGGCACGCGCGAGGAAAACGTGTTGCGGCGCTGGCGCATCATCGGCCATTACCGGCCCGCGCTCGCGCCGGCGTCGGCGGCTCAGGCGCGGCGGTAATCGACGAACGCGAACGCGTGCGCGTGGCGCGCGTCGGTGGCGTGATCCTGCCGCGCAGTCTCGATCCAGTCGGCCGCCTCAAAGGCCGGAAACCAGGCATCGGCGCCATCGGCCTCGACATCGACCCAGGTCAGCGCCAGGTGTGTGGCGCGCGGCAGTGCGAGCGCGTAGAGCTCGCCGCCGCCGATCACACACAGCGCATCGGCACCGTCGGCGGCGGTCTGCGCGATCGCCGCATCGAGCGACGCGATCGCTTCCATCCCGTCGAACGGCGCGCGGCCCGAACGCGTCAGCACCAGATTGCGGCGACCGGGCAGCGCGCGGCCGATCGACTCGGCGGTCTTCCGCCCCATCAGCACTGGCTGGCCCAACGTCAACGCCTTGAAGCGCTTCAGATCGTCGGGCAGGTGCCAGAGCAGAGCATTGCTGCCACCGATCGCGCGATTGCGATCCAGGGCTGCGATCAACACGATCCGCGGCGTGGCACGCTCGGTCATCGGCGCCCCCACGGCCGACTGCCGCGCCGTCATACCGCGACCGGCGCCTTGATCGCCGGCCACGGGTCGTAGCCGTCGAAAGCGATGTCGTCGTAGCCGAACGCGAACAGGTCGGTCACGTCCGGATTCAAGCGCAGCCGCGGCAGTGGGCGCGGTGTGCGCGTCAGTTGCTCTCGGGCCTGGTCGAAGTGGTTGGTGTACAGATGCGCGTCGCCGAGCGTGTGCACGAAATCGCCGACGCCCAGGCCGGTGGCTTGCGCGACCATGTGCGTGAGCAGCGCATAGCTGGCGATGTTGAACGGCACACCGAGGAAAATGTCGCCGCTGCGCTGGTAGAGCTGGCAGCTCAGGCGGCCGTCGACGACGTAGAACTGGAACATCGTATGGCAGGGCATCAGCGCCATCTGCGGCAGGTCGGCGACATTCCAGGCGCTGACGATGAGCCGGCGCGAGTCGGGATTGCGCACGATCTCCTCGACGACCCAGCGGATCTGGTCGATCTCGCGACCGTCACTGCCGGTCCAGCGCCGCCACTGCTTGCCGTAGACCGGCCCCAGTTCGCCGTCGGCATCGGCCCACTCGTCCCAGATGCCGACCTTGTGGGCCTTGAGATACCCGATGTTGGTCTCGCCTTTCAGGAACCACAGCAGCTCATGCACGATCGAGCGCAAGTGCAGCTTCTTGGTCGTGACCAGCGGAAAGCCCTCGGCCAGGTCGAAGCGCATCTGCCAGCCGAACACGCTGCGCGTGCCGGTGCCGGTGCGGTCGGCCTTGTCGTTGCCGTGCTCGAGCACATGACGCAGCAGATCCAGGTACTGGCGCATGCTCAGCCCGCCTGCGCCGGCACGGCCGGCTGCAACACCGGCGCGCTGCGCGAACGCCACAGCAGGAACAGACCCAGCGCGACCAGCGGCAGCGACAGCAGTTGTCCCTGGGTGACCCAGCCGAAGGCCAGATAGCCGATATTCGCATCGGGCACACGCACGAACTCGACCAGGATCCGGAACACGCCGTAGAGCAGCGCGAACATCCCCGAGACCGCATAGCGCGCACGCGGCTTGCGCGAGAACAGCCACAGGATGACGAACATCGCCAGCCCCTCCAGGCCCGCCTGGTAAAGCTGCGAGGGGTGGCGCGCGAATTGATCCAGCGCACCGGTCGCAAACTCGGCCTGCAGGCGTTCTGCCGACCAGCCGGCGAACGCCGGATCGGTCGGGAACACCACGCCCCAGCCAGCCTGGGTGTACTTGCCCCACAGTTCGGCACCGATGTAGTTGCCCAGCCGGCCGAAGCCCAGGCCCGGCGGCACCAACGGCGCCACGAAGTCCATCACGTCGAAGAAGTGCAGGCGCTGGCGCCGCGCCCACCACCACGCCGCCACCAGCACGCCGATCAGACCGCCGTGGAAGCTCATGCCGCCGTCCCAGACCTTGAACAGCATCAACGGGTCGGCCATCAGCTCGCCCGGCGTATAGAACAGCACGTAGCCGATGCGGCCACCGAGGATCACGCCGAGGATGCCGTTGAACAGCAGGTCGCCAAAGCGCTCGACATCGACGCCGGGCAGGCGGCCGGCGCGGATGCGCAGCCGCCCCAGCCACCAGGCCATGCCGAAGCCCAGCAGGTACATCACGCCGTACCAGTGGACCGACGGATGGAACGGGCCGATCTGCGGCAGTTGCAGCGCGATCGGATCGATCTGGTGAAGGATGATCATCGGATCAGCGCGGCAGCGGATGCGTGGGCTCGTCGACCGGCGGTGTCACCTCACCGCGATTGCGCATCGCGTTGCGCTTGGCCCACAGATTGAGCATCTCCACGAACGCCGAGAAGCCCATCGAGCCGTAGATGTAACCCTTGGGGATGTGCAGACCGAAGCCATCGAGCAGCAGGTAGACACCGATCAGCACGATGAAGGCCAGCGCCAGCATCTTCACCGTCGGGTTGGCGTCGATGAACTTGCCCAGCGGCTGCGCGGCCAGCAGCATCACCGTCACCGCCAGCAGGATCGCGCAGACCATTACCGGCACGTACTCGCCGGCCATGCCGACCGCGGCGATCACCGAGTCGAGCGAGAACACGATGTCGATGACCGCGATCTGCGCGATCACCGCACCGAACGACGCCGTCGCCTTGCCGACGCTGCCATGGGCTTCGGGATCCTCGCCCTTGAGCTGCTCGCGGATCTCCATCGCGCCCTTCACGATCAGGAACAGGCCGCCGAGGATCAGGATCAGGTCGCGCACCGAGATGCCGCGGCCGAACAGCTCGAACAGCGGATCGGTCAACCGCGCCAGCCAGGCCAGCGTCAGCAGCAGGCCGATGCGCGTGATGCAGGCCACGGCGATACCGAACTTGCGCGCGAACTCGCGCTTCTCGACGGGCAGCTTGCCGACGGCGATCGAGATGAAGACCAGGTTGTCGATGCCGAGCACGATCTCGATCGCACTGAGCGTGATCAGCAGGATCCAGACCTGGGGGTCGGTCAGCAGTTCCATCATGGGGAGGGCTTCCTCGTTTGGGTCCAGCCACCGCGGGGCTCGCGGCGGCGTCTACAGCCAGCGCGGCAGCAGGATCAGCGTCCATACCGCCACCACATTGATCATCGTCACGAACACTGCGGCCGATCCCATATCCTTGGCCCGCCCGGCGAGCTCGTGATGCTCGGCGCCGTAACGCTCGATCACCGCCTCGATCGCCGAATTCAACAACTCCACCGCCAGCACCAGCAGGCAGCTGCCCAGCAGCAGCGCCCGCTCCACGCCGGTCGCGCCCAGCCACAAGGCCAGCGGCGCGAGCACCACCAGCAGGCAGACCTCGAGCCGGAACGAAGACTCGTGTAACCAGGCGGCGCGCAGGCCCTGGCAGGACCACACCGTGGCCTTGAGCATCCGTGCCGGCCCGCGCGGCCAGTGTCCGGTCTCGTCAGCCATCGCTCACGTCCGCGCCCGATGGATCATCGCCGAACGCCAGATGCGCACCGGCGGGGCTCGGCGCACGGGCCGCGGAGGGGTCGAAAGCATTGGCAGACCGGATCGGAAGGACTGTCGCGACCGGGCGATTCTGCCACATCCCGGGCCTCGGGCCGGCCGTGGTTTGCATCGTGCGACAGGGGCTGTTTGACTGGCGGCTCGTTCGAACCTGGTCCTGTCCCTGATGCATGCCCCGCTTTTCGCCCGTTTCCGCGCCGCCGCCGTCCTCTCGCTCGCTGCCCTGCTGCTGGCCGCCTGTGCCAGCAGCCCGCGCAATTTCACCGCCGGCCTCGACCCGGTGTCATCGCCCGAATGGGCAGCCGATATGGCCCGGTTCGCCGCCCAGGACGCCGCGACGCCGCCGCCGGAGCGGCCGGTGGTGTTCACCGGCAGCTCGTCGGTGCGCTTCTGGGACACACTAGCGGCCGACTTCCCCGACGTGCCGGTGCTTAACCGCGGTTTCGGCGGCTCGCAGGTGCGCGATTCGGTGTGGTACGCCGACGAGATCGCATTGCGCTACCGCCCGCGCCAGATCGTGCTCTACGCCGGCGACAACGACACCGCCGACGGCCGGTCCGCGCAACAGGTGCTGGCCGACACGCAGCTCTTCGTCCGGCGTGTCCACGCCGAGCTGCCCGGCACCCAGATCGCGCTGCTCGGCATCAAGCCCAGCCCGTTGCGCGCGAACCTGCTGGGCGTCCAGCGAGAGGCCAACGACGCGCTGCGCGCCTGGGCCGCGACCCAGCGCAATGTCGCCTATATCGATGTCTTCACCCCGATGCTGGATGTGAACGGCGTGCCGCGCGAGGCGTTGTTCATCGAAGATCGCCTGCACATGAACGCCGCCGGCTATGCGCTGTGGCGCGAGATCATCGGCCCCTACCTGGTCCGCTGACGCCGGGCGTTCACCCGGCCCGAATGCGTGCCCGGCGAGACTGCGCCGGGTATCGACCCGGAGCACGGCCATGCGCCTCCGCCTCGCCGCCGGCCTGCTGGCCGCGCTGACCCTGGGAGTTCCCATGCCGCATGCGTTCGCACAATCGACCGTCGCGCCACAGCACCCCGGCGCACCGGGCTACGACGCCCTGCTCGAGGCCGCCACCGCGCCACTGCGCAACGCGCTCGGTGACCGCGTGGTCCTCGACGTCGAACGCCTGGACCGGCTGGGCGATTGGGCGTTCCTGCAGGGCACGCTGCGCGCCCCCGGGGGCGGACGCCCGGACTACGCCGGCACGCCGTATGCGGAGCGTGCTGCGGCCGGTGGCATGTCCGATGTCTATGTGGCGCTGCTGCGCGCGCAGCCTGCGCCGACCAACGCCGCCGACGCGGCGTCGGAAGCGCCGCCCCACGACGGGACAGCGACGGACGCGAACCCCGCCACGACGCAATGGACGGTGCTCGACCAAGCGATCGGGCCGTCCGATGTGGCGTGGCTGACCTGGCCGCAGACGCACGCGGCACCCCGCCAGTTGTTCGGGTTCTAGCGGCGGCGCCCTCCGTGTGCGCCAAGGCGCGGGCGCTCGCACGACTTGTGCACACATCAAAGCGGCCGGCGAATGCCGGCCTCGATGGATCCGCGACCCGGCCTCAACGCGGCGGCGTGATGATCTCGTAATTGCCCGAGGCACCGCCCCAGCTGATGCGCTGCGAGCCGTCGGCATTGACGTTGTTGGAGCCGATGAACTGCGGTTTGCCGCCTTCGAAGCCGGCGAACAGCACCACGTGCGACTGGCCGTTCTTCTGCATCAGCACGACATCGCCAGGTCGGGCATTGGCCAGCGACACCGTCTGCCAACCCTCGCCCTTGAGGTTGTTGGCCAACTGGTCGACCGAGGCGCTGGCCTGGCCGGCATCGATGACACCGGCCTTCTGCAGCACCGCCGAGACGAAGTTCGCGCAGTTGACGTTGTTGGGCACCCACGACTGCATCGGGAGTTCGTCGCTGTACTTGAGTTCGCCCGCGTTGCGCCCGATGAACTGCTCGGCGATCGCGGCCGGGTTGCGTGCATCGACCGCCCCGGTATCGCTGACCGCGCCGGTGCCGCCAACGCCACCGGTCCCCTGACTGCCGGTCGCGCCGCCTGCGGCGCCGGGGATATTGAGCGTGTCGCCGGCGTAGATCTTGTTGGGGTCGCGGATCTGGCTGTTGGCCGACATCAGCGCATCGACCGACGTGCCATAGCGCACGGCCAGTGCGCTGAGGGTATCGCCCCAGGCGATGTGGTGGGACGAGGTGCTGCCGATCGCAGTCATCGCTGAGCCTCCGGAACGGATTCGGGCAGGCCCCAGGTCACTGGGGCGGACACCTGCACTGTCACCGCCCCGATCCACCCGCTCAATCTGGG
Source organism: Luteimonas sp. RC10 (assembly GCF_014192745.1). Taxonomy (GTDB): domain Bacteria; phylum Pseudomonadota; class Gammaproteobacteria; order Xanthomonadales; family Xanthomonadaceae; genus Luteimonas. The sequence goes on from NZ_JACHYJ010000008.1 coordinate 171,952, forward strand.
AGCGACCCTAGTCCGAAGGCGTTCCCCATTCATCGCGCGGCCCGGCCTGTCCATGCGACGGCATTGCCACGGCGATGCCGTGTGCGTTGTGAAGCGACGGGGCGATCGGCCTGCGTGCAGACGTGCAAGCCCTCGTGCGCCGCCCATCGCGCCGCCGTCTGCCCGTGGCTCGACCGATCAGCGATCAGCGATCAGCGCCGGCGGGCGGCCCCCATGGGCTGGTGCAGGCTCAGTACGGTGCCGTCGGGATCGAGGAAGTCGAGGGTGAGCCCGCCATCGGGCGCTTCGCTGACCGGGGTCACGATCTCCACGCCCTTGGCGACGAGCGCATCGGCGCAATCGTCGATGCCGCCATCGAGCGAGAACACCGGGATCGGGGTGTCGCCCATCCGGACGGCGCGTTCGAGCAACACGAGCGTCACGCTGCCGGCCTGGGCGATGGCCATCGAGCCCTCATGACTGTCTTCGACCGTAAGCGTCAGACCGAGCACGTCACGGTAGAAGACCGCACTGCGTGGCAGGTCGGCGACGAAGAACACAAGCGTTTCGAGTCGGGCATTTGCGAGCATGGCGAGTCCTGAGGATGGGTTACGCCGATACGTTGCCGCCGGGGGCCGAAGTGTGAGCACCGCGACGAATCAGCAACAGCTGCCCACTGGGATCGTGTGTGCCGAGCGCACTGCCCAACGCTGCGTGCTGCAGCACGCAGCGGATCGGCCCCATCGGCCGGGGCATCGGAGCGCAGCGCGACGCCGGCGCTGCGGCAAAGGCCTGCAGAGCCGCCCGGACATCTGCAGGTGCCGACGCGACGGACTTGCGGATCGAGACCAAGCGTTGCCGGAACGCCTGCGGCGAAATGCCGAGCAGCCAACGGATCTCGGCAGCATCGAGCCCATGCAGGGCGAGCCGGGCCACGCGTCGTGCCGCGAGCGGCATCGTCGGCAGCGCTGGCAGAGCCACCACGTCGCAGGGATCGCGTGCCTGCAGCCATTGGCCGGCCGCATCCTCGCGCCGCCGCCGTCGCACCGCACCGCGCGCCGCCATGGCGGCCTGCCGGCGCAAGGTGCCTGCCAGCCATGCCGCATCGGTGCGGCCGGCCAGGATCGCGGCGAGCAGGACCTCCTGCACCAGATCGTCGACATCGGCCGCGCGTCGGCTCAGGCGCGCCGCCTGTGCGCGCAGACGACGCAGTACGGTAGCGTCGATCGCCGGCGATCGGGGCAGATCGCCGCTTGTGGCATCGGCACGAGGCGCAGGCATGCACGGAGCATAGCGCCACCCCGTGCGCGCAGGACGTCCGCCTCGCGGCTCACTGCTGGCGCAGCGCCTCGATCGGATCGAGCTCGGAGGCCTTGCGCGCCGGGTAGTAGCCGAAGAACAGGCCGGTCGCGACCGAGAACCCGGCTGCCAGCGCGACCACGTTGCCGTTGAGCTGGATCGGCAACTCGCTGTTGTAGTGCCCTACCAACAACGCCCCGATCACGCCCAGCGCGATGCCCAGCACACCGCCGCCCAACGACAGCAGCATCGCCTCGGCCAGGAACTGGCGGCGGATATCCGACGGCCCGGCGCCGACCGCCATGCGCAGACCGATCTCACGGATCCGCTCGGTCACCGAGACCAGCATGATATTCATGATGCCGATGCCGCCGACGATCAGCGAGATCGTCGCGACCGCGCCGAGCAGCCACGACATCTGCCGGGTGGTCTGGTTGCGGGTGGCGACCAGTTGCGAGACGTTGCGCACCTGGAAGTCGTCCGGCTCGCCGGGGCCGATGCGGTGGCGCTGGCGCAGCAGTGACTCCACCTCGTTCTGCACATAGCCCAGGTCGCCGGCATCGGCGACCGTCAGCGAGACATCCATGACCGCGCCGGCCGGCAGGCCCATCGCGCCCATCAGGCGCCTTCGCGCGGTGTCCAGCGGCACGATCAGGATCTCGTCCTGGTCGCTGCCGAAGCCGCTCAGCCCCTTGCTGTCGAGCGTGCCGAGCACGGTGAAGATCGTGCGGCCGATGCGCACCTGTTCGCCGACGCCGCTGGCCTCACCGAACAGCTCCCGGCGTACCGTTTCGCCGAGCAGCACCACGCGCTCGGCGCCGGTGAAGTGCTGGGGCTCGAAGCCGCTGCCATTGGCGATCGTCCAGCCATTGATCTCCAGGAAATCGGGCTGGACGCCGCGCCAGCTGCTGTTCCAGTTGCGTTCGGCGTAGACCACCTGGCTGCTGCCGCGCAACGAACCGGAGATGTACTGCACCTCCGGGATCTCTTGGCGGATCGCATCGATGTCGCCCTCGTTGAGGGTGAAGAAGCTCGAGGCGCTCATGCGTGCGCCGCCAGGCGAGCGGCCAGCGCTGGGGCCGATGTCGAGCTTCTGCGCGCCCAGGCCCGACAGCTGCCGATCGATCTCGGCCTGGGTGCCCTGCCCCACCGACACCATGACGATGACCGCGGCGATGCCGATGATCACGCCCAGCGACGTCAGCGCGCTGCGCATCCAGTTGCCGCGCAGCGCGAAGATCGCCGTGCGCAGCACGTCGAGGAAGCTCATGGGCGCCCTCCAGACGGTTGGGTGGCGGCCTCGGTATGAAGGGCCGGATGCCCGCTTCCCAGCTCTTCATGCAGCTCGCCGTCGCGCATCACATAGGTGCGGTCGGCATGCGCGGCAACCTCGGGGTCGTGGGTGATCAGCACCACGGTATGGCCGTCGTCGCGCAGTTGCTTGAACAGCGCGAGGATCTCCTCGCCGGTGCGGGTGTCGAGCGCGCCCGTCGGCTCGTCGGCGAGCAGCACCGGCGGGCGGTTGATCAGCGCGCGCGCGATCGCGACGCGCTGCTGCTGGCCACCGGACAACTCGCTGGGCCGGTGCGCAGTCCGCGCGCCCAGCCCGACCGCCTCGAGCGCGGCCTGCGCCCGCGCCCGCCGTTCGGCGGGCGACACGCGGGCATAGCCCAGCGGCATCGCCACGTTGTCGAGCGCACTCATCCGCGGCAGCAGGTTGAAGCCCTGGAACACGAAGCCGATCGTGTCGCGACGCAGGGCCGCCAACGCTTCGCGGTCGAGGGTCGCGACATCGACGCCGTCGCACAGATAGATGCCATCGCTGGGCGTGTCGAGACAGCCGATGAGATTCATCAACGTCGATTTGCCCGACCCCGACGGCCCCATGATCGCGACGAACTCGCCGCGCCGGATGAGCAGATCGACGCCGCGCAAGGCCACGACCTCCGCCTCGCTGCCTTCGGCGTAGACCTTCCTCAACGCGCGGGTCTCGATGACGGGCGCTGCCGCGGGTGCCGGAGCGGATGTGCTCATCGCGGCGCACGTTCGCCGATGACGATCGCATCGCCCTCGGCGAGCGGACCGGAAATCTCGACGCTGCTGCCGTCGCTGGCGCCGATGCGCACCGGCACCGCCTCGCGCTGCCCGTCGACCAGGCGATAGAGCGTGGTCCGCGTGGCGCCGACCAGAGATGCCAGCGTGCGCTGCCATTGCGCGCGCTGGGTGTCGTCGAGCTGTGCGGCGAAGCCGGCAAACTCCTGCTGGACGCGCTCGGTCATGCGCTGGCGGATCTGCGCCTGCAGCCGGGGGTCGAGCGCGCGCGCGCCACCGCCCGGTCCGCCGCCCGGTCCACCAGGGCCGCCTGCCGCCGGGCCACGCCCGCCCGCGGGTGCGCGTTGGGCCCCGGCTTGTTGACGCTCCTGCTGGCGCGCGCGCATGGCGGCCAGCGCCGCATCGAAGGCGGCCCGCTGCGATGCATTCAATTCGAGGTCTGCGGCTGCGGCCTCGAGGTCCGCCGCCAGGCCGCCACCGGGGGCACCCGAGGGCGCCGCCATCGCGATCTGCGCTGCATCGGCCGGCTTGTAGCGTGTCGCGGCGCTGGCCACCTTGAGCACGTTGCGGCGGTTGCTGACTTCGATCTCGGCATTGACCGTGAGCCCCGGCAGCAGCGTGCCGTCGCTGTTGTCGACGGTCACCACCACCGGATAGGTGACCACATTGTTGGTGGTCGTCGCCGACAGCCGGACCTGCTCGACGACGCCGCGGAACTGACGATCGGGAAAGGCGTCGGCGGTGAAGTTGACCGTCTGCCCGGCGCGCACCTGGCCGATGTCCGATTCATCGACCGACAGCTCGATGCGCATCTTCGCCAGGTCCTCGGCGATCTGGAACAGCTCGGGCGCGGTCATGCTCGCGGCCACCGTCTGCCCGGGCTCGATCGAGCGCAGCAGCACCACCCCGTCCACCGGGGAGCGGATCACCGTGCGATCCAGGTTGACCCGCGTGGTCTGCGTCGCGGCGGTCTGCTGGCGGATCTGCGCCTGCATCGAGGCGACCTGGGCGCGCGCCTGGTCGAGTGCGGCCTTGGCCAGGTCGATGTCGCTCTGCGCGACCAAGCGCTGGGTGCCCAGGTCGGCCTTGCGGCGATAGTCGAGCTCAGCGTTCTCCAGGGTCGCCTGCGCCTGCGCCAACGACGCCCGCGCCGAGGCGATCTGCGCGCTGCCCTGCTCGATCTGCGCCTGGTAGCTGCTCGGATCGATGCGCGCGATGATCTGGCCCTTGACGACCTTGTCGTTGAAATCGACCAGCACGTCGGTGATCTGCCCCGAGATCTGGCTGCCGACGGTCACCGTCGAGGTCGCGCTGAGGGTGCCGGTCGCCGAGATCGCCACGCGGATGTCGCCGCGCTCGACCAGCGTGGTGCGGTAGGCCGACTCGGCGCCCTCGCTGCTGCGCCCGGTCCACCACCACAGCCCCGCGGCGATGACGGCGATCCCCACGACGATGGGCACGATGCGCGCCGGACCACGGCGACGGGACACGGACTTGGGCTTGGCACGGCTCGACATGCAGGCATCTTCGATGGGCGATATGACGGGGTAACGCACCAGGCCGGCCGCAGTTGACCGGAGTGCGCACCGATTATCATGCCGCGTGCAGGACCGGTGGGCGCGGGCTCAGCCGGCCGGGCGCGTCAGCTTGATCGTCACCGTGGTGCCCTCGCCGGGCGTGCTGTCCAGGCTCACCGGCCAGCCGAAGCGGGTGCCCAACCGGCGCACGATGGACAGGCCGATGCCCTTGCCGACCTGGCCGAACGGGTCGACCCGGTAGAACGGCTCGTACACCCGCTGCAGCACCTCGTGCGTCATGCCGATGCCGGTATCGCGCACGACGATGCGATCCTCGGCGACCACCACCACCACCTCGCCTTTCTCGGTGAACGCCCAGGCGTTGCGCAGCAGATGGCCGAGCATCACACCGAGCACGCGCGGCGGGGCCTCCAGCCGCGGGCTGGCCTGCAGGTCGACCCGCAGCCCCAGGTGCTTGGCATCGAACATCGGCCGGACCTTCTCGACCTCTTCGTCGACGACCGCAGCGACCTCGAACACTTCGCTTTGCGGCATCACCCCGCGCTCGCGCGCGAGCACCAGCAAGGCGTCGATGACCGCCTCCATGTCCTGGCTGGCGCGGCGGATGCGCAGCAGCGGACGCTGTTGATGGGGGGGCGTCGACGGATCGGCGGCGATCATGTCGCTGGCGACGCGGATCACCGTCAGCGGCGTCCGCAGCTCGTGGCTGGCATCGCGGGTGAACTCGCGTTCGCGGCGCACGAACGAGGCGATGCGCTCGCCCAGTCCGTGCAGTGCGCTCGACAGTGCCTGGGCCTCGCGGCCGCCGCCCTCGCGCGACTCCAGCGGCGGCGGCATCCCGTCCTCGTCGCCGGCGGGATTCCAGCGACCGACCTCGACGGCGAGTTGGTGGATCGGCAGCACCATCCGCTTGGACGTGCGGTAGGTCAGCCACGACACGATGAAGATCGTGCCGACGGTCAGCACGATCAGGCCACCTGCAGCCAGGGCCAGCATGCGGTCGAACAGTCCCATCGACACCGCCAGATACAGCGTGCCGGCCTCGCGCCGGTCCACCAGCAGCACGCCGCTGGTGTCGCGGCGTTGCGAAAAGCCCTCGGGTGCATCCTTGAACCAGATCAGGCTGGCAACCGCTCGGTCGCCGCTGACGATGCTGTCCCAGGCACCGCCGCCGCTGGGGACGAAGTAGCCCTGCATATTCGCGCCAAACGGCGGCGGATAGGCCGCGTCGGTCGTGCGTGCACGCCAATAGGCCTCGGCCTCGGCGCGCAGCCAATGGCGCGCCGCGACCTCACGGCCCACCAGCGCCGCGGCCAGGATGCACACGATCAGCGTCATGCCAGCGATGACCGCCTGGAACGTGAACGCATCGCGGATGCGATTGGGAAGCCCTTGGGGCATTGGATCGAGCGCCTGACGTGCCGGCTTCAGGCCGGCGACTGTTCGATGTCGGCGATCCGGTAGCCGGCGCTCTGCACGGTGTGCAGCAACTGCTTGTCGTAGGGCTTGTCGATGATCTTGCGCAGGTTGTACAGGTGGCTGCGCAGGGTGTCGGAGTCGGGCAGGCTGTTGCCCCAGATCTCGCGCTCGATCTCCTGGCGGTTGACCACCCGCGGCGATTCGCGCATCAGGATCGTCAGCAGCTTCATGCCGATCGGCGAGAGCTGGAGTTCAGTGCCGCCGCGGGTGGCGCGCATGCTGGCCGGGTCGAGCACCAGGTCGGCCACCTTCAACACCTCCGAGCCGACCTGGCGACGCTCGCGGCGGATCAGCGCGCGCAGTCGGGCCTCGAGCTCCTGGATCGCGAAGGGCTTGGTCAGGTAGTCGTCGGCGCCGGAGCTCAAGCCGGTCAGCTTCTCGTCCAGCGTGTCGCGCGCGGTCAGCATCAGCACCGGCGTCGACTTGCGCGCATCCTCGCGCAAGCGCTTGCAGACCTCGATGCCGTCCAGCCGGGGCAGCATCAGGTCGAGCACGATCACGTCATAGCTGTTCTCGGTCGCCAGGCGGTACCCGTCCAGGCCGTCGGCCGCGTAGTCGACCTCGAAACCGCGCCCTTCCAGATATTCGCCGACCATCTCTGAAATGTTGCGATTGTCCTCGACAATGAGAACGAGTCCCCCTGGTTCCTGACCTGCACGCATTGCTTGGCTCCCGTGGCTGGTGCGGTGATTAATCTTTGTGAAAATCTCACGGGCCGGGTGCACAGTTCGTGAAGATTGCGGCGCATCACCCGACCGGCAGGCCCTGCGCTACGCTTCGCGCTCCCTCGCCCGAGCCCTCGACATGCCCGGCTTCGAACGCTTCCTCCCCGTGCTCCTGCTGCTGGGGTCCAACATCTTCATGACCTTTGCCTGGTACGGCCATCTCAAGTACCGCAGCGCACCGCTGCTGACGGTGATTGTGGTCAGCTGGGGCATCGCGTTCTTCGAGTACACCCTGATGGTGCCGGCCAATCGGATCGGCGCGGCGGTCTACTCGGCGCCGCAACTCAAGGGCATGCAGGAGGTCATCACCCTGCTGGTGTTCGCGGGGTTCTCGACGTGGTACCTGGGGCAGCCGTTGAAGTGGAACCATTGGGCTGGCTTCGCCATGATCGTCTTCGCAGCCTGGCTGATCTTCCTGGAGTGAGCCCAAACGCGGTGCTGCTGGCTCCCTACGTGTTCCCGGCCGTGCGCGCGGCCTCATTGCCCTGACCAGGCGGAACGCAATCGAGGGCGGGGCGGGCTTCGCGATGATCGTCTTCGCAGCCTGGCTGATCTTCCTGGAGTGAACCCAAACGCAGTGCCGCTGGCGCCTGACGTGTTCCCGGCCGCGCGCGCGGCCTCATTGTTCCAATGAGCGCACTGCGTTCCGAGAGCGGCCCTGATCGTCGTCGCGACTTGGCTGATCTTCGGTTCTTCTCCCGAGCACGGCTGAAAGCTCCACTTCGGATGGGCAGCAGCCTGCCAACCGGAAGCCGCTTCTCCCTCGGTCAAGGCCGCTTCGCAGTCCGGCCACGCGAAGCACGCGTGGCGTTCGCATGGATGCGCGGCAGTGCCGCGCACGCCATCCATGCCCACCCTGCCTTGACTCGGGCGCGCGCCCGCTCCGCTTCACGGCTCGGCCCCGCCCGGCGTAGCACGCCACCGGCTGTCAGTCCGCTGCTGCGGACGTGCGCACCCTGACTTCGGTAGACGCGGCGTCGACCACTGGAAAAAGTCGCACGCCTTGGGTCTCAGTGTGTCGTGCTGTTCGCAGATTGCGATCGCAGGCCAGGGATGGGGCGCACAGAATTCCCAAATTCAAGAGAAGAACTTGGTCTTCCTGGAGTGAACCCCGACACGGGACCGCGGATCAGGCAGCTCGCGGCGAGAGCATGATCACCGCCATGCCGGCCAGGCACAGCGCCGCACCGAGCAGGTCCCAGCGCGTCGGCACGACCGCGTCCACCCGCCACAGCCAGACCAGGGCCACCGCGACATAGACCCCGCCATAGGCCGCATAAACGCGTCCCGAGGCGGTCGGATGCAGGCTCAGCAGCCAGACGAACAGCGCCAGCGACAGCGCGGCCGGCACCAGCAGCCAAGCGCTGCCCGCCTTGCGCAGCCACAGATAAGGCAGATAGCAGCCCACGATCTCGGCCACGGCGGTGAGCAGGAACAGCAGCAGAGTCTTCATGAGCCGGAAGGGAGTTGGGGGACGGGACAATGCGTCGTTACGGTAGCGGCCGGGCGGCGCGGCGCGAAGCCGGGCCTCGCGCTACGCAGGCGTCAGTCCGGGCCTCCGGGGTCAGACCCGCCTTCACTGCGCTTGACCCGCGTCCAGTAGGCCTCCTGCGCGGCAAGCGGCAGTTCGGCGAACGCGGTGCCGTCGGCCTCGGCCAGCGTCTCCATCGCACGGAACCGTCGTTCGAACTTGTGGTTGGCGCGGCGCAGCGCGCTGCCGACATCGACCTTCGCATGGCGTGCCAGATTGGCGGCGACGAACAGCAGATCGCCCAACTCGTCCTCCAGCCGATCGCGCGCGGCTGCATCATCGGAATCGGCGGCGAGCGCATCGAACTCGGCGCGCACCTCGTCGAGTTCCTCCTGCAGCTTGGCGAGCACCGGCTGCGGCCCGGGCCAATCGAACCCCACCCGCGCCGCGCGGTTCTGCAGCTTTGTCGCGCGCTGCCATTCCGGCAGGCCACGGGCGATGCCGGCCAACGCCGAACGGTCGGTCTCGCCGGCCTCGGCGCGCTCGGCCCGCTTGATCGCCTCCCAGTTGGTCGCAACCGCGCCGGCATCTGGGGCCGAGGTCTGTGCGAACACGTGCGGGTGCCGCCGGACCAGCTTGCCGACGATCGCCGCGACCACGTCGTCGAACGAGAACGCCCCCTGCTCCTGCGCCATGCGGGCATGGAAGACGACCTGCAGCAACAGGTCGCCCAACTCGTCGCACAGGCCCGGCAAGTCGCCGCGGTCGATCGCATCGGCAACTTCGTAGGCCTCCTCGATCGTGTACGGCGCGATCGTGGAGAAATCCTGCTGCAGGTCCCAAGGACAGCCGGTCTGCGGATCGCGCAACCGCGCCATCACCGCCAGCAACCGCGCCATCCCGCCGTCGTTCTCAGCCATCACACACATCCTTCAACCAAAACCGGGGTCAGAGTCGATTTCTTGAACATAACGGGCAGCCCGAAAAATCGACTCTGACCCCGGTTCTGGGCGTCAGAGCCATGTGCGCCAGGGGAGGTCGGGGTCGCCGAGGGCGATGAAGTCGCCGTTGAGCAGGATCGGACGCTGGTTGTAGCGGAAGGGCCGGCCGTCGGGCGCGAGCACGGCGCCGCCGGCGGCCTCCAGGATCGCCTGCCCGGCCGCGGTGTCCCACTCGCAGGTCGGTCCGAAGCGCGGGTAGACATCGAGGGCGCCTTCGGCGAGCCGACAGAACTTCAGCGACGAGCCGAGCGGACGCGGCTCGATGTCGCCGATCCGTGCCAGTACCGCTGCGGTCCGCGGATCACGATGCGAGCGGCTGGCGGCGACCCGCAGCGGGCCAGCCATGCCTGCGCTCCGGCGCGCACGCATCGTGGTCTCGCCGCCGCCATCGCGGCGGAAGGCCCCGACGCCCGGCATGCCGTACCACAGCGCGCCGGTGACCGGGGCCTGGATCACCCCGAGGATCGCGACGCCGTCGTCGATCAGCGCCAGGTTGACGCTGAACTCGCCGTTGCGCTTGACGAAATCCCGGGTGCCATCGAGCGGGTCGACCAGCCACATCCGCCGCCAGGCGCGGCGCTCGGCCGCCGGCACCGTATCGGCCGCTTCCTCCGACACCACCGGAATGTCGGGCGTGAGCCGCTGCAGGCCGTCGACGATGACATGGTGCGCGGCGAGATCGGCCGCGGTCACCGGGCTGTCATCGGCCTTGGCGACCACGTCGAAAGCGTGTGCGTAGACCGCGAGGATCGCCTCGGCGGCGCGGTGCGCGATTGCGATCGCGCCTTCGACGATCGCAGCCTCGACCGGCGCGCGGCCGTCAGCCACCGTAATGGCGCAGCCAGTCGCGGACGATGAACAACGCGGCGATCGAGCGCCCTTCCGAGAAGTCCTCGCGCAGGATCAATTCGTGCAGCGCATCGAGCTTCCACGGCACCACGTCCAGCTCCTCGGGCTCATCGCCGGGCAGCCGCTCGGGATACAGGTCGCGCGCGAGCACCAGGGTGGCCTGGTGGCTCATGTAGGTCGGCGCCAGGCTCAGGCTGCGCAAGGCATCGAGCCGGCGGGCGCCGTAGCCGGCCTCCTCCTTGAGCTCGCGGTCGGCGGCCTGGATCGGCGTCTCGCCGGCGTCGATCCGGCCCTTGACCAGGCCCAGCTCGTAGCGATGCATGCCGGCAGCGTACTCGCGCACCAGCAACACGGTTTCCGCGTCGATCAACGGGACCACGATCACCGCGCCATGGCCACGCCCGTGCAGGCGCTCGTAGCGTCGGCGCTCGCCGTTGGAGAACTCCAGATCGAGCTGCTCCATCCGGTACGGGCCAGCGTCGTGCTCGGTGATCCCGTGGATCGTCGGCAGCCGTCGGCTCACGCGCGCACGCTCCGGCCTGCACGGCGCCGGCGCTGCGGGGCGATAATGGTGGGATGACAGGACAGATCCACGATCCGGCCATTCTAGCCGACGGCAACGACTGGCGGACCCGCGACCTCGCCGCGGTCTGGCACCCGTGCACGCAGATGCGCGAGCACCCCGATACGCAACCGCTGCTGCCGATCGTGCGCGGCGAGGGCGCCTGGCTGGTCGAGGCCGGCGGTCGCCGCATCCTCGACTCGGGCAGCAGTTGGTGGACCAACCTGCACGGGCATGCCGAGCCGCGCATCGCCGAGGCGATCGCGCGCCAGGCACGCACGCTCGAGCAGGTGATCCTGGCCGGCTGCACCCACCCCGCCGCGGTCGAGCTGGCCGAACGGTTGCTGGCGCTGGCCCCGCGCGAGCCCGGACGGGCGCCGTTGTCGAAGGTGTTCTACGCCGACAACGGCTCGGCCGGCGTCGAGGTCGCGCTGAAGATGGCGTTCCAGTGGTTCGCCAACCGCGGCGACGCGCCGCGGCGGACCAAGTTCGTCGCGCTGCGCAACGGCTATCACGGCGAAACGCTCGGTGCGCTCGCGGTCGGCGACATCCCGTTGTACCGCCGGGTCTATGCCCCGTTGCTGTGCGAGTCCCTGTTCGCGCCCTCGCCCGACGCCTTCGAGGCCCGCGACGGCCAGAGCGCCGCCGGGCACGCCGAAGATGCGGCCGATGCGCTGGCGCGGCTGCTCGATGCGCACGCCGGCGAGATCTGCGCGCTGATCCTCGAGCCGCTGATCCAGTGCGCGGGCGGCATGCGCATGCACGACCCGGTGTACCTGCGGCGCGTGCGCGAGCTGTGCGATGTGCACGGCATCTTCCTGATCGCCGACGAGATCGCAGTCGGCTTCGGGCGCACCGGCACCCTGTTCGCCTGCGAGCAGGCGCCCGGCAACGCCGGCACGCCCGCCGGCATCCAGCCCGACCTGCTGTGCCTGTCGAAGGGCCTGACCGGCGGGTTCCTGCCGCTGTCGACGGTGCTCACGACCCAGGCGCTGTACGACGGCTTCCTGGACGCCTCGCGCGAGCGCGCCTTCCTGCACTCGCACAGCTACACCGGCAATCCGCTGGCCTGCGCCGCGGCCCTGGCCTCGCTCGACATCTTCGCCGCCGACGACACGCTCGCGCGCAACCGCGACACCGCCGCGCGCATGGCCGCGCTGGCCGCGCAGGTCGGCGCGCACCGGCATGTCGCCGACACCCGCCAGACCGGCATGGTCGTCGCGTTCGAGCTCACCCGCGAGGGCAACCGCACGACGCCGTTCGATCCGGCGCTGCGCATCGGCCTGCGCGCCTACCGCCATGCGGTCGAGCACGGCGTGCTGCTGCGCCCGCTGGGCGACATCCTCTACTGGATGCCGCCCTACTGCATCGACGAAGACCAACTGCAACTGCTCGCGCAGGTCACCGCCGAGGCCATCGAGGTGGCGACGTCGTGCGCGTGATCCGGGCCTTCGTCGACCTGCCGTTGCACGAGGGCGACACGATCACGTTGCCCGACGACGCCGCCGCGCACCTGGTCCGCGTGTTGCGCCTGCGCGAGGGCGAGCGCTGCGTGCTGTTCAACGGCGACGGATACGACCACGAGGCGCAGCTGACCCGGGCCGACAAGCGCGGCGCGGCCGCGCGCATCGGCACCGGCACGCCGGTCGCGCTCGAATCGCCGCTGCGCATCGTGTTGCTGCAGGGCATCGCGCGCGGCGAGAAGATGGACTGGATCCTGCAGAAGGCCACCGAACTGGGCGTGGCCGCAATCGTGCCGGTCTCGAGCGAGCGCAGCGAGGTCCGGCTCGACGCCGAGCGCGCCGGCAAGCGGCACGCGCACTGGCGCAGCGTCGTGGTGTCGGCCTGTGAGCAGAGCTGGCGCGCGCGCGTGCCCGAGGTCGCCGCGCCGCAATCGCTGGCGGCGGCACTGGCCACGTTGCCGCCGGGCACCGGCCGCTGGTTGCTCGATCCCGAAGCGACCGCGGGCCTGACGACGATGCCCGCCCCGGCCGGCGAGCTGGTGCTCGCGATCGGCCCGGAGGGCGGCTGGTCGGCCAACGACCGCGCCGCGCTTGTCGCCGCCGGCTTCGCCGGGCTGCGCCTGGGCCCCCGGATCCTGCGCACCGAGACCGCCGGCATCGCCGCGATCGCCGCGCTGCAGGCGCGTTTCGGCGACCTGGGGTGAGCCGGGGTCCGGCCTGCCCCGGAACCGGCCCGACCTAGTCCACGACCTCGCGCACCGCGCGCTCGAGCGCATCCAGGTCCGGGATCTGCGCGCGCTCCTCGCCCAACTGAACACGGGCGCGGACTGCGAACGGCAACGGCGCGGCGTGCGCGCCATCGGTGTCGCGCAATTGTGCGGCCGAAACCGTCACCAGGCGTGGGAAGCCCTGGGTCGACAGCGCGAGATACGGCAACCGCGGATCGCCGCCGAGCGCCTTGAGCACGACCACCTTGTTGCCGGTGCCGGCCGCCTCGTCGCCCTGCGCCGACAGCGCTGCGAAGTCGACCAGCGGCAACCGCCAGCCGCGCCAACGCAAGCGACCGGGCAGCCACGCCGGCGCACCGGCGATGGGCTCGGGCAACGAGTACGACAGCACCTCGGAGATCGTCGCGTTGGGCAGCAGCAGTTGGGTTGCCCCGGCCCGGATCAGCACGCAGCGGATGTCGGCCGCCGCGCTCACAGCGACCAGCCCTCATGCTGAGGCGCACCGGCGCCGGGCATCCAGCGTTCGATCACCCAGGCGGCGAGGGTCGGCGGTGGCCCTGTCCGATGGCCGCGTGCGTTCAACGCCTGGCCGGCAGTGGGGTCGTAGCACCCCGCCCCGTCCTGTCCGATGACCAGCGCGCCCTGCCAGGTGGGCGCCGTGGCCAGCGGCACGAGCGCGGGATCGGCGCCGCTGAGCAGCAGCCAGGCACTGTCGGCGGCCGGCATCGCCTGCGTGATCGCAGCGGGGTCGCCACCGGCGGCGAAGCGCAACTGCGCGCCCGTGCGCAGCGGCTGCAGGTCCGGCGGCAGCACGTACACCGCACCGGGCGTGATCTCCATGCCAGCCTCGGCCAGATGGACCGGCATCGCCGCCACACGCGCCATCTGCCGAACCAGTTGGTCGTAGCGACCGCTCTCCAGACGCAGCCGCACCAGCACCGGCCGCGGGAACGCTTCGGGCAGCGCAGCGAGCAGTTGCCGGACCGCATCCGGGCTGCCGAGCCCGCCGTCCATCAGGACCAGTCCGCGCTCCGGGCCGTGGCCGTAGCTGTCGGCGTCGGCCAGCGCCAGGCCGGCGATCCGCTGCTCGAGATCGGCCAAGTCGTGGCCCGGCGGGCGCTGCGGCGGCGGATCGGGCACGTCGGTGAGCCCACGGAACGACGGCAGCAGGTCGATGTCCGCCGTGGGCACCGCGGCCGCGGCCGTGTGGTCGCGCTCGGCCGGGTCGACGGATGCGACGGCCGGCGCGCTGTCCGCAACGGCAGCGGGCATGGGCGCCGCAGCGACCTCATCGGCCGCGAAGTCGACATCGACATCGAGCGCGAAGGGGGCGTGCGGCGTGGCGGGCGCGTCGTCGTATTCGGCCGCGACCGGATCGAAGGCATAGCCCGCATGGGCGGGCGACACAGCCGACGCCTCGTCGGTCTGCGCCGCCGCGGGGCCTGCCTGCAGGGCCTCGCGCAGCCGCAGCTTGGCGCCCAGTTGCCGCACCCAGTGCGCGGCATCGTCGCCACTGCGCTCGAGCACGCGGTCGGCTTCCTCGAAGACCACCGTGCGTCCGGGGTGCGCCAGCACGGGCGTCAGCGCATCGAGCGCCTCGGCGATTGCCGGTTCCAGCGCGACAACGATCGCGGCCGGGGCGAGCGCATCGAGCTGCCCTGCATCCGCCATCAGCGGATCGACCTCCACGGCCGCGGCCGCGCCGGCCTCCACCACGGCGGCCGCGAGCCGGTCGCAGACCGGGCCGGGCCGGGCCAGCACCACCACACGCAGGGCAGGGTCACGCATCGTCGGGCTCCAGTCCCAGCAAGGCCTGGACATGCCGCAGGAGCTCGGCCTCCTGGTACGGCTTGCCAAGGTAGCGGTCGACACCGATCTCCAGCGCACGCTCGCGATGTTTGTCGCCGCTGCGGGAGGTGATCATCATGATCGGCAGCGCGCGCAGCCGGGGATCGGCCTTCATGCGCATCGCCAGTTCGTAGCCATCCATCCGCGGCATCTCGATATCCAGCAGCACCAGGTCGGGAATCCGTTCGTCCATGCGCTCGAGTGCATCGATGCCATCCTTGGCGGTCGCGACCGCCAGGCCCTGACGCTCGAGCGCGCGGCAGGTCACCTTGCGCATGGTGATCGAATCGTCGACGACCAGCACCAGGGGGACGCGACGGGCCTGCACGGGCGACGCTGCGGCGATGGCCGCGTCGGGCTGCGCCGCCTGTCGGCGCGCCAGCGGCGCGATATCCAGGATCACCACCACCCGGCCATCGCCCATGATGGTCGCGCCGAAGATACCCGGGATCGACGTGAGCTGAGGGCCGACCGGCTTCACCACGATTTCGCGATTGCCCAGGATCTCGTCCACCGCGACCGCCGCGCGCAGTTCACCGGCACGGATCAGCAACAAGGGCATCTGCAGGTGGCCCTCGGCGCGCGCGGGCGCCTGCCCGACCAGCCGACCCAGGTCGTGGAGCGCGTAGTCCTCGTCGCCGTAGCGGTAGTGTTCGCCTGCGCGCAGCGCGTCGCGGGCGATGCGTCCGACGCCGCGCACCGAGGCGATCGGCACCGCGAAGGTCGTCTCGCCGATGCGAACGAACGCCGCCTGGGTGACGGCGAGCGTCTGCGGCAATCGCAACACGAACGTGCTGCCCGCGCCATCCCGCGACTGGATGTCGACGCTGCCGCCGAGTTGGCGGACCTCGCTGGCGACCACGTCCAGGCCGACGCCGCGCCCGGCCACGTGGCTGAGCGCGCTGGCGGTCGTGAAGCCGGGCTGCAGGATCAACGCATCCAGATCGCGTTCGGCCATCTGTGCCCCGGGCGCCAGCAGGCCGCGCTCGTGTGCGCGGCGACGGATCGCTGCCCGGTCGAGCCCGGCACCGTCGTCGGCGACCTCCAGCACGATCTCCGCGCCCTCGCGGCGGAGCGCGATGCGGATCGCGCCCACCTCGGGCTTGCCGGCCTGTCGGCGCGCCTGCGGCGTTTCCAGTCCATGCGCGACGGCGTTGCGCAGCAGGTGCTCGAGCGGCGGGCCCATGCGCTCGAGCACATTGCGGTCGATCTCGCCGTGGGCGCCGGTCAGGTGCAGCTCCACCTGCTTGCCGGTGTCCTGCGCGGCCTGCCTGACGACGCGCCGCAGGCGCGGCACGATGCCATCGAAGGGCACCATGCGCGTGCGCATCAGGCCCTCTTGCAGGTCCGAGCTCACGCGCGACTGCTGCTGCAGCAGCGATTCGTAATGCCGGGTCTGCTCGTCGAGGGTGTGCTGCAGGCTGTCGAGATCGGCGGCCGTTTCGCCCAGTGCGCGCGAGAGCTGCTGCAGGGTCGAGAAGCGGTCGAGTTCGAGGGGATCGAAGGCGATGTCGCCGCTGTCGCCCTCGCGCCGATAGCGGGCGACGATCTGCGCCTCGGTCTCGATGTCGAGCCGTCGCAACTGGTCGCGCAGGCGGTCGTTGGTCTGCGCGAGTTCGAGCATCGCGCCGCGGAAGGTCCCCAACTGCTGCTCGAGTCGTGCGCGGTAGATCGCGACTTCGCCGGCGTAGGTGACCAGGCGGTCGAGCAGACCGGCCCGGATACGCACCTGTTCCTGCGTGCCGCGCGCGGCGTCGTCGTCGCCGTCGGCCGAGCGCGTCGGCGCGGGCAATGGCGCCGACAAGGGCGTCAGCGCGGCGTCGCCCTGCGTCTCGTCGATCGGTCTTGCCACATCCGCGGCGCTGCGCGCGATCGCGGCGAACGCGTCGACCAGCCCCGGCGACGGCCCAATGGCCCGCCGTTCCCCGGCGCGCACGAGCATTGCGTGCAATCGGTCGAAGCCTTGTTCCAGCAGCGCGAGTTCGTCTCGACGCATCGGCCGGCGTCGCTCTGCAAGCGTCTCGAGCAGCGTCTCCATCGCATGCCCGAGATCGCCGATGGGCATCAGCCCGGCCATGCGCGCGCCGCCCTTGAGCGTGTGCAGGTCGCGTTGCAGGCCGGCGATCGCGGGCGAGGCACCCGGATCGTCGCGCAGCAGCGCCAGCAGACCATCGGCATCGTCGAGCAGGTCGATGCCTTCCTCGACGAAAGTGTCGATCAGGTCGAGATCCAGGCCGGCCAGGTCCAGCGGGCCTTCGGGATCGGGATCGGAAGAAAGATCGGAAGCGGCCTCGACCTCGACCTCGACCTCGGCACCGGCGTCGGTGTCGGTGTCGGTGTCGGTGTCGGGAGCACTCTCCGCCCACGAGGTCGCCGGGTCCGGTGCATCGTCTGCGGACAGTGCTGGCGAGGACAGGCCGGCATCCACAATAGACGGCGCCTCGGGCGGTGGGGCGATGTCATCGCGATCACCCGCATCCGGCGCCGTGACAGGCACCATGTCATCGATCTGGGGAGGCGCGACGTCGACCGGCCGATGCGCGACAACCGCCTCTCGCAGTGCCCTCGCGGCGTATCGATGGCGCTCGTCGGTGAGGACCGCCGCGTCGATCGCGGCCTGGCGCTGCAGCGCCGACCGCTGTTCGGTCTCGCGGCGATCGCGGTCGAGGTGCTCGGTCGCCGACCGATCCGCGTCGGCTTCGATGTCGGCTTCGATGTCGGCTTCGGCTTCGGCTTCGGCGTCGGCGTCGGCGTCGGCGTCGGTGTCGGTGTCGGTGTCGGTGTCGGTGTCGGTGTCGGTGTCGGTGTCCGAGTGTGCGGGCGCCCACGCTTCAGCGGTGACGTCCTCGACGTCCGACCGATGCGTGTCGCTGCGCGCGTCTGCCTGGCACGCGTCATCGGCGTGCCGCGCCTGCTCGAAGCCGGCCTGCTCGAGCTCGGCCTGTTCGAAACGTAAGCCATCGCGCAGCGCGCCCGCCGCGTCGTCCCCATCGTCCAGCACCGGTGCGTCCACGATCGGCGCATCGAAGTCGGCGATGTCATAGCCCGGCACCGGTGACGCATCGAGGCGGTCGCGGACGACGCCCAGGCGTGCCGCCAGGGCGGGCAACAGGGTGATCCGCGGATCGTCGTCGTGCAGCCGCGTCAGCGCCTCGCGCAACGCACGACACAACGCGTCGATCGCGTCGACCGCTTCGGGATCGGGCACCGACGGCGTGGCCACCAGCCGCCGGGCGTAGTCTTCGGCCGGCGCCAGCAACGCGCCGACCGCCGGGACCTCGGCCATCGCGAACGCGCCGTGCATCGTATGCAGCGCGCGCAGCAGCCGTTCGACGTCGAATGCATCCCCGGCGCGCGTCGCGGCGATCCAGGCATCGACGGTCCGCAGATGTTCGTTGGCCTCGGCATCGAGGATCTCGAGCAGCAGCGCGTCGATCTGTGCCGGCACCGTCTCACCGGGCTCCACGGGGCGCGGTGCTTCATCGATGGACGCGGCCTGCGCCGTCGCCTTCGATGCAGGCGACGAGACGTCGGAACCATCGGCCGCCATTTCGGCGATCCTGGCGGCGACCGTGTCCACATCGAGCAGTAACGGCGCCTGGCCGCGCAGTGCCGCGTCCAGCGCCGGCAGTGTCTGCGCGGCCAGGTCGACCGCCGCCACGATGGCGGAGCCGCCTGGATGCAGGCCGTCGATCACGCGATTGAGCAACGATTCGACACGCCAGGCGAACTCGCCCAGTTCGACCGCGCCGACCAGCCGTCCATTGCCCTTGAGCGTGTGAAAAACGCGCCGCACCTGCCGCAGCCGCTCCGGATCGCCAGGCTGACGCCGCCACTGCGGCAACAAGGTGCCCAGATGCGCGATCTCGTCCGCGAGTTCTTCGAGGAAAATCTCCCGGATCTCGTCGTCGATGTCGTTGCCGACGGCAGCAAAGCCGCCCCGGGGCGGCGCCTGCACCTCGCGTGCGGACGCCGGCCCCTCGTCGACCGCCTCGGTGTCGTCGGTCGATGGGCGGTCGTCCTCGCCATGCACGTCGAGGCGTCCATCCGCATCGTGTGAATGCGGCGCTGTGCCGGGCAGCGGCCAGTATCCCAGCGCCTGCAGGCGGCTGCGGGCGACATCGAGGAACCGGTCGCGGTCGGGCCGTTGTTCGCCCATTCCCTGCAGGAAGGACTCCAGGCTCGCGACCGCATCGGCAAAGGCGTCCAACTGCCCCGCCTCCGGTGGCTGCGACTCGGCCAGGAGTTCGCGATCGACGTACAGGCGTACGCCATCCAGGCAGGCCGCCGCCTGCGGCTGGTCCAGCATCGCCAGCGCCCCGGCCACCTCGATCAGCAGGCCCGGCACCGCCAGCAGCGCGGTGTGATCCCATTGCCGATCGACGAACACGACCAGCGCTTCGCGCGCCTCGGCGAACGCCGTGATCGCCTCGCCGATCGCCGCCGCCCGGGAGCGCTGCGCCTCGGCCGCGAGCGCGCCGTCGGCCGCGGCCGCATCGCCCAGTTGCGCGGCCTGGGCATCGAGCGTGTCGTCGATGTAGAGCAGGGCGCCGGCGATGTCGAGCAATGCCGCTTCGTCGGCCGGCACTGCGCCGTCGGCGATCGCCGCCAGCGCCTCGCGCTGCTGCGCGATCACCGCGCGCGCGTCGTCGAGGCCGATCATGCCCAGGGTGTCGGCCACCGTGGCGAGCAGCGCCGCCTGCGGCCGCAGCGCGGCCGGATCGCGCACGCCGGTGCGTAGATGCAGATCGAGCGCATCCTTGACCTGCAGCAGTTCGTCTTTGACCGCACCGGTCACGGTGCCGAGCAGGGCGCGATTGCGCCCGGCCAGGCTGCCGCGCGCATGGTCGAGTTCGGCGTCGCTGGGGCGCGTATCGCCCGGGCTGAAGGCCTGGCGCAATGCATCGAGCGCGTCGGCCGGCACGTCGCTCGGGACGGCAGCCGCCCCTTCTTCCTGGACGCTGATGCGCGGCGTGTCCGCCGTTCCGGCGTCGAAGAACAGACGCTCGTCCAGCGCCCAGGCGCTGCGCGCGGCGCGCAGGTCGTTGAGCAGCGGCAGCAGCACGATCGGGATGTCGCGATGACCGCCCTGCAACCGTTCGAGATAGTCGGGCAGCAACAGCAGGCCGCGCAGCAAGGCCGAGGCCGCCACGTCGCGATCGCCCACCTCGTCCCGCTGCAAGGCTTCGACCAGCCGTTCCATCTCCTCGGCCACGAGTGCCGGCGCCTGCAGTTCGACCATGCGCAGCGTGCCGGTCGCCTGGCGCAGCCCGGCCGCGCAGTGACGCAGGCGTGTGCCGTCGTCGGGCGCTTCGACGAAGCGCTCCAGTTCCATCCGCGCCTGGCGCAGCACCTCGTCGAGCTCGGGCTTGATCCAGCCCAGCATCGTGTGGTCGATGGCGTCGCGCAGCCCGCTCATGCGTCCGTCCGGCTCAGGTCGGCAGCTTGAAGTCGGCGACCGAACGACGCAGGTCGGCGGCGAGCTGGGCGAGGTTGCCGATCGACTCGGCGGTCTGGCTGGCGCCGCGCGAGGTCTGCGCGGTGATCGACTGGATCGTGTGCATGGCCTCGGTGATGTTGGTCGCAGCCGAGGACTGCTGCTGCGCAGCCGAGGAGATGCCCTCGATGAGATCGGCCAGGCTCGTCGACACGCTCTCGATCTCGCCCAGTGCGGTGCCCGCGTCCTCGGCCAGCCGCGCGCCGGCGACGACCTCGGAGGTCGTCTGCTCCATCGAGGTGACCGCCTCGTTGGTGTCGGACTGGATGGTCTGCACCAGGGTCTCGATCCGGCGTGTGGCGCCGGTCGCGCGCTCGGCCAGCCGCTGCACTTCGTCGGCGACCACCGCAAAGCCCCGGCCCGCCTCGCCGGCCGAGGCCGCCTGGATCGCGGCGTTGAGTGCCAGGATGTTGGTCTGCTCGGAAATGTCGGTGATCAGTTCGACGATCGAGCCGATTTCCTGCGAGCTCTCACCCAGGCGCTTGATGCGCTTGGAGGTTTCCTGGATCTGGTCGCGGATCGAATCCATGCCCGCGATCGTCTCGCGCACCACGCCGGCGCCCTTGGTCGCGATGCGCACCGAGCGCTGGGCGACATCGGCCGACTCGGACGAATTGCGCGAGACCTGGTCGATGCTGACGGCGATCTCGTTGATGCGGTCGGACGCCGAATTGATCTCGTGCGCCTGATGCTCGGCCGCCTCGGCCAGGTGCATCGCGGTCGCGCGGGTTTCCTGCGCGCTCGAGGCGACCTGCACCGAGGTGTCGTTGATGGTCTGCACCAGGCTGCGCAGCTGCTCGATCGCGTTGTTGATCGAGTCGGCGATCGCGCCGGTGATGTCCTCGGTCACCGAGGCCTTGACGGTCAGGTCGCCCTCGGCCAGCGCGCCCATCTCGTCGAGCAGGCGCATGATCGCTTCCTGGTTGCGGTTGTTGAGCTCCAGCGAGGTCTCGTAGCGCCGGCGCTGGGCGCGATTGAGCTCGGTCACCAGGCCGGCGATCGCGGCAAGCGCCAGCAGGCCGGCGACGATGCTGACCCACACGTTGCCCAGCAGGCTGCGGTCCTGCAGCGAGCCGAAGGCAGTGAAGGCGTTGAACAGCGCCTCGCTGTCACTGAGCAGACGATCGGAGCCGGTCACCAGCTCGCCGGCCGCCGCCTGGGCCTGGAACAGCGGTTCGCTGCTGGCCAGGATCGCTTCCAGGTCGGTGCGCATCTGTGCCCAGGCCTCGTCGGCCCGTGCCAGCGCCGCGAGCGCGTTGCCATTGGTCAACGCCTGCAGCTCGCGCGTCGAATCGCCTTCGCGCAGGCCGGTCATCACCTGCTGAAAATCCTCGACGTTCCGGCGCAGCCCCTGACCGGCGACCGTGGCGACCGCGCCGCCGGCCTGCACTTCGGTCACCCGCCGCGCCATGTCGCCGGCGATCACCACCTGGCGCAGCGCCATGTACACCTGCGAGGACGGCGAGCCGCTGCTCGACATCGCCCGCACCAGTTCGTCGAGCAGCGCCTGCAACTGCGGCACACGCTGGCTGAAACGCTCGGCATGGCCGGCAAACGCGGTGACCGCCGCTTCGCCTTCGGCCAGCCGCGCCGCACTCTCTCCCAGCGGTTCCCAGGTCGCGGCGACCTTGCGGATCGGGCCGGACACGCCCGCGGTGCTGCCGTAGCGCTCCTCGAGTTGGCGGATGTCGCGCTCGATCTGCGCCCGGGTGGCGTTGAACGCCGCGAAGGCGACCGCATTGCCGCGCGCCGCTTCCGACCCCTGATTGGCCAACCGCTGGCTGTCCACGCGCAGATTCGAGGCCGAGAGGCTGGCACTGCCGAGCTGGGCGGCGCGCCAGGTGCCGTAGCCGGTGTTGAGGACGAGGATCGTGCCGGCGACGATCATCATCGCGACCCAGAAGTTCGTGCCGAGAATGCGCCGCTTGCCTGCGCTGGGATCGACCACTGTGCTCATGCGTTGCGTTTCCTGATCGTGATGCGCGCCGCGGCGTCAGGCCGCGGCATGTCTGAACTCGGGCGTGCGGACCAGACGGTCGAGGCTGAAGACGCCCCAGACCGCGCCGGCCTGCGCGTAGGCGCGATCGACGAAGTGCGCGTAGCGCCCCGTGGCGATCGGGTCGGCCGGCACCTGGTCCTGTTCCAGGAAGCTGCGCTGGCCGAACAGCGCGTCGATCGTCACCGCGACATCGCCGCCGGGCTGACGGACCAGCAGCATCCGCTGGCCGTCCTGCGGCGCACTGCGTTCGCCTTCCAGGAACTGACGCAGATCGACGATCGGCAGCAAGGCGCCGCGTACATTGCCCACCCCGAGCATCCAGGGCTGGGCGCCGGGGACGGGCGTGATCGGCGGCATCGTCAGGATCTCGACGACCTCGTCGAAGGCCGAGGCCAGCAGCCGGCGACCGACGCGATAGCCCACGCCGCGCCACAGGCCGGGCGCATCCAACTGTTCGGGCAGCCCGACGACATGCGCCAGGCTGCGTCGCTCGAAGTCGGCCAGCAGCGCGAACGCCTCTGGCGCTGATGCCGCAAGGTCGGGCGCCGCGGCGTTCACCCGCCCAGGACCTGACGGATCTGCGCGATCAATGCCACTTCGGTCGGCGGCTTGACCAGATAGCCCTTCGCGCCCTGGCGCAGGCCCCACATGCGGTCGGTCTCCATGCCCTTGGTGCTGACGATCACCACCGGGATGGCCGCCGTCTGCGGATCGCGCACCAGTGCCCGGGTGGCCTGGAAGCCGCTCATGCCCGGCAGCACGACGTCCATCAGCACCAAGTCGGGCCGCTCGCTGCGGCACAACGCGATGCCGTCCTCGGCATTGGCGGCGGCGAGCACTTCGTAGCCATGCCGCTCCAGCCACTGGGTCAGCACCGCGGTGTCGGTGGGCGAGTCCTCGATCAACAGGATGCGAGCCATGCCTTTCCCCTCAGGCGTCGACGTGGTGACGGATCGCATCGAGCAACTCCTCGCGCGTGAACGGCTTGGTGACGTATTCGTCGGCACCGACGATCCGGCCACGCGCCTTGTCGAACAACCCGTCCTTGGATGAGAGCATGATGACCGGTGTCGTGCCGAAGCGGCGGTTGTTCTTGATCAGCGCGCAGGTCTGGTAGCCGTCGAGCCGCGGCATCATCACATCGACGAAGATGACCTGCGGGGCGTGCTCGACGATCTTGGCCAGGGCTTCGAAGCCGTCGACCGCGGTCACCACGTCGGCGCCTTCCCGGCGCAGCAGCGTTTCGGCGGTCCGTCGAATGGTCTTCGAATCGTCGATCACCATCACCCGCAAGCCATCAAGGCATCCGGTGGATGATCTGTCGTCACTGCTCATGCGGTTGCTGTCCCCTGCCCGGCGCGCCGGTTCGGCGCCGCAGCATCGCGGAGTTATATCCCAGCCGGTCGCTGGGCTGTCAAGCGTACACGCACCGGTGCCGGCTGCGCTGGAATCGCCCTGCTACCATGCCGGCTTTCCCTCTGCGCGGATGCCGGCATGTCGCTCAACGTCGTCGTGGTGATGGACCCGATCGGGTCGATCCGGATCGCCAAGGACACGACGTTCGCGATGCTGCTCGAGGCGCAGCGGCGCGGCCACCGCCTGCAGTACGTGCTGCCCGGCGCCCTGGGCATGGACGGCGGCGAGGCCGTGGCCACGCTGGCGCCGTTGACCGTGCGCGACGATCCCGCCGACTGGTTCAGCCTTGGCACACCGTCCGTGCATCGCTTCGGCGAGGGCGACGTGGTGCTGATGCGCAAGGATCCGCCGGTCGATCCGGAGTTCATCAACGACACCCAGATCCTCAGCGTCGCCCAGCGCCAGGGCGCGCAGATCGTCAACGATCCGCAGGGCCTGCGCGACATGAACGAGAAGCTCGGCGCGCTCGCGTTCCCGCAATGTTGCCCGCCGACGCGGGTCGCCCGCGACGCGGCCGCCCTCAAGGCCTTCGTTGCCGAGCACGGCCAGGCGGTGCTCAAGCCACTCGACGGCATGGGCGGACGCTCGATCTTCCGCGCCGCGGCCGGCGACCCGAACCTCAACGTGATTCTCGAGACCCTGACCGACGGAGGCCGCCGGCTGGCGATGGCGCAGCGCTACCTGCCGGAGATCGTCGACGGCGACAAGCGCATCCTGCTGATCGACGGCGTGCCGGTGGACTACTGCCTGGCACGGATTCCGCAGGGCGACGAGTTCCGCGGCAACCTGGCCGCCGGCGGTCGCGGCGAGGGCCGGCCGCTGAGCGAGCGCGACCGCTGGATCGCCGCCCAGGTCGGCCCGACGCTCGCCGCGCGCGGCATGCGCTTCGTCGGCCTGGACGTGATCGGCGACTGGCTGACCGAGGTCAACGTCACCAGTCCGACCTGCGTGCGCGAGCTCGATGCGCAGTTCGGCCTGAACATCGCCGGGCAGCTGTTCGACGCGATCGAGCGCGGATGACACGGGCCCGGTCGCGGATCGCTCCGGATGCGCGCCGCTAGCGCCGGCGGCGCCAGGCCGTGACCGCCGCGTCGCCGCCGCGGATCGGCGACGACGCGCGCCTGGGCGCGACGCTGGCGTTGTCGCTGCTGGTGCACGGGCTGCTGGTGCTGGGCATCGGCTTTTCGACCGAAGACGCCGCACCGGTGGTGCCGACGCTGGACGTGATCCTGACCGAGACCACGAGCCCGCTGACCCAGGCCCAGGCCGACTTCCTCGCCCAGGCCAGCCACCAGGGCGGCGGCGAGGACACGCGCAGCCTGCGGCCGCGCGAGCCGCGACCAGGCTTGCAGCCGCAACCGGAGGCAGGCGTCGCGCCCCGCCCGCTGCGTGCGCAATCGCCCGACACCCAGCCGCCGCCGCGCGAGCGCATCGTCGCCAGTGCTCGCGGCCAGGCCCGGGTACCGAGCCCCGACCCCACGCCGCAGGCCGACCGCCGCACGCAGCCGCCCGGCCCCGAACGGGTCGAACGCGACCTGGAAATGGCGCGACTGGCCGCAGAGATCCACCTGCGCTCGGAGCGCTATGCGCGCAGGCCCAAGCGCAAGTTCGTCTCCGCCAGCACCCAGGAGTACGTCTACGCCACGTACCTGCGGCAATGGGTGGATCGCGTGGAGCGTGTGGGCAACCTGAACTACCCCGACGAGGCCCGCCAGCGCGGGCTGGCCGGCCGCCTGGTCATCAGCGTGGCGATCCGCCGCGATGGCTCGGTGGAACGCGCCGACATCATCCGCAGCAGCGGCGTGCCCCTGCTCGACGACGCCGCGCTGCGGATTGCCCGGCTCGCCGAACCCTATCCGCCGTTGCCGCCGACCGACGAGCAGATCGACATCCTGCACGTCACCCGCAGTTGGAATTTTCTGCCCGGTGGCGCCCTGGTGGACGACTGACGGCGCCTGCGCTCACCGCCCGCCGGGCACACGGCCGGCCACGGCATGGGCGCGTGCCCAGACTGAGATCGTGCCGTCCGCAGGATCGATCGGAAGTTCGGCGCGGACCTCGGCGGCGAACTGCGCGACCTCGGCCGACCGCAACCGGGCCAGTTGCGGGCCGATGCTGGGCGCCTCCAGCACGGTCTGCCAGTAATCGTCGAACCCGACGAATGTGCGTTGCACCGCGATCGCATGCGTGTGCACCTCGCACAGCCCGGCGCCGGTCCACAGCGCCTGCAGCACCTCCAGGCGCGACGCATCCGGCGACGGCGGTGCGGGCAGCGTCAGCCCCAAGGCACGCAACCGCGCCTGCAACGCGTGGTAGGGAAAACCGCCGCCGGGCAGGTCCCAGGCATAGGCCGAGACCAGCGCGCCGGGGCGCCCGACCCGTGCCATCTCGGCCACGCCGCGTGCCGGATCGGGCACGAAGAAGATGACCAGCGGCATGACCAGCGCATCGACACTGGCCGCCGGAAACGGCAATGCCATCGCATCGCCGGCCAGAAACTGCGCCGCACCTCCGGCCAGCCGCGCCCGCGCGTGCGTCAGTTGCGGCACCGACGGATCGATCCCGTACACCCGTGCCGGCGCGCAGCGCGCGATCAGCGCCTGGGTGAAGGCGCCATTGCCACAGCCGACATCGAGCCAGTCCAGGCCCGGCGCCGCTGCGAGCCAGTCGAGAAACCGGTCACCGGCAAGCCGGCTCCAGATGCCCATATAGCGTTCGTAGCGTGCGCCATCGTCGAAGCGGATCTGTGCGTCGACAGCGGTCACAGCGGGGTCCAGCCCGGGCCTTCGCCCCGCCGCCAGAACACGCCGCGGGCCTGGCCGTAGATCGCGTCGCTGGGCACCACGCCGAACCAGCGGCCGTCGAGGCTCGCGCCGCGATGGTCGCCGAGCACCAGCACATGCCCTGCCGGCACCCGCAGGCCGTGGATGTCCGGCCCGCCGCCGTCGGCCAGATCGAGCACGGCCTGGCGGGTGCCGAAATCCTCGGGCGCGCCGGCCACCGGCGCCAGCGCGACCCCGTTGATCGACAGGTGGCCGTCGATGAGATCGACCCGGTCGCCGCCGGTGGCAACGACCCGCTTGATGAGCCGGATGCCATCGGCCGGCGAGCGGAACACGACCACGTCCCCGCGCGCCGGGCGGTCGCCCGGCCAGAGGATCCATTCGGTGAAGGGCACCCGCAGGCCGTAGGCGCGCATGTCGACGACCACGCGGTCGCCCGGCTGCAGCGTCGGCATCATCGAACCGCTGGGCACGTGATAGTGGTTGGCCAGCGACGAGCGCGCGATCAACAACAGACCGAGCAGGACGACCAGCGGCAGTCCCTCGCGACGCAGCCAGCCGCGCAGACGCCCGGCGGGGCGCACGGTGGACGAGGGGCGAGCACCTGCAGGCGACGGCGAGGACATGGTCGGCTTCCGCATGAGGGTGGACTCAGGATAGGACAGTCGCGGACGTTCGCGGTTCCGCTCAGCGCGCCGCGCGGCGCGCCTGCTGCTCGGCCAGCGTCAGTGCGACATCGTTGCGCAGGTAGGCCGGTTCGACCCGCTCCGGTGCGACCGCTTCGCCGCGGGCGAACGCAGCCGCCGCCAGGGCGGCCAGATCGGCGGCCTGCGGCAATGCGGTCGCGTCGATCCGCGCTGGGGACGCGCCCAGGCGCGCCGCCAGCACGCCGTCGGCGACACCGAAGCCAGTGCCGACGCCAGACCAGGCCGCGCCCGTCCCCGGCAGTTCGACGGTGTCGGGGGCACCGACACGCTCGTCGGACATCGCCTCTGGTCCGTCGGCCCGCATGGCGAATGCGGCGCGGTACACCTCGCCCATGCGGGCATCGATCGCCGCAAGCACGTGCGCGCCCTCGCCCGCGCCGGCACGCATGGCGAGCACGGCCAGTGTCGAGACAGCGACGACCGGGCGATCGAGCGCCAACGCCACGCCCTGCACCAGCGCGATGCCCAGGCGTACGCCGGTGAACGCGCCCGGCCCCCGACTGACCGCGACCGCGTCGAGCTGCCTGCGCGCGATCCCGGCCTCCGCCAGCAAGGCCTCGGCCCACGGCAGCGCCAGCTCGGCATGGCGCCGCGGCGCGATCTCGCTGCGGTGGAGCACGCAGCCGTCGTCCCAGAGCGCGACGGAGCAGGCCTCGGTGGCGGTTTCGAACGCGAGCAGTTTCATGAAGGCTGGGACTCGGAATGCGGGAGGTCGGCGTCGGTCTCGCCGGCAAGGATTGTCGCAGCTGGCGCGGCGAAGAACGCCTCGACATCGGCGATCTCGCGCGTGCGCGGCAGCGGCGGCAGCGAGTCCAGGAACAGCGCGCCGTAACCGCGTCCGAGCAAGCGCGGATCGCACAGCACCAGCACGCCGCGATCGGCCTCGGTGCGGATCAGCCGGCCCACGCCCTGCTTGAGGGCGATGACCGCCTGCGGCAATTGCTCGTCGCGGAACGGATTGCCGCCGGCGCGGCGGATCGCATCGAGCCGCGCCTCGAACACCGGGTCGTCGGGCGCGGCGAACGGCAGCTTGTCGATGACCACCACGCTCAATGCATCGCCGGCGACATCGACGCCTTCGCGGAAACTCGCCGCGCCCAGCAGCACGCCGTTGCCCGACTCGCGAAAGCGCTGCAGCAGCACCTGCCGTGGCGCCTCGCCCTGCACGAACAGCGGCCAGGGACAGCGCGTGGAGGCGCGCAACAGCACCGCAGTCTCGCGCAGCGCGCGATGCGAGGCGAACAGCACGAACGCGCGCCCGCCGGATGCGTCCAGCACCGGCAGCAGCGCATCGACCACCGCGGCCGTGTAGGCGGGCGCGGCCGGCGTGGGCAGCCGCGGCGGCAGATAGCACAGCGCCTGGTGCGCCCAGTCGAACGGACTCGGCGCAAGCAGCGTCTGCGGTGCGTCGAGCCCCAGCCGCTTGGCGATGTGCTCGAAGCTGCCGTCGACCGCCAGCGTCGCCGAGGTGAACACCCAGGCCGCCTGCGAGACCTCACGATGCGCGCGCAGCGGGGCCGACACGTCCAACGGCGTGCGCTGCAGGCGAAAGCCGCGCGGCGTCAGCTCGTACCACAACACGCTGTCGTCGCCGGGGTGTTTGGCGGGGCTTGCTTCGGCTTCCGACTCGTCAGTGACCTGGGCATCGTCGAACATCGCCGCCGACGCGGCGCCGTCGTTCCAGCGACGCAGCCGGGTCAGGCACAGCGCGGCGCGGGCATGGCAGGCGTCGAGCCCGGGCGAGGCCTCGCGCAGCGGCGCCAGCACGTCGCGCAGGTGCACCAGGGCCTCGTCGAGCGCATGCAATGCATCCTCGACCGCCGGCTGGTACAGCGCCCGATAGCGGGTGCCGCGGGCCGGCAAGCCGTCCATCGCCATCCGCAGCCCCCGCGCCGCGCCGTCGAGCGCCTGCGCAGGCAACTGCAGCACCGGCAGCGCACCCGGCACGTCGCGGCACTCGGCCACGGCGTCGCGCGCCAGTTCGACCAGGGGCCGCGCACTCAGGCCTTCGCCGAAGAACTGCGCGGCCAGCTCGGGCAACTGGTGTGCCTCGTCGACGATGAAGGCCTGCGCGCCGGGCAGGATCTCGCCGAAGCCCTCCTGCTTGAGCGCCAGGTCGGCGAGCAGCAGGTGATGGTTGACGACGACCACATCCGCGGCCTGCGCGCGCTGGCGCGCCTGGACCACGAAGCACTCGCTCCAGAACGGGCAGTCGTTGCCCAGGCAGTTGTCGACGGTGGAGGTGACCATCGGCAACAGCGGGGTGTCCTCGGGCAGGCCGTCAAGTTCGGCGACATCGCCCAGCCGAGTCCGCCCGGCCCAGGCGACGATGCGCTGGAATTGATGGATCTGATCGCGCGTCGCCAGCCGCGGCGCGCCACGCGCCTGCTCCAGCCGATACAGGCACAGGTAATTCGCGCGCCCCTTGAGCAGCGCACTGCGCAGGCCGCTGCCGAGCGCGTCGCGCACGCGCGGCAGGTCGCGGTGATAGAGCTGGTCCTGCAGCGCGCGCGTTCCGGTCGAGACGATCGTCTTGAGCCCCGACAGCAGTGCCGGCACCAGGTAAGCAAAGGTCTTGCCGGTGCCGGTGCCGGCTTCGGCCAGCAGCGTGGCGCGCTGCTCGATGGCGTCACCGACCGCCATCGCCAACGCTTGCTGCGCCGCGCGCGGGCGGAAGGCCGGAATGTGCGCGGCCAGCGGCCCGCCTTCGACCAGCGCCTCGCGGCTGCGTGCAGCCAGGCCGTTGGCGTCCGCTGCCGACACCCGGACGTCGCGGTCCCGAATCAGTAGCGCTGCGGGCCGGCGACGCGGCAGCCGTCGGCCTGCGTGCGGGCCGCGGTCGCGCCGGTGGCATCGCCCGAGGCGAGCAGGACCTGCTCGAGCGTGATCCAGTGCCGGCGACAAAGCGGGCCGACCTGGCTGCCGATCGCATGCGCACGCTCGGCCAGCTCGGCCGCCCGCGCGAACTCGCCTTGCAGGATCGCAAGCTCGGCGCGCTCCTGCAGCAGTGCGGGGTCGTCGTGCACGATCTCCAGTGCCTGATCGAGCGCGGCCGCAGCGCCGGCCACATCGCCCTGGCCTTCGAGTGCGACCGCGCGCTCGCGCAGATCCTCGACCATCGGATCACGCAAGGGCTGCACCGCCAGCTCACCGTCACCGTCGCCGCTGGCGGCGCGGATCGCCGCGACCATCGTCTGCGGCGCGACGGTGGTCGCCGGCGCTGCGGCCGGGGCGGATGCAGACGGCGTAGTGCACGCGGCCAGTGCGAGCACGGCGGCGCAGCAGGCACCACGCAACAGGAAGGCGGTCATCGTGGGAGTTCCTCGGCGGGCGGCTGAGCCGCGGGTTGCGGCGGTGATTGCGGTTGCGTCGGCGCGGGCGGTGCCTCGTCGCGATCGCGGCGGCCGAAGCCGAACCACTCGCGCCAGCCGCGCCGTTCGGTCTCGATCGGCGCGCCATTGGCGTCGACCGGGTTGCCGTCCTGATCGATGTAGGTCGGCTGGCCGTCCTGGTCGTAGCCGCGGCAGGACTGGTACGGCGGCGCGTAGCCGGCGACGAACGCGAACCGGCGTGCGCCCGGACAGTCGGCATCGGTCGCGGTGGATTGCGCCACCCACTGCCACTCCAGGCCCTCGCTGCCCACGTCGAGCGGCGCACTGGGCAGCCGCGAGAACAGCCCCGACCACACCCGCATCGCGCCGGTCGCGCCGACCAGTCCGGTCTGCGCGTTCTGGTCGTTGCCGACCCACACCACGCCCAGATGGTCGCCGGTCCAGCCGGCGAACCAGCTGTCGCGTCCGTCGTTGCTGGTGCCGGTCTTGCCGGCGGCGTTGAGCCGGCCGAGGCCGTCGTTGACCAGCCGACGCGCGGTGCCCGAGGTCACCGCGTGCTGCAGCGCGATCGTGACCACGCGCGCCGACAGCGCATCGCTCTGCTGCGCGGGGCTGGGCTGGATGTCGTAGCGGTTGACCACGCGCCCCTGCTCGTCGATGACGCCGCGCACGGTGCGCAGCGTCTGCACTTCGCCGCCCGATGCCAGGAACTGGTAGAGCTGGGCCATCGCATAGGGGCTCTGGTCCATCGCGCCGAGGATCAACGCCGGATTGGCCTCGGCGCGGATGCCGGTGAGCATGTGCACCACGTCGGCCAGCGCGCGCGGGCCGACATCCATGCCCACGCGCACCGTGGACTGGTTGTACGAGTTGGCCAATGCGTCGATCAGCCGCACCGTGCCGTGGCTGCGGCCGTCGGCATTGCCGGGCGACCAGCGCTTGCCGTTCTCGAGCGTGACCGTCACCGGCGAGTCGTCAACCCAACTGGCCAGCGAATAGCGGGTCGGGTTGCTGAGCGCGATCAGATAGACGAACGGCTTGAGCAGCGATCCGACCGGGCGGTGGGCTTCGAACGCACGATTGAAGCCGTGCTCGCTCGGCACCCGGCTGCCGACCGCAGCGATGACCTCGCCGGTATGCACGTCGGTGACGACCAGGCCAGCCTGCAGTTCCGGGCGCCCACGCGTGCCCAGATCCTTGAGCGTGCGCACGGTCGCGCCCTCGGCGTAGGCCTGGGCGGAGGGCACCATGGCGCTCATGACCGACAGCCCGGCGCCCTGCAATGCGCCGGCCGGATAGTCGTTGGCCAGCTGGCGGCGGATCAGGTCGACGTAGGCGGGAAAGCGATTGGCGGCGATGTTGCCCGGCGTGTCGGTCACCCCCAGCGGGCGAGTCAGCGCCCGGTCGTAGGTGGCCTGATCGATGAGCCCGCTCTCGCGCATCTTGCCCAGCACGAAGTCGCGACGCACCTGCGCACGTTCAGGCTGGCGGCGCGGATCGTAGTAGGACGGGCCGCGGATGATGCCGACCAACAACGCAACCTGTTCGGGCTCGAGATCGTCGATCCGGCGCCCGAACCAGAACTCGGCGCCGGCGGCGACGCCGTGGATCGCCTGCGCGCCGCGCTGGCCGAGGTAGACCTGGTTGAGATAGGCCTCCAGGATCGCGCCCTTGTCGTAGCGCGCCTCGATCAGCAGTGCGTAGAGGATCTCGTTGAACTTGCGGGTGTAGGTCTGTTCGCGGCCGATGCCCAGCAAGCCGCTGCGCGCGAGCTGCTGGGTCAGGGTACTCGCGCCCTGCCGCGCTTCGCCGGCGCGCAGGTTCACCAGCGCCGCGCGCGCCATGCCGCTCAGATCGATGCCATGGTGGTGCGCGAAGTCCTTGTCCTCGACCGCCTGCAGCGTGTCGGTCAGCAACTGCGGCACCTCCTGCACGCGGACCAGGCGGCGCTCCTCCTGCTGCTGTCCGTACAGGGTGGCGATGCGCGCCGGGTCCAGCCGCGCGGCCTCGATCGCACCGCCCTCGCCATCGCGCAGCCGCGTGATGCGGCCGCCCGACAGCGACACCTGCACGCGCGCAGGCGCGACGACCCCGTCGACATCGCGATAGCCGCGGCTTGCGATCGTCCAGTGTGCCCCCTCGGTGGCGTAGGTCCCGGGCTTGACCCCGTCACCTTCGCGGTAGCCGGCCGCGGCCAGTTCGGTCTTCAGCGTCGCGGCATTCATCGCCACGCCCTGCGCCAGATGCAGCGGCCGGGCATAGACGCGCGTGGGCATCTGCCAGCGCAAGGCGCCGAACCGCTCGCCGACCTGATGATTGAGGTAGAGCGTGTAGGGAATCAGGAAACCGAGTCCCAGGCCGATCAGCGCCAGCATCCAGCTCAGGAGGCGGCGGTGCCAGGTCGACGGCGCTGCGCCGTCATCGTCGAGATCGTCGTCGTCTTCGTAATCGATCCGGGCCATGGATGTCCTGCACCCGCGGCAGCGGGTCGATGTGGGTGACACAATAGCGCCCGGCAGTCTATCCCAGCGCCTTCGGGCGGGATCGGGCGGCCTCCCGACCAGTCAGCTGGAGTTCCGACGCATGTCGTTTTCCCTGGCCGATGCGCGCTTCCGGCTCGTCCGGGCGCTCGGCCTGTTCCGCCGCGGACTCGCAAGCCTGCGCATGCGCGGGCTGCGGGCGACGTGGCAGCGGGTCGGCGCGCAGTTCGGCGTGTTCGCACCGCGCGCGCGGCAAACCCTGCTCGCCGCCGACCTGAGCGCGTTCGCGCCGTTCGACGTTCCGTGCCATGACGCACCCGCGGTGTCGATCGTGGTCCCGGTCTACGGCCACCTGCCGCAGACCCTGGCCTGCCTGCGCGCGATCGCCGCGCACCCGCCACGGGCCTCGCTCGAGATCATCGTCGTCGACGATGCCAGCCCCGACGACAGCGCGGCGACCCTGGCCCGCATCGGCGGCCTGCGCCTGCACACCATGCCGGCAAACGCAGGGTTCATCGGCGCCTGCAACGCGGGCGCGGCGCTGGCACGCGGGGGCCATCTGCTGTTCCTCAACAACGACACCGTGCCCCAGCCGGGTTGGCTGGACGCGATGCTGGCAACCTTCGCGCGTGCCCCCGATGTCGGCATCGTCGGCGCGCAGTTGGTCTATCCCGATGGCCGCCTGCAGGAAGCGGGCACGATGCTCGTGCGCGACGGCCGCGGCGAGAACCGCGGTCGGTTCGCCGACCCGCTGCATCCGCAACTGCGCTACTGCGCCGATGTCGACTACGTGTCAGGGGCGGCGCTGATGCTGCCGCGTGCGCTGTTCGAACGCCTGGGCGGCTTCGACAGCCGCTATGCGCCGGCCTACTACGAGGATGCGGATCTCGCGCTGCGGGTGCGCGACGCCGGGCTGCGCGTGCT
Organism: Luteimonas sp. RC10; assembly: GCF_014192745.1. GTDB lineage: Bacteria > Pseudomonadota > Gammaproteobacteria > Xanthomonadales > Xanthomonadaceae > Luteimonas. The sequence goes on from NZ_JACHYJ010000008.1 coordinate 206,084, forward strand.
CGTGCAGCCCGAAGCCTGCGTGGTGCACCTGGAGGGCGTGAGTGCAGGCACCGACCTGTCGCAGGGCATGAAGGCGGCGCAGGCGCGCAACCAGCCGGTGTTCGCCGCGCGCTGGGCGCAGGTGCTGGCGCAGCGGCCCGCCGATCCGGTGGCAGCCGGCCAGTTACCGCGCGCCGGTGTGCCCCAGGTGCTGATCATCGACAGCGTGACCCCGATGCCCGACCGCGACTCGGCCTCGCTGCGATTGGTCAATCTGATGCGGCTCCTCCGCGAGGCGGGCATGCACGTGGTGTTCCTGCCGGCCGACCGCCGTCACCTGGGCGCGGCCACGCAGGCGCTGCAGGCGATCGGCGTCGAAGTCTGGTACGCGCCCTATGCCAAGAGCGCGGCGCAGTGGCTACGCACGCACGGCGGCCGGTTCTCGCGGGTGATGCTGTGTCGCCATTACATCGCGCACGAGTTCCTGCCGCTGGTGCGCCGGCATGCACCGCAGGCGCAGGTGATCTTCGACACCATCGACCTGCATTACCTGCGCGAACTGCGCGGCGCCGAGGTCTCGGGCGATCCCGCGCTGCGCCGCGCCGCCGAACGCACGCGGGCGCAGGAACTGGACGTCGTCCGCCGCTGCGACATGACCCTGGTCGTGAGCCCGAGCGAGGTCGCCCTGCTGGCCCGCGACGCGCCCCAGGCCCGGGTGGCGCTGTTGTCGAACCTGCACGAGATCGCCGGGCCCGGGCGGCCGTTCGCGCAGCGGCACGATCTGGTCTTCGTCGGCGGCTTCCGCCATCCGCCGAACGTCGATGCAGTGAAGTGGTTCGTCGGCGCGATCTTTCCGGCGATCCGCGCACGCCTGCCGCAGGTACGCTTCCACTGCATCGGCGACCACGTCGACGACGCCATTGCCGCGCTGGCCCGGGTCGACGGCGTGATCATCCACGGCCACGTGCCGGACATCACGCCCTACATGGACGGCTGTCGCATCGCGGTTGCGCCGTTGCGCTTCGGGGCCGGCGTCAAGGGCAAGGTCAATCTGAGCATGGCCCATGGCCAGCCGGTGGTCGCCACGACCTGCGCGGCCGAAGGCATGCAACTGCATGACGGGCACGACGTGTTGCTGGCCGACCAGGCCGACGCGTTCGCCGACGCGGTCGTGCGCCTGTACGAGGACGAAACGCTGTGGGCCCGGCTCGCGGAGCACGGCCTGGACAATGTCCGACAGCATTTCTCTCTCGATGCGGCGCGCCGGACCGTCCAGGCGGTGTTCGTCGACGGTGCCGACGACCGCGCGCAGCCCTGATCAGCCGCTGTTGAGCGAGGCGGTGCGCAGCCGCTGCGCGAACTCGGCGTGCCCCGGCACGCCCGGATCGATCCTGCGCGCTGCCGACAACGCGGCCTGCGCGCCGGCGAGATTGCCCGCCCCCAGACGTTCGTCGCCGATCGCCAGCCAGCGCTGGGCCAGCCGCCGCCGCGCATCGCGCGCCGCAGGCTCGCCTTCGCCCAGCGCGACCCGGGCGTCGAGACAGGCATGCGCGCGCGCAAGGTTGTTGGCGCGCAGGCCGGCGTCGAAACACTGGCGGGCGCCGGGCAGCAATCGCGCCGAGGCGCGGGTGACCGCCGGATCGTCGGGCGCGAGCAACCGAGCGGCGCGGACATGGTCGTAGGCGCTGTCGCCCGGCGGCGACATCAGATCGCCGCGCGCCTGCGCGGCGGCCGCCTGCTGCAGCAGCGTCGCGACCCGGCGTCGGCGTTCCTGGGGCGGCAATTGCGTGCCGCGGTCGGCATGCACCGCGCGCGAGCGCTCGATCCGCAGCGCGGCCGCGCGCACTGCCTCGCTGTCGGGCGCCAGCGCCTGCGCCTCGCGCAGCTGCGCATCGGCATCGGCGAAGTTGAAGTCGCGGGCATAGCGCTCGGCGCGCTGCGCATACGCGGCGCCTGCATCGAGCAGCCCGCGCTGCGCAGTGGCGTCCTCGGCATCGAAGGCGAGCAGAATCCGCCATTCGGCGACGGCGCGTTCGATGCGCCCGTCTGCCAGATGCGTCGCCGCACGCCGGCGCAGTGCATCGAGTTCCTCGGTCAGGCGTGCCTGGGTGTCGGGCAGGTCGACGTGGCCGGGATCGTAATTGCGCACCGTGGCGACCAGCGCCGCCGCGCCGCTCAGATCGCCGTCGCGCAGCCGCGCGCGTGCCCGCTCGAGCAGCGCGGCCAGCGACTCGTCGCGCCCACGCAACGCATCGCCGTTGCCGGGCTCGATCGCGAGGACCCGCGCGTACAGCGGCAACGCCGCATCGGGACCGGCATCGAGCCACCCCTGGGCCTGCGCTGCCTGGGCCCGGCGCAACAGCACCTCGGGCGCCGTGCCACCGGCCTCGAGCGCGCGCAGTCGGGCGTCCAGGGCCTCGATCGCATCGCGCGGTGCGGACAAGTCCTGGGCCAGCTTGAGCGCGCGCCGGGCGGTGTCGAAACGCCGCGCCTCGACGGCGGCGCGGGCCTGGACGAGCGCCGCATCGGCGACCTGCGACAGTCCCGCGCGCGGCCGCACATCGTCGGGGTCGAGCGCCTGCGCGGCCTCGAACAGCTGCCGCGCGCCGCTGCCGTCGCCGGCATCCAGGCGCCCTTCCGCGATCGCCTGGGCGGCATCGTCGAGCAGCGCCTGCACCCGCGTCTCGGGCCACAGCCGGTCGACGACGAGGACACGCACGCCGAACACCAACAGCGCCAGGCCGATGCACGCCGCCAGCAAGACCCCCGGCCAGCGGCGCCACCAGGGCGCGTCGGCCGCAAGCGACCGCCACGGTCGGGCAGCCAAGCGCCGGGCGGGCGCAGGTCCGTTGGAGAGATCGTCGCCGTTCACGCCGCGCAGTATGCGAGATCGAGCTGAACACCGATGTCGCGATCGTTCACGCCCGCCGCGCCAGCTCCACCCCCGGCACACTGTCGAGCTTGCCCAGCAGCCGCGCCAGCTGGCCGTAATCGGAGACCCGCAAGCGCAGCCGCAACTGCACGCGCGAGAGCCGGTGGTGTTCGCTCTGGATCGCCAGCACGTGCACATCCTCCTGGGCGATCAGGTTGCTCAGGTCCTTGAGCAGGTGCCGACGATCGACGGCCTCGACGACGACATCCGACTCGTGGCCGCCGCCCTGCTCGCCCCACTCGACCGGCAGCACCCGCTGCGGCTGGCCTGTCGACAAGCGCAGGAACGACGGGCAGTCGCGACGATGCACGCTCACGCCGCGCGCGCGGGTGAGATAGCCGGCGATCGGCTCGCCCGGAACCGGACGACAGCAACGGGCGACCTGCACCAGCAGGTTGTCCACCCCGACCACGCGGAAGCTCGAATCGGCCGCCTTGGGCGCGCGGCGCGGCCGGCGCAGCGGCAACGTCGGCGCATCGTCCTGCGCGGGCGCGTGACGTTCGCGCTCGATCTCCAGCAGCGCCCGGCCGATCTGGTTCGGCCCCACATCACCGAGCGCGACCGACACGTAGAGATCGTCCACGCTGCTCGCGTTGAAGCGCGGCAGCACCGGCGCCAGATCGGCCTGCAGCAGACCCAAGCGGCGCAGATCGCGCTCCAGCAGTTCGCGGCCGGCCTGGACGTTGCGCTCGCGATCGAGCTTGTGGAACCAGTTGCGCACCTTCTCGCGCGAGCGCGGGCTGGCGAGAAAGCCATTGGCCGCGACCAGCCAGTCGCGCCGCGGCGACGGCAGCTTGGCGGTCAGGATTTCGACGCGCTCGCCGGTCCGCAGCACGGTATCGAGCGGCACGATGCGGCCGTCGACCTTCGCGCCACGGCAGCGGTGCCCGACCATCGTGTGCACGTGATAGGCGAAATCGAGCGGCGTCGCGCCCTGCGGCAGATCGATGATCTCGCCCTTGGGCGTCAGCACGAAGACCCGGTCCTCGACCAGTTCGGTATCGAACGCATCGACCAGGCCCTCGGCCCGTCCGCCGTCGGTATGCGATTCGAGCAGCCGCCGCATCCACTCGATCCGGCGTTCGAGCGCGGCGCTGCCGGCCGGTGCGCGCTGCGAGCCGCCAGTCTCCTTGTAGCGCCAGTGCGCGGCCACGCCCAGTTCGGAGGCCTCGTGCATCTCGCGCGTGCGGATCTGCACCTCCAGCGTCTTGCCTTCCGGCCCGACGACTGCGGTGTGCAGCGAGCGGTAATCGTTATTCTTGGGTCGGGCGATGTAGTCGTCGAACTCGCTGGGGATCGGCGTCCACAGCGCGTGCACCACGCCCAGCGCCGCATAGCAGGCCGGCACGTCGTCGACCAGCACGCGCACGGCGCGCAGGTCGTAGAGTTCGCCGATCGGCACCTGCTTTTTCTGCATCTTCCGCCAGATGCTGTAGATGTGCTTGGGTCGCCCGGCAACGTCAGCGCGCACGTCCTGCGCAGCGAGCGCTTCGCCCAGTTGCGTGCGCACCTGTTCGATGTAGCGTTCGCGGCCGGCGCGCTTGTCATCGAGCAGGCCGGCAATGCGGCGATAGGTCTCGGGCTGCAGATAGCGGAACGCCAGGTCCTCGAGCTCCCACTTCAGTTGCCAGATGCCCAAGCGATTGGCGAGCGGCGCATGGATGTCGCGCGTGAGCAGCGCCAGCGCACGCCGGGTCGGCTCGTCGGCGCGCACCGCCGCACGCATCTGTGCCAGTTGCCGGGCCAGCAGCACCAGCACCACGCGCAGGTCGCGCACCAGCGCAAGCAGCAGCCGGCGCAGGCCTTCGGGGTTGCCGCTGCCCACGTGTTCGGCGTGCAGCGACCAGACCTGATGCGCGGCGCGAAGACCGTCGAGCAGCGGCGCCAGCGCGGGCACGCGCGCGCGCATCGGCGCGCGCCAGACCGGCACCGCATCGGCGATCGCCGCGGCGACCACATCGCCATCGGCGCCCAGCAGCGCCAGCGACGCCAGCGTGTCCTGCAGCACGCTCTCATCGAGCTCGGCCACGCCGTCGGCCGCGGCGGCCGCCTCCTGCAAGGCCGCGCGCAGGGCAGGCCCGAGCGCTGCCGTGGAAGGCAGTGCCAGCAGGCGATCCGGCAGTGGGCCGGCAGGCTCGGACATGAGGTGTTCGGGACGGTCGCAGGACCGTCTACACTAGCCCGCGACCCCGTCCGAGGAACAGAGCATGCGTGCATTCCACTGCGTCCTGATCGCCACCGTGCTGGCGGCCACTCTGCCCGCATTCGCGCAGCAGCCCCGGATCGAGGACCGGATGAGCGCCGCGGAATTCCGTGCTGCCGGGCTGGGCAAGCTCGACGACGCCGAGCTCGATCGGCTCAATGCGTGGCTGGCCCGCCAAGCCGGTTCCCCGGCCGCCGCGGCTGCTGCGGTGGGCAGCGGCACCGATGTCGAGGCGCGAATCGCGCAGGCACGCGAGGAAGGCCGCCGCGAGGCCGCCTCCGCCGCCACCGGGCTGCCAGCACCTGCGCCGGCACGTGAGCCCATCGAGAGCACGATCGTGGGCGCGTTCCAGGGCTTTGCCAGCGGCCGGCAGTACACGCTCGCCAATGGCCAGGTCTGGCGCCAGATCGACGGCGCGACGCTCTCGGGTGCCCGCGGCACCGATGTCGGCGTGCGCATCCGCCCCGGCATGCTCGGCGCCTGGTGGCTGAAGGTGGACGGCTACAACACCCAGGCCAAGGTCGAACGCGTCCGCTGAGCACGCCGCGCCCGGCGGCGCCGTGCGCAGCGCGCGGCGCTTGACCGGACCCGCGAGCGCATACGGCCGTCTGCGACGCCACTGCGAGCTCGAGCGCGGCACAGCCAGTGCTCCGCGTTCGCCTGCGTGCAGTGACCGGGAAGTTCCCGCCCTCGCCACGCGGCATTTTCCTAAGCGCTGCGCGGGGGATGCCCGATTCGCGTGCCACGGCGTGCGAGGCACGCTGTCGGCATGCCCAGTCCTCGCCCCCAACCGCTTCCGCGCTCCACACAAGGCACGCACTACGTGGTCACCGCGGTCACCTACGGCCGCGTGCCCTGGCTGCACGACCCGCTCTACGCACGGATCGCGCGCCATGAGATCGAGACCTGCGAGCGACAGGGTTGGCTGCGCTCCGAAGCCTGGGTGCTGATGCCCGACCGGGTGCACTGGCTCTTCGAACTGCGCGTCCCGATGCTCGGGCAGGTCGTGCAGACGTTCAAGTCACAGACCGCCCGGGCGATTCGCGGCCGCTGCCGCGGTGCCGGTTCGATCTGGCAGGCCGGGTTCATGGATCGGCGGCTGCGCCCGGACGCCGATCTCGGCGACCATGTGCGCGAACTCATCGCCCAACCACGCCGAGACGGCCTGGACGGACGCTTGCGCGCTCATCGCCACTGGTGGACGCGCGACACGCACGCCATCGCGGCCCTATAGCGCTTCGCCAGCAGGCGGACGCCTGAGCACGCGATCGATCGTCCCCGGTCCAAGGCTGCATACGCTACACGGCCGAGGTTCGAAGCAACGCTATGGCAAGGCGCGCCGAGTGTCCGCTACCGGGCGCGCGAAACGGCCGCTCCATCGCGCGGAGCGGCCGCATCCTTCGTCAGAGGTAGGTGCACTGCCCGCTCTGGTTGCAGACAGCGATCCGCCACCATCTGCCATCGACGCATTCGTAGATCGCGCCGCCATTGAGATTGGGCACGTACTCGGTGGCACCGTTGTTCTGAGCCGTGCAAGGCGTGGCCGGCGCCGCGAGGGCAGTTCCCATTGCCCCCAGACACACCACGGCACAGACGGTCGAAATCCAGCGGATTGATGTCTTCATCGTATTCCTCCTTGAAAGTGGCTACAGCGAATCGCCGCACTTCCTTCGATCCGGCACGGCTCGTCCGGAGGCGGCAAGTCCGCCGAGGCCGCGACCGCAGTCTAGCAACACAGCACTTTTACAGGCGCTCGCCTGCCGCGCAGCGGCGCGCCGATGCGCGGCAAACGCATCGGCACGGCACGGATCGGGCATCCAGGCAACACGTCAGGCCGCGCGCAAAACCGCCACCCGGTTGGCCAGCTTCTTTGCCGATACGCCGCCCTTGGCGCCGAGTTCCTGCGCGAACAAAGAGACGCGCAGTTCCTCGATCTCCCAGCGCAGCGCTTGCCATTGCGTGTCGTCGGCCAGGCCGCGAGCCCCGGCGTCGAGCAGCGCGTCGACGAACGGCTTGACGTCGAGCATGCGCTGCTGATCGCGCTGAGGGTCGCGCAAGGCGCGTTCTGCGCGCAACGACAGTGCGCGCAGCCAGCGCGGATACTCGGCCAATGCGGCCGCCGGCACGTCGCGCAGGAAGCCGGGCGGCACCAGTGCCGCAAGCTGCGCCTGCATGTCGTCGAGGTTCGCCCGCGCCCAGCCCATCAGCTTCGAATCCAGTCGCCCGCGGATCTCGGCGACCAGGTCGAGAATCGTCTCGGCGCGCTGCAGTCGTGCCATCGCCTCGCCGAACAGGGCCTTGCCGATCGTGTCGCGATGCGCGGCGAAGGCGTCGGCGTCGCGAATCGTCTCCAGGCCGTCGTCAAGCAACGCGGCGAGCGCGCCCTCGACCAGATCCTCACGCAATCGATCGCCCGGCCGGTCGGCCGCACGCGGCGCCAATGATTCGATGGCCGCATACAACAACGCGGTCTTCGGGGCCACCGGCAACTGCTTGCGCGCCTGGCGCACGCGCTCGGCGAGTGCAATTCGCAACAGGCGACGCACGCCCTGCGGGTGCAGGCGCCGCGCTTGCGCCGGGTCGGCATGCACGGCCAGCGACACGCTGTCGCCATCGTCCTGCAGTGCCGGATACGCCGGCAGCCCGCCGGCCCCGGCGATCGACACCGGTACCGGCGTGTCCGGAAATGCCGTCAGACCCCGTTGCTGCAGCCCATCGGCGGCATGGGCGGCGAATGCACGCGCGGCCTGCGCACCGAAGCGCGTGCGCAGCGCCTCGAGGTCGCGCGATTCGGCCAGCACGGTGCGCCCCTTGCGGTCGCGGCCGACGTCGACCAGGCGCAGATTCGCCCGCAGGTGCGGCTCGAGCACTGCCTCGTCGAAGTCCGTGGCCGCGATCTCCACACCGCCGAGCTTCTTCAAGAAGCGCGCCAGAGTGCCGGCGAAGGTATCCGCATCGCCCTCGCGCCAGGCCTGGGCGAACGCACGCGCGAAATCGGGCGCCGGCACGAAATTGCGACGCAGCGCCTTGGGCAGGCTGCGGATCAGCGCCGCCGCCTTGTCCTCGACGAACCCTGGCGCCAGCCACGACAACCGGGCCGGGTCGATCGCGTTGAGCAGATGCAGCGGCACCGACACGGTCATGCCGTCGTCGGGCGCGCCGGGCTCAAACCGGTACGACACCGCGAGCCGCGCCTCGCCCAGCGCGATGAACGCCGGAAACAGATCGGCATCGACGCCGTCTGCGACCAACAGGTCGTCGCGGCTCCACTCGAGTGCGCGTTTGGCCGCCTCCGGCGCCTTGCGATACCAGGCGTCCAGCGCCTGGGCCGAGAGCACGTCGGACGGAATGCGCTGCGCGTACCACTGCGCCATCCAATCCTCGTCGACGACCAGACCGCTGCGCCGCAGCTTGGCTTCCTCCTCGCGCGCGCGGGCCAGCGTGCGCAGGTTGCGTTCGAGAAATCCGGCGCGCAGGTCGATCTCGCCGGTCGCCAGACCGTCGCGCAGGAACAGCGCGCGCGCCTGATCAGGATACAGCCGGCCGTAATCCACCGGCTTCTTGGGCGCGAGCACCAGGCCGAACAGGGCAATCTGCTCGCTGCCGATCACCCGGCCCTGCGCGCGCGACCAGCGCGGGTCGTGGTGCCGTCGCGAGAGCAGGTGATCGAGTTCGGCAATCACCCAGTCCGGTTCGATCCCGGCATTGGTCAACGCCCAGACCTTCTCGGTGTCGAGCAGCGTCGCCGACAGCACCCACGGTGGCGGCTTCTTGGCCAGCGGCGAGCCGGGAAACAACTGGAACCGACGCCCGCGCGGCCCTTCGTACTGCCCCGAATGGCGTCCCCCGCCGGCCGGATCGGCGCGATGGCCGATCTGCGTGGGCAGTCCGGCGAGCAGCGCGCGATGCAAGGCCACGTGCGCGCGCATGGCCGCCTGCCCGCGCGCCCGCGCGCTCTCGGTCTCGTCCCCGGCTGGCGCATCGGAGACAACCGACGCGTCCACCGACCAGCCCAGATCCTCGCACTGCAACTTGAGCTGCCGATGCAGTTCACGCCACTCGCGCATCCGCAAAAAGCCAAGGAAATGCCGCTCGCACCATTTGCGCAGCTGCGACTGGGTCAGGTCCTCATGCGCCTGCCGGTACGCGTCCCAGAGCCGGACGATGCCGACGAACTCCGAGCGCGGGTCGGCGAAGGTCGCATGCGCGGCGTCGGCCGCGGCGCGCTGGTCGGCCGGTCGCTCGCGCGGGTCCTGGATGCCCAAAAACGATGTGATCGCGAGCATCTCGTGCAGGCAGCCGTGCTGGTTCGCCGCGACCAGCATGCGCGCGAGCTTCGCATCGATCGGCAACCGCGCCATCGTGCGGCCGTGCGCCGTCAATCGGCGGCCGTCGTCGATCGCGCCCAGCTCGGTCAGCTGCTGCCAGCCGTCGGCGACCGCGCGCGGATCGGGCGGCTCGACGAAGGGAAAATCGGCGATCGGATCCGCAGCCGGTGGCGGCGCATCGCCGCCCCGCCGGCTGCGCCGCGCGCGCGGCTCGCCCTCTCCGCCCAGGCCCAGCGACAGCATGCGCAGGATTACGCCGGCAAGCGCCGCGCGTCGGATCTCCGGATCGGTGAAGCGCGGCCGCGAGTCGAAATCCGCCTCGGAAAACAGGCGGTAGCACACGCCCGGCGCGATGCGTCCGCAGCGGCCCTTGCGCTGATCGGCGCTGGCCTGGCTGATCGGCTCGATGTGCAGGCGGTCGAGCTTCTGCCGCGGACTGTAGCGCTTGACGCGCGCCAGCCCCGGATCGACCACGTAGTGGATCCGCGGCACCGTCAGTGAGGTTTCGGCGACGTTGGTCGCCAGCACGATACGGCGCAGCGGCCCCGGGTTGAACACCCGATCCTGGTCGCGCGCCGACAGGCGCGCATACAGCGGCAGGATCTCGGTGTGCCGATACTTGCGGCGCTCGAGCGCCTGGTGCGCATCGCGGATCTCGCGCTCGCCCGGCAGAAAGATCAGCGTGTCGCCGGTCCCGCGCTCGCCCATGATCTCGTCGCAGGCCGCAAGAATGCCGTCAAGCACGGAAATACCGGGATCAGCGTCGATTTTTCCCTGTCCGCGCGGCGCACCGTTCGCCGCTGCTGCGACATTCGACGCCGACCCCGGTTCTTCGCCGAGCGGGCGGTAGCGGACTTCGACGGGATAGCCGCGGCCTTCGACGTCGACGACCGGCGCGTCACCGAAATGGGCGGAGAAGCGCGCGGTGTCGATGGTCGCCGAGGTGACGATCAACTTCAGGTCCGGTCGCCGGGCCAGCAGTTGCTTGAGGTAGCCGAGCAGGAAGTCGATGTTGAGGCTGCGTTCGTGCGCCTCGTCGACGATCAGGGTGTCGTAGGCCGACAACCAGCGATCCGAGGCGATTTCCGCCAGCAGGATGCCGTCGGTCATGAACTTGACCGCAGTGTCCGGGCCGATATTGTCGTTGAAGCGGACTTGGTAGCCCACCGCACCGCCGATCGGCACCTGCAACTCCTCGGCCACGCGCCGGGCGACGGTGCGCGCGGCAATGCGCCGGGGCTGGGTACAGCCGATCATGCCCGCCGCCCCGCGCCCGGCCGCCAGGCACAGCTTGGGCAGCTGGGTGGTCTTGCCCGAGCCGGTCTCGCCGGCGACCACGACGACCTGGTGCGCCTGGATCAGTGCGACGATCTCTTCGGCCTTGCCGGCGATCGGCAGCACTGGATCGACCGTCGCCCGTGGCAGCCGCTGCGCACGCGCCGCGCGCCGCGCGACCGAGGCCTGCAGCCGGCTGCTGAACGCATCGCGCGCGGCCGGGTCGCCAGGCGTACGCCGCCAGCGCGACCACAGGCCCAGCAGCGGGCCGCGATCGCGCGAGCAGGCGGCATCGACCGACGCGCGCGCCCGGCTCAACGCCGCATTCACCTCGTTGTCGCTGAAATACTCCATCACGCTTGCGAATCCGCTCCCAGGTCTCATATTCGATCGCGAAGGCCGCGTATTGTGGCCGCAATCCCATCCCACAGGAGTCGTCGACCATGGCCAAGGCCAAACCCCAACCTGCCTCCAAATCCAGCACCAAGCGTTCGTCGGTGGCGCCCGCCGTGGCCTCGCCCGATGCGCGCTCGACCGCGCCGGCCATCGATATCGGGATCAGCGACGCCGATCGCAAGCAGGTCGCCCAGCATCTGTCGGTGTTCCTGGCCGACGCCTACACGCTGTACCTGAAGACCCACAACTTCCACTGGAACGTCACCGGCCCGATGTTCAACGCCCTGCACGTGATGTTCGAAGGCCAGTACACCGAACAGTGGAACGCGCTGGACGAGATCGCCGAGCGCATCCGCGCCCTGGGCTACAACGCGCCGGGCTCCTATGCCGAGTTCATCGAGCTGAGCTCGATCAAGGAAGAGCCGGGTCTGGAGAAGTCGCCCGACTGGCGCGAGATGGTGCGCCAGCTGGTCCTGGGCAACGAAGCGGTCTGCCGCAGCGCGCGCAAGGCGCTCGAAGTGGCTGACGATGCCGACGACGATCCGACCGAGGACCTGCTGACCCAGCGCCTGCAGACCCACGAGAAGAACGCCTGGATGCTGCGCTCGCTGCTCCAGTAAGCGCGCTTCCCCTCAGGGTCCTGCGAAAACGCCCGGCAGCACCGGGCGTTTTTTGTGATTGAGGCGAGCGCGCAGCTTCCGAAGGGCATCGGGCTGGCGGCCGGAAGCCGCTTCCCCCTCGGTCAAGACCGCTGCGCGGTCCGGCCACGCGAAGCACGCGTGGCGTTCGCATGGATGCGCGACCGTGCCGCGCACGCCCGCCATGCTCACCCTGCCTTGACTCGGGCGCGCGCCCGCTCCGCTTCACTGATCGGGCCGGACCGCGGAGCGGACTGACCGAGCCGATGAGCCCCCCCCCCGGACGGCGCAACGCTGCTTCCGGAGCCAGAACAATCGCCGAAGGCCGGCGCGCGCTCGATCCAACGAGCAAGGCGTTGTGTCACACCTCAAGCGCTCTTGGGCGGCTCGGGTGCGTCGACCTCGCCGCGCGACACCAGCGCGGCGATGCCCAGATCGCCGGTCACGTTGACCGTCGTACGGCACATGTCCAGGAAATGGTTGACGCCCAGCACCAGACCGATGCCCTCGGCCGGCACACCGACCATCGTGCAGATCAGCGCCACCACCGGCAGCGAGCCCGACGGCACGCCGGCGGTGCCGATCCCGCCCAGAATGCAGACCAGCATCACCAGCACCTGCTGGCCGATCGACAGGTCGACGCCGAAGAACTGGGCCAGGAAGATCACCGTGACGCCCTCGAACAGCGCCGTCCCGTTCTGGTTGGCGGTCGCGCCGATCGTCAGCACGAAGCGCGAGACCTTGCGCGGCAGCTTGAGATTCTCGTCGGCCACGCGCAGCGCGGTGGGCAGCGTGGCGTTGCTCGATGCGGTCGAGAACGACATCAGCATCGCCTCCTGCGCGCCGCGGAAGAACGCCAGCGGCGACCAGCCGCCGAACACCCGCAGCGCCAGCGAGTAGGTCACCAGCATGTGCAGCGCCAGCGCACCGGCCACCACCGCGACGTAGGCGCCCAGGCGGACCAGCAGGTCCCAGCCGAACAGCACCGCGAGGTTGAACATGAAGCAGAACACCGCGATCGGCGCCAGCCGGATCACCAGTCCGATCAGCGTCATCGAGACTTCGAACAGGCCCTCGATGCCGCGCTTGAGCGCGGCCGCCGCCTCGGACTTGGTCAGCACCAGGCCGATACCGAACATCAGCGCGAAGAACATCAACGCCAGGATGTTGGCATTGTCCGATGCCGCGCCGACCACGTTCTGCGGCACGATCGACAGCAGCATCTCCATGCCCTTGGCCCCGCTGCGGCTGTCGCTGACGATCGCCTCGGTGCGCTGCGCGCTCTCGGCCAGCAGCTGCTGGGCCAGCGCCGGATCCACGCCGGCGCCGGGGCGGAACAGGTTGACCATCACCAGCCCCAGCAGCACCGCCAGGCCCGACAGCACGATCGTCCAGGCCAGCGTGCGCCAGCCGATCCGGCCGAGCGAGGCGACATCGCCCATCTCCGACACGCCGACCACCAGTGCCGAGAACAGCAACGGCACGATCAGCATGAAGATCAGACTCAGGAACAAGGTGCCCAGCGGCTCGGTGACCCAGGCCACGAACGTCGCGACCAGCGGCCGGCATTGCCAACCCGGCTCGGCGACGGCGCAGGCAGCCGACGCCGGATCGGTCGGGGCCCACGCCGACAGGCCGGTGTAGTGAGCGAGCATGCCAAGCAGCAAGCCGGCGGCGAAGCCGATCGCGATCTTCCAGTGCAGCGGCAGGCGGGCGCGGGCGGATGCGAGCGGACGGGACATGGCGTGATCGCTGCGGGAAAGCAGCGGAGGCTAGCAGGAAGCGGACCTCAGCGCCGCGGGTAGAGCGGCGGCAGCCCGGCCTCGTCCTCGGGCGTCGCCGGGCCGGCAACGCGCGCGCCGGCGCGGAAGGCCTGGCGCAGCGCGGCGCGCGCCGCCACCAGGTCGCCGTCCCCCCAGCGTGCCCGCTGCCACTGCGCGAGCGCGTCGCGCTGGCCGGTATCGCCGAGCGCACGCCGCAAGGCCTCGAGGTCTGCCGCCGGCGGGTCGACCAGCGCGCGCAGCGCCGCGTCGACCTCGGCCGGATCCCCGGTCTGCAGCACGGTCGCCAGTGACGGCCCGCCGATCCGCGCCCTCGGCACTGGCGCGGCGCCCGGCACCGCAGCGACCAGCCCCCGCGCGCCGGCACGCGCCCGGCGCAGCCCATGCCAGGCCACGACGCTGGTCGCCAACCACAGCAGCGCGAACAGCGCCGCCAGCCACGGCCAGACACGACTGACCTCCCTATCCGCCCCAGGGACGGCCGGCAAGCCCAACGCAGTCGCCACCGCCTGCGTGTCGGCGTCGCCATCGGTGGCATCGCCATCGCCCGGATCGACCGCCAGATGCAGATCCGGCGCCGCACTGGTCCGGGCGGCGCCTGCGCGGACATCCCACCATCCCAGGCGGGGGCCGGCCACCTGCAAGGAACCGGCAGCCCGCGGCACGATCGAGAAGCGGCGGGTCATCCGCACCCGCGGGCGGCCCTCGTCGAAGCGCTCGTCGTACTGCGGCGGTTCGGCGAACACCTGCGCGCCGTCGGGCGCCGGCAAGTTGATCTCGGGCAACTGCGTGCCGACCGCGCCGTCGAAGGTCGCCTCCAGGGTCAGCGTGGTCGCAGCTCCGGCCCGGCCGCGCTCGGGCTGGTCGAGCCAGCGCAGGTCCAGGTTCCGCAGCGGCAGCCACGGCTGCGGCGCCGTGCCCGGCATCGCGCGCACCGACAGCGCGGTCGCCGGGCCGTTGGCCGCGAGCTGGCGCGGCCCACGATCAAACAGATCATCGAAGAAGCCGCCGCCGGCGCCGCGCCCCTCGAAGCGTGCGCCGGGAATCGTCAGCGGCCCGCTGCGCTCGGGCACGAGCAGAAAGCGCCGTTCGACCACGTTGTAGCGACGGCCCTCGAACTCGCGGCTGTAGGTGATGTCGTTGCCGATCCGCTGCAACGATGCCCCCTCGGGCTCGGGCTGCTCGAGCTGGCCCGACACCAGTGGTACGGCGTAGTGCAGCCGCAGGGTGTAGCCGACCGCCTGCTGCACGTAGGGCGTGTCGGTCTCGAGTTCGGCCTCGACGAACGCGGCCGCGCCATCGCGGGCTGATCGCACCGGCGCCGGGCCGACCGTCAGCGACAAGGCGTCGGTGCGCGCACCACCGACCTGCAACGGCGGGACCGTCAGCCGGCCCTCACGACGCGGACGCAGCGCCACGCCGAACAGCGCGCGCTCGATCTGGCGCCCGTTGCGGATCTCGACCTGACGTCGGCTGGTGTGCCCGCTGAGCTCGAAATCGCGGGTCAGGCCACTCCAGTCGGGCACGGCGACCGCTTCGTCGGTTTCGACATTGAGCGTGGTGGTCTCCCCCAGCGCGATCTGGTCCCGGTCCAGCCAGGCGCGCGTCTGCGCCTGCAGGCTCCCCGTCATGCAGGCGAGCAGCACCGCCAGGACCACCGTCCCACGCCAAGCCCGAACTCCGATCTTCATCGCAGTGCCTCCGCGCCGTGGCGCCGCTCGTGTTCGATCCGGAACTGCGCCCGCAACAGGCCACCCGGATCGTCGGGCACCCGCCGCAGCCAGGCCTGGTTGGCCTGCTCGCGCTCGCGCCGGGTGTCGGCGTCCTGCCGGTCGGCTGGCGTGACGTCGCCAGGCGTCTGGCTGCCCTCGCCGGCGTCGTCGAGTGCCTGCTGCATGCGCTCGCGCATGGCCTGGTCGGTGCGCTGCTGCGCGGCCTCGTCGGTGGGCGGGACGGCATCGGGGGGCGCCGGCGGCGTGTCGGGACGCGGCGCACCGTCCGACGAGGGCGCAGGCTGTGGCGCGCCTCGGTCGCCTGTCCGGCCATCGCCGGGATCCGGGCGTCCGGACTGGCGCTGCTGGTCGCGCGGCGGCGCGCGCGGATCGTCGCGCGGACCGGGCGGCGGCTGACGGCGACGCGCGGCATCGACCGCGGCGCGATTGGCCTGCGCATCGGCCATGTCCGGCTGCAACCGCAGCGCCTCGTCGTAGGCGGCGATCGCCTCGTCGAACCGCCCCAGGCGCGCCAGCGCGTTGCCGCGGTTGTAGGCGGCGTCGGCACCCGGCAGTCCGGTCCACGCGCGCAATGCGTCCTCGTGCCGCCCGTCGCGATAGGCCGCTGCGCCCTGCTCGAGTTGGGCGTGGGCAATCTGGTCGGCGCGCCGCCAGGGTGTACCGACCGGCGGCTGCGCCGCCTGTGCCGGCAGGATCGGCCAGACCAGCACGACCGCCAGCACCGCGACCGCGGCCCCGCGCCGGAACGCCAGCAAGACCAGCGCCAGCAATGGCAGCAACAGCCAGTAGCCCTGGTCGGCGATGCGCCGGGTCTGCGCGTCGCCGTCGGCCGCGGCGCCGGCCCCGCCCGCGCGGGCCGCGCGCAGGCCCAGTGCGTCGAGATCGCCGTCGTCGGCGCTCAGGGGGTGCCAGCGCCCGCCTCCGGCGGTCGCCAAGGCCTGCAGCGCGGCAGCATCCAGGCGCGCATGGCGCAGTGCCCCATCGCGATCGCGATAGGCGGCGCCGTCCGCGCTGCCCAGGCCCAGCACCGAGACCCGATAGCCCATCCGCGCCGCGGCGGCGGCCTCGCGCACGGCGGCCCGATCGGCGCCGTCGGTCAGCAGCACGATCTCGCCGCGCAGCGCATCGCCCTGGCGCAGCAGCCGCGTCGCTTGCTCGATCGCGCGATCCGCGCGCTGGCCGTCGACCGGCATGATGTCGGGCGCGAGCGCGTCGAGATACAGCGCCACATTCGCCGCGTCGTCGGTCAGCGGCGCCACCGTGTAGGCGTCGTCCGCATAGGCCAGCAACGCTACCGGCCCCTGGTGCAACGCGAGCAGGCGCGCGAGCTTGGCCCGCGCCTGCAACAGCCGTGACGGCGGCAGGTCGGTCGCCGTCGTTGCCGACGACAGGTCCAGGGCGACGACCAGCGGGGTCGCGTCGACAGACGCCAACGGCACGTCGACCTGGCGCCAGCCTGGGCCTGCCAGTGCCAGCACCGCGAGCAGGCCCGCGCACAGCCACGCGGCCAGCGCCAGCAGCCCACGTCCACCGGGGCGGCGCTCGAGCAGGTGCGGCAGCAAATGTGGATCGACCGCCTGTCGCCAGGCATCCTCGCCGCGCCGGCGCACCCACCAGATGCCGGCCAGCAGCGGCAGCACCAGCAAGGCCCACAGCCAGGCCGGCCGAGCGAAGACCACGTCGGGCCATCCGCCGCTCATCGCGCGCCCCGCATCGGCACACGCCACGAGCGCGGCACCAGCGCCAGCAGCAGGAGCACGCAACCGGCGGCCAGCGGCCACGGATAGCGTTCCACCCGCGCCCGCAGCGCCGGCCCCGGCGTCTCGACCGGTTCGAGCCGGTCGATCTCGGCATAGATCCCGGCCAGCGATTCGGTGTCGCGGGCCCGGAATGCACGGCCACCGGTGGTATCGGCGATCGCCTGCAGCGCCGCCTCGTCGATCGCCGGCTCGCCGCCGTCGGGCAGACGGAAGCCCAGCATCTGCAAGCCGTCCTCGTCGCTGCCGAAGGCGATGGTGTGCACACGCAATCCAGCGTCGCGCGCCAGTTCGGCCGCCTTTTGCGGGCGCAGCGCGCCGGCATTGCTGACGCCATCGGTCAGCAGCACCAGCACGCGCTCGCCTTCGCCGTCCTGCAACCGGCGCACCGCCAGCGCGATCGCATCGCCAATCGCAGTCTCGCGCCCGGCCAGCCCGACCACGGTCCGGTCCAACTGCTGGCGCACGCTGTCGCGATCGAACGTCATCGGCGTGACTGCATAGGCACGCTGCCCGAACACGATCAGCCCGATCCGGTCGCCGGCCCGGCGCTCGAGGAAGTCGGCGATCACCGCCTTGGCCGCCGTGAGCCGGTCGACCGCGCGCCGCCCGATCACCATGTCCTCCTCGCTCATGCTGCCCGACAGATCGACCGCCAGCATCAGGTCGCGCGCCGTTCGCGGCGGATGCTCCGGTGGCCCGAGGCCCTGCGGACGCGCCGCCGCGATGCACAGCAATGCCCAGGCCGACCACAGCAGCCATGACGCCCGTGCGCCGCCGCGGCCGGCGGCCGGCGTGACGATCGACTCGAGACCGGCATACGGCACCCGCAGCGCATCGCCTTCGCTGCGAGCCGGCGGCCACCAGCGCCGCAGCACCCAGGGCAACGGCAAGGCCAGCAGCATCCACGGCCAGGCGAACGCCGACAGCAATCCTTCCATTGCCGCAGGCGTGCTCATCGCCTCGCCGCCATCAACGACAGGAAGCGCATGCGGGCCGCGGCCTGCAGCGCATCGAGTGCGTCGTCATCGACGCGTCGCCGGAAGCCGCCGTCGTGCAGCAGGCGGCCCACACCATCGACGAAGACAGGTGGGCCGCCGCCCTCGTCCAGGAACGCCAGCCAGGCATCGCCCTGCAACCGGTCGGCATCGGGACGCACGCGCCGCGCCGCGCGCCGCAGCAGTGCCGACATCACGGCGATCTTCGCAGGCGCATCGATCGCCGCCTCGACCTGGGCATCGAACAGCCGCGCCCAGGCGCGGCGCTGGCGTGCACGCCGCCAACGCAGGCCGGCCACCACGGCGAGCACGGCCACGACCGCCGCGGCGAGCCACCACCAACCGGGCGCCGGCGGCCACCAGCCCGGAGCGGCGATCACATGGATGTCGCGCAGGACCAGATCGGGCATCGCCATGTCAGGCCGCCTTCGGCCGGCCGAACGCCGGCAACCACCCGTCGCTCGGCATCTCGCTCGACAGCAGCACGCAGCGGATACGCGCTGCGCGCAGCGTCGCTTGGGCCCGGGCGATCGGTTCGGCGAAGGCCGCCTGCCAGCGGGCGTGCTGGGCCGCGTCGCGCAGATCGAGCTCCACCCGTCCCGACGCGGCGGAAAAGCGCAGCCGCGCCCGGGGCGGCGCCTGCTCCAGCGGATCGGTCAACAGCAGCACCAGCACCTGGTTGTGCGCGGCCAGCGCCGGCCACCGCTGCGTCGGCACCGTGGCAATGCTGGCCGCGTCGGCCAGCACCAGCAGACGCGCGCCAGGCCGCAGCAGCCGCCCGGCGTGATCGAGAGCGACCGCCAGTCCCGCATCGCCGGCAGGCGGCGCGGCATACCAGCGCGCCAGCGCATGCAGCACACGCAGCGCGCCGCGACTGCCGGACGCCGGCGGCACCGGCGCCTCGTCGTGCGTGCCGCGCAGCGCTGCGATGCGATCGCCGTCGACGACGGCGGCCCAGGCGGCGACCGCCGCGGCACGTGCGGCCTGGACCGACTTGAACCGCACCCGGCTGCCCACGTACAACGCTGGCGCGGTGTCGGCCACGAGCAGGGTCAGCCGTTCGCGCTCGGTCTGGAAGGCCTTGGTATGCGGACGGCCGGTGCGCGCAGTCACGCGCCAATCGATGTGGCGGGCATCGTCGCCGGCCACGTACTCGCGCGACTCGGCGTATTCCATGCCCTGGCCGCGCAATGGCGATGGCGCTTGTTGGCGCAGGCCCGTATGCGCGCGCCGGGCCGCGCCCTGCCGTGTGGCACTCGCGCGCAGTGCGATGAGCTCGGCCAGCGCCGGGCGCACGCCGGCCTCCGTGTCCACGGCCTCGTCAGAGTCCCGCATTGCCGAATGCCCGATCACAACCGTCCGGTCTCCGGCCGTCAGGGCAACGGGACGCGGTCGAGCAGGGCCTGGACCAGACGCTCGCCGTCCCAGCCCTCGGCGGTCGCCTCGTAGCTGGGCAGGATGCGATGCCGCAACACGTCCGGGGCCACAGCGCGGACATCGTCGGGCGTGACGAAGTCGCGGCCGGCGAGCCAGGCCACGGCACGCGCGCAGCGCTCGAGTGCGATCGAACCGCGGGGACTGGCGCCCCAGGCGATGCGCGCAGCGAGCGCTGTGTCGTAGCGCGCGGCATCGCGCGAGGCCAGGACCAGTTCGACCAGATAGCGCTCCACCGGCGGCGCCACATGCAGCGCGAGCACTGCCCGGCGCGCCGCAAACAGTGCCGCGAGCGGCATCCGCTCGACCGCCTCGGGTTGCGCATCGAGCTGGGCCAGCGCCCGCTCCCGCGCCAGTTGCAGGATGCGCGCCTCGGCCCCCGCATCGGGATAGCCCACGCGCACATGCATCAGGAACCGGTCGAGTTGCGCCTCGGGCAGCGGGAACGTGCCCTCCTGCTCGATCGGGTTCTGCGTGGCCATGACCAAGAACGGATCGGGCAGCGGGTAGGTCCGGCCACCGACGGTCACCTGGCGCTCGCCCATCGCTTCGAGAAGCGCGGACTGGACCTTCGCCGGCGCGCGATTGATCTCGTCGGCGAGCAGCAGCGGATGGAAGATCGGACCGGCCTGGAACTCGAACCGGCCGTCCTGCGGGCGCCAGATCTCGGTCCCGGTCAGGTCGGCGGGCAGCAGGTCGGGCGTGAACTGCAGCCGCGCGAACTCGGCATCGAGCCGCGCCGCGAGCGCGCGGATCGCACTGGTCTTGGCCAGGCCTGGCGCACCCTCCACCAGCAGATGGCCATCGGCGAGCAACGCCA
Source organism: Luteimonas sp. RC10 (assembly GCF_014192745.1). Lineage (GTDB taxonomy): Bacteria > Pseudomonadota > Gammaproteobacteria > Xanthomonadales > Xanthomonadaceae > Luteimonas. The sequence continues at coordinate 226,358 of NZ_JACHYJ010000008.1, forward strand.
CCAGTAACCGGTCGACCAGCGCGGGCTGGCCGACTATCTCCTCGCTCAGGGCCTCGCGCAGCGCGACGAACCGCGCCTGCAGTTGCCCCGGTTGTTCGACCGCATGCTCCATCGGGTTCCCTGTGTCCGGCGCACGTTGCGCCGCCGGACAGTGTGACCCGAACCGGGGGGCCGGGTTCAACCCGCGTCCCCGCGAGCGTCAGCCGGCGGACATGAAAACGGGGCCCTTTCGGGCCCCGTAGAGAGGTGCACGGCGTCGGCGATCAGCCGATCGGGCGCTGCGCGACGCGCATGACCTTGGGAGTCACGAAGATCAGCAACTCGGCCTTTTCCTTGGTGCGGCCGCGGCTCTTGAACAGGTTGCCCAGGATCGGCAGGTCGCCCAGGAACGGCACCTTCGACAAGGACGCGCGGTCGTTGAACTCGTAGACGCCGCCGATCGCGACCGTCTGGCCGTCGTCGATCAGCACCGCGGTGGTGACGTTGCGCTTGCTGATCAGCGGTACCTGGCCGACGTCGGGGTACTCGACGTAATCGATGATTTCATCCTTCTTGATATCCATCGCCAGGAACACCCGGCCGTCATTGGTGATCGTCGGCGTGACTTTCAGTTCCAGCAGCACGTCCTTGAACTGCACGGTCGGCACGTTGTTGCTCTGACCGCCGGTCACGGTGATGTAGCCGACTTCCTGGCCCTGGCTGATCGTCGCCTCGCGCTGGTTACTGGTGACGACGCGCGGATTGGAGATCACCTCACCGCGCTGCTCGGCCTGCAGCGCCTGCAGTTCGACCGCCCAGTTGATCGTATTGCCCAGGATCGTGAATGCCAGCGACGGCGCGCTGCCGGTCACCGGCAGGTTGACGTTCAAGCCCCCCGGGGCACCGATCGCGCCGTTGGGGCCGGAGGCGAGCGTGCCACCGAGATCGACGCGGCCGTCGATAGGATTAGCCGACGAGACGCCGAAGCGTGCGCCGAGGTTGCGCGCAAACGACTCGTTCGCGATCACGATGCGCGCCTCGATCACCACCTGGTCGACCGGCTTGTCCAGCAGATTCACCAGGCGACGGATCTCGTTGACGCGCGCCGGAATGTCGATCACCAGCAGCGTGTTGGTACGGCGGTCGAAGCTCAGGCTGCCGCGCGCCGACAGGAAGCCGCGCTGCTGCGTGGTACCAGCCCCGGTGTTGTTAGTGTTGGCGCCCATGCCGTTCTTGCTTTCCTCGGTCAGCAGCTTGGCGATGTCCTCGGCGTTGCCGTAGCTGATCGGGATGTACTCGGTGGTCATCTCCGCGCGCTCTTCGATCGCCAGGCGTGCGTCTTCCTTGGCCTGCTCGAACGCGGCGATCTCGGTCTGCGGGGCGACCCAGACCACGTTGCCGCTGCGACGCTTGTCGAGCGACTTGGCCTGCAGCACGATGTCCAGCGCCTGATCCCACGGCACGTTCTGTAGCCGCAGGGTGACGTTGCCGGTCACGTTGTCGCTGGCGACAATGTTGAGGTCGGATTCGTCGGCGATCAGCTGCAACACCGTGCGCACCGGCACGTCCTGGAAATTGAACGACACCGGCGTACCGCTGTAGGCCCGCACATCCGAGACGGTCGTCGCGGCCTGCCCCATGGCCGCGGCGGCGGTGGACGCACCGACCGCGCGATCGCTCGAGGCCGCGCGCGGCACGATCTCGACGATATAGTCGCGACCGCTCTGGTAGGCCATCGGCTCGAAGTCGCCGCGGGCGCTGAGCACGACCTGCGCGCCGTTGCCGCCCTGACGTGCATCGATGCGCTGCACCGGAGTGGCGAAGTCGACGACGTTGAGCGGGCGCTGCAACTGCGCCGGCAACGTGGCGCTTCCCAGGTTGATGACGATGTTGCCGTCCTGCGTGCGCAGGTCGGGGGCAGCGCCCTCGCCATCGAAGCGCAGGATCAGCTTGCCCGAGCCGCCGTCTCCACGCTTGAAATCGAGATCGGTCACCGACACGCCGGCATGCGCCGCGCCCGCCGAGGCCTGCAGCGCAGGCAGCAGCGATCCCGGTGCGGCCGGCTGCGCGGCCTGCACGCCGCCGAACGTCGCCAACAGGCCAATGGCCAGGCCGAACGCGCCGGCGTGGAGTGCCGACGTCCTTGCGGCCCGCGGGCTTCCCGCTTTGCTCACGGTCATCTTGCTTTCCTCATTATTTTTCGTTCAGCGCGAGCGACGCCGGGCGTTCGAGCCAGCCGCCGGCACCGTCGGGCACCAGCTCGACGAGCTCGATACGATTCTCGGTGACCGATGTGACACGGCCATCGTTCTGCCCCAGATAGTTCCCCGGCGCGATGCGGTAGGTCACCTTGTCGGGCGCCAGCACCAGGCCCAGCATGCGGGCGCCGGTATTCATGGTGCCGACCATCGACATGCTGTCGAGCGGGAACTGCTCGGTGATCTCTTTGCGCCGGTTCGAGTCCGGCCGCAGCCCGGTGCCGCTGTCGACATCGGTAAACGCGTTGCTGAAGGGGTCGCGGATGCCCTGGGCGGAGTATTCGAAGGTCTCGAACTGCTGCATCACCGGCAGCGGCTCGAGCGGCGGCGCGGGCCGCTGCTTGACCTCATCGACCCAGACCTCGAGATTGGGCGCACCGCCGGGCTCGCTGGTGATGTCGCGCCCGCAGCCGACCGCGAGCAGCGCCAGCACGGTCGTCAGCGCGCATCGGGACATCGATTTGGCGAACGCAGCCATCAGGGCGTCTCCCCGGTCGCGGCGGCGGCCGCCTGCTCCTGCGCCGCGGTCTCCTCTTCGTCGAGGTAGCGGTAGGTCTTCACCGTGCCCGAGAGCTCGAGCACCGAGTTGGGGCCGATCGCCCCCAGTCCGCCGCTGTCGTCGCCACGGGGTTTGAGCGAGATGTCGTGCATCGTCATGATGACCACGCGCGGCAACGACGCAACGCCGCTGACGAACGCGCCGAACTGGTGATAGGTGCCGACCATGCGTAGCGCGATCGGCTGCTCGGCATAGAACTCGCGCGGCATCTCGGTGCCGGGCCGGAACAGGTCGTTCTGGATGCCGGTGGCGATCGCGGTCTGCGAGATGTCGGTGATCAGGTCCGGCATCTCGGTCTTGCTCGGCAACTGGCGCAGCATCTGCTGCAGTTGCTGCTCCATCTGCGCGAGCTGCTGCTTGAGCGGTTCGAGGTTGGCGGCCTTGCCCTGCTTGGTCTCGAAATCGCTGCGCAGCGTGGCTTCCTGGTCTTCCAGCGTGCGCAGCTCGTTGCCCTTGTCGCGTGTGATCCCCCACCACAGCAGTGCGAAGATCAGCAGGCCCACGACCACACAGGTCCCGATGCGGTACTCGCGCGGCCAGGCGCCGACATTGTTGAGGTCGAGCTCGCGCAGCGACACCTTCTTGCGGCTCACGGGGCGACCTCCTGGGCGGGTGCGGCGGGCGCAGGCGTCGTCGCGCCGGCTTCCTTGGCGGCCGGCGTCGAGAGCTGGACGTTGAGCGTGAACGCGTACGGCAGACCCGGCACGCCGTCGCGGGCTTCGATGACCGCCAACTGCGGGTTGGTCATCCAGCCCGAGCCTTCAAGTGCACGCATGTAGGTGCTCACGCGCGCGTTCGACTGCGAGCGCCCCTCGAGCGTCAGCATCTGCCCTTCCTGCTTGAGCGAGGTCAGCAGCACGCCGTCGGGAATGGTCCGCACCAGTTGGTCGAACAGGTGCACCATCTGCGAGCGATTGCCCTGCAGTTCCTCGATCACCGCCTTGCGTGCCAGCAGGCGGGCCCGCTGCCGGTCGAGGCTGTCGATCTCGACGATCTCGCGATCGAGCTCGGCGATCTGCTGCTGCAGGAAGGCGTTGCGCGCATGCTGCCCGTCGAGCTGCGCGTTGTAGTACATGTTCACAAGCAGCCACAGCACGATGCCGGCCACGGCCGCGAGCGCGGCCATGATCCCGAATTCCTTCTGTCGCTGCCGGCGTCGCTCAGCGCGCCAGGGCAGCAGGTTGATTCGCGCCATCAGTCGAAACTCCGCAGTGCCAGGCCGCAGGCGATCATCAGCGCCGGTGCGTCCTGGGCCAGCGCCTGTGCCTGGACGCGCGGGCCGAGCGTCATCTGCGCCAGCGGGTTGGCCAGCACGCTCGGCACACCGAGCTGTTCCTCGACCATCGCCGCCGCGCCCGGGATCGACGCGCAGCCGCCCGCCAGCACGATCCGGTCGACCCGGTTGAAGTCGCTACCGGCGTAGAAGAACTGCAGCAGGCGGCTGATCTGCTGGACCATCGCCTCCTTGAACGGCTCGAGCACCTCGACCTCGTAGCTTTCCGGCAAGCCGCCCTGGCGCTTGGCCAGGCCCGCCTCTTCGTAGCTCAACCCGTAGCGGCGCATGACCTCGTCGGTGAGCTGCTTGCCGCCGAACACCTGCTCGCGCGAGTACAGGCTGCGGCCGTTGCGCAGCACGTTGAGCGTGGTCATCGTCGCGCCGACATCGACCAGTGCCACGACACCGTCCTCGGCGACGCCGAGCGTGTCGGCGACCAGCGCGAACGCGCTTTCGATCGCAAAGGCCTCGACATCGATCACCCGGGCGACCAGACCGCCGAGCTCCAGCGCCGAGGCGCGCAGTTCGACGTTCTCCGAGCGCGAGGCGGCCAGCAGCACCTGCACGCTGTCCGGGTTGCCCGGCGAGGGGCCGAGCACCGCGAAATCGAGGTTCACTTCCTCAATCGGGTAGGGAATGTAGTTGACCGCCTCCAGCTCGATCTGCGACTCGAGCTCGTCCTCGTCGAGATCGGCGGGCATCGGGATGGTCTTGGTGATCACCGCAGAGCCGGCCACGGCCGCCGCTGCGTGCTTGGCACGGGTGCCCGAGCGGGCCACGGCCCGCCGGATCGCATCGCCGACCGCCTCGGCCTCGACAATGGCTTTTTCGACCACGGCGTTGGGCGGCAACGGCTCGACCGCATAGTGCTCGACGCGATACCGGTTGCCCTGCCTGGACAGCTGGAGCAGCTTGACCGCGGTCGAACTGATGTCGATGCCGACCAGCGGCACGTGGCTTTTTGCGATAAGCCCCACAGAGTGCTCCCCTTCGCCACGGGCGCATCCGCACGCCGCGTGTCCCGGCGCATTAGATAACGGACTTTCCCCGCGATGGCAACAGCGCAGCGCTGTCCGGGGGCTCACGCAGGGCCTTGCCGGGGGGCCGTCGGAGGCCGTCGCGGCCGCTCAGAGACCGGCCGGCGATGGCGCCCTATACTGCGCGGATGAGACCCGATCCCGCGTCGCCCCCCCGCCCCCGCGCCTCCCGTTTCCGCCGCCTGTTGCGCTGGGTCCTGATCCTCGGCCTGGTGCTGGCGGTGCTGGCCACCGTGGCCGCCGGCATCCTCTATACCGCCGTGGCCTCCAAGCTGCCGGACGTGGAAACCCTGCGCGATATCGAGATGCAGGAGCCGATGTATGTCTATTCCCGGGACGGCAAGCTGATCGCGCTGTTCGGCGAGACGCGGCGCTACCCGGTCAAGATCGACCAGGTACCCGAGCGCCTGAAACAGGCGTTCCTGGCCACGGAGGACGCGCGCTTCTACCAGCACGGCGGCATCGATTACCGCGGCGTGGCCCGCGCACTGTGGCTGTTGGCGACCACCGACGACCGCCGCGTCCCCGGCGGCTCGACGATCACCCAGCAGGTCGCCCGGCAGTTCTTCCTGAGCTCGGAGTACAGCTTCACCCGCAAGTTCGCCGAGATGCTGCTGGCGCGCAAGATGGAGCAGAACCTCACCAAGGACGAGATCTTCGAGTTGTACCTGAACAAGAGCTTCTTCGGCAATCGCGCCTACGGCGTGGCCGCGGCGGCCGAGTTCTACTACGGCAAGTCGCTGGCCGAGCTCGATCTGGACGAGATGGCCTCGCTGGCGGCGATCCCCAAGTTCCCCTCCAGCGGCAATCCGATCAGCAACCCCGAGCGCGCGCGCGAGCGTCGCGATGTCTACGTGCTGGCGCGCATGCAGGAGCTGGGCTACATCACGCCGGCCGAGTCGGCGGCCGCCCGCGCGGTCGAGATGCACGCCAGCCCCCACGAGCGACCGATCGAGGCGTACGCGCCCTATGTCGCCGAAATGGTGCGCCTGGAGATGGTCGCCCGCTACGGCGGCGACGTGCTCACCCGTGGCTACCACGTCACCACGACGATCGACCCGACGATGCAGGCCGCCGCCGAACTGGCGGTGCGCAACGGGCTGATGACCTACGACCACCGCCACGGCTGGGTGAAGCCGGCGGAGACCTTCGAACTGGCGGCCGACGAGGACGCGGCGACCGCCGCCCGCCGGCTACGCGGCATCGCCCCACAGGGCGGCCTGCTGCCGGCCCTGGTGCTGCGCAGCGGCGACGGCACCGCCGACGTGGTCCTTGCCGACGGCAGCACCGTCACGCTGGACGCGGCCAGCAGCCGCTGGACCGGACGCGCGCCGTCCGCCCTGCTCGCGCGCGGCGACCTCACCCGAGTACGCCGGATCGAGACTCCGGCCAAGGTGCCCGCCAATGCCGATCCCGAAGCGCCGGTGCCGCCACCCACAGTGAGCTGGCAGCTCGACCAGTTGCCGCGCGGCCAGGCCACCCTGGTGTCGCTGGAGCCCGACAACGGTGCGATCCGCGCGCTGATCGGCGGCTTCAGCTTCGCCGGCAGCAACTTCAACCGGACCACCCAATCGCGCCGCCAGCCCGGCTCGAGCTTCAAGCCGTTCATCTTCGCTGCGGCGTTCGAGAAGGGCTTCAATCCGGCCTCGATCGTGCCCGATGCGCCGGTGTTGTTCAGGATGCGCCGCGGGCAGGACTGGCGCCCGCAGAACTCCGACGGCCAGTTCCGCGGGCCGATGCGCCTGCGAGAAGCGCTGGTGCAGTCGCGCAACCTGGTCGCCGTGCGCCTGCTCGACATGATCGGCGTGGATTACGCCCGCCGCTACATCAGCCACTTCGGCTTCGACGAGTCGCAACTGCCCCCCAACCTGTCGATCGCGCTCGGCACGCCGTCGCTGACCCCGCTCGATGTCACCCGAGGCTATGCGGTGTTCGCCAACGGCGGCTTCCGGATCAACCCGTGGTTCATCGACGAGGTCCGCGACCGCGAGGGCACGCTGGTGTTCAAGGAGAACCCGGCACGGGCCTGCCGCGGCTGCGGCAACGACGGCCGCCCTGGCCAGTCGGCTGCGCCGTCGCACGTCGTCGACGGTTTCAACCTGGGGCCCGCATCGGCGCAGCGCACCGTCACCGAGGCACCGGAACAGGACGCCGCGCCCGAGCCCGAGGCACGCGCCGATGGCCAGGCGCCGGTCATGGCCGAGCGCGCGATCGACGAGCGCGTGGCCTACCAGATGATCTCGATGATGCGCGATGTCGTGCGCCGCGGCACCGGGACCGCCGCGCGCGTGCTCGAACGCGAGGACGTCGGCGGCAAGACCGGCTCGACCAACGAGCATCGCGACGCCTGGTTCTCCGGCTTCGGCGGCAACCTGGTGACCTCGGTCTGGGTCGGCCGCGACGACAACCGTTCGCTGGGCTACCGCGAGTACGGCGGGCGCGCCGCGCTGCCGATCTGGATCGACTTCATGCGGGTCGCCCTGGACGGCGTGCCAGAGGCCAGCAACGAGCCGCCCGAAGGCATGGTGCGTGTGTCGGTGACCACCAGCGGGCGATTGATGCCGGTCGGCGCCGAGGGCGGCGGCATCGTCGAGTACGTGAAGGCCGAGGATCTGGAGCGGATGGAGTCGGAGGTCGATCTGCGGATCGACGACGTGCCGGCCGAGGAAGCCTTCGACATCTTCTGATCACAGGCCCGCGATGCCTGAACCCATCGCGCCGCCCCCGGCGCGATGGCTTGACCGTCAAGGGCGGAGGCGTAGAGTCGGAACGTCGCTCGACACGGGGGAATACGCATGCATCGCGCACGCCAGCATGCCGGGGCCCGCACCCGCGAACGTCGCCACCGACTGGCGCACGAGGCCGCTCGGCTCATGGCCGAGGGCGGCATCCACGACATCCACCAGGCCCGGTTGAAGGCGGCCGGTCGACTGGGCATCCACGACGACGCCTCGCTGCCGCAGGACCAGGAGATCGAGCAGGCGCTGGGCGAGTACCGCCGCCTGTTCTCGCCCGCCGCGCATGCCGATGCATTGCAGCGCAGCCGCGAGGCTGCGCTGGAGGCACTCACATTCTTCGCGCCGTTCCAGCCCCGCCTGCATGGCGGCGTGCTCGATGGCACTGCCGATGCCCAGGCGCCGGTGCAACTACACCTGCACAGCGACGATGCCGATGCGGTGCAGCGTTTCCTGCTCGACCAGCGCATCCCGGCCCAGGTGCGCAGTCGTCGCATCCGCCTCGACCGCACGCGCCGGGAGGAGTGCCCGATCTGGGCCTTCCACGCCGGCGAGGTGGCCTTCGAGCTGACCGTGCTGCCACTCAATGCGCTGCGCCAAGCGCCCCTGCGCGCCGACGACGACCGGCCGATACGCCGCGTGTCCGGGGCGCAGCTGCGCCAGTTGCTTGCTGGAGGTTAAAAACCGGGGTCGGACCGTGAAGTGGCCTTGCCGAGGGGAAAGCGGCTTCTGGCTTGCAGGCCGCTGCCCTTCCGAAGTGGAACTGGCGGAAGAGCGAGAAAAAGAAGCCGCGGGAGACCGCGGCTTCTTTTGAACGCAGGTTCGGCGACGCGTCAGCCCTTGCGGTAGTCGCGCACGTCGTAGCCGGTGTAGATCTGGCGCGGACGCCCGATCTTGGCCTCCGGATCGACCTGCTGCTCGAGCCAGTGCGCCACCCAACCGGCGGTGCGACCGATGGCGAACATCACCGTGAACATCTCGGTCGGGATCTTCAGCGCCTTGTAGATGATGCCGCTGTAGAAATCGACGTTCGGGTAGAGCTTGCGCTCGACGAAGTACTCGTCCTTGAGCGCGGCCTCTTCCAGCTTCATCGCCACTTCCAGCAACGGATCGTCGATGCCCAGCTCGCCGAGCACCTTGTGGGTCATCTCGCGGATGATCTTCGCGCGCGGATCGAAGTTCTTGTAGACGCGGTGACCGAAGCCCATCAGGCGGAACGGGTCGTTCTTGTCCTTGGCGCGCAGGACCGCCTTCTCGACGTTCTTCGCATCGCCGATCTCGGCCAACTGCTTGAGCACCGCCTCGTTGGCACCGCCGTGTGCCGGGCCCCAGAGCGCGGTGATGCCGGCGGCGACCGACGCGTACGGGTTGGCACCGGTGGAGCCGACCAGACGCACGGTCGAGGTCGACGCGTTCTGCTCATGGTCGGCGTGCAGGATGAACAACAGGTCCATCGCCTTGGCAACGACCGGATTGAGCTCAAGCGGCTCGCTCGGCACTTCGAACATCATATGCAGGAAGCGGTCGACGTAGCCCAGGCTGTTGCGCGGGTAGCGGATCGGCCAGCCGATCGAATAGCGGTACGCGGCGGCAGCCAGCGTCGGCATCTTGGCCAGCAGGCGGATCGCGGCGAGGCGGCGCTGCTCGGGATCCTGCAGGTCCAGGGTGTCGTGGTAGAACGCCGACATCGACGCCACCGACGCGGCCAGCATCGCCATCGGGTGCGCATCGTGGCGGAATCCCTGCAGGAAGCACTTGAGTGACTCGTGCATCATCGTGTGATGCGTGACCTCGTGCTCGAAGCGCCCGAACTCGTCCTTGGACGGCAGTTCGCCGTTCATCAGCAGATAGGCCACTTCCAGGAAGCTGGAATGCTCGGCGAGCTGCTCGATCGGGTAGCCGCGGTACAGCAGCACGCCCTGGTCGCCGTCGATATAGGTGATCGCGGACTTGCAGCTGGCGGTGGCGGTGAAACCGGAATCGTAGGTGAAGCAGCCCGTTTCCTTCGGCAGCTTCGAGATGTCGATGCAGGGGTTGCCGAGCGTGCCATGCAGGACGGGCAGCGTCACCGACTTGCCGGCGGCATCGAGCGTGACCTGTTCGAGCTTGGAATTGGTATCGGACACTGAAGAAGACTCCTCGTTTCCCGGAGCGGCAGATGCTCCGGTGGGGCGGGCGCGGCGCGTGCCGCAACGCGTCAATTATCGCATAGCGTCCCGCGACACGCGGTCACTGGGCTGCGGGAACGTCGAACACGACAACGCCCACCGCACCGGAGGATGCGATGGGCGTTGTGCACAAACGGCGACGGCCGCCAGCTGGCGGCCGCCTGCGCACACCGGATGCGTCGCGCGGGCGACGCGCGATCCGGTTACTGCTTCGCGTAACGCTTGCGGAACTTGTCGACGCGACCGCTGGTGTCGATGATCTTGTTCTGACCGGTGTAGAACGGATGCGTGGCCGAGGACACGTCGATCTTGACCAGCGGGTATTCGTTGCCGTCGTCCCACTGAATCGATTCCTTCGCGGTGGCCGCGAGGGTCGAGCGGGTGAGGAACTTGAAATCCGAAGTCACGTCCTGAAACACGACTTCACGGTAATCCGGATGGATGTCGGCCTTCATGGCGGCACCAGTTTGCGCAGGGAAAGAGCGGCATTATAGCCGGCGCCCGACCCGCCCCGCAAGGGCACCTGCCGGCGGGCGCCCAGGACGGGGTCAAACCGCCTGCAGTGCCTCGCGGACCAGGGCGTGGAAGCGCACACGGTCGTAGCGCATCAGGATCGTGGCATTGTCCGGCCGTCCGAGCTGGCGCTGCCAGTCGACGATCGTCGCCCCGCGGGCCGGTCCATGGTCGAGCACCACGTCCACCGGCCGGGCGACGGTCTCCAGCACCCCGTCGGGCGCGAGCACCCAGGCCATCGCCAGCGCATCCGCGCTGTGCCACTCGTCGCCGCGACGGTCGGCCGACCACTCGCGCGTCTTGCGCGAAATGGCCTCGTAGAAATCCGCGCGCGCGCCGCCCGCCTGCATCCAGGCCAGCACCTCGTCCTGCGGCAGGCCGTGGGCCACCGTGGCTTCCCAGTCCGAAAGTTCGAACGTCGGGAACGCGTCGAACACGATCTTCGCGGCCTCGGGATCGAAGTACACATTGAACTCCGCGCTCGGCGTGATGTTGCCGTGCCCGGTGACCGCACCGGCCATCGTCACGAAGCGCGCCACCCGCGAGGGCAGCGTCGGATCGAGCTTGAGCGCGAGTGCGATGTTGGTCAGCGGCCCCAGCGCCACCAGCACCAGGCTGCCGGCGTGCACATGCGAGAGCCGCAGGATCGCCAGCGCGGCATGCTCGTCCTGCAGGCCGTGCGCTGCGGGCGCGTAGCCGATGTCGCCGAAGCCGTCGTTGCCGTGCACGTAGGCCGCATCCGGCGCGGGGTGCAGCAAAGGCGAGGCGCTGCCGGCATAGACCGGCACGTCGGAGCGCCCGACCAGCTCGCACAGCTTCAATGCATTGGCGGTGGTGTGGTGCAGGCCGACATTGCCGGCCGCGATCGTCAATCCGACCACCTCGTGCGCGCGATCGTTGAACGCGAGCAGCAGGGCCAGGGCATCGTCGACCCCGGGGTCGGTGTCGATCAGCAGGGGAATACGGGCGTCCATGCCGCATTATCCCCATCACAGCCGCGCACGGCCAGCCGCGACGAAACGGCGCCGCTCAGGGAACTGCAGCTGTCACTCGGCGCTGCATCATGATCTCGACGCGGCGATTGGGCGCCAGGCACGCGATCTCGTCCGCGCCGTGCAGTCCCTCGCAGGCGACCAGCGGCTCGCGACTTCCGCGGCTTTCGACCGAGATCCGCGTCGCCGGTCCACCGCGCTGCGCGAGATAGTCACGCACGGCCTCTGCCCGCCGACGCGAGAGTGCATCGTTGGCGGCGGGGCGGCCGATCCGGTCGGCGTGACCGACCACCTCGATCGCCTCGATGCCATCGAGGGCACCGGCGCGCTCGACCAACGCATCGAGCGTGCGCCGCCCCAACGGCGTCAGCTCGGCGCGGGCGAAGACGAACGTGGTGTCGGCCGACAGCAGCGCGAGCTGCTCACTTGCGGTCGACGCACCGCCGCCGATGTGCGCGCTGTGCGGCCGCGCCCGTTCCGCGCAGGCGGCCGGCATCCAGTGCATATCGCGCACCACGCCCGTCTCGTCGAAGCGCAGTTTGAGCTGGCAACGCGCCACCTGGCCGTCCGCCTCGCGGAAGTTCAGCACGTAGTCCCACTCGCGCACGCCGAATACGCCTTCGGAGAAATGCGGGGGCCCGAGCAATCCATAGAGCTGGTCCTTGCTCAGCCCGGGCCCCAGCGGCTGCAGCGCACCGGCCGTGGGATAGGTGCCGCCATGCGGCTTGGCCGAAGCGGGATCGGGGAATCGTGGCACCTCATCCGCGCCGCCGGTCGAAGCACAGGCGGCGAGCCCCGCGGCGAGGACCAAGGCGCAAGTACGGACAGAAAAGCTCGGGATCGAATGCATGCGGGTCTCCTTCAGTCGCGTTCGAGGCAAGCGGCCCCGTCCGGAGACGGGGCCGCTGCAGTCACCATTGCAGGCCGGCGCCCATCGTGAAGCCGACATCGTTGACGGTGTTGGTCGTGCCGCTGAACTTGTAGACCCAGCGCCCGTTCTCCGAGACCGTCGTGATGCCGACCGCAAGCCCGGCCTCGCGCTCGTAGCCGCTCACCGCCGCCGAGACCATGCTCTTGCCGGGCATGTAGGCCTGCGGCAGCCCCGCGACCGCCATGGCCGCTGCGACGCCGGCGCGGTACCCGCGATCGATCTCCCAGATGTCGGACTGCATCTGCCCAACCCGCATGTCGGTGTAGGCATTCGCCTCGCCGATCGCACGCCCGATCCCGGCGTTGAGCTGGTTGACGTTGACCGCGTCGGTGCCGGCGGCGCCGGCCCGCACGTTGCGCACCATCACCTCGCCGCCGCCTTGGTTGAGCGTGATCTGGGTCGGATTGGCGCTGCCATCGGGGTTGGTGTCGTAGCGCACCGTGCCCTGCTCGGATGCGCGCAGCTGCGCCACGTTGACCGCATCGGTATCCTGGGTGCCAGCGGCGACATTGACCACCTGACGTTCGCTGCCGGCGCTGCCGACCGACACCGTTCCGGCGCGGTCGGCCACCGAGCCCTGGCCCAGTGCCACGGCGCCCTGCGCAGTGTCAGTGACGGTCGCCCCTTGGCCGATCGCGGTGCCGCCGATCGCCGCGACCGTCGCGCCCTCACCCACTGCGACCGCCTCGCTCGCCGCTGCCAGCACAGTCGTGTTGGCACCGACCGCGGTGCTGTTGTCGGCATGCACCTTGGCGTTGCCGCCGATCGCGGTGTCGTGGTCGCCGGCAGCGTAGCTATCGCCGCCGACCGCCATGCCGTAGCGGCCGCCCTTCGTGGCGTTGGCGCCGATCGCCACGCCGCGCTGGCCGTCGACGACGGTCGCATCGTCGGTGCCGTCGCGCGGACCATCGACGGCGACCAGCGGATCACGACCGTCTCCGCCACTGCCCGGCGGCAGGTTGTCGATGCGGGTGTTGACCTGGCTCAGGCCGGTATCGAGCGCGGCCAATGCATCGCCCACCGAGTTGTAGAACGTGCCCTGGATCAGGTAGTCGGGCGGCACCAGGCCGCCGAACGGATCGACTGCGGCACCGCCGCCAAAGATCGCGGCCATGCTCGACATGCTTGCGAACATCTGCCCACCGTTGATGGCCTGCAGGCTGCCGGCCGCGATCTGCCCCGCGGCGAGGTTGTCGATCACGGTGCCGCCGCTGCCGCCGAGCGTGATGCGCGCCATGTCTGCGGTGTCGTAGCGCACTGCGAACGCATCCAGGTCGCCGATCTGGCCTTCCACCGCACGGAGCTGGCGGACATTTGCCGCATCGGTGTCGTCGATGCCGTCGTCGACGCCGCTGAGCCGGCGCGCGTCGCCATCGACGTTCGCAAAGCTCACCTCGTCGCCGCCGGTCTGGCCGCCGACCGTCATCACCAATGTGCCGGGATCCTGCCGCACCAGACCTTCGGTGCCATCGAGCAGGTTGTTAATCGTTGTGGTGTTGCTCGCAGTGCGGCCGTCGAGATTGTCGAGTGCGGACCCGACATCGCCGAAGTCCGCCGTCGTGCCGGTGTCGTTGCCGTCGTCGAGTGTGTACACCGGACCGGTCACAGCACCGGTCGTCGGATCGATCGCGGCGCCACCGCCCAGGGCAGCGACCACCGGCGTCAGCTGACCGACATTGACCGCGTCATCCACCGCCACGCCCGCCGCGACGTTGCCGATCGCGGTGCCGCCGGCGCCGGCCAGCGTCACCCGGCTGTAGTCCGGATTGCCGTCGGCATCGGTGTCGTAGCGCACCGCCGTCGCCCCCAGGTCGCCAACATCGACGACCAGGTCGTCGAACGCGCCATCTACTGCATCGAACGCATCGCCGACATTGGTGTAGTTGCCGCCGCGAATCACATAGGTCGGCGCAGAGATCGTGCCGTCGGCATTGACACCCGCGCCGCCGCCCAGGTGGTCGGCCACCGAACCGGCGACGCCGAACAGTTGCGCGCCATTGATCGCCTCGCTGCTGGTCGCGCTGACCTCGCCCGCCGCGACATTGCCGATCGCCGTGCCACCGGTGCCGGCCAGGGTCACTCGACTGTAGTCCGGGTTGCCATCAGCGTCCGTGTCGTAGCGCACCGCAGCTGCGCCCAGGTCGTCGATATCGCCGACGACATCGCTCAACTGGCCCACATTCACCGCATCCGTCGCCTCGATGCCAGCGGCGACGCCGCTGAGCCGCCGTGCATCGCCCGCGACATTTACAAAGCTCACCTGGTCGCCACCGGTCTGCGCGCCGACCGTCATCACCAGCGTGCCCGGATCCTGCCGCACCAGACCTTCGGTGCCGTCGAGCAGGTTGTTGATCGTTGTGGTGTTGCTCGCAGTGCGGCCGTCGAGATTGTCGAGCGCGGAACCGACATCGCCGAAGTCGGCGGTCGTGCCGGTATCGCTGCCGTCGTCGAGCGTGTAGACCGGCCCGGTCACCGCGCCCGTCGTCGGGTCGATCGCCGCTCCGCCGCCGAGCGCTGTCACCACCGGCGACAGCTGACCGACATTGACTGCCTCGTCCGCCGCGACGCCCGCCGCGACGTTGCCGATCGCGGTGCCACCGGCACCGGCCAGCGTCACTCGGCTGTAGTCCGGATTGCCGTCGGCGTCGGTGTCGTAGCGCACCGCGGTCGCCCCGAGGTCGCCGACGTCCACGACCAGGTCGTCGAACGCGCCATCCACCGCGTCGAACGCATCGCCGACATTGGTGTAGTTGCCGCCACGGATCACATAGGTCGGCGCGGAGATCGTACCGTCGGCGTTGACACCCGCGCCGCCGCCCAGATGATCGGCGACCGACCCGGCGACACCGAACAGTTGCGCCCCATTGATGGCCTCGCTGCTCGTCGCGCTGACCTCGCCCGCCGCCACATTGCCGATCGCCGTGCCACCGGTGCCGGCCAACGTCACCCGGCTGTAGTCCGGATTGCCGTCGGCGTCGGTGTCGTAGCGCACCGCAGATGCACCCAGGTCGTCGATATCGCCGACGACATCGCTCAACTGGCTCACGTTCACCGCATCCGTTGCCTCGACACCGGCGGCCACCCCGCTGAGCCGACGCGCATCGCCGCCCGCGTTCGCAAAGCTCACCTCATCGCCGCCGGTCTGGCCGCCGACCGTCATCACCAGCGTGCCCGGATCCTGCCGCACCAGACCTTCGGTGCCATCGAGCAGGTTGTTGATCGTCGTGGTGTTGCTTGCGGTGCGTCCGTCGAGATTGGCGAGCGCGGAGCCGACATCGCCGAAGTCCGTGGTCGTGCCCGTGTCATTGCCATCGTCGAGGGTATACACCGGGCCGGTCACCGCACCGGTCGTCGGGTCGATCGCGGCATTGCCGCCGAGGGCCGCAACCACTGGCGTCAGCTGCCCGACATTGACCGCCTCGTCGGCGGCCACGCCCGCGGCGACATTGCCGATCGCGGTGCCGCCGGCGCCGGCCAGCGTCACACGGCTGTAGTCCGGATTGCCATCGACATCGGTGTCGTAGCGCACCGCCGTCGCGCCCAGGTCGCCGACGTCGTCGACCAGGTCGTCGAACGCGCCGTCCACTGCATCGAATGCATCACCGACGTTGGTGTAGTTGCCGCCACGGATCACATAGGTCGGCGCGGAGATTGTGCCGTCGGCGTTGACACCCGCGCCGCCGCCCAGGTGGTCGGCGACCGAACCGGCGACGCCGAACAGTTGCGCGCCATTGATCGCTTCGCTGCTGGCCGCGCTGACCTCGCCCGCTGCGACATTGCCGAGCGCGGTGCCACCGGTCCCGGCCAGGGTCACCCGGCTGTAGTCCGGATTGCCATCGACATCGGCGTCGTACTGCACTGCCAACGCGCCGAGGTCGTCAACGGCATCGGCCACGTCAGTCAATTGCGTGACATTCACCGCGTCCGTCGCCTCGACACCGGCGGCCACGCCGCTCAGCCGCCGCGCATCGCCACCGGCGTTCGCAAAGCTCACCTCATCGCCGCCGGTCTGGCCGCCGACCGTCATCACCAGCGTGCCCGGATCCTGCCGCACCAGACCTTCGGTGCCATCGAGCAGGTTGTTGATCGTCGTGGTGTTGCTTGCGGTGCGTCCGTCGAGATTGGCGAGCGCGGAGCCGACATCACCGAAGTTGGCCGTTGTGCCGGTGTCGCTGCCGTCGTCGAGCGTGTACACCGGTCCGGTCACCGCGCCGGTGGTCGGATCGATCGCGGCATTGCCACCCAGCGCAGCCACCACCGGCGACAACTGCCCGACATTGACCGCCTCGTCGGCCGCGACGCCAGGGGCCACGTTGCCGATCGTAGTCCCGCCAGCGCCCGCCAGCGTGATGCGGCCAAAATTCGGCGCACCTGCGCCATCGTCGTCATAGCGGACCGCGAAGGCGCCAACACTGTCGACGTCGGCCAGCGCGCCCTGCAGTTGGGCCAGGTTGACGGCGTCCGTCGCCGCGCTGCCCGCCGCGACATTGGTCAACTGGCGCGCCGCCGTCCCGTTGCCGATCGACACCTCACCTGCCGAAGTCTGCAACGCCTGCAGACCGGGCGCCACATAGCCTGCCTGCGCGCCTCGGATCGTGACCGAATCGGCGCCCAGCGCGACGCTGTTGGCGTGCACCGAACTGGCGTTCGCACCCAGAATCGTCTGCCGGTCCGCCGTGCCCGACGCGTTGTGGCCGATGACTACCGCATTGCCGAGCCTGGCGGCGTAGTTGCCATCCGGACCGCCGGTCCAGCCGAGGTCGGTCGCCGAAACAGCCGGCAACACGTGGCTGGCATTGGTGCCCATCACGACAGTGTTCGAGCCGTTCGCTGCCGCACCATCGCCGACAATGATCTGATAGTCCTGCGCGGGCAACGTGTCCCAGGTATAGGTGCCGAGTACGCCCGGCACGCACACCCCGATGCCGACGACCAACTCGCAACTGGGATCGTTGTTCTGGCCGGCGTAGTTGCCGATCGGCACACTGATGTAGCTGCCCGAGCTGGCGCGGCCGATGATCGTGGTGTGGTCGGCCGGACGGTTGCCGTTGAGGTCGAGCACGTCGGGGATCGTCAGCAGGTCGGTGCCGAGCAGCGATACCGACTGGAACGCGTAGCTGAAGTTCTCGCGCGCTATCGACAGGCACTCGTCGGGCAGCAGCGTGCCATTGCCCAACAATCCGCAGGCGCGGTACTGGTTCGAGACCGGCAGCAGGAAGTTGGTCAAATGCTGCACCAGCCCGGGCAGCGTACCGCCGGTCAGGCCACCTGGATCGATCACCCCCATGGGCGCGACACCGCCGGCGACGGCACGCGACTGGCCCATCGCCGCGGTCGACCACAGGGGCAACGCGCCGCCGGCCAGCACGCGTTCGTTCTCGTTGAGATGGCGCTCGACGAGTTCGGTGATTTTTTCCGGGTCCGCCGCCGACGACCCGATCGTCCGCTCCTGGGCGGCCGCGCTTGCGATCGCCGGCATACAGACGATCGCCAGCACCGCAGCACGCACGCGACGCCCATCTCGGACGCGCCGGTCGGCCAGTTCGGATGCGACGACGTAGGCCCCGAGCGCACGGTTCCAGATCCTGCAGAAGACCTTGTTCATCCCGCTTCCCTCGTTGTTCATGAGGGCTCAAGGGAACCGCGCCGCGCTACGGGTGTGAATCAGACGATTCTCAAAAATCGCGACTGTCGTCACAGACGTTTGGTCTGCAGGCGCACGCGTCATCTGCGCGGCGATCGATTGCCACGATGGCGTTGCATCCTCGAACGGCCGCGCCTTCGCACCGCCGGCCGTATACATCCGTCGTCGCCGTGCATGCGCTGACGCGCACCCACTCGCTCAGCGCGCCAGCCCGCCGGACAACGCGTACGCGTAGAGCTGGCTGTGGTTATCGAGTCCCAGCTTGCGCATCGCGTCGCTCTTCTGCCGGCTGACGGTCTTGACACTGCGCGAGAACGACGATGCGATCTCGCTGACCGTCTTGCCGCTGGCGAACAGGCGCACGACCTCTGCTTCCTGCCGCGACAGCGGCGCGCCGCGGCCGCATCCGGTCGCGGCATCGAGCAAGCGCTGAATGCTCCGACTCAGGTAGCGCCGGCCGCTTGCCGCACATCGGATCGCGGCCGGGAGCTCATCGAGTGCACCGGATTTATCGACGATCGCGTG
This sequence comes from Luteimonas sp. RC10, assembly GCF_014192745.1. Taxonomy (GTDB): domain Bacteria; phylum Pseudomonadota; class Gammaproteobacteria; order Xanthomonadales; family Xanthomonadaceae; genus Luteimonas. Next base: position 244,975 of record NZ_JACHYJ010000008.1, read on the forward strand.
CACACCCAGCTCGAGCATCGCACGCAGCAGCGGCGGATTGCGGACTTCGGTAAACACCGCCACGCCGATCGCCGGAAACCGCGTCCGCAATTGCCCCAATAGCCGCAAACCGTCCCCGGCACGGGGATCGGCGGCCTGCATGGAGAAATCCGTGACCACGACATTGCAGTCGAACCGCGCCTGCAGCATCTGCAGCAAGGCCTGCCCGCTTGCCGCTTCGCCGGTGAGATGCATGCCCGAATCGGGCGCGTGCAACACCGCGCGCATGCCGGCCAGCACAATCGGCCGCTCGTCGGCCGCATAGACCCGGATCGTTTCCATCGACAGTGCCATTCCCTAGCCCCCCATCCACAACGCACACCCCGCGTATAGGGGCAACGTACCGCGCATCGAAGTGGTGGCCGCATGAAGATCGTCTATTCATGCAGATGACCAGGCGATACCTAGGGAAATCGCCGATAGACAGATATCAGGCCGCCGCGTAGCGCGCCGCGCCCCCGATCCAGCGTGCGACCAGCCGGTCCGCGCACTGCGGATCGGTCCGCAACAAGGCCTCGCCGAGCCGATGGACGACCGGCAGCAGGTCGGCATCACGCGCCAGATCGGCAAGCCGGAACTCGGCCAGACCGGTCTGCCGCGTGCCCAGCAGTTCGCCCGGCCCACGCAACGCCAGGTCCTTCTCGGCGATCACGAAGCCATCGCCAGTCGTGCGCATCGTGTCGAGCCGTTCGCGCGCGGTGCGCGAGAGCGGTGGCTGATACAGCAGCACGCAGCTCGATGCAGCGCTGCCTCGCCCGACGCGCCCGCGCAACTGATGCAGTTGCGCCAGCCCGAGGCGCTCGGCGTTCTCGATCACCATCAGCGACGCATTGGGCACGTCCACGCCGACCTCGATCACGGTGGTGGCGACCAGCAGGTCACTGTGACCGTCCTTGAATGCGCGCATCGCGGCCTGTTTCTCGGCGGCGCGCAGGCGGCCGTGCACGAAGCCGATCCGCAGGTCCGGCAAGGCTGCGGACAGTTGCTCGAACGTCGTCTGCGCGGCCTGCGCCACGACCTCGTCGGACTCGTCGATCAGGGTGCAGACCCAGTACGCCTGCCGGCCCTGCGCGCACGCCGCGCGCACGCGCTCGATCAGCTCGGCGCGCCGGCCGGCGCCGAGCACCACGGTCTGCACCGGCGTGCGACCGGGTGGAAGTTCGTCGATCGCCGACACGTCGAGATCGGCGTAGGCCGCCATCGCCAGCGTGCGCGGAATCGGCGTGGCGGTCATCACCAGTTGGTGCGGCACGCTGCCCGCCTGCGCGCCCTTGTCGCGCAGCGCCAGGCGCTGGTGCACGCCGAAGCGGTGCTGCTCGTCGACGATCGCCAGTGCCAGGTCGTGGAACTCGACCGCCTGCTGCATCAGCGCATGGGTGCCGACCACCAGTTGCGCGACGCCCGCGGCGATGTCCGCAGCCGCGGCCGCGCGCGCGCGTCCAGTGACCTTGCCCGCAAGCCACGCGACACGGACGCCCAAGGGCGCGAGCCAGGTCGACAGATTGCGGAAATGCTGTTCGGCCAGCAGTTCGGTCGGCGCCATCAGCGCCGCCTGACGGCCCGAGTCGATCGCCGCCAGCGCGGCCAACGCGGCGACGACGGTCTTGCCGCTGCCCACATCGCCCTGGACCAGGCGCAGCATCGGACGCGGCTGCGCGAGATCGCGCACGATCTCGGCGTGGACGCGGCGCTGCGCGCCGGTCAGCGCGAACGGCAGGCCGGCCTCCATCGCGGCGGCGAGCGGCCCGGGCCGCAGCACCGGCGCACGATGGGCCTGCAGCGCAATCCGCTGCCGCCGCAGGCTCAGGTGATGGGCCAGCATCTCCTCCAAGGCCAGCCGCCGCTGCGCCGGATGACGTCCGGACAACAACGCGCCCAGGTCCACATCCGGCGGCGGACGATGCACGGTCAGCAGCGCCTCGCGCAAGGACGGCAACGCGAGTCCGGCAAGCAGATCGGCCGGCACCAGCTCCAACGCGTCGCCGTCGGGCAAGCGGTCGAGCGCATGCCCGATCATGCGGCGCAGCGTCGCCGGCCCGATGCCCTCGATGGCCGGGTAGACCGGGTCGAGCGCGTCCTCGACCACCGGATCGGCGGCATCGCCGATCAGCCGGTAGCTGGGATGGACGATTTCCAGGCCGTGTTGCCCCGGCCGCGGCGTGCCGTAGACGCACAGCGGCGTGCCGACCGCGAACTGCGCCAACTGGGCGGCGCGGAAATGGAAGAACCGCAACACCAGGGTCGCCCCCGATCCGTCGCCGATCGCGACACGCAGCATCGGACGCCGACGGAACGCACGATCTACCGCTTCGACCCGGCCCTGTACCTGGGCTGGCACACCGCTGCGCAGCGCGCGGATCGGCACGATCCGGGTCCGGTCCTCGTACTGGCGCGGCAGGTGCAGCCACAGGTCGCCGACCGTGGCCAGCCCGCGCGCGGCCAGCTTGTCGGCGACTTTCGGGCCGACGCCGGGCAGCGTCGACACCGACGCGGCGCCGGCCGTGGCGAGCGCCGGCCTGCTCATCTGCGCGGCACGCCTGGGATCAGACGAGCACCATCACCGCGTCGACCTCGAAGCGCGCGCCCTTGGGCAGCGCCGGCACTTCGATCGTCGAGCGCGCGGGATACGGCGCGTCGAAGTAGTCGGCCATCACCGCATTGACCTGTGCGAACTCGCCCAGATCGGTGACGTACAGGCCCACGCGCACGATGTCGGCCATGCTGCCGCCGGCGGCTTCGGCCACGGCCTTGAGGTTGTCGAAGGCGCGACGCGCCTGCGCCGAAATGTCGCCCTCGACGATCTCGCCGGTCGCCGGATCGAGCGGGATCTGCCCGGAGAAGTACACGGTGTCGCCGGCGCGGACGGCCTGGGAATACGGGCCGATCGCGGCGGGCGCGTCCTGGGTGCTGATAGGCGTGCGGGGCATTACGGAACTCCGGTGGAAGATCCCGCCATTGTAGGGCGATGCCCGCGCGCGGTCGCCCGGGCGACCGCGGGCTACATCCGCTGCACGCCGTGGACGACCGGCAGCCGCCGGGTGCGACGGATGACGTCGGCCAAGTGCTTGCGGTGCTTGACCTCGATCGAAAACCGGATCGCGGCAACCGTACTGTCGCGTTCGAGGTACTCGACACCATCGATGTTGGAATGCGCGCGCGCGATCGCTGCGGCCACCTGGGCCAGCACGCCAGGATGGTTCTCGACCTCGATGCGCAGCGCGACGTTGTAGTCGCCGACGACCTCGCGGTCCCAGTCGATCGCGACCCAGCGCTCGGGCGACTTGCGGAACTCGGCGACGTTGGGGCAATCCAGCCGATGCACGACGATGCCGCGCCCGGTGGTGTGGTAGCCCATGATGTCGTCGCCCGGAATCGGCATGCAGCAGTTGGCGAACGCGATGACCCCGCGCTCGTCGCCGCGGATCCGGATCGTCTCGCCGGCTCGCGCCGCCGGTCGATCGCCTTCGGCGTCGGCATCGTGCTGCGCCAGCGCCGACGCCACCTGTGCGGGCATCCAGTTGCCCAGCGCGATGTCGGCCATCAGTTCCTCGAGCCGGGGATAGCGCGCCTCGGCCAGATAGGTGTCGAGCCGCTCCTGCGGCAGCCGATCGAGCGAGGTCCCCAGCCCTTCCAGCGCGCGGTCGAGCATGCGGTGGCCCAGTTGCACCGCGTCCTCGTGCTGCAATTGCTTGAGCTGGGCGCGGATCGCGGTCCGCGCCTTGCCGGTGGCGACGAATTCCAGCCACTGCGGCCGCGGCATCGAGGACTTGGCGGTGACGATCTCCACGCGCTGGCCGCTCGCGAGCTGCGTGCGCAGCGGCACCAGCTTGCCGTCCACGCGCGCGGCGACCGCCTGATTGCCGATGTCGGTGTGCACCGAGTAGGCGAAGTCGAGCGCGGTCGAATTGCGCGGCAGCGACATGATGTCGCCCTTGGGCGTGAACAGGTAGACCTCGTCGGGGAACAGGTCGACCTTGACGTTCTCCAGGAATTCCAGCGACGAGCCGGTCGTGCGCTGGGATTCCAGCAGGCCGGCGATCCACGAATGCGCGCGCGACTGGGCGCTGTTGGGGCCCTCGCCGCCGTGTTTGTAGGCCCAGTGCGCAGCGATGCCGCGCTCGGCGATCAGATCCATCTCCTCGGTCCGGATCTGCACCTCGATCGGCGCGCCGTACGGTCCGAACAGCACGGTGTGCAACGACTGGTAGCCATTCGCCTTCGGGATCGCGATGAAGTCGCGGAAGCGCCCATCGAGCGGCTTGAACACGGCGTGCGCAATGCCCAGCGCGTGGTAACAGTCGGCGGCGTTGCCGACGATGATCCGGTAGCCGAATACGTCCATGACCTGGGTGAAGGTTTTCCCCTCACCCTGCATCTTGTTGTAGATGCTCCAGGGCGACTTCACCCGCCCCACCAGTCGGTACTGCAGCCCGGCGCTGGTCAGCCGCTGCGCCAGTTGCGCCTCGATGCTCGCCAGCGCCTCGCGCCGCACCAGCGGCTGATTGCGGATGCGCTTCTCGAGCACCATGTGGCGGATCGGATGCAGGGCATGGAACCCCAGGTCCTGCAATTCGGCCTTGATCCGGTTCATGCCCAGCCGCTGGGCGATCGGCGCGTAGACCTCCAGGGTTTCGCGCGCGATACGCTCGCGCGACGGCCCTGGCTGCGCGCCGAGCGTGCGCATGTTGTGCAGGCGGTCGGCGAGCTTGATCAGGATCACGCGCAGGTCGCGCGCCATCGCCAGCATCATCTTGCGGAAGCTTTCGGCGTCGGCTTCCTGCCGGCTGCTGAAGTTGAGCTTGTCGAGCTTGGTCACGCCATCGACGAGCTCGGCCACCGGTTCGCCGAACTGTTCGGCCAGTTGGTCGCGCGTGAGCGGCGTGTCCTCGATGGTGTCGTGCAGGATCGCCGCGACCAGGGTCTCGACGTCGACCTTCTGCTCGGCCAGCACCCGAGCGACCGCGACCGGATGGGTGATGTAGGGCTCGCCGGACTTGCGCATCTGCCCGGCGTGGGCCGCCGCTCCGACCTCCCATGCACGTCGCAACAGCGCACGCTGCTCATCAGGCAGATAGAGCGCGGCGCGGTCGAGGTCGCGGACGTAATCGGGCAGCGCGTCGTCGCCGGGAACGTCCGGCATGACGAGACTGGCGGGAGGGGCGGGCGTCATCCTCGAAGCCTACGGGCAAGGTCGGCGTTTGTGAACCGGGCCTCGCCGCAGGCAGGTCCCGCCACCGGGAACCGGCAACGGGACTGCCAAAACACAACGGCCCCGCTCGAAAGCGGGGCCGTCGATCAACCAGTGCGCGACGCGTGGCGTCAGCGCGGCACGACTCGATCAGAGATCGTCGCCCTTGGCCATGTCCTCGTCGGCAACGACTTCGGCCGCCGCCCACTCCAGCGCCTCACGCTCCTTGCGCTCGCGCTCGGACTTGTCGACCGCGTCGATGAACGGCTGGTCGATCCGGCGCGCAGCGATCTCGCGCAGCGCCAGGACGGTCGGCTTGTCGTCGTTTTCGCTGTTGTCGAGCTGAGCCTCGACGCCATTGGCGAGCTGACGCGCACGCTTGGCGGCCATCATGACCAGCTCGAAGCGGTTGTCGACGACTTCCAGGCAATCTTCTACGGTGATGCGGGCCATGCGGGCTCCCGGCGACCGGCACAGGTCGCGCGAATTCGGGGAAAAGGGCCGAGTATGATACGGCCGGACGACCCGCCGTGCAAGGCGCACCTCAACGAATCAATCACTTGCGCCACGCAGCGCAGACCAACGGCCCGCTCAATGCCCCGACAGCAGCCTTGCGATCAGCTCGGCGTGGCGCTCGGCCTGGCGCTCGCGGCGCAGGCGGCTGGCGCGGAAGATCGCGCACATCTCGGCGACCGCACGATCGAAGTCCTCGTTGACCACCAGGTAGTCGAACTCGTCGTAATGCGACATCTCTTCCTGCGCCGCCGCCAGGCGCTGGGCCATCACCGCCTCGCTGTCCTGCCCGCGCTTGCGCATGCGCTGGTCGAGCGCCTCGCGCGAGGGCGGCAGGATGAACACGCTGACCGCCTCGGGCACCAAGGCCCGGACCTGACGCGCGCCCTGCCAGTCGATCTCCAGCAGCACGTCCTTGCCGGCGGCCAGTTGCGGCTCCACCGACTGGCGGGCAGTGCCCTTCCAGTCGCCGTGCACCAAGGCGTACTCGAAGAACTCGCCCGCCTCGATCATCTGCTGGAAGGTGTCCTTGCCGACGAAGTGGTAATGCTCGGCGTGACGCTCGCCCGGCCGGGGGGCGCGCGAGGTGAACGAGATCGACAGCGCAATGTCCGGATCGCGCGACAGGCAGGCGTTGACGATGCTCGACTTGCCGGCGCCCGACGGCGCCGCGACGATGAACAGCGTGCCGCGCATGGGCGCGGCGGCGATCTGGGGTGCGGGTTCGCGATGGGTCACGCCTGGCTCCGGCGCCCGGAAAGCCGCGCATCGTACCGCTTTACGCGCAGGCCCGTCGCGATGCGCGGCCCCGGGCATCCATCGCCCGCCGGCCCGCCATTCGACCCGGAGTCGAACGAGCGGGCAGGTTCCTCCAATCGATTTTGCCCGGCGCTTGGGATAGCGTCGAAGACGAACCGCGCGGGGAGCGCGGACCGGCGGCGCGATGGACACTGCATTGGAGACCTGGTTCCAGCGCGAAATCCTGCCTCACGAGGCCGCGCTCGTCCGCTTCCTGGCCCGCAAATGGGTGCATCCCAACGAAGTGCAGGACATTCGGCACGACATCTACATCCGCGTGCTGCTGGCCGCCGAGCGCCAGCGCCCACACTCACCCAAGGCGTTTCTGTTCGACGTGGCGCGCAAGCTGCTGGTGGACCGCGTGCGCCGTGAGCGCATCGTGGCCTTCGACCTGCTGGCCGACGTGGACAGCCTGAACGTGCTGATCGACGAGCTGTCACCGGAGCGGCGCGCCGCCGGTCGCGAACAGATGCACCGTCTCTCGACGCTGTTCCGGCGCCTGCCGCCGCGCTGTCGCCAGGTCGTGTGGATGCGCCGGATCGAGGATCTTCCGCAAAAAGAGATCGCCCGCCGCCTAGGCATCGCCGAAGCGACCGTCGAGAAACATCTCATGCGCGGCATCGCCCTGCTGGCCGATGCGCTGTACGGCAAGTCGGGCGAACATCGTGACACCGAGGACACGTGGACAAGGATGGCAACACGTCATGGGCAATAGGGAACGCGACGAACAGGCCGCCGCGGCCTGGCTGCTGCGGCAGGAGAACGGCCCCTGGAGCGAGCGCGACGCCGCCGAGCTCGAAGCCTGGCTTGCGCAGTCGGTCGGCCATCGGGCGGCGTATTACCGCTTCAAGGGCGCCTGGCAGGAAGTGGGTCGGCTGCAGGCGCTGCTGGGGCCAGCAGGCGCCGCGCCGGAACCGGTGCGCGCCGCGCCGCCGCCGGACGTCCCGGTGCGCGCACGGCGCTGGCGCCTGCCCGGTCTGGCGGTCGCCGCCGGCGTGGTCTGCGCGGTCGGCCTGGCCGCACTGGTGCAGTTGCCCTGGTCGCGCGACGACGTCTACGCCACCCGCATCGGCGCGCTGGAGGCGGTGGCGCTGCCGGACGGCTCGCGGCTGACGCTCAACACCGACAGCCGCCTGCGCGTCGACATGGCCGGCGACGACCGACGCGTGCGCCTGCGCCAGGGCGAAGCCTTCTTCGAGGTGGCCAAGGATCCGGCCCGGCCGTTCGTCGTCGAAGCGGGCGACAAGCGGATCATTGCCGTCGGCACCGCGTTCTCCGTGCGGCGCGATGGCGACGACGTGCAAGTGGTGGTCACCGAAGGCCGGGTGCGGATCGAGACCACAGGCGGCCGTGACGAAGTGCTGCAGGCCCCGCTGCTGGAGGCAGGCATGGCGGCGCGCACGCAGGGCGACGCAGTGCTGGTGCGGGCGCGCTCGCCGGTGGAGCTGGCCCAGGATCTGAGCTGGCGCACTGGCCAGTTGGTCTTCCGCGACACGCCGATGGCCGAGGCGATCGCCGAGTTCAACCGCTACAACACCCGCAAGCTGGTCGTCGAGGATCCGGCGGTCGGCGCACTGCGCGTGGGCGGCATCTTCCGCGCCACCGAACTGGATGCGTTCGTCAGCCTGATCCAGCAGGGCTTCCCAGTCCAGGCCCAGACCGAAGACGACCGCATCGTGCTGACCGCGCGCCAGTAACGCGCACCCCTGGCGCTGGGCTGGCACCCCCTTTACCGGAATGCCCGCAATCGTTCGACCTCTTAAGCTGGCGGCCCCATTCCCGGCCCGAGACCGAGACCCCCCCATGCCGAGATTCGAACCAGGCCGCAGCGCGCACGCGGCCATGCGGACATCCGACGCCGAAGATTGCCGCACCGCCCTGCCCGTCCGCTCGACGTTGCGCACGCTGGCGCTGCGCGCATCGATCGGCGCCAGCATCGCGATGGCCTGCGTGCTGCCACTGCAGGCACGCGACGGCGTCCCGTCCGCGGCGCAGGTCGTCGACCTCAAGGAGGTCGGCGATCCGCAGATCAGTCCTGACGGCACCACCATCGCCTACACGGTGGAGACGCCGCGCCCGGGGGGCGCATCGAACCTGCGGCGCATCTGGCGCGTGGCCAGCGACGGCCGCAGCGCGCCGGTGGAACTCGCCGCGCCGGAGACCGCCGCCGACCGGATGCCACGCTGGTCGCCCGATGGCACGCGCCTGGGATTTTTGTCCACGCGCGCCGTGCCAGGCGAGGAGACCGCGGCGCCACGGGCATCGAGCCAGGTCTGGGTCACGACCGCGGACGGCGCGACACCGCGCCCGCTGACCGCATCGGCCGGCGAGGTCACCGCGTTCTCGTGGTCGGCCGACGGCACGCGCGTGGCGTATCTGGCGATCGACCCGCCCTCGCCCGAGCGCGCTGCCCGGATCGCGCGCAAGGACGACGCGGTCGAGGTCGGGCGCGATGGGCAGTTCACGCGGCTGTGGATCAGCGATGCGAACGGCCGCGATGCTCGGGCCCTGACCCCGCCGGACCTGCAGGTCCAGGACCTGGCCTGGTCGCCGGACGGCCGCACCTTCGCACTGCGGGTCTCCGACGAGGTCGGCCTCGGCGCCATGTGGTACCGCTCGCGGGTCGTGCTGATATCGGCCGAGGACGGCGGCATGCTGGGCACGGTCACCACGCGTGCCTCCGGTGGGCCGCTGGCATGGTCGCCCGACGGCACGCGGCTGCTGTACGGACAGCTCGGCCCGCATGGGCACACCGCCACGCGCATGGTCTATGCCCCGGCCACCGACACCCACGTCGCGCTCGCAACGGCGTGGCCCGGCACGCTGCGCACATTGCAGTGGCGCGACGACGGCACGCTGGTCGGGATCGGCCTGCGCGGCGTGCGGCCGCATCTGCTGGCCGTCGATCCGAGCGACGGCGAGGTCGTGGAACTGGCCGAACTGCAGGGGCCCGTCCGCGGCCTGAGCCTGGCGCGCAACGGCCGGGTCGCGCTGGCCCATGGCCGTGCCGAGCAGCCACCCGAGGTCGGCACGTTGTCGGAAGCCGAGGTCCTGGGCGGCGGCCGCGTGACCTGGCTCACGGACACCAATCCGCAGGTCCACGCCTGGCCGCTGGGGCAGGTCCGCGACCGCGTCTGGACCAGCTCGCGCGATGGCCGGCCGATCCATGGCGTGCTCGTACTGCCGCCCGACTGGCGCCCCGGCACGCGGCTGCCGACCCTGGTGCAGGCCCACGGCGGGCCCGCCGACGCCTGGCTGTCAGGCTGGCTGGGGTCCTGGCACGACTGGGCGCAATCGCTGGCCATGCGTGGCTACGCGGTGCTGCTGCCCAATCCGCGCGGCTCCTACGGGCAAGGCGATGACTTCACCTCGCTGGCGCGCGGCGACTGGGGCGATGGCCCATTCCAGGACGTGCTCGACGGCCTGGATGCACTCGAGGCAGAGGGCATCGCCGATCCGGAACGCGTGGCCATCGGCGGCTGGAGCTACGGCGGCTACCTGTCGGCTTGGGCGGTCGGTCACAGCGACCGCTTCCGCACCGCGATCGTCGGCGCGGCGGTCATCGACACCGCCGTGATGGCCCTGACCACCGATGTGCCCTACGAATATCTGCCCGGCTATTTCGGCAACGTGCTCGAGCAGCGCGACCTCTACGACCGCAACTCGCCGATCCACAGCGCCGGCAACGTCACGGTCCCGGTGCTGGTGCTGCATGGCGAAGACGACCGGCGCGTGCCGATCTCGCAGGGCGAGCAGTTCCATCGCGCGCTGCAGGCCAACGGCACACCGGTGGAGATGGTGCGCTATCCGCGCGGCCCGCACTGGTTCGAGGCACGCGAGCAGGAACGCGACGTGCTCGAACGCGTACTGGGCTGGCTCGAGCGCCATCTGTAACGGGACCACCGCCGCGATGCACCCGCACGCAGATCGATAGCCGGAAAGCCCGCCCTCGTTCGACTCCACAGGCAGCGGCCCCTTCCGGGCCGGGCACGGGGACGCACATGATCCAGGGGCGGCTTGCATGCCGATGACACGGCGCACGGCATTGAAGATGGGGGCCGCCGCCGTGGCGGCGTATGCGGCGGGCGGCGCTGGCGCGGTGTTCGCACGGCCGGGCGAGGACGTGCTGGACCTGTCGGCCGTGGATCTTGCGGCGGCGCTGCGCACGCGCAGCGTGTCCGCGCGCGAGACGATGACCGCCTACCTCGCGCGACTGTCGGCGCTCAATCCGCGCTTCAATGCCATCGTCTCGTCGGTCGATCCCGAGCTGCTGCTGCGCCAGGCCGCGGCCCAGGACGAGGACGCTGCGAGGGGCCGCTTCCACGGTCCGTTGCACGGGTTTCCGCATGCAGTGAAGGACACCGCGCCAGTGCGCGGCATGCGCAGCACGCAAGGCTCGCCGCTGCTGCGCGACAACGTGCCTGCGGCCGATTCGCTGGTGGTGTCGCGGATGCGCAACGCCGGTGCGATCTTCACCGGCAAGACCAACGTGCCGGAATTCGCGCTCGGCTCGCACAGCTACAACCCGATATTCGGCGTGACCCGCAACGCCTACGACCCGCGCAAGTCGGCGGGCGGCAGTTCCGGCGGCAGCGCGGTGGCGCTCGCGCTGCGGATGACGCCGCTGGGCGACGGCAGCGATTTCGGCGGTTCGCTGCGCAATCCGGCAGGCTGGAACAACGTGTTCGGCTTCCGGCCGTCGTTCGGGCGCGTGCCGTCCGCCCCATCGAGCGATGTCTTCAGCCAGACCTACGCCACCTCCGGACCGATGGCGCGGACGGTGGCCGACCTCGGACTGATGCTCTCGGTCCAGGCTGGCGCCGATCCCCGCGCACCGTTCTCGCTCCAGGACGACCCGGCGATCTTCGCCCAGCCGCTGGCGCGCGACTGGACCGGCCGGCGGATCGGTTGGCTGGGCGATCTGGGTGGCGCGCTGCCGATGGAAGCCGGCCTGCTGGAGGCCTGCGAACGCGCGCTCTCGGCGTTCCGGACCCTCGGCATGCACGTGGATGCGGCCACGCTCGACGAACCGGCCGAGGCGATGTGGCGCACGGCCGTGACCCTGCGTCACCTGTCGGTGGGTGACGACCTGCGCGCCTACGCCGCCGACCCGGCCAAGCGCGCGTTGATGAAGCCCGAGGCCCTGTGGGAGGTCGAAGGCTTCCAGCAGCTGACGCCCGAACGCATCGCCGATGCGCAGGCCGGACGCACGCGGATCTACGAGGCCTTCCGCAAGGCGTTCGAACGCTTCGACTTTCTGGTGCTGCCGACCGCGCAGGTGTTCCCGTTCGATGTCGAGCAGCACTGGCCGCGCGAGATCGCCGGCACGCCGATGGACAGCTATCACCGCTGGATGGAGGTGACGCTGCCGGCGACGATGGCGGGCCTGCCGGCGCTGGCGGTGCCGGCCGGTTTCGGCGGCCCCGACGACCTGCCACTCGGCCTGCAGATCATCGGACCCACGCACGCCGACCTGGCCGTGCTGCAGGTCGCGCACGCCTACGAGCAGGCCTCGCCGTGGATCGCCGCACGGCGCCCGTCGGCACTGAACATGGACGCCTGACCTTCATCGCTGGGCCCGGAGTCGGGCCCGCACGCGCGTTGCCGGAAAGCGCGCACTCGCTCGACATTCCAATCAGCGGCTCGCACCCGAGCCGAACCCGAGGACGGCCATGCCACGTTCGACCCGCCTGCGATCCAGCCTCATCCACGCTGCCGTCCTCGCCGCTCTGTCGGCCTTGTCGGCCCCGATCGCGATCGCGGCCGAACCCCGCCAGGTGGAGGTCGCCGCCGGCGACCTGGCCGACGCGCTGGACGCGCTGGCCAGGCAGTTCGACGTCAATGCGATCTATCCGGCGCGCCAGGTCCGGGGCCTGCGCACCGAAGGCGTCAGCGGCCTGCTCGAACCGCGCGCCGCATTCGAGGCCTTGCTCGACGGCACGTCACTGGACGTCACCGAAGAGGCGGGCTCGATCCTGATCCGCCTGCCTGAGGACAACGCCGCGACATCCGGCGCGGCCGTCAGTGCCACCTCCGGTCATCCGGCGACCAATCTCGACGCGGTGCAGGTCCGGGCCTCATCGTCGCGGCTCGACCGCCCCGGTTTCGACGCACCCACGCCGACCACGAGCCTGAGCGCGCAGGACCTGGCTGTCGGCGGGCGGCCCAATATCGCCGCGGCGCTGAACGATCTGCCGCAGTTCCGCGCCGGCGTGTCGCCGCAGACCACCGGCACCAACACCGACGCCGGTTCGGCGCCGGTCGACCTGCGCGCGCTCGGCGTCAATCGCACCCTCGTGCTGATCGACGGCCGCCGCTTCTCCAGCACCAACGACCTCAACACCATTCCTTCGATCATGGTGCAGGGCGCGGACATCGTCACCGGCGGCGCGTCGGCCGCATGGGGTTCGGGCGCGGTCAGCGGCGTGGTCAACATCGCCATCGACCGGACCTTCGTCGGTACCAAGCTCGGCACGCAGTTCGGCGTCTCCGATCGTGGCGACGCCAACGAGCGGCGCTTCGAAGCGGCCTTCGGTCGCGAGCTGTTCGGTGGCCGCGGCCACCTGGTACTGGGCGCCGAATTCCTCGACAACGATGGCCTGGTGCCCAGATCGCGCCGGCCGGACGTCGCCGGCTGGGCGACGTTGCCTGACGGCAACGGCCGTTTCGTGCTCACCCACGGCGTGTCGATCGCCGACGCCGCCTATGGCGGCCTGATCCTGTCGGGCGCGCTCGCCGGCCAGGCCTTCGAGCCGGACGGGTCGTTGCGCCCCTTCGAGTACGGGCGCGTGGTCGGTGGCACGCAGATGGTCGGCGGCAATGGCCCGAGCGCGGACCACTTCAGCCCGCTGGTCACCCCGCAACGGCGCTACAGCACGATGGGCACCGCATACTTCGACCTGACCGACGACACCCGGCTCACGCTCGATGTCCGGCATTCGCGGATGTACAACGACTACCCCTGGTTCGGCGACCACAACCGCGGCAGCACACGCCTGCGGATCTCGGCCGACAACGCGTTCCTGCCCGCACCGGTACGCGATGCGCTGGCCGCGGCCGGCGAGTCGTCGTTCCAGATGGGACGGTTCAATTCCGATTTCGCGTACGCGACGATCGACTTTCAGCGCAAGACCACCGAAGCCACATTGGCGATCGATGGTGCGCTCGGCGCCGGCTGGACGTGGCGCTCGTACTACACGCATGGCGAATACCGCCAGGACATGCGCAATCCCGGCTTCCTGCTGCGCGACAACTACGCACGCGCGGTCGATTCGGTTCTCGACCCCACGACCGGCCAGCCGATCTGTCGCGTGGCCCTGGCCGATCCGACCACCGACTGCGTGCCGATCAACTTGTTCGGCAGCGGGTCGCCGTCGGCCGAGGCCATCGCCTACGTCACCGGCGCGCCCACGCAGGAGACGCTGATCAAGCTCGATGCCGGCGGCCTGAGCCTGCAGGGCGACCCGTGGACCCTGCCCGCAGGCGATGTCTCGGTCGCGCTGGGCGTGGAGGCGCGTCGGGAATGGCAGCAGAGCACCGCGGGCGCACTCGACACGGCCGGCGCGTTCCGCTCGTTCAGCCATGCCTCGATGTTCGGCGCGTTCCGCGTCAAGGAAGCCTTCGGCGAAATCCTGGTGCCGCTGGTGCGCGACGTGCCCGGCCTCAACAAGCTCGAATTCAATGCCGCCGCGCGGATCAGCGACTACGACACCACCGGCTCGATCTGGTCCTGGAAGGCCGGTGCGACCAACGAGTTCCTCCCGGGCCTGCGCGCACGCGCCACACGCTCGCGCGACATCCGCTCGGCCAACCTCACCGAGCTGTTCACCACTGCGCTGACCGGCTGGAACAACGTCGCCGACCCCATCACCGGGCAAACCGTGCAGGCCCAGGTCATCAGTGGCGGCAATCCTGGCCTGACGCCGGAAGAGGCCGACACCACGACCTTCGGCATCGCCTGGACGCCGCAGTTCACCGAAGGTCTGGACATCTCGATCGACTACTTCGACATCACCATCAACGACGTGATCATGTCGCTGGGGGTGCAGGAAGTGATCAACCGCTGCGCCCGCGGCAACCAGGTGCTGTGCGGCCGCATCACCCGCGATGCGAACGGCAGCATTGAGCTGATCCGCTCCACGCCGGTCAATCTCGCCCAGTACAAGACCGACGGCATCGATGCCGAGATCCTCTACACGTTTCCGGCTGCGCGGCTCGTGCCGTCGGCCGGCGGGCGGGTGCAGTGGCGCGCGCTGGCGACCTGGATCAATGAACTGACCACCGACGATGGCGAGGTCAAGCTGAGCTACGTCGGCTCCCAGGGCTCGGCCTTCTCCGGTCCAGGCATCCCGCGGCTGCGCGTGACCAACACCCTGGCCTATCGCGGCGACACCTTCGGCGCCAACCTGCGGGCCCGCTACATCTCGTCGGGCAACTACAACTCGGCCGTCGACATCGTCAACAACCACATCGGCAGCGTCACCTACTTCGACTTGGGGATGAGCATGCGGACCGCGGGCTTCGCCGACTCGGACCTGGAGCTCTACGCCAACATCAACAACCTGCTCGACAAGGGCCCGCCCGCCTCCTCGGCGTTCTCGGCCTACTACGACGTGCTGGGACGCTACTACTCGATCGGTGCACGCCTGCGGTTCTGAGGCGCGCCGCGGTGTGAACCGGGCGCGATCGCAACCTCAGCGATCCGATGGAGGGCCGGCCAAATCTCGCGACGGTGTCACGCATGTCCGGCCACTCCCGATGATCGGCCCCAACCCTGCCATCCCCACCCGCCGCCACGCGGGTGGCGACGCGCTCCACGTTGAACAGGGATTCATAGGTCTCTTTGGGATGGCATGACACCTTCCCGACACGCTACTCGATGTTCTGCACCTGCTCGCGGATCTGGTCGATCAACACCTTCAATTCGATCGCGGCCTGTGAGCTGCGCTTGTCGACCGACTTGGAACCGAGCGTGTTGGCTTCGCGGTTGAACTCCTGCAGCAGGAAATCCAGCCGTCGGCCAACGGGCTCTCGCTGCGCGAACACGCGGCGGATCTCGTCGACATGGCTGTCGAGCCGGTCGAGTTCCTCGTCGACGTCGAGCTTCTGCAGCCACAGCACCAGTTCCTGCTCCATCCGCCCCGGATCGACCGGCTGGGCCAGGTCGTCGAGCCGCGCCTGCAGCTTGGTGCGCTGGCCTTCGCGGATGGTCGGCATCAGCGTCCGCACCTGGGCGGCGATCGCGGCGATGCCGTCGACCCGCTCCAAGGTCGCGGCGACAAGCTTGGCGCCCTCGCGCTCGCGCGCGGCGATGAAGCCGTCGAGCACCTCGTCGAGCAGCGCCACGACCTCGACCTGCAAGGCCGCCGGGTCCACACCGCGCGACTGCAGCACGCCGGGGAACTGCAGCAGTTCGGTCAGGCTGGCGCGCAGTTCGGGAAAGCCGGCGCGCAGATCCTGCGCCAGCTGCCCGAGTTGATCGAGCAGCGCGCGGTTGAGCTGCAGCTCGCCGCCGCCCTCGACCGGGCGCAGGCGCAGGCCCAGATCCAGCTTGCCGCGCGAGACGCGCGCGGCGATGCGCTCGCGCAGCACCGGCTCCAGCACCCGCAGTTCTTCGGGCATCCGCGTGCCCAGTTCCAGGAACCGATGGTTGACCGCGCGCAACTCGCAGCTCAGCGTGCCCCAGGGCGTGGTGCGTTCGCCCGAGGCGAAGGCGGTCATGCTGCGGATCATGGCGGTCCTAAAAATCAAGCGCAATGGAGCGCGGCAGTATGCCTGAAGGCCGACGGCGCCGAGCCGCGCGGACCGGGGTTTGCGGGCCGGCTGCTAGAATCGCCCCCCGTTTTCCTGCAGCGACCCGACATGTCCGATTCTTCCCGCCCGAGCGGCCGCGCGCCCGACCAGCTGCGCGAGGTGCGCTTCGAGCGCGGCTTCACCCGCCATGCCGAGGGGTCGGTGCTGGTGAGCTTCGGCGACACCCGCGTGCTGTGCACCGCCAGCGTCGAGAACCGCGTGCCTGCATTCCTGCGCGGCAAGGGCGAAGGCTGGGTCACTGCCGAGTACGGCATGCTCCCGCGCGCCACCAACACCCGCAACGACCGCGAAGCCGCGCGCGGCAAGCAGGGCGGGCGGACGCTGGAGATCCAGCGGCTGATCGGCCGCAGCCTGCGCGCCTGCGTCGATCGCCGCGCGCTGGGCGAACGCACCATCACCCTCGACTGCGACGTGCTGCAGGCCGACGGCGGCACCCGCACCGCCGCGATCACCGGCGCCTATGTCGCGCTGGTCGATGCGATCCGCGTGCTGCAGGCGCGTCGCGAGCTCAGCCGCGACCCGGTCCACGGCGCGATCGCCGCGGTCTCGGTGGGCGTCTACCGCGGGGTGCCGGTGCTCGACCTCGACTACGCCGAGGACAGCGACTGCGACACCGACATGAACGTCGTGATGAACGATGGCGGCGGCTTCATCGAGATCCAGGGCACGGCCGAGGGCCACGCGTTCCGCCGCGCCGAGATGGACGCGATGCTGGGCCTGGCCGAGGCCGGCGTGGCCGAGCTGGTCGCGCTGCAGCGCGCGGCGCTGGCAGGCTGACGTGGACGCATCCACGCGCACGCCCCTGGTGCTGGCCAGCGGCAATGCCGGCAAGCTGGCCGAACTGCAGGCGATGCTCGCCGACCTGCCGCTGGAGATCGTGGCCCAGCGCGCGCTGGGTGTGGACGACGTGCCCGAGACCGGCACCACGTTCGTCGAGAACGCGCTGATCAAGGCCCGCCACGCCAGCGCCGTCACCGGTCTGCCCGCGCTGGCCGACGACTCGGGCCTGATCGTCGATGCGCTCGGCGGCGCGCCCGGCCTCTACAGCGCCCGCTACGCCGGCACGCCGACCGATGACGCCGCCAACAACGCCAAGCTCCTCGAGGCCCTGCGCGACGTGCCCGAGGACCGGCGCACGGCGCGCTTCTACGCGGTGATCGTGGTGCTGCGCCATGCCGACGATCCGCAGCCGCTGATTGCAGAAGGTGCCTGGGAAGGCCGCATCCTGGGTAGCCCGCGCGGCCACCATGGCTTCGGCTACAACCCGGTATTCCTCGACCCCGAGCACGGCCTGACTGCCGCGGAGATGGCACCGGAACTCAAGAACCGCCTCAGCCACCGGGCCCGCGCGCTCCAGGCACTGCGTCAGCGCCTGACCGGCCTGGCATCCTGATCCCTCCTGGCGGGTCTGCCCGCCCCTGGCGCCGGGCCACCCGGCCCCTCCACGCTTCCGGCCGATGCTGATTCCCCCGCCCCTGTCGCTGTACGTGCACCTGCCCTGGTGCGTGCGCAAATGCCCGTACTGCGACTTCAACTCGCACGAGCAACGTGGCGCGCTGCCGTTCGATGCCTACGTCGACGCGCTGCTGGCCGATCTCGATCAGGACCTGCCGCTGGTCTGGGGCCGCACGGTGCACAGCGTGTTCTTCGGCGGCGGCACGCCGAGCCTGTTCCCGGCCGACGCGATCGACCGGCTGCTGCAGGGCGCCTCGTCGCGACTGCGTTTCGCGCCGGGCGCGGAAATCACCCTGGAGACCAATCCCGGCACCGCCGAGCACGGCCGCTTCGAGGACTACCGCCGCGCCGGTGTGAACCGGATCAGCTTCGGCATCCAGAGCTTCGACGATGGCTGCCTGCACCGCCTGGGCCGCATCCACGACAGCGCCCAGGCGCTGGCGGCGATCGCGCTGGCGCGCGAGGCGGGGTTCGACAACGTCAATCTGGACCTGATGTATGCGCTGCCGGGCCAGACGCTGGCGATGGCCGAGGACGACATCGCGCGCGCGATCGCGCTGGCGCCGGCGCACATCTCGCATTACCAGCTCACCCTTGAACCCAACACTGTCTACGCCGCGCGCCCACCGCAGAACCTGCCCGACGAGGACCTGGCCTGGGACATGCAGGAACGCTGCCAGGCGCGGCTCGCCGAAGCCGGCTACGCGCAGTACGAGATCTCGGCCTATGCGCGGCCGGGCCGGCAATGCGCCCACAACCTCAACTACTGGCGCTTCGGCGACTACCTGGGCATCGGCGCCGGGGCCCACGGCAAGCTCACCCTTGGCAGCGAGCAGGCGATCGCGCGCCGCTGGAAGCACAAGCACCCCACGGCCTGGCTGGCGACCGCCGGCACGCCGGCCTCGATCGGCGGCGACGAGCGCATTGCCGAGGCGCGCCGGCCGTTCGAGTACATGCTCAACGCGTTGCGCCTGGTCGAGGGCTTCACGCTGCACGATTTCGAGGCCTGCACCGGCCTGCCGCCGTCGGCGATCGCCGCCCCGCTGCAGGCCGCGTTCGACGCCGGATGGCTGCACGACGACGGCGCCCGCATCGTGCCGACCGCGCTCGGCCACCGCTTCGCCAACGACGTGGTGTCGCTGTTCCTGGAAGACTGACGTGCCCGCCCCCAGGCCCGGGGGCGCTTGCGGCAGAATAGGCGTTCACGCTTTTCCCGCAGGATCGAGATGTCCACCACTTCCGTGCCGTCCGCTGCCGACCTCTACGCCGACCACCTCGCGACGCTGTCCCAGCGCACGCACACCGCGCTCGAGCGCGCGGGCCTCGACCACCTGGTGATCCCCAGCGGCACGCTGCACTACCAGGTCTTCGACGACCGCGACTACCCTTACGCGGTCAACCCGCAGTTCAAGGCCTGGGTGCCGCTGACCCGCAACCCGGGCAGTTGGCTGGTGGTGACGCCCGGCGCGAAGCCCAAGCTGATCTACCTGCAGCCGCGCGACTACTGGCACGTCGTGCCCGAGGCGCCCTCTGGTTATTGGGTGGCGCACTTCGATATCGTCGTCATCCGCAAGCCGGAAGACGCCCAACAGCACCTGCCCAAGAATGCAGCGCGTTGCGCGATCCTCGGCGAGCCGCAGAGCGCGCTCGGCCAGTACGGCGCCTACCGCCCGAACAATCCGCCGGCGGTGATCGACCATCTCGACTACCACCGCGCGTTCAAGACGCCCTACGAGATCGCGATGCTCCGCGAGGCCACGCGCATCGCGGTCGGCGCCCACCAGGCCGCCGAGCGCGCATTCCGCGCCGGCGCCAGCGAGTTCGGCATCCACCTGGCCTACTGCCAGGCCGCCGGCCAGGACGCCAACGAACTGCCGTACCACAATATCGTCGCGCTCAACGAACACGCCGCGGTGCTGCACTACACCGAACTCGGTCGGCTTGCGCCCGACCCGGTGCACAGCTTCCTGATCGACGCCGGCGCCAGCCATGCCGGCTACGCAGCCGACATCACCCGCAGCTACGCGCGCGACACCGGCAGCGAGTTCCAGGCGATGATCGACGCTGTCGACCGCGCGCAGCGCGCGATGTGCGCGCAGGTCCGCAGCGGATTCGACTACAAGCAGTTGCACCTGGACGCGCACCTGGCGCTGTCGGGCGTGCTGCGCGACTTCGGCGTGCTGCGCGTCTCACCCGAGGAAGCGCTGGAGACCGGCGTCAGCGCCGCCTTCTTCCCGCACGGCATCGGCCACGGCATCGGCCTGCAGGTGCACGACGTCGCAGGCTTCGCGGCCTCGGAGACCGGCGGCACCATCGCCAAGCCCGACGGCCATCCCTACCTGCGCCTGACCCGCACGCTGGCGCCGGGCATGGTGGTCACGATCGAGCCGGGCGTGTACTTCGTCGACATGCTGCTCGAGGACCTCAAGGCCGCGGGCAAGGGCGATGCGGTCGACTGGGACCGGGTCGAGACGTTCCGCCCCTACGGCGGCATCCGGATCGAGGACAACGTGGTGTGCACCGACGATGCCCCGATCAACCTCACGCGCGACGCGTGGGACGCATCGGCCGAGTAAGCCGCCCCCATCCGGCCCGGCGCAGCCCGCGGGGCATTCGATCGCCCCGCGCGGCAGTGCCGCGCAAGCGGATCGCCCTCGCGCGCGCGGGAGGGCTTTCCACTGCGGACTGAAGCATTGCCGCCATCGGTATGCGGAGGCGTTGGCCCGAAGCGACTTGCCGTCAGCGCGCCTGCGCCATGAAGGCTTCGATCTCGTCGGCCGTGCGGGCCAGACCCGCGGTGAGCACTTCGTGCCCGGCGCGGGTGATCAGCACATCGTCCTCGGTGCGGATGCCGATGCCGCGCCACTTCGCATCGACCGACGTGTCGTCGGCCGGCACGTAGAGCCCGGGCTCGATCGTGTAGACCATGCCCGGCTCGAGCAGGCGCGACTCGCCCTCGATGCGGTAGTCGCCGACATCGTGCACGTCCAGGCCCAGCCAGTGCCCGGTCTTGTGCGGGTAATAACGCTTGTAGCTGCCGTCGGCGATGCACGTCTCCAGACGGCCCTTGAGCAGCCCCAGCCGCAGCAGCCCTTCGGTCAGCGCCTCGACCGCCGCGTGGTGCCCGGCCTCGTAAGGCCGGCCCGGCTGTGCCTTGCTCAGTGCGGCCTGCTGCGCCGCTTCCACGACCTCGTGCAGCGCGCGCTGCGCCGCGGTGAAACGACCGTTGACCGGGAACGTCCGGGTGATGTCGGCGGCATAGCCGCGGTACTCCGCCCCCGCGTCGATCAACACCAGGTCGCCGTCGCGTGCCTGCGCGGCATTGGCCCGGTAGTGCAGCACGCAGGCATTGGCGCCCGCACCGACGATACTCTCGTAGGCCGGCACCGCGTCGTGGCGGCGGAACACGTACTCCAGCTCCGCCTGCAGTTCGTACTCGCGCACACCCGGCCGCGCCGCGCACGTCGCCGCAGCGTGCGCCTCGACGCTGATCTTCGCCGCCCGGCGCATCAGCTTCAGCTCGTCGGCGGTCTTGATCAGCCGCATCTCGTCGAGCAGGTGGCCGAGCTCGAGGAATTCGTGCGGCGGCTGCGCACCTAGCCGGACCTGCGCGCGCACGCGGTTGAGCCAGCCGATGAGCTGCAGATCGAATTCGGTGTCGCGCCCGAAGTGGTAGTACACCCGGGTCCTGCCCTCGAGCAGCCCGGGCAGGATCTCGTCGAGATCGTCGATCGGATACGCATCGTCCACGCCCAACGCGTCCACCGCGCCCTCGGGACCGACCCGCGGCCCATCCCAGGCTTCGCGCTCGGCGTCGCGCTCACGGCAGAACAGCAGCGCCTCGCCATGCACGCGGCCGGGTACCAGCACCAGCACCGCATCGGGTTCGGCGAACCCGGTCAGGTACCACAGGTCGGAATCCTGACGATACGGAAAGTGGGTATCGCGGCTGCGGATACGCTCGGGCGCCGAGGGCACCACCACGATCGCGTCGTTGCCGGCCATCCGCATCAACTGGCGCCGCCGCTTCTGGCAGGCGGCCACGGACATCGCGTCGGCCACGTCAGTTCAACCGGTTGCGATGACGCCGGCCCAGCGCCGCATCGCCGTGCAGCAGCAGCACCGCCACGCGGACGAATTCCTCGATCTCGGCGAATGCGTCCTCTTCGGCGTCGTCGTCCTCGGCATCGGCCTGCGCGTCGGCCGCCGCGAGCCGCGCAAGATCGGCCAAGGCCTCGGTGCCTTCCTCCGACAGGCCCGGGGCCGCGCCCGCCGCCAGGCCGAAGCCACCGAGAAACCCGCGGCACCAATCGAACAGCGCCGCGCTGCGCGCCGACAGCGTCGCGTCCTCATCGGGCAGCACCAGCGAAAAGCCGAAGCTGCGATCTTCCAGCTGCGCCGCGCTGACCTCGCGCAGCCGGTCGAGCGCGCTGCCGGCCACCGGGGCAGGCAGGGTGTCGTCGGCAAGCACCGGCGCCAACCAGTCGGGTCGTGACGCCCCGCCACCGGCCAGCCAGCCGCACAGGCTTCCATGCAATTCGCTGGCCCCGATGGCCAACTGCAGACGGCCGGTCTCGGCGTCGATCTCGGCGGGACTGGGCAGGTGTTCGGACACAGGACTCACGAGGGCGGCGAGGGACGGCGCAGTGTAGCAACCGCACCGTCGTCCCCTCATCGCCACGCTTGTTGTCCCGGCCACGCGATGCCTAAACTCGACGCCGCCCCTCCGGCGCGGAGTCCGCGTGATCGTCCCCAGTTCGTTGCACGTTCCGGTCACTGCATTGCTGACCGCATTGCTGGTGCTGTGCGCGGTGCTGGTGCTCGGACGGCAGCGCCGGCGGGCCCGCCCCCACGCCCGGGACGAGCGGGCGGCACGGCTGAACTTGGCGCTGTGGGCCACCGGCGAGCGCGACTGGGACTACGACATGGGGTCCGGCGAGGTCCGGCACACCGTGTGCGAGACCGACCCGCACGGCGAGGCCGCGGTCGAACACGTGGTGCCGATCGATGCGCTGCTGCACCCCGAAGACCGCCCGCTCGCCCGCGAGGCACTGGCGCGCTACATCGCGGGCGATGGCGGCGGCCAGTTGCAACTGCAGGTGCGCGTCGCCATCGACGGCGGCGACTGGCGCTGGGTTCGCGTGCGCGGCCGCGCGGTCGCCCGTGACCGCGACGGTGCAATCCTGCGCATCGCCGGTACCGCGCTCGACATCACCGGCACGCGCGCGGCCGAGCGCGAACACCGCATCGCCGCCGAGGTGCTGCGCAGCATGCGCGAGGCGGTCGCGGTGATCGATGCCGGCTTCCGCTACGTCGCGGTCAACCCGGCGTTCCTGCGCATGACCGGGTACACCGAGAGCGAAGTGCTGGGCCAGGACGCCCGGCTGCTCGACGACAACCCCGACGACGAGGATGTCTCGCGCCACCTGCGCGAAGAGGCTGCGCGCCACGGCCACTGGAGTGGCGAGTTGCGGCAGCGGCGCAAGGACGGCGAGCAGTTCCTCGCCGCCGTCGAGTGCCGCACCGTCTACGACGCCGACATGGGCCAGCCCCTGCACGTGTTCGTGCTCAACGACATCACCCATCAGAAGCGCGCCGAACAGGAGCTGCGCTATCTGGCCAACTTCGACACCCTCACCAGCCTGCCCAACCGATCGCTGCTGTCGGAGCGCCTGTCGCGCGCGATCACGCGCGCCCGCGACAACGGCCACCGCATCGCGGTGCTGTTCCTCGACCTGGACCGCTTCAAGGACATCAACGATTCGCTGGGCCACGCCGCCGGCGACCGCATCCTGTGCGCGGCCGCCACCCGAGTGCAGCAGACGGTCGGCATGCACCACACCGTGGCGCGCCTGGGCGGCGACGAGTTCACCATCGTCATCGAGAACCTCGACGAGGTACAGGCCGCCGATCGCATGGCGCGCGAGATCATCCATGCCTTCGAGGCGCCGTTGCGCATCGACGACCGGCGGCAGATCACCATCTCGCCGTCGCTGGGCATCAGCATCTATCCCGACCATGCGCGCGGGGCGATCGAACTGCTCAAGCAGGCCGACATCGCGATGTACCAGGCCAAGGCCGCCGGACGTCGGACCTTCAAGCGCTACGACGATGCGATGGACATCGCCGCCCGCCGACGCGCCACGCTGACCGGCGCGCTGCGCGAAGTGCTCGACCGCGGCGAACTGCGTCTGGTCATGCAGCCGCGTCACGCCCGGGCCCAGGGCGGCATCGCCTGCGTCGAGGCCCTGCTGCGCTGGAACAGCCCGACGCTGGGCGAGATCCCGCCGAGCGAGTTCATCCCGATCGCCGAGGAAAGCGGCCTGATCCACGAGATCGGCGAATGGGTGCTGCGCGAGGCCTGCCGCACCGTGCTGGACTGGCGCCGGCAGGGACTGGCCGACATCTCGGTCTCGGTCAACGTCTCGCTGCTGCAACTGCTGCGCGGCGATTTCCCCGGCGTCGTGCGCCGCGTGCTGGAGGAAGTCGGATTCCCGCCCCAGAGGCTGGAGCTGGAACTGACCGAAAGCGTGCTGATGGCCGACGCCGAGCACGCCGCCGCGCGCCTGCAGGCCCTGCGCACGATGGGCGTGTCGCTGGCGATCGACGATTTCGGCACCGGTTACTCATCGCTGGCGTATCTCAAGCGGCTGCCGATCACCACGATCAAGATCGACAAGGCCTTCGTCGCCGGGCTGCCGGACGACCGCGAGGACGCCGCGATCACCGCCACGGTCATTTCGCTGGCGCACGCACTGGGCCTGCGGGTCGTCGCAGAGGGCGTGGAGACGGAGGCCCAACTGCGCTTCCTGACCGACCGTCAGTGCGATGAACTGCAGGGCTACTGGATCTCGCGGCCCCTGCCCCCGGCCCAGTGCCTGGCCTTCGTCCGTGCCCATCCCGCCGGCCCCGCCCCGGTCGCGGACAGCCACCGCTAAGGCGCCCGCCTTGACCGGCACCGGGGCGCTGCCTATCGTGCCGACATGGACACGCCCGACGTCATCACCCAACTCGCCCGCCTCACGGCGCGCGTGGAGACGTTGATCGAGCGGGCCCGCCTGCTGCGCGACGAGAACCGCAGTCTGCGCCAGCAACAGGAAAGCATCGTCGTCGAACGTGCCCAGTTGGTGTCGAAGAACGAACAGGCGCGCTCGCGCGTCGAAGCGATGATCACGCGCCTCAAGTCCCTGGAGCAGCACACGTGAGCGGTGCCAGCGAGGCGGTCAGTGTCCGCGTGCTGGACCGCGAGTACACCGTGGGCGTGGCGCCGGGCGAGCGTGACGGCCTGACGGCGGCCGCGCGCCTGGTCGACACCCAGATGCGCGAGATCCGCGGCGCCAACCGCATGGCGGCCGTCGACCGCATCGCCGTGCTCGCAGCGTTGAATTTCGCGCACGAGCTGCTGCAACTGCGCCAGACCGGCGGCAGCGACGGCCGCGCGATCGCCGAGGCCATCGCGTCGCTGCATCGCCGGCTCGACGCGTTCGAAGCCGAACTCTGATCGTAGGCCAGCAGACGCTGGAACGATCGCGACGCGTTTCTGGCCGCGCCGCCTTCGCACCGCCGCCACGCGGCTGAACTTGTTCCATCGCCGAATGCCGCTCGCCGACGAACGGCTGCGCGCATCGGCGTTGCGGCGCTATACTGCGCCTGCGTTCTCTGCCGTGTCCGACAGCGTGCAAAACATTCGCCTTGTCCCTTAAGAACGACACCGGGGATGCAGGAAAACCGGGAGTGCATATCCGCCCTCGAGCGGAAAGCCCAAAGGAATTCCGGCGTTCCCACTTGAACCCCGGGTTCAAGGTCGTTTCGCGTGCATCGACATGTGCGGAGAACGTATTTCTTTTCGCCTGCCGCGTCGCCGGCGCTTTTTCGACGACGAGTCCGGCCGCATGACCGACCGCCCCGCCCTTCGCCGCCGCCTGCGCGACCAGCGCCGCGCGCTGCCAGCCGCGACGCGGATCGCCGCCGCCGAAGCCCTGGCCGCGCAATTGCTCGCCCTGCCCACGCTGCCCGCCACCGGCTACGTCGCCGGCTATTGGGCCAGTGACGGCGAGATCGGCCTGCATGTCTTCCAGCTCCGTCTGCCCCCCGGCCTGGTCTACTGCCTGCCGGTGCTGCATGGCGACACGCTGCGCTTCGCGCCCTGGCGCGCCGGCGATGCGTTGGTGACCAACCGTTACGGCATTCCCGAACCGGACGTCGAGCCCACCTCGGCGCTGGATGCGCGGGAGATGGCGCTGGTCGTCGCACCGCTGGTCGGCTTCGACGCGCAGGGCCATCGCCTGGGCATGGGCGGGGGCTGGTACGACCGCAGCTTCGCGTTCCGCCGGGCGCAGGGCGCGCCGCCCCTGCTGGTCGGCGCCGCCTTCGCCTCGCAGCAGGTCGACGCACTCGATGCCGCCGACTGGGACGTGCCGCTCGACGCGGTCTGCACCGAATCGGCGACCCTGTTTCCACCCTCGCCCCCGCCGCCTGACGAGACGCGATGAGCACCCGCAAGCGCTACTGGCTGATGAAGTCCGAACCCGAAGACTTCTCGATCGACGACCTCGCCCGCGTCGGCACCGAACCGTGGACCGGCGTTCGCAACTACCAGGCGCGCAACTTCATGCGCGACGGCATGCGGATTGGCGATGGGGTGTTCTTCTATCACTCCAACGCGGCCGTGCCGGGCATCTACGGCATCGCCGAGGTCGCCAGCACCGCCTATCCCGATCCGACGCAGTTCGACGCGTCGTCGAAGTACTACGACGAAAAGGCAAGCCAGGAAGCCCCGCGCTGGTTCCTCGTCGACGTGCGCTACGTGCGCACGCTCGCCCACCCCATCACCCTGAGCGAGATCCGCGAACACGCGGACGCGCTGGGCGAGGAGTTCGCGCTGATCCGCAAGGGCGCGCGCCTGTCCGTGCTGCCGGTCACGGCCGCGCAGTGGAAGCTGTTGTCGTCCCTGGAGAAGAAGCGATGAGCGAAGGCAAGCGCCTGGCCGGCGAGAAGGCGATCGAGTACGTCGAGGACGGCATGATCGTCGGCGTCGGTACCGGCTCGACGGTCGCGTTCTTCATTGACGCACTGGCCAAGATCAAGCACCGCATCGACGGCGCGGTGTCGAGCTCGGACCAGAGCACCGAGCGCCTGCGCCAGCACGGCATCGAGGTGCTCGACCTCAACGCCACCGGCCCACTGTCGCTGTACGTGGACGGGGCCGACGAGTGCGATCCGGGCAAGCACCTGATCAAGGGCGGCGGCGCGGCACTCACGCGCGAGAAAATCATCGCCGAGGCCAGCGAGCGCTTCGTCTGCATCATCGACCCCGCCAAGCAGGTGCCGGTGCTCGGCACGTTCCCACTGCCGATCGAGGTCATTCCGATGGCCCGCAGCCTCGTCGCCCGCGAGATCCTGGCGACCACTGGCGGCCAGCCGGTCTGGCGCGAGGGGGTGCGTACCGACAACGGCAACTGGGTGCTCGATATCCACGGCCTGTCGATCACCGATCCGGTGGCACTGGAAACGCAGCTCAACCAGATCCCGGGCGTGGTCAGCGTCGGCCTGTTCGCGCGTCGCAAGGCCGATGTCGTGATCGTCGGCACCGCGACGCCGACGGTGCTCTGACATCCTCGGCTACGCCTCCGCCAAAAGCGCCTTTGCCGGGCAGTAGCGGGTGTTCGCTTCGGACGGGCAGCGGCCTGCCGGCCGGAAGCCGCTTTTCCCTCGGTCAAGGCATCCTGCCTTGACTCGGGCGCGCGCCATCCATGGCGCGCTCGACGCGGCCACCGGCCGCCAGTCCGCTGCCTTGAGCGTTCGCAACTCGGACTTCGGGTAAGCGCAACGTTTTCTGTTGGAAGAAATCGAAGTGATTTGAGCCTCAGCAGCGTGGTGTACAGAGCTGTGAAAGCCATGAGCGCACAACCATCGCGCAGCACTGCCGCAAGTCCACGCCAACCCACGCGTGCTTCGCGTAGCTAAGCCGCGCAGCGGCATTGACCACGGGGAGCAGGCTTCCGGCCGGCAGGCCACTCCACTGGCCCAACCCGACGCAGGCTCCTCCCGCACTTCGGCGATCGGCCACAAAAAAGCCCGCCTTTCGGCGGGCTTTTTCGCATCTCGACAGCAGGAGATCACTCGACGTCGAGGAAGCTCCGCAGCTGTTCGCTGCGCGAGGGGTGACGCAGCTTGCGCAGTGCCTTGGCCTCGATCTGACGGATCCGCTCGCGGGTCACATCGAACTGCTTGCCGACTTCCTCGAGGGTGTGGTCGGTGTTCATGTCGATGCCAAAGCGCATCCGCAGCACCTTCGCCTCCCGCGGGGTCAGGCCGGCGAGCACGTCGCGGACCGTCTCCATCAGGTTGGTGTTGGTGGTCGCGTCGATCGGGGACTCCACGTTGGTGTCCTCGATGAAGTCGCCCAGATGCGAGTCCTCGTCGTCGCCGATCGGGGTCTCCATCGAGATCGGCTCCTTGGCGATCTTCATCACCTTGCGGATCTTGTCCTCGGGCATGTCCATTTCCTTGGCCAGCTCCTCCGGCGTGGCCTCGCGGCCGTACTGCTGGAGCATCTGGCGGGAAATGCGGTTCAACTTGTTGATCGTCTCGATCATGTGCACCGGAATCCGGATGGTGCGCGCCTGATCGGCGATCGAACGGGTGATGGCCTGACGGATCCACCACGTGGCGTAGGTCGAGAACTTGAAGCCGCGGCGGTGTTCGAACTTGTCGACCGCCTTCATCAGGCCGATGTTGCCCTCCTGGATCAGGTCCAGGAACTGCAGGCCGCGGTTGGTGTACTTCTTGGCGATCGAGATCACCAGACGCAGGTTGGCCTCGACCATCTCCTTCTTGGCCTTGCGGGCCTTGGCCTCGCCGTAGGCCATCGCCCGATTGATTTCCTTCAGGTCGGCCAGGGTCACGCCCATGGCCTTCTCGATCGCCAGCGTGGCTTCCTGCTCGGCGACGATCTGGTCGCGTACGTCCTTCAGGCCGGACGACCACTTCTGCTTGCGCTTGATCATCTCGTCCGCCCAGCCGGTATTGGTCTGGTTGCCATCCCAGGCGCGGATGAAGTCCTTGCGCGGCATCTTGGCGACGCGCGTGGACAGGTCGAGGATGCGGCGCTCGTGGTCCTTGAGCTCGCCGACGACGTCGCGCAGCTTGCGCACCAGCAGGTCGCTCAGCGGCAGCGGCAGCTTGAAGGTCATGAACTGGTCGGCCATCTCGCCGCGCAGCTTGACCACCGGCTTGGCCGACGCGCCGTTCTTGGCGTAGGCCTTCTGGAACTTGTTGAACAGGTCGGCCAGCACTTCCATGCGGCGCGCGACCTCGGCCGGGTCCGGACCGCTGGGGCCGCTGCTCTCTTCCTCGTCGCCGCTGTCGTCGTCGGCATCCTCGTCGTCGCTGTCGTCATCGTCCGCATCGGCGGCGACCGGCGCAGGCGCGTTGCCGGCAGCAGCCTCTTCCTCGGCAGCGAGTTCTTCGAGCAACTGGTCGTTGAAGCCGACCACGACCTCGGCCAGGCGCTTCTTGCCGGCCTTGTGCAGTTCGTATTCCTCGAGCAGCAGCTGGACCGACCAGGGGAAGCTGGCCACCGAGGCCATCATCTGGTTCAGGCCTTCCTCGATGCGCTTGGCGATGGCGATCTCGCCCTCGCGGGTCAGCAGCTCGACCGTGCCCATTTCGCGCATGTACATGCGCACCGGGTCGGTGGTGCGACCGCCTTCGGTATCGAGCGAAGTCAGCGCCGCGGCGGCTTCCTCGGCCGCGGTCTCGTCGACCTCGCGGTTGCCGCTCGATTCGCCCGCCAGCAGCAGCGTCTCGGCGTCGGGTGCGACCTCATGGACATCGATGCCCATGCCGTTGATCATGCCGATGATGTCTTCGATCTGCTCCGGATCGACCATGTCGTCGGGCAGGTGGTCGTTGACCTCGGCGTAGGTCAGATAACCCTGCTCCAAGCCCTTGCTGATCAGGAGCTTGATATCGGACTGCTGGGCGGGACGTTCATTCGCCATGTGGCGCACCGTTGTCAAAGTGAACCCGTAATTATACCACCTGCAGGGCCGGGGTCATGCCCGCAGCAGGAAGGTGACCGGGCCGTCGTTGACCAGGCTGACCACCATATGGGCCCCGAACTGCCCCGTTTCCACCCCCCCATGCCGGGCACGGCAAGCCGCGACCAGACGATCGAAGGTCCGTTCAGCCTCCTCGGGGGGCGCGGCGGTACTGAAGCCGGGTCGATTGCCCGAGCGGGTGTCCGCGGCCAATGTGAATTGGCTGACTAGCAGTAGCCCGCCGCCAGTCTGCGCCAGCGACCGGTTCATGCGCCCGGCCTCGTCGGCGAACACCCGGTAGGCCAGCAGCCGATCGGCCATCCGCGCAGTCTGGGCATCGTCGTCCCCGGGCTCGATCCCGACCAACGCCAGCAGCCCCGGCCCAATCTGGCCCACGACCTCGCCGTCGACCCGCACCGCCGCCTCGCTGACCCGCTGGATCAGAGCGAGCATGACGCCACCACTGCAGCCAGCCGCTCAGACCGGTCCCTCCCGCCCCTCGCCGCTGCGCCCCCATCCCAGCCTTCCCCCGCAGGCGGGGGAAGGAGCGATGCACGGCCCTCATCCCCACCTTCCGCCGCAGGCGGGGGAAGGAGCGAAGCACTGCCCCCATCCCAGCCTTCCCCCGCGAGCGAGGGAAGGGGCACAGCGACGCTCCTTGCAAACAGGCCTGTCGCGTGCTGTCCGACGCCCTCCCCCGCTTGCGGGGGAGGGTTGGGTGGGGGCAAGCGATCCGGCGATGCAGACGCCAAGGGCGAGCGACGGATGAGGAAGGCCACCCCATCCATCCCGCGCCTCGACGTTACGCCCCCATCCCAACCTTCCCCCGCAGGCGGGGGAAGGAGCGAAGCACGGCCCTCATCCCCACCTTCCGCCGCAAGCGGGGGAAGGAGCACTGCGCCGCTCCTCGCAAACGTTCTTGTCGCGCGCTGCCCGACGCCCTCCCCCGCTTGCGGGGGAGGGTTGGGTGGGGGCAAGCGATCAGACGATGCGGACGCCAAGGGCGAGCGACGGAAGGCCACCCCATCCATCCCGCGCCTCGACGTTACACCCCCATCCCAACCTTCCGCCGCAGGCGGGGGAAGGAGCGAAGCACTGCCCCCATCCCAGCCTTCCCCCGCGAGCGAGGGAAGGGGCACAGCGACGCTCCTTGCAAACAGGCCTGTCGCGCGCTGTCCGTCGCCCTCCCCCGCTTGCGGGGGAGGGTGCGGAGTGTTGGCCCGATACCGGCCCGCCTCAAGCGTGGAGTGAAGCGGAGTGAAACCCATCAACCCGAGTACCGGTTGCTGATCGGATAGCGGCGCTCGCGGCCGAAGGCGCGGCGCGAGATCTTCGGGCCGGGGGCGGCCTGGTGTCGCTTCCACTCGCTGGTGCGCACCAGCCGCAGCATCCGGTCGACGGTCGGCGCGTCGAAGCCAGCGGCAACGATCTCGTCGCGCGATTCTTCCTGGTCGACGAAGCGGCGCAGGATCGCGTCGAGCACGTCGTAGGGCGGCAGAGAATCCTGGTCGAGCTGGTCGGCGCGCAGCTCGGCCGACGGCGGCCGGTCGATGACCGCGGGCGGGATCACCGGACTGCCGGCGACGGTGTTGCGCCATTTCGCCAGCCCGAAGACCTCTGTCTTGTAGAGATCCTTCAGCGGCGCGTAGCCGCCGCACATGTCGCCGTAGATCGTCGCGTAGCCGACCGCGTACTCGCTTTTGTTGCCGGTGGTCAGCAGCAGCCCGCCGTGCTTGTTGGACAGCGCCATCAGGATCGCGCCGCGTGTACGCGACTGCAGGTTCTCCTCGGTCACATCGGGCGCCGCGTCGCCGAACGCCTCGGACAGCGTGTCGAGGAACCCCTGGAACGGCGGCTCGATCGGAATCGTGAGCATGCGCACGCCCAGGCGCTCGCATTGCTCGGCGGCCAGGTCGTTGCTCAGCCCGGCGGTGTAGCGCGACGGCAATCGCACCGCGGTGACGTTGTCGGCGCCGAGGGCATCGACCGCCATCGCCAGTACCACCGACGAATCGATGCCGCCCGACAGCCCCAGCCACACTTTGGAAAAGCCGTTCTTGCCGCAGTAATCGCGCAGCCCGCGCACCACCGCGCGCCAGGCCAGCGCGTCGATGCTCTCGTCGCCATCGTCGACCCAGAGCACCGGCGTGAAGCCGCGGCGCTCCCGGTCGTAATCGACCACCAGCCATTGGTCGTCGAACGCAACCGCTGCCGGATGCACGGTGCCATCGGCATCGGCAACGACCGAGGCGCCATCGAACACCAGCGCATCCTGGCCACCGACCACGTTGACGTAGGCCAATGCCACGCCCGCATCGCGCGTGCGCTCGGCCAGTAAGGCGTCGCGCTGGCGATGCTTGCCGCGCTCGTAGGGCGAGGCGTTGGGCACCACGACCAGTTCGGCGCCGGCGCGCACGGTGTCGTCAAGCGGCTCGGGGAACCACAGGTCCTCGCATACCAGCACACCGACCGGCACGCCGCGCACGTCGATCACGCACGAACCACCATCGGGGTCGACGTGGAAATAGCGCCGCTCGTCGAAGACGTTGTAGTTGGGTAACTCGCGCTTGCGATACGTCCGCTCGACCTTGCCGTCGCGCAGCACACTGGCGGAGTTGTAGAGCACGCTACCGGCCGACTCGGGCCAACCGACGACCGCGACGATGCCGTGCACATCCTTGGCGACCTGCATCAACGCCGCCTCGCAGTCGATCAAAAAGCCCGGCCGCATCAGCAGGTCTTCGGGCGGGTAGCCGCTGATCGCAAGCTCGGGGAACACGACGATGTCGGCGCCGAACTCGGTCTTCGCCTCCTCGATCATCGCGGCGATGCGTTCGGCGTTGCGCCCCACGTCGCCGACCGGAAAGTCGAACTGGGCCAGGGCGATGCGCAGGGGGCGGGCGGGGTCAGATGCCATACGTCAGGAAATCCAGGGCTTCGATGATGCGCAGTCGTTCGTCCGACAGGTTCGCGACCTGGGGACCGAGCATCTGCATGGGCACGCTGGTGATCTGCGCAGTGTCCATCACCATCGTGTTTTCGGCGACCGGCAGTGCCGGCATCAGGCGGGTGAGCAGTGGACCGGCCTGCTCGGGTGGAATCAGCGGCACGACGACGCGCGACTCCACGGTATCGATCAGATCGCTCTGCACGTTCAACCAGCAGGGCACCGCGTGACGCGAGGCCGGATCGGCATTGGCATAGACGCAGAACTGGCTCATACCCCCGCCGGGTCCTTCCGCGATGCCTTGAATGCGCGAACCCGGTCGCTGGCGAGCCCGTCGCGGGCAATGCGCGCGTTGTACGCGGCCATCGCCTCGCGGTTCTCTTCCCGCCACTGCGCGCGCCTGCGGGCACGCACCTCGGCCTCCAGCGCCTTTTCCAACGTCGCCGACAGGTTGATGTCGAGCGCACGCGCCTGTTCGAGCAATCCCTGGTTGATGCTGACATTGGTCGCGCGCTTGCCGTAGCCGGCATAGTCTTCGCGGATGCGCATGACGTGATCCTCTTCAATGCGCATCGAGCATGCGCATTGAGCCATCACCTGTCAACCGCATGACCGACCTGCTCCACCTATTGCGCAGAGTCTGATGGCGACAGCGTGACCGCGCCGCAAACCGGGGGCAGCGTGCAATTCCGCCTTGCGAAATGACACGCTGACTCCGGCTTTGGTATTACAGGTAGACACGAAAAGGCCGCCCGAAGGCGGCCTTTTCGACAAGCGCCGGTGACCCGGATCGCTTACTTGACCAGCTCGGCGATCGCCGCACCCAGGTCGCCCGGCGAACGGACGGTCTTCACACCGGCCGCTTCCATCGCCTTGAACTTGCCCTCGGCCGTGCCCGAGCCGCCCGACGCGATCGCGCCGGCGTGGCCCATGCGCTTGCCCGGAGGGGCCGAGGCGCCGGCGATGAAGCCCACGACCGGCTTCTTGACGTGCGCCTTGATGTACTCGGCGCCTGCTTCCTCGGCGTCGCCGCCGATCTCGCCGACCATGATGATGCCCTCGGTCTGCGGGTCCTCGTTGAACAGCTTCAGGCAGTCGACGAAGTTCAGGCCGTTGATCGGGTCGCCACCGATGCCGATGACCGTCGACTGGCCCAGGCCCGCCGCGGTGGTCTGCTTGACGGCTTCATAGGTCAGCGTGCCCGAGCGCGAGACGATGCCGATCTTGCCCGGCATGTGGATGTGGCCGGGCATGATGCCGATCTTGCACTCGCCCGGGGTGATCACACCGGGGCAGTTCGGACCGACCAGCGTGACATCAGGGTGCGACTTGAGCACGTTCTTCACCCGCAGCATGTCGAGCACCGGGATGCCCTCGGTGATGCACACGATGACCTTGATGCCGGCCGCTGCGGCCTCGAGGATCGCGTCGGCCGCGAACGGCGGCGGCACGTAGATCACCGACGCATCGGCGCCGGTGGCTTCGACCGCTTCGCGCACGGTGTTGAACACCGGCAGGTTGATGTGGGTGGTGCCGCCCTTGCCGGGGGTCACGCCGCCGACGACCTGGGTGCCGTACTCGACCATCTGGGTCGCGTGGAAGGTGCCCTGCTGGCCGGTGAAGCCCTGCACGATGACCTTCGTATTCTTGTTGATCAGAACAGACATTGAATGATTTCCTGGTCGCGTGGGGTCAGGCGGCAACGGCCGCGACGGCCTTCTTGGCGCCGTCGTTGATGTCGTCGGCCGGGGTGATGGCCAGGCCGGATTCGGCCAGCAGCTTCTTGCCCGCTTCCACGTTGGTGCCTTCCAGACGGACCACGACCGGCACCTTGACGTCCACTTCCTTGACCGCAGCGATGATGCCCTCGGCGATCATGTCGCAGCGCACGATGCCGCCGAAGATGTTGACGAAGATCGCCTTGACCTTGTCCGAGGACAGGATGAGCTTGAACGCCTCGGTCACGCGCTCCTTGGTCGCGCCGCCGCCGACGTCGAGGAAGTTGGCCGGCGAACCGCCGTTGAGCGCGATCACGTCCATCGTCGCCATCGCCAGACCGGCGCCGTTGACCATGCAGCCGATGTTGCCATCCATCGTCACGTAGTTGAGGTCGTACTCGCTGGCGCGCACCTCGGCCTCGTCTTCCTGGGTCGTGTCGCGCATCGCGGCCAGATCCTTGTGACGGAACGTCGCGTTGTCGTCGCTGTTGACCTTGCCGTCGAGCGCGTACAGGTCGCCGCTGTCGAGAATCGCCAGCGGGTTGAGCTCGACCAGCGCCAGGTCCTTCTCGTTGAACAGCCGGTACAGGCCGCCCATGATCTTGGCCAGCTGATTGGCCTGCTTGGCGTTGAGGCCGATCTTGAAGCCGATATCGCGACCCTGGTAGGCCTGGAAGCCCTCGACGAAGCCGACATTGAGGGTCTCGATCTTCTCGGGAGTCTCGGCAGCCACCTGCTCGATGTCCACGCCGCCCTCGCTCGAGACGATGTAGGTGATCGACTGCGTGCCGCGGTCGACCAGCACCGACAGGTACAGTTCCTTGGCGATCTCGCCGGCTTCGGTCACCAGCACCAGGTTCACCGGCAGGGCGACGCCCGCCGACTGGTAGGTCGCCATGTGGGTGCCGAGCATCTTCTCGGCAGCGGCCTTCACATCATCGTGGGTCTTGCAGAACTTCACGCCACCGGCCTTGCCGCGGCCACCGGCGTGGATCTGGGCCTTGACCATCCAGGGGCCATTGCCCAGGGACTTGGCTGCTTCGACTGCTTCGTCGGCGGAGGACGCGACGCGCCCGGCCGGCACGGGGATGCCGTAATCGGCAAACAACTGCTTCGCCTGGTATTCGTGGAAGTTCATGTGGGGTCCGTACGGGAAGGAAATGTCGCCGACCGCCGGCGGGCGCACAGGGCGCGGCGGGCCGACGGGGTCCGCCATTCTCGCGCATGCGCGCCCGCCGGGCAAAACCGGGGGACGGCCGGGACTGTCGGGGCCTGCCTATACTGGCGCCAGACCGTCCCCCTGGAGCCCCCGTGCCGCTGGCCGCCCCCGCGATGTCCCGGTCGCTGATGCAGCGCGAACTGGCCCTGTTCTCGCTCTACCGGGTCCTCGAGGCCGCACTGCTGGCGCTGGTCGTCTTCAGCCCCTGGGGCGAGGCGCTGGGCGGCGTGGAGATCGCCGCGATCGCGGTGCCGGTGAGCCTGGGCTACCTGGTCGCCTCGGTCGGCCTGTTGATCCACGCCCGTGCGCCCAACCCAGACTACGCCGCCCACGCGACGGTCGGCATCGGCGTGGACATCCTGGTCGCAGCGCTGACCAGCCATGCTGCGCCCGATGTCGCGCCCGGTGTGGCGATGCTGCTGCTGTTCAACGTCGCGGCAGCCTCGCTGTTCGTGAACCTGCGCGTCAGTCTGCTGATCTGCGTGGCGGCAGCCGCCTCGCTGCTGATCGGCCCGCTCGTGGGGCTGACCAGCGCGCGCGCGCCGACGCGTCCGGTCGCCGAGCCGCTGATGTTCGCGCTCGGCCTGTTCGCCGCCGCCTCGCTGACCCGGCTGCTGGGCAAGCAGATCCGCGAAAGCCAAGCGCTGGCCGACCACCACGAGGCCGAGGCCGAGAGCCTGGCCGAGATCAACGAGCTGATCATCCGGCGCATGCAGACCGGCGTGCTGCTCGTCGACGGCGCCGGTCATGTGCGCCGGGCCAACGAGGCTGCACTCGCCCTGCTCGACGCCGACGGCGACCCGCATGGCCGCCCGCTATCGCGCCTGTCGCCGCCGCTGGCGCTGCGCCTGGCCAGTTGGCTGCGCAGCGGCAGCAGTGACGACGCCCCGCTCGCACTGCGCGAGCATGTCGATGTCATGCCGCGGTTCGTGCGCCTGCTCGCCGACGGCGACAACACCCTGGTCTTTCTCGACGACACCTCGCTGGTCACCCGCCGCGCCGAGTCGCTGACCCTCGCCACGATGGGCCGGTTCTCCGCCAGCCTCGCCCACGAGATCCGCAACCCGCTGGCGGCGATCAGCTACGCGACGCAACTGCTCGAAGAATCGGACGCCATCCAGGACGGCGATCGCCGCCTGTTGCAGATCGTCCACCAGCAGTGTGTGCGCACCAACGGCATCGTCGAGAGCGTGCTCGGCCTGGCGCGGCGTGAGCGCGCGCGCCCCGAGCCCGTCGAGCTGGTGGCCGCCACGCACGCCTTCGTGCAGGACTACCGCCTGATCGTCACCGACGACAACGCCAGCCTGGACGTGGACTGCGAGAGCGCCTGCGTGCGCGCCGTGGTCGACCCACGCCATCTGCACCAGGTGCTCACCGCACTGGTCAACAACGCCGTGCGCTACGGTCGCCAGCCCGGCGAACCGGCCCGCATCACCTTGCGCGTCGAGGACGGCGAGCGCCCCTGCATCAGCGTGTGCGATCACGGCCCCGGCATCGAGGACACCGCCTTGGCGCAGCTGTTCCGCCCCTTCTTCACGACCTCCGAAAGCGGCACGGGCCTGGGCCTCTACATCGCCCACGAGCTGTGCCGCGCCAACGAAGCGCGGCTCGACTACGTTCCGGTACCGGGCGGCGGCGCGTGCTTCCGGATCGCGCTGTCGGCGCGACGCGCCGCGCTGCGCGGCTGAACCGCAGCCGGCCCCACGCGCAGGCCCGGGCGACGAGGAAAACGCACGAACCCTCACGAAAACAGGGCTAACGGCCGCGTTCGGTGTGACCGGCGTCACCAGTGTGACCCTCGTCACTATTGGCAAAAGCTGTCACTATGGGTCACTCCGCAAAAGCCAAGCGCCCAGCCAGATTTCGATGAGCGAGCACCGCAGCGCCCTGATCGTCGACGACGAACACGACATCCGCGAACTGCTGGTCCTCACGCTGGGCCGCATGGGCCTGCGCACCGATACCGCGCCCAATCTCGCGGCCGCCCGCGAGCTGCTGGCCAACGGCCGCTACGACCTGTGCCTGACCGACATGCGCCTGCCCGACGGCTCGGGCCTGGACCTGGTCGGCGAGATCAACACGCGGTTTCCCGGCACCCCGGTCGCGGTGATCACCGCCTACGGCAACGTCGAGGCCGCCGTCGATGCGCTGAAGGCCGGCGCCTTCGATTTCGTCAGCAAGCCGGTCGACATCAACGTGCTGCGCGGCCTCGTGCGCCAGGCCCTGGAACTGGGCGAGCGCGGCCGCCACAGCGACGACGCGGCCGGCGGCCGCCTGCTCGGCAAGTCCGAGGCCATGGTCACGCTGCGCAACACACTGGCCAAGGTTGCACGCAGCCAGGCGCCGGTCTGCATCAACGGCGAATCGGGCACCGGCAAGGAGCTCGTCGCGCGCATGCTGCATGCGCAGAGCGCGCGTGCCGGCGGGCCGTTCGTACCGGTCAATTGCGGCGCGATTCCCACCGAACTGATGGAAAGCGAGTTCTTCGGGCACCGCAAGGGCAGTTTCACCGGCGCGCACAGCGACAAGCCCGGTCTGTTCCAGGCGGCCGAAGGCGGCACGCTGTTCCTTGATGAAGTGGCCGAACTGCCGCTGCCGATGCAGGTCAAGCTGCTGCGCGCGATCCAGGAAAAATCGGTGCGCCCGGTCGGCGCCTCGACCGAAGTGCAGGTCGACGTGCGCATCCTCTCGGCCACGCACAAGGACCTGGCGACGCTGGTCGACGAAGGCCGCTTCCGCCACGACCTCTACTACCGCATCAACGTCATCGGCCTGACCGTGCCGCCACTGCGCGAACGCGCCGGCGACCTGCCGCTGCTGTCGGACGCCATCCTGCGCCGGCTCGCCCAGGCCATGCGCCGCCCGGCGCCCGTGCTCGCGCCGGACGCGATCGCCGCCCTCGAGGCGCATGCCTTTCCCGGCAATATCCGAGAACTGGAAAACATCCTCGAACGCGCCCTGGCAATGGCCGACGGTGACCGCATCACCGCCGCC
The DNA here is from genome assembly GCF_014192745.1 of Luteimonas sp. RC10. Lineage (GTDB taxonomy): Bacteria > Pseudomonadota > Gammaproteobacteria > Xanthomonadales > Xanthomonadaceae > Luteimonas. The sequence goes on from NZ_JACHYJ010000008.1 coordinate 283,703, forward strand.
GACCTGCACCTGCCGACCGCCCAGCCCGGCATGGCCGGCAGCAGCGCCGTCGCAGCCCAGACCGGCGCCCGCCTGCCGCCCGACCCGCGCACGCTCAGCCCCTACGAGACCGCCGGCACGGCGCTGCCCTCCTACATCGAGGACATCGAGCGCGCCGCGATCCAGCAGGCACTGCAGGAAAACCGCTACAACAAGACCAAGACCGCAGCCGTGCTCGGCATCACCTTCCGCGCCCTGCGCTACAAGCTCAAGAAGCTCGGCATCGACTAAAACCGGGCCAAAGCAAAACCGGGGTCAGAGTGCAATTTCCTCGAAATTGCACTCTGACCCCGGTTTTCTGGATCACGGCCGGCTCGCCGTCTCCTGCCGCACCGGCCCGCCACCGCCTCGGGTGCCCCCCGCCGCCTTGGGCCGCACCTGCGACCAATCCATCGGCCGGTTACCGCCGATCTCGATCCAGCCCTGCTGCAGGGCATGGCCGGGGTTGTCCAGGACGCTGTAGACATCGACGCCATCGCCGGCTTCCAGGCCCCAGACGCCTGCCCAGGCATTGCGGCCGGCCCGCTTGGCCACGTAGAGCGCACGATCTGCAACCCGGATCGCGTCCTGCCAGCGCGGCGTATCGCTCGGGAACACCGGTAGCGACGACACGCCCGTCGAGACCGTCAGCGGCAGCGTGCCGCCGCGGCCGTCATCCACGCGCAGCCGCTCGACTTGCCGGCGCAGATGTTCGGCCAGTGCGAACGCGGCCATGCGCGACGTATCGCCGCGCGCCACCAGAAACTCCTCCCCCCCCCAGCGCGCCACCACGTCACCCACATCGCAGGCCTCACGCAGGCAACGCGCAATCTGCGACAGCGCCGCGTCGCCGATGTCATGCCCGAAGCGGTCGTTGATCGACTTGAATGCGTCCACATCCAGCAACAGCAGCGCTGCACGCCGGCCGTCGGCGGTCAGCGCCTGCAGCGCGCCATCGGCGGCCCGACGATTCATCAGCCCGGTCAGCGGATCGGTCGTGCTCAACTCCGCCAGGCGATGCTTTTGCCGGCGCGTGCGGACCAACAGCACCAGCGAGACCAGCGCAATGATCGCCAGCGCAGCCAGCCCGAGGTCGCGCAATAGCCGTGCCCGGGAAGCGTCCTGCCGCGCAAGGACCTGCTCGGGCTGCAATTCCCGTGCTGCCGTTGCCTGCAGTCGCGCCAGCTTCTGCGCAGTCTTCTCGCGCCCTTCGGCACGGTCGAGTGCGCGCGCCCGGCCAGCGTAGTCGGCAGCAATCTGGGCCTCCCCACTGGCGCTTGCGATGTCTGCCAACAGATACAAGCTATCGCGTTGCTCCATCGGCATTTTGCCGGCTTCCGCCAAGCGCAATGCTTGCTCGGCACTCTCCCGGGCAGCCCCCATGCGCTCCAGCCCAAGCGAGACGCGCGCCAGTCGCTGCAGTGCCACCACCTCGCCTGCTGCATCTCCAAGTTCGCGCAAACGCACCAACACGTCCTGCAACTGCGTCTGGGCCTTGGGCAGTTCGCCCTTCAGACGAAGGATCTCCGCACGATGGCTTGCGATGCGTATCTGGATCAGCGCCAGTTCGGGGAACTTAGCCGCAGCGACATCGGCCTCCTGAAACAATGCGGCGGCCTCGTCGATCTGGCCAAGCAGCAACAATGTGTAACCAAGCTCGTATCCCAGCACGACTCGTTGCGGGATCATCGGCTGGCCGGGGGCGGACGCCAAGCGGTACGCCTGACGATAGTAACCAAGGGCACCTTCGGGATCGTCAAAATCAGTAACACGCAACTGCGCAATCGTAGACAGCGATGCGATCTGCAACCTGATGTCTCCGTCCTGCAACGCTTGTGCCTGCATGTCCTCCAGGATGCCCATGGCCTGAGCGCCACGCCCTGAACGGATCAGCAGCATGGCCGCAGGAAACCGCCCGCGTTGTCGCTCATTGATCGAAAGCGCGTCCGACTCGAGCAACGCCATCACCACATCGGTTGTGGCGGCACCATCCTCACCCCGCCCCAGGACAAACTGAGCAATCCCCATGCAGGCAGTCGCCATGAGCCTAGGCGCCGCCTCAAGACGAGGCTGCCCCAGGACGCCCTCAGCAGCCGCAATCGCCTCTTCCGGGCGCAACTGCGAAAGACGCTCGCACCGCTGAATTTCGGCAACGTGAGGCAGCGCAGCCGGCACCCCCTGGGAGCGCGCAGCGCTCGATATGCCCAACAAAGCAAGGAGCATCACGCCTGCAAGGCGTTGGAAAGTGCATAAGCGCATCAGTGACCTCGGATACAGCGGGGGTGTATCGCCGTGGCATGGCGGGCCGCGACGCCAATATAATCGCCAACAGGGGGGAGGATCACATGCGGACAGGTTCAGCAAACAGGATGCGCGACCCGGCGCCGCCTTCGGGCACGTCGCCGGCCGCGGGACGCGCGACCGGAGTTGCGACGCCCACCATCGCCGCCGAGCACCGTACTGCATCCATGCTGCAATGGGTGCTCGTGATCTGCGGCCTCTACCAGCCTGTTGCGACCGCTGTCGCCTGGTGGCGCTTCGACGGCCTGCTAGATGCCGCTTCGCTAGCCCTGGCTGCCGCCCATACAGCGTTGCTATGGGGCTGCTTCATCGCCGCACGGCGGGACGCACTGCGTCCGGCGGCCCGGGCATTTGTGTTCGGGAGCCTGTTTGTACTGTCGATTGCCTATTCGCGCTGGGGTCTGGCCTTGCAGGGACCGCAGCATTGGCTGCAGTTACTTCCGGTGCTCGCCGGCGCCGTACTGCTCGGGCGCCGGACGCTTTGGATCGCCGTGGTCTGGATGGCCGTACTCGTGGCCATTGGCGCCTGGAAGGACGCGCAACCGTTCCTGTTCGCACCGGGACATGCCATCGGCGTGGCCATGGCAGGTCTCTCGGCAGCACTTGGTCTGGCCCTCGTCGCCTTCGTCATCGACCAGGCCCTGATTGCCCTGCACCAGAGCCTGGACCTCGCCCGCCAGCGGGGCGCCGAACTCGCGCGCGCCCGCGACCGTCTGCTGCTGGAGATCGAACAGCGCGAGCGTCAGCAGACCCAGTTGCTGCACGCCCAGAAGATGGAGGCCGTCGGCCGCCTGGCCTCGACCATCGCCCACGACTTCAACCACCTGCTGGCCCTGGTCATGGGCCACGCCGGCCGCGGCCTGGCCAGCGACGACCCCGCGGAGATGAAGGCGGCCTTGCGCAGCGCCGAATCCGCCGCGCGCCGCGCCGGCGAAGCCAGCCACCGGCTGGTCGATTTCAGCCGCCACGAGGACAGCGCGCCCGAGGCCTTCGACGCCGTCGAGGCCATTGCCGACCTCGAGCCCGTGCTGAGGCAGACCTTTCTGCCCGGCGTGGACGTGACCCTTGACCTCGACCCGGGCGCTCCGCTTGCGATCCACTTCGACCGCGCCCACCTCGAACTGATCCTGCTGGGCCTGGCGGCCAACGCCCAGCAAGCCATGCCCGACGGCGGGCAGTTCACGCTGTCCGTTGCCGCCTACGCCCTCGACCGCGTCGAGATCATCGCCCGCGACACCGGACGCGGCATGGACGCCACCACCCGCGCGCGCTGCTTCGAACCGTTCTTCACCACCCGCCCCGCCGCCCAGGCCACCGGCCTCGGCCTGGCCGTCGCCGCCCACCTCGTCCGCGAGGCCGGCGGCGACATCACCGTCGAGAGCGCGCCAGGCCAGGGCAGCGCCTTCCGCATCGTGCTGCCGCGGCAAGAACAGGTGCCTGATACCGCACGTACCGGCAGCAGCCGCAGGCCGCGGGTCTCGAGCCAGGCGCTTCGGCAGCGGCCCGCGGCCGGGGAGCAGGGCTGAGCCAGCCTGTGCTGTGACATTCGCGGCTTTTTGATCTTGCACAGGTCGCCTCCATACACCTTCGCGAGATCAACCTCGTCGCTGGGCGGGACCTGCGGACGGACCATGACAGTCGGTCCAATCCCCGCTCAAGTTCACTGGAAGCGCTGCCGATATCACGTTTGCCTAGTGGCACTCACGCCGCCAGAACATCAATCTGCGACCGCAGTCACATCGACGAGCAGCCATCGCCTGACGCGAAACGTCACAAGCCGACCTTGCTCGACAGCTTCGGGGCAGAACGCTCACGCTTGTTCACCCAAAACGCCTTCAGAAGGCGCAAGTCTCCGCGTTCGCACGATTGGCACGACCCATGCGATACCCCTGATGCACGTGCATGTTGCACGGCTGCCCACGGATCGGCACCCGCCGCCTTCCAGGCACGTGAATCCATCCACCCTTGGGGAGTTGCTCCATGAAGACGCAGAAAGGTTTCACCCTGATCGAACTGATGATCGTCGTTGCGATCATCGCCATCCTGGCCGCGATCGCACTGCCGGCGTACAACAACTACCGCGTCAAGGCAGCCGAGAATGCTTGCCTCGGTGAAGCCAAGGCATATATGAACTCGGCCGTGTCTGCGGTTCATGCCAACATGACTATCGATACCTACGCACCGAAAGCATGCTCCGCTATCTCGGCTCCGATCACCGCAACCAACGTTGCCAGCGGCGCGACCATCACGTTTACCGCTACGGCGAATCCCGCAGGTCAGAAGAACACGACCTGTAACGCCGGCACGGCCAGCTGCGCATTGGCGGCAACGGGCACCAGCACCAGCTCGAGCTCGAGCTCGGGCGGCACCACTGGCGGCTGATAAGCAGCACATCGATTAACAAGATGAAGGGGGCCTTGCCCCCTTTTTCTTTTCAACCCATGACGACACCCCCCCCGTCAACAGCTGTCCCCCTAAAGGTGGGCCTAAGCGGGCTCATCGGCTTCTCCGTTGGAATACTGGCATCGCTAGCATTAAATCTTGGGCCCATCTCCGCACTAGCGGCCCTGATCCTCTGTACTGGTGCCCCGATGTGGTGGCTGGAGTGGCAACGTCATTCTCCGCTCACCGACCCGCCAGTATTAACTAGCGAGGACGCCAGAACGCGGAGACGGCACAGGGCAGCAGGTCTATTGGCTTTATCTGCAATCTGGGCAGCGATGCTTAATGTCCTGTCACTCTCCCAGCCATCCATCCTATCCGGCTTCTGGGACGCCTTGTTCGCGATATGGCCAGCACTCCCACTCTGGGCGGCATTCTATATCTTTAAAACCGCTCGTACAGGATCGGGCGGAATTGAATCCATTGGAAAATGGATACTCCTGAGCCGAAAGGCCAGGGACATTCCTATCGCCGAAGCCAGAGACCAAGTTGTCAAGGCCTTCTTTCTGCCCTTGATGGTAAGCTTCGCTTACAGCTGGTCAGACAAATTCAGCATCTCCGATCAGATGCTACCCGCCACTTGGTTCTCACTTTCAATTTCAATTCTTTATTTGATAGATACCGTATTCGGAACCGTTGGCTACTTATCCACGTCACGAAGACTCGACGCCCATATACGCTCGAGCAATCCAAGCTGGCTTGGGTGGAGCGCGGCACTCTCGTGCTACCCACCGATCTTCGTATGGCTACAATCGGCCGGGCTCAGATACGGCGATGGATTTACGTGGAGTAATTGGTTATCTACAAGCCACCCGGCATACTACCTGTGGGCACTAGCGATACTCACGCTCACGGGCATATATACACTTTCAACGATCGCATTTGGCATCCGCTTCAGCAATCTGACCAACAGAGGCATAATAACCAGCGGCCCTTATCGATTCGCAAAACATCCGGCCTACATAAGCAAGAACATTTCATGGTGGCTGATATCAGTCCCATTCATCCCATCTTCTGGCGCAATGACTGCAATATGGCACTGCACTGCGCTTCTTGCGATCAATTTAATCTACTTCATTCGGGCAAGAACTGAGGAAAGCCATCTTTCCCAAGATCCTGCATACCAGGCTTACTGCGCATGGATAAGCGCTCACGGTCTGCTTCCACGGCTCAAGCTGTATCTCACGCCGAAATAGCACTATCTCCGATTACCATATTTCAACGCATTGATCGAGGGGAGCGAGCTTCGACGGCTTCGATACCAAACACTGGCAGGCCAAAGTCGCCTAGCGTGCCGGCGCGCCCAGGGCGAAAACACCAATCCCATCCAATTGACCGACCTGCGGGCGGCCATGCTGGCGCCGGCCAAGCTCGCCAGTGCATTCGACCGTTCGCCCCGCCCACAACCGCCCAAGGGCCAGAGCTGCACGGCTCGATTCCCAAGTGATTGATCATGGCGTCAGCAGGACCGACGAGGCCACAACAAAGCACGGGCCGCGGATCGATCCGCGGCCCGTGCGTTTCACGATATTGCCGCGCCCTCAGAGCTCGCGCCGCGGCGCCAACACCAGCCGATGCAGCACACCGCGGGCGCACCAGCCACGAGCGGCACCAGCCAGAACACCCACAGCTGCTGCAGTGCCGCCCCGCCCTGGAACAGCGCCACGCCGGTGCTGCGTGCCGGGTTGATCGAGGTGTTGGTGACCGGAGTGTTCACCAGGTGGATCAGCGCCAGACCGATCGCCAGTGGCGCGAACGACGCGGTCACCGGCTTGGCGGTCAGGCCCAGCACGATCATGGTGAACAGTATCGACCACTTGTTGCAGTGCGCGACTCCATTTTTCGATAGACCCTGTTCAATTTCCCGTCCTACATCTTGTTGTTCCTAGACAATCGTCATTGAACTGCCGGCGCTCTGGCTGCAGTGGTCGCTCTTCTTGGACAGACTCACGCAGGCGCTCCTCAGCCCTCTCCAAGGAGAAAGGATGAGCACGACGCTTGTCCTGCAGACTCATGCAGCAGCGCATCGTAAGATGCCGACATCCAAGCAGATGAATGCGGATTTGGCCCTTACCGCACGAGACTTCTGCATACATTCAATACCCAATCGAAATGATAGAAAATGCAATACTTGGTGAAATTTCGAGCTTTTTACGGCCAAAGAAGGGCCTTGTGCGAAACTGAAATTGCCCGCAGTATTGACGAGCGAAAGTAAAAGTAAGGGCGTAGTTCGCATTAAGGATTCGGCGTTGCCGATTTGGACACAGGGAGGAAAGGGTTCCCTTGTGTCAACAGGGAGTGTCGCCCACGGGGACCGGCGAACACGGAGGCGGCGCGGTTGGCATGAGATTCCTAGGCTATGCACGTGTCTCGACTGACGAGCAGAACGTCACCCTGCAACTGAACGCCTTGAAGGCCGCTGGCTGCAGCGAGATCTTCAAAGACGAAGGCGTGTCCGGGGGCCTGCGCTCGCGGCCGGGGCTCGATGAACTGCTTGCCAACGCCCAAGCCGGCGACACGCTGGTGGTGTGGCGGCTGGATCGTCTGGGCCGGTCGTTGACCCACCTCGTCGACCTGCTGGCCAACCTTGGCCAGCGACAGATCCGCTTCCGCTCGCTATGCGAGTACATCGACACCGACTCGTCAGGCGGCCGGCTCGTCTTCCACATGATGGCGGCGCTGTCGGAGTTCGAGCGCTCGTTGATCAGCGAACGCACTCGTGCCGGAATGGCTGCGGCGCGTGCGAAGGGACGCCATATGGGGCGAGCCCGCGCGCTCTCGCTGAGCCAGCGCCAGGAAGCCCGCAAGCTGGTGCTATGCGAGCACGTGCCGCACCGGGCCGTGGCGCAGCGCTTCAACGTGCATCCGCGCACGATTGCGCGATTGATCGCACGCGACGACACCGACGGGTAACCCGCGCCTCGCATAGGCGACTGACACACCGGGATCGCGGCATTCTGGTGATGGCGGCGTGTGCGCGGTCATATAGTCGTGCGAGTGCCATGCATTTTTTCCAATGTTGCCTGCCCGGTATGATGACGACCTGTCGCCACGACGGATGCGCTGGAGCCGCCGTCATGAAATCTTCCTGGCTCGCGCTGTCGATCGCCGCACTCGCCGGGCTTGGGCTGTGGACTGCGGTCTCGCTGTCCATCGGCGGCGGAGAGCCATGGGATGCCGACCGCTACTGGACGCTCGCCTGCCCTGCAGCGCTTGTGTTGTCGCTGGCCCTCGGCTTGGCGTTTCCGCGACGCGCGTGGTACTGGGGCGCGGTGGTCATGCTCGCGCAGGTGCCGGTGGTGATCGCGGTGTCGGGCATCGGCCCGCTGCTCGCCGCTGGCGTGGTGTATGCCGCCGTGCTCGCGATACCGGCGATGCTGGCCTCCGCACTTGGCGGTTGGTGGCGGCGCAGGCTGCAAGACCCCACCGACCCCGTCGCCGCACGCCCGGCGCTAGAGCCGGCGCCGGAATCCAAAACCGGGGTCAGAGTCTGAGGTATCCCCACATTTTCCTGAGCTAGATCAGGAGGTTGCGTTCGGGAGAGATGGAAACAAGTGCGCGCATGGCGCA
>NZ_JACHYJ010000009.1 GCF_014192745.1 Luteimonas sp. RC10
GGAACCCATCAGCCAATGGCTGGCCCGCCTACACGTACTGCCTGGGCACGTGCTGCAACAGATGCTGTTGAGCTAGAAACGTGGGGATACCTCAGGGTCAGAGTGGCATTTTCCTTCAGGGAAAATGCACTCTGACCCCGGTTTGGTGTGACGCGGGAGGGACTAGAGCTCGCAGAAGCAGTAGGCGACGGCCTTGACCGGCTTGCCGGGCACCGGCGTCATCACGCTCTCGAGCAGGCGCAGGTCCTGTTCGGCCCGCGGCGCGGCGCGCGACAGCAGCCCGCGCGCGAGATCGCTGTGGCCCAGCAGCAGGCTGCCGGCGCGGCCGCTGACCAGGCCGGTCAGGAAGCGTCCGAACGGCGTCGCGGTCTTCTCGATGTAGCGCACGCGCCAGCGGTCGGTGCCGAGTTCGGCGAGTTCGGCCGCCTTGGCGATCGCCGTGCGCAGGCCGCCGAGTTCGTCGACCAGACCGCGATCGAGCGCCTGGGTACCACTCCACACGCGGCCGCGGGCGACGGTGTCGATCTCCTCGCTGCTGCGACCACGCGCATCGCCGACCTTGCCGATGAAGTTGCGGTAGCCGCGATCGATGATCGCCTGGATCGCCTGCCCGGCCTCGGGCTGCAGTTCGCGCGACAGATCGAAGGCGCCAGCGAAGCGGGTCGTGCCCACGCCGTCGGTGCGCACGCCGATCTTCTCGAGCGTGCGCGGGAACGTGGGCACCAGCGCGAAGATGCCGATCGACCCGGTGATCGTCGAGGCATCGGCATAGATACGGTCGGCGTTCATGCTGATCCAGTAGCCGCCCGATGCGGCGACATCGCCCATCGACACCACCACCGGCTTGCCCTCGGCCTTGAGCGCGTCGACTTCGCGGCGGATCTGCTCGGAGGCGAAAACTTCGCCGCCACCCGAGTCCACACGCAGCACGACAGCCTTGACGTGCTCGTCCTCGCGCGCCTCGCGCAGCAGCGCCGAGGTCGACTCGCCGCCGATCGTGCCCGGCGGCTGGTCGCCGCCGGTGATGCCGCCTTCGGCGACGACCACCGCCACCTGTGCGCGGCGGTCGGTGGCCCGCGGCTCGACATGGGCCAGGAAGTCGCGCATTGCGATCTGGCGGAAGCCACCGTCGGCATCGTCATCGGCGACGCCGCGCTCGACCAGCAACTGCTCGACTTCCTCGAAGGTCTTCAGACCGTCCACGTAGCCGTGGTCGAGCGCGTAGCGCGCCAGGTCGCCCTGCGCCGCCTCGATGCCGGCGGGCAGCGACTCGATCTCGGCGTTGATCGCCTCGGGCGTCAGGCCGCGCGCCTTGGCGATGTCGGCCACGTGCCGCTGCCAGATGTCGTTCATCCAGTACAGGTCGGCTTCCTTCGACTCGGGCGAAGCGCCATCGAGAATGAACGGCTCGGCCGCGGACTTGTACTCGCCCACCTTGAACAGATGCATGTCCACCGAGAGCTTGTCGGCCAGCGCCTCGCGGTAGTACTGGCGATAGCCGCTCAGACCTTCGAGGATCATGCCGCCCTCGGGGTCGAGGTAGACCTCGTCCGCCTGCGCGGCGAGCAGGTACTGCTGCTGGCCGAAGTACTCGCCGAATGCGACCACCTGCTTGCCGGCCGCGCGCAGCTCGGCCAGTGCGTCGGCGATTTCGCGCATCGACGCATAACCCGAGAACGTCAGCCGATCGGTCCGCAGCAGTACGCGCTCGATCCGGTCGTCCTGCTTGGCGGCCTCGAGCGCACGCAGCACATCGCGCAGCTGGACCTCGCCGGTACCACCGCCGCCACTTTCGGCCAGCGCGCGCGTCAGCGGATCGCTGCGGTACTGCTCCACGAGCGCGCCTTCGGGCGCGATCACCAGCGTCGTGCGGTCGAGCAGCGGCGCCTGCCGCGAGCCGCCGCCGACGATCGCCAGCAACACCAGCAGCGCGAACAGGAACAACAGGCCGAAGAACAGCAGATTCAGGATCAGCCTGCGGATGAAGTTCATGCCGTCCCAGAGACCGACGATGAAGCGCGTCAACGGCGCGCGCGGGGGCTGCACAACGGTACTCATGCTCGATACGACTCCATTAGAAAAGGGCCCGGATCCGCTGACGATGTAGACAATGCCACGCACGGTCCGGTCCACCGCGGCAGACTACCCGGGCGGCCGGCCGAATGCATGCGCCGGTGGTCACTGTGACAGCCGGCCCGCCAACGGCGTCGTCACGCGCCGGCTGGTGCGCAGGAACCGGCCGCCCAGCAGCACCGCGGCCACCGACAGGCCGGCGATCAGCCCGATCCACATGCCCTTCGGTCCCCAGCCCAGGCCCAAGCCCAGGCCCGCGCCCAGCGCCATGCCCACGCCCCAGTACGCCGCGGCGGCCAGGAACATCGGCACCCGGGTGTCCTTGAGCCCGCGCAGCGCGCCAGCCGACAACGCCTGGATGCCGTCGGGAAACTGGAACGCCGCGGCGTAGAGCAGCAGCGCGCCGGCCAGCGATGCGACCGCCGCATCCTGGGTGTAGGCGCGGACCACGTGGTCGTGACCCAGCAGCAGCGCGATGCCGGACAGGGTCTGGGTCGCCAGCACCAGGGCCAGCCCGGCGAATCCGGCGCGGCGCACGCCGGCACTGCCGAGCCCACGGCCGACGGCATTGCCCACGCGCACCGTGGTGGCCTCGGCCAGCCCGAACGGCACCATGAAGCACAGCGCGGCGACATTGATGGCGATCTGGTGCGCAGCCGCCTCGATCTCGCCCAGCCGGCCGATCAGCAGCGCGGTCACCACGAACAGGCTGCCTTCCATCGTCACCGTGACCCCGATCGGCAACCCGGTCCGCAGCAACGGACCGATCTTCGACCAGCGTGGCGGATCGAATCGCGAAAAAAGCGCGTAGCCGGCGAAGCGCTTGGACATCGCGAGATAGGTCGCAAAGCCAAGTGCCTGCAGCCACATCATGATCGCCGAGGCCAGGCCCAGGCCACCGGCGCCGCGTTCGGGGAACGGCCCCCAGCCGAAGGCGAGCGCGTAGCCAGTGGGCACCAGCACCAGCAGCCCACCGAAGCCGAACAGCATCGTCGGCAACGTCCAGTGGATGCCGTCGCTCAGATAGCGCATGCAGAAGTACAGCGTCAGCGCCGGCACACCCCAGCGGATGCCATGCAGGAATGCCGTGGCCCCCGGCACGATGTCCGGTGCGATGCCGAGCGGCCCCAGCGCGTTGGCCAGCAGCGTCAGCAAGACCAGCAGCAGCGCACCCAACCCGGCGGCCAGCCACAGGGCCTGCCGGAACAGCGGCCCCACCTCGGCATGGCGGCCTTCGCCGTCGAGCTGCGACACCGATGGTGGCACTGCCATCAAGGTGCCCATGGGCACCATCAGCGGCAGCCAGAAGATCGCTGTGCCGACCGCGACGGCGGCCAGCGTGTTGGTACCGTGGTGGCCGGCAATGACCGAATCGACGAAGCCGATCAGGCCGGTGGCGACATGGCCGGCAACCAGGGGGGCAGCAAGGAAGGCGGTGCTGCGCACTTCGTGGCCGAAGCGCGGGATGGCAGGCGGGGAGGACATGGGGACCACTCTGGCGACTGCGGCCGCGCGTACGAAACCGATGCGTGCGCTGGCGCCGGGGCGCGCAAGCCCGCTATTTTACGGGCATTGCGCGAATCCCGGGGGAACGGCCATCGGCCGGCGGGCCAAGGCGCAATCGCAACCGCGGGCCTCCCAGTCGCGCGCATCGTCTATCGCGACACGAACCGACACTTGCCCATGCCTCATGCCCACGATCCGGCGCCCGCCGCCTGCGAGAACTGCGAGACCCCGCTGCAGGGCGCGTTCTGCCATCGCTGCGGCCAGTCCACCCACAGCCCAGTCCGCCACGCCAGCCATGCGATCGAGGAGGTGTTCGAGTCCTTCTGGCATCTCGATGGACGCATTTTCCGGACCCTGCGTGACCTGCTGGTGCCCGGCCGCGTCGCGGCGCGCTACCTGGCCGGACAACGCGTGCGCTACGTCGCGCCGATGCGGCTGTTCGTGATCCTCACGCTGCTGACGTTCTTCGTCGCCAAGTTCCTCGTCGACGGCGCGACGTTCGCCATCGCGGCCGATAGCCTCGACCGCGAGACGCACGGACGCATCGCTGCGGCCACGACGGTCGCCGAGGTGGTGCAGGTCCGCGACGACGTGCTCAGCGATCTGGAGGAGACCCGCCGCGTCACCGGCGCGCTCCCCGGCGTGCGGACACAGCTCGACGGCGCCGAGGCGCTGCTCCGGCAGCAGGCGCAGGCGCGGATCCACGCGCTGGGCGGGGACGCGGGCGCAGGCGCGCACGAGGACGGCACGGCGCAGGGCGAAGCCGCGGCCCGCGACGCCACGGCCGCCGCCGACAGTCCGACACCGCCGACGATCGGTGGACCGCTGGCCGAACGCATCGAACGCAACCTCATGCGCATGCGCGACGACCCCGACGCCTTCAGCCGTGCGCTGCTCGGCGCCGCACCGACGGCGCTGTTCATCCTGGTCCCGTTGTTCGCGCTGCTGCTCAAGCTGGCCTATCTGTTCCAGCGCCGGCTCTACCTCGAGCACGTCGTCATCGCGCTCTACAGCCACGCGGCGCTGATGCTCGGCCTGCTGCTGGTGTTCTGCTGCGCGCTCGCCGGTGGCTGGCTCGCCCCCCATGCCGGCTGGGCGGCACGTGCGCTGGGCTGGGGACAGACGCTGCTGCTGTGCGCGCTGCCGCTGTACCTGCTGGCGATGCAGAGGCGCGTCTACGGCCAGTCGTGGCCCTGGACGCTGATCAAGTTCGCGGCGATCGGCCCGTTGTACGTCGTGCTGTTTCTGAGCGTCGCGATCCCGATGGCCGGCTACGCGCTGTACGCGGCCTGAGCTCAGAAAGATTATGGCGCGACGCGTGCACGCAACCACGCGTCGCGTTCGGGCGCCGGCACCGCCAGCCACTGGCGCCGCAGGGCATCGCGATCCTGCGGCGGCGTGCGCTGGGCCAACAACGCCAGGTCCGCCAGCCCCTGGGACGACGCCGCCCGCAACGCCGCGATCGCAGGCGCACGCTGGGCGTCGGGCATGGCGGCAAACAGCGGATGCAACTGCGGCCACATCGCCCCCAGCGTCGGGCCGAGCAGCCAGCCGCGGCGCATCCCCAGGTCCAGCTGCTCGAAGCGCAGGCGCAGCGCTTGTCGCTCGTCCTCGGGCAGGCTGTCGAAATAGGCGGCGGCCTGCTGCAGCCGCGCACGCTCGGCCTCGGGCAGATCGGACGCCGCCTCGAATGCCAGTCGCCGACGTGCGCGCTCGGCCGCCGGCAACGCAGCCCAGGCCGCCTGCCGTGCCGCCAGCGCCTCGCGCTCGGCGGCCGACATCGTGGCCAGCCGCGCTGCCCGCTCGGTCAGGCGGGCCCGATCCAGATCGGGCAACCGCTCGAGCGGCAAGGCCGGCGGCAACGCCCACGCGCTGCCGGTCAGCACCAGCAATGACGCACCGAGCAGGCGCAACGCGCGTTTACAGCTCCGCATCGCTGGTCTCCGGTTCGCCATCGTCGTCGGTCTGGGCGGGCTGCAGATGGGTGTCCGCCGTGCTGTCCTGCGGACGCTCGCGCTGCGCCGCCAGCCAGGCGAAGAACGCCGGGTCCGCTTGCCAGCCAGTGTCCTCGTCCTGCGCCAGCAGCAGTTCGAAGTCGCGCTCGGTCACCAGGGCAGCCTGGGCGTCATAGCGCGCGGCCGGGGCGCTGTCGGCCAGCGCCTCGATCCGGATCTCCTCTTCGGCCAGCCCACCGCGCCACGACCCGTTCCAGGTGGCGGCCAGCGCCAGCACCGTCGCCAATGCGACGGCAACCATCGCTGGCCAGAGCCATCCCGGGCGCCGCGCCACTGCTCGGGTTTCGGGCGGTGGCGCCTCGACCTCGCCGCGCGCCACCGGATAGCGCCGCAGCGTCGGTGCGCGGCCGCGCAGCGCCGCCTCGCGCAGGGCGGCCAAGCGTGCGAGGCGGTCGGGCGGCAGGGTCCGGATGCCGGACTGGACGGCCTCGGCCAGCGCGCGCCAGGCCGCGACATCGGGGCTGCCGTCTTCGCCCCGCGGCAAGGCGCGCTGCAGGCCGAGCCGATAGGTCGCACGTGACACACCGAGCACCGCGGCCGCCTCGTGCTCGGGCAAGCCAGCCGCCAGCCGCAGCAGGACAACGACGCGCGGCCCGCCGGGCAGGCGGTCCAGCGCCGGCAATCCATCGGCCGCGCTGCCGGCCCGAGGGGCGCGCAGCGCGGGGGCCGCGAGCAGCAACGACCAGAAGCGGCGCGGCCAGTCGGCGAACGGCACCGTGGTCGCCCCCCGGACGAACTCGGCCATCGCCGCGGCGACGGCAGCGTCCCCGCTGTCGAGGTCGCCGCATTGCCACTGCGCGAACATCGCCGCGCGTCGCTCCACGCCACGCAGGAATGCGGCAGCGGCAGGCGGGTTGCCGGGGACGGACGACGGAGACGGACGCATCGGGAAGGACGGTTCGGGCCGGGCATCATAGCGGCCACGCCGATGCAGGCGAGTCTTGACAAGCGCGATTGCGCTTTCCACAGGCGCCGGATGCATGTCGATGTTGTGCACAGGACTCACGAAGCTGTCATTTGGCTGAAGTCAAGCGGCATCGCGCGGGTCATGACCGGAATGTTTCACGGCCAAGCCTTTGATTCTAAAGAAGAAGAAAGATTTGGCACTTTTTTGTCCAACCGAACGTCGGCCGCACTGAATGCCGACTACGAGGGGGGTTCAATCCGTTCATGCACAGCCTTATCCACAGGATGTGTGGATAAGCCGGATTTCTTTACCAATCCGTCACTTGCAGTGGAAACGTGAATCTGTCCGCAACTTCGGCCTGCAAACGGCGCGACGCCTCTGCACGGCGGCACTGCCGGGGATGGCGCCGGCGAATCCGCACTCCAGCCCACGTCACGTCGCTCGCCGGACCTGACCTGGGCATCGCGCAGCGCCTAGACTGCGCCGGTGTCCACCTCTGCCTCCCTCCCCACCGTATTGCGCGTCGCGCTGCCGGTGCCGCTGCCGCGCTTGTTTGACTATCGGCCGCCGGTCGGCGGCGATCCCGCCACGCCCGCGCACGTCGGCCGACGCGTGCGGGTGCCGTTCGGGCCGCGCGAGCTCGTCGGCGTGGTGGCCGAGGTGGGGCCACCGGCCGGCGATGCCCCGCAACTGCGCGAGGCGCTCGCGCTGCTCGATGACGCGCCGCTGCTCGCGGGCGAGCTCGACACATCACTGCGCTGGCTCTCGCGCTACACCCACGCTCCACTGGGCGAGGTGCTGACCACCGCGCTGCCGGCATCACTGCGGCGCGGCGACCCGCTGCCTGAGACCCACGCCTGGGCCTGGCAATTGACCGAAGCCGGCCAGACGGCGGCCCCAGGCCTGAAGCCAGGCGCCCGCCCGCATCGATTGGCCGAACTGCTGCAGGCCACGCCGCGCGACGAGGACGCGCTGGACCTGCTGCTACCCGACTGGCGCAGTGCGGCCCGCACCCTGGCGGCGCGGGGCCTGGTCGAACGCATCGCCATCGCCGCGTCCCGCCTTGCACCGGCCCCACAGGCCGGGCCCGACCCGAACCCGGAGCAACGCGCCGCCATCGACGCGGTGACTGCCACCGAAGGGTTCGCCGCGTTGCTGCTCGATGGGGTGACCGGCAGCGGCAAGACCGAGGTCTACCTGCAGGCCATCGCGCACTGCCTGGCCCGTGGACGCCAGGCCTTGGTGCTGGTGCCGGAGATCGGCCTGACCCCGCAGACGCTGGCCCGCTTCCGCGCCCGTCTGGGCGTGCCGGTGCATGCGCTGCATTCGGGCCTGGGCGACGGCGAGCGCGCCCGGGTCTGGGCCGCGGCCTGGCGCGGCGAGGCGCGCGTGATCGTCGGCACCCGTTCGGCGGTGTTCGTACCCCTGCCCGACGCCGGCCTGATCGTCATCGACGAAGAGCACGACGGCAGCTACAAGCAGCAGGACGGCATCCGTTACCACGCCCGCGACTTCGCCCTGGTGCGCGGCAAGGCGCTCGGCGTGCCGGTGCTGCTGGGCAGCGCCACGCCGTCGCTCGAGTCGCTGCAAAACGCCGTGGCCGGGCGCTACCGCCACCTGCGCCTGGCGCAACGCGCCGGCGGTGCGCGACCGCCGACGGTCCGTGTGCTGGATGTCCGCAAGCGCCCGCTCGAGGCCGGCCTGTCGCCCGAACTGCTCGTCGCGATCCGCGGCGCACTCGATGCCGGTGGCCAGGTCCTGGTGTTCAAGAACCGCCGCGGCTACGCCCCGGTGCTGCTGTGCCACGACTGCGGCTGGAGCGCGCACTGCCCACGATGCAGCACGCCCGAGCACGGCCATCCGATGACCGTGCATGCCAGCGGCCGCCGCCTACAGTGCCACCACTGCGGTCACCGCCAGAGCGCGCCGCCGGCCTGTCCCGACTGCGCCAGTCTGGGCCTGCAGCCGCAGGGCATCGGCACCGAACGGCTGGAGGAACTGCTGGCCGCGCGTTTTGCGGACGTGCCGGTGCTGCGCATCGACCGCGGCAGCACACGGCGGCGCGATGCGCTCGAACGCCTGTTTGCAGAACTGGGCGCGCGTCCGGGCATCCTGATCGGCACGCAGATGCTCGCCAAGGGGCACGACCTGCCGAACCTGACCCTGGTCTGCGTGGTCGGGGTCGACGAAGGCCTGTTCTCGGCCGATTTCCGTGCCGGCGAAAAACTGGCGCAACTGCTGATCCAGGTCGCCGGCCGCGCCGGCCGCGCCGACAAGGCCGGGCAGGTGCTGCTGCAGACCCACCACCCGGACCACGCACTGCTGCAGACACTGGTGCACGGCGGCTATCACGCCTTCGCCGCCCAAGAGCTCGACCAGCGCCAGGCGGCTGGCTTCCCGCCGTTCGTGCCCTTGGCGCTGCTGCGGGCCGAATCGCCGCACGCGCAGCCGCCGATGGCCTTCCTGCACGCGGCCCGCGCGTTGCTTGCCGCCCACATCGGCCGCGACGCGAACGGCGCACCGACGCTGTCGCTCGACGGCCCGGTCGCCGCCCCCATGCCCAGACGCGCGGGCACCTATCGCGCGCAACTGCTGCTGGCTGCCGACCACCGGGCGCGCCTGCACGGCGTGCTCGAGGCGACGTTGCCGGCGATCCACGCGCTCCCCGAGGCGCGGCGGACGCGTTGGTCGCTGGATATCGACCCGGTGGATCTGTACTGAGCTCGGCATCGGCTGCGCGGCGCGCCGATGCCCTCGCTCAGTTCTTTGAGGCGCCTCGAGGGCTGCGGTTTTTCGGCGTCGGCTTCGGCGCCTCGCGAATCTCCACGGCTTGGCCATCGCGCCGGACCTCGAACAGGCCGACGGCGTCGATCAACGCGCTGAGGTTGCGGTAGCCATAGTTGCGCGCATCGAACGAACCCTGGTTGCGCACATGGCTGCCGACCGCGCCCAGATGCGACCACCCGGCATCGTCAGCGGCGGCCGCGACCGCATTGCGCAGCAACTGCACGAGTTCGCGATCGGCCTGCAGTTCGGCCGACGTCCTCGGCTTGCCGGTGCCGGCATGGTCGGGTTCGTCGAGGGCGCGCAGCTGTTCCAGGTACAGGAACGTCGAACAGGCTTTGACGAACGGCGCCGGCGTCTTTTCCTGGCCGAAGCCGTAGACCCCGTAGCCGTCGTTGCGCAGACGCATCACCAGCGGCGTGAAGTCAGCATCGCTGGACACGATCGCAAAGCCATCGAGATTGCGCGCGTACATCAGATCCATCGCATCGATGACCATCGCCATGTCCGAGGCGTTCTTGCCGGTGCTGTAGGCGAACTGCTGGATCGGACGGATCGCGTACTCGTGCAGCACCTTCTCCCATCCCGACAGATGCTGGCTCTTCCAGTTGCCGTAGGCGCGGCGGACGTTGGCCACACCGTGCCGCGCGATCTCGGCCAGGATCACATCGATCTTGGAGGCGGGGGCGTTGTCGGCATCGATCAGCAGCGCGATGCGTTTCTCGTCGTCGATCCGGGGGCCGTGCATGGCCTGGTTCCTGTGGGTGCGCGGGCGACCAGTCTGCCCGATCCGGCCGACGCCGCGTCGTCAGGGGTCGAGCAGCTCGCGTGCCATCACGATCGCGTCTTCGCGCCCATGATGCGCCGGGTAATAGCGTGGGCGGCGGCCGATTTCGTTGAAGCCCTCATCGTGATAGAGCGCGATCGCATGCGGATTGGACGGGCGCACTTCCAGGAACACCCGCTGGGCGCCGTGCCGGCGCGCGGTGTCCACCAGCGCACGGAACAGCCGCCGCCCCAGCCCGCGGCCCTGGGCATGGAGATCGACGCAGACATTGAGCACGTGCGCCTCGCCGGCTGCGATGCTGAGCACGCCGTAGCCCAGGATGTCACCGTCGGCGTCCAGCACCCAGGCCGGATAGCCCGCGCGCAGGCAATCTTCGAAAATGCCGCGGGTCCACGGAAACGGGTAGGCGCGCAGTTCGACCGCCATTACCGCATCCAGGTCGTCGCCCCGCATCGGCCGCAGCGTCGCTGCGACGGCGCGCGGCCTGGGCATGTCGATCGGCGCGTCCATCGTCAGCCCGCGCGTGCGCGCAACCGCCGCAGGGTCGGCCACAGCGCGCGCTTGGCTTGCGCATCGCGCAGCGCCCGCAGTTCGCCAAGACTGCGGTAGATCGCGAACGCGTCCTCGGCGTCGCGGCTGCGGCCAGCCGCACGCAGCAAGGCGTCGAGCAGCGCATCGTCGGGCAGCGTTTGCCCGGGCAGTTGCGTGCGATAGCGCACATGCCCGAGCGCATCGAGCGCGGCGCACTGCAGCGCATCCCAGGTCATGGCGTCGCTCCTGCGCCGCCTCGCCGCCGCAGGCACCACAGCACCGGACCCGACAACGCGTACAGCAGCGACGCGGCGAGCAAGGTCTTGGGCGGATCCACCCACAGCGCGATCAGGATGCCGACCGCGACCACCAGCGCCACGAACGGCACCCGGTCCGAGCGCGGACCACGGCCGCTGCCCTTGAAGCTGGTGTAGCGGATGCGACTGACCATCAGCAGCGCCGCCACGACGGTTACCCCGAGGGCGACGAAGCGCAGGTCGTCGCCGCTGAACTCCAGCTCGTGGCAAGTCCAGACGAAACTGGCCATCAAACCGGCCGCGGCCGGGCTCGCCAGTCCGACGAAGTAGCGCTTGTCGACCGTCGCGACCTGGCTGTTGAAGCGCGCCAGGCGCAGCGCCGCGCAGGCGGCATAGAGGAACGCGCCCAACCAGCCGATCTTGCCCAGCGTTGGCCCGTCGAGCCGCAGCGACAACAGCGCCCAGTGGTACATCACCATCGCCGGCGCCATGCCGAAACTGATCAGATCGGCCAGCGAGTCGTACTGGACGCCGAACTCGCTCTGGGTATTGGTGAGCCGCGCGACGCGCCCGTCGATGCCGTCGAGGATCGCGGCCACGAAGATCGCCAGACACGCGGCCGTGAACCGGCCCTGGGACGCGGCGATGATCGCGAAGAAGCCGGCGAACAGGCCGCCGGTGGTGAACAGGTTCGGCAGCAGGTAGATGCCGCGGCCGCGGCGCGGTGTGGGATCGATCTCGCTCATCGCACGAGTGTAGCGCCTGGACGGCCGCGGCCGTCGGCGCAACGGTTGCGCGCCAGGCTCCCGGGTGCTGGAATCGCGCCCGTCCCCCGCCCGGCTCCTGGAGCCCACCATGCGCCGTGCCCTTGTCCTGCTCTGCCTTGTGCTGCCGGCCTGCGCTGCCGCAGCCGGGGACGTTTACACCTGGAAGGACGCGGCGGGCGTCACCCACTATTCCCAGACCCCGCCCCCGTCGGGCGTGCGCTACCAGTTGCGGACCGTCCGCCAGGATGCCGAGGCCGGGACGCGCGACCGGTCCGGCGAGGCCCCCGTGGTGCCAGCCCCGACCGCCACACCCGGCGATGCCGGCAGCCTCCAGACGCAGTGTGCCCTGGCGAAGGACAGCGTCGCCGCGCTTGAAACCGATGCGCCGGTCCGCCAGGCCGGCGACGACGGCCAGTTGCGCGAGCTCTCGCCTGCCCAGCGCGTCGATCAGTTGGAACTGGCCCGCGCCGCGGTGCGCGCATACTGCCGCTGATCGCCGCGGGGCCGCGGGCCTGCGTGGCACAATGTCGGGTCCGATCCTGACCCAGATGCCGCCAATGCGCCTGTCGCAGTTCCACCTCCGTACCGAAAAGGAAACGCCCGCCGACGCCGAGCTCGTCAGCCACAAGCTGATGCTCAAGGCCGGCATGCTGCGCAAGCTGGGCGCGGGAATCTATCTCTGGTCGCCGCTGGGCCTGCGCGTGCTGCGCAAAGTCGAAGCAATCGTGCGCGAGGAGATGGACGCCGCCGGCGCGATCGAGCTGCTGATGCCGACGATCCAGCCACGCGAGTTGTGGGAGGAAAGCGACCGCTGGCAGAAATTCGGCCCGCAATTGCTGAAGGTGAAGGACCGCAAGGAGCAGGAATTCTGCTATGCGCCGACCGCCGAGGAAGTAATCACCGATTTCGCCCGCGGCGAGCTGGCCAGCTACAAGCAACTGCCGCTGAACTTCTACCAGATCCAGACGAAATTCCGCGACGAGATTCGCCCGCGTTTCGGCGTGATGCGCTCGCGCGAATTCGTCATGAAAGACGCCTATTCGTTCGACATCGACGAGGCGGGCATGGCCGCCTCCTACCAGAAGATGCACGCGGCCTATACCCGGATATTCACCCGGCTGGGCCTGGACTTTCGCGCGGTGCAGGCCGACTCGGGTGCGATCGGCGGCGACGCCTCGCAGGAATTCCACGTGCTGGCCGAATCGGGCGAAGACGCGCTGGTGTTTTCCACATCTTCCGATTATGCCGCCAACGTCGAGGCCGCCCGCGCTGCCTCGCCGGGCGCGCGACCGGCGCCCAGCGAGGCCTTGCGCCGCGTGGAGACGCCTACCCAGAAGACCTGCGAGGACGTCGCCGCGCTGCTCGGCATCGCGCTGGCCCGCACCGCCAAATCGATCGCACTGATGGCTGGCGAGCAGTTCGTGCTCGCGCTCGTGCGCGGCGACCACGCCGTCAACGAGATCAAGCTCGCCAAGGTCGAGGGCCTGGCCGACTACCGGCTGGCGAGCGAGGCGGAAATCGCCGATTACCTGGGCAGCGAGCCGGGCTTCCTGGGCCCGGTCGCGCCGCGTCGACCGATCCGGGTCGTGGCCGACCTGGAAGTGGCAGCGATGGCCGACATCGTGGTCGGTGCCAACGAGGCCGGCTGGCATCTGGCGGGCGTCAACTGGGGTCGCGACCTGCCCGAGCCGGACGTCGTCGCCGATATTCGCGACGTGGTCGCCGGCGACCGCGCCGAGGATGGTGGCGAGCTGCGGATGGCGCGCGGCATCGAGGTGGGTCACGTCTTCCAGCTGGGCCGAAAGTACGCCGAAGCGATGAATTTCAAGGTGCTCGATGCCGCCGGCAAGGCCGTGGTGCCGTGCATGGGCTGCTACGGCATTGGCGTGTCGCGCGTGGTGGCTGCGGCGATCGAACAGAATCACGACGACAACGGCATCATCTGGCCGGCCGCGATGGCGCCCTGGCAGGTCGCGGTCTGCGTGATCAATCCCAAGAACGAAACCCATGTTGCCGAGGCGGCCGAGGCGCTGTACCGGGAGTTGCTGGCAGCCGGCATCGAGACCGTGCTCGACGACCGCGGCCTGCGGCCCGGCGCGATGTTCGCCGATATCGAATTGATCGGCGTGCCCCACCGCGTTGTGGTCTCGAGCCGTGGCCTGGCGTCGGGCACCTACGAATATCGTAAACGTACGGCAGCGGATGCAGAGAATCTCGATCGCGAATCGCTGTTCTCCAGGCTTCGCGACTGAAGTTTCCTCGCGCCTTCACGGGGCCGGTTAATCCCTCGATCCACCCGCACCGCGCCCGGCGACCATGTCGGGCGCAGCGGTGATTTGTTTCCTGGGATAATCCCGATTATGATGCCCGCCATGCCAAAGGACTGGTCACCCCCATTAACCAGCCGGAGCCGTACACATGGCGTTTGATCTCAATGCATTTTCCCCGCAGCAACTCGATGCGCTGATTGCCCAGGCCAAGGAGCGCAAGACCACGCTCAAGAAGCGCAAGCCGCTGGCCACCGTCCGCAAGAAGCTCACCGACCTGGCCGCCGCAGAGGGCTACAGCGTCGCCGAGCTGTTCGGGGCCGGCGGTGCCGGAGCGCCTGCAAGGGCTGGCCGTACCGGGCCTGCCAAGGGCCGCAAGCTCGGCAAGGTGCCGCCGAAGTATCGCAACCCCGCCAACAAGGCCGAAACCTGGACCGGTCGTGGCAAGCAGCCCTTGTGGCTGGCCGCCCAGATCAAGAAGGGCAAGAAGCTCGAAGAGTTCCTGATCAAGTAATCGGGCGCTCGCAGGAAGAAAAGGCGCCTTCGGCGCCTTTTTCTTGTGTTTCACCTGGCGCAGGCCCTGCCACTGCGCCCATTCACCTTACGCGCATCCACATACCAAGGCCCTCGACACGCCAAGGCGCGACGGCCGACGGTCCTGCCGCGACTATCACAGGACGCGTGCACCGGCGCCCTTCGCCTGAGCTCACAGGTTCTTGCGCGCAGGCAGCAGCACGTTGCCGAAGATCAGGCCGGCGATCAGCGCCATCACGATATTCATCACCAGCAGCGCAGCCTCCTGGCCAGCGGCCACGTTCTGCTGCTGTATCAGGTTCATCAGGCCGCGCAGGCTATTGCTGCCGGGCACCAGCATGATGATGCCGGGCACCCGGATCACCGCCCCCGGGCGGTCGGCCCAGCGTGCATAGCCGTTGCCGGCCGCCGTGATCACCAGTGCGGCGACGAACAGACCGATCTCCGGCCCCAGCGCCGCCCCGACCCAGCGCGAGATCAGGTAACCCGAGGCCGCTGCGGCCATAACCACCAACACGTCGCGCTTGCCTGCGCGGAACAGAATGGCGAATGCACATGCGGCCACCACCAGCGCGCCCCATTCCACCCAGTCGGGCTGCGGCCGCAGCGCGCGCACATTCGGCGAGACACCGAGCAACTGCGCCAGCGCCAACGCGATGACCGTGCCGATGGTCAGCTTGAGCACCGTGGTAATGGCGCCCGCGAACCGCGCGGTGCCCGAGACCAGATGCTGACTGGTGAGCTCATTGATCGCATTGGTCAGCGCCATGCCCGGCAGCATCACGATCAGCGAGGCAATGATGACCGTGTTGAGATTGAGCGGGGTCAGGAACGCCGACACGACAATGGCGACGAAGCCGGCGAGCATGCCCGCCAACGCCTCCCCGGCCTCCTTGAGCCGGGTTCCGTTGCGGGTCACCAGATCGAGCAGGCCGATCAGCAGACCGATCGTGCCGGCGGTGGCGATGTCGGGCCACGGCAACCGCCACAGCCCGGCCACGCCGGTGGCCACCAGCGCGAAGCCGAGCACGTGCAGTGCTTTGCCAGCCCGGCCCGGCTGACGCTGGTCGAGCGCACGCAGCGCGGCATGCCCCTCGGCCAGGTCCATGCCGCCGGCCATCACCTGCTCGGCAATCCGGTCGGTCTCGCACAGCTTGTACAGATCCACCTCGCCGGGCGGCATCCGGATCACCCGGGTGGTATCGCTATCGCCGGGCGGACGCAGCGGATCGCTGAACGTCAGGATCATGCCGGTGGGATTGACCCAGGGCTCGCATTCGATGCCCAGCCGCTGGGTCACCGCGATCACCGCCCCTTCCAGGCGCTGGGCGGTCGTGCCGTAGGCGTGCAAATGCTCGGCAAGCTCGACCACGAAGGCGATGCGGGCGGCGTAGCTGGCGGAGGTCAGCGAGGCGATCGTCGTGGACATCGACACAGCATGGCATGGGCGCGCTGGCACGGCGATGCGTGATGCTCGGCGTCACATGGTTTTTCGGTATTCTCGTCACTGTTTGCCCCTGCCCGGCCGCACGCTCTTCAATGACCGCTTCCCGACACGCCACGCCCAGCGCAGACGCCGACGCTACCGGCCGGCTGCGGCTGCGCGGCGATTGGACGCTCGACCATGCGGGCGCGATCGAGCGGGTGCTGCGCGAGACCAATGACGCCACGGACATCGATGCGACCGGCGTGGACCGACTCGACTCGGTCGGGGTGCTGCAACTACGGCATTACGCCAACAAACGACAGCTCGATTTTGCTGCATTCGACTTTCGCCAGGACCATCGCGCGCTGGTCGAGGCGATCGACGAAGTGGCCGACGATCGCCCGCCGCGCAAGCGCGAGTACGGCTTTGCCGCAGCGCTCGGCCGGCTCGGTTACACGATGCACGGCAACTGGCGCGGGATCATCTCGCTGGTGAGCTTCCTGGGCGAGCTGCTGGTCAAGCTCGTCCGTCTGGTCGCCTCGCCGCGCAGGCTGCGGCTCACCTCCACCGTCCACCACATGGAGCAGGTCGGGCTGGATGCGGTCCCGCTGGTGGCCTTGCTGTCGTTCATGGTCGGCGCGGTGATCGCGTTCCTGGGCGCATCGGTGCTGGCCGATTTCGGCATGACGATCTTCGTCGTCGAACTGGTGTCGATCGCCTTCCTGCGTGAGTTCGGCGTGCTGTTGACCGCGATCCTGCTCGCAGGGCGGACCGCGAGCGCGTTCACCGCGCAGATCGGTGCGATGGTCGGCCGTGAGGAGGTCGATGCGATCCGGACCCTGGGGCTGGACCCGGTCGACCTGCTGGTCATTCCGCGGGTGCTCGCACTGATGGCGATGCTGCCGCTGCTGACTTTCATCGCGATGGTCGCGGGCCTGATCGGCGGCCTGTCGGTCGGCGCCTTCAGTCTCGACATCCCGCCGCAGGCCTACCTGTCGCGCATGCACGACCAGATGGAACTGCGGCATTTCCTGGTCGGCATGTCCAAGGCCCCGCTGTTTGCCATCGTCATCGGCCTGATCGGCTGCCTGGAAGGGCTGCAGGTCGAAGGGACCGCCCAGTCGGTCGGCGAGCGCACGACCTCCAGCGTCGTCCAGTCCATTTCGCTAGTCATCGTGCTCGATGCATTCGCCGCGATCTGGTTCATGCACATGGGGTGGTGACGACGTGATGGGTGATTCGGCAGAGCAGGCGCAGACGAGCCCGCCCGACGCGCGGGACGGCGGCGTCGTGCCCGATCGCCCAGCGCAGGCCGCCGATCACGGCAGCGACGACGGCGACATCGCCATCCGCGTACGCGGGCTGGTCAACCGCTTTGGCGAGCAGGTCGTGCACGAGGACCTCGACCTCGATGTGCGTCGCGGCGAGATCCTGGGCGTGGTCGGCGGTTCGGGCACCGGCAAGTCGGTGCTGATGCGCGCGATCCTGGGCCTGCGCGCGCCGCAGGCGGGCAGCATCGAGGTCCTGGGCGCCGACGCGCTGTCGCGCGACCCCGATAGCCGCAGCCATATCGAGCGCCACACCGGCGTGCTGTTCCAGGACGGCGCCTTGTTCTCGTCGTTGACCGTCGGCGAGAACGTGGAGGTGCCGCTGAAGGAACACCACGGCAGCCTGCCCGACAAGCTGCGCTATGAGCTGGCGCTGCTGAAGGTCAAGCTCGCCGGCCTGCCGGCGGACGCCGTCGGCAAGCTGCCCTCGCAGCTCTCCGGCGGCATGCGCAAGCGGGCCGGTCTGGCGCGCGCACTGGCACTCGACCCACCACTGCTGTTCCTCGATGAACCCACCGCGGGCCTGGACCCGATCGGCGCGGCCGCATTCGACCGCCTGATCCGCACCCTGCAAGAAGCGCTGGGCTTGACCGTCTTTCTCATCACACACGACCTCGACACCCTCTACGCTATCTGTGACCGGATCGCCGTTCTGGCGGACAAGCGGGTCATCGCAGTCGCGCCGGTCGAGGAGATCGAACGGGTCGACCACCCGTGGATCCAGGATTACTTCCACGGCCCCCGCGGCCGCGCCGCACGCGATGCCAGGGCCAACGGGCCGGGAGCCCAGTAGACGACCATGGAAACCAGAGCCAACTACGTCCTGATCGGTGCGTTCACGCTCGTGGCGACGATCGCCTTGCTCGGCTTCGCGCTGTGGGCCGCCAAGTATTCGTCCGACCGCAGCTGGAACGAGTTCGACGTCATCTTCCGCGAACCGGTGACCGGCCTGACCGAAGGCAGCAGCGTGCAATACAACGGCATCGCCGTGGGCACGGTCGACAACCTGCAGTTGGCACCGGAGGACCCGCGGCAGGTCATCGCGCGCCTGCGGATCCAGGCCAACGCCCCGGTCAAGACCGACACCCGCGCCCGGATGTCGATGACCAGCCTGACCGGCTCGCCGATCATCCAGCTCACCGGCGGCTCGCCCGAGGCGGCGCTGCTCACGGTGTCCGAGGGCGACGACGTGCCGGTGATCCAGACCGAGGCCTCGGCGCTGCAGAACATTTCCGACACCGCCAACCGGCTGGTCGAACGGCTCGACCAGGTGCTCAGCGAAGAGAACGTCGCACGCATCTCGCAGACGCTGGCGAACATCGAAGGCATGACCGGCGCCGTCGCCGGCCAGCGCGAGGACCTGGGCGCGATGATCGTCAACGCCCGCCGTGCCAGCGAGCAGCTCGAGCAGACCCTGACCACGACCAACCGCGCGATGACCAGCTTCGACCGGGAACTGGTGCAGAAGCTGCCCGACCTCGTCGCCCGCCTCGACAGCACCCTGACCCGGCTCGACTCTGCGGCCGGCGGCGCCGACACGATCCTCAACGAGAATCGCGCCGCGATCAGCAGCTTCGCCAACGACGGGCTATCGCAGTTGGGGCCGACGCTGGGCGAATTGCGCTCGCTGGTCCGCGACCTGCGCCGCATCAGCGACCGTCTCGACGCCAACCCCGCGCGCTACCTGCTCGGCCGCGACGCCCCGAAGGAGTTCGACCCCGAATGAAACTCTCCTCGACCGCGACCCGCGATGTCGCACGCGCATCGGCTGGCCTGGTGCTGGTCGCCCTGCTCGGTGCCTGTTCGTCGCTGCTCGGCGGCGGTGCCGGCGACCGCGACCGCTCGACGATCTACGCTCCGGATCCGCGCGTACAGACCGTGGCGCAGTGGCCGCATGCCGACTGGCAGCTGACCCTGAGTCCGCCGACCGCCGCACGCATGATCGACAGCTTCCGCATCGCGGTCCGGCCGACGCCCAGCGAACTGCAGGTCTACCGCAGCGCAAACTGGGCCAAGACCCCCACAGATATGCTGCAGGACGTGGTGCTGCGCACGCTCGAAGACTCGGGCCGGATCCCCGCGGTCGCACGCCAGGGCGCGGGCATCACCGCCGACTACAAACTGGTCATCGACCTGCGGCGCTTCGAGGCCGACTACGCCGGCAACGCGATGCCATCGGCGACGATCGAAGCCAACGCCAAATTGATCCACAACATCGACCAGACCGTGGTCGGCTCGCGCACATTCCTGGCCGCGATCCCCGCCAGCGGCACCGAGGTCGCACAGGTCGTCGACGCCTTCGGCACCGCACTGCAGAGCATCGGCGGCGAGATGGTCGGCTGGATCCTGACCTCGGGCAATGCCCACGAGGCCAGCCACCACAACGGCAATGTCACCCCACCTCGCTGACGTCGCCGACCGACGGCCGTCGATCAGCGCAGCACCCGCCGGAACGTGAGGTTGATGCGTGGCCCGACCGGCCGCGCGGTTCTGGGCAAGGCATGCCGATAGCGGGTCTGCGTCTCGCCCCGCATTACCAGCAGACTGCCGTGCGCCAGATCCAGCGAAAGTCGCGCCGGTGGCTGTCCGGGCGGCACATCGCGCGCCTTGAGCACGAAGCGCCGGGTCGCCCCCAGGCTCAGCGACGCAATCACCGGCTGCGGCCCGAGTTCGGGCTCGTCGTCGCTGTGCCAGCCCATCGCGTCGCGGCCGTCGCGATAGAGATTGGCCAGCACACTGTCGAACGACACCCCGGCAGCCTCCGCCACGCGCGCGCGCATCGCGCCAAGCGCGGCCGGCCACGGCAACGGCTCGAACCGCGCTCCGGAGTAGCGGTAGCTCGCGCCGGGATCGCCGATCCAGCAGCTCAGCCGCGGCGCATCGACCTGCCGTCCAAAGATCCGCAGGCGATGCGTCGTCCACGGCAGCCCGGCCTGCAGCGCCGCGAACAGCGCGTCGGCCTCGGTCGCGGGCAGCCAGTGCGGGTCGAAGGTGAGGTCGGCGCCCGGGAGCGCGGGCGTGCTGCCGGTTGAGCCCATGTCGCCTCCTCGCCGGCCGGCCTCAGGGGCTTGCGAATGCGACGCCGGTCTTGGCCTCGAGCGACTGCGCGTCCACGCCGTCGGCCATCTCGACCAGCACCAATCCATCGGGCGTGACGTCGAACACCGCCAGGTCGGTGATGATGCGATCGACCACGCCGACGCCGGTCAGCGGCAGCGTGCATTCGGGCAGGATCTTGTGGCCGCCGTCCTTGGCGACGTGCTCCATCAGCACGACCACGCGCTTGACGCCGGCGACCAGATCCATCGCCCCGCCCATGCCCTTGACCATCTTGCCGGGCACCATCCAGTTGGCGAGGTCGCCGCGATCGGTGACCTGCATCGCGCCGAGGATCGCCAAGTCGATGTGACCGCCGCGGATCATCGCGAACGAGTCGTGGCTGCCGAAGTAGCTGGCACCCGGGCGCGCGGTCACGGTCTGCTTGCCGGCGTTGATCAGGTCGGCGTCCAGTTCGTCTTCGGTCGGGAACGGGCCGATGCCCAGCAGTCCGTTCTCGGATTGCAACCAGACGTCGACGCCGTCGGGAATGTGGTTGGCCACCAGCGTCGGCAGGCCAATGCCGAGGTTGACGTAGCCACCGTCGGTGAGCTCACGAGCGGCGCGCGCCGCCATCTGATCGCGGGTCCAGGCCATCTCAGTTCCCCTCCTGCCGTACGGTGCGTTGCTCGATGCGCTTCTCCGGGGTCGCATTGACGACGATGCGGTCGACGTAGATCCCCGGCAGGTGCACCTGATCGGGATCGATGTCGCCGGTCTCGACCAGTTCCTCGACCTCGGCCACGCAGACCTTGCCGGCCATCGCACAGGCCGGATTGAAGTTGCGTGCGGTCTTGCGGAACACGAGGTTGCCGGCCTTATCGGCCTTCCACGCCTTGACCAGCGCCACGTCGGCAACCAGTGCGGTCTCGAGCACGTAATGGCGGCCGTCGAACTCGCGCGTTTCCTTGCCCTCGGCAACGACCGTGCCGTAACCGGTGGCGGTGAAGAACGCCGGAATACCGGCACCGCCGGCACGCAGGCGCTCGGCCAACGTGCCCTGCGGGTTGAACTCCAGCTCCAGTTCGCCGCCCAGGTACTGGCGCTCGAACTCCTTGTTCTCGCCGACGTAGGAGGAAATCATCTTGCGGATCTGCCGGGTTTCCAACAGTTGCCCCAAGCCGAAGCCATCGACGCCAGCGTTGTTGGAAATCGCCGTCAGCCCGGTCACGCCCGAGTCACGCAGCGCGGCGATCAGCGCTTCGGGGATACCGCACAGGCCGAAGCCACCGACCGCGAGGGTCTGGCCGTCAGCGACGACGCCGGCCAGCGCCGACGCCGCATCGGGGTACAGCTTGCCGCGGCGGGCCGCGGCGGAACTCTGCTCGCTCATCTCGATCCTCGTGGCGCAACTCGGCGCATTCTAGCCGGCAGCGCGCCTTGCCGCCGGCAGGTCGGCGCGCGGGATAGAATCGGCGCTCCCCCTTTCCACATGGATGCGCCATGCCCCTGCCCGCTTTCAAGGCCTACGACCTGCGCGGTCGCGTGCCCGACGAACTCAACCCGGCGCTGGCCCGCGACATCGGCGTTGCGCTGGCCGCCCAACTCGAGCCGGGGGCGGTGGTACTGGGCCGCGACGTGCGCCTGACCAGCCCAGAGCTGCAGGCCGCGCTGTCGGAAGGACTGCGCAGCCAGGGCCGCGAAGTGGTGGATATCGGCGTGGGCGGGACCGAAGAGGTCTACTTCCAGGTCGACCGATTGGGCGCGGCCGGTGGCGTCATGGTGACCGCCAGCCATAACCCGATGGACTACAACGGTATGAAATTGGTCCGGCAGCAGGCGCGGCCGATCAGTTCCGATACCGGCTTGTTCGCGATCAGCGACGCGGTCGAGGCCGGCGAGCTACCGCCACCGGTGGCCGATCCGGGCAGCGAACGCCCCCACACGGACAAATCTGAGTACATCGCGCACCTGCTCGGCTACGTCGATACGGCCGCGCTGCGTCCGCTCAAGCTGGTGGTCAACGCCGGCAATGGCGGCGCCGGCGCCATCGTGGACCTGCTCGCCCCGCACCTGCCGTTCGAGTTCGTGCGCGTCTTTCACGACGCCGACGGGCGCTTTCCCAACGGCATTCCCAATCCGCTGCTGCCCGAGAACCGCCAGGCGACCGCCGATGCGGTGCGCGCGCACGGCGCGGACTTCGGCATCGCCTGGGACGGTGATTTCGACCGCTGCTTCTTCTTCGACGAGAGCGGCACATTCATCGAGGGCTACTACCTGGTCGGATTGCTGGCGCAGGCGATCCTGGCCAAGCAGCCGGGCGGCAAGGTCGTGCACGACCCGCGCCTGGTCTGGAACACCGTCGAACAGGTCGAGGCCGCCGGCGGCGTCCCGGTGCTGTGCAAGAGCGGGCACGCCTTCATCAAGGAAAAAATGCGCGCCGAGGATGCGGTCTACGGTGGCGAGATGAGTGCTCACCATTACTTCCGCGAGTTCGCCTATGCCGACTCAGGGATGATTCCGTGGCTGCTGATCGCCGAACTGGTCTCCAAGAGCGGGCGCACGCTCGGTGATCTCGTCGCCGCGCGCGTGGCGAAGTTCCCCTGCAGCGGCGAGATCAATTTCCGCGTCGCCGATGCCAAGGCCGCTGTCGATCGCGTGATGGCGCACTACGCCGCGCAGTCGCCGGCGCTCGACCACACCGACGGCATCAGCGCCGACTTCGGCGACTGGCGCTTCAACCTGCGCAGCTCCAATACCGAACCCCTGCTGCGACTCAACGTCGAGACCCGCGGCGATCGCGCATTGCTCGAGGCGCGGACGCAGGAACTGTCGCAGCTACTGTCCCCAGACGCTTGAGAACCAAGATGACCGCGATCATTCCGGTACTTCTGTCCGGTGGCTCCGGCACGCGGCTTTGGCCGCTGTCGCGCGAGATGTATCCCAAGCAGTTCCTGCCACTGGTGGGCGAGCACACGATGCTGCAGGCGACATGGCAACGGGTCGCCCCGCTCGCAGGGGAGCAGAGGCCACTGATTGTCGCCAATGAAGAGCATCGCTTCATCGTCGCCGAACAGCTGCAGCAAGTCGGGGCCCGTCCGGAAACGATCCTGCTCGAACCCGCAGGCCGGAATACAGCACCCGCTATCGCAGTGGCCGCACTTGAGGCGGCGCACTCCGCGCCCGATGCAGTGCTGCTGGTGCTGCCATCGGACCATGTGGTCCAAGACCCGGACGCTTTTCTCGCAGCGGTCCGCGCCGCGCTGCCGGCCGCAGCCTCCGGCAAGCTCGTCACCTTCGGCGTGGTGCCCCATACCCCCGAGACCGGCTACGGTTACATCAAGGCAGGGACGGGTGAGGATGCGGCCCTTCCAGTCGAACGCTTCATCGAGAAGCCGGACCTGGCAACGGCCCAGCATTACGTGGCCTCGGGGCAGTACTACTGGAACAGCGGCATGTTCCTGTTCCGCGCGGACCGTTATCTGGAGGAACTCGGACGGCACGCACCGGCCATTCTGTCGGCGGTCCGCACTGCGTGGGAACGCGCGCGCAAGGATGCGGACTTCACCCGCCTCGATCGCGACGCGTTTGCCGCCAGCCCATCCGATTCGATCGATTACGCGGTCATGGAAAAGACCGACGCCGCAGTGGTCATGCCACTCGACGCCGGCTGGAGCGATGTCGGCTCATGGGCCTCGCTGCGCGAAGTCAGTCCGCAAGACGCGGATGGCAATGCACATCACGGCGATGTCGTGGCGATCGACTGCCGCAATACCTACGCACACGGCAACCGGCTGATCGCGATGATCGGCCTGGAAGACACGATCGTTGTCGAAACCGACGACGCGATCCTCGTCGGGCGCAGCGACCGGATCCAGCAGGTCAAGGACGTCGTCGCCGAGCTCAAGGCGCGCCAGCTGCCGCAGGCCAGCTGGCATCGCAAGGTCTATCGGCCCTGGGGCGCCTACGACTCGATCGACAACGGCGCACGCTTCCAGGTCAAGCGCATCACCGTCAAGCCGGGCGCGACACTGAGCCTGCAGATGCACCACCACCGCGCCGAACACTGGATCGTCGTCAGCGGCACCGCCGAAGTCACGCGCGGCAACGATGTGCTGCTGTTGAGCGAGAACCAGAGCACTTACATCCCGCTCGGCGTGACCCACCGCCTGCGCAACCCGGGCAAGCTGCCACTGGAGCTGATCGAGGTGCAGTCGGGCAGCTATCTGGGCGAGGACGACATCGTGCGCTTCGAGGACACCTACGGCCGCGCTTGAGTCGGCACCTCATCGCTCAACTTCGAGGACGGCGCCTCCGGGCGCCGTCCTGCATTCGAGGCCCTGTCAGCGATCCGCGGCGAGCGTATCGAGGACGCCACCCAGCGCACGCTTCCAATCGGGCAGCACGACACCGAAGTCGCGCTCCAGCGTGCCGGTATCCAGGCGCGAGTAGGCCGGGCGCTTGGCGGGGGTCGGATAGTCGGCGGTCGTAATTGGCTCGACCTTTGGCACGTGGTCGATCAGGCCACGTGCGAGCGCACCTTCAAAGATGGCCTCGGCGAAGCCGTGCCAGCTCGTCTCGCCGTGCGCGGTCAGGTGCCAAGTGCCGCGCCGCTCGCCGCCGTCCTGCAGCAACCGCGCGGTGACGTCGGCGATCAGCGCCGCCGGCGTGGGCGTACCGACCTGGTCGGCGACCACGCGCAGCACGTCGCGCTCGGCCCCCACGCGCAGCATCGTGCACAGGAAGTTGTGGCCGTGCGCTGCATAGACCCAGGCTGTGCGCAGGATCAGGTGCTGCCCGCCAGCGGCTCGGATCGCGTCCTCGCCGGCCAACTTACTGGCCCCGTAGACGCCCAGCGGTGCGGTGGCGTCGTCCGGCCGGTACGGGCGCGTGCCTTGGCCGTCGAATACATAGTCGGTCGAGTAGTGCACCAACGGCACGTCGTGTGCGGCGCACCAGCGTGCGATCGCGCCGGGCGTGGTCGCATTGGCGGCGAACGCGGCCGCAGATTCACTCTCGGCCTTGTCGACGGCGGTGTACGCCGCGGCGTTGATCACCCGATCCGGCCTCACGATATCGAGCAGCGCCACAACGGCTTCCGCGTCGGCAAAGTCCGCCTGCAGGCATGGCGCGCCATCGGCGAGCGTACCGCTGCGCGTCGTGCCCTGCACCGCCCCGAGTGGCACGAGCGCACGCAGCAGCTCGCGGCCGACCTGGCCGTTGGCACCGAAGATCAGCGTGGTCATGCGCGCAAGTCCGGCAACCGATCCTCAGGGATATCGGCCAGCAGTGGCGCATGCGCATCCTTGTCCGACAGCAGAGGCGCCTTGACCGGCCATTCGACGCCGATCTGCGGATCGTCCCAGCGCACGCCTGCGTCGGCTTCCTTGACGTAGACATCGGTGCACAAATAGCTGAACAGCGCCGTCTCCGACAGCACTGCGAAGCCATGGGCGAAGCCTTCCGGGATCCAGAATTGACGCTTGTTCTCCGCGCTCAGCAGCACGCCTTCCCACTGGCCGAACGTCGGCGAGCCGCGCCGGATGTCGACCGCCACGTCGAACACTTCGCCCTGGAGCACGCTGACCAGCTTGCCCTGCGGACGTGGCCACTGGTAATGCAGGCCACGCAGCACGCCCTTCGCGGACGAGGACACGTTGCTCTGCACGAAGCTCGTCGGCAGGCCATGCTGGCCGAAGCGCGCCGCGTTCCAGGTCTCGAAGAAGAAACCACGAGCATCGCCGAATACGGCAGGCTCAAGCACGACGGCGCCGGGCAGTTTGGTTTCGATGATCTTCAACGCACCACTCCTCGGGTCACCAGCGTCTGCAGGTATTGGCCATAACCGTTCTTGGACAACGGCTTGGCCAGCGCCAGCAATTGCTCGGCATCGATCCAGCCCTGCCCGAAGGCGATCTCCTCCGGACAGCATACCTGCAGGCCTTGGCGGTCCTGGATGGTCTGGATGAAGTTCGAGGCCTCGTGCAGCGACTGGTGCGTGCCGGTGTCGAGCCAGGCATAGCCACGGCCGAGCTGTTCGAGATACAGCGCGCCGTCGTCGAGGTAGCGGCGGTTGAGGTCGGTGATCTCCAGTTCGCCTCGCGGCGAGGGCTTGAGCTCGGCGGCATAGTCGCTGGCCCGGCCGTCGTAGAAGTACAGGCCGGTCACCGCGTAGTTCGAACGCGGCTGCTCGGGCTTCTCAGCGATGTCGACGACCTTGCCGTGGGCATCGAACTCGGCCACGCCGTAGCGCTCGGGATCGTTGACCCAGTAGCCGAAGACCGTCGCGCCGTCGCCGCGCGCGTCCGCCCGCCGAAGCGTGTCGGTCAGACCGTGGCCGTGGAAGATGTTGTCGCCCAGCACCAGGCAGCTCGGCTTGCCGCCCACAAACTCGCGCCCGATCAGGTAGGCCTGCGCCAGACCATCGGGACTCGGTTGCACCGCGTAGCGGATGTCCATGCCCCACTGCGATCCGTCGCCCAGCAGCGCCTGGAACAGCGCCTGCTCGTGCGGGGTATTGATGATCAGCACCTCACGGATGCCCGCCAGCATCAGCACGCTGAGCGGGTAGTAGATCATCGGCTTGTCGTAGACCGGGAGCAGCTGCTTGCTGACGCCCTTGGTGATCGGATAGAGCCGGGTGCCCGAGCCGCCGGCCAGGATGATGCCCTTGCGTTGCGTCATTGGAATTCTCTCGTCTCATCCCCGCGCACGGGGATCACTGATCTCCCTCCCCCGCAAGCGGGGGAGGGCCCGGGGTGGGGCGATTCAGACCGCGGTCCCGATCCGCTCGAGCCGATAGCTGCCATCGAGAATGCCGCGCACCCAGTCCTGGTTGTCCAAGTACCAGTCGACGGTCTCGGCGATGCCCGTCTCGAAGGTGTGGCGCGGCTTCCAGCCCAGTTCGGTCTGCAGCTTGGAGGCATCGATCGCGTAGCGCCGGTCGTGGCCCGGCCGGTCGGCGACGAAGGTGATCTGGCTGCTGCGCGGCTGGCCGTCCTCGCGTGGGCGGCGCGCATCGAGCAGTCGGCAGATGGTCTCGACGACCTCGAGGTTCCGGCGCTCCGAATCGCCACCGACGTTGTAGGTTTCGCCGACCCGGCCCTTCTCGAGCACCGTACGGATCGCCTCGCAGTGATCGGTCACGAACAGCCAGTCGCGCACCTGCTGGCCGTCGCCATAGACCGGCAGCGGCTCGCCGGCCAGCGCCTTGGCGATCACCAGCGGGATGAGCTTCTCGGGGAAATGGTAGGGGCCGTAGTTGTTGGAGCAGTTGGTGGTCAGCGTCGGCAGGCCGTAGGTATGGTGGAACGCGCGCACCAAGTGGTCGGACGCCGCCTTGGAGGCCGAGTACGGCGAGTTGGGCGCATACGGCGTAGTCTCGGTGAACTTGCCGGTCTCGCCGAGCGTGCCGTAGACCTCGTCGGTGGACACGTGCAGGAAGCGGAAGGCCGCCTTGGCGTCGCCGTCGAGCTGCTTCCAGTGGTCGCGCACCGCCTCGAGCAGACCCAGGGTTCCGACGACGTTGGTGTCGATGAACGCGGCCGGGCCGTCGATCGAGCGGTCGACGTGGCTTTCGGCGGCGAAGTTGAGGACGGCATCGGGCCGATGCTCGGTCAGCAGCCGGGAGACCAGGGCCCGATCGCCGATATCGCCATGCACGAAGACGTGGTCGGGATTGCCTTCCAGCGAGGCCAGGGTCTGCAAATTGCCCGCGTAGGTCAACGCATCCAGGTTGACCACGCGCACGCCCAGGCGGACCGCCTCGAGCACGAAATTACCGCCGATGAAGCCGGCGCCGCCGGTGACGAGCCAAGTGGGCACGGAAACACGCTCCTATGTGAATACGCTGGACCGCCATGCAGGGGCGGATGCCACAGGATACCGGGTCGGCCCAGGGATTTCGGTGGAAAGCCGCCAAGCCGAGACACCGGGCTCGCGGCCTACCCCGCAGACCGCTAGAATCGGGCGATTCGCCCCGTGCCTGCCGCCGCGGCCGGGTGACCCGTCAGACATCAAGGAATGCCCGCCCGATGAAGATCCTCGTCGCCTACAAGCGCGTGGTGGACTACAACGTCCGCATCCAGGTCAAGCCCGACGGCTCCGGCGTCGTCACCGACGGCGTCAAGCTGTCGGCCAACCCCTTCGACGAGATCGCGCTCGAAGAGGCGCTGCGACTGCGCGACAAGGGCGTCGCGACGGAAGTCGTGGTCGCCACGATCGCACCGGCCGACGCCCAGGCGCACCTGCGCAACGGCCTGGCGATGGGCGCCAACCGAGCGCTGCACGTGGTCTGCGACCAGCCGATCCAGCCGCTGACCGCGGCCCGTACGCTGCTCAAGCTGGTCGAGCAGGAACAGCCGGACCTCGTCATCCTCGGCAAGCAGGCGATCGACGACGACGCCAACCAAACCGGCCAGATGCTGGCCACGCTGTGGGGACGCCCGCAGGCGACCTTCGCCAGCAAGCTCGAGCTCGCCGACGGCAAGGCCACGGTGACCCGCGAGGTCGATGCCGGCCTGGAAACCCTCGAAGTGGACCTGCCGGCGGTGGTGACGACCGACCTGCGCCTGAACGAGCCGCGCTTCATCAAGCTGCCGGACATCATGAAGGCCAAGGCCAAGCCGCTGGAGTCGATCCCGTTCGCCGATCTGGGCGTCGAGACCGCCGACACGCTCACGACCTCGCGCTACGAGGCGCCGGCCAAGCGCAGCAAGGGCGTCATGGTCAAGGACGCGGCCGAGCTCGTTGCCGCGCTGAAGGCCAAGGGTCTGCTCTGAACCGTCGCTCCCGCACCGCGGGAGCCCAGTGACTGCCGGCCGAAGCCGGAGTGCATCGACGCGAGCCCGCACGGACGCGACGATTCCCAGGAGAACTTCCATGTCCAACGTCCTCGTCATCGCTGAACACCTCGACGGCAAGCTCAACGCCAGCGCGACCGCCAAGACCGTCGCCGCGGCGCAGGCGCTCTCGCCGGACACCATCGACGTCGTCGTGCTCGCCGCCGACCCTGTCGGCGCCGCGGCCGATGCGGCGACCATCGCGGGTGTCGCCAAGGTGCTCACGGTCGCCAACCCGGCCAATGCGCAGCCGCTGGCCCAGGTGCTCGGCCCGCAAATCGCCAAGCTCGCCGCCGGCTACAGCCATGTCTTCGCGCCGTCGACCACCTTCGGCAAGGACCTGATGCCCGTGGTGGCCGCCCTGCTCGGCGTCAATCAGATCTCCGACCTGATGACGGTCGAAGGCAGCCACACCTTCAAGCGCCCAATCTATGCGGGCAATGCCATCGTCACCGTCGAGGCGCCTGCGGGCCAGCCCGTGGTCGCCACCGTGCGCACCGCGTCGTGGCAGGAAGCCGCACGCGGCGGCAGCGCGGCGATCGAGCCGACCACCGTCGATGCCGACCTGCCCACCCATACGCGTTTTGTCGCCCTGGCGGCGGGCAGCACCGATCGTCCTGACCTGCAGAGCGCCAAGCGCGTCGTCTCGGGTGGCCGCGGTGTCGGCTCGGAAGAGAATTTCAAGATCATCTTCGACTTCGCCGACAAGCTCGGCGCCGCCGTAGGCGCCTCGCGTGCGGCGGTCGATGCCGGCTACGTTCCCAATGAGCTGCAGGTCGGCCAGACCGGCAAGATCATCGCGCCCGAACTCTACGTCGCGATCGGCATCAGCGGCGCGATCCAGCACCTGACCGGGATCAAGGACGCCGGCACCATCGTCGCGATCAACAAGGACGCGGATTCACCGATCTTCGAGATTGCGGACATCGGCCTGGTCGGGGACTTGTTCAAGGTGTTGCCGGAGCTGGAAGCCGCGCTCGGCTAAAGTGAGGAATTAGCCGCTTTCAACGCCATCTTGACCTGATACCGGGCATTGATCAGCCGACAACCTGTCGGCCATGCTTCGCATGCTTCCCTACCGCGCCTAGGATCGTTCATGATTGTTGGAACCGGCCTGATAGCCCGCGCGTTCTCGCCTCTCTATGCGGACGACGAGGCGACCATCGTATTCGCATCGGGCGTTTCCAACTCGGCAGAGACAAGCGATGCGGCATTCGCGCGGGAGCGCGATTTGGTTCTACACCATATCGCGCGCAAGCCGGAGCGTCTGGTGTACTTTGGAAGCTGCAATGTCGCCAATCCAAAACAGAAGTCGGCTTATTTCGAGCACAAACGGTCGATGGAAAGGCTGGTGGGCGACGCTGCCTTCGGGCTGGTGATTCGCCTGCCCCAAGTCGTCGGCGCGACGAACAATCCCAACACGCTGACCAACCATCTCGCCCACCAGATCATGACCGGTCAGATGGTCAAGCTGTGGACGCGTGCCCGACGCAACCTCATCGATATCGACGACGTGGTGGCGATCACGCATCACATCCTGACAAACGCAAGCGCCTTTCCGCGTCGAGTATCCGTTGCATCGCCCTGGACGCTCTCGATGCGGGAAATACTCGAGATATTCGAATCGGTTCTTGGACGCCGCGCCGAAGCCATCGAAATCGATCGGGGGGACGACATGCATATTGACGCGTCGCTAAGCGACCAAATAGCCACTGACATCGGTCTGGATTTCGGGAAGGACTACCCCTACCGTGTTGTCGAGAAATACTACGGCGGGAGTCGATGAACATGGAAGTTTCTGTGGTCGTCCCCGTGTACGGAAGCGCCGGCATTCTTCCATCGCTGGTCGAACGCCTCGAGTCGTGCCTGAAGGCCTACACGACAGATGCATTCGAAGTCATTTTGGTTCACGACCACGGCCCCGATAACGCTTGGCAGGTGATCTGCGCTTTGGCAGCAGATCGCCCGTGGTTGAAAGGCGTCAACCTGAGGCGAAACGCAGGCCAACACAATGCGGTCATGGCCGGATTTGCCCATGCGACGGGGCGTTTCATCATCACGATGGATGACGACCTGCAGCATGATCCCGACGATATTCCCAGGATTGTGCAGGCGCTCAAAGACGGCGCGGATCTGTGCTATGTGAACTTCGAGAAACGCGAACATGCCCTCTGGAAGAAGATGGGTAGTGCGTTCAACGACCTGGTGGCCAGCAGGCTGCTTGGCAAGCCACGCAGTCTGTATCTGTCACCATATCGTGGAATCCGGCGCGAAGTCTGCGAGACGGCCCTGAAGTACAAGGGCCCGTTCGTATACGTCGACGGGCTCCTGCTGCAAGGCACAGCGAATTACACGAGCATCACAGGCAAGCACCATGCCCGTCGCGATGGAAAGTCGGGCTACAGCTTGCGAAAGTCCGTATCGCTATGGCTGCAGATGGCCACCAGTTTCTCGATCGTGCCACTGCGGCTGGTCTCACTTGCTGGCGTGCTCGCCTCGGCCTTCGCTTTTCTCACGGCCCTGGGCGTCGTATGGAGGAAGCTCGTGGACCCCGGCATGGCGGTCGGCTGGCCATCGCTGATTGTGGCCATCCTGTTCATGGGCGGACTGCAACTGTTGGCGTTGGGGGCAATCGGCGAGTACATCGGTCGCATCCTGCTCAACATCAATAGCCGCCCTCAGTATGTGGTCGGCCAGCGCGTCAATCTCCAGGCGGACGCCAGCAACCCGTCCTGAGAACGATGCGGCCGTTCCGTGGAATCACGACGTAAGGGCGACAGACAGACGAGTTTTCGCACCGGTGTCGTGATGCCGACGACATACTGAAACTCGAACGCACAGATGCGCCTCTCGCCTGACAGCAGGTGCGCCGGCGCTGCCCCCGACGTGATCCCGCGCACACCACCTACATCCGTCGCCGCAACCAGGCATAGGCGATGCGCCGAACATGCGCCATCCAGCGCGCATGCCGGTTGCCACGGCGCAACTCAGCCGCGCTCAACAAACCCGCATGCGCCGAGGCAAAGTACTCGTGAAAGGCGATGGCCTGTTGCGACTGCTCGCGCGTCAAGCGCACGCTCCATTGCCCAGCGCTGATACGGAAGCTTGCCATGACCTCCGGGATCGCCACAAAGTTCCCGCGCATCAGGACGCGGCTGTAGGTGGCCTGATCGATGAGGTAAGGAAACCGTCCGTCCCATCCCCCCTCTTCTTGAAGAATGTCGCGACGCAGCAGCACGCATGCCGGCTCACCAAACACGTTTGTGCCGGCCAAGATACTGATCTTGGCGGCCTCGTGACCAGGCAAGCACCCTTGCAACCCAGCCAGCCCGCGCGCAGCCAACAACTGATGGCCGCTCGCATCGATGAGGTTACGTCGCGTCGCGACCATCACGACATCCGGATTGGTATCGAACGCCGCGACCTGGCGACGCAACGCATCGGGGGTGATGAGGTCATCGCCACATACGAGCTTCAAAAGATCGCCACGCGCGTGTGCCGTCACACGGCTCCAGTTCGCCAACGCTCCTCCGCCCGCAGGTGTCGGCGCCAGCACACGCACCCGAGGCAAATCGCGATAGTCCTCCAGAATCGCGGATGTGCCGTCTGTGGATGCATGGTCAGCCACAACGAGTTCGTAGTCAGCGTAGTCCTGCGCAAGCACCGAATCGATGGCCGACCGGATGTCGCGGGCATTGTTGTAGGCGGGTATCACCACCGAAACACGGGGCGCATCGCTCGAGCGCGTCATATGGATTACCTGCGAAACGAGAAGTACTTGTGGCCGACGAAGTTGAATACCACGAGCACGATCGTGATGAGAATCTGCACCGGAATGGGAGAAAAGCCCACGATCTCCACCAACAATGTCAGCGCACCCGCATTGAGCAGGAAGGACACGACGTTGACGCCGACGAACCGGACGAAATCCCGCAAGGCGTGCCCTTGCACCTTGAAAACGAGGCGCCTGTGCACGTTGAAGACGAGGAGCAGAGAGATGATCCATGCGATGGCCAGGCTGACCGCCGACGGTACGCGTGGCCCGAGGTACAGGACGAGGGCTGCGAACAATGCCGTGCTGAAGGCCGTGTTGAGCCCCCCCACGACGAGGAAGAGCAACCGTTGGTCGCGAAACAGACGCTGCAGGGGACCGGGTTGTGGCGCGATCTCGCCTTCCTCCGGGTGTTTACGCCCCAGTGTCCCGCTCACTTTGGCGAACCATCGCAACTCAAGGAAATGTCGCTCACCATAACGCCGAGCACGCGCGCGTCGAGACTGCCAGGGGACTCGCGACTGGGTATCGTCGTCGGCGACACCAGCAAGCGGACCCGCCCGCCATCAACGCTGGGCCCCAGAACCAAGCGCGAAGAGCGGCCAGGCTCGACACGAGCGCTGCGCTCCAGGCCGTCGCTTCCGATGACTCGGACCTCGCGCGCGGACATCACGGCGGGCAAATAGACCTCGACAGCGAAGTTGCAGTCACACGTGGGAAGGAATAGCTCCGAGGCGTCCCGAGTCCACCTGCCTTGCGCCTCCTCGCCGTTCCAGCCTGCGCCGTACCGGACATCATCGAGGCGGCAGTAGTCCGCAGGCAACCCAGAGAACAGCGCAAGACGGTTGTCACGCATGACGTTGACGCCTCGACGTGCGTGATCGAGTGGCGACTGGAGCAACTTCGCCGACTCCTCGTCGGGAACGCCCTGGACCATGGCCTCACCCATGGCCTTAAAGATGAGTTCGCGGAATGGGCCCGCTTGCCACTCGCGGAAGTAAGTCAGGGCATGTCCTGATGCCACCAAGCACAACAGCACAAGGACCGCACTGCCCGGCAGGCGCCGAGCCGAGGGCGCAAGAGCAGCCACCTCGCGCGCCGCCAGCCACAGCACGCCGATCAGCAGGAACACGAAATCCATGTAGTACCGCGACGCGACAACCGCCCCTGGACCGTCACCACCACGGGCGATCGATACGGAAACAGCAGTCAGACCGCCGTAGAGTATGAGGTAAAGCGGAAGTCGCGAACCTGGCGCACCACGGCGCAACCAACTCAAAGAGGCGGCGCCGCCCGATATCACGAGCAACGCACCAAGGCCGAGCAGAAGTTCACGGCTGCGCCCCCCATGCAACAACGCCTCGTGCCCCCCAAACGCGCTCCCGAACGCATAGAAGGGCAGGACCATTGTTTCGGCACTGAAAGAAATGCGTGCAGAGTCGACCTCTGCATGGATCATCTGGCCTGATCCGATATAGATCGCGAATGAGACCAACACTGCGATCGTCGGCAGAAGACCGAGCCATCGGCCTTCCTGTCGCCACTTGGGAAGAAAGGCGAGCAGTTGCAGCGCCAGCACAGCGCCGACGAAGGCGTAGTTCCACCCCATCCCTACCAGCAATACGAGAAATGGCGCTGTCGCAGCCAGGACGACTTGCAGCTTCCGGATGCTCGACACCTGTCCCGACAGAATGGCGGCGTGTCCGACGAAGAAGAGCAGGAAACAGAGATTCTTCGTCCACAACGGCAACCCGAGATCCAGCGTGAACAACTCCACTCCAGCCCAACTGAAGCACAACCCCGCGATCGCCACTGTCGTCAGCGCCAGTACAATCCTCGTCATGCGGCCAGGTGAGACGTATTGAGTAC
Organism: Luteimonas sp. RC10; assembly: GCF_014192745.1. Lineage (GTDB taxonomy): Bacteria > Pseudomonadota > Gammaproteobacteria > Xanthomonadales > Xanthomonadaceae > Luteimonas. The sequence goes on from NZ_JACHYJ010000009.1 coordinate 34,700, forward strand.
GAACATCACGGCCCCAGGCCAGAACCAGGACGAACGACACCGCCAGAATGACTATCGCCGTCAGACGATTGGCGAGCATGACGTCCAGGCCGAAGAAGTCGACATTGGCCAGGAGGAATGCCTGATTCACGAAGCCCCGATGGGCCGATCCCTGCCCCCAAAACTCCAGCGTAGACAGGAGACCCGTCCTCCAGTCTTGCAGTTGAGCGAGCAACCTGAGCGAATCCATGTACGGGACGTCAGGCGCTGCGCGCGTCAGCAGCACCTGGTGCACGATGGACAGGACGACCATCGACAGCAACCCGATGACGACCAGCTTCGCGGCGGGTCGAATAGAGGTTGTGGATGCGCTTTGCGGAAAGTCATCCATGCCGACGATTACCCTACTGCAACGATGGGAAGCGCCCACTGCGGGCGTGCAGCGCTATGCTACCAGTAGCGTATGCGCAGCTGCAGATGCAGGGGTAGAGCCTCCGATCCAGCCTCAGCCGCACCCGGGGGCCATCAGCTTCACCGCCCCCAGCTTGTGACCCGTCGAGTTTGTGAAGATAAAGCGGACATCCTCGTTCACCCAAGGACCCGTGATCGATGTCCCTTGGGGTCCGCTTTCGCTCCATAGCTTGGGCGTCTCCCGCCCTTGCTGCACCATGACACGAATGCCATGCTCACCTTCGGGATGCTGCCAATGCATCTCGACGACGGCAGCCTCCATCTTGTCACCACGACACACGCCCGATAGCGCGGATGCCGAGACCTGGAGAGAGCCGGCATCCTCGGGCTGCACCGACAATGGGCCGGTCACTGTCCGCCCCACGTCCTCGAATGCTTCGCCATGCGAAGATGAATCAGCACCGCCATTGAGCGATGGTGCGGCAACTGTCATGGTGCCCAACGTCGCCACTTCTGTCTCGCCACAAAGGACACGTACCGGATACTCGCCAGCGTCCTTGATCACGCTCGGTGCCGGCCACACCGCCGCAAGAACGTCCCCCGCCCCCTCCACCTTGGCGCTCATCACGCCTATCTGCAGCCGAGGCTTGCCCTGCACGCGGGCCACACGCAGCCATGTCGCACTCAGGCCCGAGCCCGTTTGGCGATTGAAATGATCTCCCGCAACCGCAGACTTGGGCCCCCAATCCTGAACGTCGATCAGGCAACCGTTCGGTGCATCGATGTTCATTTCGGTCGGCTGCGCCAAAGCCTCGAGGCCAAGTAATTCGAGCGTCTGGAGAGGGCGCGCAAGAAGCGCGTCACGCAGCGAACGCTTCTGGTCGTAAAGTTCGGTGGCCTCAAGGCAAGCTTGGCTCTCGCCCTCCTGAGGGCCGCAGATCACCCAACCTTCATCCGTTAAGGTGATGACATTCCCCAGAAAGCGTGCGCTTCTCGCCGCGCGCGCACTCTCCATATCGTCAGTAAGGTACGGGAGTCCTTCAGGCTGAATCCCCAACGCCCGCGTGATGAGAACGGGGAGGTACTCCAATGACACCGTACCCACGTTCACGGCCCCCTTGCGCCCGTCGATGAACAACAAGGGGGTGCGTGACATCGAGAGCAAGGTGTGCGCGTCCTCGAACGGCCTTGCATGGATCTTGATCCCCGACTGCGAGTAGGGCCGTTGGTCAGGGGGCATGGTAGGCGCGTGGTCGCCAAATGCCACGATCAACGCGTCCGGATCGGTGCGTCGAACATCGGCAAGCCAGTCCATGAACGCCGCACTCGAGTACGCTATTGCGTTTGCATAGTCCTCAACCGCCGCATTCGTCGGCGTGGTCGCGACAAGCGCAGGTCTTCGCTCCGGGTTCTGACGATACGGATAGTGGGAGCTGATCGTCACCAAATAGTTGAAGTATGGGGCACCCGGACTCAGCCCTGCGATCGCCTCGCGATTCTGTCGATAGAAGCTGCCGTCATTGAGGAACACCCCGTCCAGATCATCGCGAACGAAGCTGTCGTAGGCATTGAAATGGGCAAATCCCATCCAACCGTAAGCACGATCACGGCCCCAGGAATCGGCGTGATTGGAGTGCGATGCGAGGGTTTGATAGCCAAGCTCGCGTAGCAACCTCGGCAAGCAAGGCAGTGATCCCGTCATCCTGCTCTGAAATACCGCAACATGGGCAGCAGGTAGTCCACAGAGGACCTCGAATTCCGCGTTAGCAGTCAGATGCCCAAAATGAGGCGTCAGCACACCCGAGCTTCCACCCTCATCCAGCAACGCCCGGAAGCGTGGATCGAACGGATCCCGACTAAACTCGAACGCCCCAAATGCATGGGGGTCCCAGAAGGTTTCGAGTAGTACGAGATGGACATTGCGGCGGTGGGACAGTCGAGGCGCGTAGGCGGCATCCCGCCGCTGCAGGAGATCTCCCTGCCTGGCCGCCAGTGCTTGCCGGCGCGCGTGCTGGTCCAGCAGGAACTGGACGCCCCCTCTGTGCTGCAGATGTGTCGTGTAATCGCCAGGAAGCGACGGGAAAAGAGCATCGACCAAACGCCCCTGCCACGGGGCCAGCATGTACAACGCAAAGGGCATCGACAACGCCGCGAGAGGCCACAACATCTGCTTCCGGCTCGCTGGCCACAGGCCGAACGCCAGCAACAGCAACAGAAGCACGATCGAGGCAACCAACAAAGCCACGTGCAAGGGGGCCGACACGCTCATCAATACGCCAAGCGCTGACAGATCGCCGAAAAAAGCAGGCACGCCCAGCGCAGACAGCTTTACGACGTGCGTGAGCTGGAAGACGAAGATCCAAACAGACAGCGCAGCGACGATCTGCGCCCTGGTGCCCCCCCCTCTTTTGATCAACCACAGAAAGCACAACGCGAACATCGCATCGAGCGTTACGCCCAACAGGCTGGGCGCGCTGTCGAGAGCAGCCCATCTGCTAGCGGCTCCCACCGCGGTTCCGATCGCACAAGTGAGTATGACGAAACGGCCCGTCGCGGCCGTCCTGGCGACGATTGATGCCCTCAAACTGCAACCTTCTTATCACATCCCCTTCACGTCGGCATGATAGCAAACGCGCGGCGGTGCTTCACAGTGGCGCGCAAATCAAGTTCGCGTCACTTGGAACTGGCCCATCGCCCTGGATACAGACCCTGAGGATAACTACCGATCGCGTGCCTATGCACAGCGGTGCAGCCCTCGATCGATGCGCAAACACCACATGGCCCGGCGCGCGTAACGCTGCACCCCGGAGCGCGTACCGCGTTCGCCCCGTCTAGGTAACAAAGCGATGCCATCACGGGCAACGTAGGGACTCATCGATAGGCGCGCGCACTTTCCCTTCCCAGGATGTACATCACATCCCCCATCTTACTGTCGCGCAGCAACTCCGTATTACGGACTTCCGCGGTCCATATGCGATCTGCGAGGGGAACCTCCATCCGCTCCGGCACACCCGGCATTTCGACAACGAACGCCCAGCTCTTTCCGACCAACGGTCGGACGACAAACCCATGCGGTTCGAACACGCGGGAAGCAGCTTTGATTGACCAGCATGTGATGTGACCACGCCGAAACGGATCCAGGTAACCTGGATCTTCGAATCGAAGATAGTCCGTGAGTCCAGTATTGAACAGATAGAGAGATCCGGGCAAAGACACTTTGGCAAGTGATGCCGCCAGTCCTTTCGCCATCTTGGGTGTGAGATGCTCGATGACCTCTACACATACACCACACTCGAACTTCATCTCTACATCGGATAGATCGGCTCGAATGTAGTTCTTATTGTCTGTCGCGCACTCTTCAGAAGGCGGGAACTTTTCTACACCATAGAAGACGTCGGAGCTGGATGGGAGATATGCGTGGACGGCATCAAGAAGGTAGCCCGGCCCGGCCCCGATATCGATGAACTTATTGACTGGCACCGTGCAATAGAGCAGCGCCTCTGCAAGCCGCGCCAGACTCGAGCCATAAGAGCGCTGTCTCGCCGATGCGAGTTCGGATGCCCAATAGTCCTGGTCGTACTCGCGGCTCGCCATGCCCTGATCGACGCGCTCGATGAACACTGGATCCGCAAACACGAAATCACAGGCCGGGCACTCGTAATAATCGACTCCGTCCACCTTCCGCATGCTGAAAGCCGCATCGCCACAAAGCAGACAGCCCACGGAATCGCTCGCGACGCTGATCAATTGAGACGACACATCCTCTTGTGGATCCTGCATCACCGCACTCCTTGTTGACTAGAACCCAGGTGCACGACAAAACCAAGCCGATCGTCTTATTCAACCTCCGCGCGATGAGGCGCACGATGCCGATGCTGCTGCCGCACGAACATGACCGGCAACTTCCGACAAGTCCATTACCTGCCTAAATCCCACCCCGGCCTGCAGACTACATGAGTCATGAAGCAGCCGCACACATGTTCCAACGCCCGCCGCAAGGCCCGCCTGCATGTCCGAGACGTTGTCCCCGATCATCACCGAGCGTCGCAGGTCCAGACCGTAATCCTCTTTGGCGGCCAACAACATGCCAGGAGCAGGCTTGCGGCAGCGGCAGATTGTTCTGTAGTCGCCAACGCCGGCATCTGCATGATGCGGGCAGTAATAGACAGCGGAGACCGAAATACCCCGCGCCGTGAACTCACCCAGCATCCAACGCGTGTACGACTTGAACTGGGCCTCGGTATACAGCCCTCTTCCTATGCCGGCCTGGTTGGTCACCACGAGCAGTACGTAGCCGAGCTCCTGACCCAACCTGCAGAGATCAAAAATGCCTGGCACCCAGGTGGTTGCCTCGGGTGTACTGACGTATCCGTGATCTACATTGATCACGCCATCCCGATCAAGAAAGATCGCCGGTCTTTGCTCAGATGACAGCGAACCTGGTGGTACCCCTTCTATCCTCGGGCGACAAGCCTGCATCAGCAATCACCTGACGCGAAAAGCGATTGCGCACGCCTGAAATCGCTGGGAACACCGATATCGATGAAACCGCTCGTCTCGACAAGCGCGCCCACCCTCCCACCAGCCGCTTCGGGCTCGAGGACATCCTTCTCGAACGAGAATGCTCGTCCCTGAGGCAGACGCGACAACGCTTCTGTGTCAAGAAAATAGCTTCCCGCATTGATGAACCCAGCACCACCCGCGCGCTTCTCCTCGAAGTGCAGCACTCGGCCTTTGCTGACAGCGACGGCCCCATAGCGGGACACATCCTCCACGTACGCCAAGGCGATCGCTATGCCGCCGTTCGCGGCCGCCGCCTCCAGTGCGGGGGGCGCGTAGATGAGATACGTGTCGCCATTGCACACATGCAGACCACTGCCCACCGTCAAGTGCGCGGCAGCTGCGATCGCCCCTCCTGTTCCCAGTGGGGCGTCCTCCTGCGAGTACACGATCTCCATCCCCGCCCAACGCGCCCCCACGGTCCGTTGAATCATCTCGGCCAGATAGCCGGTCGCGAGGATGCACCGCCGCATCCCGACGCTCGCGTATCGATCAAGCAGATACGCGAGAAAAGGCCTGCCATTCACCGGCGCCAGTGGCTTGGGCAGATTGGGCACTTCGCTACGCAAGCGCGTGCCAAGCCCACCGGCCAGGATCAGCACCTCCTCGCAGCGCATGCTCACCTCGGGAACATGGCGCTTTCGATCAAAGCGCACAGCAGGTGGCCGATGAACTCGTGCCCCTCTTGAATTCGAGGCGTCTCGTCGGAAGGCACCCGGAAACAGATTTCGCAGCGATGCGCCATCTCGCCCCCCTGCCCGCCCGTGAAACCGATCACCTTTACACCCTTCTTCTCGCATGCATCCAAGGCACTCAGGATGTTCTTTGATCGGCCCGAGGTAGAGATAGCGACGAGCACATCCCCATCCTGGGCCAATGCCTCGACCTGCCTGGCGAACACGTAGTCATAGCCGTAATCGTTCCCGATTGCAGTCAGAATCGACGTATCCGTGGTAAGCGCAATGCCGGGCAAACCTGGCCGATCATAGTAGAAGCGGCTCACAAGCTCCCCGGCCCAGTGCTGGGCGTCGGCGGCGCTGCCGCCGTTACCGGCAAACATGATCTTGCGACCCTTGCGCAATGCGTCCACACACAAGGAGACGGCAGCTTCGATCTGCGCGGCCAATGCCGGGTCGCTCTGCATCTTCTGGAAATTGGCCAGCGCCTTGGAAAACTCGCTCTCGATATACTGCTTTGTCATCCCAGTTTCCATGCCTTAGCCCCCTGATCCGTAAAATGAGTGTCAAACACGGTGCCGCCAGCACTGGACAAAGCACGTACCAGAGGCAGACGGCTGGCTGGATCACACAGGAACATCATGAAACCACCGCCGCCGGCACCCGACACCTTGGTCGCCCGGGCGCCATGTCGCATCGCCAATGCTTCAATTTCATCGATCATCGGGTTACTGATGCTGCTTGCACTCTGCTTCTTGGCTTCCCAGCCTGACTGCATCACTTGAGCGAGCCTCTCGAAGTCACCTTTCAACAGGGATTCCTTCATCTGGCTGGCCTCTTCCTTCAGTCGGTGCATGGCATCGAGCGAAGTGACGCGGCCCTCGTGGATGTTGCGGGATTGCTCGTCGATGATCTTCGCCGACTCCCTGGAGACGCCGGTGAAATAGAGCACAAGCCCCATTTCCAGCTCGCTCCATATCCATTCCTTGATGCGCAGTGGATTCACGATCACGCGATCGGAGGCGTAGAACTCCATGAAATTGAACCCGCCGAACGCCGCGGCGTACTGGTCTTGTTTCCCCCCCGAAAGGCCCAGGTCGCTCCGCTCGATGCGATATGCGAGCTGTGCGATTTCATATTCCCCCAGCGGCAACAAGAAATACTCAGCGAAGGCCGTGACCATCGCCACCACCATCGTGGACGATGACCCCAGCCCTGATCCGGGAGGGGCGTCAGAATGGGCACGTATGCGGATAGCAGGCCGCCGGCCACCGAGGAACTCATCGCTGACCCTCAAGTAGACGCCCTTCATCAGCTGCAAAGGGCCTGCCAAAGCTTCGACCTCGGCAGGCTCTATGCATTCATAAACGTCGGCATCCTGCGCATAGAACTCCGCCTTTCCCTGCGGCGAAGGATCCAGCGTCGCATAGGCATACTTGTCGATGGTGACATTCATCACATGACCGCCGAACTGGTCGCAGAACGGCGATACGTCGGTTCCTCCACCCGCCAAGCCAAGACGCAAGGGTGCACGTGAACGCACAATCATCGCGCTGCCTCCCTAGCGAACGCAGACTCTAGCGCGCGCCCCAAGGCATCGCGCGAGAAGCGAGCGCGGCAATAGGCCGCCGCGTCCCTGGATCGCTGTACCCAAAGTGTGTCATCCGCCATCAGGTTCACCAGCTGCGCCGCAATCGCTTCAGGTTCGTCGAAGACCGAAGCAACACGCTCCAGGCCATCGAGACCTTGTGCGCCGACCGGCGTCGTCACGATCGGCACCCCCTGCTGCATCGCCTCAACGACCTTGCCCTTGACGCCCGCACCAAATCGAAGCGGCACCACCGCCACGCGAGCGGAGGCATAACGCTTGGTCAGTTCTTCATCGGTCACGAATCCCGTCACCTCAACGTCAGATCCGGCCAGCGCTAGGACCTCAGCGGTAGGATTGGAGCCGACCAAAGACAATTTGACATCCGGCCGCGCCTCCCACACGAGGGGCATGATCACTTCCACCAGCCATCGCGCGGCATCGACGTTGGGGCCGTGCGCAAACCCCGCCACGAAGATAATTCCACTTCGATGGGCCGGGACGGCATCCTCCTGGAACACATCGAATGCGTAGGGAAGGATCGTGCGCACGTCGACATCCGGCGCGAGCATGCGAACATCATTCGTCTCCTCCGGTGACGGATATAGAACACGGTTCACCGAGCCCCATATCCTGCGCTCCAGACGCTCCATATCGCGCGCATCGGAATCGTCTCCTCCATTACGCCGAGCTTCCATCTCCATGCGGCGGAAGTGCAGATCGTGCCCGTAATACACGGAGTGAACCTGTGGGTTCTGCCTCAATGCCTCGAGATAGTGCTCGGAGATATGCGGACGCGAAAGCATCACTGCCCGGATATGAGGATTCTCGCCAAGATAGCGAGCGAAGCCGCCCACCCATTGGCCTCCGTACATCACTTCCACACCCCGTGCTTGCAGCGGCGGGGTGTAAACAGGATCGTAGTAGAGGTTGTCGGGCCAGAACTTGACCATACAGCCTCGGGCAATCAGTGCATCGATAAACGCGATCATCGTTCGCGACCCAGCATCGCGATCCGGCTGCGGCACGTAGTGATCGACGATCATGATCGTCTCGCGTTGCCAGCCACGATCACGCGCCAGAACCACGTGCTCGCCATTTTGCGGATGCTGGGACAACTCGGCCTTCCAACGGTCGTATAGCTTGCGCTGATTGGCCACTTGATAGGCTTTCGTGCCGCTGCCGGTATCGGTTCCGTGCGAAATCCCTTCGTAATGCACGACCTCAGATGCCGGGCAATAGTAAAGCTCCAGCCCGGCCTGCCGTACCCGAAATGCCAGATCCGAATCCTCGCAGTAGGCCGGCACGAACACAGGATCGAATCCGCCCAACCTGCGTAGCAACGCCGTCGTGATGAGCAGACTGGCGCCGCTGCAGTAATCGGTGCGCCGCAGATAGTTGTACTGGCTTAGAGACGGATCATCCAAGCGGCCATAGTTCCAAGCCGATCCGTCCTGCCAGACGATGCCACCCGCCTCCTGCAGACGACCGTCCGGATAGATGAGCTTGGAGCCGACCATGCCGCAGTCCGAATGCGTCTTGAAAACATCGAGCATCGCATCCAGCCAGCCGGGCCGGACCTCGGTGTCGTTGTTCAAAAAGTACACATAACGCCCGCGCGCCAGCTCGAGAGCTTGATTGCAGGATAGCAAAAAGCCCAAATTCTGGGCGTTCCGATGGAAGCGCAATCCAGCCAGTTGCTCCAGCTTCTCGATTTCCGGATCGCCCGATGCATCTTCCAACACAATGACTTCGTAGCTCGCGGCAGGTGGATACTTCGCGATGGACTGCAGGCACGAAAGAGTATGCGGAAGATTCCCATAAGCAGGGATGACGATGCTGACCTCTGGCGCATCACATTCAGGGAAGGACAGCGATCTGAGGACCTCGTCGCCGCTTGCCAGCACCGCAGGCAATGACAAATTCGCCGGCGGCTGCACGCTTTCCCTGCTCCGACTCAACAACCAATTGCGCACGGGCCGCGCGAATGGCGCCAGCCACCGATGGCGAACAAGAGGAGAGCCACGCAAAGAAGCAAGGACCGCAGGCGCATCACCGCGCAGCAGTCTCGACGCAAAGCGCATCGGCTTTGTGAATCGCCAGGACTTCGATTCGAGCACGCTGTTCAATGTCTCGCTGAGACCGTTCAACTGGTCGTCGTAGCTCGCGATAATCCGCCTGATTTCAAGCTCCGTGCTGCCACTGCCCTTTGCCGGCGCGGTCAAACCCGTCCTTTGTCGCAAGCCTTCGAAGAGCTGCAGCTTCTGCGCAAGACTCTGATCGGCGTTCTCGAGTGCCTCACGCAGGTAATCGGCATGGACACGTGCCGCGCGCTGCTCGTCTTCCAAACGAGACAAGACCTCATCCCTGGCTACGAGCAGCGCGTCTCGCTCCGCCGCCACTGCGTCCAGTTGCGAGACGACTCCATCTCGCTCCGCCATTACGGCATCGAGCTGCAGGACGACCGCGTCCCGCTCCCGGGTTAGCCGGCCGTTCTCGGCCGCCAGGTCGGCATGGAGACCTTGCAGTCGATCAACCTCTCCACGTATGGCCTCCGCACCTTGCGCGCCGCCTAGGCTCTCTACGATGGCATTCAACTCGAGAGCCCACCGGGTCCGCCCCTCGAACTCCGCCTCAATACGCCGGTACTCGTCTTGAGACTTGCGCAGATCCGCTTCTAGCGAACGTGCCCACTGCACCGCTTTTTCACGCTCTCCATCGACCCCTTGCGCCCATCGCGCAGTCTGATGCTGGAGGGCATAGATGTCCTCAGCCTCCGAGTAAAGAACCGATGCCGGCATACCAGACAGAATGGACTGGTTCGCAGCGGCGACCACGATGAAGTAGACCGCATCACGCGTCGAGGCGACACGCTCTTCCACGACATCTCCGGTGTCGGTCAACCCTCGATATGCCACTTCACGCTGCGCCCCCTCCACGGCCACGATGGTCGAGCATACCGCCATGCGCTGCCCATACATGCGCACTGCCGGGAAATGGCGCAACACCAGATCCTCGAGCTCGTCGAGATAGAGCTCGCGAACATGGAACTCGTTGTGATAACCAGCCCGATCGGAGTAGACAGCCTTGTTCGGCGAAGACATCACCAAGACGCCATCAGGCCGGAGTACTCGTCGGATCTCGGCCAGCATTTCATGCTGCTCGAGCAGGTGTTCGATGGTCTCGAATGACACGACCACGTCGACACTGCTGTCGCTCAGCGGAATCGACGCGGCCGAACCCGCCAGGTAACGCAAGTTATCGATATCCGCATAGCGCGCAGCTGCATGGCTGACCGCCTCCAAAGAGATATCGACTCCGCACACGGAACGAGCGCGTCGAGCCAGCATCGCGCTTCCGTAGCCTTCGCCGCTGGCGATGTCCAGGACATCCTTCCCGTCGACCAGCGGAAGACACCAGGCATAGCGATGCAGGTGTTCCTGCCGAATCACGCCCTGCTCGGTGGGGACATATCGCTCGCCTGTGAACTCGATCATTGCGATTCTTTCGAAACCTCGATGGACAGCATGGGAAGGCCGATCAGCCCGAAGCGCATGGTTTCATCCACGCCTCGGAACTCCAGCGCATCATGGATCCAATGCTGCTGGGTATGATCGTGCTGGTCACCGGAAGCGACGGCAGCATCAATCATGTATGAGCCGGAAGGGAGAACCGGCATGCGGAACAGGAACGATCCGACGATGGTGTCGCCCGCAGCGCCACCGACAGGGCTTTCCCTACAGGCAAAGTAGCTGTTGTCTCCGAACAATCTCTGCCCAAGTCGGTCCTTGACGTAGAACCCGACAATCAGCTTATCTAGCGCTTGCTCCAGCGCGACGCGGATCTCGAGCCTGACGAGCTCACCGCCCTCCACAACCTGAACGGGATTTCCCTCGCTATTCCTGAGCCGGACATCGACAATGCGTGCACCCTGCGCACCGAACTCGCGACCGACATTCTCAGGATCAAACTCGAATACCGCGATGCGGTGCCGCACGCCGGCTTCTCGAAAATCCTCCAGGCGAAAATCCGCAGCGCTGCGGTCAACACTCCGTGGCGATTTGTGCGTGACCACGATGTCCTCAGCACCCGCTTCGCGTCGACCGACGACATGCTGCTCCGTCATATAGGACTCGACAACTTCACGAGACGTGCCGACCATCCTCATACGCCCGTTCTGAAGCCAGACCGCACTTTCGCACAAATTGGTCACTGCCGCGGCATCGTGACTGACGAACAGCAATGTCCCCTTCTTCTGGAATTCTCTCAAGAACCGCATGCATTTCTGTGAGAAAAACGCATCGCCTACCGCCAGCGCCTCATCGATAATGAGGATGTCTGCGTCGACGTGCACGATGACCGCGAAGGCCAGCCGCACGGACATGCCGCTGGAGTAGCTTCGAACCGGCTGATCGATGAATTCGCCAATGTCGGCGAATTCGAGAATACTCTCCAATCGCTGCTCAATCTGTTCCCGACTCAGCCCCAGAATCGTCGCGTTGAGATAGACATTTTCCCGCCCAGTGAACTCGGGATTGAACCCACTGCCGAGCTCAAGCAGCGCCGCCACCTTGCCACGAACAACGATACTTCCCTCTGTTGGATTGAGCGTACCGGCGATCATTTGCAGCAGCGTCGACTTTCCGGATCCATTGCGCCCCACGATGCCCACCGTCTGACCACGACGGATCGAGAAACTGACATCGCGCAGGGCCCAGAAATCCTTGTAGAACGACTTGCGCTTGCCCATCATCGCTTGCCACAGGCGATGCGACGGACGTTCGTACATATGGTAGGACTTGCCCACCGACTTCACTTCAATCACGTTGTCGACGTCTACGTGTTCAGATGACATCGGCGAATCCCACACGCAGCTTTTTGAAGACCACGTAGCCTACGACGGCGAACGAGCATGCGATCGCGGTGTAGATACCCAGGCCAGTCCAATCCGGGAGCCGCCCCCAGATCACGACCTCGCGAACCTGATTGATGATGAAGGTGAGCGGATTAAGCTCGAAAACGAGTCTATAGCTTTCGGGAACGGATTCGACGGGAATGATTGCCGACGAGAGGAACAGCATCGCTGCGGCGATCACGCCTGCAATCTGACCAATGTCCCGGAGGTAGACCCCGAGCGCCGATACAATCCAGCACACGCCAACCGTCAGGATGACCAACGGCGCCAGAATGACCGGCAGAAGCAGCGCTGTGGGATGAATAACGCCCTTGACACCAACGAACAGCAGCAACAGAACCAACATGTTCGTCGCCAGATGGAACAGCGCAGAGAAGGCCATGCTCCAGACCAGGATTTCCAGCGGAAACACCACCCGCTTCACGTAGCCGGTGTTGGCGACAATCAATTGCGGCGCCCGCGTGAAGCATTCCGCGAAGAACCCATGGACTGTCAAGCCGGCGAACAGGATCAATGCGAAATCGGTCGTCGAACCGGATGAGCCGGGCCAGCGCCCCTTCATGATGAATCCGAATGCAAGGGTGTAGACCAGCAACATCAGAAACGGCGTGATCAGCGACCAGAGCATGCCGAAGCTTGCACCTCTGTATCGCCCCAGAATTTCACGCCGCGTCAGCTCGAACGCGAGGGAGCGGTCACGCCCGAACGCAGAGAGCAGGCCCATATCAATTCACTGCCCCAAGGCTCGGGAAAGATCGGCCCTGAGATCCTCCAACCCCTCCACCCCCACACTCAACCGCACCAGGTCGTCGTGGATCCCCAACTGTGCGCGCCGCGCCGGTGGCACCGAGGCATGCGTCATCACCGCAGGGTGATTGACCAGGCTTTCCACGCCGCCGAGGGACTCGGCCAGTGTGAACAGTTCGGTCCGCTCGCAGAAGCGCTGCGCGGCCGCGTAGCCGCCCTTGATGCGGACCGAGACGATGCCGCCAAAGCCATCCATCTGGCGCTTGGCAAGGGCATGCTGCGGGTGCGAAGGCAAGCCTGGGTAGATCACCTGCGCCACGGCGTCATGCCCTTCGAGGAACTCGGCCAGCGCCTGGGCGTTCTCGCAGTGCGCGCGCATGCGCAGGTGCAGCGTCTTGAGGCCGCGCAGCGCCAGGAAGCTGTCGAACGGGCCCTGGACGGCGCCGGCGGAGTTCTGCAGGAACGCGATCTGCTCGGCCAGGTCGGCGTCGTCGCCGACGACAAGGATGCCGCCGACCATGTCCGAATGGCCGTTGAGGTACTTGGTGGCCGAATGCATGACGATGTCGGCGCCCTGTTCGAGGGGGCGCTGGACGATCGGCGAGGCGAAGGTGTTGTCGACGACCACGCGCAGGCCGCGGCGGTGGGCCCGCTCGGCGATCGCCTGGATGTCGACGATCTTGAGCAGCGGATTGGTCGGCGTTTCGATCCAGACGAGCTTGGTCCTGTCGGTCACCGCGGCGTCGAACGCGTCGGGGTCGGTCAGGTCGACATAGCTGAACGTCAGACCGGCGCTGCGCGTGCGCACGCGCTCGAACAGGCGGTAGGTGCCGCCGTACAGGTCGTCCATCGCGATGACGTGATCGCCGCTATCGAGCAGTTCGAGCAGGGTCGCGGTGGCGGCCATGCCCGAGGCGAAGGCGAAGCCGCGGCTGCCGCCTTCCAGGCCCGCCACGCAGCGCTCGTAGGCGAAGCGGGTCGGGTTGTGCGTGCGCGAGTACTCGAAGCCCTGGTGCTCGCCCGGGCTGGATTGCGCGTAGGTCGACGTCGCATAGATCGGCGGCATGACTGCGCCGGTGCTCGGGTCGGGCGACTGGCCGGCGTGGATCGCCTTGGTGCCGAGTGCCCACTGCGCCGGATCGGCCGCGTTGCGGTCATCGGTCATGGAAGAAGGTCCTGTTCGACTGGCCGGCGATTCTAGCATCGGGCCTCACGCGCCCCACGGGGCACGGACGCGCGCAGAAGGCCATGCGCACGCCGTTCAGCTGGCGTGGCGCCAGAACTGCCGCAAACCGCAGCGCGAGTCGATCAAGACCGGCTCGACAGCGCCTTCGCGGCGCCTACTGCACCCGCCGCCGCAGGTAGTTCAGCAGGTCGATCCGGGTGATCAGGCCGAGGAAGCGCTCGCCCTCGGTGACGATCGCGACCTGGCCGCGGTCGAACACCGGCAACAGCGCCTCGACCGGCGATTTGACGTCCAGGAAGTCGAGCTTGCTGACCATCGCGGTCGAGACCGGATCGCGGAAGCGGCCTTCGTCGCCGTAGACGTGCAGCAGCACGTCGCTCTCGTCGAGGATGCCGACGATCCGGTCGCCATCCATGACCGGCAACTGCGAGATCTCGTAGAGCTTCATGCGCTGGTAGGCGGTGACCAGCAGATCGCCCGGGGCCAGCACGACGGTGTCGCGACGCGAATACGGGCGCAGGATCAGGTCGCGCAGGTCGCCGTGCTGCTCGCGCTCGATGAAGCCGTTGTCGAGCATCCAGTAGTCGTTGTAGAGCTTGCTCAGGTACTTGTTGCCGGTGTCGCAGACGAACACCAGCACCTTCTTGGGGCGCGTCTGGGCGCGGCAGTACTTGAGCGCAGCCGCCAGCAGCGTGCCGGTGGACGAGCCGCCGAGAATGCCTTCGGCCTGCAGCAATTCGCGTGCCGCCAGGAAGCTCTCGCGGTCGCTGATCGCATAGGCCTGCCGCACGCGCGAGAAGTCGGAGATGCTCGGCAGGAAGTCCTCGCCGATGCCTTCGACCATCCAGCTGCCGGACTTGTCGCTGAGCGTGCCGTCGTTGATGTATTCGGCCAGGATCGAGCCGACCGGGTCGGCCAGCACCAGCTCGACGTCCGGGGCATGTTCGGCGAAGCAGCGCGACAGGCCGGTCATCGTACCCGAGCTGCCGCAGCCGAAGACGATCGCGTCCAGACCGCCGACCTCGGCCATCTGGCGCAGGATCTCCGGGCCGGTGCCGTGCTCGTGCGCAGCGGGATTGTCGGGGTTGCCGAACTGGTTGATGAAGTAAGCGCCGGGGGTCTCGGCGGCAATGCGCGCGGCGAGGTCCTGGTAGTACTCCGGATGGCCCTTGGCCACGTCCGAGCGCGTCAGCACGACCTCGGCCCCCATCGCCTTGAGGTTGAAGATCTTCTCGCGGCTCATCTTGTCGGGAACGACCAGGATCAGCTTGTAGCCCTTCTGTTGGGCCACCAGCGCCAGGCCGATGCCGGTATTGCCGGCCGTGCCCTCGACCAGCGTGGCGCCGGGCGCGATGTCGCCGCGCTGTTCGGCCGCTTCGATCATGCTCAGGCCGATCCGGTCCTTGATCGAGCCGCCAGGATTCTGGTTCTCGAGCTTGAAGTAGAGTTCGCAGACGCCGGCGTCGAGGCGGCGCGCTTTGACGATCGGGGTCTCGGCGATCAGGTCGAGGACGGAAGAGGCGATCGGCATGGGGTCCGGTCCACAGCAGGCGGGCCGTCGATTATCGCCCATCGCCACCGCGCCGGTCGCGGTACCCGGCATTCGCGGGCGATGGCGGCCGACGAGGATGACCGCCACCGCCCGCGACTGACGTGAACCTAGTGTTTCTGCATCGCGTCGTACATCGACGCCAGGCGGTCCTTCGCGGCAAGTTTCTCGCGCTTCATCTGCGACAGCGTGGCTTCATCCACCGGCAACACGCCCAGCTCGGCATTGAGCACTTTCTTGTCCAACTCCTTGTGCCGGTAGTAGAGCTGTCGGAACTCGACATTGCCCTTCATGATTTCTTCGAGTTCCACCTGCGAGTGCGCTTCGAACATGAAATCCTCCTGACACGAATGCGAACGCCCCGGCCGGCGACGGCAGGGGCGCTGCGGGGACGGCCTCCAGGGATGGCCTGAAACGATCCGCTCGGGAATGCGGTGCCGCGCTTGGGGCGGGCATCGGGAACCTCGTAGGGGATCGTCTCGGTCATCGGCCTGGTTCGTTGACCGGATGGCGAAAGAGGAGACCACCCGGCGCAATCGACCCTACTCCGGGGTCGCAACGGCGGCAAGGCCCCGACGGCATGCTGCGACGCAGCTGCGCAGTCAGATGCGTTAAGAGTGGCGCTCGGGGACCTACGCGCATCGCGTCATGGCGCGGCCGGCACGTTAAGACGAGGCCAAGTGATTGATTCCACTTGGATTCATGGATGTGAGGTGATCCACCGGGACGGCACATCCCCGCGCGCCCACAGCCAGTGACAAGGCTCGCATGTCGCGCCGGCCGTCTCACACAGCCGACGGATGACTCAGGGCTCGAGGCTCTTGAGCAGTTCGGCCTCGCGCCGCTTGAGTTCGGCTTCACGCTGGCGCGCGGCGCGCAGCTTGGCGGCCTCGCCGCTCGCGACCCCCTGCAGCACGGTCTCGGCTTGCTGGCGCGCGGCCAGTTCCTCCTCGGCCGCCAGACGCAGGCGCGCCGCCTCCTCGGCCTGGATCTGCGCCTGGATACGCAGGCGCTCGGCCTCCTGGCGTGCCCGCACGGCGTCTTGCTGGCTGGCCTCGACCAACAACTGCGCGCGCTCGCGCTCGAGCTCGCCCAGTTCCCGGCGCGCGACCTCGGTCTGCGCGGCGACTTCGGCCGTTTCCACCCGCCACTGTGCAATCTGCAGCGCGGATGCGCGCTGGCTGCTCCGCACCGTGGCGAGCGTGGCCAGGGCCTGGCGTGCCTGCAGGCGCTCGTAGGCGGCCGCGCCGGCGGTCCCGGCATCGGCATCGATGGCCTGCAGCCGCTGCTGAAGCGCGGCGGCATCGATGTCGTTGCCCGATTGGGCCCAGGCCGTCGACACGGCCATGGTCAGGGCGAGCATCAGAATCGACAGGCGCATGCTCAGTTCTCCCCCTGCAGCCGCTGGCGCAGATTGGTGATCTCGGCGCGTCGCTGCGCCAATTCGGCCTCGGTGACCGCCTGACGCGCGCGGGCGTGGGCCAGATCGGCGAGCGCGGAGGCCGACAGCGCGAGCGTCCGCGCTTCGGCGTCGCGGCCGTTGCCGGCTGCCGCTTGCGCCTGTTCGAGCGCGCGACGCGCCTGGTCGATCTGCATCGGTGCGTACTGGTCGGCGTCCGCGTCGCCAGCCCGGGCGACCGACAGCCGGGCAGCCGCGAGATCCTCGGTCGGTGGCGGTGCGCTGGCGCAGCCTGCAAGCGACAGGGCACAGGCGAGCACGGCTGCGCCCAGCAGTGGCCGGATGTATGCGAAGCTTGTCTTCATCGAAGCATCGTGCCCGAAAAGCGTCATTGCGGGCATTGTCGTCAGCAAGCCGGGGGCGCGCAATGTGCCCCGGTCGCCCGTGGGGAATTCATACATGGACATCGGCCCGTTTCTGAAGCTGATGACGGAAAAAAGCGCGTCGGACATGTTCCTGAGCACCGGCGCGCCGATCCACATCAAGATCGAAGGTCGGTTGCAGCCACTCGAGGGCACGCATCTGGCGCCGGGGGTCGTCCGCCAGATCGCCTACTCGATGATGGACGAGCAGCAGATCCGGCGTTTCGAGCGCGACCTCGAGATGAACATGGCCTACTCGCTGCCCGAGGTCGGCCGCTTCCGGGTCAACGTCTTCCGGCAGCGCGGCGAAGCCGGCATGGTCGTGCGTGCGATCAGCAGCAAGATTCCCGACATCGCGCAGTTGCAGCTGCCGCAGGTGCTCAAGGACGTGATCACCGCCCCGCGCGGGCTGGTGCTGATCGTGGGCTCCACCGGCTCGGGCAAGTCGACGACGCTGGCGTCGATGATCGATCACCGCAATACCTGTTCGGCCGGCCACATCCTCACCATCGAGGACCCGATCGAGTACCTGCATCGGCACAAGCGCTCACTGGTCAACCAGCGCGAGGTCGGGATCGACACCCAGACCTTCCACAACGCGCTGAAGAATGCGATGCGCGAAGCGCCCGACGTGATCCTGATCGGCGAGATCCTCGACGCGACCACGATGGAAGCGGCGATCGCGTTCGCCGAGACCGGGCACCTCTGTCTGGCCACCCTGCACTCCAACAACGCCGACCAGACGATCGAGCGCATCCTCAATTTCTTCCCTGAGGCCGCGCACAAGAACGTGCTGATGAACCTGTCGCTGAACCTGCGCGCGGTGATCTCCCAACGCCTGGTCGAGGGCGTGGACGGCCGCCGGCTGCCGGCGACCGAGGTGCTGCTCAACACGCCGACGATCCGCGACCTGCTGCGCCGGGGCCATGTCCACGAGGTCAAGCAGGCGATGGAGGAATCGCTCGAGGAAGGCATGGAGACCTTCGACCAATGCCTGTACCGCCTCTACAAGAGCGGGCGCATCGAGCGCGAAACCGCACTGCGCGCCGCCGACTCGCGCGACGGTCTGGATCTGAAGTTCCGGCTCTCCGAAGGTTCAGCCGACGCCCACGACCCGTACGCGGACGTGTTCGCCCCGCAGTCGCTCTAGCCCGCGGCCTTCAGGCGGCGTCGGGCTGGACCTCGGGCCGCGCGTCGGCGAAGGCCGGCATCGCCAGGCAAGCCGCCTCGATCGCGAGGATGCGTGGGTACTGCGCAAGCTCGACGCCGAAACGGCGGGCGTTGTAGAGCTGCGGGACCAGCGCGCAATCGGCGAGCCCGGGCGCGTCGCCGACGCAGAACCTGCCCGCTTCGGGCGCCTCGCCCAGCAGGCGCTCGAACGCCGCGAGCCCATCGCTGACCCAGCGCTCGATCCAGCGCGTGCGTCCCGCCGCATCGATGTCCCATTCGTGCTCCAGGAACTGCAGCACGCGCAGGTTGCCGAGCGGATGGATGTCGCAGGCCACCAGTTGCGCGAGCGCGCGCGCGCGATGCCGCGCGACGGGATCGGTGGGCAGCAACGGCGACGACGGGAAGACCTCGTCGAGGTATTCGATGATCGCCAGCGACTGGGTCAGTATGCGCTCGCCATGCCGCAACACCGGCACGAGCCGCTGGGGATTGCGCGCCGCGTGCGCGGGCGCGCGCTGCTCGCCGCCGTCGCGCAGCAGGTGCACCGGCACCGACGCGAACGCCAGCCCCTTGAGGTGCAGCGCGATGCGCACGCGGTACGCGGCGCTCGAACGCCAGTAGCCGTACAGCGTCAGCGCAGCATCGGTCATGCGTCGGCGTCTACGTCGGGCACGTAGCGCTCGACGACCTGCTCGATCGCGCCGAAGATGCTCGCCCCGGACGCATCGAGCATCTCGATGCGCACGGTGTCGCCGAACGACAGGAACGGCGTCTTCGGCGCGCCATGCTCGAGGGTTTCGACGACGCGGCGCTCGGCGAAGCACGAGGCGCCCTTGCTGGTATCGGCGTTGGCGATGGTGCCCGAACCGACGATCGTGCCGGCGGTCAGCGGCCGCGTCCTGGCCGCGTGGGCCACCAGTTGCGCGAAGTCGAACTGCATGTCCACGCCCGCCTCCGGGGCGCCGAACCATTCGCCGTTGACGTGGGTCACCAGCGGCAGGTGCAGCTTGTGCTCGCGCCAGGCATCGCCCAGCTCGTCCGGCGTCACGAACACCGGACTCAGTGCCGACCTCGGCTTGGCCTGCAGGAAGCCGAAGCCCTTGGCGAGTTCGCCCGGGATCAGGTTGCGCAGGCTGACGTCGTTGACCAGGCCGACGAGTTGGATATGGCCGGCCGCCTGGACCGGCGTCACGGCCATTGGCACATCGTCGGTGACCACGACGATCTCCGCTTCCAGATCGATCCCGTAGTCTTCGCTGGTCACCTTGACCGTGTCGCGCGGGCCGTAGAACCCGGCGCTGGTCGCCTGGTACATCAGCGGATCGGTATAGAAACTCTCGGGCACCTCGGCGCCGCGCGCGCGACGCACCCGCTCGACGTGCGGCAGGTAGGCGCTGCCGTCGACGAACTCGTAGGCGCGCGGCAGCGGCGCGGCGAGCCGGACGAGATCGAGGTCGAAGACACCGTCGGCGTCGCCGGCGTTGAGCGATTCGTAGAGCGCATTGAGCCGGGGCGCGGCGTTCGACCAGTCGTCGAGCGCCTGCTGCAGTGTCGCCGCAACGCCGGTGGCACGCACGGCCGTGGCCAGGTCGCGCGAGACGACGATCAGGGTGCCGTCACGGCCGCCCTCCTTCAATGAACCCAGCTTCATGGCAACTCCGGTTGGCGTCGGCTATTCGTTGCGATTGTAACCAAGTGCCGGCCCGCGATCAGTCCTCGCCCTGGAACGCGCCGCTGCGGTAGGTCAGCACCAGAGTATCGCGATGGCCGGTGGCGTCGATCGGCTGGATCGGCGTCGATTCGTGGATGACGCGGTGGTCGTCGAGCAGCAATGCCGACCACGGCCGGGTCAGCGTGAAGCGCTGGCCGCTGGGGCCGTCGGCGTCGAAGACGCGGGTTTCGCCGCCCTTGATGCCCTCGCGGGCGACGAGCAGCACGGCGACGAAATCCACGCCGTCGCGATGCGCACCTTCGGGCGTCGGCCGCCCGATGCCATCGGTGGTGTCGATGCGGAACTGGTGCGCCTCCACGTACCAAGGCTGGCGTGCGCGGACCTGGTCGAACACCGCGCCGAGCCCGGCGATCAGCGCCGTCCACACCGGCGCCGCGGCCGTGGCCGCGTCGACCGGTTCGAACCAGCGATGCATACCGCCGTGCAGCGCGTTGTAGTCCTCCGATTGCCAGTGCGCGCGTCGCGCCGCCGCGACGAGTTGGTCGCCGCGCTGCACGTAGCAGGCATGGCGGCGCCGGCGATAGCGCCCGCCATCACGCAGGTAGTCGTCGGGCGGCAACGCGTCCCAGTCGGATCGCAGCGCCTGCAGATCGGCGATCGCGACATCGCACAACGCCGACAGCGCGTCGGGGGCCAGCACCGCGAAACCGTGGGCCTTGAGATCGGCGACCGCACGCGCGGCGTCGGATAACGGAGGAAGAGGGCTGTGCATCGGCGGATTCTAGGGCGTGGAACCGGCCTGCGGACGAGCGCGTTTGCTGGGACAAGCGCGAATGTCCGCGCAAGAAAAAGCCCGCCTTTCGGCGGGCTTCTCGTAGATGGCAGCCCCGGATGGATTCGAACCACCGAATGCCTGAGTCAGAGTCAGGTGCCTTACCGCTTGGCGACGGGGCTATGACGCTATTGTACCGCTGAAACCGCAAAAAATCGCAAGTCCCGGCGATGCCGGATCCACGCATCGCGCGTGGATCCGAACCCGCGCGATCAGCGCTTGGAGAACTGCGTGGCGCGGCGAGCCTTGTGCAGACCGACCTTCTTGCGCTCGACTTCGCGCGCGTCGCGGGTCATGAACCCGGCCTTGCGCAGTTCGGTCTTCAGCGTTTCGTCGTATTCGACAAGCGCGCGCGCGATGCCCAGGCGGATCGCACCGGCCTGGCCGGTGGTGCCGCCGCCGGTGGCGGTGACGACGACGTCGAAGGTCTCGGTGTTCTGGGTCAGCTCGAGCGGCTGGCGCACGATCATGCGCGCGGTCTCACGGCCGAAGAACTCGTCGAGCGGACGGTCGTTGACGGTGATCTTGCCGCTGCCCTTGCGCAGGAACACGCGGGCGACGGAGGACTTGCGACGGCCGGTGCCGTAATTCTGGGTGATAGCCATGACTTAGAGTTCCAGGGGCTGCGGCTGCTGGGCGGCGTGCGGATGCTCGGCACCCTTGTACACCTTGAGCTTGCGGTACATGGCACGGCCGAGCGTGTTCTTCGGCAGCATGCCCTTGACGGCGATCTCGATCACGCGTTCGGGGTGGCGCTCGAGCGCCTGGCCCAGCGATTCGGTCTTGAGGTTGCCGATGTAGCCCGTGAAACGGTGGTAGAGCTTGTCGGTCATCTTCTTGCCGGTCACCGCGATCTTCTCGGCGTTGATCACGACGATGTAGTCGCCGGTATCGACGTGCGGGGTGTAGACGGGCTTGTGCTTGCCGCGCAGGCGGTGGGCGATTTCCGCGCTCAGGCGGCCCAGCGTCTTGCCGGTGGCGTCGACGAGATACCAGTCGCGCTGGACGGTCTCGGACTTGGCGGTGAAAGTCTTCATGACGGGTTGGTACTCGGTCGGTGACTGGTCGGGCTGATTGCGCCGGTGGCCGGCGGAACTTCGCCTCGCGTTGTGTACGGTGCAGCAAAGAGGCGGGATGATAGCGCGACCGGTCATCGCGCGCAACCAAGGCCCTGGACCGCGCTGGCATCGGCTGCCCGCACCGCAGACAATGGACCGCCCCGGACACCTGGAGCCACCGCGATGTCATCGTCCCGATCGAGGTTCGGCCCGCTCGACCAGGTCCTGGTCGAAACCCAGCGCGCGCTGGAGACAGTCTTCGGCAATCCGCCCGCCGCCCGGCCCAACCCGGCAGCCGACACCCCCGACGTCGTGCTCGACCCGTCTGAGCGCCGCCATGCGGCCGGACTGATGCGCATCAACCACGTCGGCGAAGTCTGCGCCCAGGGGTTGTACTTCGGGCAGGCCGCGGTCGCCCGCGAGCCCGACACCCGCGACCATCTGCTCGAGGCCGCGCAGGAGGAAACCGACCACCTGGCCTGGTGCGCGCAGCGTCTGCGCGAGCTCGACAGCCGGCCCAGCATGTTCAACCCGCTGTGGTACGGCGGCAGCTACGCGCTCGGCGTGCTCGCCGGGCTGCGCGGCGACGGCTGGAACCTCGGCTTCGTGGTCGAGACCGAGCGCCAGGTGGAAGCCCATCTGGACGAGCACTTGGAAACGTTGCCACCGGCCGACGCGCGCAGCCGCGACATCCTGCGGCAGATGAAGGAGGACGAGGCCCGGCACGCCGACCACGCCGAACTGGCCGGCGCCCGCGCGCTGCCCTGGCCGATTCCCTCGCTGATGTCGGCCGCCTCGTCGGTGATGAAGACGGTGGCGTACCGGCTGTAGCGCCAGGGCCCTGACGGGCGATCGGTCGCGGGCGATGCGACGCGGCAGGCGCCCGGCGTCGGCCAAGCCCGCATTCGGATCGCCGCACGCTCCAAACGAAAACGGCCCCGCATCACGCGAGGCCGTTTTCGAATCATGCATCGCCGATCACGGCGCCTGCGTCAGTCGACGAGGTTGCGCCCGTGGTAGAGCTCCTCGATCTCGCGCTTGAGGCGCGCCTCGATCTTCATCCGGTCCTTGAATGACAGGTTGCGCGCCTTCTCCTCGAACAGGTACTGGTCGAGGTCGAAATCCTTGAGGTGCATCTTCGTGTGGAAGATGTTCTCCTGGTAGACATTCACATCGAGCGCGTCGTAGCGCGACTTGATGTTCTTGGCCAGGTAGTCCTGGATCGAATTGATCTTGTGGTCGATGTAGTGCTTCTTGCCCTTCACGTCGCGGGTGAAGCCGCGCACACGGTAGTCCATGACCACGATGTCCGACTCGAGGCTCTCGATCAGGTAGTTGAGCGCCTTGAGCGGCGAGATCACGCCGCACGTCGCCACATCGATGTCGGCGCGGAAGGTCGCGATGCCGTTGTCGGGGTGGGTCTCGGGATAGGTGTGGACGGTGATGTGCGACTTGTCGAGGTGCGCGACCACCGCGTCGGAGATCACGCCCTTGGCGTCCTTGCGGTCGATCACCGGTTCTTCGGAGATCAGGATCGTCACCGACGCGCCCTGGGGCTCGTAGTCCTGACGGGCGACGTGCAGGATGTTCGCGCCGATGATCTCCGCGACATCGGTCAGGATCTGCGTCAGCCGGTCGGCGTTGTAGACCTCATCGATGTAGGCGATATAGCGCTGGCGCTCGTCCTCGGACGAGGCGTAGCACACGTCGTAGATGTTGAACGACAGGGCCTTGGTCAGGTTGTTGAAACCCTGGAGCTTCAGGCGCGGGAGCGGTTTGACCACAGCGGTCGACCCTCGGGGGTTGGGCGAAACGGCGATTATGCGGCAAACCGGGGCCCGCTCGCGACCTCGGCGCATCGCGGTTTGCCCCCGACCGGCCGACCGCCTACTCTTCGGCATTCCCCGCTGCGATGCCTCATGCCCTCCGATCCCGTGGCCCTGATCAATTCCCATGTTCGCACGCCGCATCCGATGTCGCCGTCGGCAGCGGCCATCGAACGCTTCCTCGCCCACTGCCACCGCCGCCGCTATCCGCCGCGCAGCGAGGTGTTCCGCCCCGGCGATCCGGCGGGCACGCTGTACTACGTGGTGAGCGGCTCGGTCAGCATCATCACCGAGGAGGAGGACGGCCGCGAACTGGTGCTGGGGTACTTCGGGCCGGGCGAGATGGTCGGCGAGATGGGCCTGTTCATCGAATCTGACGTGCGCGAGGTCATCCTGCGCACCCGGACCCAGTGCGAGCTGGCCGAGATCAGCTACGAGCGGCTCTATCAGCTGTTCGAGACCACGCTGGCGGGCGATGCCACCTCGATCATGTATGCGATCGGCGCCCAGCTCTCGCGCCGGCTGCTCGACACCAGCCGCAAGGCCGGCCGGCTGGCGTTCCTGGATGTCACCGACCGCATCGTGCGCACGCTGCACGACCTGACCCGGGAGCCGGATGCGATGAGCCACCCACAGGGCACCCAGTTGCGGATCTCGAGACAGGAGCTGGCCCGGCTGGTCGGCTGCTCGCGCGAGATGGCCGGCCGGGTGCTCAAGAAGCTGCAGGCCGACGGCAAGCTGACCGCCCGCGGCAAGACCATCGTGCTGTTCGGGACGCGGTAGACGCCATGAGCACCGGACATTTCGCACCGCGCGGCGATCTGCCCGACGCCGATCTGCGCAGCGCGTCGGCCATCGACGCCGACGACGTCGCCGCCCTGCTCTCGGAGCTGGGCTATCCCTGCGGCGTGGACGACGCGCGCGAGCGCATCCTGGCGGTCACCGCCAACGACCGCCAGGCGCTTGTGGTCGCACGCAGCGGTGGCCGGGTCTGCGGGCTGGTCGCGCTGGACTTCATGTACTACCTGCCGCTGGGCACCACCACCTGCAGGATCACCGCGCTGGTGGTCACCGATACCGCGAAGGGCCAAGGGCTGGGCCGCCAGCTGCTGAAGGAGGCCGAGCGTCGCGCGCGCTTCGCCGGCGCGGCGCGGCTGGAACTGACCAGCGGCTCGCAGCGCACCGATGCGCACGCGTTCTACCGGGCCTGCGGCTTCTCCGATGGCACCCTGCGCTTCATCAAGCGGCTCGGCGACGCCTGATCCTTCGACAGCGCGCCCCTTGGGCGCCGTATGCTGTGGCCGACCATCGCAACGGACCGCACATGACGCTCGGCGACCAATTCCTGTTCTTCGTGCTGGTCGGCCTGGCCGCGCAGCTGATCGATGGTGCGCTGGGCATGGCGTTCGGGCTGGTGTCCTCCTCGGTGCTGCTGAGCATGGGCGTGCCGCCGGCGGCGGTGAGCGCCAGCGTGCACACCGCCGAAGTGTTCACCACCGGCGCTTCGGGCGTGTCGCACCTGGCGATGCGCAATGTCGACCGGCGGCTGTTCTTCCGCCTGGCGATCCCGGGCATGGTCGGCGGTGTGCTCGGCGCTTATGTCCTGACCCGATTGCCTGGCGACGTGGTCCGCCCGTTCATCTACGCCTATCTGCTGGTGCTCTCGGTGCTGATCCTGCTGCGCGCGGCGGGTCGGATGCTGCCCCGGCGCGAGGTGCAGCGGGTGCCGCTGCTCGGCTTCGTGGCCGGCCTGCTCGATGCCAGCGGCGGTGGCGGCTGGGGCCCGGTCGCGACCTCGACGCTGCTCGCGCGCGGCGGCACGGCGCGCACGACGATCGGCACCGTCAACGCCGCCGAGTTCCTGGTCACGTTGTCGATCTCGGTCACGTTCTTCCTGACCATCGGCCTGCAGCACCTGGACGTGGTGCTCGGCCTGCTGGTCGGCGGCATGATCGCCGCGCCGCTGGCGGCGCTGTTCGTGCGCCATGTGCGCGAGCGCTGGGTGTTGCTGGCGGTGGGCGTGCTGGTGATGGCGATCAGCCTCTACCAGATCGGCCGGTCGCTACTGCCCGGCTGAGCCTGCCGGGGTGCCGGCGCGATCGCGGCAGCCCCAGTTGAGGATCGGTGTGCCTGACGGCAGCACGCGCCGGAACATCGCCACCGCGCCCGCCTTCGGGTTGACCACCACCGGGTTTGCCGCCGCCTTGAGCAGCGGCAGGTCCGCGCTCGAATCGGAATAGGCGATGTCGATGTCGCCGTAGCCGCGCTCGCGCAGCATGCGCATCTTCTCCTCGGCGTGGCAGTGACGCGTGGCCACGACCGCGCCGAGCTTGGGGCCCACCGCGGTGCCGATCACCGGCACGGTCTCGTGCGCCACGAAGGCCAGGATCGCGCGCGCCAGTTCGGGCGGCGCACCGGTCGCCACGACCACGCGGTCGCCGGCTTCGCGGTGGCCGTGCAGCACCTCGAGCGCCACCGGCAGCAGCCGCGGGCGGATCTGGTCGGCATGACGGGCGACGTAGAGATCGATCAGGCGATCCAGCGACCCGCGGCTGTTCAGACCCACGGTGCCGATCCACGCGTAGCCGGAGATGCCGTAACGGCGGGTCGGCAGGCAGGCGATCATCGGCCCGAGCAGCGGCGTGGCCAGCAGTGCCAGCGCCGTGCGCCAGGCGCTGCGGCGGATCAGCCAGCCGAACAGGTGTGTGCCCGAATCGCCGTCGTAGAGGGTGTGGTCGAAGTCGAAGACCACGGTGCGCGGCGCAGCGGCGGCCTGTGCATCGGTGGCCGGCCCGCCGGCCGCGGCGGCAGCTGGCGTCAGCAACCCGGCCAGCGTCGGCGCGGCATCGTTGACAGGCGCGTCGCCGGACGAGGCCTGGGCCGGATCGCTGGCCTCGACGATCACCGCGGTCAGCGGCGCACGCGGCGCATCCGCTTCATCCGGTGCCTGCGGCGGCGGCGCGATGACCTCGGGCGGCGGCAGGGCCGGCGAGAACAAGGCACCGAGCGCGGCGCCGGGATCGGGCGCGCGCATGAAGGCTTCGCCGACCAGGAAAGCGTCGATGCCCGCCTCGCGCATCCGCGCAACGTCGTCGGCCGTATGGATGCCGCTCTCGGTGACCAGGCGCCGATCGCGCGGCACTGCGCCCTGCAGCGACAGCGTGGTGTCGAGCGAGACCTCGAAGCTGCGCAGGCTGCGGTTGTTGATGCCCAGCAGCGGCGACGGCACCTGCAGCGCGCGTTCGAGCTCGTCGATGTCATGCACCTCGACCAGCACGTCGAGGTCCAGCGACATCGCCAGCCCGGCCAACTCGGCCAGCGCGCGGTCGTCGAGCGCGGCGACGATCAGCAGGATGCAGTCGGCGCCGAGCGCGCGCGACTCGTGGACCTGCCAGGGATCGACGATGAAATCCTTGCGCAGCACCGGCAGCGAGCAGGCGGCGCGCGCCTGCACCAGATAGTCGTCGGCGCCCTGGAAGAAGTCGATGTCGGTCAGCACCGACAGGCAAGCCGCACCGCCGGCCGCGTAGCTGCGGGCGATGTCGGCGGGGCGAAAGTCCGGGCGAATCACGCCCTTCGACGGGCTGGCCTTCTTGATCTCGGCGATCACCGCCGCATCGCCTGCGGCGATTCTGGCCTCGATCGCCGCGGCGAACCCACGGACCGGGCCGGCATCGGCCGCGCGCGCCGCGATCTCGGCCAGCGGGCAGGCGGCGCGACGAGCGGCGACTTCTTCGTGTTTGCGCGCGACGATGCGCTGCAGGACGTCGTTCAAGATCGTAGAACCGCGGCGGACGGGCAGGGCCGCCCAAGATACCGCAGGTGATGCCGCCGCCGGGCGCCGGGCCCGATCAATGGGCCCGACCGTTGGTCGCCGCCACGAACGCGTCGAGCCGCGCACGCGCACCGCCGTCGGCGATCGCCTTGTGCGCGCGCGTAACGCCATCGGCGATCGAGTCGGCCACGCCGGCGACATACAGCGCCGCGCCGGCGTTGAGGCAGACGATGTCGCGTGCCAGCCCCGGCGTGTCGTCGAGTGCGGCCAGCAGCAGCGCCTTCGATTCGGCCGCGTCGGCGACCCGCAGGTTGCGGCTGGCCGCCATCGCGATGCCAAAGTCCTCGGGATGGATCTCGTACTCGTGCACCTGCCCGTCGCGCAGTTCGCCGACCAGGGTGCCGGCGCCCAGCGAGATCTCGTCCATGCCATCGCGCCCCCAGACCACCAGCGCGCGCTCGGCGCCCAACTCCCGCAGCACGCGGACCTGGATGCCGACCAAGTCGGGATGGAACACCCCCATCAGGATGTTCGGTGCGCCGGCCGGATTGGTCAGCGGGCCGAGGATGTTGAAGATCGTGCGCACGCCCATCTCGCGTCGCACCGGGGCGACGACCTGCATCGCCGGGTGGTGCACCGGTGCAAACATGAAGCCGATCCCGGTGCGCGCGATGCAATCGGCGACCGCCTCGGGCTGCAGGTCGATGCGCGCGCCCAGCGCCTCGAGCACGTCGGCGCTGCCCGATTTCGACGACACGCTGCGGTTGCCGTGCTTGGCGACCTTGGCGCCCGCCGCGGCGACCACGAACATGCTCGCCGTGGAGATGTTGAAGGTGTGCGCGCCGTCGCCGCCGGTGCCGACGATGTCGACCAGTTGCACGCGGTCGTCCTCGGCGAGTGGCACCGGCAATGCGAACTCGCGCATGACCTGCGCCGCCCCCGCGATTTCGTCGACGGTCTCCTTCTTGACCCGCAGGCCCGACAGGATCGCCGCCGTCATCAGCGGCGAGACCTCGCCGCGCATGATCTGGCGCATCAGCTCGACCATCTCGTCGCGGAAGATCTCGCGGTGCTCGATCGTCCGTTGCAGGGCTTCGTGGGGGGTGATGGGCATCGCGACGCGGACTCCTGGCGCAGGCTGACGCTGCAGATTGTCGCCGATCCCGGCGCCGTGCCCGCAATTGCAGGGCACGAACGCTGGCGCGCTGCCGCTCAGGGCTTGCCGTTGGACACCGTCATCCGGTCGAAGACCTTGACCACGACACCGCCACCGGGCACCAGCGCACCCGCGACCTCGGCACCGAGTTCGAACATCGTCTCGCGGGTCACCAGCCGGTTCACCTTGTCCTTGAACCACTGCCCGGCCTCGACGACCTCGCCGGTCAGCCCATCGACCTCGATCACGCCGCGCCGGTCGGCATTGGACCAGACGTACTCGAACGCGAACACCGGACGGAAGAACAGGTGCAGCTTCTCGAACCGGTCCTGGTCCTCGTGGATCTCGTGGGCGTTGATGGCCTCGGCTGCCAGCTTGGCCTTGGCGATCTGGATCGCCGAGGCCATCGGCACCCGCGGCTGCACCGCCTCGGGCCGGTCGAGCGCTTCGAGCTCGGCGTGCTTGTAGCGCTCCACGTAGGCCGCCAGCGTCGCTGCCTTGATCTCACGCCCCAGGCCGTCGACATAGTCGGCGTAGTCGACCCGGCGATAGCACTGCTCGATGACCGGCACGTCGATCCGGCCCTTGCCGCCGTTGCGCGCGACCTCGTAGGACTGCGCCCCGATCTGGACCGACTTGGCATGCGGGTTGTGCACCGGAACCGGGTAGTCGACCCGGCAGGCGTACTCGACGGTCCGCTGCGCGACCACGTGCCAGAACGGCTCCAGGCGCATCTCCTGCCGCGACAGCAGCACGGTCTCGGGCTTGGGGCGGTTGAGCGGGTTCCACTTGGCCAGCGTCCCGAAGGCGCCGAGTTTCTTCTTCTCGGCCTGCTCCTGCGCGGCCCGGAACGAGTAGACCTCATCGAAAACGTAGAGCCGGGCGGCGCCCGGGTGCGCTGGCACCTGCATGTCCATCGTGTCCTTCTCCTTCTGGAATCCGCGTTTGTCCTCGCCCCACTCAGCGCGTCAGGAAGTTCTTCAGCAACGCATGGCCGTGTTCGGTGAGGATAGACTCGGGGTGGAACTGCACGCCCTCGACCGGATACATGCGATGGCGCAGGCCCATGATCTCCTCCACCGTGCCGTCATCATGCTCGGTCCAGGCGGTGACCTCCAGGCAATCGGGCAACGATGCGCGCTCGACGACCAAGGAGTGGTAGCGGGTGGCGTCAAAGCCATCGGGCAATCCAGTGAACACGCCGCGGCCCTCGTGCCGGATCGGCGAGGTCTTGCCGTGCATGATCCGGCCGGCGCGGACCACGCGACCGCCGTAGGCTTGGCCGAGCGCCTGATGGCCCAGGCACACGCCCAGGATCGGCACCGTCGCCCCGAGCCGCTCGATCACGGCCAGCGACACGCCCGCCTCGTTCGGCGTACACGGGCCGGGCGAGATCACGATCCGCTCGGGGGCGAGCCGCTCGATCTGTTCGACCGTCAATGCGTCGTTGCGCTCCACTCGGACCTCAGCGCCGAGCGCCTGCAGGTACTGCACGAGGTTCCAGGTAAAGCTGTCGTAGTTGTCGAGCATCAACAGCATGGGTTAGTCCGCGAGCAGGAAGATGGCGTACAGGTGTTCGGCGATCGTGACGGTGCCGACCGCGAGACTTTCGGGCGTGATGCGGCTGCCGGTGACCTGGATGCTGTCCATTGCGTCCGGCGCATCGAATATCACCGCAGGCCCCTCGGGCGGCGGCGGGACACCGCGCCCGCGGGACGACGGCCAATGGCCCGCCTGGACGCCATAGGTGAAACTCGGCGCCACATCGGACACGCTGTAAAGCGACCCAAGACGTGCGCCGTAGCTCCTGGCCAGCAATGCCGCGGTCTCGCGAGTCTGGCGCATGGCCTCGGCCTTCAGTTCGCCGCGTAGCGCTGCCTCGCCCGAAAATGTCGGCTCGATGCCCGCCAACTGCACGTCCTCACCGGCCGGCAGGCCCGCGAGAAACGCACGCGTGGCCTCGGCATCGGGGAAGGTGACCTGCAACTGGCGGGTCGCACGGATGCCCTGGTACACGCGCTTCTGCGATTCGTAGCGGTGTTCGGGTTGCACCGAGAACGTGCTGGCATCGATCGATTCGGCGATCGCCCCGCCCGATTTGAGCGCGGTCAGCAGGGCGCCCAGGTTCGCCTGCACGCGCTCGCGCGCGACTTCGGGCTGCATGTCCAGCGCACTGAGCGTGATCGAGACCGTGAAGCGGTCCGGCACGACGTCGCGTGTCGCATCGCCCTTGACCAGCAGGTGCGGCAGCGACGGCAGTGCGTTGACCTGCGCCGTCGCCCACGGCGCGCACAGTGCCAGCAGCAGCGCCGCACATCCGCGTCCCAAAGCTCGTGTCATCATTGTCTCCCTGATCCGTGTCGGAAACCCGCGGGGCGGGTCACAGCCCCTTCGCCGCCTGCGCCACCGCGCGGAACAGCGCGCGGCCCTTGTTCATCGTCTCGGCCCATTCCATGTCGGGATCGGAGTCGTACACGATGCCCGCGCCTGCCTGCACGTACAGGCGGCCGTCCTGGATCACCGCGGTACGGATCGCGATCGCGGTGTCGGCGTCGCCGTGCCAGCCGATGTAACCGACCGCACCCGAGTACACGTTGCGCTTGACCGGCTCGAGGCTGCGCACGATCTCCAGCGCGCGCACCTTCGGTGCGCCACTGACCGTACCGGCCGGGAACGTCGCGCGCAGCACATCGGCGTAGCTCAGGCCGGCCTTCAACCGACCGGTGACCTCGCTGACGATGTGCATGACATGGCTGTAGCGCTCGATCACGAAGCGCTCGCCGACCTCGACCGTACCCGGCGCCGAGACATGGCCGACGTCGTTGCGGCCCAGGTCGATCAGCATCAGGTGCTCGGCGCGCTCCTTGGGATCGGCCAGCAGCTCGGCCTCCAGTGCCTGGTCCTGCGCCGGGGTCGCGCCACGCGGGCGCGTGCCGGCGATCGGACGCACGGTGACCGCATCGCCCTGCAGGCGCACCAGGATCTCCGGCGACGAACCCACGACCTGGGTCCCGCCGACATCGAGGAAGTACATGTACGGCGAGGGGTTGAGTGCGCGCAGTGCCCGGTAGACGTCGACCGGGCGGGCCTGGAACGGCACCGACATGCGCTGCGACAGCACGACCTGGAAGGCGTCGCCGGCGGCGATGTAGTCCTTGACCTGCGCCACCGCGTCGATGAAGCCCTCGCGGGTGAAACCGGACACGAAGTCCGATTCGTCCAGCGCGGCCGGCTGCAGGGTTTCGGGGTAGCCCGCCCCGCCCTGGCGCAGCCGGTGGCTGAGCGCATCGAGCCGGCGGTTGGCGCGCGCCCAAGCCTGGGGTTCGCGCGGGTCGGCATGCACGATCAGGTACAGCCGGCCCTTGAGGTTGTCGAACACCGCGACCTCGGTGCTGAGCATCAGCAGGATGTCCGGCGTGCCCAGCTCGTCGCGCACGTCGGCGCGGGCCGCATCGCGCAGCCGCGGCTCGATGTACTCGATGCACTCGAAGCCGAACCAGCCGACCAGGCCGCCGGCGAAGCCCGGCAGGCCCTCGACCCGCGGCACCGAATGCTCGGCGCGCAGGCGCTCGACCTCGGCGAACGGATCGGCGACCTCCCGCGTTTCGATCGTCTCGCCGTGCTCGCGAACGGTCAGCGTGTGGCCGTGGAAGGCGTACACCCGCTCGGCCGGCAACCCGATGATCGAATGCCGACCGAAGCGCTCGCCGCCCTCGACCGATTCGAACAGGTAGGTGTGCGGCCCATCGGCCAGCTTGAGATAGACCGACAGCGGCGTGTCGAGGTCGGACAGCACCTCGCGCACCACCGGGATGCGTGTGTGGCCGTCAGCGGCGTACTGCTGGAACTGGGACTGCGAGATCACGCGGCATTTCCTCGGGCAACGGGCGGGCGGACACGGCGGCAGAACGCCGCCATCGCCGGTCGATGCCGAGGATCCACAGGTGCGGGGCAGCGGGAACGCGCATCCCGCTACTCTAGCGAGTCGCCCCTGGTGATGCGACTGTCCCGGCGCCGCGCAACGGGCAGTCCACAGGCAGGTGCATGCGGATCCGGCCGGCGACGCATTCGACCGCGAAGCGCCGCGAAGCGTGCGGCTCGCCATCGAGGTTGAGCGTGAGCGGCGCATCCGACTCGACGACCAGCCGCGGCAGCCGGCGACGCACCGCGACCTGGTCGAGCGCGGCGACCTTGCCTTCGACCAATGCGGTGCGCAGCGCGGCGACGACCTCGCCCTCGAATTCGGGCACGATCGTCAGATCGATCATGCCGTCATCGATCCAGGCATCGGGACACAGCGCCTGCCCGCCGCCGGCCTGACGGCCATTGCCGATACCCAGCGCGACCAGGCCGCCGTCCCAGGCGAAATCGGGACCGCGCACACGCACCTGGATCGGCTCGATCCGGCCCACCCGCGACAGCCCGGTCACGAAGTAGGCCAGCCCGCCAAGCACGCGCTTGAGGGCGTCGCGCGTCTCGACCGTCACCTGGGTGCCGAAGCCCCCCGAGGCCAGGTTCGCGCACCACAGCACGGCGTCGTCGGCCGCCACGCGCAGCACATCGACGGGGCGAGGCGGCAGTTCGGCCACCAGGGCAAGTGCGTCCTGCGGCGCATCGGGTATCTGCGCCGCGGTCGCGAAGTCGTTGGCAGTCCCCAGTGGCAACACGCCCAGCGACGGCAGCGCGTCGGCCGCTTCCGGACGTGCGGCAAGTGCGGAGACCACCGCATTGACCGTGCCATCGCCGCCGCCCACGATCAGCGTGTCCACGCCGCTGGCCAGTGCTTCATCGACGAAGCGCGCGGCATCGCCCGCCTCCCAGGTCACCCGGACCGCCAGCGCGATGCCACGGCCACGCATCGTCGCGACCGCCTCGCGCACCGCCTCCACCCCCGCCGATTTGCCGTTGAGGATCAGACACCAGGACGGAGCAGGCATGGGGCACGGGACAAGGGAAAGGTGGCGCAGCGTAGCGGAGTGCGCGGCATGCGCTGTTAAACGCCCCTCACGCTGCTCGCCCACGCACCGTCATGACGCTGTCATCGAGCGCCCGGACCATGGGAGGCCATAGCAGGGACGACGGGCGGAGGCAGGATCAGCCTCCAATCTTCCGGAAGGCCGCATCGCAGGATGCGGCCTTTCTTCTGGGCCTCTTCTGCGCGCATTCCTCTCCGGAAGGGGCAGCCGCCTGTCGGCCGCAAGCCGCTCTTCCCTCGGCAGGCCCCAGCGCAAAACCGGGGTCAGAGTGCAATTTCGCCTCGCGGAATTGCACTCTGACCCCGGTTTAAAGTGCTGGCTTCAGGCCGACAGGTCGCTGGCGCGGGCGATCTGTGTGCGCATCGCCTCGACGACCGCGCGGTAGTCGGGCTGGCCGAAGATCGCCGAGCCGGCGACGAAGGTGTCGGCGCCCGCGGCGGCAATCTGGCCGATGTTGTCGGGCTTGACGCCACCGTCGATCTCCAGCCGGATCGGTTTGCCGGTGGCGTCGATGCGCTCGCGCACACGGCGCAGCTTGTCGAGCGTCGAGGGAATGAACGCCTGGCCGCCGAAGCCCGGATTGACCGACATCAGCAGCACCATGTCCAGGTCTTCGAGCACGTAGTCGAGCACCTCGACCGGTGTCGCCGGATTCAACACCAGGCCGGCCTGGCAGCCCTCGGCGCGGATCAACTGGATCGTGCGGTGCACGTGGCGGCTGGCCTCGGGATGGAAGCTGATCAGCGTCGCGCCGGCGCGGGCGAAGTCCGGCACGATGCGGTCGACCGGCTCGACCATCAGGTGCACGTCGATCGGTGCAGTCACGCCGTGCTTGCGCAGCGCCTCGCACACCAGCGGGCCGATCGTCAGGTTCGGCACGTAATGGTTGTCCATCACGTCGAAATGCACCCAGTCGGCACCGGCAGCGAGCACGGTGTCGACCTCCTCGCCGAGCCGGGCGAAGTTGGCGGACAGGATCGAGGGCGCGATGACGGCGGGCTGCATGGATGGCTCCGGGAGCGACGGAAGGACGCGGCGAGGGCCGCAGGCCGTCATTCTACGCGGCGGCGCACGCGGCCCAGTGCTCGCCGGGCGCAGCGAACGGGCTCGGCGGGCGCCACCGGGACAGTGGGACTTATGCGCCGACGATGCGCGTGCCGCGCCTCAGCGCCGGGGGCGCTTGCGACCGTCGCGGCCGCGGCGCAGCCGGTCGTAGGCGGCATTGAGCTCGGCGGCCCGTGCCTCGGCCTGGGCCCGCAGTTCCGGCGCCGCGCCGGCCACACGGTCGGGGTGGTACTGCGAGATCAACCGGCGATAGGCCTGGTCAATCTGGACCTGGGTGGCGTCCGGGGCCAGGCCGAACACCGCATAGTCCTTCTGCTGGCGCGGCGCCAGCCAGCCGGCATCGAACGCATGTCCGATCACCAGCCCGATCACGCCGCCCGCCGGGTGGCGCAGCAGCAGCCATCCGGCGATGAAGCCCAACAGTTTTCCGTACCAGCGTTGCATGGCCGGCAGTGTAGCGGTTCGCCGCCGCGCGGGCGGTCGAGAAGCCCCCCTGCACCGCGACCGCGTTCGCACTACACTTGCCGACCGTTTTGCGACGCAACCCGGACCACCCCTGTGTCGACGACCCTGCTCGAAGCGAACCTGCCCGGCCTCCACCTGCGCCACCGCGGCAAGGTCCGCGACGTGTTCGAGCTTGGCGAGGAGCGGCTGCTGATCGTCGCCACCGACCGCCTGAGCGCGTTCGACGTCGTGCTGCCCGACCCGATTCCCGGCAAGGGCGAGATGCTCTGCCAGATCAGCAACTTCTGGTTCGAGCAGACCGCGGCGCTGATGCCCAATCACCTGACCGGCGTGGAAGTGGCCAGCGTGCTGCCCGCAGGGGTCGATCCGGGGCTCTATGCGCAGCGCGCGGTCGTGACGAAGAAGCTCAAGCCGGTCCCGGTCGAAGCGATTGCCCGCGGCTACCTGATCGGCAGCGGCTGGAAGGACTACCAGCGCACCGGCCGCGTCAGCGGGATCGCGCTGCCGGGCGACCTGCGCCAGGCCGAACAGTTGCCGCAGCCGATCTTCACGCCGTCGACGAAGGCCGCCGTCGGCGACCATGACGAGAACATCGACTTCGACACGATGGTGCGCCACATCGGCGCCGATCTTGCCGAACAGGTGCGCGACGCCACGCTGCGGCTGTATGCGCATGCCGCCGCGCATGCCGCCGAGCGCGGCATCATCCTGGCCGACACCAAGTTCGAGTTCGGCACCGATGCCGATGGCCGCCTGTACGTCATGGACGAGATGCTCACCCCGGACTCGTCGCGTTACTGGCCGGCGGACGAATACCAGGTCGGCACCAGCCCGCCGAGCTACGACAAGCAGATCGTGCGCGACTATCTGGAAACGCTGGACTGGGACAAGACCGCACCGGGCCCGCGCCTGCCGGCCGAGGTCATCGCGCGCACCCGCGCGCGCTACGCCGAGGCCCTGCAACGGCTGGCGGGCATCGCCGTCGACTGAAGGCGCATCGGCGCGCGCAGTGCGACCGGCGCGGTGCCCGATGGAGAACGCGATCAGGGGGCCGCGCGCGGCCTACAGCGGTGGGCCAATGCCCACAGCCCCGCCAATCCGGTCGACGCGGCTTGATCGCCGCGACGCGACCAACCCGATGGGGCAGACGCGCGTCTGCCCCATCCCGGGATCAGAAGTCGGTGACGAAGGCCACCAGGCCGCTGATCACGGCGGCATAGCTGGTCGCGAGCATCGCCACCAGCAGCAAGGCTGCCCACAGCCGCGCGGGCCAGCCGCGTCCGCCCCGCCAGGTTTCGCGCAGGTTCCAGGCCGACGTCGCGAGCCCGGCCGCGATCGCGACGACAGACAGCGCGCTCAGCGCCAGGACCCAACCATTGAGGCCGTCGTTGATCCGGAAGTAGTCGGCCATGAACCAGGCGATCAGGCCGATCCAGCCGGCCCAGCTCAGCAACACCAGCCAGCTTGCGGCGCGGCTCGCCCGGTAGGCGCGTACCGTGCGCGGCGGCCACGGCAGCGCGAGGCGATAGCGGCGCCGCACCAGTGCACTGACCGGCCAGGCCAATGCGCTGAGCACCAATACCGCGAACGACACACCCAGCACCGGCATCAGCCACGCGGCCGAGCGATAGCCTTCGACGCGCTGGAAGAGCATGAACGGCGAGACCGCATCGACCGAGAACGCAGTCACCTTGCCGTCTTCGACCACCGCGGCCAATCGCTGCTTGCCATCCAGCGTGCGCCAGACGAACGGCGCCACCGGATAGAAGCGACCCGGCTGGCCGTCGGTGCCCGAGAACATCGGGAACCCGACCGAACCGTCGCCGTGGTCCACGAGCTGCACCTGCTGGAGCTGCATCAGGCGCATGAAGCCCGACTCGCTGCGGCGCGAGTTCAAGTAATGGCCCGCGGCGAGCAGCCGGGCCTGCGCCTTCGCCGTCTCGATGTCGACCTGGGCCGGCGGCGTCTGCGCGGGGAAGTAACGGTCGGCGAAGCCTTCGAGCAGTTCGCTGCGGATCACGCCGGTCGCGCCATCCGCGCCGGTGCTGTTGACCGACACGAAGACACCGACGCCCTGATCGCGGAACAGATACAGATACGAGTGGAAGAAGATCGTGTCGCCGCCGTGGCCGAGCACGCGCTGTCCGTTGAGGTCGATCTCGTAGAAGCCCAGCGCCATGGTCCGCAGCGGCGGGACGAAGCGGGTCTGCGGCGTGTACATCTGCGCCGCGGTCGCGGCCTTGAGCAGCGGAGAGTCGCGGCCGGCCGCGGTCTCCAGGTGCGCGATCATGAAGCGCGCCATGTCGCTGCCGGTGGCCGCCAGGGCGCCGGCCGGCGCCGACGGCACGACTTCGTAACCACCGGGTTCGTCCGAGGCGAGCTGATAGCCGCGCGCCATCAGCCCGGCCAGTTCGTCCGGCAGGGGCTGGCGGAAGCTCGAGCGGGTCATCCGCAACGGCTGCAGGACATGCCGCTCGATGTAGTCGTCGAACGACTCGCCACTGACCCGCGCGACGATGTAGCCCGCCAGGCTGGTCGCGTAGTTCGAGTACGCCGGGACCGTGCCGGGCTCGAAGATCTGGCCGGGCACCCAGGCCTTGAGGTAGGCGCCGAGCTCGGTCTTGCCGGCGCGCGCCTGCGCCTCGGTGGTCATCAGATTCTTGACCCGCTCCTCCAGTCCCGAGGTGTGGGTCATCAGGTGGCGCAGCGTGATCGGCGTCCCGCGCGTCGGCACCCGGAAGTCGAGGTAGTCGTTGATGTCGGCATCCAGATCCAGGCGCCCGGCCTCGACCTGCTGCATCACCGCCGTCCAGGTCAGCAGCTTGGAGACCGAGCCTGGGCGGAACAGCGTGGCATCCGGATCCACCGGCTGGCGCTTGGCGACATCGGCGTAGCCGTAACCACGCTTGGCGATGATCTCCCCGTCCTTGACCACGGTGACCACACCGCCGGCGATGTTCCCGCGGGCCAGCGCATAGGGCATGAACCCGTCGAGCCAGGCCGTGACATCAGTCCCGGTCAGGACATGGGCGCCGTCGGCGGCCGGGGGCGTTTGGGCAGTCGCCGTCAGCTCGGGGGCCGCCGGGGCCGCGGGCGCGGGTCCCGTCTGGGCGAACGCGGAGGTGCACAGCAGCAAGCAGGCCAGCAACGATCGCACACGCAACGAACCTGACATCGGGAGCACCTCGACGGGACGGACGTAGGACCAATCTGCCGACTGTCTCGCCCCGAATCGGACAAGTCAAGCCTGATCGGAAAATATTCTCGCTTCTGGCGCAGATGACCGACCGAGGAAAAAAAGAGGCCGAGCGCTGCCCCCAGGCGGACCGGCGCTGGCGGCCGGCATCGATCGCGCTGCATTCTGCGAAGATGCCCGCGCACCCACGGCACCCGGGAGTCCTGATGGACACGACACACGACGGCGAAGGCGTGCGCCCGATCGAGCGCTGGTTCGCGCATTACTCGGCCGACCATCGCAACGCCGCCAACCAGCGGATCCATGTCGTCGCCGTGCCGGCGATCCTGTGGAGCGTGGTGGCCCTGCTGTGGTGTCTGCCGCCGGGGCCGTTCTTCCGCTCAGGGGCCTGGGCCGCGCTCGCGATGTTCGGCGCCTGGCTGTTCTACCAGCGCGCGTCGCGCCCGCTGGGCCTGGGCATGCTCGCCGTCTTCATCGCGATGGCCGCGGCCACGGCCTGGCTGCATCGCACGCTCGGCACGCCCGGGCTGCTGGCGCTGGGCGCGGCCGTCTTCGTGGTGGCATGGATCGCCCAGTTCGTCGGCCACAGCCGGTGGTTCGAGGCCCGCAAGCCGAGCTTCCTGACCGACCTGCGCTATCTGCTGATCGGGCCGGCCTGGGTCTTGGCCAAGCTGTATCGGCGGCTCGGCTGGCGGTACTGAGGGGGGTCGCTCAGTCCGGGAACATCGACGCGTCGGGCACAAACGGCCGCGGCGCGTAGCCGAACGCGGCCTGCGCCGGGGCGGGGTCGAACACCAGATCCTCGCGCATCCGCGCCACCGCCCCAGCCGGCAATCCCTGCAACTGACCGGCGCGATGCGCCAGCTGCAACGCCACTTCGAACAACGGCGCCGGCAGCAGCAATAGCCGTGGCCGCGGGGTCAGCGCCGCCAGCGTGCGCGCGACCATGTCGCGATAGCGCAGCGTCTCGCCGCCGGGCAAGGCGTAGGCCTGGCCGGCTGCGGCCGGCGCATCGACCGCAGCCAGCGCCGCGGCCGCCAGGTCGTCGGCATGCACCGGCTGACGCAGGCCACGCGCATCGATGGGCAGCACGAAGAGGCCGCGGCGGCGCGCAAGCGCGACCACGCGCGCCAGGTTGTGCGCGCTGCCGGGCCCGTAGATCAGCGTCGGCCGCAACAACGTCGCCGCCGCGCCGCGATCGCCGGCGGCCGCGAACAAGCGCGTCCCGGCCTCGCGCAGCCGTGCCGCCAGCGCGCGTTCGTCGGGGTCGGCCGCAGCCTGCTTGGTCGCGTCGCTGGTGGATCCGAACGCCACCACGCGCGGGCTCTCGGGGCCAGTGGCCGCATACCAGATCGAGAAATGGTCCAGCGGCCCACAACTGAAAACGGCATCGAAGCGGCCGGTCAGCTCTGGCATCGCCTGGAAGCCGCCCAGATGCCAGCGCAGGCCCGGTTGCGACGGACGGGCCTCGCGCGAGACCGCATCGACCGTCCAGCCAGCGGCGAGCAGCCGCGCCACCAGCGCACGCCCGATCGCGCCACTGCCGCCCAGCACCAGTGCATGCCTGTTCATGTCCGTCCGCCGTGGAGAGGCGGCCGGCCCCGGGAAGACGCGAACGGCGCGGAGCATGCTGACATCCTCACAGCATAGCCGGCAAAATCCACGAACTGTTCGCGCGCATCGGTTAGACTGCTCGGCCCTTGCGCGCTCCGCCGGCTTTCTGGCCGACCGCCTCCACAAGGAGTCCGATGCTCGAACTGTTGTTGGCCCTGCCCTTCGTGCTGGCGCTCGTCGTCGCCCTCTCGGCGCACGCGTCGCGTCGCACCACCGCCTGGCTCGCCGGCTTCGTGCCGTTGCTGGGACTGGCGGTATTGGCGGCAGTGGCTGGCGACGTGTTCGACGGCACGATCCTGCGCACCGGCTACGAATGGATCCCCGAGGCCGGGCTCGACTTCAGCCTGCGCATGGACGGGCTGGCCTGGACCTTCGCATTGATGGTGCTGGGCATCGGCGGGCTGGTGGTGCTCTACGGCGCCTACTACCTGTCGCCCAAGGACAGCCCACGGCGGTTCTTCACCTACCTGCTGCTGTTCATGGGTGCGATGCTGGGCATGGTCCTGGCCGGCAACCTGCTGCTGCTGGCGGTGTTCTGGGAGCTGACCTCGATCAGCTCGTTCCTGCTCATCGGGTTCTGGTCGCATCGCCAGGACGCCCGCCAGGGCGCGCGCATGGCGCTGACGATCACCGGCCTGGGCGGCCTGGCGCTGCTGGGCGGCGTGCTGCTGATCGGGCGCATCGTCGGCAGCTACGACCTCGATGCGGTGCTCGCGGCTGGTGACACGATCCGCGCCAGCCACCTCTACCCCGCGGCGCTGGCCCTGGTGCTGCTGGGCGTGTTCACCAAGAGCGCGCAGTTCCCGTTCCATTTCTGGCTGCCGCAGGCAATGGCTGCGCCCACACCGGTATCGGCCTATCTGCACTCGGCGACGATGGTCAAGGCGGGCGTGTTCCTGCTCGCGCGGCTGCACCCCGCACTGGCGGGCACTGACCTGTTCTTCTATGTCGTCACCGGCGTCGGCGCGACGACGCTGCTGGTCGGCGCCTGGTTCGCGATCTTCCAGCACGACCTCAAGGGGCTGCTGGCCTACTCGACGATCTCGCACCTGGGCCTGATCACGCTGCTGTTCGGCCTGTCGACCGACATGGCCGTGGTGGCCGGCCTGTTCCACATCCTCAACCACGCCATGTTCAAGGCCTCGCTGTTCATGGCGGCGGGCATCATCGACCACGAGGCCGGGACCCGCGACATGCGCCGGCTCGGCAACCTCCGGCGCCTGATGCCGATGACCAGTGCCCTGGCGATCATCGCCTCGCTGGCGATGGCGGGGATTCCGCTGCTCAACGGCTTTTTGTCCAAGGAAATGTTCTTCGCCGAGGCGCTGGAGATCGGCG
This sequence comes from Luteimonas sp. RC10, assembly GCF_014192745.1. Classification (GTDB taxonomy): domain Bacteria; phylum Pseudomonadota; class Gammaproteobacteria; order Xanthomonadales; family Xanthomonadaceae; genus Luteimonas. The sequence continues at coordinate 76,276 of NZ_JACHYJ010000009.1, forward strand.
GGCACGGCACGATGCGGCTGATCATCAGCGGCGCCGCGCTGCTGGCCGGCGTGTTCGGCATCGCCTACAGCCTGCGCTTCGTGCACGACACGTTCTTCGGCAACGGGCCACGCGCGCTGGATGTGGTACCGCACGAGCCGCCGCGCTGGATGCGCATCCCGGTCGGCGTGCTCGCGGTGCTGTGCGTGGTGGTCGGCATCGTGCCCGCGCTGACGGTGCAGCCGCTGCTGCGCACGATGGTCGCCGGCACGCTCGGCGATGCCGCGCCCACATTCAGTCTTGCGGTCTGGCACGGAGTGAACCTGCCGCTGCTGATGAGCGTGGCCAGCCTGGTGCTGGGCGTGGCGCTGTACTTCGGCCTGCGCCGGCTGCTCGACTTCCATGCGGTGGTGACGCGCTCGATCGGCCGGCACGTGTTCCACGTCAACATCGAACGGCTGTTCTCGCTGGCGCGCGCCTTCACCGCCCGCGTGGCCAATGGCCGCCTGCAGCGCAGCCTGCTGGGCCTGCTGCTGGTCGCGTTGCTGCTTGCCGGCTGGCCGCTGGTCGGCGAGATCGGCGAGATCCTGTCGGCGGCGCCACGCTCGCAGACCATGCCGGCGATCGGCTGGATCCTGTGGACGCTGCTGGTGGCCGCGTCGATCGGCACGGTGCTGGTGCACGGCAAGCGGCTGACCGCGCTGATCGTGATCGGCGGCGTCGGCCTGACCGTGAGCCTGATGTTCGTCTACCTGTCGGCGCCGGATCTGGCACTGACCCAGCTGCTGGTGGAGATGGTCACCATCGCGCTGATGATGATGGCGCTCAATTACCTGCCCAAGCAGTCGAAGGTCGCGCGTACGCCGCTGCGCAAGGTCCGCGACGTGGCGATCTCGCTTGTCGCCGGCGGCGGACTGGCGACGCTGGCCTACGCGATGATGATGGCGCCGGTGGACACGATTTCCGGCGAACTGCTGGTGCGCTCGCTGCCCGAGGCCTACGGACGCAATGTCGTCAACGTGATCCTGGTCGACTTCCGAGGCTTCGATACCTTTGGCGAGATCACCGTGTTCGGCACCGCCGCGCTGGTCGTGCACGCGTTGCTGCGCTGGGCGCGGTTGCAGCCCGATGAAGTGATGCCCGGTCCGCCGGTGCACCTGCCGATCGCGGCCGACCTGACCCAGTTGCTGTTCCCGCTGGCGCTCACGGTGTCGATCTACCTGTTCCTGCGCGGGCACAACGCGCCCGGCGGCGGTTTCATCGCCGGCCTGGTGTTCGCAGTGCCGGTGCTGGTGAAGTACGTGCTGCAGGGCGCGCGCGCGGTCGAGGCGACCTTCGGCTTCGACTACCTGCGCGGCATCGGCATCGGCCTGCTGCTGGCGGTGATCGGCGGCGTGGGCTCGTGGTGGTTCGGCCTGCCGTTCCTGACCAGCGGCCACATCGATCTGAACCTGCCCGTGGTCGGCCTGCTGCCGCTGGCCAGCGCGCTGGTGTTCGACACCGGCGTCTACGTGGTGGTGTTCGCCGGCACGCTGCTGATGCTCTCGACGATGGGCACGGTCAAGCAACGCCAGGCCAGTGAGGAGACGCCCTGATGGAATTCGCGATCGCCAGCGCCATCGGCGTGCTCGCCGCCTCGGGCGTGTACCTGCTGCTGCGCGCACGCACCTTCGACGTCATCCTCGGGCTGACGTTGCTGTCGTATGCCACCAACCTGCTGATCTTCTCGTCCGGCCGCATCGTGGTCGGCAAGCCGCCGGTGCTCGGCGATGGCCTTCCCGAGACGCTGGCCAGCTACACCGATCCGCTGCCGCAGGCACTGGTGCTGACCGCGATCGTGATCGCCTTCGCGATGACCGCGGTGACCGTGGTCGTGGCGATGCGCGAGCATTCGGATCTGCATACCGACCACGTCGACGGCGAAGAGCCCGACGACGAGCGGCGCGGGGGCGGGCGATGAACCACATCGCGATCGCGCCGATCCTGGTGCCGCTGATCACCGGCGCCCTGCTGTTGCTGCTCGAGCGCCGGCATCGCGCTTCGACGCTGCGACTGTGGGCGTGGCTGGGCATGGCGGTCCTGCTGGCGGTCAGCGTCGCGCTGCTGCTGCAGGTCCAGCGTGAGGAGATGCTGGTCTACCTGCTCGGCGACTGGCCTGCCCGGCTGGGCATCGCACTGATGGTCGATCGCCTCTCGGCGATGATGGTGATGACCACCACGCTGCTCGCCATCCCGTGCCTGCTCTACGCCTGCGCCGGCTGGGACAAGCGCGCGCTGCACTTTCATGCCTTGTTCCAGGTCCAGCTCGCGGGCCTCAACGGCTCGTTCCTGACCGGCGATCTGTTCAACCTGTTCGTGTTCTTCGAGGTGATGCTGATCGCCTCCTACGGCCTGCTGCTGAGCGGCGCGCGCGGTGCGCGGATCAAGGCCGGCATGCACTACGTGGTGTTCAACATCGCGGCATCCACGGTGTTCCTGCTCGCGCTTGGCCTGCTCTACGGCTTGCTGGGCACGTTGAACATGGCCGAGCTGGCGGTGCGCGTGGCCCAGGTGCCGCCCGAAACCGCGCCATTGGTGCGCGCCGGCGCCGGCTTGCTGCTGCTGGTGTTCTGCGCCAAAGCCGCGCTGCTGCCGCTGTACCTGTGGCTGCCGGAAGCCTATGCACGGGCACCGGCGGCGGTGGCGGCACTGTTCACCATCATGACCAAGGTCGGCCTGTACGCGATCCTGCGTGTCTTCACCCTGGTGTTCGGCGCCGATGCCGGCCTGCTCGCCGACCTCGCCTGGCCGTGGCTGCTGCCGGCGGGTGCGGCGACGATGGTGCTGGCCGCACTCGGCGTGGTCGGTGCGCCGCGACTGCGCATCGGCGTGGCCTACCTGGTGCTGTTGTCGGCCGGCATGCTGTTCGTCGCGTTCGCGCTCGCCAACCGCGGCGCGATCTCCGCCGGCCTGTACTACCTGCCCCACAGCGTGTTCGTGACCGCGGCGCTGTTCCTATTGGCCGACATCATCCAGCGCCACCGCGGCAGCACCGGCGACTATCTGATGCCGATCGCCTCGATGCCCGGCAAGACCGTGCCGGCGCTGTTGTTTCTGGTCGCGGCGATCTCGGTCACCGGCCTGCCGCCGCTGTCGGGCTTCATCGGCAAGCTGCAACTGCTCAACTCGGTCCCCGAGTCGGTCATCGGCTGGGTCTGGGCCGCGATCCTGGTCAGCAGCCTGATGGCGATCATCGGCCTGTCGCGTAGCGGCACGCGGCTGTTCTGGCGCGTCGATCCGGTCCCCGAGGGCACAGCGCCGATGCCGCTGCGCCGCTCGGAAATCGCTGCGACCATGCTGCTGCTCGGCTACGGTGTGGCGATGACGCTCTTCGCCGGGCCGCTGCTGCGCTACACCGATGCGACGGCTGCACAATTGCTCGATACCGGCGCGACGGTCGAGCGCGTCGGCGGGACCACACCGTTGATCCGGGAGCCCTCGCGATGAAGCGCCGTCTGCTGCCGTCGATCCCGCAAAGCCTGACGGTCTTTCTCTTCTGGCTGTTGATGGCCGAGGACTTCAGCCCCGCCAACATCGTCATGGCGCTGCTGCTGGCCTGGTTGATGCCGCTGCTGGCCTCGCGGATGGAACGCGAGTTCGCCCAACTGGGCCGCCTGCGCGGCGTCTGGGCGCTGGGCGCGCGCGTGCTGTGGGACATCGTGGTCGCCAACATCACCGTCGCCCGTCAGGTCCTCGGCCCCCGCGACAAGCTCAACTCCCAGTTCGTCTGGCTGCCGCTGGACCTGACCAACATCCACGGTATTTCCGCGCTGACCAGCCTGATCACGCTGACGCCCGGCACCGTATCCGCGGAACTGTCGGAAGACCGCCGGTTTCTGTTGATCCACTGCCTGAGCACCGACGATCCCGACGCGCTGGTCGCCGAGATCAAGGACCGCTACGAGGCCCCGCTGCGGGAGATCTTCCCATGAACGGCAATCCCCTGATCGAACTGGCCATCATTGCCGGCATGCACCTGGTCGGCATCGCCATGCTGCTGTCGACGTGGCGGTTGCTGCGCGGGCCCACCGCGCCCGATCGCATCCTCGCCCTCGACACGCTCTACGTCAGTTCGATCGCCCAGCTCATCCTGTTCGGCATGCTGATGGATACCGAAATCTACTTCGAGGCGGCGCTGATCATCGCGATGCTCGGCTTTGTCGGCACCGTGGTGCTCAGCAAGTACGTGATCCGCCGGGACGTCGTCGAATGAACATCGTCCTCGACCTCGTCATCGCGCTGTTGCTGCTGGTGGGGTGCTTCTTCACCCTGCTCGGCGCGATCGCGCTGCTCAAGCTGCGCGACTTCTTCCAGCGCGTCCATGGCCCGGCCAAGGCCAGCACGCTGGGCGTGGGCTGCATCCTGTTCGCCTCGATCCTCTACCACTCGGTCAACGAGAGCGGCGTCCACCCGCGCGAACTGCTGATCACGGTGTTCCTGTTCCTGACCGCGCCGATCAGCGCGCACCTGATGTCGCGCGCCGCGTTGTCGTTGATGGACGACCGACCGCCGCATCCCGGGCGCACGCCCGATGCGAGCCAGCGCGTCGTCGACGACGAGGATCCGGCACCGCCCGAGCGCGACTGAGCTTCCTTCAGCCGCGCGTTCGGGCGATACCCGTGCTTTCAGCCGCAGCCTTCGACGTAGTCGATCTGCGGCGGCACGCCGATGCGCCACTCGGTGACCTTGCCGGCTGCATCGGTCTCGAACACCAGGGCCTTGTCGCCCTCTGCGACACGCAGCGTCTGCGCGCCTTCCACGTACTTGTGCGGCGAGGCTTCGACGCGCCCGCCGTAGAGGCGCTCGATCTCGGCCCGATCCATGCCGACCTTGCCGCCGCCCGGGGCGGTGTAGCCCTCGTTGCGGACATCGATCCGGACGAAGCGATCGCCTTCGATCATGAAGCCGAGCCGGTAGTCGGTCGTGCCGATCGGCTGCGGCTTGAGGATGTAGCAGCCGCCCGGCTCCGAGGGCGCCGCATCGCCGAGGTCGTTGCCCCAGGACATGCGCACGTCTTCTTCGGTACCGCCGAAGGCGGCCGGTCCGAAGCCGTCGAATGTGATCACACCATCGACCACCTGCGGAATGTTGGTGCCCGGCGCGTGCGCGGAAGCGGGCGCCGCGTCGGTGCCTGCGGCCTGCACCGGCGGCGAGCCTGCGGGCGCGGGGTCGGCGGCCTGTGGCGTGCGGGCATCGGTCTCGGGGCCGGCAGCCGGCGCGGGCGAGCGGTCACCGCAGGCCGATAGCGCGAGCGCAAGCAGGGCGACAGCAGGCAGGGTCTGCTTCATGGGCAACTCCACGAGAAAAAGACCGCGCCAGCGTCCGCGAGCCCGTGTGAATGGGCTGCGAACTGCGCGCCGACCGCAGCCGATACGCAATCGGCACGGCCAGGCGCTACCGCCGCACTTGCCGTCCTGCATCGACCGCCGTTGCAGGCGGGTGCCCTGCGCTAACGCGGCGGCACGAACCGGCGCTCCAGGCCCGCCCAGACGGTCTGGTAGTCCGCTTGCCGATGCGCGGCTTCGAGCGCCTGCATCGTCGGTCGCAGCACCCCGCGGGTCTCGAACATGAAGGCCATCGTGTCGGCGATCACGTCGGGCTTGGAGAGGTCGGCGACGCTGGCCTTGTCGAACGTGGCCGCGTCCGGCCCATGACCGCTCATACAGTTGTGCAGCGAACAGGCGCCGGGCGAGAAGCCGTCGGCCTTGGCGTCGTACTGGCCGTGCACCAGGCCCATGAACTCGCTGGCGACGTTGCGATGGAACCACGGCGGCCGGAACGTGTGCTGCGCCACCAGCCAGCGCGGCGGGAAGATCGCGAAATCGAGATTGGCGGTGCCGGGGGTGTCGCTGGGCGAAGTGAGCACGGTGAAGATGCTCGGGTCCGGGTGGTCGAAGCTGATCGAGCCGATCGTGTTGAACCGGCGCAGGTCGTACTTGTACGGCGCGTAGTTGCCATGCCAGCCGACGACGTCGAGTGGCGAGTGCCCGATCGACGCCTGCCACAGATGCCCCTGGAACTTGGCGATCAGCGAAAAATCGCCCTCGATATCCTCGTAGCGCGCGACCGGAGCCAGGAAGTCGCGCGGATTGGCCAAGCCGTTGGCGCCGATCGGCCCGAGGTCAGGCAGGCGCAGCGCACGCCCCTGGTTCTCGCACACGTAGCCGCGGCTCGCCCCGTCGGGCAGCTCGACGCGGAAGCGGATGCCGCGCGGAATCACCGCGATCTCCTGCGGTTCGACCTCGAGTGTGCCGAGCTCGGTCGCCACCACCAGGCGGCCCAGCTGCGGCACCAGCAACAACTCGCCATCGGCGCTGTAGAAGAAGCGGTCGGTCATCGAGGTGTTGGCGGCGTAGACGTGGATGCCGACACCGTCGTAAGCGCCAGCGCCGCCGCTGCCACCCATCGAGAACAGGCCATCGACGAAATCGACCGGGGTCTCGGGCAACGGGATCGGGCTCCAGCGCAATTGCTCGGGCGTCACCGGGCCGCGATCGAAGCCGTCGTGGAAGCGCGGCTGCACGAACGGCGCGAAGCGCCCGTGCAGCACCGCCGGGCGGATGCGATACAGCCAGCTGCGCCGGTTCTCGCCGCGCGGCGCGGTGAACGCGGTGCCCGACAGCTGTTCGGCGTAGAGCCCGTGCGCGACGCGCTGCGGCGAGTTCTGGCCGACCGGCAGCGTGTCCGGCTCGGCCTGGGTCGCGAACTCGTTGCCGAATCCGGACATGTAGTCGAGCACCGGGCGCGGCTGCACCGCGGTTTGCGGCATCGGGATGATCGTGTCGTCGATCGTTGCGTTCATCGCTTCACCTGGAGGATCGTTGCCATCGCCGCGCGGCGCGGGCACGGCGTCAAGCCGCACGCACCCCTCGCCGCCGATCGGTCGTCACGCGGTGCCGCGCCCCGGCGCCCGCTGGGCGCCAGCGCGCGGCGTCACAGCACGCCGCGCTTCATCTGGTCGCGTTCGATGCTCTCGAACAGCGCCTGGAAATTGCCCTCGCCGAAGCCCTCGTTGCCCTTGCGCTGGATGATCTCGAAGAAGATCGGACCGAACGCGTTCTCGGTGAAGATCTGCAGCAGCTTGCGCTGCTTGGTCTCGGGATCGGCATCGATCAGGATCTTGTTCCGGCGCAGTCGCGGCACATCCTCGCCATGATTGGGAATGCGCTGGTCGATCACGTCGAAGTAGGTGTCGGGCGTGTCGAGGAAGGTGATGCCGTGCTCGCGCATCTTCTCGATCGAGCTGTAGATGTCGTCGGTGAAACAGGCGATGTGCTGGATGCCCTCGCCCTTGTAGGCGTCCAGGTACTCGTTGATCTGCGACTTGGGATCGCTGGACTCGTTGAGCGGGATGCGCACGATGCCGTCGGGCGCGGTCATCGCCTTGGACACCAGGCCGGTCTTGCTGCCCTTGATGTCGAAGTAGCGGATCTCGCGGAAGTTGAACAGCTTCTCGTAGTAATCCGACCACTTCTGCATGTTGCCGAAGTAGAGGTTGTGCGTGAGATGGTCGATGAAGGTCAGACCGAACCCGACCGGGTTCTGGTCGGCGCCCTCGACCGGCACGTAGTCGTCGCCGTAGACCGAACCCGCATCGCCGTAGCGATCGACCAGATAGAGCATGCAGTCGCCGATGCCCTTGACCACCGGCGCATCGACCGCCTTGGTGGATTCACGCGCGCCGATCGCCTCGCCGCCGTTCTCCAGCACGCGTCCGTAGACCTCGTCGGCCGGCCGCTTGAACCGGATCGCAAAGCCGCAGGCCGAGGGGCCGTGGGCCTTGGCGAAGTCGGCCGCAAAGGAGTCGGGGTCGGCGTTGAGCAGGAAGTTCACCCCGCCCTGGCGGTACACGGTGATCGGCCGCGACTTGTGCTCGAGCACCGCGGTAAAGCCCATGTTGCGGAAGTACGCGTGCATGGCATCGGCCTGGCCTGCCGGCGCGGCGAACTCGACGAATTCGAAGCCGTCGATGCCCATCGGGTTCTCGAACGTGGTGACGTTCATGCCCAGATTGGGGCCGGTGTGTGCGGGGGCGCTCATGGGATACTCCGTGGCGTGACGATGGCTTGGATGCCCGTTTATAGTTTCAGCTGCAACCACTTGCAAGGCGCACCGCACCATGACGCAGCCGGTATCCCCTGTCGCTGGAGACGGGCAGACCCCTGAACACGCCACGCTCGACCTGGAAACGTTCCTGCCCTACCGGCTCAGCGTACTGACCAACCACATCAGCCGCGGGCTGGCGGACATCTATTCCGAGCGGTTCGGCATCAGTGTCACCGAGTGGCGGGTCATCGCGGTGCTCGGCCGCGACCGCGGGCTGTCGGCGAACGAAGTGGCCGAACGCACCGCAATGGACAAGGTCGCCGTCAGCCGCGCGGTCGCCCGGTTGCTCGAGCGCGAATTGCTGTTGCGCGGCATGCACGACAGCGACCGCCGACGCTCGGTGCTCGCGCTCAGCCCCGCCGGCGAAGCGGTCTACGACGTCGTGGCCCCGCTCGCGCTGGAGTACCAGCAGCGGGTGATGGCGCCGCTCGATGCCGACGAGCGCGCGACCCTGCTCCGGCTCATGGACAAGCTCGAGGCGTCGCTGGCCGGCTGATCGTCGGCGTAGGAACGAAAACGGCGGCCCGAAGGCCGCCGTTTTGCTGTCCGGCCCGGCCGGTTACTTCACGCCGTGCATCAACCGGTTGACCAGCGGGGCGATCACGAACAGCAGCACGCCGGCACCGGCCAGCGCCCAGAAGCCGAACGTATAGCCGGCCTGCGCCGAGGCGGCGGTCATGCCGCTTTCGCCGCTGACCTGACCGGCGAAGATGCCCGCCAGGTTGTTGCCGATCGCGATCGACAGGAACCAGCAGCCCATCGCCATGCCGGCCACACGCGAGGGCGCGAGCTTGGTCGTCATCGACAGACCGATCGGCGACAGGCACAGCTCGCCGATCGACTGGATCACATACACCGCGAACAGCGTCCAGAACGGAATCTTGCCGTTGCCGTCGACCATGCTGTTGAGCGCGATCATCAGCAGCAGAAATGCCAGGCCGTTGAAGATCAGGCCCAGACCGAACTTGCGCGGGATCGACGGATTGGCCCGGCCCATCTTGACCCACATCCAGGCCATGATCGGCGCGAAGGTGATGATGGCGATCGAGTTGACCGACTGGAACCACTCCAGCGGGAAGGTCCAGCTGCCGAACTCGCGATTGACGATGCGGTCGGCGAGGAAGGTGAACGAGCTGCCGGCCTGCTCGAAGAACATCCAGAACAGCACGTTGAACACGAAGATGATCAGCATCGCGATCACCTTGTCGCGCGCCATCTTGCCCTCGCGGATGCCCTCGACCAGCAGCATCACCGCCGGCACCACGAACAGCGCCATCAGGATCGCCTGCAGCGCGCTCGCGTCGATGGTGAGCAGGAAGTAGAACAGCGGGATGCCGATCGCGGCGCCGAGTACGGCCACCAGACCCACGCGTGCGAGGCCTTCCTGGCCCGGATCCGGCAGGCCGATGCCCTTGAGCTGGCTGCGGCCGGCCCAGAACCACACCAGGCTGATCACCATGCCGATGCCGGCGGCGATGAACACCCACTGGTAGTGCGGGTCGGTGTCGGTGCCGAACACCTTGCGGGCCAGCCAGCCGGTGACCACCGGGGCGATCATCGCGCCGATGTTGATGCCCATGTAGAAGATCGTGAAACCGGCATCGCGGCGTGCATCGCCCTGCATGTACAGCTTGCCGACCATGGTCGAGATGATCGGCTTGAACAGGCCGTTGCCGACGATGATCGTCGCCAGACCCAGCTTGAACAGCGGTTCGCTTGGCGAGGCCAGCATGAACAGGCCCAGCGCCATGAACATCGCACCGAGCAGGATCGAACGCTGGAAGCCGATCAGCTTGTCGGCGACGTAGCCACCGAAGATCGCGCCCGCATAGACCAGCGCGAGGTAGGCGCCGTACATCTCGCTCGCCGGTCGCTCGCCGGCGGCATCGCCGCCGTGGAACTGCGCGACGATGTACAGCACCATCGCCCATCGGATGCCGTAGAACGCGAAGCGTTCCCAGAATTCCGACATGAAGAGCATCCACAGCGGGCGTGGATGGCCGAGTACCTGGGGGAACTCGGGCGGATTGACGGGCGGCGGCGGTACGGCCGCGACTTTGGGCTCGACGACGTCGGCGCTCATGAAGATCCTTGCATAGGGAAGCTGGGACGACCCGGTCGGACGGGCCGCCGGGGAGCGGCGAGAATCCCAGCCCGGAGCCCGGGCGTCAACGTGGCGTCAACGCCCGACCGGGAGGACTTTTGCACCTCGCCCCTGTTCAGCCAGAGGGATACTCGTAGCTCGCGCCCAGCCCCAGCGGGATGCCCAGCGCCCAGAACGCCAGCAGGAACGCGGTCCACAGCACCGACAGGGCGATCGAGTACGGAATCATGATCGACACCAGCGTGCCGATGCCGGCCGCGGTCACGTAGCGCTGGCAGAACACCACGATCAGCGGGAAGTACGGCATCAGCGGGGTCAGGATCGTCGTCATCGAATCGCCGACCCGGTACGCCGCCTGGGTCAGGTCCGGCGACACGCCCAGCTGCATCATCAACGGCACCATGATCGGTGCCAGCAGCGCCCACTTGGCCGAAGCCGAGCCGATGAACAGGTTGACCACGCCGGTCATCAGGATCAGGCCGATGATCGTCAGCCACATCGGCAGCCCCAGCGCCTTGAGAAAGTCCGCGCCCTCCACCGCCATCAGCGTGCCCAGGCCCGAGCCGTTGAACGCGGCCAGGAACTGCGCGATGAAGAACGCGATGACGATGTAGTAACCCATGCCGCTCATCGACTTGGTCATCGCCGCGATGACATCGCGGTGCGAGCGGACCGTGCCGGCGACGGCGCCGTAGACCACGCCTGGCAGCAGGAACAGCACGAAGATCAGCGCGACGATCGACTGCATCACCGGCGCGGCCGCGACCAGCAGTGGATGGCTGCCCTCGGGCACCGCATCTGCCGGCGCGCGCCACGGCGAGGTCTCGGGCATCAGCGTCAGCGCGAACAGCAGGGACGCGACGAGCATCGCGACCACGGCCCAGGTCAGGCCACGCTTCTCGGCCGCGCTCAGCGGGTCCATCTTCGGCAGATTGGCCGGGTCGCCGTCGACGACCGTGCGCGCCAGCCGCGGCTCGACGATGCGGTCGGTGACGAACCAGCCGATCGCGATGATCAGCAGGCTCGAGGCGGTGGTGAAGATCCAATTGTTGAGCGGGTTGATCGTCAGCGCCGGGTCGAGGATGCGTCCGGCTTCCTGGGTGAAACCGGCCAGCAGCGGATCCAGCGACGAGGGCACCAGCAGCGTGGCCGAAAATCCGCCCGACACGCCGCAGAAGGCGGCGGCGATTCCGGCCAGCGGATGACGCCCGGCGGCATAGAAGATCACCCCGCCCAGCGGGATCACCAGCACGTAGCCAGCATCGACCGCGACGTGGCTGAGCACCGCGACCGCGACCAGCGCCGGCGTCAGCAGCATCTTCGGCGTCACCGACAGCACGCTGCGCAAAGCCGCGTTGATGAAGCCGGTATGTTCGGCCACGCCCAGCCCCAGCATCGCGACCAGCACCACGCCCAGCGGCGCGAAGCCCAGGAATACGCGCACCATGTTGGCCATGAACGCGGTCAGCGACTCACCCGAAAGCTGGTTGACGATCTGGATCGGCGTGCCGCTGCGGGGATCGATCGCAGCGAAGTCCACCCCCGACAGTGCCCACGACAGCGCCCACACCGCGAGCATCAACAGCAGGAACAGCATCGCCGGATCCGGCAGCCGGTTGCCGGTGCGTTCGATCGTGTCGAGAAGACGGGCGACGATGCCGCGCGGTGCGACGGTGTCGGACGAAGGCTGGCTCATGCGATGGAGTCCCCTGCAAAGCGTGCGATCGCGCATCCTAGCAGCACGTCACGGCCCCACGTCGGCAGGCGGCCTGCGTCCGCAGGCGCCCATTTCCCCGGCGCCCGGCCGTCGCAGCGGCCGGACGCCCGCATGATGCGGCGGGGTCAGCGCGCGATGCTGGCGCGCACGCTGACCCGTTCGAACGCGCGTTCGCCGACCACGCGCAGGTACCAGCGCCCCGCGGCAGGCGCGGCCACCTGGATCAGTTCGTTGTTGCCTGGACGGCGCGAGCGCAGGTCGAAGTCGTCCGGCGTCGGCATCGCGGCATGCGACGCGTACAGCGACACGTCGCCGCTGCCACCCGAGGTCAGCACCCGCAGCGTGCGTGCGCCTTCAGGCACATCGATGCGGAAGAGCTGCGACGTCCCCGCCGCGCCCGATACGCCCTGGACCGGCACGCCATCAGTCAACGGCAGCGCCGGATCGGCGATCACCGCGGTCGCTGCCGTGGCGCTGTTGTCGCCCTCGTCCGGATCGTGGGTCTGCGCGGTCGCAGCGACCGTCAGCACCAGCGTCCGGCCGACCGCCGAGGCCGGCGCGGTCGCCGACAGCGCGAACGCCGCCTCGCCAGCCGCCGCGAGCGCCTCGTGGTTGCACGACAACGTCGTCGTGCCGTCGCCGACGACCGGCGCCTCGCAGTCCCAGCCCGCCGGGGCCGTCACGGCAAGGTCCGCGAGTTCGCCGTCGAAGACCGCACCGACACCGGGGAACTGCGCGGCATCGGGCCCGGCGTTGCGCAGCACGGCCGAGAACGCCAATGGCGCGCCCTCGACAACCTCGGCATTCGCCGCCTCGGCCTCGATGCCCAGGTCGGCCACCGTCGCCGGCTGCAGCCGCAGCAGCAGCACCGTGGGATCGTGATCGGACAGCCGGGTCGGCGTGGTCGCGTCGTTGCGCGCGGTCTCGGGGAAGTCGGCGTTGATGCGCGCATGGCTGACGTCGAGCCCGACGACCATCGGCGAATCGATGACCGCCTGATTCAGCAGCACGTGGTCGAGCGACTGCGCCTGGTAGTCGAAGACGAAGGAATAACGCTCGTCCTCGGCCGCCTCCAGGGTCATGTTCAACAGCGACGGCGCCACCAGCACTGCGCCGTCGCTGTCGATCGCGGTCTGCGCATCCGGCGACGGCAGACCGGTCGTCGTGCCCATCGCGTCGACGTAGCCGTCGTTGAACTCGAAGGCGTTGAAGTCGCCGAGCACGACGATGTGCCGGCTGGCATCGGCCCGCTGCATGTCGTCGATCAGCGAGGCCAGGAACTCGGCCTGCCGCTGGCGCTTGGCGCGCACGCGCGCACCGCCGCTGATCCAGCCGTTGCTGCCGCCGTCGTCGGCCTCGATGCCGCTGAGCGAGCGCTGGTGGACGACGATCGCGGTGAACGGGAACCGGCGGCCGTCGGCGAAATGCGCGACCGCATCGAGCACCAGCGGCGGCCGGTCGTTGAGCACGCTGGTCGAGCCGTTCGGGTTGACCAGCACCGCGTCCGCGCCTTGCTGCACGACCGAACGCACCTCGATCCTTGCGATGCCCGGCGCGACCGCGCCGGTCCGCACCAGGAAGCCGACATCGATACCGCCGACGTCGAAGCCCTCCTGCAGGTAGGCGACGTAGCCTGGGTCAGGCTGGCCCGCGGCCACCGCATCGGCATTGATCCGCGCGGCCAGCTGCTGCAGCACGCCGAGATTCTCGACCTCGGTCACGCCGACGACATCGGGCATGTGCAGGAAGGCGCGGATGCCGATCGACGCCTTGACCAGCCGTCGCTCCAGCGCCGCGGCGGTCAGCGTCGGGCCGCTGTTGCCGTCGTTGACGGTGTCGAAGAAGCGCTGCAGGTTGTAGGTCGCCAGACTCACGTGGTCGGGACCCGGCGGCGCCGCCGGACGCACCTCGCCGGCACCGCTGCAGTCGGTGTCGAGCGCACTCTCTGGGTAGATCGTGTAGCGGCGGAAGGTGTAGTCGAGCGGCCCGGTCAGCGAGCCGCCGACGATGCGGCAGCCCGCTGCGAGATCGGCTGTCGGCGCACCGATCGTGGTGCTGTTGACCACGATCGTCTCGGGATTGAAATCCCAGCGCGGGATCGCCGGCGCACTGCTGCCCAAGGGATCGGGATCAGGTACCTGGATGCCCGGCTCGCGGAACGGGCGCGGGGTGCCGGTCACCACGACCGCGAACCGGCCGTTGCCGGTCGCAGTCGCGGCGCGCTCGTCGACGTTGCCGCCGGTCGGCGCCACGACGGTGAAGCTCGGCGCGGTCACGCGCATCCCCTCCAGCGGCTCGAGCTGGTCGAGACCGCCGTCGGCGCGCGGCAGGTCGACGGTCAGCACGACCGGCGCCGGCAGCGCGTGGCCGCTGGACAACGCGACGACCGAGGCGTCGGTGATCTCGGTCAACGGCAGCTGGTGCGGGTCGGCGGCCGGCACGTACTCGATGACCGTGCCCTGCACCAGCACTTTGTTGCCGACGGCGGCATCGGCGGGCGGCACGCTGCCGGTGAACACGAACACGCCTTCGGAGGTCATCGGATCGCCGTCGTCCTCGCCATCGGGCGTCTGGATGAAGAAGCCGTTGCTCTTGCGGCCGGTCACGATGCCGGTCGTGGCGACGGGCTGGTTCTCGACCGGCGAGCGGGCGCCCGGCCCTTGGATCTGGTGGATCGGCAGCGTCAGCACGTCGTCGTTGACGATCAGCCCGGTGCCGCGCGCCTTGGCGACGAGCGCACCCTCGACGTCGGCCAGGTCCACGTGGAAATCCTCATCGGGCTCGACGGCCTGATCGCCGACCACGTCGACGTGGATCGTCAGCTCGCGCTGGCCCGGCGCGAAACGGCCGGTCCCGGACTTGGCGATGTAATCCTGGTCGGCCACCGTCGCACTGCCATCGGCGGTCGCGTACGCGAAGTCCACCCCGTCCGGTCCCGCCGGCTGGTTGAGGCTGACGGTGAAGAAGAACGGCGTCGTGCCGCTGTCGCCCTCGGCGCCGCGGGTATCGCCGATGCTCATGTACAGCGCACCGCCCCCGCCGCAGACGTTGGGCACCGAGGCCGTGTTGCGCGGCGCCGGCGCGGCGGCCGAGAAGTCGGCGGCGTTGTCGTCGCTGTCGGTGCAGCCACCGCCGGCACGCACGGCGGCCAGCGCATTGCCCAGCGCCGGGGCGGGCCCCGAGCCTTCGAAGAAGTTCGCGCCGCCAAAACCCACGAGGTCGAGGATCAGCGCCTGCTGTGCCGGGGTGCAGGGCGTGCTGCCGCCGTTGCAGCCCAGCCCGGTCGCGGTGTCGGCCAGCACCACCTTGCCCGCGCTGCCTGACATGTTGATCGTGCCGCTCGCATCGGGCGCCGGCAGCGGGTCGCCGTTCGCGCCGCCGGCCAGTGCGACCAGGAAGTAGCCGCCGGCAGGAATGTCGACGCTTGGCAGCACCACGATCTGGTTGGCACCGGCGCCGAAGTGGCCGTTGCCGGTCGCACTCGCGTACTGCAACGACTTGCCGGCGAGCGAGGCGGGCTGGGCGCCGGCGTTGAACAGCTCGACGTAGTCGGCCTGGTAGGGGGCGCCGGCGTTGCCGCCTCCGCCATAGACCTGACTGACCACGACCTGGGCCTGCGCGCCGGTGGCGGCGAAGGCCAGCAACAGCGCCGGCAACAGCCGGCGGACGGTCTCGTTCATGCGTCGGTTCCCTGACATCCCCGGGCGAAGGCGCCCCACCCCGATGGTGAACCGCCCGGGTGTCGGTTGCATGACGCTGTGCGGCATGGCCACCCTCGGGGCCCACGGCACGTCCTGCGCTACGCTGTGCCGATGACCATCGACCGCAACCAGCGTCCGCTCGAGGACGGCATCCACCGCGACCTGTCCGGGCGCCTGACCTATGGCGGCTACCTGCGCCTGGACCTGCTGCTCGCCGCCCAGCAGCCGCTGTCCGAGCCGCCGCACCATGACGAGATGCTGTTCGTGGTGCAGCACCAGGTCTCGGAGCTGTGGCTGAAACTGATGATCCACGAACTGTCGGCGGCCATCGCGCACCTGCGCCGCGACGAGGTCTGGCGCTGCCGCAAGGTGCTGGCACGCTGCAAACAGGTGCTGCGCCAGCTGACCGAGCAGTGGTCGGTGCTCGAGACGATGACGCCGGCCGAGTACATGGAGTTCCGCGATGTGCTGGGCCCCTCGTCCGGGTTTCAGTCGCTGCAGTACCGCACGGTCGAGTTCCTGCTGGGGAACAAGAACGCCGCGATGCTCGAGGTGTTCGCGCACGTTCCCGACGGCCAGGCCGGATTGCGCGCAGTGCTGGAGCAGCCCGGCCTGTATGACGAATTCCTGCGCTATCTCGCGCGCTGGGGGCACCCGGTCGCGCCGGCCCACGTGGCGCGCGACTGGGCGCAGCCGCACGTCTTCGATGCGGACCTGGTGCCGGTGCTGCGCACGATCTACGAGGACACCGACCGCTGGTGGCGCGAGTACGCGCTGTGCGAGGACCTGGTCGACCTGGAGAGCCAGTTCCAGTCGTGGCGTTTCCGCCACATGCGCACGGTGATGCGGATCATCGGCTTCAAGCGCGGCACCGGCGGCTCGAGCGGTGTGGGCTTTCTGCGCCAGGCGCTGGAACTGAGCTTTTTCCCGGAACTGTTCGAGGTCCGCACCCACCTCGGCCAGCCGACCCCGACCCTGCCCGACTGAGGCGCCGGCCGGTCCGATGCCCATGTCCGGGAACGCGCTGCCGCTCTGGCTCCAGGCCGTGGCCTGGACCGCCGCGATCGCAGTGCTGCTGCGCCAGACCGGCGCGCTGCGCACACATATCCGCGCGGCCACGCCCGACACATTGCGCGTGCTGCTGGTCGCGGCCCTCGCGCTGGCGGCGATGCGCTGGTTCAACACCGCGGCGCTGCAGGGCGTGATGCTGCATTTCCTGGGCGCAACCATCGCGACCTTGCTGTTCGGCGCCGGCGTCGCCTGCTGGGTAATGGCCGCCGTCAGCCTGAGCGGCGTGCTGCTGGGCGCGGCGTGGCAGGGCTGGGCCGCCGACTTTCTGGTCACCGGCGCATTGCCGGTCGCGGTCACAGCGGTGGCCTCGCGCGCGGCGCTGCGCTGGGCGCCGCGCAACATCGTCGTCTACGTGATGCTCAACGCCTTCGCGGCCGCCGCACTGGCGATGGCGGCCTCGATGCTCGCCAAGGCCACCGTGACCGCCTGGCTCGGCGGCCGGACGGTCGATGCCTATCTGACTGCGACGCCGCTGTTGATGTTCGCCGAGGCGTTCTTCTCCGGCACGGCCATGGCCCTGATCGTGGTCTACCGGCCGCATTGGTGCACGAGCTTCGACGACCGCGCCTACCTCTGGCCGCAGGCGCCGATGTAGAAGGGCCGCCCGGCGCGCGCCTGTGCACGACACGGCAAAGCCCCCGCCCGGCACACGCCCGCGCACCGTAGCGGCCTTCCGCACCGACGCGGTCGCCGCGTGCGGCGTGGCATACCGAGCCCGGCCCTGCCACCTGGGGGGCACCCCAGCACCGCCTTCACATGGCGCACACTAAAGTGCGCTCCCCATTCATCATGAACAGGAATCGCAACAATGGCGATGTTGACCGCGACGATCGCAGGCGGGCTCATGGGCTTCGGCCTGATCAACTTCATGGCGCACAAGGCCAAGAGCGCGAACCACCCGTGGGACGTGCGCGAGTTCACCGCCGACGGCGACGTGCTGGGCCGGGTGGACGCCTGGGCTGCAGCCAACGGCTACAAGCTCCGCAGCGACGACGGCCGCCGCCGCGTCTACCAGAAGGGCATCAACATCCTGACCGCACCGGTGCGCCTGGACGTCGAGCGCGACGGCAACCGCTACACCACCCGCAGCTACGTCCACGTCGACGGCCTGCTGCTCAAGGGCGACCTCGCCCTGTCCTATCCCGGCGTGATGGCCAAGCTGCCGCGCGCCAACGCCCTCAAGGCGCAGAACCAGCTGTTGGCCGAGCTGGGCCAGCCGCCGCTGGCCTGACCCGATCTGGCCGGCCCGCCCCGTCGGCGACGCCGGCGGAGGCGGCCCTGGAATCGACGACACGCCAGGCATCACGGCTTGGCCCGACGCTCGCAGCCTGCGTCGTGACTGTGCCGTGTCTCCAGGGCGTCAGAGCCGATGGCCTGCTCGACGCACTGGCTATCCCCAGACCTCGCGCATGACGCGTGCAAAGTTGCCGCCCATCAGCTTGGCGATGCGCGTTTGCGAGTGACCGCGACGCGACAGCAGCGCGCCCAGCGTTTCCAGTCGTCGCGCGTGGTTGAGATCCGGAATGAAGGTGTACAGCTCCGGCGTATTGCCCGCCTCGAAGAAGCCTATCTCGAGCATGTACGTCACCCATTCCCGATTCTGCGCTTCGAACTCGGGGGTCCGTTCGACGGGCGACACCGAGGCATCGGTGCCCAACCCGACGTGATCCTCGCCGCAGACATTGATCGCGTGTTCGATGTGCCGGATCAGATCGTCGGAGGTCGGCTGGCCCTGCTTGCGGAGATAGGGCCAGAAGATCATGCCGGCCACGCCGCCGCGATCGGCCATCGCCCGCAGGATGTCGTCGGGCATGCAACGCGGGACATCCGAGAGCGCGGCGCATCCGGTGTGGCTGAACACCAGGGGCCGCTTCGATGCCTGGACGCTCTCCATCGCGGTTCGCCTTCCAGCATGCGAAAGATCGACCAGGATGCGCTGCGACTCCAGCCCCTCGATCACCAGCTTTCCGAAGTTACTGAGCCCTGCATTGCCTGGCTCCATACATCCATCGCCCACCAGATTGCGGCGGTTGTGCGTCAGCTGGATCACACGGACGCCGCGCTCGCGGTACATGGCGATCCGGTCGAGATCCTCGCCCAGCGGTGAGGTGTCCTGGAAGCCGTAGATCAGCCCAAACTTGCCGGTCTCGGCGCTACGCGTCAGGTCGTCGGCGGTCAGGACCTGCATCAGATGATCAGGATGCAATGCCAACTGCCGATCCCAATGCGCCAATTCGCGCAGGGTCGTCTGGTACCCCTCGTCGCCGAACCAGAACCGTCCAGAAGGCGCGAGCGTGAGCACCACCGCATCGACGCCCGATGCCCTGGCGTCTTCAAGCGTCTGCGCATCGAGACTGCGATCCGCGGGCCCACCCCAGCGCCCGAGCCCCCCGCATCCGTCGATCACCAGCATCTTGTCGTAAGGCGGCCAGGACAGCGGTGTGTTGTCTCGCTCAGGCGCTGCTGCCGCCAGCGCCTGCAGTGCCGGATGCGCCGCCAGCACCGTCGCACCCGTGGCAATGAGCCATTCCCTTCGATTCATGACGCCTCCCTGCGTGCAATGGATGCGTTGAAGCCCCGGGCCACTGGCGCCCGGCTAACCGCCGCCGTTTGGGCAGCGTCCCTCGCTGCTTCCGCGCTTGGGCGAGCATCTCACACCGAAGGCGACCGCGCGACGCGATCCAGCCAAGCGCACAAACCCTGCGCGTTGAGCGCGATGTCGCCGCCGAGCACCTCGTGCACGCGTGCAGGCGCGTTGACGATGCCGTGGGCCACGGCCCGTTCGGTGTAGAGCCCGACCAGGCCATCGACGATCGCTGCCTGCCGATCGTCGCGCCCGTTGGCCGCCTGCGCGATCGCGACCATCGTATCGATCAAGGTATGCAGGTCGCTGCCCAGTCGCGTGCACTCGGTCACCTCACCGTAGTGGGCGATCCGGATCGAGGCCGGCGCACGCGCCAGCAGCCGATCGACGGAGGCGTGCATCTGCTGCGGATCGAACTGCACCGGCGAGGTCGTCGGGACGATGAAAGCGCCCGCGTCGGTATCGAGTTCGCGATAGGAAATACCGAAGGTGTCGCCCGCGAACCAACTGCGGGTGGCTGCGTCCCAGACGCTGTAGTGGTGGCGCGCGTGGCCGGGCGTGTCGATGCATAGCAGCGGCCGACCCGCCAGATCGACGACATGGCCGTCGTCGGCGATCACCACGCGCGCCTCAGGCACCGGCAACATGCCGGCATGGTCGCGCGCGAAGTCCGCTTCGCCGTACACCGCCTTCGCGCCGGCGATCAGCCGCGCCGGATCGATCATGTGCGGCGCGCCGCGCGGATGTACCACGAGTCGCGCATTGGGCAGCGCGCGCATCAACGGCCCGGCGCCGCCGGCGTGGTCGAGATGTACATGGGTGACCATGACCCAGTCGACCGATGCGCGGTCCACACCCGCCGCCTCGATCGCGGCAAGCACGCGCGGAGCGCAGGTCGCGGTCCCGCAGTCGATCAGCGCGGCGCGCCCCTTGTTGTGCACCAGATAGGCCGCGCACAACGCGGGCCGCACATAGCCCGTATCGATGATGGTGATTCCGCCGCTGTCTTCGCGCATCGCGTCGTTCCCAGGTCCACTACCGGCAGTCTAGGTCGTGCGCCGGAAGACGCGCATGGGCCTTTGGTCGTAGGCGCGGCGCAGCCTGACCTCAGTCGCGCGGACGCAGAATCAACAGGCGCAGCACGAACGCGGCACCGAGCACCGCCAGGAACACCCCGTAGCCGACCGCGGTCGCCAGGATCTGCTGCCACATGTGGCCATGCACCGGATCGGCACTCGTCTGCGCCCAATAGATCGAGACCATGAAGGCGGCGACCGACACCGCCAGGCTGACCAGATCGTAGAGCACGCGCCGCATGCCACGCGGACGCCGCGGATAGACCCAGAACAGCACGCCGAGGATCGCGAACCACGGCAGGAACAGCAGCAACGTCAGATTGAACTCGACGAGCGGGTTCATGATGCCGCCTTCTCCGCCTCCACCGCGGCGATCGCATCCAGCGCGGCCTGCACGTCGGCCAGCGTGACGCCCTCGCCAAGTTCGGCCGGCGCCTGGGCCGGAGCCAGCTCGCCGCGACGCAGGCGCGCAATGCTCTGCCCCGCCTCGCGCGGCGCGTCGAAGCCGTGGCTCTGCAGCAACACCCGGTCGCCGTCCACCAGCTTGAAATAGAACCGGCCGTCGGCCTCGCGGTACTGCTTGAACTGCGGCGGCTCGCTGCGGATCGCGGCCGCACCGGCGGCGGCCGGCACCGCCACGCGGCCCAGATCGCGCAGGCCGACCGCGTCGCGCAGCTGCGCCAGCAACGGGGTCGCGTAGCGCTCGCGCAACCGGCGCCCGCCATCGCGCAGGATGTCCTCGATGTCCGATGGCCGCGCGATCAGCGCTTCGTAGCGCTCGCGCATCGGCGCGATCTCGCGCTCCATCACATCGAGCGCCTGTTGCTTGGCCTCGCCCCAACCGATGCCGTCGGCGAAGGCCTGCGCGAAGGCGGCCGTCTGCTCGGGCGTGGCGAACGCCTGGTAGAGCTGGAACAGTGCCGAGCCCTCGGTGTCCTTCGGCTCGCCAGGCGCACGCGAGTCGGTCAGGATCGAGAACACCAGCTTCTTGAGCTGCGCAGGTGGTGCGAACAGCGGAATCGTGTTGTCGTAGCTCTTGCTCATCTTGCGCCCGTCCAGGCCGGGCAACGTGGCGACGTCGTCGTCGATCACCGCCTCGGGCAGCGTGAACCACTCGCGCCCGTACAGATGGTTGAAGCGCTGCGCGAAGTCGCGCGCCATCTCGATGTGCTGGATCTGGTCGCGCCCCACCGGCACGCGGTCGGCGTTGAAGATCAGGATGTCGGCCGCCATCAGCACCGGATAGAGATAGAGCCCGGCGGTCACCGACGCGTCTTCGTCCAGCCCCTGGGCCCGATTCCTGTCCACGGCGGCCTTGTAGGCATGCGCCCGGTTGAGCAACCCCTTGCCGGCCACGCAGGTCAGCAGCCACATCAGCTCGGTGGTCTCGGGGACATCGCTCTGGCGGTAGAACCAGACCTTCGCCGGGTCCAGGCCCGCGGCCAGCCACGTGGCCGAGACTTCCAGGGTCGAGCGCTGCACCCGGGCCGGGTCCTGCGTATTGACCAGGCTGTGGAGGTCGGCAAGGAAGTAGAAACTCTCGGTGTCCGGCGCCTTGCTGGCGGCGACCGCCGGGCGCACGGCGCCGACGTAGTTACCGACATGCGGCGTGCCGGAGGGCTTGATGCCAGTGAGGACGCGCAGGGGACGTTGTGACATGGCAGCAGCGACAGACCAGGGATGTCCCAGTCTACCTGTTCGACTGCAGCCGATCCCCGCTCGCGCCACCAGACCGGCACGTCGACGCACTGATCTGATCGCCGGCCCCTGCGGCCGGATACGAGAACGGGCCGGCGAACCGGCCCGTCGTGGCACATTGAATCTCGATGAAGCGGATCAGTCGAGGGTCTTCTCGAACTCGCGCACTTCCTTCTCGGCGCGGTCGCGCTCCCAGCCGTACTTCTCCTGCAGCTTGCCGGCCAGATACTTGCTGTCGCCGGCCGCGACGTCGAACACGTCGTCCGTCAGGTCGCCCCACTTGGCCTGCGCCTTGCCCTTGAGCTGGGTCCACTTGCCGGAAATGATGTCTTTGTTCATCGTCGTTTCGTCCTGTCGTGAGATCGGAAGGCCCGCGAACGCGATGCGGATTCGATCGCAGCGGGCTTAGGGAGATCCTCGCGCAGCGCGCATCAAGCGGCGGTCAAGGGAACATGATGTCGGCCGTCACATCGCTGAGCGTTGCCCTCACCGTTCATGAGACCGATACGCAGACGGTACCCTCCCGCGCGCACGAAAAAGCCGGCATTCGCCGGCTTTTTCGGATTGCATGGCGCGAAGCTTGGATCAGGGGCGACGCGTGGTGGCGCCCGTGTCGTTCGCACTGTCTTCCATCTTCTCACCGACCTTCTGGACGTCCTGGCCAGCGCCGCGGACGGTGTTGCAGGCGCTCAGCGAGCCGGCGGTGAACAGGGCGAGCAGCAGAAGTGCAGTCAGACGCTTCATGGGATTCTCCAGGGAGGTTTCGCGGGCGATTGCGCAAGCAGGCAACCGTTGGGCGGACTATAGGAGCCCGCAGTGTGAATGCCGCGTGCAACGCGCTGGCATCGTCCCGGCTGCGGCGCCCTGCATCGGGGCCGTCAGTCGCGCATCAGCGTCGATTTTCCGAACAGGCTTTCGACCAGGTCCACCGCCAGCTCCGCAGTGGCGTTGCCATGGTCGAGCGCGGTGTTGACCTCCACCACGTCCAGCGAGCCCAGCCGACCGGTGTCGGCGATCATCTCCATCACCAACTGCGCCTCGCGATAGTTGATGCCGCCCGGGACCGGGGTGCCGGTGCCCGGGGCGATCGTCGGGTCGAGCACGTCGACGTCGAAGCTCACATGCAGATGGGTGTCGGCATCGACGCCCTCGAGCGCCTGCTCGACCACGCGCCGCATGCCGACCTCGTCGATGTAGCGCATGTCGTAGATATCCAGGCCGTGCGCCTTGACCAGGCGCTTCTCGTCCGGATCGACCGAGCGGATGCCGATCTGGCGGAACTGGTCGACCCGCGTGGCCGGCGCCTCGCCGCCGAGCCCGGTCAACACCTCGGGCCCGATCCCGCACAGGCAGGCAACCGGCATCCCGTGCACGTTGCCCGACGGGGTGATCTGCGAGGTGTTGAAATCGGTATGCGCATCGAGCCACAGCACGCGCAAGGTCTTGCCGACCGCCCGGCAGTGGCGCGCGACCGCCGCGATCGAGCCGATCGCCAGGCAGTGGTCACCGCCGAGCATGATCGGCATGCGCCCGCGCGCGAGTTCCGCCGACGAGGCCTCAAGCACCGCCCGGTTCCAGGCCACGACCTCATCGAGATGCCGGTAGCCGCCCTGCGGGCCCTGCCAGGGATTCCGGGGGCCCTTGAGGTCGCCCAGGTCGACCACATCGATCCCCCGCGCCAGCAAGGCTTCGGCCAGACCGGCCACACGCAAGCCTTCGGGGCCCATCGAGGCACCGCGGCGTCCAGCGCCCACGTCCGTGGGCACACCGAAGATCGAGACCGGCGAGTACGCGTGCTGCATGGCTTCTCCTGGGAACTGGGGCGCAGGCCGCGGGCGGGCGGGGCCACACGCGGACGACGGACTGACGCTGTGCGGCCATGGGGAAGCGCCTGGGCGGCGCGGGTCGCGGAAACGGCGTCTGGATGGTGCCGGTCGCCAGGCCCGAAACCCGGGCAACCGACTGAACTGGTTTGGAGCTTCTAGCAAAACCGTCAGGCGTGCTACGACACTTCCGTGGGCGCGCCACTGGTAAGAGGCGCAGTCTATCAGCCGGGGCGCCATGCTCCGAACCTGGCCCACTCGATCGCCAAGGAAGGATCATGTACGCAAGCGCGGGACTGGCCCTCCTCTTTGCCGCCGCAGCAGCAACGCAAGCGCATCCGGGTGGCCTCAACGCAGAGGGCTGCCACAACAACCGGAAGACCGGCGATTATCACTGCCACAGGGCGCCGTCGGCACCGGCGCCGCCACGGCAGCGACTTGCTCCATCCAGCGTCCTGCCAGCCGCGGGGTGGTCATATCGCAACTGCACCCAGGCCCGGGAGGCAGGCGCAGCACCCGTCCGGCGCGGAGAGCCAGGCTACGGGCCGCACCTGGACAGGGATGGGGACGGGATTGGCTGCGAATAGCCAGTATTGCCGTCCACACGCCCGTTCTGCCGGGCTACCGATCTACGCTGGGTGCGCTTTTTTCAGCACGCCGAGTGCGCGAAGAGCAGTTGAGAACTGACGGGGAGCGCCGCGCCAGCGTCGCGCGGGTCGCAGCCCATGCGACCACGGCCGGGATGATGCCCGGCATGCCTTCCAGATCAACAGCCAAAGCCGCCCTCCTACGCTCTCGCGAGCCGCATGTGGTCCCGCCTGCCGGCCTGGCCGACATGCCGTCGCTCGGCGATTCGACCCTGGACGACCGCGGCTGGCGGAATCCGCTGCGCGGCGAGCATGTCGATCGGTCTCGGTGGGAGGCGTACAGGATCGGGCCGGAGTCGTCGCGCGTGCTATCGAGCGTGCGACTGGTGGAAGACGGCATGTTTGAAGTCACCAGCGGCGAGGGATTCGCCCGCGTCTCGGACCCGCAAGCCGCGTTCGAGTTGGCCGCCGGCTGGGCGATCGCAAAGCTGCCGGATTGACGCGGAGGCGCTAGGCAAGCGCGGTCGGCAATACCATCCAAGCGCCCGCGACCAGCGCCAACACGACGCCCGCGCCAGCTGCCAGAACCACGCTGCAGCCCATGGCACGACCGAGCTTCGCTTGCCGGCCTGACCTGGTGGTGGGGATCCCGGTCATTCGCGCGAAGTCGCGCTTGGCCTTCGTCACACCCAAGACCTTGTTCCACGAGACGATGCTTTTCTTCCGTCTAGCCATTGCGCTTCCCTCCGCATTCGGTCTTTCCTGGACTTTGCGCGTTCGGTGTGACTTTTCCCAATCAGCGCGCGGCGCAGCGATACGCCGCCCGAAGCGCCACGTCGACACCGGTACCGACTTCGGCCTCCTGCATCTCGCGCGGCGCGCGCGCTGCGTACTTAACGAAGCCCTCGACCACCTCGCGGTGCGATGCACCAACGGGGAAGCAGTACGGGTTGCCTGGCGCGACGGACTTGTTGTCGATCACCGCCTGCACGTAGGCGAAGCAGTAGGCGCCGCGCGCTGCCTCGGCGGCGGGCGGCTCGTCGCCTGGTATCCACGGCTGCAGTGCATCCCGGCACCAGGTCGCGAGTTCGCCGACGGTGCGCGGCGGCTGATCGACGCCGGAGGCCGACACCGCAGGCGCCAGTAGGATGATCACAACCGCGGCCACGCCGGCCGCGATGCCTCCCTGCTTCATCGTCATCCCATGGACGGAGTCGGTCCGATTCTATCCAGACCCGGACGTTCGTGGTCCCCCGCCCTTTGGGATGACCTGGAATCGGAAGATGGTGCCGGCACCCGGGTTCGAACTGGGGACCTACCGCTTACAAGGCGGTTGCTCTACCAACTGAGCTATGCCGGCATGGGGCGGCGAGGCCGCGCGGGGATTCTAACCTGCATCCTGGGCGGTGGCGCAGTGGCCGGGTTCGACCCGGGCCGCCCCGGTGCGCGTGCGCAGCGCGGCATCGGCCGTTGCCGCGTCGACCAGCGCGTCGAGCCAGGGCTGCACCTGGCCGCCGATCGGCTCGGCCTGTGCGGCGAAGCCGGCAGTGCGCAGCGCCTCGACGCGCGCCTGCGCGGGCGCTTCGCTGTCGAAGCGGCCCAGCGCGATGCCATGCGCGTCGTCGCCATCGGCGATCACGTACTGGTCCTCGATTCCGGCCGCGCGCAGCCGTGCGGCCATCGCATCAGCTGCGGCGCGGTCGCGCTGCGGCGGCAGCCAGACCCGCCAACCGCGCGGCGCGACAGCGACTTCGCGCGCGAACACGCGGGCACCGTCGCTGGCCAGACGCCGGCGCGCGGCATCGCGTGCGGCAACGTCGGCGAATGGGCCGAGTGCGACGCAGCGCGGCGCTGCCACCGCGTCGCCATCGCTGTCGCCGTCGAGCGCCGCGGCCTCCTCGCTCTCGAAGGCCTCGGCCAGCGGCATCGGTGCCTGCGGTGCGGCCTGCGGCGGGAGCAAGGTCAGCGTGGGCGCGGTCTCCGCGGGGAGAGGCGCCGATTCGACCGGGGTATCGCGCAGTGCCCACCACGCGGCGACACCGAGATTGAGGATCACCAGCAACAGAACGAGCGCGCGCAGCAGCATGGGGCCCTCCTAGGCACCGGCCGTGGTCGGCCTCGCACGGTACCAGCGCGCCAGGCCGGCCAGCACCAGATCGGGCCGGACCTGCGCCTGGGGCAGATGCGGCTGCAGGTCCGCCGCGCCGCCGCCATGCAACAACAGGTCGGGCGTGCCGCCGATCCGCGCCGCGGCCTGGGCGAGGCTGCGTTCGACCAACGCCACGGCGGCGCCTTCGCAGCCCGAGGCCAAGGCATCGTCGGTATCGCTCGCGAATTCGACGTATCGCCCGCCTGTTGCCGGCAATTGCGCGACCCGGCGCTGCAGGGCCTCGCGCATCAGCGTCGGCGACGGCGCGATGCGCCCCCCCAGATGCCGACCGTCGGCGTCGAGCAGGTCGATCGTCAGCGCCGTGCCCACGCCGACCACCACCACGGGCGCTGCGGCCTGCGCGCGCGCCGCCAGCAATGCCAGAAACCGGTCCACGCCCAGTCTCATGGGATCGGCATAGGCGATGCTCAGGCCATCGAGCGCCGGCAGTGTGCGTGCCAGTTCGACCCGTGCACCACGCGCGGCCAGCGCATCGAGCAGCACCGTCCGCAGGGCCGGCGACGCGACACTGGCCACCACCGCAGTCTCGATGCGCGGCGGCAGGCGCTCGATCCATGTCGGATCCAGTCCACCAGCCGCATGCGCGGTCCCTGCCACCGGCCCGATGTTCGCGCTGTCGAGCGGCGCGTACTTGAGCCGGGTATTGCCCAGGTCGAACAACCAGACCGTCATGTCGCGTCCCCGTTGCGCACGCTGACTTCGCCTGCGTGGAAGGTCCGGACGCCGTCGTCGAACCGGACCCGCAGCGCGCCGTCATCGGCAATGCCGTCGGCCATGCCTTCGAGCACGCCGGTGCCGGTCTGCACCCGGACCGCGCGCCCGGCCAGTGCGTCGACTGCCGCAAATGCGGGCAGGAACGGCGCCAGGCCGTCGCGATCGAAGCGCGCCAGCGCCGGGATCCAGGCACCGATCACGGCAGCGGCGACCGCATTGCGCGACGGCAGCGCGGGCGCCAGCGTCGCCAGGTCGATCCAGGGCTGGTCGATGCGGGCAGCGTCGGCGGCGGGCATCCGCACGTTGATGCCGATGCCCAGCACCGCGCGCACCGGCCCGGCATGCTCGCCGCCGCCTTCGACCAGCACGCCGCCAAGCTTGCGCAGTCCGCGGCTGTCCGACACCACCAGGTCATTGGGCCACTTGAGCCGCACATCGCCGACGCCGAGCCCGTGCAGGGCCTCCACCGCGGCGATGCCGGCCACCAGACTCAGCCCGCCCAACCGCGCAAGCCCGCCTTCGAAGCCACGCTGCAGCGACAGGTAGATGTGCGCGGCCAGTGGTGAGCACCAGGTCCGGCCCCGGCGCCCGCGCCCGCCGGTCTGGCGTTCGGCCAGCAGCGCCTCGGCGGCCGCGCCCGGCATGGGCCGGCGCAGCAGTTCGGCATTGGTCGAATCCAGGGTCCAGGCCACGTCGAGCCGATCCAGGCCCGCGCGCGCGTTCGCCGGCAATGCCGCGAGGATGGCGTCCCGGTCGAGCAGCGAGACCGGGTGCGACAGCGCATAGCCCTGCCCGCGCCGGGCCTCGATCGGCACGCCGGCTTCGCGCAGCAGGCCGATCCGCTTCCAGACCGCCGCGCGCGTCTGTCCCGACTCGCGCGCCAGCGCATCGCCCGACACCGGGCCTGCAATCAACCGCGCCAGCAAGGCGCGCTCGGCGTTGGGCGTGGTCATGCGGCGGTCGCGGGCGGATGGTGGGCGAAGGCGGACATGCGGTCGATTATCGGCGAGGGCGCCGCCGCTGTCGTGCGCTGCTGCGACGCAACGTCGCGGGCGCGCGACCTGCGCTATAGTCGGCGGATCTTCGCGTCCGCCTGACTGCCCGGGGTCTTCGATGTCGATACGAGCGATGTTCTGCGCGCTGCTGTTCGCTGCCTGCCTGCCGGCAGCGGCCCGCGAAGCGCGCGTCCCCGGTCCCTCCGACACCCCGCCCTGCGCCGCCGCAGCGCCTGCTTCGGCCCCCGAGACGGCTGGCAGCGATGCCGTCCGGCGCCCCCCTGCCAGCGCGTCGAAGGCTCGGCCGGCGACCTCCGGCGGCATCGAGAGCGACGGCCCGCTGCGTGGCCCGCGCTGGCACAGCTTCCTGCCCGGCATGTTCCGCTGAGGCGACGGCGCCGATCGTGCGTTCGCTGATCCGGCGCCTGTTCAAGGGCGCCCCGCCCCCCGTCCCCGATGCGGACTGGGCGGCCATCCGCAATCAATTGCCCTGGGTCCACGCGCTCGACGACGCACGCGCGGCGCGGCTGCGCACGCTCGCAGCGCACTTCCTGCACCGCAAGACCATCACCCCGGTCGCCGGCCTGGCGCTGGACGCGCGCGAGCGGTTGCTGCTCGCGACGCTGTGCTGCCTGCCGCTGCTCGAGTTCGGCGACGAGGGCCTGCACGGCTGGTCGCAGCTGATCGTCTACCCCGATGCGTTCCGGGTGAACCGCAGCCACGTCGACGCCGCCGGCGTGATGCACGAGTGGGACGACGAATTGATCGGCGAAGCCTGGGAAAGCGGGCCGCTGGTGTTGTCGTGGGCCGACATCCAGAGCGACATCGCCGAGCCGGACGGCGGCTTCTGCGTGGCCGTGCATGAGATGGCGCACAAGCTCGATGCACTCGATGGCGTGCTCGACGGCACCCCGCCGCTGCCGCGCCCGTGGCAACGCGCCTGGGCGCAGGATTTCCAGCGCGCGTTCGATGGCTTCGTCGCGCGCGTCGACGCCGGGCACGACACCGCGCTCGACCCCTACGCCGCCGAGGCGCCCGAGGAATTCTTCGCCGTCTGCAGCGAGTACCACTTCAGCGCGCCGGCGTTGCTGCGCGACACGCTGCCCGAGGTCGCCGCACACCTCGAACGCTTCTACGGTCCGTCGCCGCTGGCGTAGCCGACGTCGGCGCCGCGGCCAAACGTCGCCGCCGATACCACTCAGAAACCCGGCGGCAACCGCACCGAGAAGCAGGCCCCGCCCAGTTCCTCCGAGCGCCCGACGTGCAGTTCGCCGCGGTAGCTGTGCACGATGTCCTGCACGATCGACAGGCCGATGCCGTGGCCCTGGACGCGCTCGTCGCCGCGTACGCCCCGTTGGAGTACCGTCGCGACGCGATCGGGCGGAATGCCGGGACCGTCGTCCTCGACCACCAGTACCAGGCCCGGCCGCCGGTTGGGCGCGGTGTCGCCCGAACGCACCGTCAGCAGCACGCGTGAACGTGCCCACTTGAAGGCGTTCTCGAGCAGATTGCCGAGCAGTTCCTGCAGGTCGCCG
Organism: Luteimonas sp. RC10; assembly: GCF_014192745.1. Classification (GTDB taxonomy): domain Bacteria; phylum Pseudomonadota; class Gammaproteobacteria; order Xanthomonadales; family Xanthomonadaceae; genus Luteimonas. The sequence goes on from NZ_JACHYJ010000009.1 coordinate 106,175, forward strand.
GGTTCGCCGTGGAAGCGCGCCGCCGCGTCAATCTCGAACTCGCAGACTGCGCCCTTGGCGGCGTAGATCTTCTCCAGCCCGCGCACGATCTGCTCGGCATGCGGCTCGATCTCGATCGCGGCCGAGAACAGTTGGTGGCCGCTGGAGGCCGCGCGCGCGAGCTGGTAGGTCACCAGGTCGGTCATGCGCTGCAACTGGGTCTCGACCTCCTCGCGCAGTTCGGCCTCGCCGGTACCGGCGTCGAGCCGCGAGCGCAACACCGCCAGCGGCGTCTTGAGGCTGTGCGCCAGGTCGGACATCGTGTTGCGCTGACGCGCGAGGTGTTCGCGCTCGCTTTCGATCAGCGCATTGATGCTTTCGGTCAGCGGCAGCAGCTCGCGCGGATGCTGCATGCCCATGCGGTCGGCCTGGCCGCGCTGCACGCGCACCAGTTCGTGTTCGACCCGCCGCAACGGCCACAGGCTCCAGCGCACGATCAGCGCCTGCAGCAGCAGCAGGATCATGCCGGCGATGCCGAGGTTGACCCACAGCGCGGCGCGGAAGACCCGCACCTGGCGCGGCACGATGCCGGCGTCCTCCATCACATAGATGGTGTAGGCGAACTCGTCGTCGGTGCGCGTCTCCTCCGGCGACCACAGCAGGCCCAGCCCGTAGCGATAGACCTCGCCCGGCGAGCCGTCGCTGCGCACGATCGGCAGCGGGCCTTCGAACTTCTCCTCGCGCGCGCCGAGCATGGTCGCCTCGGGCAACTGCGGGCCCGACGCCGAACGCGAGGCCCAGGTGCCGCTGGGCAGCACCACCTCGGCGTACAGGCCGCTGCCTGGGCGCAGGAAGCGGTCGTCGGGCGGCGACTCGGACGGCAGGTAGATCTCACCGCCGCGCAGGAACTCGATATCGCCGGCGTAGGCATAGACATAGTTGCGCAGACGCTCACGCTGGCCTTCGCTGGCAACGTCGATGAACGCCCGGTCGAGCGCATAGCCGGCCAGCGCCAGGAACGCAAGCAGGCCAATACTGGCCGCCAGCAACTGGCGCGCCTGCAACGAGCGGGGGCGCCACCGCGAGGGGCGCCGCACCTTGGTCTTGGGACGTCGGGACTCAGCAGGCATGACGGCTCACGGGCGTGGACTGCGGCCCGGATGCGTGACGGCAACGGGCCGGAAGGCGCGACTGCCGATCGCGCCGCTCACCCCTCGCCGTTGCGCGGAATCGCGAACCGGTAGCCACGGCCGCGCACGGTCTCGATCGGCTTGAGCGCGCCGTCGGGATCGAGCTTCTTGCGCAGGCGGCCGATGAACACCTCGAGCACGTTGGAATCGCGATCGAAGTCCTGCTGGTAGATGTGCTCGGTCAGATCGGCCTTCGAGACCAGTTCGCCGGCATGCATCATCAGATACTCCAGCACCTTGTACTCGTAGCTCGTCAGGTCGACGTTCTTGCCGTCCACACTGACCGTCTGCGCGGCAAGATCCAGCATCACCGTGCCGCATTCGAGCGTCGGCTTGCTCCAGCCCGCCGCGCGGCGGACCAGCGCATTGATGCGTGCGAGCAGTTCCTCGACGTGGAAGGGCTTGACCAGGTAGTCGTCCGCGCCCTGCTTGAGACCATCGACCTTGTCCTGCCAGCTCGAGCGCGCGGTCAGGATCAGCACCGGAAACTGCTTGCCCTCCTCGCGCAGCGCCTTGATCAGCTCCATGCCCGACATCTTCGGCAGCCCCAGGTCGATGATGCCCACGTCGAACGGCACTTCGCGGCCCATGTACAGGCCCTCTTCGCCGTCCTGGGCGGCGTCGACGGCAAAGCCTTCGCGCTTCAGCCGGGCGGCAAGGGTCTCACGCAGGGGAGCTTCGTCTTCGACGAGCAGGATTCGCATGGGGTCAACTCCGGTCGAACGGCCGGACCGGCCGTGAATTGGGGGCGAGAATGCTGGATCAATCGTCGTCGCCGCGTGCACGGGCGTCACGCCCACGCTGCTGCTGCGGATCGTCGACGTACACCCGGACCCGGCCGCTATCGTCCATCACCTTGATGCGATTGACGTCGCGGCCATCGGCATGCATCCGCTCCACGCTGAGCACCCGGCCCCGCGTCGTGCGTTCGATCCGGCGGACCGAAGCGGACATGGAATCCTGGGCGCCCCGCGGGCCCACGTTCTGCCGCCCCCACGATGCCCGCATGTCGGGCCCGCTGCGGGCGTCTCCCAGTGGCGGGCCCTCTTGCGCCCGCACCGTCACGGCCGCGCCCGAGGCGCAGAACGCCACAGCGAGCAGGATCAGGGAAGTGGGTCTGGACGACGGGGCAGGCACGGCCGCTCCTTGAGCGTGGGTCGGCGGACTAATGCATGGCATGGTCGGGCGAAGGCGGTGAATCCGTCCTTAACTTTTCGTTGACAAGGCTGTCTGTGTTCAGCTTCGAAGGGGGTCCGATCATGTCCGGATTCGCCCGAGGGTGCAACGCCGACCTCTCGATCCGTTGCCGAGGAATCAGGCCGGCACCGCAGTCGCCTCCAGCGCCTGCTCGACCACCGCCCAGTCGGCGCCCGGCCGGTGCGCACCCTCGCTGAGGATCTGCCGGAAGCGCCGACCGCCTGGCTGCCCGTGGAACAGCCCCAGCACATGCCGCACGACATGTTTGAGCGCCACGCCCTCGGCCAGGCGCGCCTCGATCCAGGGACGCAACGCCCGCAGCAACGCCTCACGCGGCTGTTCCACCCGCCCCCACAGCGCGGCATCGAGCCGGTGCAGCAGATAGGGATCGTGGTAGGCGGCGCGGCCCAGCATCACGCCGTCGACCTGCCCCAACTGCTCATGCGCCGCCTCCAGCGTCGCAATGCCGCCGTTGACCACGACCGGCAGCGCCGGGCGCTCGCGCTTGAGCCGCCACGCCCAGTCGTAGCGCAGCGGCGGGATGTCCCGGTTCTCCTTCGGCGACAGCCCCTGCAGCCAGGCATTGCGCGCGTGCACCACCACCATCGACGCACCGGCGGCGACCACACCATCGACGAACGCGGCAAACGCACCGTAGTCGTCGTCGTCGTCGACCCCCAGCCGGCACTTCACCGTGACCGGCACCGGGCTGGCGGCCACCATCGCCGCAACACAGTCGGCGACCAGCGTCGGCTCGCGCATCAGGCAGGCGCCGAAACGCCCGGCCTGCACGCGGTCCGAGGGGCAACCGCAGTTGAGGTTGATCTCGTCGAACCCATGCTCGGCAGCAATCGCCGACGCCTGCGCCAGCAAGGCGGGGTCGCTGCCGCCCAGTTGCAGCGCCAGCGGCGCCTGCTCGGGCGTGGCCGCCAGCAATCGCGCGCGGTCGCCGTGGATCACTGCGTTGGCATGCACCATCTCGGTGTACAGGCGTGCGCCGGGCGCGAGAATACGGTGGAACTGCCGGCAATGAACGTCGGTCCAGTCCATCATCGGGGCAACCGAGAGCCGCAGGGCGTCGGATTCGAAAGCGTGCATACGGATTTTCCGTGGGGGGCTGCGACGGGCCGGCTATGCCACCGGCGCGGGCGTCGCGCGAGGCCCGTCGTGTCGCGCGGGCCGTGCAGGGCCGGCCATTGTGCGCCCCCACGCCTGACGCCTCAAACGCCGCCCTCTGAACGACCGGGGCGGTGTCTCTACGCGCGGGCGCCGCGACGCTGCGGATGCAGGCGCGTTGCGATGCTGCGCGGCGATCGCGCCGCAGGCGCGCTTGAGGGTCCGTTCGATGGTGTTCGTGTTGCTGTTCGCCGCGCTGCTGGTCGTCTGGAGCCTGGGTGCGGTATTGCTGTGGCGCGATACGCGGCGCACCAGCGACGCGCTGGCCTGGGTCACCGGGCTGCTGGCGCTGGCGACTGCGGCGGCGTTCGGGGCCGGGCTGGTCGGGCTCGTGCGCCACGGCGACTGGGAGGCGCTGACGACCGCGCAGGCGCTGCACGCGGTGCTGGGCGAAGGCAACCTGGCGCTGCGGCGGTCGGAATGGGGTTGGCTCAACCGGCTGTCGGGCGTCTACCTCGGGCTCGATCTGGGCTGGACGCTGCTGATGCTGTGCGCAGCGTAGTTCGCGTCAATCGGCTTCTGGTCGGCGCGTGCGCAGCGACGGCGCGCGGCGCGCCGCGGCCGCCCGAAGCACGGTTGACCATCGGTCCCGATCCTTGGCGGCTCCGCAGCCGGCGCTGTGCCGCTCAGCCGGCGTCCGGCTCGGATGCGGGCGGCTGTACCGCAGGCCTACCGTCGTGCTCGGCCACCAGCAGCATCAAGCTGCGGTCGACCAATGTCCGTGTCGCGCCCGGCGCCAGTTGACCGCGCGCGTCCGGATTGGCGGTGTCGACCAACACGCGCCACGGCACGCCATCGATCGCGGGCGGTGCGAAGTCGACGGCGTCGGCGCTGGCATTGACCAGCAGCAACAGGCTGACATGACGGGCGCCTGCGTGCGCCTCGGCATCGTCGAGGCGACCGTCGAGCCGGACCATGATCGCGCGCGCATTCGGGTCGTCCCATTGCCCAGGCGAGAGCTCGTTGCCATCGGGCGCGAGCCAGGCGATGTCGCGCACGCCGCGACGCTCGTCGAATCGGCCGTCGAGAAACCGCGTGCTGCGCAGCAGCGGCTGATCGCGGCGCAGCCGCGCGAGCCGGCCGACGAAGGCCGACAGTGCCGCGCCCTCGCCGCGCCAGGCCGCCTCCCAGTCGAGCCAGGTCAGCGGGTTGTCCTGGCAGTAGGCGTTGTTGTTGCCCTGCTGGCTGTGGCCGAACTCGTCGCCGGCCAGCAGCATCGGCGTGCCTTGGGACAGCAGCAGGGTCGCCAGCAGGTTGCGCTTCTGCCGCGCACGTAGCGTGTTGATCGCGACGTCGTCGGTCTCGCCCTCGACCCCGTAGTTGGCCGACAGGCTATGGTCGTGGCCATCGCGGTTGTCCTCGCCGTTCGCGTCGTTGTGCTTGTCGGCGTAGGTCACCAGGTCGTGCAACGTGAAGCCATCGTGCGCGGTGACGAAGTTCACCGACGCGCGCGGACGCCGACCACGGTGGTCGAACAGGTCGGCCGAACCGGTCAGCCGCCGCGCGAACTCGGGCAATTGGCCCGCATCGCTGCGCCAGAATGCGCGCATCGTGTCGCGGAACTTGTCGTTCCACTCCGACCAGCCGGGCGGAAAGTTGCCGACCTGGTAGCCGCCCGGCCCGATGTCCCAGGGCTCGGCGATCAGCTTGACCTGGGCCAGCTGCGGGTCTTGGCCGACCGCATCGAGGAAGCCGCTGCTGCGGTCGAAGCCATGCGGTTCGCGCCCCAGGATCGTGGCCAGGTCGAAGCGGAAGCCGTCGACGTGCATCTGCGAGGCCCAGTAGCGCAGCGAGTCGTTGACCATGCGCAGTGCACCGGCATTGGTCAGGTCGAAGGTATTTCCGGTGCCGGTGTCGTTGATGTAGTAGCGGCGGTCGTCGGCAAGCCGGTAGTAGCTGGCATTGTCGATGCCCTTGAACGACAGCGTCGGCCCCAGTTCGTTGCCCTCGGCGGTGTGGTTGTAGACCACGTCGAGCAACACCTCGATGCCGGCGCGGTGCAGGTGGGCGACCATCTGCTTGAACTCGGCGATGTTGTGGGACGCTAGGTAGCGCGGATGCGGCGCGAAGAAGCCGATCGAGTTGTAGCCCCAGTAGTTGCGCAGCCCGCGTTCGAGCAGGTGCTGGTCGTCGACGAAGGCATGGATGGGCAACAGCTCGACCGCGGTCACGCCCAGCGCGCGTAGGTGGTCGATCAGGGCGTCGTGCTTGAGCGCCGAGAACGTGCCGCGCGCAGACTCGGGCACCGCGGGATGGCGCATGCTCAGGCCGCGCACGTGCGCCTCGTAGATCACCGTGCGATCCCATGGCGTGTGCAGCCGGCGATCCTCGCCCCAGGTGTAGGCCGGGTCGATGACCGCGGCCTTGGGCATGTACGGCGCGCTGTCGCGTCGATCGAAGCTCAGGTCGGCGTCGCGGTGGCCGACGGTGTAGCCGAACAGGTGCGGCGCCCACTTGAGCTCGCCGACGATCTGCTTGGCGTAAGGATCGAGCAGCAGCTTGTTGGGGTTGAAGCGGTGGCCGGCGTCCGGCGCGTAGGGCCCGTGCACGCGGTAGCCGTAGAGCTGGCCCGGACGGGCGTCGGGCAGATAACCGTGCCAGATCTCGTCGGTGTGTTCGGGCAGCGTGATGCGTTCCTGCTCGCGGCCACGCGCGTCGAACAGGCACAGCTCCACGCGCGTGGCATGGGCCGAGTACAGCGCGAAGTTCACCCCCAGGCCGTCCCAGGTCGCGCCCAGTGGGAACGGGCGGCCTTCGCGTACGCGTGAGCGCTGCAGCAGGCGGGGCGGCGTGGCGCGCGCAGTGCGTGGCGCGGCCATCAGCGCGGCATCCCGGCGGCGTGTTCGATGTTCTCGCGCTCGGCCTGCAGTTCGGCATCCACCAGCCGCTCGGCCATCGCCCAATGACGCAGCGATGCACCATCGGGGCGGCCTTCGGCCTGCCAGATCTCACGCGCGAGCTCCCGGATCCGGGCGGTGCGCTGCTGTTCGTCCATTCTCGTTCGACTCATCGTTCGGCGGTGAGCACCGCCAGAGGAAACTGCGACCACAGCGCCGTGAGCCGATGCCGCCCGCCTGCCACGACAGTGCCGGCGATCGCATCGCGCCAGCGGCCATCGGGAAGCACGATCGACGTCGCATTCCAGAACCGGGGAATCCATGCCGGCGTGCCCCCCTCGACCCAGGACAATCCGAACGCGCGCGGCACCAGCACTATCAGCGCATCGCCGTCATGCCGTCGTGTACATCCAAGCACCCGATCGGCTGCATCGCCGTCGGCGTACAGCGGGGCATAGTCGCCGTGTGCGAACAGCGCCGGGTGCGCATGACGCAAGGCCAGCAGACATCGCCACAGCCAGGCCTTGGGCCGCCCCTCGCGCCAGTCCGCAACGGGTGCGCGGTCGTCGGCCAGCCACGCGCGGCGCTGGTCGAAGTCCACCGCACGTCGATTGTCGGGATCGACCAGCGACAGATCCCAGCCCTCGCAGCCCTGGTACAGGTCCGGCACGCCTGGCGCGCACAACTGCAACGCGGCCTGCGCGAGACCGACGACCGCGCCCGGTGCAGCCAAACGCTCGGCCGCCTGCGCGAGCACCGCGCGCGCGCTGTCGTCGGCGAGCGCGCAACCGAGCAGCGCCGCCGCCGCGGCCTCGTAGTCGGCATCGGGCCGCGTCCACGACGAGCGCAGCTTGGCTTCACGCAAGGCCTTGACCTGCCAGGCGGCGACGCGCTCGCGCAAGTGCGCGATGCCGGCACTGTCGTCGGCGCGCAACGTGAGCGGCCAGGCGCCGACCAGCGTCTGCCACAGCATCGCGCGGTCGCCACCATCGACCGCCGCGCAGACTTCGACCAGCGAGGACTCGACATCGGCCACGACATCCGCCCACCAGGTGGGTTCGGCGCTCAGCAGCGCCAGCCGCGCCCGGACATCGGCGCCGCGCTTGTGATCGTGGGTCGAGGTCGCCAGCAGCGCCCGCGACCCACGGCGGGCGGCGGCGGCATGGAAGTCCTCGACCGGCAGTGCCAGATGCTGCGGGTGGCTGCCGACCTCGTTGCGCGAGAGCAATACGCCGTGGCGATAGAACGCGGTGTCCTCGACCGATTTCGCATTGAGCGGCGCAGAGAGGTGTTCGCAGCGCAGGCGCAGTGCGCGCGAGGCCGCGCCCGGACGTTGCAAGGCCTCGAGCAGCGCATCGACCGCGGCCGCCAGCACCGGATCGTCGTCGCGCGCGAGCGCGCGCTGCGCGGCGGCCTGCCAGCGCGCCAGGTCGTCGGCGTCGAAGCCGCCCGCATGTGCATAGGTCCGGTAGACCGGGAATTCGCACAGCACGGCGGCCAGCGCCCGGCGCAGCGCCGGCGTTCCCAGTTCGCGCAACGCGGCGTCGCCGGCGACCACGGCGTCGAGCGCGCGACCGGCCCGGTCGGTTTCCGCCGCCAGCGCCCGGTCCAGTTGCTGGTGGCGCGCCAGTCGTTCCTCGGCAGCGAAATCGCCGCTGCGTCCGCTGGCCGCACGCCATTGCGCCTGCAGCGCGGCCTCGCCCTCGCCGGCATGCAGGACGCCGGCGACCTGGTCCATGAAGTCGTAGCCGGTGGTGCCGTCGCAGGCCCAGTCGGCAGGCAGCCCCTCGCCCGGCGCGAGGATCTTCTCGACCAGCAACACTGGTCGCTCGGGCCCCGTGCTCGCCGCATCCAGGGCGCGGCGCAGGCGCCGCAGGTAGCCGCGCGGGTCGGCCAGGCCGTCGACGTGGTCGATACGCACGCCATCGATCGCACCCTCGGCCAGCAGCCGCAGCGGCAACGCATGCACCGCGTCGAAGACCGGCACGTGTTCGATCCGCAGCGCCACCAGCGAAGTGATGTCGAAGAAACGCCGGTAGTTGACGCGATCGAAACCCGTGCGCCACCACGCCAGCCGGTAGGGCTGCGCCAGTGCGAGCGCCTCGAGCCGCGCCGGGTCGGCATTGCAGGCGGCGCACCAGGCGGCGCGGTCGCCTTCCGGCGCGCCCGTCACCGGGAATGGCACCGCGTGATGCACCAACACCGGGCCGCGCGCACCATCCTCGACCTGCAACACGCCATCGGCGATGGCGGCGCGCAGCGGGCGGTCGAGCACCGGCAGCCACAGGCGGCCTTCGCGACCGGGCGCGCGCCAATCGATGTCGAACCAGTCCGCGTGGCGCGACGCACGCCCCTGGGCGAGCACGTCCCACCACCACGGATTGTCCGCGTGCGTGGCCATGTGGTTGGGCACGATGTCGAGCAACAGGCCCAGGCCGGCGTCACGCGCAGTGCGCACCAGCCGCGCGAAGCCGGCCTCGCCGCCGAGCTCGGGGTTGAGACGGGTGGGATCGATCTGGTCGTAGCCGTGCGTCGAGCCGGGCACCGCCATGCCGACCGGCGACAAGTAGAGGTGACTGACGCCGAGCGCGGCGTAGTAATCGACTTGCGCTGCGGCCGCATCGAAGCCGAAGTCGGCATGCAGTTGCAGACGGGCGGTCGCACGCAGCGCGGTCATGGGCATTTCCTTGCGCGATCGAACGCGGCCAGCGCTGCATCCAACGACGCGTCGGGCGCGGGCAGGCGTCGGCGCCAGTTGGGATGGGTGTCGACCGTACCCGGCAGGTTCGGCTGCTCGTCCAGGCCCAGCGCGTCCTCGGCCGGCAGCAGCGCCAGCGGCGATGGCGAGGCGGCGACGAAGGCGCGCCAGGCTGTCGGCCCGGTCGTCCCCAGTGCCTGCGCACAGGCCGCATCGAGCGCGGCGACATCGGCCGCGCGGGCCTGCCGCTGCACGCGCTGGTGCGCCGGCGTCAGACTCCCCAATCGCAGGCGCCAATCGAGATCGCGGCCGCATGCCCAGCCGGCCAGGGTCGGCAGGTCGTGGGTTGTGGTGGTCGCAATCGCTTCGCGGCGCCAGCGCGACGGCGGCAGGAAGGCGCCATCGGCGTCGCGGGTGAACGGCAGTACGTCGATGCCGAGCACGCCGCGACGGGCGAGCGTGTCGCGGATGCCGGGCGGCACCACGCCCAGGTCCTCGCCGATGACGATGCAGCGATGGCGCCAGGACGCCAGCACGACCAGATTGAGCAGGTCGTCCAGCGGACAGCGCAGGTAGGCACCGGCGGACGAGGGCGCGCCGCGCGGCACCACCCACAGGCGCATCAGGCCGAGGATGTGGTCGATGCGGATGCCGCCGCGGCCGCGCATCGTCGCATCGAGCAACGCGCGAAACGGCGCGAAGCCGTGGCGTCGCAAAGCGTTGGGGGCGTAGCTGGTGACGCCCCAGACCTGGCCCTCGGCGTTGAAGGCGTCGGGTGGCGCGCCGAGTTCGAGCCCCTGCAGCACCGCGTCCGGCCAGGCGGCGGCCTCGGCGCCGGCCGGATCGAAGCCGACCGCGAGATCGGCGATCAGCCCCAGGCCCATGCCGCGCTGGCGAGCGGCGTTCTGCACGACGTCCCAGCTCCCGGCCGCCAGCCATTGCGCGAAGCGATGCAGCGACGGATCGTCATCGCCGAAGTCGGCGGCAGCGTGCGCGGCGAAGGCATCGAGCGCTGGACCGCCTGCGGCTTCGAACTGCGTCAATGCCGCACGGGCGGTCTCGGGCAGTCGATCGCGCGCCTCATGCAGCGCTCGCAGCCGGCGCCAGCGCAGCCCGGCCGCGGTCGGCCAGTCGACGAGATCCGCGTCCGCACCGTCGGTCGCGGGCAGCGCCAGCGCTGCACACAGCGCGCGGACGGTGTCATCGCCGAGCACCAGGGCCGGTGCGGCGTGGACCGGATCGAAAAAGCGCCGATCGCTGGGCGAATACGGGCTGTAGAGGCCGCCCGGCGGTCGCGCGGCATGCACCGGGCTGAGCGCCAGCGCATCGCCGCCAGCGGCCGCGACCCGCTGCGCCCAGTCGAGCACGCCGGCAGCGTCGCCGACGCCGCCGTCGTCCACCGCGCGCGTGCCGTAGACCTGCAGCCCGACGCCCCAGGCACGCGGTGCGGCGATACCGAGCGCGTCAGCGACGCCGAAGCAGCGCGTCGGCGCGACCGCCAACGTGTGTGTGCGCCCTTGCCAGACATACCGCCAGTCGCCGGGCCGCGCCGGTGCGCGTGCGCGGCCATCCGCCGCGATAGTGACCACGCAGTCGTCGCCGTCCTCGTGGGTCAGGGCAAGCGTGGCCCCGGCCGGCAAGCGACAGACCATGCCGGCCTCGGCGGTCGCCAGCGGCGGCATTGCGTCGGCGGCGGCGCATGCGCGGCGCGCCGCGTCGATCGCCGCCGGCGTGTGGGTCCGCAGGCCCTGCGCCGCGAGGATCGCGCGCAGCGCGCCGTCGTCGACGGTGCGCGCGCGGCCGGCGGCGTCCTCCCACGTCCGACACAGTCCGGCGGCATCGGCCAACGCATGCAAGGCGGCGCTCATGCCCGTCCCCAGCGCAGCGCCGTGGTGTCGGGCGGCACCTGTGACGCATCGGGGCCGCCGTCGCTGCGATAGTGGCCGAGCGGGGTCGCAAGTCCCGGTTCGAACGCCACCGGCGTCGTGCCCAGATTGCAGACCAGCTCCATGTGCCATGTGCCATCCGACCATGCCGCGCGCACCGCAGCCGGCGCGATGACACGCGCACCCTGCGCGCGCAATGCGCCCAGCCGCGGCACCAGCTGCGTGCGGCGCACCGCCAGCAGGTCGACGAACCAGGCGGCCCATTCGGCGCCCGGCCCGGCCTCGGCCTCGCCCGGGTCCAGGCGCGCCAGTTCGAAGGTCGCGAGCGCATTCGGGTCCGGGATCCGCGCGCGCGCCTGCGGGTCGGCGAAGGCGGCGAACGACGCGAACTCGCGGCGCCGGCCTTCGCGCACCGCGGCATCGAGCGGCGGCGGGAAATCGGTAAAGAACGGAAACGGGGCGGTTGCCCCCCAGGGCTCGCCCATGAAGAACAGCGGCACCATCGGCGTCAGTGCGGTCAGCGCCAACGCCGCGCGCAGCCGCGCGGCCGGCAGCTGCGACGCGAGCCGATCGCCGAACGCCCGGTTGCCGATCTGGTCGTGGTTCTGTGCGAACGCCACGAAATGCTGCGGCGGCACCTGCGCACTGGGCTCGCCGCGCACGAGGCCGCGTGCATCGGCCTGGCCCTGGAAGGCGAACCCCTCGCCGAGCACGCGCGTCAGGTGCGCGGCCGGCGCATCGGCGAACGCGGCGTAGTAGCCCTCGGTCTCGCCGGTCAGCAGCACATGCAAGGCATTGTGGAAGTCGTCGTTCCACTGCGCGTCGTAGCCATCGTCGCCGAGCCACGAGGCGGTGTTGTGTTCGTTCTCCAGCACCAAGTGCACGTGCCGCTGCGCCGGCGTCTCGGCGCGCAACGCAGTGCGCAGGGTCTCGAGGAACGCGGGCGGCGCGATCGCGTGCACGGCGTCGAACCGCAGCCCATCGATGCGGTACTCGTGCAGCCACATGCGCGCGTTGTCGATGAAGAAACGCTGCACGCGGGGCTGGCGGAAATCGATCGCCGCGCCCCACGGCGTCGGCGTGTCGCTGCGGAAGAACGCCGGCGCGTAGGCCGGCAGATGATTGCCGTGCGGACCGAAGTGGTTGTAGACCACGTCGACGAACACCATCAGGCCATGTCCGTGGGCCTCGTCGATCAGCGCACGCAGGTCGTCCGGCGTGCCGTAGGCCGAGGCCGGCGCGTACGGCAGCACGCCGTCGTAGCCCCAGTTGCGCGCACCCGGGAACTCGCCCAGCGGCATCAATTCGATCGCGGTGATGCCAAGCCTCGCCAGCCGCGGCAGCTGCGCACGCACGCCGGCGTGGCCGCCGCAGGCGCCGACGTGCAGTTCGTAGAGCACGGTCTCGTTCCAGGGACGCCCGCACCAGTCGTCGTGGCGCCAGCGGTAGCCCGCCGGATCGACGACCGCGCTGGGACCGTCGATGCCGTCGGGCTGCCAGCGCGAGGCGGGATCGGGCACCAGCGCGTCATCGAGCCGGTAGCGATAGCGCAGGCCGGGCGCGGCGGGCTGGTCGAGCACGAAGCCCCCGTCGCCGTCGGCATGCATCGGCACCGGCGCACCGTCCTCGGGGACGAGCCAGGCCTGCGTACAGGCGGGCGCCCAGATCGAGAACCGCACCGTGCCGTCGGCCTGCAGTTGCGCGCCCCAGGCGCCGGCCAGCGTGCTCACCCGAGGCATTCCAGCCAGATCGTCGCCAGCGGCGGCAGCGTCAGCCGCAGTGACTGTGCATGACCGTGCATGCTCTCGGGGGCGGTGACGACGTTGCCGCCGTTGCCGACATTGCTGCCGCCGTAGTGGGCGCTGTCGGTATTGAGGATCTCGCGCCAGCGCCCGGCATGCGGCACGCCGACCCGATAGCCGTGGTGAACTTCAGGGGTCATGTTGCTGACCACCAGCACCGGACGTCCGCCGCCGGGGCGGTGGCGGAGGAATGCGAACACGCTGTTGGCGTGGTCGTCGCCGACGCTCCAGTCGAAGCCCTCGGGCCGGTCGTCGGCGACATGCAGTGCGGCGTGCGCCCGCAGCAGGGCATTGAGATCACCGACCAGGCGCTGGATCCCGGCATGCCCCGGGTCGTCGAGCAAGTGCCAGTCCAGCGCACCGTCGTGGGCCCACTCGCGGCGCTGGCCGAACTCGCCCCCCATGAACAGCAACTTGCGACCCGGATGCGCCCACATGAAGCCGAAGTAGGCCCGCAGGTTGGCGCGCTGGCGCCAGTCGTCGCCGGGCATCTTCGACAGCAGCGCGCCCTTGCCGTGCACGACCTCGTCGTGCGAAAGCGGCAGCACGAAGCGCTCGGAGAACGCGTACACCATGCCGAAGGTCATCTCGCTGTGGTGGTGCCGACGATGCACCGGGTCGCGCTGCATGTATTGCAGCGTGTCGTGCATCCAGCCCATGTTCCACTTGTGCGAAAAGCCCAGGCCGCCCTCGTCCACCGGCGCGGTCACCCCGTGCCAGGCGGTCGATTCCTCGGCCATGACCCAGACGCCGGGATGGCGGGCGGCCACCTCGGTGTTGAGCCGGCGCAGGAACGCGACCGCCTGCAGGTTCTCGCGCCCGCCGTGTTCGTTGGGCACCCATTCGCCGTCGCCGCGGCTGTAGTCGCGGTAGAGCATCGAGGCGACCGCATCGATGCGCAGCCCGTCGAGATGGAAGCGTTCGATCCACTCCAGCGCGCAGCCGATCAGGTAACCGGAGACCTCGTTGCGGCCATAGTTGTAGATCAGCGTGTTCCAGTCGCGATGCAGGCCTTCGCGTGGATCCGCGTGCTCATAGAGCGCGGTGCCGTCGAAGCCCTGCAGCCCATGCGCATCGTCGGGGAAGTGCGCGCCGACCCAGTCGACGATCACGCCCAGGCCAGCACGATGGCAGGCATCGACGAAGCGGGCGAAGCCGTCGGGCCCGCCGTGGCGCGCGGTCGGCGCATAGAGTCCGGTCGGCTGGTAACCCCAGGAGCCGCCGAACGGGTACTCGCCGACCGGCAGCAGCTCGACATGGGTGAAGCCCAGCCCGGCGACATAGGGCACCAGTTGCGCGGCAAGCGCGTCCCAGTCCAGCGATGCGCCGTCGGACGTCCGCTGCCACGACGCCGCATGGACTTCGTAGATGCTCATCGGCAGGTCGGCCCGTGCACCGCGCTCGGCCATCCAGGCCTGGTCAGTCCACGCAAACGGCCCGTGCTGCGGCACGATCGACGCGGTCGCCGGCGGCAGTTCGGCCTGCCGCGCGAGCGGATCGGCCTTGTGCGCCAGGCGCCGGCCGTCGCCGGTGACGATCGCGAACTTGTAGCGCTGCCCGGCCAGATCCTGCGGCAGGAACAACTCCCACACACCTGCGGTATGCCGCAGGCGCATCGGATGCCGGCGCTCGTCCCAGGCATTGAAGTCGCCGACCAGGGCGACCCGCTGCGCATTGGGGGCCCAGACCGCGAAGCCGGTGCCGGACACGCCATCGAGCGTCCTGGCATGGGCGCCGAGCGCGCGGCGCGTCGCATCGGGATCGCCGTCGCGCAGCGCGTACAGCGTCGCCTCCTCCAACACCGGGCCGAACCGGTACGGGTCCTCGGTGATCTGCACCGCGTTGGGCCATTCGATGCGCAAGCAGTAGCCGGTACCCGGCGCCAGCCGCGCCTCGAACAGGCCGCGCGGATCGCGCGCGTGCATCGGCACCAGCACCGCGCCAGTCGCGTCGACCAGCGCCGCGCCATGTGCACCGGGCAACAGCGCGCGCACCGTCATGTCGCCATCGGCCTCGACGTGCGGGCCGAGCAGCGCGAACGCATCGGCGGCGCAGGCCTCGAGCAATGCGTCGACTTCTGGCCCCAGCTCGTCCGAGGCATGCGCCGGAGGGTGGCCGGCGCTGGCAGATTCGCTCATGCGGCGCGTGCCGCGGTACGCGCGTAGAGGTCGGCGTAGCGCTGGCCGGCGTGCTCCCAGCCCGAGGGCACCAGCATCGCGGCGCGACGCATCGCCGACATCAGGCCTGGCAGTCGCCAGGTCCGGAACGCGCGTCCGACACAACGCCGCAGCGCATCGGCCGACGGCTCGGCGAACAGGAAGCCGGTCACGCCGTCGTCGACGGTGTCGATCAACCCGCCGGTGGCATGCGCGATCGGCAGGCTGCCGAACCGCTGGGCGTACATCTGGCTCAGCCCGCAAGGCTCAAAGCGCGAGGGCATCAGCAGAAAATCGGATGCGGCATAGACGCGCCGCGCCAGGCGCTCCTCGAAGCCGATCATCGCCGCCATGTGCGCCGGATAGCGGCCACACAGCGTGCGCACCGAGCGCTCGATCTGCCGCTCGCCCTGGCCGACGAACACGATCTGGCCGCCGGCGGCGGCGATCTGCGGCGCCACCTCGACCACCAGGTCCATGCCTTTCTGGTGCACCAGCCGCGACACCACCGCAAACAGCGGTCCGCGGCTCTGCGGCAGATGGAACTCGCGCCGCACCTGCTCGGCGTTGACGTTCTTGCCCTGCCACTGGTTGACGCTGAAGTGCACCGGCAGATGCGCATCGGTGCGCGGATCGTAGCTGGCGTCCACGCCGTTGATGATCCCGCTCAGGCGCCCGGCCGCGGCCCGGCGTGCGAGCAACGCATCGAGCCCGCAGCCCAGCTCCGGGCCGGTGATCTGGCGCGCGTAGCTCACGCTCACGGTGTTGACCTGGTCGGCATGCACGATGCCGGCCTGCAGGAACGACAGCCGGCCATAGAAATCCAGCGCCGGCGCGGCGGCCTCGGGAATGCCCAACTGTGGCGCCATCGTCGCCGGAAACAGGCCCTGGTAAGCGAGGTTGTGGATCGTCAGCAGGCTGGGAACCGCGATCCCCTCCCAGCGCAGGTAACCGGCGGCGAGTGCACACGGCCAGTCGTTGAGATGCAGCAACCGCGGCGTCCAATCCAGGCCAGCGCGGCCGGCGGCGATCTGCGCGGCGGCATGCGACAGGGTCGCGAAGCGCACTGCGTTGTCGTCCCAGTCGGTGCCGGCATCCGAGACATAGGGCGAGCCCTCGCGCTCGAACAGCGCGGCGTTGAGCAGCACGTAGACCGGCAGCCCGTCGGCCTGGCGCACCAGGCCGATGCGGCAGGCCGGCAATGCGGCGCGGCCGGCGATCTCGCCGACGATCTCCAGCGCGCCGGCCTTCTCCAGCACCGCCGGGTAGCCCGGAATCAGCACCCGCACGTCGTAGCGCGCCCGCAATGCGCGAGGCAGTGCTGCGGCCACCTCGCCCAGGCCACCGGCCTTGACGAAGTCGCTCATCTCCGACGTCACGAACAGCGAGGGTTGTCGCACTGGCGCGGTGACCGCAATCCGGGCGGTCGGGGCGGAACGGGCGAACCGGCCGCGTGCATCGCGTTGGCGCTGCAAGCCGCGAACGGTCTTGGCGCGGACCACGGGTCCTGGGTGGTCGATGGGCTGAGGCATGACGAAGTCCGATAAGCGTGGCGACGAACGGCCGTCATACGGCGCGCTGCCCGGGCAGGGCGGCGATCCATGGCGGGATGGCGTGTGGGGGAGTCACCGGCGACGGGACGATCGTCCCGGCCTGGCATCCACTATGGGAATGCGCCAATAAAAGCGTCGTGAAGCGGGCATGGCCGCGATGTGACGCCAGGGACGAACTTTCGCCATCGCGAGCGCAGGCAACGCGCACGACGATGCGATGAATGCGCTGTGGGGGCGCGATCCGTCAACGCTGCGCCAGAATCGCGCACGCGGATCGATCGCGTTTCCGCCTGTCGATCTACAGGCCGGTTGCCTCGACACTGCGAGGCGCTGCATGACCGAGGGCGCGGGCGCAAGGCCGGTCGAGCATCTCAGTCGACGTGCGTGTTCGCACCGGGCGCGCGACGTGCCGGCGTCGCCGTCGATACCGGCACCACCTGCACCTCGGCCTGCGTGGACGGCACACCGCTCGCGCCGACCTGCGAACCTTCCACCAGTTGCGTGCCGTGTTCGCTCGATTGACTGACGATGCGCACCAGCTCGCTCGACCCGTCCGGCCAGACCACACGGAATGTGGCCCCGGGCGGCAATGTCCGGAACGGGGTCGGGCTCTGCGCGCGATACAACGCGGCCACCTGCGCGGCGCCGAGGCGGCGCTGCTCGGGCGGCGCCTCGATGGTGGTCTCGGCGACCTCGGCCAGACCACCGTAATGGTCGCCGATCGCATCGACGACCACGCCTGCGACCGCGACCGAGTAGCCGAAGAAGACCGCAGCCCAGAACCAGAACCGTACCCTGCGCGAAAACGCCCGCTGCTTCATTTCGTCACCATCCCGACCTGCTGGTCGCGTCGTAGTTCAGCTGTCATCTCTTCGATCTGTTCGGCGTCCTGCGGCGGCGACGCCTCCCGGACGAACGCCGAGAAATCCTGGCTCTCATCCTGGGCGCAGATGCCACCCTCGGCGCAGTACCGGGTCATCAGCGCCCCGTCGCCGCTGCAATCCAGGCCCAGGCCGCAGGCCGCGTTGTGCCAGGCGGTCTCCGCGTTCTGGGAGCCGGCCACACGACCGGCCAGCGCCGGATCCCCGGCCGCCGCCTCGCCCATCGCCGGGGCCAGCGCGGTGTAGGCGTCCGGGTCGGCCGATTCGAGCACGCGGTCGACCAGCCCGCGGCGATAGTCCTCGTCGTCGGCCAGCGGCGCGCCCATCGACAGCAACGCTGCCTCGGCCGGCAGGCTGCCGGCCAGCGCCGCCTCGCGCCGTTGTTCCACCAATTGCACGAAACTCGGCGCGTCGTCGGCGACGAAGCGGCCGCAGCGGCGCTCGATCCGGGCGCGCGCCTCGCGCAGCGGGCGTGCGGCCGGCAGGGGCAGACTGGCAAGCAGCAAGGTGTCGCGCGCGTAGTCGACCGGCGCCCGGGCATAGCCGGCGCAGTACTCATGGATCCGGCTGACCAGCCAGCGCGCCTCGGCGTCGCCGCGCTCGGACAGCGGCAGCAATCGCTGGGCGAGTGCGAACAGATCCTGCGATCGCTCGAACGCCTGCCGGGGCGAGACCGGGACCGCCGAGGCCACACGCTGCGAGGTGGCATGGCGCGTCGTCCGGCCCAACCGTTGGGTCGTCTTCGTCGCAACCCCAGGCGCCCGCGACATGGCGAATGCATCGCCAACCGGCGCCGCATCACGGCTCCGGTTCGCAGCAGCCGGTGCATCGGCACGCGAGAACGCCAGCGCCAGGACCACGGCGGCGACAAGCACGAGGACGGCGGCGACTCTCAGATGCAAGGCGGGCTTCCGACAGGTCCGGGCAGGAGCGGGATCGCCCACGCCGAGCCATTCGACCTGGGCGGCAATGCCGCCGGCGCGCGCAGAACCGGGCGGGGACGCGATTGTAGCCCATCGCGGCAGGCCGCCCGGGCGGGCTCCCGGAAGCAATCTGTGACTGCCATCACGTCATCGCGCGCGGGCTCACCCGCCTCGCAGGGCCGACCTCCGTGGTGGCGTCCGGCGCTCCTTTTGAGACGCGCGTTGACGTGCCGCATGCACCCGCCGGCCGCAAGGTGAGGTGCCGCCCATTCTCGGAGCCCGCCATGCGCCCCACGCCGTTCGTGCGTCCGCTTGCCGCCGCCCTCGCCTCGTTGCTCCTGTTCGCTGCCGCCGGCTGCGACCGCCGCGACCAGCAGGAAGCACTGTCGACCGACCCGCAGACTGTGCCGCCGCCCGACCACGCGGCCACCCGCAATCCGGACGCGGGCGCAGGCGTCACGGCCCAGGACGTGGACGGCGACCGCACCGCCGCGCCCCCGGCCGACAGCGTCGAGCAGGGCCCCCTGTCGGAACCCGTTGGCGACCCCGCACCGCCGCCGCCCGACCCGCCGCCGGCCCCTTGAGCGACACCGCGGCCTTTACGCGCCGGGACATGGGACCGAAGATGCCGGCCCCACGTCGCGGAAATTCACCATGCCTCACCTCGAACTGAGCCTGCGCTGCAGCGAAGCCGAGCAGCCACGCTATGCGCGCGCGCTCGAAGACGTGGGGGCCCTGGCGGTGACGATGCTCGACGCCGACGCCGATACCTCCAACGAGCAGGCGATCCTGGAGCCGGGCGTCGGCGAGACACCGTTGTGGAACTCCGTGGTGCTGACCGCGTTGTTCGAGGTCGACACCGACGCGCTGGCGCTGCTGGCCGCGCTCGAGTCCTTCGACGGCGGGCTCGACTGGACCCGCGCCGGCTTTGCCAAGGTCGAGGACCAGGACTGGGAGCGGGCCTGGATGGACCAGTACGTACCGCTGCGCTTCGGCGCGCGCACCTGGATCGTGCCGTGGAACAGCGAGGTGCCCGAGGAGGCGGGCGACGAGGCGGCGATCGTCCGCCTCGATCCCGGCCTGGCCTTCGGCTCGGGCACCCATCCCACGACCTCGCTGTGCCTGCAGTGGCTCGATGGATTGGCCGCCGATGGCGTGCTCGACGGCTGCACCGTGCTCGACTACGGCTGCGGCAGCGGCATCCTCGCGCTCGCCGCGCTCAAGCTGGGCGCCGCGCAGGCGATCGGCGTCGACAACGATCCGCAGGCCCTCCAGGCCTCGGGCGACAACGCCGCACGCAACGGCGTGGACGCGGCGCTGACGGTCTTCCTGCCCAGCGACGCGCCGCAGGCGAGCTATCCGGTGGTGGTCGCCAACATCCTGGCCACCGCGCTCGATGCGCTGGCCGAGACGCTGGCCGAGCGCGTCGCCCCGGGTGGGCGGATCGCGCTGTCGGGCATTCTCGACGGCCAGGAAGAAGCGCTGCTGCGACGCTACCGCCCCTGGTTCGAGCAGTTGGCGGTCGCGCGCGAAGGCGACTGGGTGCGCATCGACGGCGTGCGGCGCTGAGCCCGCATCCGCGCAAGCCCATGCTTCAATAGCCGGATGTTCATCCATTGCCGGCACTGCGGCGACCTGGTCGCCACCGACCGGGCGACCGGCCTGCCACCGGCGCGCTGCCCGCGTTGCGCCGGCGCCTTGCATGCCGCCGCCCCGTCCGAGCCGACGGTCTCGGTAGCCAGCCTGCTCAGACCGCGCCCCGAACCCGCGGCGCCGCCGACTGCAGTCACGGCCACCGCGCCGCCACCCGCGTCCGCCGCCGAGCCGACGCGCGAGGCGTCCTCCCCGCCCCTGGACGACACGCCGCGCACCGTCCCGAGTTTCGCCCGTTCGCGTGCCGCCGCTGCCCCGCCCCGCGCACGGCGATGGCTGTGGGTCGCCGCTGTCGGGCTGGCCCTGCTGCTGGTCCTGCAGGGCCTGCTCGCCGAGCGCGCGCGACTGGCCGCCCAGCCGGCCTGGCGGCCCGCGCTGGAAGCGGTGTGCGGCGCGCTGCGCTGCGTGCTGCCGCCCTGGCGCGAGCCCGCGGCGCTGGTGCTGCTCGCGCGCGATGTCCGCGCCAAGCCCGAGGATCCGACCCGTCTGCAGGTCAGCGCAACCTTTCGCAACGACGCACGCTGGCCGCAAGCCTGGCCACAGCTGCGGCTGGTGCTGTCAGACATCGATGGCCACGTGATCGGCAGCCGCGTATTCACCGTTGACGAGTATCTGGGTGGCGCACCGCCGGCGCCGACGCTCGCACCCGGCGCCACTGCGCACGTCCGCCTGACGCTCGAAGAGCCCGGGCCTGGCGCGGTGTCGTTCGCCTTCGAACTGCTGTAGACCGGCCTCTACCGCTGGTCGGCGCGTTTGTCCGGTCGCCGCGCCGCGCGATAGACTCACCCAGCCGCCATGCCCGCGCTGCCGACGCCACCCGCCGTCGGCGCTTTATATTCGCTCGAGAGCCGCCTTGAACGCAGACCGATCCGACAGCAGCATGCGCGAGGCGCCACGGACCCCGCTGCGCGAGCATGTCGCCACGTCGATCCAGCGCTACCTGGGCGATCTCAACGGCAACGACACCGACAACCTCTACGAGGTCGCACTGCGCGAGTTGGAGATTCCGCTGTTTGCCGAAGTGCTCAATTTCTGCGATGGCAACCAGAGCCGGGCAGCCGCGATGCTGGGCATCCATCGCGCGACGCTGCGCAAGAAGCTGCGCGAGTACGGGTTGACGCAGTAACGCCGCCCGCGCAGGGCGCGCTGGCCGCCGCCGCTATAATCGCGGGCTCTTTCCGCTCCGCAGCCACCCCATGACCGTCTCCGCTTCGTCCGGCGCGCCCGTGCAGATCCGCCGCGCCCTGCTGTCCGTTTCCGACAAGACCGGCCTGCTCGACCTGGCCCGCGCGCTGGCTGCGCGCGATGTCGAACTGCTGTCGACCGGCGGCACCGCGAAGGCGCTGCGCGAGGCCGGACTGGCGGTGCGCGACGTCAGCGACGTCACCGGCTTTCCGGAGATCATGGACGGACGCGTCAAGACCCTGCACCCCAAGGTCCATGGCGGCTTGCTGGGGCGGCGCGGCACCGACGATGCGGTGATGGCCGAGCACGGCATCGAGGCGATCGACCTGCTGGTGCTCAACCTCTATCCGTTCGAGCGCGTGGCCTTTGCCACCGATGCGAAGTTCGACGACATCGTCGAGAACATCGACATCGGCGGGCCGGCGATGCTGCGCGCGGCCGCGAAGAACTTCGCGCACGTCGCGGTCGCGACCGACCCGGCGCAGTACCCCGCGCTGATCCAGGAACTCGACGCCCACGACGGCGCGCTGTCGGCCGCGACCCGGTTCGCGCTGTCGGTCGCCGCGTTCAACCGCGTCGCCCAGTACGACGCGCGCATCAGCGACGTGCTGTCGGCGATCGCCGAGCCGTCGGATGCCGGCGCGGCCAAGCGCGCGCCGTTCGGCGGCCAGAGCAACGGCAACTTCGTCAAGGTCATGGACCTGCGTTATGGCGAGAACCCGCACCAGCAGGCCGCGTTCTACCGCGATCTGTATCCGGTGCCCGGCACGCTGGCGACCTTCACCCAGTTGCAGGGCAAGGAGCTGTCGTACAACAACATCGCCGACGCCGATGCTGCGTGGGAATGCGTGCGTCAGTTCGATGCACCGGCCTGCGTGATCGTCAAGCACGCCAATCCCTGCGGCGTCGCCGTCGGCGCGGCCTGCGGCGATGCCTACGAACTGGCCTACGCCACCGATCCGACCTCGGCCTTTGGCGGCATCATCGCGTTCAACCGCAAGCTCGATGCCGCCACGGTAAAGGTCATTCTCGATCGCCAGTTCGTCGAGGTGCTGATCGCACCCGACTTCGATCCCGCCGCGCTCGACTACGCGACCAAGAAGGCCAACGTGCGCGTGCTGCGCATTCCGCACGGCGATGGTCGCAACAACACCGACGTCAAGCGCGTGGGCTCGGGTCTGCTGATGCAGACCGCCGATGTGCGCGAGGTGACCGCCGACGAACTGAAGGTCGTGACCCAGCGCGCGCCCACCAAGGCGCAGCTGGGCGACCTGCTGTTCGCCTGGCGGGTGGCGAAGTTCGTGAAGTCCAATGCGATCGTCTACGCCAAGGACCAGCGCACGATCGGTGTCGGCGCCGGGCAGATGAGCCGGGTGTACTCGGCGCGCATCGCCGGCATCAAGGCGGGCGACGCCGGCCTGGTGGTGCCCGGCTCGGTGATGGCCTCCGATGCGTTCTTCCCGTTCCGCGACGGCATCGACGCCGCGGCCGAAGCCGGCATCACGGCGGTGATCCAGCCCGGCGGCTCGATGCGCGACAACGAGGTGATCGCCGCAGCCGACGAACACGGCATCGCGATGGTGTTCACGGGCGTGCGTCACTTCAGGCATTGATGCCAGCGGGGCTGGCATCAATCCCAAGGTTCGCTGCGCAAACCTCGGGCCCCGGCCAGCGGCGTCCACACCCCCATCCGCGCCGTTGGCGCGGATCGCCCCCTGACTCAGGGGGCTGGCGTCTCCTTGCGCATGTGCGCTCGGCCGACGTTGCATGCCGACGCCGATGCCAGCGGGGCTGGCATCCATCCCAAGGTTCGCTGCGCAAACCTCGGGCCCCGGCCAGCGGCTTCGCTTTCCCTCCGCGCCGATAGCGCGGAGGGGGCTTTCGAGCGCTCACTCCGGCCTCGCGGCACGCGCGCTATGGTCGGCGCCCATCCGCTCATGGAGGTTGCGATGGTGCGTGCGTCCTGGTGTTGCGTTGCGACGAAGATCGGCGGGCCGGCCTTGCTGGCGCTGACATTGTCGGCCTGCGGCCAGGCGCAGCCCCCGGCCGCCGCCGCGCTGCCGGCGACGACGGCCGAGGCGGTGGCCACACCTGCACGTGAGCCGACCCACGTCGACGACATGGCGGCCGACCAGGACGAACCGGTCGGCCTGCCCGGCGGCTGGGTCCGCGACTATCTGGTGACCCAGTACGGCGAACTCGCGCAACTCGTCGGCACCTGGCCGGGCCACCCCGTCGCTGCCGGCCTGGGGGAGGACGCGGCCGAGCGCGAGGTCTGCGCACGTGCCGCGATCGGCACTGCCGACACCCCCGCCGAGCTGGTCGCGGTCTGCGGCGTCCCCGACGGCGCCGGTCATGTCACCGGTGCGCTGGTCGACCTCTTCCTGCTCGAGGCCGGCGACGGCTGTGCCGTGGCCGCGGCCCGGCAGCACCTCACCGACTACGGCAGCAGTGGCGACGTCGCCGACGTGCGCGTGCAACGCTTCGGCGCGGCGCTGTACGGCGTGATGATCGAGGACGGCTTCACCGGCCAGGGCATCACGGTCGGCGCCCGCAGCCTCCTGTTGCCGCACGCGGGCGGCTTCCGCGAAGCGGCGACGGTGCGCAGCAGCGTCGAGCATGCCCAGGCGCCGGACGACGCACTCGATCTCGCCTTCGACCTGGCGGTGGACGACCGCGACCGGAAGGCTCCCGCGTGGCCACTGGTGGTCCGCGAACACGGCGAGGCTTGTGGCCGATACGTGGACCGCGAGTACCGCCTGGCGTTCGACCCGGCCACCTTTACCTGGCCTGTCCCCGCGGCACTGCAGCGCGACAGTTGCGATTGAGTACAGGGCAAATCCACCGCGCCCGCCGCGCAGGGCCGATAGACTAGTCGCCCCTCCGCTTCCCTCGGCTACGCATGAAGAAGGTTCTGGTCATCGGTTCGGGCGGCCGCGAGCACGCGCTGGCCTGGAAGCTCGCACAGTCGCCGCAGGTCGGCGAGGTGCTGGTCGCACCGGGCAACGCGGGCACCGCGCGCGAGGCCGGTTGCCGCAACGTCGATGTCGCCGCCACCGATCTGGACGCATTGCTCGCGCTCGCACGCGACGAGGGCGTGGCCTTCACCGTCGTCGGACCCGAGGCGCCGCTGGTCGCCGGCGTCGTCGACCGTTTCCGCGACGCGGGCCTGCGCATCTTCGGGCCGACCGCCGGCGCCGCGCAGCTCGAGGGCAGCAAGGCGTTCGCGAAGGATTTCCTGGCCCGCCACGGCATCCCGACCGCCGCCTATGCGGTGTTCACCGACGCCGACGCCGCAATCGAATACGTGCGGCAGCACGGCGCGCCGATCGTGGTCAAGGCCGACGGTCTGGCCGCCGGCAAGGGCGTCATCGTCGCCACCACGCTGGACGAGGCGGAAGCGGCGATCCACGACATGCTCTCGAGCAATGCCTTCGGCAGTGCCGGTGCACGCGTGGTGATCGAGGAGTTCCTCGACGGCGAGGAAGCGAGCTTCATTTCGATGGTCGACGGTACGACCGCGCTGCCGATGGCGACCAGCCAGGACCACAAACGCGTCGGCGATGGCGACACCGGCCCCAACACTGGCGGCATGGGCGCCTACTCACCGGCCCCGGTCGTGACCCCGGACGTGCACGCGCGGATCACGCGCGAGGTCGTCGAGCCGACCGTGCGCGGCATGGCCGCCGACGGCGTGCCGTTCACCGGCTTCCTCTACGCCGGGCTGATGATCGATGCCGCCGGCGCGCCGAAGGTCATCGAGTTCAATGTCCGATTCGGCGACCCGGAAACACAACCGGTGATGATGCGGCTGACCTCGGATTTCGCCGCGCTGATCGAAGCCGCGATCGACGGCGCGCTCGATGGGGTGCAGGCGCAGTGGGACCCGCGCCCGGCGCTGGGCGTGGTCATGGCCGCCGAGCACTATCCCGACACGCCGCGCACGGGCGATGCGATCAACACCTGGGACACGCCGCCGTTACCCGACACCAAGGTCTTCCATGCCGGCACCCGGCTCGACGCGCACGGCCAGGCGGTGACCGCGGGCGGGCGCGTGCTGTGCGTCGTCGCGCTCGGTGAGTCTGTGGCCGATGCCCAGCACCGCGCCTACGGCGAGATCGCCGGCATCTCCTGGCCGGGCGAGTTCCATCGCAAGGACATCGGCTGGCGCGCGATCGAACGCGAGCGCAACTAGGGCCCAACCGCCGAACCCGCACGACCGTCCCGCGCCTGCATGCCCTCCCCGATCAACGAGCGCCTGACCCGGCTGTGGGCCCATGAGAAGGCCAGCACCGCGCTGCGCGTATCGATCGCGTTCGGCGGCGCGATGGCGCTGTGCTGGCAGTTCCAGCAGTTGGCCGCATTGCCGGCGGTGTTTCTGGGCATCATCGCCAGCGCGATCGCCGAGACCGATGACAACGGCTTTGGCCGGACCAAGGCGGTGCTGCTGTCGCTGCTGTGCTTCGGCGCCGCGGCCGGCGCGGTCACGCTGCTGTTCCCCTATCCGCTGGCCTTCATCGCCTGTCTGGCGACCACCACGTTCGCGCTGACCCTGCTCGGCGCGCTGGGCGAACGCTACGCATCGATCGCCCAGGGCACGGTGGCGCTGATGCTGTATGCCGCGATCGGCATCGACCAGCACGGCGCTGGCGACGCCGAGGCGGCCTGGCGCGGCGCGGGCCAATTGCTCGCCGGCGCCGCCTGGTACGGCGCGCTGTCGATCCTGTGGACGATCCTGTTCGCCAACCGCCCCGTCCGCGAGCGGCTGGCCCGGCTGTTCGCCGAACTGGGCCGCTACCTGCAGCTGAAAGCGGCGCTGTTCGAACCGATCCGCGACCGCGACCTGCACGCACGCCGGCTTGCGCTGTCGGAGCAGAACGCGCGGGTGGTCGCTGCACTGGAGGCGACCAAGAACGCGATCATCAGCCGCTTCGGCCGCTCCGGCCGCCCGGGCGTGCAATCGGGGCTGTACTTCCGCCTGTACTACATGGCGCAGGAATTCCACGAGCGCGCCAGTTCGTCCCACTATCCGTACGAGGCGCTGGCCGAGGCCTTCTTCCACAGCGACGTGCTCTATCGCGGCCAACGGCTGATCGAACTGCAGGGCCGCGCCTGCCGCGCCCTCGGCGAGGCGATCCGCCTGCGCCGGCCGTTCCAGTACGGCGCCGGCACGCGCCAGGCCATGGTCGATCTGCGCCAGTCGCTCGACCACCTGCACGCGCGCGGCGACGGCCGGCAGACGCGGTTGCTCGCCTCGCTCGAATCCTTGGTGCGCAATCTGCAGGCGATCGACCGTCGGCTGGCCGAGGACACGCTGTCGGACGCACCGCTGGACGGCATGGACACGCGCCTGCGTGATGCCTCGCCGCACACCCTGCGCGAAATGGCCACGCGCCTGGGGCGGCAGCTGAGCCCGACCTCGGTGCTGTTCCGCCACGGCCTGCGCATGGCGATCGCGCTGTGCGCCGGCTACGCGGTCATGCATGCGATCGGCGCGCGCAACGGTTTCTGGATTCTGCTCACCATCGCCTTCGTCTGCAGGCCGAGCTTCGGCGCGACACGGCGGCGCCTGGCACAGCGCATCGCCGGGACCTTGATCGGCCTGGCCGCCACCTGGGCGTTGATGCAGTTGTTCGTCGGCGTGGAGGTCCAGTTGCTGCTGGCGCTGCTGGCCGCGGTGGTGTTCTTCGTCAGCCGCACCGATCGCTACGCGCTCGCGACCGCGGCGATCACGGTGATGGCCTTGCTGTGCTTCAACCTGATCGGCGATGGCTTCGTGCTGAT
This sequence comes from Luteimonas sp. RC10, assembly GCF_014192745.1. Classification (GTDB taxonomy): domain Bacteria; phylum Pseudomonadota; class Gammaproteobacteria; order Xanthomonadales; family Xanthomonadaceae; genus Luteimonas. The sequence continues at coordinate 133,075 of NZ_JACHYJ010000009.1, forward strand.
CTGGCCGCGCCTGCTCGACACGCTGATCGGCTGCGCGATCGCTGCGGCCGCTTCGTTCCTGATCCTGCCCGACTGGCGCGGACGGCAACTGCACCTGGTCATGGCCGGGGTCGTCGATGCCCATGCGCGTTACCTGGGGCAGGTGCTGGAGCAATACCGCAGCGGCATGCGCGACGACCTGCCCTACCGGATCGCCCGGCGCGACATGCACAACGCCGAAGCGGCACTGTCGGTGGCCCTGTCCAACCGGCTGCGCGAACCCGGACGCTACCGGCGCGACCTCGACGCCGCCTTCCGGTTCCTCGCCGTGTCCAACACCGCGCTCGGCTACCTGTCGGGACTGGGTGCGCATCGTGGCACGCTCGACGGCGATGCCGACGAGGCGGTGTTCGCGGCTGGGGCGCATCTGCAGCACGCACTGGCGCAGATCGCGGCCGCGCTGTCCGCGCGCCGGGCACCCCCGGTCGTCGACGCAGCCGCGGAGACCGCGATGGCCGAGGCGCTCGAACGCGCCGGCGATGCCACGGACGATCCGCGGCGCCGGCTGCTGGGCACCCAACTGGCCTTGCTGCTGCGCCTGCTGCCGGATCTGCGCAACGCCGCTGAGGCCGCTGGCGCAGCGGCGGCGACGTCCCGCCTCGCGGCGGCCGGCTGAGCGGACGTGACATACACGCCGACCCGATGACGGCCGCCACCGCGCGTGCCATCCTCCAGGCCGTTCCCACCAGGTCCACCGCATGATCCCAGGCAACGCCACGCTGACCATGTCCGTGTTGATGACGCCGGACATGGCCAACTTCTCCGGCAACGTGCACGGCGGCACGCTGCTCAAGTATCTCGACGAGGTGGCCTACGCCTGCGCCAGTCGCTACGCCGGGCGCTACGTGGTCACGCTGTCGGTCGACCAGGTGACCTTCCGCGAACCGGTCCATGTCGGCGAACTGGTGACGTTCCTGGCCTCGGTCAACTACACCGGCCGCACGTCGATGGAAGTGGGCATCAAGATCATCGCCGAGAACATCCAGGCCCGCTCGGTCCGCCACACCAACAGTTGCTTCTTCACGATGGTCGCCGTCGACCCCGACGGGCGCCCGGTGCCGGTCCCGCCACGCGAGCCGGCCAGCGCCGAGGAGCGCCGGCGCTTCGAGCAGGGCCGGCAGCGGCGTCAGATCCGCCAGGAACTGGAGCAACGCTACCGGGCGGTGCGCGGCACAGGCGATGCGCCGGACACGACGGCGTGATTCGCGTCGCGTCACACGCCATGACGCGCCCTGGCCGGACCGCCATGCCGACCTGCTAGGCTCCGCGCAGTCCGTCCAGGAGCCGCCATGTCAGGCCAGTCCCAGTTCGCCCTGCTGCGGCAGCGGCGCTTCCTGCCCTACTTCACGGTCCAGGCGCTCGGCGCGTTCAACGACAACGTCTACCGGCAATCGGTGATCGCGCTGCTGTTCTTCCTCGGCGTCGGCACCGCGGAGCGCACGCTCTACACCAATCTCGCGCCGGCGCTGTTCATCCTGCCCTACTTCCTGTTCTCGGCGATCGCCGGCCAGATCGCCGAGAAGCTCGAGAAGCAGAAGCTGATCGTGATCACGACCGCGATGGAGATCGCGATCATGACGCTTGCAGCCGCGGGCTTCCTGCTGCAGAGCATGCCGGTGCTGCTGGTCGCGCTGTTTCTGACCGGCACCCAGTCGACCCTGTTCGGCCCGGTGAAGTATTCGATCCTGCCTTCGGTGCTGCGGCCCGAAGAGCTGACCGGCGGCAACGGCCTGGTCGAGATGGGCACGTCGATCTCGATCCTGGCCGGCATGATCTACGGCGGCCTGGTGTTCAAGCTCGCCGGCAGCCACGGCCCCGAAGCCGCCGCGGCCTCGGTGGTCGCGCTGGCGGTCGCCGGCAACCTGGTCGCACGGCTGATCCCGAAGGTGGACGCCGGCGCGCCGACGCTGAAGGTCAACTGGAACCCGATCCCGGAATCGCGGGCGGTGATGCGCCTGGCCAGGCGCCAGCTCGCGGTGCGCAATGCGATCCTGGGCGTGTCCTGGTTCTGGTTCGTCGGCACGGTGCTGACCGCGCAGTTGCCGACCTACGCCGAGGTCTATCTGGGCGGCGTGGTCAACGACACCGCGCTGTACATCTTCGCGCTGGCGCTGTTCTCGGTCGGCGTGGGCGCCGGCTCGCTGCTGTGCGAAAAGCTGTCCGGACGCATCGTCGAGATCGGCCTGGTGCCGGTCGGCGCCTTCGGCATCAGCGCGATGCTGCTCGACCTGTACTTCGCCCGGCCCGGCCTGCCGCCGCAGACCGGCCTGACGATCGCCGCCTTCCTCGACGCACCCGGCGGCTGGCGCATCGTGGCCGACCTGGTCGGCGTGGGCCTGTTCACCGGCATCTTCGTCGTGCCGCTGTTCGCGCTGATCCAGAGCCGCACGCCCCGTTCGGAGCTGTCGCGGGTGATCGCCGGACTCAACATCCAGAACTCGCTGTTCATCGTCGCCGCAGCGGTGATCGGCGTGCTGGTGCAGCGCGAGTCGCTGTCGCTGGGCGGCCTGACGCTGCCGCTGCCCGGCCTGAGCGTCCCGCAGATGTTCCTGGCCCTGGCGATCGCCAACCTGCTGGTCGCGATCTGGATCTTCACGATCGTGCCCGAGTTCCTGATGCGTCTGGCCAGCATGCTGCTGGTCCGCACGCTCTACCGGCTGCGCGAGCGCGACGTTGATCCAGCGATCCCGGCAGACGGCGCGGCGCTGATCGTCTGCAACCATGTCAGCTACATGGATGCGCTGATCCTGTCGGCGGCGATCCCGCGGCCGGTGCGCTTTGTGATGGACCACCGGATCTTCGCGATCCCGGGGCTGCGCTGGATCTTCCGGCATGCCAAGGCGATTCCGATCGCCGGTGCCAAGGACGACCCGGCGCTGATGCAGCGCGCGTTCGACACCATCGATGCTGCCCTGGCGGAAGGCGAGCTGGTCGGCATCTTCCCCGAGGGCCGGCTGACGAGCGATGGTGAGATCGCCACCTTCCGCACGGGGGTGGAGCGCATCCTGGCGCGCGCTCAGGCGCGCGGCCAGCAGGTACCGGTGGTCGCGTTGGCGCTGCGTGGCATGTGGACCAGCATGTGGAGCCGGCACCACGCCCAGGCCGGCAGCCGGTTCGCCCGCATGCGTGTGCCGCGGCGCCTGCGCGCTCGCATCGAGGTCGTCGCCGCGCCGCGGATCGAAGCGTCGACCGATCTCACCGCTCCGATACTCGAGGCCGAGGTCCGGGCGCTCCGCGGCGATGCCGCCTGAGCCCTCTGCCCGCCGATGCCCGGCTCGGGTACGCTTGCGTCCATTCAGGTCTGCCCAGGCAACGGGCCGATCGTTTCTCGGGGAGTCAGATGCCAGTCCCGCCCACCTCATCGATGGCTGCGCAGCGCGTGCGAGCGGGCAGCGCAGCGTCGATCTCCGTCTCCGCTGCCCTGTTCAGCGGGTGGCGTGCCAGACGGCCGGTTCCATGCCGCCCGCCTGCAGCCGGTGACAGGACGGGGGCGTGGTGTCCACATCTCCACGACGCCATCTCCACCTAGTCTGCACGCGCTGCCCGCAATCCGAGCATTCCGTCACCCTCCCGCCATCCTCCAGGAGCGCACCACCATGAGCACCATCCCACCGCCCCCGCCGCCGCCCAATCCGTATGACGCCCCCGGCACGCCGCTGCCCGGCACGCCGATCGCGCCGGGCACGGTGCCCAACCACCTGGCGTGGTCGATCATCGCCACCGTGCTCTCGCTGTGCCTGTGCTGCATCGTCGGCACGATCCCGGGCATCGTCGCGATCGTGTTCGCCGCCAAGGTCAACACGCTGCTGGGCCAGGGCGATCTGGCAGGCGCACAGCGCGCGTCCAACACCGCCAAGACCTGGTGCTGGGTCACCACCGGCCTGTGCATCATCGGCCTGCTGTGGACGATCTACTCGCTGACGCTGGGCGGCGGCATGGAGCAGTACCAGATGATCTTCGACCAGATCCAGAGCGACATCTGATGTCCCACGTGCACGGCCAGCGCCCGCTGGCGCGCGTGCGCGCCGCCACCGTCGCCCTCGCGGGCGGCGGTCTGGCGGTGGCCGCGACCGGCGTCTGGCTGCTGCGCACGTTCGACCCCAATGCCCCGGGCAGCCCATTCCCGCCGTGCATGTTCTACGCCGCAACCGGATGGGTCTGTCCCGGCTGCGGCCTGACCCGGTGCCTGCACGCGCTGGTCCATGGCGACCTGCCGCAGGCGTTCTCGATGAACCCGCTGCTGCTGGTGCTGCTCGCGCTCTCGCCACTCGCGCTCGCCTGGCGCCTGGGCTGGCGGCCCGCCTGGCTGCAGCCGGTCGCTGCGCGCTTGTCGACGGCGACGTTCTGGCTGGTGCTGCTGTCGGTCTACTGGGTCGCGCGCAACCTGCCGTGGCCGCCGTTCACCTGGCTTGCGCCCGGCGGACTCGGCTGACAGCCCTTCAACCGGCCTCGGCGCCGGTCTGCAATGCGTACCAGCGTGCGATCAGCCAGCGCGAGATCGACAGCGCGGGCGACAGCGACAGCTCCGGATTGGCATCGCGCAACGCCGCGCCGATCGCATCGGCATCGAACCAGCGCGCGTCCTCCAGCTCGTCGTTGACGCGCGGGACGTCGGGCTCGGCCTCGGCGAGAAAACCGAGCATCAGCGAGGACGGGAACGGCCAGGGCTGCGAGGCGAGATACCGGCAACTGCGCACCCGCACCGCGCTTTCCTCGAACACTTCGCGTGCGACCGTCTGTTCGAGCGTCTCGCCCGGCTCGACGAAGCCGGCGAGCGTGGAATAGCGGCGTGGCGCCCAGGCCGCCTGGCGGCCCAGCAGCAGCCGCGTGCCGTCGGTCACCGCGACGATGATCGCCGGATCGGTGCGCGGATAGTGCTCGGTGCCGCATTGCGGACAGCGGCCGAGCCAACCGGCCCGCGCCCACTGCAGCGCGGCACCGCACGCACCGCAGTGCCGGTGGCGCGCACGCCAATGCAGCACCGCGCGCGCCTGAGCGAAGGCGGTGGAGTCGCGTAACGGCCACGACGCCGCGGCGCTGCGCAGATCCACGAAACCGTGCACGGACAGGCCCTGGGGGGCGTCGCCTGCAGGCAGCGCGAACCACCCCTGCTCGTCGTGCAGGCCCAGGAACACCGCAGAATCCGGGCGATCGCCCAGCGCCGTCCCGGTCAACGCCGGCGGCGCGCCGTCGGCGTCGACGGCCGCATCGCCATGCGCATCGAGCACCAGCACACGCGCCTCGGGCCACAGCCGCGACAGCACGGCGCTGTCGGTACGCAGATGTTCGGCGCGGTCGAGCGGCGCCTCGACGAAACGGAAGTCCATGCGGGGATTATGGCCGGCCGCGGTGTCGCGATGGCGACATGGACCGCTGCGTCACGCACCGACCGGCGGCACTCGCGCCGGCCAGCCGCCCGCCGGTCAGACCGTGAAGCTGCTGCCGCAGCCGCAGGTCGACTTCGCGTTGGGGTTGCGGATCGTGAACTGCGCGCCGTGCAGGCTCTCGACGTAGTCCACCGCTGCGCCCATCAGGTACTGCAGGCTCAGCGGATCGACCACCAGGGTGACGTCGTCGGTGACGATCGCCAGATCGTCCTCGGCGCGCTCTTCGTCGAACTCGAAGCCGTACTGGAAGCCCGAACAGCCCCCACCCTGGATATAGACGCGCAGGTTCAGCGCGGGATTGCCCTCGCCTTCGATCAACTCGCGCACCTTGGCCGCCGCGGCGGGCGTGAATTCCAGCGGCCGCTCCAGGGACTGGTAGCCGGGGCCCTCGATGGTCAGCACTTCGCTCATGGCCGACAGGATGGGGGGGCCGGCGGCCGCGTTCAAGGCTCGGGCGCGGAACGCGGCGTCACGTCTGCCCAGCTGAACGCGCGTTCCACGACCGCGCCGCGGCCCTTGGGCGCGAGCCGCACGGTGACCCGCAACGGCTGGAAACCGGGCGGCAACACGATATCGCCCTCGACCTGCTGGAAGTACTTGAACGCATACGGCACGCCGGGCGCGTCGGCGCGCTGGCGCAGGTCCGACCAGGCCAGCGTCTGCAGCCGGCCGTTGCGGGTGCCCTCGATCGCCAGCCGCATCTCACCCTCGCTGGCCGCATCGCGGGCCAGGCTCTGGGTGAGCGTGGCGGTGTAGTGCCAGCCCTGATCGGTCCGGGGCTGCATACGCAGCTCGTGGACGCTCAGTTCACGGCCCTGCGAGGTCGACCCGACGAAGCGCTCATAGAACGCCACGTCGGCGCGCAGTGCGGCGATCTCCTCGTCGCGTTCGGCCAGCGTCCCCTGCAATTCACGGTTCGCGTCGCGGCTGATCTGGTCCGAACGCGTGAGCGTGGCGACCTGCTGCTGCAGGTCCTCGATCTGGGCGGCCTGGGCGGCGAGCTGGCGCTGGGGATGGGCCGCGCCGGGTGCGAACACCTGCCACGCGCCCCACAGGCCGAACAGCAGTGACACTGCCGTCACGCCGAGCAGCACGCGCATCCAGCGCGGGCCATGCGGAGGGCGGGCGGACGCGCCGGGCGAGGCCGGCGTCGGGGGCTGCCCGGTGGGCTCGGGTGGGATCATCGGACAAGGTATAGCGAGCGCGGCGAAGCGCAGTCAAGCCGCCGCGCTCCCTATACTCGTTGCCATCGCGCGCCGCGCCCCGCGTTGCGGCGAATCGGAGGTCGCGATGTCGGAAGCCCATCTGTTCGCGATCGGTGTGGTGCTGGCGTGGCTGGCCGGCGTGCGCGCCTATCTGACTGTCTTCGGGGTCGGGGTCGCCGGCGCGCTTGGCTGGCTCGACCTGCCGCCCGCGCTCGAGGCCACGGCCTCGCCCTGGGTGCTGGGCGTGTCGGGCGCGTTGGCGGTGGCCGAATTCTTCGCCGACAAGATCCCCGGCGTCGATTCGGGCTGGGACCTGCTGCAGACGCTCGCGCGCGTGCCGGCCGGTGCCTTCCTCGCCGCGGCCGCGCTGTCGCCCGACGGCGAGCTGGGCGCCGGCATGCTCGCCACCGGCGCGGGCGTGGCGCTGAGCAGTCATGCGCTCAAATCGGGCACGCGGCTGCTGCTCAATCTGTCGCCCGAACCGGTCAGCAATGTCGCCGCCTCCTCGACCGAGGACGTGGTGACCGTTGGCGCACTCGGGCTGGCCCTCGCCTCGCCCTGGCTGGCCCTGGCGCTGGTGGTGGCGATCGGCCTGATCGGCCTGCTCGCAGTGGTCTGGCTGTGGCGCCGGGTGTTCGGCCGTGGCCGCAAACGCGCGGCCGTCTTGCCGCGCTCCTGATCGCGGCCGGGTAAAGTGGTCACTTCCCAGCTTCTCGTTCTCGCCACGCCATGCCCGATCCCGACAAACCGCAACGCGCGGAGTTCCCCCCCACTGCATATTGGAGGCGGTGGGCCGCCGATGCCGGCCGCCCGTCGCTGCCCGAGGCCGCCGACGCGACTGCTGCCGAGCGCGGGGACACGGCCGCGGTGTTGAACGACGACGGCAGGCCGTACCGGGTGCTGGTGGTCGAGGACGATCCGAGCCAGGCGCTGTTTGCCGAGAGCGTGCTCAACGGCGCCGGACTGCAGGCCCGTGTGGTCGCGATCGCCAACGAGTTCCTGTCGACCGTGGCCGAGTTCGGCCCGGACCTGGTGCTGATGGACCTGCACATGCCGGGCATGGATGGCGCCGAACTGACCGCGCGGCTGCGCCAGCAGCCGGCGCACCGGCATATCCCGGTGGTGTTCCTGACCGGCGATGTCGATCCCGAGCGCCAGTTCGAGGCGCTGGAGGTGGGCGCCGACGATTTCCTGACCAAGCCGGTCCGGCCGCGCCACCTGGTGTCGGCGGTGCACAACCGCATCCGCCGCGCCCGCACCCTGCAGCAGATGCCCGATCCGGGCCGTAGTCCGGTTACCGGCCTCAACAGCCGGCTGCAGTTGCTGCAGCAACTCGCCGAGTCCATCCCGGCGCACCCGCGCGGCGTGCTGGCGTTCGTCGAGATCGAGGGCATCACCGCGCTGCGCGACCGCTACGGCTACGCGGGGCTCGAGACTGTCCTCACCGACGCCGGCCGCCACCTGCATCACCTGGTCGAAGGCGCGGCGGCCACGCGCCTGAACGACAACACCTTCCTGGTGTTCGCGCCGCAGATCGACCGGACCGCGCTCGACGCCTGGGCGCGCGGGCTGCGCGACGGGATCGGCAGCCACCCATTCCCGCTCGCGGGCCAGAGCCTGCGCCTGCGTGCGCTGATCGGCTATGCCGATCTCGCGCACGCCTACGAGGACCCCGGCACCGCGCTGGCCGCCGCCGAGCAAGCCCTGCGCGATGCACGCGGCACGCCGGCCGGCATCGCGGTGCACATGCCCGCGCCGCCCGCGGGCGGCGACGACGCGACCCCATCGTTGTCGGAAGACCTGCGCGGCGCGCTCGACGAGGGCCGCATCGAACTGGCATTCCAGCCGATCGTCTCGGTCGCCGGCGGCGACGAACCGCAGTACCAGACCCTGCTGCGGCTGCGCGGTCGCGATGGTGAACTGCATTCGGCCGCGCGCATCCTGCCGGCGGCGGAACTTGCCGGGGTGCTGTTCGACATCGACCGGCGCGTGCTGGAACTGGCGATCGCCACCCTGGCCGAGCGCACCCAGCGCGGCGGCGCAATGCGCCTGTTCGTCTCCCAGTCCTCGCGCAGCCTGGTGCAGGCAGGCTATGCCGACTGGCTGCTGCAGCGCCTGCGCGACGCCGGGATTCCGGGGGCTGCGCTGGTCATCGACGTGCGCCAGGACGATGCGCTGATCCATGCGCTGTCGCTGCAGGAATTCTGCGCGCGCATGGTCCCGGCCGGCGTCCAGCTGTGCCTGGGCCAGTACAGCGACGGCGATGAGGCCAACGCATTGCTCGCGCAACTGCCCTTGGGCTTCGTGCGCCTGTCGGGCCGGTACTCGCGTCAGCTCGACGAGCCGCGCGTGCGCGACGAGATGCGCGGCGCGGTCGAACGCGCGCACCGACTCGGACTGCAGGTGATCGGCCAGCAGGTCGAGAACCCGCAGGCCGCCGCGACGCTGTGGATGAGCGGCATCGACTACATCCAGGGCAACCTGGTGCAGCGCGTGGCCGACGCCCTCGACTTCGACTTCCACCACTCGGTGCTGTAGCCGCGATGGCGCTCTCTGCCTTGCGCCGCGGCGCACTTCTGGCTGCGATCGCAGCAGCGGTGGCCGCGTCGCTGCAGATGCTGGCAATCCCCGGCCCCTGGCCGCTGGTGGCCGCCGTGCTGGCGGCCGTGGCCGCGGCGGCAGTGTGGGCGCTCGGCGCGCCGCTGCGCACGCAGCAGCAGGCCGTCGAAGACGCGCAGGCCCAGGCGCAGCGCGATGCCCAGGCCTGCGCACAGTTGCAGCGCGAGCTCGATGCGCACACCCATCTGGAGCAGCAACTGCGCCAGGCCAAGACGGCGGCCGAATCGGCAGTGATGGCCAAGGGCGAGTTCCTGGCCACGATGAGCCACGAGATCCGCACGCCGCTCAACGGCATCACCCCGATGCTCGATCTGCTGCTGCACGCGCCGCTGCCGGCCGACCACCTCGAACTGGTCCGCACCGCCTATCTGTCGGCGCAGCAGATGCAACGCATCGTCGACGACATCCTCGACTACTCCAAGCTCGAGTCCGATCGGCTCGACCTGGAGGTCACCGGCTTCAACCTGCGCGAACTGCTGCAGAGCGTGATCCAGCCGATGGACCGCCAGGCCCAGGCCAAAGGGCTGCGCATGCAGTTGCAGATCGATCCGGCGGTGCGGCTGGCGGTGTGCGGGGATCCGGTGCGGCTGCGCCAGATCCTGAGCAACCTGCTCAGCAATGCAGTGAAGTTCACCGAACGCGGCGGCATCACCGTGGACGTGCGGCGGCTGGGTGAGACCGCCACGCATCACCGGCTGCGCTTCGAGGTCCGCGATACCGGCATCGGCATTCCGGTGCAAAGCCAATCGCGGCTGTTCCAGGCCTTCAGCCAGGCCGACGCATCGACGACGCGGCTCTACGGCGGCACCGGCTTGGGCCTGGCGATTTCGCGGCGGATCGTCGAACTCATGGAGGGCAGCATCGGCGTCACGTCCGCGGCAGGCGCGGGTTCGACGTTCTGGTTCGAGATCCCGCTGCGCAAGGCTCAGGGCGATCTGCAATCGGGCGCCGGTGCATCGGGGCCGGGGGCCGCCCTGCTGCTGACCGCCGATGCACGCCTGCGCGCCCGCTTGTCGATGCTGCTGTCGGACTGGGGCCTGCGTGTGCAGGCGGTCGAGACCACGCACGAAGCGCTCGAACAGCTGCGCCAGGGCGCAGGCGCCAGCCCGTCCGCGGCCTGGACGATCGTCGTCGCCGACCTGGCCGGACTGCGCGATGGCGGCGTCGCGCTGCGCCGCAATCTCGCCCGGCATGCCGACTACGGGCAACCGCGGCTGGTCTGCCTGCAGGGGGACGAGCCGGTCGACGGCCCGGACGACGAGGCCGTCGTGCTCCACCGACAGGCCCCGGATGTGCGCCTGCGCGAGGCGGTGTTGGGCGAGTCGGTGATCGGCGACGCATCGGACCCCGTGCAGCCCGCACCGATGCCGTCTCCACGCACTGCCGCGCCCAGAACACCACCGTCCGCGGGCCTCGCGCCGCAAGGCGGCGCTGCACTGAAGCCGCGCGTGCTGCTGGTCGAGGACAACCCGGTCAATCAGATGGTCGGGCAACGCTTGCTGGGCGTGCTGGGCCTGCCATGCGACACCGCCGGCAACGGCGAGATCGCGCTGGAGAAGCTCGCCGACGGCGGCTACGACATCGTGCTGATGGATTGCCAGATGCCGGTATTGGATGGCTATGCAGCGACCCGGCGTTGGCGCGAGCGCGAGGCCGCCTCCGGCATCGGGCGCCGCCTGCCGATCGTTGCGATGACTGCCAATGCGATGGCTGGCGATCGGCAGAAGTGCCTGGATGCCGGCATGGACGATTACCTGGCCAAGCCGGTCACGCGCAGCGAACTGGCGCGTTGCCTGGAGCGCTGGTGGCCGGCCGAGGCGCAGGCAGGGACGGGCGCTGGCAGCGGGATGATGCCGGCCGCTACGGAAGCTGAGACGCAGCCCGCCACGCCAGTGACCGCCTCACCCACCGCACCGCCCTCGCCGGCATTGCCGGACGCGCCGGGGCCCGATGTCCTCGACGGCGAGGTGCTCGACGACCTGCGCGATCTGCTCGGCGACGATGTCGACCGGCTGGTGGCGGTATTCCTCGACGACACCCCGCGCCTGCTCGCCAGCTTCAATGCCGCGGCCGCGGCGGGCGACCAGGACGCGATGCGCGAAGCCGCGCATTCGCTCAAGTCCTCGAGCGCCAATCTCGGCGCGCTGGCCCTGTCGGCGGAGGCGAAACGGATCGAGGCGGCGGCGCGGGCGGAAACGCTGCGTGAGGCCGAAGACGCGGCCCGGCGACTGGACGCGGCGTTCGCACACGCGCGTCAGGCACTGCTGGCGCGGGCACCGGCCGCCGGCTGATCGGCGCGCCGGACGCGCGCCCGCACCCAGAGGCGATCAGTCGTCGCCCATCTGGCTCTGCAGATAATTCTCTTCGCCGATGCGATTGATCAGGTCGAGCTGCGTTTCCAGCCAGTCGACGTGTTCCTCTTCGTCTTCGAGGATGTCGGCCAGCAGCTTGCGGCTGACGAAATCGCCGACCTGCTCGCAATGCGCGATCGCCTCGCGCAGCACCGGCAAACCGTCCATCTCCAGCGCGAGGTCGCATTCGAGCATCTCGCGCGGCGTCTCGCCGATGCGCAGCTTGCCCAGCGCCTGGAAGTTCGGCAGCCCCTCGAGAAACAGAATGCGCTCCGACAACGCGTCGGCGTGCTTCATCTCCTCGATCGATTCCTTGTACTCATGCTTGCCCAGCGCCTCCAGGCCCCAGTGCTTGAGCATCTTGGCGTGCAGGAAGTACTGGTTGATCGCCGTGAGCTCGTTGTACAGCGCCTGATTGAGGTAGCGGATGACCTGCGCGTCGCCCTTCATCGCGGTGCGTCCTGTCGGGGGAAAGGCGCCACTCTAGCCGGACGCGCACGTCGATGAAGGAACGCGAATCGTGCGCATTCCTTCGTGCGAATGGAGGGGCTTAGGCGAGCGTCAGGCGGCCGAGGCGATCAGCGGCAACTCGAGCGTCGGCGCGCGCGCCGCGTGGTACTCATCGAGCAGACTGGCGGCCATGTCGGTGCAGCTGCCGCAGGTGGCGCCACAGCCGGTGCGCATCGTCAGCTCCGACACTTCGCGGCAGCCGTGCGCAGCGGCCTGGCGGATCTGGGTGTCGGTGACGCCGTTGCAGATGCAGACGAACAAGGCTGCGGTCCTGGCCGGGGCTGGGAGCCCTATTCGGCCACAAACGAGAATCACTGTCAAATGAGAAACGTTCAGCTGTGTCCGTCGGAATCGCGGTTACGCAGCGCTTCGGGGCGACGCGCACGCCGCTGCGGCCGCCGCCCCCGGGGGCGCTCGACCGCGGCTTGCGGAATCGCCTGGGTCCCGGCGACCTTGCGCGCGTACGGCGCCAGATGCCGCAGTGCGCTGACGTAGACGCCGCGCTTGAACACCACCACATGATCGAGCGGGTACCAGAAGTCCACCCACCGCCAATGATCGAACTCTGGCTTGTCCGACAGGTCGAGCCGCAGATGGGTCTCCTCACCGACGAACTGCAGCAGGAACCAGACCTGCTTCTGGCCGATGCAGACGATACGGTCGTTGCGGCGGATCGCCCGCTGCGGCAGGCGATAGCGCAGCCAGCCGGGCGTCGCCCCGAGCACGGAAACGTGCTCGGGCAACAGCCCGGTCTCCTCACGCAACTCGCGGTACATGGCCTCGAGCGGCGTCTCGTCGGTATTCATCCCGCCTTGCGGGAACTGCCAGCCGTCGCGGCGCACCCGGCGCGCCCAGAACACGCGCCCGTCCGGGTGCATCAGCACGATGCCGACATTGGGTCTGAACCCGTCCGGATCGATCACGATGCGGACTCCTAATACGATTGACTGAGCGTCACTGTGCTCGACTCTGCCACGGCGCCGGCGGGGCGACAAGCGGTCGCAGCCCCGGTCCGCGCCACGCCCGCAGCCACCTCGCATGGCGGCGTTCAGGTCGGGGCACCGGCTGTGCACCAGGGCTCGGGCGGGGATCGGACATGTATCGAGCCGCCACGGCGACGACCGGCTTGACCGACGCGCTGCCTCAGACGCGACGACCGGATACATGATCGCGCCGGCACCGCACCTGGCCGCCTCGGACGCATGGCGCAGGCACGCACTGGCGTGCCGATACCGGGCATCGACAGGTGCGAGGATCGCAGACAGCAAAAACCCGCCGGGCGGCGGGTTTTTGAAGCGGTTCCGATGGTGGCTATGGGTGGACTCGAACCACCGACCCCAGCATTATGAGTGCTGTGCTCTAACCGGCTGAGCTACATAGCCATCGGGCGCCGTCGCGTTGGCGACGAGCCGCGCATTCTGCAACGCGCGGCGGCCCGCGTCAACGGGCCACCGCCTTCGCCTCAGCGGGTCGCGGGTGCCGCCGGGGTCTCGCGCAGGCCCAACTGGTCGAGCATGAACGCGTACATCTCGGCCGACTCGCGGTAGCGGCGGAAACGGCCCGACTTGCCGCCGTGTCCGGCCTCCATATTGGTGCGGAACACCACCGGATGGGTGCCGGTGTTGACGTCACGCAACCGCGCCACGTACTTCGCCGGTTCCCAGTACTGGACCTGCGAATCCCACAGCCCGGTGCCGACGAACATCGCCGGGTAGGCCTTGGCTTCGAGGTTGTCGTAGGGCGAGTAGCCGAGGATGTAGTCGTAATAGCGCTTGTCCTCCGGGTTGCCCCACTCGTCATACTCGTTGGTGGTCAGCGGGATGCTCGGGTCGAGCATCGTCGTGACCACGTCGACGAACGGCACCTGCGACAGGATCACCCGGTACTTCTCTGGCGCCATGTTCGAGATCGCGCCCATCAGCAGGCCGCCGGCACTGCCGCCATAGGCGGCGACGCGGTCGGGCGCCGCATAGCCGCGCTTGACCAGGTCGTCGGTGACGTCGATGAAGTCGGTGAAGGTGTTGACCTTGTTGAGCAGCTTGCCGTCGTCATACCAGGCGCGGCCCATTTCCTCGCCGCCGCGGATGTGCGCGATCGCATAGACCATGCCGCGGTCGAGCAGGCTGACATTGGTCACGCTGAAGCCCGGATCCATCGAGGCCCCGTAGCTGCCGTAGCCGTACTGCAGCATCGCCGCCGTGCCGTCCTTCTCGAAGCCTTTGCGGTAGACCAGCGAGACCGGCACGCGCTGGCCGTCGCGCGCAGTCGTCCACACGCGCTCGGTGACGTAGTTGGCCGGGTCGTAGCCGATCACCGCCTGCTGCTTGAGCTGGCGACGCTCGCCGGTACGCGTGTTGACCTCGAACGTCGTCGCCGGCGTGGTCAGCGAGGTGTAGCTGTAGCGCAGCCAGTCGGTGTCTGGCTCGGAATTGATCGACAGGCCCATCGCGTAAGCGGGTTCGTCGGCCTGCACGAAGGTGTCGCTGCCGTCGGCCTTGAGCACGCGCACGCGGGTCAGCGCCTGCGCACGTTCCTCGATGGCGGTGAAGCCGTCGAACAGTTCGTAGCCTTCGATGTACACATCGTCGCGGTGCGGCACCAGGTCGGTCCACTGCCGGCGCGAGGTCGCATCGCTGGGCGCGGTGACGAGCTTGAAGTTCGTGGCCTTGTCCGCATTGGTGCGGATCACCCAGCGGTCGCCGTAGTGGTCGGCGTCGTATTCGACATCGCGCGCGCGCGGCGCGAGCACGGTGAACGTCTCGGGATTGTCGGCCGGGGCATAGCGCAGCTCGCTCGACACGGTGCTGCCCAGGCCGATGACGATGAAGCGGTCGTCGCGGGTGCGATCGATGCCCATGTAGAAGCTGTCGTCCTTCTCCTCGTAGACCAGCACGTCGTCGGCGACCGGCGTGCCGAGCACGTGCTTCTTCACGCGCACGGTGAGCAGGGTCTCCGGATCGTTCTCGACGTAGAACAGGGTCTTGCCGTCGTCGGCCCAGACCAGGTTCGCCGACACGCCGGGGATGGTCTCGGGATAGATCTCGCCGGTCTCCAGGTTCTTGAAGCGCACCGTGTACTGGCGCCGGCCATTGGTGTCATCGGCGTAGGCCAGGATGCGGTTGTCGCGGGTCACGTCCCAGTCGCCGACCGCGTAGTAGTCCTTGCCCTCGGCGAGCTGGTTGACGTCGAGCATCACCTGCTCACCGGCGAAGTCGCCCTTGGCGTTCGCAGCCTGGATCGACAGCGCATCGACGCCGGGACCGTCCGCGCGGCGCGCATGCACCGGGTAATCCTTGCCGGTCTCGAAGCGCGCGTAGTACCAGAAGCCGCGATCGCGGTACGGCACCGAGCTGTCGTCCTGCTGGATCCGGCCGACGATCTCGTCATAGAGACGGTCCTCGAGCGGCTTGAGCGGCGCGAGCATCGCATCGGCATAGGCGTTCTCGGCGTTGAGATACGCCAGCATCGCCGGATCCTCGCGCTTGTCGTCGCGCAGCCAGTAGTAGACGTCCTCGCGCGTCGCACCGTGCGGCGCCTTGACGGTATGCGGGCGCTGCTCGACATCGGGCGGAACCGGCGCGGCAGCGTGGGTGACGGGAGAAACGCTCATCAGGCTCAGACTCGTCAGGATCGGCGCGGCCAGCAACGCGGCCGCGCGGGGGAAAGGTGTCTTCATAGGTGGGTCCACTCGCTGCCGATGCAACGTCAGAAAGAACACCGGCCGCGAAGGCGGCCGGTGCACGAGGGCATCACTTGCCCAGTTGCTGCCACAGGAACGTCAGGTAGAGCGCGTCCATATGGGCCTGTTGGCGGTTGTTCGCCGCGCCGCCATGGCCGCCTTCGATGTTCTCGTAGTAGCGCACGTCCTTCCCGGCCTCCGACATCCTGGCCATCATCTTGCGCGCGTGGCCGGGGTGCACGCGGTCGTCGCGCGTCGAGGTCAGGATCAGCGTCGGCGGATAGTCCTTGGCCGGGTCGAACAGGTGGTACGGCGAGAACGTGCGGATGAACTCCCACTCTTCCGGCTTGTCCGGATTCCCGTACTCGGCCATCCACGACGCACCGGCCAGCAACTGGTGATAGCGGCGCATGTCGAGCAGCGGCACCTGGATCACCACCGCGCCGAACAGCTCCGGGTACTGGGTGAGCATGTTGCCGGTGAGCAGGCCGCCGTTGCTGCCACCGCGGATGCCCAGGTGGGCCGGGGATGTGATCTTGCGGTCGATCATGTCCTGGGCGACCGCGGCGAAGTCCTCGTAGGCCTTGTGGCGGTTCTGCTTGAGCGCCGCCTGGTGCCAGCGCGGACCGTACTCGCCACCGCCGCGGATGTTGGCGACCGCGTACACGCCGCCCTTCTCCAGCCAGCCCTTGCCCACGCCGCCCGAGTAACCCGGAGTCAGCGAGATCTCGAAACCACCGTAGCCGTAGAGCAGCGTCGGATTGCTGCCGTCGAGCTGCATGTTCTTCGGGCGCACCAGGAAATACGGCACGCGGGTGCCGTCCTTAGACGTGGCGAAGTGCTGCTCGACCTCGTGGGTGCTGGCGTCGAAGAACGCCGGCATGGTCTTGAGGATTTCGGGCGCCTTGTCGCTGCCGACGTCCGCCAGCATCAGCGTGCTGGGCGTGAGGTAGTCGGTGACGGTCATCCACACCGCGTCGGACTCGTCGCTGTCGACCGCGGTGACCGCGACCGTGCCCAGTTCGGGCACGCCGGCCAGTGCGCTGCGCGCCCAGCCGTCGGCGCCGGGGGTCAGCACGGTGAGCGTGTTCTTGACGTCCTCGAGCACGTTGAGCACGAGGTGGTGCTTGGTCCAGGTCGCACCGGCGAGCGAGGTCGTCTCGGTCGGCTCGAACAGCACCTCGAACTCGCGCTTGCCGGCCATGAAGTCGTCGAACTTCGTCACCAGCAACGAGCCCGCCGGATAATCGCGACCGCCGACGTTCCAGGCCTCGCGCAGTTCCAGCATCAGCCAGTCGTGGTGGACCGACTTGTTGGCCGAGTTCGGCGCGTCGACCTTGGTCAGCTGACCAGGCGCTCCTGCGCATCCTGCGCCCGCGCCACTCGCACATCCATGTGCATCGTCGGCGCCGCGCAGATAGAGCTCATCGTTGTAGAAGGCCAGCGTGCGGCTGACGAAATCGCGCTCGAAGCCCGGCGTGTCGTCGTGCATCGCGGCGATGTACATGTCGTCCGGCTTGCCCTCGTAGACCAGCGTGGCCTGGTCCATCGACTGGCCGCGCGCCAGCTGCTTGACGATGCGCGGGTAGCCCGACGAGGTCAGCGACCCGTCGCCGAAATCGGTGTAGACGTAAACGTTGTCCTGGTCGATCCAGCCCAGTCCGCCCTTGGCCTCGTCGCGGAAGAAGCCGCCGTCGACCCAGGACTTGGTCGACACGTCGAACTCGCGCGTCACGTCGGCGTCGGCGCCGCCGCGCGAGAGCGCGATCAGGCAACGGGTGTAGGCCGGACGCAGGCAGCTGGCACCGTGCCACACCCAGTTCTCGCCCTCGGCCTTGTTGAGCGCGTCGAGGTCGAGCACGGTCTCCCATTTGGGCTGCGGCTTGCGGTACTCCTCGAGCGTGGTACGGCGCCAGATGCCGCGCTCGTGGTTCCGGTCGCGCCAGAAGTTGTAGTACCACTCGCCCTGCTTGTAGGCGACCGGGATCTTGTCGTCGGAATCGTAGATCGCCAGCAGGTCGGACTCGAGTTGCTTGAACTCGGGCGTGGCGGCGAGCTCGGCCTCGGCCTTGGCGTTCTGGGTGCGGACCCAGTCGAGGGCCTTGTCGTCGGTGACGGCTTCGAGCCACTGGTAGGGATCGTTCACGGCGGCCTCCTGGGCGGATGCGGTGCCCATCGAGAGACCGGCGGAGATCCCGGCGGCGAGGCAGAGCTTGGACAATGGGGACATGGCGCCTCCGGCGGGCGGGGATTCAAGTAACCCCCAACGCTAGCACGGGCATCGGCGGCCGCCGCATGACCAAAGTCACCCCTCCCGGCGCCGCGACCTCAGCGGCCCAACGGCAACCAGCCTGCTGCGGCGAGCGCGGCGCGCAGGGGTGTGGCCGTGCGGCGACGCGGCGCGGGCCGGCGGGCCGCCTGCGGAAGGCCTGGCCGACGCCGCCGCAAGACCGCTGACGAGGCCAGCTTGCGGCGGCGCGGCAGGCGAAGCACGCACCAGGTGAGCCAGGCGGCCGCAGGCATGCCGACCAGCCACAGCGGCGGCCAGCCGAATGCGGCGACGCCGCTGCGCAGCCCGGGAAACGACAGCAGCGCGACACTGCCCAGGAACAGCAGGCCGAGCAAGCCGGCGCCGACGAGGGAACGGGGATCGGAGGCAGGCGATTCGAAGACATTCGACATGGCGACAGAAACTCCCAGCGCGCCCGGTTTGGGCCGTGCGGAGAGTCTGGGTCGCGCCCATCTCATGGACTGCGACATCGCCTGAGCGACCGGAAACGAGCGCGGTCGCGCGCCCTGCCCGATGTCGCGCCCCATGGACACGGCGCATGCCGTGCCCCGGCGACGGCATACCGGCCGCGCGTCCGACACAGCGTGGCGGGTCGCGCGACCGGGAGCGCCGATCAGCGCTCGTACTTCGACAGCGCCAGTTCCAACAGCGAGCGGGCCTGCTCGCGCAGCGCGACAGGCTCGGCGATCTGCGCATCGGCGCCGTAATGCAGCACGTCCATCAACAACTCGCGCGCGTTGCTGTAGGGCACCTTGAGCTCGTAGCGGCCGTCGGGCAGGAACCGGCCCTGCTGTTGCGAATGCCAATGCTCGTCGGCGACCCAGCGCGCGGCGCGGGCCTCGAACAGGATCGTCGCCACGCCCTTGGGTGGGCCGGAGAAGATGCCGTAGCTGCCAGCCAGATGGGTGTCGAGTTCGGCATCCTCGATGTCGCGTGCCTGACCGGGCAGCATGCGCGCGTTGGTGATGCGATCGACCGAGAAGCTGCGCAGGGCGTCGCGATCGTGGTCCCAGGCATCGAGATACCAGTTGTCGCGGTAGTGGGTGATGCGCTGCGGGGAGACCGTGCGGCGGGTGCGCTCGTCGGTCGAGCGGGCGCGGTACTCGAACGCGAGCTGGCGACGCTCGAGTACCGCCGAGCAGACGTTGCGGAACGCGTGCTCGTCCATGCGCCGGCCGCGATGCGGTACCACGCGCACACGCTGCACCGGCCACTGCTTGCCGGCCGAGTGTTCGTCGAGCAGCTTCTCGATCCGCGACTGCAGCGGTGCCAGCGCGCTCGACAGCACGCCGCCACCACTGCGCGAGAGCAGTTGCTGGGCGGCGAGCAAGGCGTGCAGTTCGCCCGAGCTCAGCCACAGGCCCGGCAACTCGAAGCGGTCGCCCTCGGCGCTGTCGTAGCGGAAGCCCGCATCGCCATCGCCCACGACCGGCGCCATCAGTGCATCGCGCAGAAACGCCAGGTCGCGGTAGACAGTGGCGCGCGAGCATTCCAGTTCGTCCTGCAGCCGCGCCACCGTGACCGGGTAGCGCGAGGTCTTGAGGATGCGGTGCAACGAGAGGATGCGTTCGTATCGGTCCATGCGCCGATTATGGCCCGTCGTCGCGGCCCGCGGCGCGATGGCGCGCCGGATAACCGCTCGCTAACGGGTCGGCTCTAGACTCGCGCGCGGATCAGGAGATGGCCCGGCATGACGCACCCCAGACGCGATCGCACCGGCGCGATCGCCGCAGCACTCACGCTCGCCTGTCACTTGGCGGCTCTGGCCTGGCTGCGGTCTGGCCCCGCCGGACCACATGCCCCCCGCCCCGACGATCGCCCGCTCCAGGTGGTCTGGATCGCCCCCGAGCCAGCGACCGCGCCTGGTGTCGCCCCGTCGCCTGCGCCCCGCGTGGCGCAAGCGCCGTCCCTGCGTTCGGGGCCATCGACCGCACCGACACCGCGGCCCGGCCTGACGGCGGTCGAGATCGCGCCGGCCGCCACCCCCGATGTCGAACCCTCCGCCGCGCCGCTGCATGCCCAGGCCCGGGCATGGGCGCGCGCCCAGGCGGCGCCGGTCGACTTCGTCCCCGACCCGCTGCGCCATCGCGCGCCGCCGCGTCCCGATGGCACCTTCGCGATGCGCGCACCGATCTCGGCGCAGGACGTGGTCGAGGGCATCGGCGCGCTGGTCTTTGGCGGCGGGCCGACCGACCCCTGCCCGCAGATCCGACGCAACCTCGCCAATGCCGACCTCGGCGCCGGGCGGGCACTGGCCGAGGAAGAATTGCACCGGCTGCAGCGCGACTGCCTGTAGCGGAATCCGCGCAGCTCAGTCGCGCGCGCCGGCCTTGCGCACATGGGCCAGCGCCGCGGCAGCGACGCGCGCGGCCTGGCCGCGCAGCTCAGGCATCGCGATGCTTTCCCACAATGTGCCGATCCGCGGAATCCCCAACGTCCACAGGCCCGGCACCGTCGCCCCCGAACGATCGCGCACACCGCCGGCAGCGTCGGTGTCGATGCCCATGCCGTGCGGCCCGGGACGCGCCAGCCCCAGCGCGTGCAATGCCGCCGGCAGCGTGCCTGGCACCTGCGTCGGCCGCTTCTCCAGTCCGGTCGCGTTGACGATGCGATCGACCACGAGGCGCTCGTCGTCGCTGCACCGACGACGACGCCAGTCGAGCTGCCACCGGCCGTCGTCGCGCGCCGACACCGCCATCACCCGGCCGGCATGCAGTGAGAAGCGGCCATCGCGGCGCATCGCCTCGACCACCGCAGCCGCCTCTGGCGCGATGCGATGCCGATGGATATCCCAATGGCGCACCGCATGACGCAGGAAGCGGGCCTGCTCGGCCGGCGGCCAGGCCTGCCACAGCGTCTGCACCCGCGGGCGCAGCCGCTCGAGCGCGTCCTGCCAGGGCCGGCCCTGGGCCTGCGCCTCGGCGGCCCATTGCCGCAGCAGGCGCATGCGCGCACGCACGCCCAACGGCAGCAGGGGCTCGACGCCCCCGGCCTGCGGCACCGTCCCCGGCGCGTGGGCCAGCGGCAGCAGCCCGTGGCGCGAGATCGCAACGATCCGGCCGCGATGTCCATTGGCATGCAGCGTCAGCAGCACGTCGACCATGCTCAGCCCCGCGCCCACGATCGCGACGTCGGCCTCCGGCGCGATCGCAGCCACCGCCGCGTAATGCCAGGCCTCGATGATGCCGGGTGCGGCCGCGCCGACGCCGGACACCGGCAGCGCGGCGGGCACCCCACCGGTCGCCAGCACCACCGCGCGCGCGCGCAAGCCGGTGCCCGCGCCGGTCCGCAACGCGAAGCCGGGTGCGGCCGGGCGGATCTCGTCGACTGTCTCGGTCAGGCGTATCAGCGTGCCGGCCTGCAGCGCCGCTGCCAGCCGGGCCTGCAGGTAGTCGCCATAGACACGGCGCGGCGCGAACGTCGCCGGCAAGGCCTCGGCCGGGCGTGCCGCCGTGCTTGGCGCCGCGCGCAGGAACGCCAGGAAGTCGTCCGGCCGGTCGTCGAACGCGCTCATCCGCGCGGCGTTCACATTGAGCAGGTGCTCGTCACGCGGTGTCGAGTACGCCACGCCCTGGGCCAGAGTCGGCCGCGGTTCGACCAGCGCCACGCGCAGGTCAGGAGTTGCGAGCAGGTGCAGCGCCACCAGGGCGCCGGCCGCGCCGCCCCCGATCACGGCAACATCGACGTCGGGAAGAGCAGGCTGGGACACGGCAGAATCCTTGGGCGCGGACCGAGCATTATCGCGCGTCCCGCTCCGCCGCCCGGTTGCCCCGGACTGCGAACCGGCAGCTGAACCCAGGACGCCGATCGAGGGCCCTCGGGTTGGAAGCGTCGGATGCGCTCGGCATAATCGGCTGTAACCGATTTCATGAATGGCTGTCATGCTCGCTGGCTGGTGGCTGGCTTTCGCAGGCCTGCCGATCTACACACAACCGCTTCCGGCCGCACCGGAGCAACCGGCTGTGCTCGCCGTGGCGACGCGCCAGGTGCCGTTGCGCCGGCCGTGCTTCCGGCTCAAGTGCACGGATGCGGAATGGACCGCGAGTGCGGCCCGGCGCCGGATCTGGGCGCCGCGTGCGCCAGGCGTCCGCCCCAAGTCGGTCGCACCGCCCGTCATCCGCCTGCCCGACCGCCCGGCGATCGCGCTGTACTCGCCGTTCGCCCAGCGCGACAGCTTCCGCTCCGGCGGCAACCACGTGAAGTGGGACACCAGCTACGGGATCGAGGCGATCCGCAGCCCCGAGACCTCGTTGCGACTGGAGTTCGGCACCGGCGTGCGCATCGAGCCGTATACCGACTTCGGCACCGCGGTGCCCGGACCGGTGGCCCGGGGCCAGCTCCAGCTGTCGCAGGAACTGGGCCGCCGCGCGTCGTTCACCCAGCAGGTGCAGGTCGAGACCGGCCGCGAGAACACCTTCCTGCGGCAGACGCTGGCGTTCGACTACGAGCTGTTTCCGCAATGGACGCTGCGCTCGGACTTCGAGTTGCGCCACGACACGCTGGGCAACGGCGGCCGCGGCAGTACCGACACCGAGAGTTCGCTGAAGGTGCAGTACCAGTTCTGAGCGACCGAGTGCGCCGCTCGTGCAGTCCTCAACCGGGCAGGAACGCGCCCGCGCCGCCTTCGAGCAGGCGGGCAGCCACCGCCGACCCCAGCGCCTCGCCCTCGCCTTCCGGGGCCTCGCCCCCGGCGCGGACCGCACGGCCGTCGAGCGCCGAACCGACCAGCCCGTCGAGCAGGATCCGTCCACCGTCCAGCCGCGCGAACGCAGCGACCGGGACGTGGCAGCTGCCATGCAGGGCCCGGTTCATCGCACGCTCGGCCTCGACGCAGCGGCGCGTGGGACCATGGTCGAGCGCGGCCACCAGGGCCTGCAACTGCGGGGTATCGTCGCGGCATTCGATCGCGATCGCGCCCTGGGCCGGGGCGGGCAGCCAGTCGGGCGCATCCAGCCGCGCGCGGATGCGGGCGTCCAGGCCGAGCCGCTGCAGCCCGGCGCACGCCAGCACGATCGCGTCGTACTGCCCGCTGTCGAGCTTGGCCAGCCGGGTGTTGACGTTGCCGCGCAGGTCGAGGATCTCCAGATCCGGGCGACGCGCACGCAGCTGCGCCTGGCGCCGCAACGACGAGGTGCCCACACGCGCGCCTTCAGGCAGGGCGTCGATCGATGCGCACGTGTTGCTGACGAACGCATCGGCATGGTCGGCGCGCGCCAGGATCGCCGGCAGCGCGAACCCGGGCTCGAGCTCCATCGGCACATCCTTGAGCGAGTGCACGGCGCAGTCGGCGTCGCCGGCCTGCATCGCGATCTCCAGTTCCTTGAGGAACAGGCCCTTGCCGCCGATCGCGGCCAGCGAGCGGTCGAGCACCTCGTCGCCGCGCGTGCTCAACGGCACCAGTTCGACCTCGAGGCCGGGATGGCGCGCGCGCAGGGCCGCGGCAACATGTTCGCTCTGCCACAACGCGAGTGGGCTCTTGCGGGTGGCGATACGCAGTCGTTCCATCCGGCCATTATCGACGATCCCGGCGCCGGGACGCGAACCGCTGGATCGCTAGAGCTGGCGCACCGCGTCGCGCAGCTGCGGCACGCAGCGCCGACTGACCTCGAGCGTGCGCTCGGCGTGGCGCAGCACGGCATGGACATGGCCCTCGGCATCGCGGCGCAGTTCCAGCAGTTCGTGGCGCGCGACCAGACAATTGCGGTGGATGCGCACGAAGCGGTCGCCGAACTCCTCCTCCAGCGACTTGAGCGATTCCTCGACCAGGTCCTCGCCGCGTGCGTGGTGCACCACGACGTACTTCTCCTCGGCCTGCAGGTAACGGATGTCCTCGACCGGAATCAGCCGGAGGCTGCCGCGCAGCCGCGCGCACAAATGGGTCCGCTGACGGTCCGCCACGACCGAGGCGGCCTCGCGCCCCGCCACGAACGCACGTGCGCGCTCGACCGCTGCCTGCAGCCGTTCGGCACGCACCGGCTTGACCAGGTAGTCCACCGCGGCGGCCTCGAAGGCCTTGAGCGCATGGGCATCGTAGGCGGTGCAGAACACGATCGCCGGCCGGGGCTCGAAGGTATTGAGATGTCGGGCCGCCTCCAAGCCATCGATCCCCGGCATCGCGATGTCGAGCAACACCAGCGCCGGCGCGTGCGCCGCGCAGGCGTCCAGCGCCGCGCGACCGTCGCCGACCTCGGCAACGACCTCCACGCCCGGCACCTGCGTCAGCAATGTACGCAGCCGCTCGCGGGCGAGCGGCTCGTCGTCAGCGATCACGACCTTCATGGTCTTCCGCTCCCCTCAAGGCCCGGTCCTGCGATGGTGCCCCGAGCGGCATCCGCACGCCAGCGGGTCGACCCCGGACCGCTGGACGCTGCGGGCGCCCGGCCGCAGCGGGGCGGCCGGGATGCGCTGCGTCGCGCGCCGCAGCCCATGGCCCTGTCGCCGTCAGCCCGCGAACCGCGCGCTCAGCCAGTCGCCCAAGTCGGCGATCTCCTCGGCGCATACCGAGTGCGGCATCGGATAGGTCTGCCACTGCACATCGAAGCCGAACTGGCGCAGCAGCGCGGCGCTCTGCTGCCCGGCGATCGCGGGCACCACGGGGTCCTGCGTACCGTGCGCCATGAACACCGGCTGCGCGACCGCGCCCTTGACCAGGGCATCGTGCGCCGTGGCAGCAGCGGGCAGATAGGTCGACAGCCCGACCAACCCACCCAGCGGCGCCGTGCGGCGCAGCCCGGCTGCGAGCGTGATCGCGCCACCTTGCGAAAAGCCAGCCAGGATCACCCGCGCCGGCGGGACCCCGCGCTCGGCCTCGCGCGCGATCAGCGCATCGACCTGAGCCACCGACGTCTGCACGCCGGCCTCGTCGGCGCGATTGCCCAGGTCGATGTCGACGATGTCGTACCAGGCCCGCATGCGCACGCCGTTGTTGATCGTCACCGGGCGCACCGGCGCGTGCGGAAACACGAAGCGCAGGGCCGGCCAGTCGGGGCGGACGAGCTCGGGCACGATGGGCGCGAAGTCGTTGCCGTCGGCGCCCAGGCCGTGCAGCCAGATCACGCTCCACGCGGGCGCAGGCCCGGTCTCGCGTTCGATGCAGTCGGGCAGTGCGGTGTCGTCGTTCATTCGGATGTCGTCGTGGGACCGCCCGTCAGTGTAAGCGCTGGCCCCCCTTGGGCGGCCGAGCGTCAATCGGCGCGCGGTGCCACCGGCGCCTCGGCCTGCGCCCGCAGTTCGCTGGCACGCAGCAGCACGCGCGGCGGCGCGGCCTCCTCGGGCGTGGCGAACAGACGCGCCCGGCGCATCGCCAGCCCCAACCGCCGCGACGAGGTCAGCCGCACGATCGGAATCGAGCCGGCCAGGCCGATGATCATCGGCGACATCCACAGTGCCAACCCCGGCGATATCCACCACGCGACGATGCCCATGCCGATGCCGAGCACCGTGGTCCCGCGATAGCTGCGCCACAGCTCGCCATAGGTCTGCCGCCCATCGTCGCGCTGTTGGGCATCCCATCCCGAATCGCGCCCTGCCAGTACCTCGGCCACGCCGCGCGACTGCACGTACATGGTGACCGGCGCCATCAGCGCCGCCAGCACGTTCTCGATCAACAGGCTGACGAACCCGCGGACGGCCCCGCCGCAGCCACGGCGCATCCGCGCATCGCTCAAGGTGGCGATGTAGCCGAAGATCTTCGGCGCGAACAGCAGCACCATCGTCAGCACGAACACGCCCATGAAGCGGCCGTCGTCGATCGCCATCCAGTAGCCCGCCGCCGAAAAGCCATTCTCGCCAGGGATGCCGTGCTGCAGCGGCACCGCGAGCCCCACCAGGATCAACATCGCCCACAGCGGTGCGGTCAGGTAGTGGCCAATACCGATCAGCATGTGCCAGCGGTTGACCCAGTGCAGGCCACGCGCCGGCAGCACGCCGCCGTGCTGCAGGTTGCCCTGGCACCAGCGGCGATCGCGGATCAGCATGTCGGTCAGCGTCGGCGGCCCTTCTTCATAGCTGCCCTCGAGCGTCGGCACCATGTGCAACGCCCAGCCGCCGCGGCGCAACAGCGCCGCCTCGACGAAATCGTGGCTGAGCACGGTGCCGCGGAAGGGCGTCGTGCCCTGGAGCTCGGGCAGGCCGCCATGGGCGGCGAACGCGGCGCTGCGGATCATCGCGTTGTGGCCCCAGTAATTGCTTTCCGCGCCATGCCACCAGGCCACGCCCTGCGCGATCACCGGGCCGTACATGCGGCCGGAAAACTGCTGCATCCGCGCGAACATCGTTGTGCCGTTGACGATCACCGGCAAGGTCTGGATCAAGGCGACATCGTCGTGGCGTTCCATCGCACCGACCAGGCGCACCAGGGTGTCGCCGGTCATCAGGCTGTCGGCATCGAGGATCAGAAACTGCGGATAGCCTCCCCCCCAGCGCCGCACCCAGTCGGCGATGTTGCCGGCCTTGCGCTCACGGTTGTCCTCCCGGCGCCGGTAATAGAGCGTGACGCCCAACTCCAGCGCACGCAGCCGCGCGAAAGCCTGCACCTCGCGGGCGTGGATACCCGCGTCGCGGGTATCGCTGAGGACGAACAGATCGAACCGCTCGCCCTGCCCCGTCTCGGCCAGGGATTCGCAGATCGCCTGGACACCGGCGAACAGCCGCTCGGGATGCTCGTTATAGGTCGGCATCAACAACGCGGTGCGCGAGGCCAGGACCGGCAACGGATCCCGGGCCTCGATACCCAGCCGCGCAGGCCGCCGCAGCAGCACCATCGCAAAACCGGCCAACGAACTTGCGAATGATTGCGCGATCCAGGCGAACAACGGCACGAACACCGCCAGCAGCAGACCCTCGAGCACATCGATGCCGCCGATCCGCAGCAGCCACCAGATCTGATACGTGGCCAGTACGGTCAGGCCACCGGTCACCCCCACGATCGCGGCCCGGCGCCAGCCCATCCCGCGCGGTGCACTGGGCAGCTTCGGCGACGCCAGACGCCCCGTGCGCAATGACTGCACAGGCATGGGAATCGGATGTTCGGGCGGTAGGGGCGCAGGTGACGGCCGGATCCCCGGCGGGGCAGGCGCACTCATGCGCGGCACCGCAAAGCGAGCTCGGGCCTGGCGGGGCGCGCCACAGCTGCCGCCAATCGATCAGGGTCGAGCATCATCGTTCCGCCGCATCGCATTCAGGTAGGGCCGCAATGTAACGATGCGGTTGTAAGGGTTTCGCGAAACGGCGCGTTGGCTGGTGGGCCCACCAGGACTCGAACCTGGAACCAAAGGATTATGAGTCCTCTGCTCTAACCATTGAGCTATAGGCCCGCGCAGCGCGCATCGTACCAAGCCGGGCTCCCTGGGCACCACGATACCGCCGGCTCTGCCGGCTTTCGCGCTCATACCGCTACACCTGCTGAGGCCTGAACGACTGTCGGCAGGTGTTAGCAGAGATGGCGCTACTCCGGATGGGCAACAGCCTGGCGACCGGGCGACGGGTCGCTGCCCTTCCGAAGGCAGCGGTGAGCCGGCGGCTCAACTTGGAGCAGATTCGAGGATCGAGTCTGTTTCGAAGCGACGCTGCTCGACCCGAAGTCGCACAGCCAAACGTCGGCAGCGGCGGACTGGCGCTCGGTGGCTGCGTCGAGCGCGCCGTGGATGGCGCGCGCCCGAGTCAAGGCAGGATGCCTTGCCGAGGGAAGAGCAGCGACCAGGCGGCGGGCGGCTGCCCTTCCGAAGTAAGCAGACGGCAGCTGCTTTCAAAGCTAAACAGAACGGCGCCCCGTCCGAAGAGAAAAAGCGCACAAAGAAAAACCCCCGCCGGGAGCCCGGCGGGGGTTTAGGGTAAAGACCCTGGCGATGACCTACTCTCGCATGCTAGATGCACACTACCATCGGCGCATGTACGTTTCACTTCCGAGTTCGG
>NZ_JACHYJ010000010.1 GCF_014192745.1 Luteimonas sp. RC10
CTTCCGGTCCAACATGCATCTGCCCTTGAGCCCTGAAATCAGGCTTCAAGGGTAGCGGCGGACAAGAATGGCTCCACGCTAATCCGCGAAGAACCATAAAAAAACCCGGCAGCGCGAGCTGCCGGGTCGGCCCGGGCGAGGGAGGGATCGCCCGAGTGTTCGGTGCCATGCGGGCTTTGGACCCGCATGCGGTCAACGCTTGGCGGTGGGCTTGCCCGCGGCCGCCTTGGCGACGGTCTCGGCT
This sequence comes from Luteimonas sp. RC10, assembly GCF_014192745.1. GTDB lineage: Bacteria > Pseudomonadota > Gammaproteobacteria > Xanthomonadales > Xanthomonadaceae > Luteimonas. Next base: position 245 of record NZ_JACHYJ010000010.1, read on the forward strand.
TGCGCACGCACATCGGCGGTGGCCGATTCGAGCTGCGACTTGGCGAGTTCGGCGATCGCCTCGTTGGTCTTCACGGTGCGGCCGATGACTTCCTGGCCGGCGCTGACCAGACGCTCGACGTTCTCGCGGGCGATCTGCGCGCCCTTGGGCCACAGTGCCTTGATGCCGTCGAGGTCGCGGACCTCGATCGCTTCGTTGACGAACGCGAACGTGGCGTTGGCGTTTTCGCCGAGCGTGGTGAAGTGGACGCCGAAGACCTTCTCGACATTCTCGAGGGTCAGGCGGTTGATCTGGGCTGCGGCATCGGCGAACTGGCGCGACGCGGCGGTGAACTGCTCGTTGAACTGGTAGGACATGGCGGTTACCTGCGTGGGCCGGCGGCTGCCGGGTTTGTGCAGTGCAGCATAGCGCGCCCATGCTGCATTGCAACATCGAGCCGACGAACGGTCGCAGTGCATTCAGTTTCGTAGGCGGATCAACGACTTGGGCGCGGACGGCGCGTCGCCAGCCCCGGGCGCAGGATGCCCATCGCCGATGCAGGGGCTGGGTCGCCAGGGGCCTTCCTGGGCTCAGGGACCGGTGTAGCGACAGCCCGAGGTGCAGGTCTCGCGGATCACGATCGCGCTCAAGGCCGGCAGGGTCGGCTTGAGCCGCTCCCAGATCCAGATCGCCAAGCGCTCGCTGGTCGGGTTCTCGAGCCCGGGGATGTCATTGAGGTAGTGGTGGTCGAGCTGGGCGTAGAGCGGCGCGAACGCAGCCTTGAGGTCGCCGAAATCCATGATCCACCCCGAGTGCTCGCCCGGCTCGCCCGAGACGTGGATCTCGATCTGGAACGAGTGGCCGTGCAGCCGCGCGCATTTGTGCCCGGGCGGCACGTTGGGCAGGCGATGCGCCGCCTCGACGGAGAAGACCTTGAAGATATCCATGACGGCATTGTCGAGGGTGGCCGGCGGCGCGGCAATCGCGGCGTGGCGGGGCAGGCTGCACAGCGTCCGTGGACACGCGGCGCCGTGCGGCCGCGCATAGAATGCGGACATGCATCGTCGCGCGCGCTTCCGCTGGGCCTGGTGGCTGCTGGCCTACGCCAGCCTTGGCCTCGGCATCCTGGGCATCTTCGTGCCGGGCCTGCCGACCACGGTGTTCATCCTGATCGCGGCCTGGGCCGCTTCGCGCGGGTCCGAGCGCCTGCATCGGTGGCTGCTGGCGCACCCGCGTTTCGGGCCGTCGATCCGCGACTGGCAGGCGCATCGCGCGGTCAGCCGCCGCGCGAAGTGGCTGGCGACGGTGACGATGCTGGCCTCGTCGGCGATCCTGATCGCGCTGGTGTGGTGGATCCCGGCCCATCGCTGGTGGATGACCGCGCTGCCGATCGGCTGTATGGCGGTCGTCGGCACCTGGCTGTGGCTGCGCCCCGAACCGCCGGCGGCGTGACGCACAGGCGTGCGCTGCGGCAGTGCGCTCAGCGCGCGCCGGTCTCGGCCTTGTAGCGGTCCAGGAACCCGTCGAGCGGTGAGTAGAGCAGGTCGCCCGCCAGTCGCCGCGGTGGCTCGTAGGAGAAATCGAACGAGAACCGGCCGCTGGGCTCGATCGTCAATAGCACGCTCGACCACGCACCGCGCTCCTCGCGCATGGTCTCGCGCAGCGCCACCAGCGCTTCCTTGGCGGCGCGCGAGAGGCGGAAGTCGACATCCTCGAGCGGCTGCGCGGGGGCGGCCGCGATCGCGGAGGTCTGTGAACTGATCCTGCGGCCGCCTTCGGTGTCGATTTCGGCATGCAGGCCGATCCGCTTCCACTCGCGCGCGCCCCATTCGCCTTCCATCACATCGGTGACGCAGGCGGCGACTTCGCGCACGACCCGTTCCTGGGCTTGCTGGATGGCAATGGCGTCGAGCATGGGATTCCGGGCGGGACTCTAAGGATCAGTGGATGTTATCGAAATCGAACTCCACCCACTTCCCGCCTTCCTGCCGGTAGGCGGCGACGAAGCCGTCGGGCCGCGATGTCGTGTTGCCGGCGTCGTAGTAGGGCTCGACCCGGATCTGCACATCCAGCTCCGGATTTTCCTGTTTGAGAGCGCGGATCTGGCCTTCGAACTGGTGGCCGTAGGCGCCGGTGTTGAGGTTCTTGGTGCCGTCGGGCAACGGCTTGCCGTTGCCGGGCACGACGTTGAGCCGGTTGGTTGGGCCGGCGAACGAGTCGGCGATCAGGTGGAAGCCCACGTCGGTGGGATAGCCCTCATGCCCGATCTGGCGCTGCAGGCCGGGATCGTTGCGGCCCGCGGGTTCGAGCGACACGCTGCCTTCGGCCTTGACCACGCGGCCGGCCTCGTCGGTGCTCCAGCGGTAGTCGCCGAACTCATACACCGTGTCGGGGCGCGCGGCATTCGCGGCGACATTGAAGTCGTCCATCGTGTCGAACTGCAACAGCGGGCGCCCGCCGACGGTGCGGCCGGTGTCGGCGCGGGCGAGGACGTCGGCGAGGTCCGCCGTCTCGCTGCCGCGGGCGGCAGCGCGCCCGGCGTCACCGAGGCCCTGGGCGTGCTCGGCCGCGCGCGCGGCATCGGCGACGTCGCCGGCGGCATCGGCTGCCCTGGCGCCCTTGGCGGCCTTGTCGACACCCTTGGTGCCGGCGACCGTGAGCACCAGCTCGGCGGCGCCGCGGCCGATCGCCTCGCCGTAGCGTCCGGCCTGCCAGTCGTCGACGATCGGGTCGACGACCGCATCGACCAACAGGCCCGGATTGCGCGCGATCGTGGAGACCAGGTCGGCCGCGGCTTCCATGCGCTCGCCGCCGCGTTCGGCGGATGGCAGCCAGTCGGGGACATCGAGCGTGTCGCCGGTCGCCTGCGTGTAGAGCGCCGATGCGCCGTCGGCCAGCCAGCCCGCCGGGCCAAGGTCATAGCCGGTCTTCAAGGCGTTCGCGCCCAGCGTGACCACCCCTTCGCCGGTTTCCCAGAGCACCTCGCCGGCGCCCTTGAATACGCCCCCCACTTGCGAGGCGGCGTTGCCCAGCCCTTCGAGCATGCCCATCGTGCGATCCTGTGGCGCGTGACCCTCGCAGTCTGGGCGGCACCACAGGGACGGACAATCTGGGGCCGACCCTAATGCGTCCATGAACGTGCGCATCCTGGGGGCCGCCAGCCGCGCGTTCGGGCGGACCGCCGGGCTTGGCGCCTGTACACTTCGCCGATGAGCAACCGTCTTCCGATCGTGCTGACCGCCCTGCTGCTGGCCGCCTGCGGCAACAAGGCCGACCTGCTGATGCCCTCCCAGGTGCCGCCGGAGGACGCCGGCCGCTTCCTGATCAAATCCTCGGTGCCGACGCGCGCGCAACGCGACGCCGACACCGACGCGGTGCAGGACGATGCGGACAGCGCCGACGCGACGCAGGACCGCCCCGCGCCCGCGGTGCCGGTGATCCTCGACGTACCGCCCGCGACCGGGACGCCGTGACCGGGCGCGGCCCCGTCGAGTCGAGGGACCGGTGCCGATGATGTCCGCGTCTTCCCTGCCGCTGCGCTTTTCGAAGATGCATGGCGCCGGCAACGATTTCGTCGTGCTCGACCTGCGCGACGGCACGCCGCCGCCGGATGCCGAGCAGTGCCGTGCGCTCGCCGATCGGCACGTCGGCGTGGGCTGCGACCAGATCCTGACCATCGAGGCTCCGCAGGCGGCCGAGGCTGTGGCCCGCTATCGCATCTGGAATGCCGATGGCTCATCGTCGCAGCAGTGCGGCAACGGCGCGCGCTGCGTGGCCGCCTGGCTGGTGCGCGACGGTGCGGCGGGGGCCGGCGGTTTCGTGCTTGAAAGCCCCGCCGGCCTGCATGCGGTCGATCGCGATGGCGCGCACTTCCGGATCGCGATGGGCGTGCCGGCGTTCGCGCCGGACGCTGTGCCGCTCGTCGGCTTCGACGCCGTGCCGCTGTACACGGGCGTGCTCGATGACGGCACGTCGGTCGCCTTCGGAGCGGCGTCGATGGGCAATCCGCATGCGGTGATCGAGGTCGACGACCTGCAGGCCGCACCGGTGGCGCGCATCGGTACGGCCCTGCAGGCCTCACGCTGGTTTCCCGAGTCGGTCAACGTCGGTTTTGCGCAGGTGTTGGCTCCGGACCGGATCGCGCTGCGCGTGTTCGAGCGTGGGGTCGGCGAAACCCGCGCCTGCGGCAGTGGCGCCTGCGCGGCGGTCGCGGTCCTGGCGCGTCGCGGTCGCATTGCGCGCTGCGCCGACGTATCGTTGCCCGGCGGCACGCTGCGCATTGCCTGGCCCGAGGATGCGGCCACGCTGACGATGGCCGGCCCGGCCGCATTCGTTTTTGAAGGGGAGTGGAGCGCATGAGCGAAACCACCGAGACACTCGGCGCGCACGAAGTGGCCGCCTGGCTGCGGCGGCAGCCCAAGTTCCTGCAGCAGTTTCCGGACCTGGCGCTGACGCTGGTCGTCCCGCGCGACGACGGCCCGGCTGCGTCGTTGGCCAGCTACCAACTCGAAGTGCTGCGTGACAAGAACCGCGAGCTGTCCAAGCGCCTGCGCGAGCTGTATGCGATTTCGCAGGAGAACGAACGCCTGGCGGTGCGCACCCACCAGCTGACCCTGGCGCTGATGCGTCAGCCCGACGCCGCCTCGACGGTGCGCGCGCTGGCCGCGACGCTGGCCGAGGATTTCAACGGCGATCTGGTCCGCCTGGTGCTGTTTGCGCCGGTCGCCGGGCTCGACGAGGACTGGCTGCAGATCGTCGCGCGCGACGACCGCCGCCTGCAGCCTTTCGTCGACTGCCTCAAGGACGAGACCCCGCTGTGCGGCCGCCTGCACCCCGACAAGCAGTCGCTGCTGTACGGGCCGCGCGTGGACGAGGTGCATTCGAGCGCGTTGCTGCCGATCGAAGGCGTCGGCCTGATCGCTGTGGGCAGCCGCGACCCCAACCGCTTCTATCCGGGCATGGGCACGCTGTTCCTGCACATGATGGGCGAGGCGTTCGCGGCGGCGATGAAGCGCTACGCCGGCTGAGCGCGGCGATGTCGGCCGACGTCGAGGCGTTCCTGGCGCACCTGCAGGTCGAGCGGCGCATGTCGGCGCACACGCTCGACGCCTATCGCCGCGACCTCACCGCGCTGGCCGCGTGGGCCGAGGACAGCGGGCACACCGACCTGCGCGGTTTGCAGCCCGACGACATCCGCGCCTTCGTTGCCGCCGGCCACCGCGGCGGCCTGTCGGCCAAGAGCCTGCAGCGGCGACTGTCGGCCTGTCGCAGCTTCTATCGTTGGCTGCTGCGGCATGGCCACGTTGTCGCCAATCCTGCGGCTGGCGTGCGCGGCCCCAAGGCGGCGCGCAAGCTGCCGCAGGTGCTCGATGTCGACGAGGCGACGCAACTGGTCGAGGTGTCGACCGACGCGCCGCTGGGCCTGCGCGACCGCGCGCTGCTCGAGCTGTTCTATTCGTCGGGTCTGCGCCTGGCCGAACTGGTCGCGCTGCGCTGGCGCGACCTCGATCTCGACGGCGGGCTGGTGACGGTGCTGGGCAAGGGCAGTCGCCAACGCAGCGTGCCGGTCGGCTCGCATGCGATCGCGGCCCTGCGCGCATGGCGCGCCGATAGTGCCTCGGGTGCCGACGCACCGGTGTTCCCCGGTCGCGGCGGTGGTCCGATCACCGCGCGCGCGGTACAGATGCGGCTGCGACTGCTCGCCCAGCGCCAGGGCCTGTTCAAACGCGTGCACCCGCATCTGCTGCGCCACTCGTTCGCCAGCCACGTCCTCGAGTCCTCGGGCGACCTGCGCGGTGTGCAGGAACTGCTCGGCCACGCCGACATCGCCACGACCCAGATCTACACCCACCTCGACTTCCAGCACCTGGCCAAGGTCTATGACGCCGCGCATCCGCGGGCGCGGCGCAAGCGCGGCGCCACCGTCGAGGACGGCTGACGCCGAAGCGTTGCGAGCGGAATGCGGGCTGTGGACACGGCGGCGCGTGACCTATCGACGTGATGGTCTTCGCGTCAGCACTTCGCGTGTTTCGGCCGGTCGGCTTCGGGTTCGATGCCCCAGGCGAGGTACCAGTCCTCGCCCTCGTTCTCGATGGGGTGCTGGGTGCGTCCGGCGCCGTTGCCGCAGGCCAAGGCATCGGCCGCGCAGTACTTGTCGCAGCCCCAGCAGATGCGCTCGGGGTGTTTGGGATGCAGCGGAAACGGTTTGGCCATACCTGCACCTTGTCGGGACCGGCTGCCAGCATCGCGCGGCCATCGGCCGCGCGCATTGATCCAGGACAAGGGGGCGCCGGATCGCTTGGCGCGCGCCAATGGCGCCAACCGGCCTCGTATCGTGCTCCAGGGTGTCTTGCGATCGGTGACCGTCGACGCGCGGGTTGAATGGGGCGCGTGGACGCCCCACTGATGGGGTTCGATCCACGGAGGCCGCATGGACCCCAGCCAGAATCCCAATGTCTTCCACGCCACGACGATTGTCTCGATCCGCAAGGGCGGCAAGGTCGTCGTCGCCGGCGATGGTCAGGTCACGCTCGGCCACACCGTGATGAAGGGCAACGCCCGCAAGGTGCGCCGGCTTGGCGACGGCAGTGTGCTCGCCGGCTTCGCCGGTGCGGCGGCCGACGCGTTCACGCTGTTCGAGCTGTTCGAGGCCAAGCTGCAGCAGCACGGCGGTCAGCTGGTGCGCGCCGCGGTCGAGCTGGTCAAGGACTGGCGTACCGACCGGCGTTACGGAAAGCTCGAGGCGCTGCTGGCGGTGGCCGACAAGGACACGTCGCTGATCATCAGCGGCAACGGCGACATCATCGAGCCCGAGGATGGCATCGTCGCGATCGGCTCGGGCGGCTCCTATGCGCTGTCGGCTGCGCGCGCGCTGCTGGCCCACACCGACCTGGACGCCCGCACGATCGCCACCGAGGCGCTGCACATCGCAGGCGACATCTGCATCTACACCAACCGGAACGTCGTCGTCGAAGAACTCTAAGGCGGGATTGGGGATCTGGCATCGGGATGCGCTCCGGCCGATCCCGCCCGTCGATCCCGAGTCGCGCGCCCCTCCGCTCTTACGAAGCCCGAATTCCCCATGCCCAATTCCAGCTCTTCCACCATGACCCCGCGCGAGATCGTGCAGGAACTCGACCGCCACATCGTCGGCCAGAACGCGGCCAAGCGCGCGGTCGCGATCGCGCTACGCAATCGTTGGCGCCGGGCGCAGCTGCCCGATGAACTGCGCAACGAGGTCATGCCCAAGAACATCCTGATGATCGGTCCGACCGGTGTCGGCAAGACCGAGATCGCGCGCCGGTTGGCGACGCTGGCCAATGCGCCGTTCGTCAAGGTCGAGGCGACGCGGTTCACCGAGGTCGGCTACGTCGGCAAGGACGTCGAGCAGATCATCCGCGACCTCGCCGATACGGCGGTCAAGCTCTATCGCGAACAGGCCAAGGTGCGGGTGCGCACGCAGGCCGAGGACCGCGCCGAGGACCGGATCCTCGACGCGCTGCTGCCGCGGCGCGAGACGCCGTCGCAGCCGTTCGGCTTCGGCGCGCAGCAGACCACGGTCGACATCGGCGCCGAGCCGTCGTCGAAGGAGTCCGAGACCCGGCAGAAGCTGCGTCGCCAGTTGCGCGCCGGCGAGCTCGACGAGCGCGAGATCGAACTCGAACTCAGCGCCGGCCAGGGCATGGACATCATGACCCCACCGGGCATGGAGGAAATGGGCCAGCAACTGCGGCAGATGTTCGCCAACCTCGGTGGCGGCAAGACCCAGAAGCGCAAACTGACGATCCGCGCCGCGCGTCCACAGCTGATCGAGGAGGAAGCCGGCAAGCTCGTCAACGAGGACGACGTGCGCGAGGCCGCGATCGAGGCCTGCGAACAGCACGGCATCGTGTTCATCGATGAGATCGACAAGGTCGCCAAGCGCAGCGAGGCCGGCACCACCGGCGGAGACGTCAGCCGCGAAGGCGTGCAGCGCGATCTGTTGCCGCTGGTCGAGGGCAGCACGGTGAGCACCAAGTACGGCTCGGTGAAGACCGACCACATCCTGTTCATCGCCTCGGGCGCGTTCCACCTCGCCAAGCCCAGCGACCTGATCCCCGAGATGCAGGGCCGCTTCCCGATCCGCGTGGAGCTCACCGCGCTGACCAAGGACGATTTCGTGCGCATCCTCACCGAGCCCAAGGCGGCGCTGACGCGCCAGTACGTGGCGCTGCTGCGGACCGAAGGTGTGGACCTGACGTTTGCCGACGACGCAGTCGAGCGATTGGCCGAGATCGCTGCCCACGTGAACGAGCGGCAGGAAAACATCGGTGCGCGGCGCTTGCACACGGTGCTCGAGCGTCTGCTCGACACGCTGAGCTTCGAGGCGCCCGACAAGGGCGGCACGGTGACCATCGACCGCGCCTATGTCGATGCGCATCTGGGCGAGCTGGTGCAGGATCAGGACCTGAGCCGTTACATCCTCTGAGAACCTGTCCAAGGTCCTGCTGCGCTTGCCAAATAGCGCGCGTGCGGTGCTCGGAATGCTCACGTACGCTGCGCTTCCTGCGCTCCGCCACGCGCCATTTGGCGGCGCTCGCGACGGACCTTGAACAGGTTTTGCCGCCGCGCCGGGTTCACGGCCGCGAAAGGGGAAAATGGGTATATTGGCCTCACGTCCATCGTGAGGCCGTTCCCATGTCCGTCGCCCCCAAGTTCGATGCACTCGACGCGCTGCCGCGCACGCCGGCGTCCGATGTGAAGAAGCTGGGCTGGCGCGGCGTCATGAAGTCGGTCGCCCGCGATGGCCAGGTGGTGGTGACCCACCACAACACGCCCGAAGCGGTGATCCTGTCGGCCGAGGCCTACGACGCGATCCTGCGCGCACTGGAGGCGGCCGCGGCGCCGCAACGCTCCGCGCTCGAGGACCTGCAGGCGAAGTTCGACGCCAGGCTGGCGGCGCTGCAGGCCGACGATGCCGGCGACCGACTGCGCGCGGTCATGGCGCAGCCGGCCGCACTGCGCGGCAAGGTCAAGGCCGGCGCCTCGCATTGAGTCTGCGTGGACGTCCCGGCGCGCGGCGCACGCTGCGGACGCGCGGTGCGACCGCCGCGGGCGGATCCACTACGGCTGAACGCACGCGCGGCGCCACGGCTGGCGAAGAGACTGCGAAGCCGCGGCCGGTGCTGTTCGTGCTCGCAGGCGTCAACGGGGCCGGCAAGAGCTCGATCGGCGGGCACCTGCTCGCCGACGCCGGCCTGACCTGGTTCAATCCCGATGACTTCGCGCGCGCACTCGTCGCCACCACCGGCTGCAGTCAGCGCGACGCCAATGCCGAAGCGTGGCAGGAAGGCATGCGGCGGCTCGATGCGGCCATTGCAGCCGGTCGGCACCACGCATTCGAAACCACGCTCGGCGGCAACACCGTGCCGGCGAAGATCGCCCGGGCCGCGCGCACGCACGACGTGCTGATGTGGTTCTGCGGCCTGTCGTCGGTCGACCAGCACATCGCCCGCGTGCGCGCCCGCGTCGCCGCCGGCGGTCACGACATTCCAGGATCCGACATCCGTGCGCGTTGGCAACGGGCGCGTGAAAACCTGGTCGTGCTGATGCCGTACCTGGCGCACCTGCAGGTCTACGACAACAGCGTCGATGTCGCGCGCGGCCATGCGGTGCCCGATCCGTTGCGCGTGCTGGAGATGGTGGCCGGGCGCCTGGTGCACCCGGCGCCCGACGATCTTCGCGCCCTGCGCGCGACGCCGGGCTGGGCGCAGCCGCTGGTCGAGGCCGCGCTGGTCGCGCACGAGCGGCGCACCTAGCGGATCGTCGTCGAGCGCGGCAGCGTGGCTTGATCTGAAGCCCTCCCCCGTACGCGGGGGAGGGTTGGGTGGGGGCAAACGATCAGTTCGACGAAGAACACGCTCAGTGCGTCGGTGTGCGAGACGCATCGTCGGGCGCATCGCCGACATCCGCGGTATCCACCGAGACGACCACCGACATGCCGGGGCGCAGGCGTTCGGCCAGTGGCTGATCGTGGTCGATCGCGATGCGCACGGGAATGCGCTGGGCGATCTTGACGAAGTTGCCGGTCGCGTTGTCTGCCGGCAGCACGCTGAACTCAGAGCCGGTCGCCGGTGAGATGCGTTCGACGTGCCCGGTGAGTTGCGCGCCGCCGAGGGCGTCGACGGTGAAGGTCGCGGGTTGTCCGACGCGCATGTCGGTCATCTGCGTTTCCTTCATGTTCGCCACGACCCAGATGTCGGCCGGCACCAGCGCCATCAACTGCGTCCCGGCATTGACCAGCGCGCCCTGACGCACGGTGACCTGGCCGAGCAGACCGTCCTCGGGCGCGACGATGCGGGTGTTGTCGAGGTCGATCTTTGCCAGTCGCACCGCGGCTTCGGCGCTGGCGACCGCCGCCTCGAGGCTGTCGCGATTGACGTCGACGCTGCGCGCGTCCTGCTCGGAGATCTGCAGGGCCGCGCGAGCCTGGGCGGCGGCGGCGCGGGCCTGCGCGCTGCTGGCGCGCGCAAGATCGCGATCGTGCGCGGAAATCAGCTTCTGGTCGGCCAGCTGTTCGAGCCGACGCAGGTCGATCGTGGCGACCTCGGCCTGCGCGCGCGTCGCCGCGATGTCGGCGGCGCTGCGCGCGATGCCGGCCTCGGCGCTGCGCCTGGACTGCGTGGCATTGGCCAGCGTGGCCTGCTGCACCCGCAGATTGGCCTGGGCCTGTTCGTAACGCTGGCGGTAGATGCGGTCGTCGATCGTCACCAGCAATTGACCACGGGTGACCGCCTCGAAGTCCTGCACAGCGACGTGGGTCACATAGCCTGTGACCTGCGGCGCGATCAGTGTCACCCGGCCACGCACCATCGCATTCTCGGTGCTCTGCACGCTGCTGCCGAACGGCGGCAGGCGCCAGGCGTAGAGCACCACCAGGATGCCGGCGAGTGCGACGGCGGCGAAGGCCGCGATCTGCAACGTCCGTCGCCGGCGCGAGGGCGCCGCGGGTTGCTCGGGAGGCGAGGGGGCAGGGGTGCTCATGCGGGGTCCGGTGTCGCGGGGACGGGCGGCGCAGGCGCGCGCAGGCGCGCCCACACTCGGGAAGCGATGATCCACATCAGCGTGCAGAACGCGATGAAGGCGATCAGCAGGAAGACATCGTTGTACGCCAGTACATTGGCCTCGCGACTGGCCGCTGCCCCCAGCGCGCGCAGTGCGAGTGCGTCGCGCAATGCCGGATCGGTGACAGTCGGCGCGTAGCCCTGGGCGGTTGCATGCACGCGCGCGGCGACCTGGGGATCGAGCAGGCTCAAGTGCTCGTTGAGCACGCTGGAATGGAACTTCTCGCGCATGGTCTGGAACGTGCCCAGCACGGCCGAGCCGAGCAGGCCGCCGAGGTTCTGGGTCATGCCGAACAGCACGACGAAGCTGATCAGGTTGCGCGGCTGGCTGATCACCGGGCCGATGCCGGCGATCATCATCGGCCCGAGGAAGAAGGTGCTGCCGAACGCGAGCAGGAACTGGCTGAGGTACATCTGCTCGGGCCGGGTGGCATTGGTCGCCTGCGCGTCCATCAGCGCGCCGGCCATCATCAGCAGCAGTGACACCAGTACCGGTTGCCAGGTCTTGGCCGGATTGATCGTCGCCGCACTGGCGATCAGCCCGGCGACACTGCCGGCCAGCACGATCATGAACAGCGTGTGCATCTGCGCATTGCCCAGGCCCAGTGCCTGCAGGAAGCCGACCGCGCCGGTCGCCTGTTCCGACAACACGATGCGGATCAGCACGATCGCCAGCGCCAGCCGCAGCATCGCACCGGTGGCCAGCCATCGCGTGTTGAGCAGCGGACGTGCGCGGAAATGCTCGATCGCGATGGCGGCGGTCACCAGCGCGACTGAAGCCGCGAGCGCCCAGCCCAGCCATGCGGTTTCGGTCCACCAGCCGATGCGGCCCTGCGCCAACACTGCGGTCAGCAGCGCGACCCCGGGCGCGAACAGGCCGAAGGTGAGGAAGTCCAGCGGCTCGAACGCTTTATGGCGATCGCCGGGAGGCAGCTTGAGCAGCAGCACGCAGCCCAGCGCCAGCAGTGCCAGGCCCAGTTCGAACAGGTACAGACCGCGCCACTCGCCGAACTCGAGCAGGTCGGTCGAGAATACCCGTGCCAGCGGCAGTGCCAACTGCGCGATGCCCAATCCCAGCACCAGGCCGCGCAGCCGGTGCTTCTGCGGGAAGGCCTGCAGCATGTAGTACAGGCCGAGGGTGTTGAGCGCCGCGCCGGCGATGCCGTGGCCGGCGCGGACCGCGATCGCCGAGCCCAGATCGTTGACGAACAGATGCGCCAGCGTGATCAACGCGTACAGCACCAGGAACGCTTCGGTGAACAGCCGCAGGCCGAACTGCTGCCGGAACTTCACCAGCAGGATGTTCATCGACACGTTGGTCATCACATACGCCGCCGGCAACCACGCGACCTGCGCGGCGTAAGCGCCGAGCGCCCCCTGCAGATCGAGCAGGTTGGCGGTGACCAGCGCATTGCCCAGGCCGCCGGTGATCGCGATCACGAAGCCCACGACGCCGTAGGCGACGCGCATCGGTGTGGAATGCAGCGGGGTCGATGGCGATCCCGGCATCATCGGCCGCTCGTGCGGCGCCCACGCACGCGGTGCGTAGCGGTCGGCGCCGGGCGATCGCGACGCGGAGGACGGAGCAGGCGGCGGAACGCGCGACATGGCACGCAGTCTGGAGCCGTACCCGGTAGGCCGGCAAGACGCCGCACGCACCGGAGCGTTGCGGGCCAAACGCCTCAGAGTCCGTGTGATGGCCGCGTCGATGCCGTGCCGATCGGCGCGGGGGACAATGGCGCTTTCATCCGCAAGAGTGCCGCGATGTCCATGGCCCGTCCTCTCGTGTTTGCCTGTGCCGTGCTGCTGGCCGCGTGCTCGGAATCGGCACCGCCAACAACGCCGGATGCGACCGCTGCGGCGCCGTCCACTGCGCCATCGACCGTCGCGCACGATGCGGACGCGACGGCGGACGCCACACACAGTGAGGTCGCGCCGCTGTATCGGCAACTGCGCGACTTCACCGTGGCCTGCGACAACGGCCTGGCCTGCGAGGCGATCGGCGTGAATGACGGGGCGTTCGGTCTGGTGCTGCGGCTGGCGCGCGCGCCGGGCGGCGATGGCGCGCAACAGCTGCGGCTGGGCACGTCGGAGGGCGCGCCCGAGCCCCAAGCGCTGCGGCTCGACGGCGTGGCGGTGCCTGAGCTGGCCTCGCTGCCGTGGCGCCGCGATGACGACCGCGATGCGCTGACGCTCGACGCCCCGACCGACATCGCGGCGTTCATCGCGCTGGTCGGTGACGGCGCGCGGCTGTCAGCCGGCAGCGGCGAGGACGCGCCCGCGTTGTCGCTGTCGGGCCTGCGCGCGGCGTTGTTGCTGATCGACGAGCACCAGCAGCGACTGGACACGCCCGGCGCCTGGGCGCGACCCGGCGAGCGCGATTCGGCGGCCGTGCCCGGCGCACCGGCGCTGCCGAGGTTGCGTGCAGCGGCGCCGCCGCCGGCGTTGTCGCCGCAGGACGCCACACGGCTGACCGCCGCAGTCCGCGCGCAGGCGGCCGACGCGTTGCGTGAGGCCGATTGCAATCCGCCGCGTGAGGGCTTCGACATCCGTGACCAGGACGCGGCGTATCCGCTCGACGCCGAGCACGCACTGGTCTTCGTCGCGTGCCTGAGCGGTGCCTACCAGACCTCGAGCCTGGCATTCCGCGTTGCGCGCGACGGCAGCAGCGCGGCGCGCATCGTGCCGCCGGGCCCGACCGGGCTCGATGACGTCAGCTTCGCGCTGCTGACCAACGCCGACTACGCGCCCGACACCGCGACGCTGTCGCATTTCGCCAAGGGGCGCGGGCTCGCCGATTGCGGCGAGGCGGCGCAGTGGCGCTACGACGGGCAGGCATTCCGGTTGGCGCACTATGCCGAGCTGCGCCGCTGCGGGGGCGCGGCGCCCGGCGATTTCCCGACGCTGTGGCGCACCGAGACGGCACGCTGAGCACGTCGTTGCCGCGGGAGCGCGTCAGTCCTCGCCGATGTCTTCGTTCCAGACCTGTGGGTGCTGGGCGATGAAGCCGCCGAGCAGGTCGATGCAGTCCTGGCTGTGCAGGTCGATCACCTCGACGCCGTGCTCGCGCAGCCAGTCGATGCCGCCCTGGAAGGTGACCGACTCGCCGACGACGACGGTGCCGATGCCGAACTGGCGGACCAGGCCGCTGCAGTACCAGCACGGCGCCAGCGTGGTCACCATGATCGTGTCGCGGTAGCTGCGCTGGCGGCCGGCCTTGCGGAAGGCATCGGTCTCGCCGTGCACGGACGGGTCATCCTCCTGCACGCGGCGGTTGTGGCCGCAGCCCAGCAGCCGGCCGTCGCGGTGGTAGAGCGCCGCGCCGATCGGGATGCCGCCCTCGGCCAGGCCCTGGCGGGCTTCGGCGATGGCGGTGTCGAGCAGGGCGCGATAGTCGGGCGTGGCGATCATGCGGCGGTCGTGGCAGCGCGGGGCCTGCAGTCTGACGTGCCCGCGCGGTGCGGTCGAGCGGAGGCGGGGTCGCGGCAAATTCTTAACATTCGCGTGGCAGAATCCGCGCTCCTCCCCACGCGCGATGCAAGAACACCTATGGAATGGCTGGCCGACCCGACGATTTGGATGGGTCTGGCGACCCTGGTGGTCCTCGAGATCATCCTGGGCATCGACAACCTGGTGTTCATCGCCATCCTCGCCGACAAGCTGCCACCCGAGCAGCGCGACAAGGCGCGGATCATCGGCCTGACCCTGGCGCTGCTGATGCGCCTGGTACTGCTGGCGTTGCTGGCGTGGATCATGAAGCTGACTGCGCCGTTGTTCTCGGTCTGGGGCAACCCGTTCTCCGGGCGCGACCTGATCCTGCTTGTCGGCGGCCTGTTCCTGCTGTTCAAGGCGACGATGGAGCTGCACGAGCGGCTCGAGGGCCGGGAGCACGACAGTGGCGGCAAGAAGGCCTACGCGGCGTTCGGCGTCGTGGTCGCGCAGATCGTTGTACTCGATGCGGTGTTCTCGCTCGACTCGGTGATCACCGCGGTCGGCATGGTCGAGCACCTGGGCGTGATGTACGCCGCAGTGATCATCGCGATGGCGGTGATGATGCTGGCCAGCAAGCCGCTGACGCGCTTCGTCAGCCGCCATCCGACGGTCGTGGTGCTGTGCCTGGGCTTCCTGCTGATGATCGGCTTCAGCCTCGTCGCCGAGGGCCTGGGCTTCAAGATTCCGAAGGGCTATCTGTACGCGGCGATCGTGTTCTCGATCCTGATCGAGGCATTCAATCAGTGGTCGCGCTACAACCGCGAGCGCCACGTGCGCCAGCTGCCGTTCCGCCAGCGCACCGCCGATGCGGTACTGCGTCTGCTCGGCGCGCGTCCGGACACGGCGAGCGAGGGCGTCAGCGAGCCGGCCGAGCAGGCGCCCGATGGCGAGCGCCTTGAGGCGGCCGAGCACGACATGATCCGCAGCGTGCTGACCCTGGCCGAGCGGCCGGTGTCGAGCGTGATGACGGTGCGTGGCGACATCGAGTGGATCGACGCCACGCGCGGGCTGGGACATGCGACCGAACGCCTGGTGCAGTCGCCACACACCCGCCTGCCGGTCTGCGACGGCGAGTTGGACCGCCTGCTGGGCGTGGTGCAGAGCAGCGACCTGCTGTCGAGCGTGCTGCAGGGCCGGGCACTGAACGTGACCGAGTTCGTCCGCGAGCCGCTGGTCGTGCCCGAGGGCACGTCGACGTTGCGCGTGCTCGAACAGATCCGCGCCCATCCGATCCCGATCGCGGTCGTCGTCGACGAGTACGGCAGCATCGAAGGCATGGTCACCGCGAACGACCTGCTGGCCACGAT
Organism: Luteimonas sp. RC10; assembly: GCF_014192745.1. Taxonomy (GTDB): domain Bacteria; phylum Pseudomonadota; class Gammaproteobacteria; order Xanthomonadales; family Xanthomonadaceae; genus Luteimonas. Next base: position 16,125 of record NZ_JACHYJ010000010.1, read on the forward strand.
CGCCGGCGACCTGGCCGACACCCAGGACGCCGACTACGGCGCGGTGCGCGGCGAGGACGGCGCCTGGCTGGTCGACGGCTCGATGTCGATGCAGGACCTGGCGCTGGCCACCGGTCTGAGCCTGCCGACCAGCCCGACCTATGTGACCCTGTCCGGGCTGGTGGTCCACGCACTCGACCGGATGCCGGCCGAAGGCGACGAGGTGACCATCGATGGCCATGTGCTGCGGGTCGAATCGCTGGAACGGCGCCGGGTCGGACGCCTGCGGATCGCGCCGGCTCCGAATGAGGGATAATCGGCCCATGAGCGACGAATCCTCCAGACCCGGCACCACCCATTTCGGCTTCCGCGACGTCCCCACCGGCGAGAAGCAGAAGCTGGTCGGCCAGGTGTTCTCCTCGGTCGCAGGCAACTACGACCTGATGAACGACCTGATGAGCCTGGGCATCCACCGGGTGTGGAAGCGCTATTTCGTTGCGACCGCGCAGGTGCGCCGCGGCGACCGCGTGCTCGACCTGGCCGGCGGCACCGGCGACATCGCAGCCCTGCTCAAGAGCCGGGTCGGCGAATCGGGCGAACTGGTGCTCGGCGATATCAATGCGGCGATGCTGCGCACCGGCCGCGACCGCATGACCGATCGCGGGCAGGTGCGCGGCTTCGAGTACGTGCAGTGCAACGCCGAGACGCTGCCGTTCCCCGACAACAGCTTCGACCTGGTCACGATCGCCTTCGGGCTGCGCAACGTGACCGACAAGGACGCGGCGCTGCGCGAGATGCATCGCGTGCTGCGCGTCGGCGGCCAGGCGCGCGTGCTGGAGTTCTCCCAGGTCAAGCCCGAGTGGTTCCGGCCGCTCTACGACTTCCACTCGTTCCAGGTGCTGCCGCGGCTGGGGCGGCTGTTCGCCGGCGACGCCGACAGTTACCGCTACCTGGCCGAGTCGATCCGCAAGCATCCGCCGCAGGACGAGCTCAAGTCGATGATGGACGCGGCCGGTTTCGTGCGGTGCCGCTACCGCAACCTGTCGGCCGGCATCGTCGCGATCCACGACGGCTTCAAGGCCTGACACACTGCCGCCGGCGTTGCGCCGGCCCGGGACAGCCCAGCACGCCGGCGCGCCGACGTGCCTGCGAACCGCGCGCCTTGAAGCAGCGCGTCAGAACAACGTCGGGGCGACGTCGATGGCGCCGCGCCGTGATGCGAGTCGGTCGGCCAGCCGGGTCGGCTCGGGCAGCCGGTAGCCACGCAGGCAGCGCAGCGTCCAGTCCAGCGCGCCGTCGACGCAGACCCGGTGCCCGGGGGAGACGATCAGCGGATTGCAGCGTGCGCGGCTGCGCAGCGCCCAGCCGATGTGCGCGCCGCGGTCGCGCAGCGGCGACCGGTCGCCAGGCGCATCACCGGGCGGTTCGAACTGCCCGGCCAGCCGCTTCTTGGCCACGCCGATGCTGGCAAGGCCGGTGGTCACGCCGAAGTGCGCGGCGATCCCCAGGCGCCGCGGATGCGCGATGCCCTGGCCGTCCACGAACACCAGGTCGGGCGTCTGCGACAGCTGCGCGAGTGCGGCGAGCAGCGCTGGCAGCTCGCGGAAGCTCAGCAGCCCGGGCACATAAGGCATACGGGTCGGCAGGCGGGCGATATGGGTCTCGACCGGCTGCAGCGACTGCGCATCGAGCAGCACCACCGCGGCGCGGGTGATGTCGCCGGCCTCCTCGAACCCGACGTCGAAGCCGGCAAGCCAGCGGACGCACGTCGGCAGCCGGTCCTCCAGCACGACCTGCGCGGCCAGGCGCGATTGCAGGGCACGCGCCTGGGCGGGGCTGCCGTCCCAGTCGTCGAAAGGGGCCTGGTTCATGCGCGCATGGTGCGATGCCTCCGGTCGCCTGGGCGTGCAGACCCAGGGCATCGGCAGGCCATCCGGGGCGACGGAGTAGACTGCGAGTCGGTTCTTCCGCCGCGAGACGTTCCGTGATCCGAATTCCCCCGTTCCGTTTCCCGCAGCTGGCCTCTGTGCTGCTGCTGTCCCTGTCGGCCCTGGTGATCGGCGGCTGCAAGCCCGACGCCGGCACCGCGCCGGCACCGCCGGCCAGCGAGAAGCCGCCGGCCGAGGCCGCCGACCGCGACGAACATTCCTATGCCGAACCCGACAAGGTCGTCACCGAGGATCTGGCGCTGGACCTGGCGCTCGACTTCGATGCCCGCACCATCGCCGGCACCGCGACCTACACGCTGCAGTGGAAGGACCCGGCGGCGACCGAGCTGGTGCTCGACACACGCGCGCTGACGATCGACAAGGTCGAAGGCGAGGCCGGCGGACAGTGGCAGTCGCTGCAGTACGCGCTGGCCGATGCCGACGCCACCCTCGGCAGCAAGCTGACGATCCAGGCCCCCGACCGCAATGCTCGGATCCGCGTGACCTACACCACCTCGCCCGACGCCTCGGGCCTGCAGTGGCTGACGCCGGAAATGACCGAGGGCAAGAAGCTGCCCTTCATGTTCAGCCAGTCGCAGCAGATCCATGCCCGCTCGTGGGTGCCGCTGCAGGACACGCCGGCGATCCGCTATACCTACAGCGCGCACGTGACCTCGCGTCCTGACGTGATGGTGCTGATGAGCGCGGACAACGATCCGGCCGCCCAGCGCGATGGCGACTACACGTTCAAGATGCCGCAGAAGATCCCGTCCTATCTGATGGCGATCGCCGCCGGCGACCTGGTGTTCAAGCCGATCTCCGAGCGCAGCGGCATCTGGGCCGAGCCTGCGACGATCGACCGCGCGGTCGCCGAGTTCGCCGACACCGAGAAGATGATCGCCACCACCGAGCAGCTCTACGGGCCGTACCGCTGGGAGCGCTACGACCTGCTGATCCTGCCGCCGTCGTTCCCCTACGGCGGTATGGAGAATCCGCGCCTGTCGTTCATCACGCCGACCGTCATCGTCGGCGACAAGTCGCTGGTCTCGCTGGTCGCCCACGAGCTCGCGCACAGCTGGTCGGGCAACCTGGTGACATTCGCCAGCGCCAAGCACGGCTGGCTCAACGAGGGCTTCACCAGCTACGTGGAGAACCGCATCGTCGAATCGGTCTACGGCAAGGAGACCAGCGACATGGAGTTCGTGATCGCCCGCAACGCGCTCAAGGAAAGCATCGTCTCGATGCCCGAGCCGGTGCAGGCGCTGGCGGTGAAGCCGGGCACGGTGCTCGACGCCGACGACGCGCTGAGCGCAGTCGCCTACGACAAGGGCGCCTGGTTCCTGCAGTTCCTCGAGCAGCGCTTCGGCCGTGAGCCGTTCGACGCGTTCCTGCGCGGCTACTTCGATCATTTCGCGTTCCAGAGCATCACCACCGAGCAGTTCCTCGCGTACGCGAAGGAGCATCTGTTCGACAAGTATCCGGGCACGGTCACCGACGCCGAGATCCAGGAGTGGGTCTACGGCCCGGGCATTCCGGCCTCGGCGCCGCAGGTGATGTCGCGCAACTTCGGCATCGTCGACTCCGCAAGGCTGGCCTGGCTGGGCAGCGCGCAGCTGCCGCCGCGCCAGATCACCGATGCCTGGTCGACGCAGGAGTGGCTGCATTTCCTCGACAGCCTGCCGGCGACGCTGACCCATGAGCAGATGGCCCAGCTCGACGGCGCCTACCACTTCACCGGTACCGGCAACGGCGAGATCGCGATGCGCTGGTATCCGCTGGCTGTGCGCAGCGGCTACAGCGAGGCGAATGCGGCACTGGCCGAGTTCACCGCACGCGTCGGCCGCCGCAAGCTGATCATGCCGATCTACGACGCGCTGGTGCAGACCGAGTCCGGCCTGGCGCTGGCCAAGGAGATCTTCGCCAAGGCGCGTCCGGGCTATCACCCGATCACGACCGGCTCGGTGGAGAAGGTGATCGCCGAGGCCAAACCGGCCCCGGCCGCCGAACCGGCCGCGCCTGCGGTCGACGAGGCTGCACCTGCGACCCACTGACGGCCCGCGCCGTCCCACGCGGCCGCCTTCGGGCGGCCGCGTGCGTTCTGGGTGCCATGAAGCCGCACTCACCCAGGCAATCCGCTGGTTGGGCAACTGTGGTGGGCGCGTGAGTCCGCCCCATCGTGACTGCAGCGACCGTATCCGCTGAAATGGCTTGGCGGTCTGAGCGCGTCGCGTTGGCTCAGCTGGCTTGCGCGCCCTGGCTTTCGTCGAACCTGATGCGCGCGCGCTCGATGGTCTCCCGATTGCGATTCGCCCACATGACAAGCGTCATGACGGGCGCAAGAAGTGTCCGCCCCATGTCGGTCAACTCGTAGTCGACGCGCGGCGGAATCGTGGGAAACAGGGTTCGCTTGACCAGCCCGTCGCGTTCGAGTCCGCGCAAGTTGATCGTCAGCATCCGTTGTGAGATGCCGTCGATCCGACGCCGCAGTTCATTGAATCTGACAGGCCCATCTTTGAGCGTCGCGATGATGTACAGGGTCCACTTGTCGCCGATCAGATCGAGGATCTCCCGAACCACGCGGCAGTCGTCACCTTGGCTGGGGGTAGGAAAATCCGGTTCACTCAGTGTCATGGGCGTGCCTTCTTGCGGACGATTGGCAGTGATCTTAATGTCCTTAGGAACAATAGTTCACTACGCACATTCGGAGCCATCGTGGCCAACATCCTCCTGGTGACTTCGAGCCCCCGTGGCTCCGAAGGCCTTTCCACCCGCTTTGCGACCGAGATCGCCGAAGGCCTGAAGACTCGGCTGCGCGGCACGCTTGTGACGCGCGATCTTTCGCGCCACCCACCGCCGCATATCACCCAGGCCTATATTCACGGCCGCGTGGCGGCGCCCGAGGCGCGTACGCCCGAGCAGGTCGAGGCGGTCGGATTCGCGCAGCAGTTGGTGGATGAGGTGAGTGCGGCCGACGTGCTCGTGCTGGGCTCGGGCATGATCAATTTCGGTCCGTCGTCGCAGCTCAAGGCCTGGTTCGACCATATCACCTGGCCTGGCGTTACCTTTGGCTACGGTGCAGCCGGCACGCCACAAGGATTGCTGGCCGGCAAGAAGGTCTATCTCGTCACTGCCGCAGGCGGTGTCTTCTCCCAGGGCGACTGGGCCGCCTTCGACTTCCAGACCGGCTATCTGCGGCATCTGTTGGGCTTCATCGGCCTGACCGACGTCGAAGTCGTCCGCGTGGAGGGCACCGTCTTCGGGCCCGAGGCGGCCAAGGCCGCCATCGACGCTGCCCAAGCGCACGTGCAGGCGGTCCTGGATCAGGCCGCATGAAGCCGGTCCGACGACCGCCCAGGCTGTTTGCACGCGCATGCATCTGAGCAGCAAGCGCAGGGCGCCCAGCGAGAAGACGGCAGGACGATGACATGAAGATTGCGCTGTTCGGAGGAACCGGTCCGACCGGAAGATACGTGATCGAGGAGGCGCTTCGGCAAGGATATGCGCTGTCCGTCTATACGCGGGACGCCGGCAAGCTCTCGGCCTTCGAGGGCCGGGTCGCAGTCGTTGTCGGTGACCTCGGCAATCGCGACGCGATCAAGGCATGCATCGCAGGCGCAGGCGCAGTGATCAGCGCGCTGGGGCCGAACAAGCAGAGATCGAAAGAGAAGCGGCCGGTCATGCACGGCGTGCGCACGATCATGTCTGTCATGGAAGCGCTGGGTGTGCACCGGCTCATACAGATTTCGACGGCCAGCTACCGTGACCCGAAGGATGGCTTCGATCTGAAGTCGCGCGGATTGGCGACGATGTTCAAGCTGCTGGCGCACAATGCCTATGACGACATCAAGGCAACCGCTGCACTGGTGAGTCGCTCGCCCCTGGATTGGACCCTGGTTCGGATTCCTTTTCTCGAAGATGGGCCTGCAACGGATCGAGTGGCGGTCGGCTGGTACGGCAAAACCCGGCTCGGCATGAAACTGTCGCGCGCAAACCTTGCCAGATTTCTGGTCGATCAGGTCGCAGCCAAGGCGTTCGTGCGGGCTGCCCCTGGGATCGCGGATCACGTCTGAAGCCGACGGCGCCTCAGGCTGTCGGCACGCATCACGAGAAGGCTGACATCATGTTGAAGATCGATCTCTATACCGAGATCAGCTGTCCGTGGTGCATCATCGGGCATCACCGCCTCGACAAGGTGCTGGCAGAGCGGTTTGCCGGGCTGGACGTGGATATCCGGCAACATCCGGTCCTGCTGCTTCCCGACGCTCCCGCGCAGGGTCTCTATATTCCCGATCTCCTGCGTTCGCGCTACGGCATCACCGACCCCAAGGCGTCGTTCGCCCGGCCTGAGGCGGAAGCGCGGGCATCGGGTCTCGCTCTGGACCTGAGCCGCCAACTCTGGACTTACCGGACGCAGCCGGCCCACGGGCTGATTCTCGCGGCGCGAGGACGAGGGACGCAGCATCCGCTCGCGGTCGCGATCACCGAGGCGTACTTCCTGGAAGCGAAGGCCATCTCGGACGCCGATGTCCTCGCTGAGATTGCAATGGCGTATCGGTTCGAGCGCGAGGAGGCCCGTGCGATTGCGCTCGACCCCGCGCAACACCGACGGGTCGAGCAGGCGGCGCGCCAAGCGGCAGAAGCCGGGGTCCGCTCAGTCCCTCACTTTGTCTTTGGCGGACGGATTGCCATTACTGGAGGGCGCAGCGAAGACGAGATCGCATCGGCGATCCGTGAGGCCGCGGGTATCGCCGGGTCTGCCTGAAGGCGATCGGGCCGCCTTAGCAGCACATGCAGGCCCGGGATTTCCTGACATCCGATGATCGGCTTGGGCGGATGCGCCATCGTGGCGTGTCCGCGGACGGGCACCGCAGAGCGCCGCGCTGCATGGACGCCTGCTACGCTGGTGCGATGCGCGCCGCGCTGGCGTCGCGCCCGTCGAAATTCGAGAGCCTGCCCATGTCTGCCGTTGCCCGCCCGTTCGCTGTCGTCCTGTTCGTCGCGTCGCTGGCGCTTGCCGGTTGTCAGGACCGTGAGGCGCAGGCCGCCGCGCAGGCCCAGGCCCAGGCGCAGGCCGACGAGCAGCAGGCGGTCGCCGGCGAGCGCGACTTCGAGGCCGCCGTCGCTGCCGAGAACTGGGCGCTGGCCAAGGCCCAGGCCGACGTCCTGCTGTCGCGCTACCCCCAGACGGAGGCCGCCGGCCGTGTGCGTGCGAAGTTCGACGAGGTCCGCAGCCGCGGCGACGCGGTGCGCGAGCAGGCGCGGACCGCCGCACTGTGGAGCTATGACACCCGGCCCGCGGACGGCGGGCAGCAGGTGTCGGCAGCGATCTATGCACGCGAGCCGGTCGACGTTGACGGCAGCGGCGCCAAGCCCGTGCGGCTGATCTTCCGCGACCATCCGTCGTGGGGACGCAGCAGCTACCTCGTGCTGGAAGCGGGGGATTTCGACTGCTATCCCAGCTGTCGGGTCGAGGTCGCGGTGGACGAGGCCACGCCGCGCCGCATGGCCGCCAACCGCCCGCAGACCGATGAGGCGATCGCGATGTTCATTGACGACGAGAAGGCGCTGTGGCGCTTGCTCGATGGCGCGAACACGCTATCGATCGCATTCCCGGTCAAGGCCGGCGGCACCCGCACCGCGGTGTTCGAAGTCGGTGGGCTCGACCGGGCGCGGATGCCGGGCTGGCAGTGAGCCATCTGCGGCTCATCGCGCGGAAACGCCCGCTGTAATGGACGTGGCCATCGTCATTGCGGTCAGCGCCCTGGCGCTGGCGCTGCACGTCGCCCTGTTCGTCGTGTTCCGGCGCTGGATGGACCGCGACCTGGCGCTGTCGTTCGCCGGCGACGACCCTGCGCGCCGCGCCTACATGCTGGCGCAGTTGCAGCAGGCGAGGGCGCAGGGCATCGGCCGGCGCGCGCTGCCCGATTGGCTGGCCCGCGCGGCGGCGAACGCGCCGAACGACGTGCCCGCTGCCTGAGGCTCCTTCAGTTGCAGTTGGCCTGCGCGACCCGCAATTGCTGGGCGGCCGCGTCGCGTTCGCGGGCGATCGCGCGCTGCTGGCCCTCCTGCTGCGCGCGCAGGCCCGAGCGGTCAGTCGGATCGGCACCCACAGCGCCCGTCGCCGCGCGCTGTGCCTGGGTGGCGGCCAGCCCGCGCTGGGCGGCGGCGACCCGCTGATCGGACACCGGCTGCACGGAACGCTGCGCGGTCTGCAGACAGCGTTCGCGCTGCGACAGCGCCGGGGTGGGCGTGACCGGGCGGGTGACATCGTTGGAGAGTTGCCGCGTCGGCTGCGGCGCGCGCAGCGTGGCTGCCGGCGGCGGAGGCGCCGGCGGGCGCAACTGCTGCGGGGCAGGCGCGGGTGCTGCGGGCCGCGCGACCGCGGCAGGCGGGGGATCGGCCGGGTTGCGCAGCTGTTGCGCCAGGGCGGGGGGCGTGACGCCGGCGCAGACGAGCACGAGGGCCAGCAAGGGAGCGGGGCGCATGAGCGTCTTCCAGAAAGCGGGGCGGACGTCCTTCCTACAGCGGCCGGGCGTACGCCGGCGTCAATGCGCCTTGCGGCCGGGCCGTTCAGCACCTCAGTCGACCGCCTTATGCGGCCGGCAGGGTGGGACGCCGGCGACCGGTGCCGGTGGCGGGGCCGGGACTTCGGCCGGGATCGCGACCTGTTCATCGGCAAGCATGCGCGCCGCACGCCAGCCGCCCCAGCGGTAATAGCCGACCGCCAGCAGCATCGCCACCAGCGCGCTGGCCGGAAAGCTCCACCAGATCGCATCGGCGCCGAGCGTGGGCTGCAGCCAGGTGGCGAATGGCACGCGCACGCCCCACAGGGTCGCGCCCAGGATCACCAGCGGCGGCAGCACCGCGCCGGTCGAGCGCACCACGCCGAACAGCACGAAGGTCACGCCGAAAAACAGGAACGACCAGATCGCCACGCGATTGAGGTGGCGCGCGGCCTCCAGCGCCGCGCTGCCCTCGGGCAGGAACAGCGCCAGCGCGTGGCGGTCGAGACCGATCAGCACCGCGATCAGCATGCCGGTCATCAGGAAATTGATCGCCACGCCGGTCTTGGCGACCTGGCCCACGCGGTCCCAATGGCCGGCGCCGACGTTCTGCGCCGCCATCGTCGAGCACGCAGCACCGATCGCCATCGCTGGCATCTGCACATAGGTCCACAGTTGCAGCGCGGCACCGTAGGCGGCAGTGGTCTCGATGCCGTGCGCGTTCACCATCGCGATCATTGCGATCATCGCCGCCGACAGCATCACCATCTGCAGGCCCATCGGCAGACCCTTGGCGAGCAGCGCGCGGACGATCGTCCAGTCGGGGCGGTACAGCGCGCGCTCGTGACGGCTGATCCACAGCCGATGGCGGCGATGCCGCAGCCAGGCCAGCATCGCCACCAGCCCCAGCGCGTTGGCGACCAGGTTCGCAGCCGCCGCGCCGGCCATGCCCATCTCCGGCAACGGGCCCACGCCGAACAGCAGCAGCGGCACCAGCACGATGTCCAATGCGACCACCAGCAGCAGGAACAGAAACGGTGTGCGCGAGTCACCGGCGCCGCGCAGGATCGCCGACAGGAACGCCAGCGCGTACAGGAACGGCACCGCCAGAAAGATGATCCGCAGGTAGGCCTCGGCATGCGGCAGCGCCGAGGCCGGCGTGCCCATCCATTCGAGCACCGGGCCCGAGAGCGGCAGGCCGGCGAGCGCGACGAGCACCGACACGCTCAGAAAGAACGTCGCGCTGGTGCCGATGGCGCGCTTGGCCGCGGTGAGATCGTCGCGGCCGATGGCCTGCGCGACCAGGATCGTCGCCGCCATGCCGACGCCGAACACCGCGCCGAGCAGGAAGAACAGGATGTTGTTGGCATTGGCGATGGCCGCGATCGCATCCTCGCCCAGGAACCGGCCGATCCAGATCGCGTTGACCGAGCCGTTGAGCGACTGCAAGGCATTGCCGCCGAGGATCGGCAGGGCGAAGACCAGCAGCGTGGTGGCGATCGGACCGCGGGTCAGGTCGCGCGGGTGGTCGTTGGCGGGGGCGGCTTGGCGTCGGGACATCGGCGCATTCAAGCTGGCCCGGGATCGTGATGCAGTGAGGGCGCCGTCGGCGCGGAGCGGCGTGCGCGCGAATGGGCGGTCACGTTCAGTGAGACTCGTCGCCAGTCAGGGATCACAAGTGACCCCGGCAAGCGCTGGCACTTCAGAAATTGCACGCTGACCCCGGTTCTGGTTTGTGGCCGTGTCGCCCCATTCCACCCGGTTGCGCCCCGCGTGCTTGCCGCGATAGAGCGCCGCGTCCGCTACCTGCATCGCCTGCTCCAGCGAGGCTTCGTCGTCGAAGCGTCCGGAGATGCCCACAGTGACGGTGCAGTGCAAGGCCTCGCCATCCGGTGCCTGGCGCAGGATCGTCGACGCCACGGTCTGGCGGATGCGCTCGGCCACGCAGCCCGCGGTGGCCTCGTCGGCGCCTGGACAGACGACGGCGAACTCTTCCCCGCCCATCCGGCACACCAGATCCTCCGTGCGGACGGCCCCGCGCAGGACATCGCTGATGGCGCAGAGCACGGCGTCGCCCGTGTGGTGACCGTATCGGTCGTTGATGCGCTTGAAGTGATCGAGATCGATCAGCAGCAGGCGAGCACCGTTCGGATGCGGCGGTTGCAGCTTGAGCGCTTCGCTCAAGCCGCGGCGGTTGAGCAACTGCGTCAGTGGATCGCGCGCTGCCATGTCGCCAAGCCGGTCGGTCAGGCGACGCAGCACCAGCCAGACGATAAATGGCGGAATGATGGTCGCCAGCGAACACATGTAGACATAGAAGGCCACCTGGAAGTGGCCATCCATGTGCAGCGTCGCCAGGCCGCCGGCCAGCAACTTGGTCAGTTTGATCGCATTCAGCACACCGATGCCGCCGATCAGCCCGGCCAGCAGCAGCGCCTCGGCGCGGAGATCGCGCGCGAACGTCCGCAGGCCCGCGACCAGCACGACCACCATGCCGCCGAACCACAGGGCGCAGGCCGCTGACAGCAGTGCGTAGCGGGCGACCGGTCCCCAGGCCCACGCCACCAGGATCTGCACGGCTGCATAGCCCAGCACGAGCGCGGCCAACGGCCGAACCAGCGGTGTCGGTCGGTCGAAGAAGCGCAGACCGCCCACGCTGTAGGCCAGCAGCGCGCCGAGCGTGAGCGCGTGATTGACCACGCCCATCCAGCTGCGCCCCACCGACCCTTCGAGCAACTGCAGCACGTAGGCAGCACCGAGGATCAGGTTGCCCACGGCGAACGCATCTGTCCCCATCTTGTCGCGGCCCAGGCGCCTGCCGATGAGCAGGAACAACACTGAAAAGCTCAACAGGTAGGCACACAGCATGCCGACGAGAAGCTTGGCGATCATAAGGCGCTCGAAGTCGGAACAAGGGCGAAGACTGGCCGCAGGTCTGCGCGCCGCATCCGCTGAATGGGACGCCGAAGTTCCCCCTTCGGCGCGCGCGTCTGGATGTCAGGACGGGCAGTCCTGCCCCGGCCGATTGGACGGCGACAGCTTAGTACCAGCGGCTGGGCAGCGGTGAACTTGAGCCTGCGTCGGCGTCCTGACGGTGCGCGAAGGGCTGGCCTTGGTTGCGCACGGTGCCGCTGGCCGGTTGTCGACGCTTCGCTTGGCCTGCCTGGCGGGTGGGCGCCTGGCCAGTTGTTCGTTTCATCCTGATCCCCGCCTGCGTGGTGCATGGTGTGGAGGCATCGGTCGCCGATGCCCAGTCGTGCCCTTTCATCCACAAGGAGTTCGCCACCATGCCCGCACCCAGAATCGCCGTGCTCGTCGGCAGCCTGCGCAAGGCGTCGATCAACCGTCGCCTGGCCCACGCCCTGGAACGCCTCGCGGCGGACCGCGCCGCGTTCGTGCATGTGGAGATCGGCGATCTGCCGCTCTACAACCAGGACGACGACGATGCGCCCGCGCCAGCCGTCGTGCGCCTGCGCGACGCGGTGCGCGGCGCCGACGCGGTGCTGTTCGTGACGCCCGAGTACAACCGATCGGTGCCCGGCGTGCTGAAAAATGCCATCGACCATGGCTCGCGGCCCTACGGCCAGAGCGTGTGGGCCGGCAAGCCGGCTGGTGTGGTCGGGGCCTCGATCGGCAGCATCGGCTCCGCGCTTGCCCAGCAGCATCTGCGCAACATCCTCGCCTATCTCGACATGCCGACCCTCGGACAGCCGGAGGTCTTTCTGCATGCCAAGGATGGAGTTTTCGACGAGGATGGCGGCTTCGGTGCGGCCAGCCGCGACTTCATGCAGAGCTGGCTGGACGCCTACCTGGCATGGATCGCGTGTCACGGCGGGTCATCGCCCTAGGGGAGCACAGCGCCGGTGCCCTGCCTGGTGTCCTGGCGCAAGTTTTGAACGGCGCTCGGGAGCAGCTGACGTCGCCCGTGGCCGATTCCGGTACGCTTCACGCCGCTGCACGGCTGCCTTTGTCATGCAGGCAGCCCGTAAAGGTGACCGTCGGCAATGCGATTCGAAGTGAACCCTCTGCGTCGTGCCTCGCGGCGGTGTCTTCCAGGCGCCGCCATGCTGCTGGGGGTGATGTCCGGGTGCAGTTCCATCCTCGAATTTCCACAGAACGTGTCGACGTTCAACGACGGTTTCGGCAGTCCGCAACTCGATCATCAGGTGCGCACGGTGGAATCGGACGCCTACCTGGCGATGCCCGGCTACGGTCAGATTGTGGTCACGCTGCCGCCAGGCGTGACGCTGGGGCGGCAACCGCATGGCCGTCCGCCGGTGTCGGTGTCGTATGCCAAGAACCGTGCCGCTGGCCTGCGCGGGACGCGTTGGCGCAATCTGGACGTGCGTGGCGTCGCGCCCGATGCACGTGGTGTGCTGCGCCTGCCGGTACCCCATATCGACGGCTATCGCCCGACATCGTTGCTGGTCTGGGTGCGGACACCGGAGGCCACAGGCGCGCGCGACATGCGCATCAACTTTGATCTGACCGAGACCTCGGTCATCGATCCGACGGATGCCGAAAGGCACGAGGCATTCTGGATGAACCATGATGGGCAGTGCCTGGATCGCGGGCGCATCCAGCCGATCGAGTACGCCGACCAGCCGGACGCGATGATCGATGGCCGGCGCCATCCGATCCGATTCGATACCGCCCTCGATGGGCTGTGCGTGTTCCTGTTTCCACAGCAGCAGGCGATTGTCGCGACCGACACGCCGGGCCGGGTCTTGCGCTCGCCGGTGCGTGTCCGGATCCCCAAGGTCTACCAGCATCCGCACTTCAGCAGCTACTGGCAGCCGTCCGCGTCCGACGCGCCCGCAAGCGCGGACTGATCGGACGCGGCGACCGCAAGCGCGGCGAGGCGAGGTTTGCGGGGCGCTCTACGCCGCCGCGCGGCGCCTCCGGGCTCAGCCGCCCTTGCTCTCCAGCGAGTAGCCGAACTGCTGCCGGAACTGCAGCGAGAACTCTTCGTAGTCGAAGCGCTGGTTCTGGGTACCGGGATGCTCGACCTTCAGCGCGCCCATCAGGTTGCCGATGCGGCCGATGGTCAGCCAGTCGTAGCCCTTGTCGATGCCGAACAGCAGGCCGGCGCGGAAGGCATCGCCGCAGCCGGTCGGGTCGGTCACGCGGCGCTCGTGCGCGGGCGGCACGTCGTGGCTCTGGCCCTCGGCATGGATCACCACGCCCTTGGGGCCGCGCGTGCAGATGTAGGCGCGCACCTTGCCGGCGATGACCGTCTCGTCCCAGCCGGTGCGCTCCTGCAGCAGGTTGGACTCGTAGTCGTTGACGATCACATAGTCCGCCAGCTCGATGAACTGGCGCAGCTCGTCGCCGTTGAACAGCGGCATCGCCTGGCCCGGGTCGAAGACGAACGGAGTGCCGGCCTCGGCGAACTCGCGTGCGTTCTGCAGCATGCCCTCGCGGCCGTCGGGACCGACCAGGCCGATGGTCACCCCGGGCACGTCCTTCACGTGGTTCTCGTGGCTGCGCATCATCGCGCCCGGGTGGAAGGCGGTGATTTGGTTGTTGTCGTGGTCGGTGGTGATGAACGCCTGGGGCGTGAACAGCTCGGGGATCTCGCGCACATAGTCGAGCGTGATGCCCAGTTCGGTGAACCATTCGCGATAAGGGCCGAAATCCTGGCCCACGGTGCCCATCGGGATCGGGTGGCCGCCGAGCAGCTTCAGGTTGTAGGCGATGTTGCCGGCGCAGCCGCCGAACTCGCGGCGCATGCGCGGCACCAGAAACGAGACGTTCAGGATGTGCACTTTGTCCGGAAGGATGTGGTTCTTGAACTGGTCCGGAAACACCATGATGGTGTCGTAGGCCAGGGAACCGCAGATCAATGCAGACATCGCGCGCAACTCGTCATCGTCGAAGGCCGGTTAGTTTACGTTAACCCGGCGCACGCCGGGCCCGATGCGGGCCGGCCAGGGGCGGCCCAGGCCGGCGCCGCCGCGGGGGAACGCCCTGCGGGAAGCGCGATCGGGCTGTCTGGACGGGCGCCATACGGGGCGTTCGGGGCGCCGCGGGTGACCGGCTTTTTTGCTAGGCTAGCGCGCTTGTGTCGCCCCCTCTGACGGACGCCCTTTTCCGATGTTCAAGAAGTTCCGCGGCCTGTTTTCCAACGACCTGTCCATCGACCTGGGCACCGCCAACACGCTGATCTTCGTCCGCGGCCAGGGCATCGTGCTCAATGAGCCGTCGGTCGTGGCCGTGCGCCAGGACCGGACCGCCGGCCAGAAGGTGGTCGCGGCGGTCGGCGCCGAGGCCAAGCAGATGCTCGGCCGGACGCCGGGCAACATCACCACGCATCGCCCGATGAAGGACGGCGTCATCGCCGACTTCACCTACACCGAGGAGATGCTCAAGCACTTCATCAAGAAGGTGCACAAGTCGCGTTTCCTGCGCCCGAGCCCCCGCGTGCTGATCTGCGTGCCCGCCGGCTCGACCCAGGTCGAGAAGCGTGCGATCAAGGATTCGGCGCTCGAGGCCGGTGCCCGCGAGGTGTCGCTGATCGAAGAGCCGATGGCGGCTGCGATCGGTGCCGGCATGCCGGTGACCGAGGCGCGCGGCTCGATGGTGGTCGACGTCGGCGGCGGCACCACCGAGGTCGCGGTCATCGCGCTCAACGGCATCGTCTACTCGCAGTCGGCCCGCATCGGCGGCGACCGGTTCGACGAGTCGATCATCAACTACGTGCGCCGCAACCACGGCATGCTGATCGGCGATGCGACCGCAGAGCGGATCAAGCTCGAGATCGGCTGCGCCTACCAGCAGGAGCCCGTGGTCGAGATCGAGGTCTCCGGCCGGCACCTGGCCGAGGGCGTGCCCAAGGTCATCACGATCAGCTCCAACGAGGTGCTCGACGCGCTGCGCGAGCCGCTGTCGGGCATTGTCGAGGCGGTCAAGCAGGCGCTCGAGCAGACGCCGCCCGAGCTGTGCGCCGACGTCGCCGAGCGTGGCATCGTGCTGACCGGCGGCGGCGCGCTGCTGCGCGACCTCGACCGCCTGATCAGCGAGGCCACCGGCCTGCACGTGCAGGTCGCCGAGGACCCGCTGACCTGCGTCGCGCGGGGCGGCGGCCGGGCGCTGGAATTGCTGGACCTGCACGGCAACGAGTTCTTCGCCGACTGACCGCGCGGCGCCATCGGCAGTGCCGGCGGTCGAGGAGCTGGTGTCCCGTCCTCGCTGCAGGCATGAGGGGCCCGCCCCGCCGTCCGCCCGGTCCCAGGTCGCTGGCGTCCCGTCGCCGCGGGACTGACGATCGACTCCCATCAGGACAACACGCCCGATGTCGTCTTCCAGCTCACCGGCTCCCCGATCTGGCGACGTGTCCGGCACGCTGCGGCTGCTGGCCTACCTGGCGCTGTCGTGCGTGCTGATCGTCATGGACCACCGCGGTAGCTGGCTGTCGGAGGCCAGGCACCAGGCGGCGGTCATCGTCCAGCCGCTGTGGTGGCTGGCCGGCCTGCCCTCGCGTCTGGGCACGAGCATGCGCAACGACGCGGCGACCCGCTCCCAACTGGCCGAGGACAACCGCCGGCTGCGCAACGAACTGCTGGTACTCAACGCCCGCCAGGCCCGCCTGCGGGTCGAGGCGACCGAGAACGCCCGCCTGCGGCGCCTGCTCGGCGCGGTCGGGCAGGGCAATCTGGACGTGCAACTGGCGCCGGTCCTCGACGTCGACCAGGATCCGACGCGGCAGCGGCTGCTGCTCGATGCGGGGACCCGCAACGGCGTGCGCACCGGACAGAGCGTCATCGACGCCGGCGGCCTGCTCGGGCAGGTCATCGCGACGACGTCCACCACCGCGACCGTGCTGCTGGTGACCGATCTCGAACATGCGGTGCCGGTGGTCGTGGCGCGGAATGGCGTGCGCCTGGTCGCCTACGGCAGCGGGCATGCCGATGCGCTGCTGCTGCGCAACGTGCCGCTGTCGGCCGATGTCCAGGTCGGCGATGCGCTGGTCACCTCGGGGCTGGGCGGCCGGTTCCCGCCGGGGTTCCCGGTCGGCACGATCGCCTCGCTCGAGCCCGACGACAGCCGCGCATTCCTGATCGGCCGCCTGACACCGGCCGCGCAGTTCGACCGCGGCCGCGACGTGTTGCTGCTGCGCGACGAGGTTGTGCCGGTGACCACCGCCGACCTGGATGCGGCCGCGGCCGAGCGCGAGGCCGCAGCGCGCGCCAGGGCGGAAGCCGCCGCTGCCGAGGCCGCCACAGACGGTGCGCAGACTGGCGCGGTGGACGGCGCAGCCGCGGCGACGCCGGCCGCGACCGAGCCCGCACCGCCTGTCCAGAGGCCCACGCCATGATCCGCCGTCGCAAACGCTGGTTGCTGCCGGTGAGCCTGCTGGCCGCGATGCTGCTCGGCCTGCTGCCGCTGCCGGCCGGCCTGCAGCCGCTGCGCCCGTTCTGGCTGGCGCTGGTGGTCGCCTACTGGGTGATCGAGGACCCCGACCGCGCGGGCCTGGGCCTGGCGTTCTCGGTCGGCCTGATCTCCGATCTCGCGTTCGGCGGTCTGCTGGGCGAGCAAGCGCTGCGACTGGTGGTGATGAGCTTCATCCTGCAGCGCTTCCGCTCGCAGCTGCGCTTTTTCCCGGTCGCCCAGCAGGCGGCCGCGGTCGGCGGGCTGCTGCTCAACGACCGCATCGTCAGTGCCGCGATCCACGGCGCCCTGGGCCTGCCGCAGCTGCCCTGGACGTACTGGATCGCACCGCTGCTGGGCATGCTGCTGTGGGCGCCGCTGTACCTGGTCATGGACGCACTGCGCTTCGGGCGCCGGACCTGACCGCATATGGCCGGGCGTCGTCGTTCGAATGTCCGCAACAACGCCGCCGAGGCCGCGGCGTTCGCGCGTCGTGCATTGCTGGGCTTCGTGCTGGTCGTGGCCGCGCTCGCGGTGCTCGCCGGCTGGTACTTCAAGCTGCAGGTGATCGACCATGAGGTCTACGCCAAACGCTCGGAGGCCAATCGCATCAAGCCGCGTCCGGTGGTGCCGGGTCGCGGGCTGATCTACGACCGGCAAGGCCGCATCCTGGCCAGCAACGAGCAGGCCTACCGGCTCGATGTCACGCCCGAGGAGGCCGGCGACCCCCGGCAACTGGTCGCCGACCTGTCGCGCATCATCGCCCTGTCGCCCGACGACATCGCGCGCTTCGAGCGCGAGCGCAAGGCGCAGCGCGGGTTCCGGCCGGTGACGCTGAAGCTGCGCATCAGCGAGGACGAGATGGCGCGCTTTGCGATCGACCGCTGGCGCTTCCCGGGCGTGGAAGTCGTGCCCTATCTCAACCGCCACTACCCTTACGGCGACCTGTTCGCGCACGTGGTCGGCTATGTCGGCCGCACCGACGACAGCGACATCGAGCGCTACGGCCAGGCGCATCTGCTGTTCCCGCAGACCGGGCGGACCGGGCTGGAGCGGTACTACGACGAGCAGTTGCGCGGCAAGATCGGCTACGAACAGGTCGAGACCAACGTGGAGGGCCGCGCGCTGCGCCGGCTCGGCCTGGTGCCGGCGACCGCGGGCACCGATCTGCGGCTGAGCATCGATGCCGAGCTGCAGCGCGCGATGGTGCTCGCCTTCGGCGGCCTGCACGGCTCGGCGGTCGCGGTCGAGCCCAAGACCGGCCTGATCCTGGGCATGGTCAGCCTGCCGAGCTTCGATCCCAACCTGTTCGTCAACGGCATCTCGCATACCGACTACCGTCGGCTGATGGACGATCCGGCGCGGCCGCTGTTCAACCGCAACGTGCTCGGTGGCGGCCCGCCGGGCTCGACGATCAAGCCCCTGGTCGCGCTCGCCGGCCTCGACAGCGGCCTGCGCACGCCCGAGTACCGGGTGTTCTCCACCGGCGAGTTCTTCATCCCCGGCCAGCGGCGCGGTTACCGCGACGCCGGACGCGGTGGCGGCTGGACCGACCTGCGCGATTCGATCTCCCGGTCGGTCAACTATTACTACTACCAGCTCGCCTACGAGATGGGCATCGAGCGCTTCGACCAGTACATGACGCGCTACGGCTTCGGTCGGCCCACCGGCATCGACCTGCTGGGCGAGAACCCCGGCGTGGTGCCGTCGCCGCGCTACAAGGCCCAGCGCAGCAAGGAGCCCTGGTACGCGGGCGAAACAGTCATCGCCGGCATCGGTCAGGGCTATTGGATCGCGACCGCGCTGCAACTGGCGCGCGGCACGTCTGCGATCGCCAACGGCGGCGTGCTCAACACCTTGCACCTGGCGGCCGAGCGCCGCGACGGCTTCGATGCGCCGTGGCGGCCGATCGCGCGCCCGCCGGGTGAGCGCATCACCGATCGCCCCGACCACCTGCGCGCCGTGCAGGAGGGGATGATGAACACGATCCATGGCCGCGGGTCGGCAACCGCGATGGCGCGCGGCGCGCAGTACCGCATGGCCGGCAAGACCGGTACCGCGCAGCGCGTGAGCCGCCGCGGCAACGCCAGCCTCGATCCGCGTGCGCTGCCTTACCACCTGCGCCACCAGGCCTTGTTCGTCGGCTATGCGCCGGCCGAGGATCCGACCATCGCCGTCGCGGTGACCGTCGAGCATGGCGGTTACGGCGGCACAGCGGCCGCGCCGATCGCGCGCCGGATCTTCGATGCCTGGCTGCTGGGCACGATGCCGGAGGTCGAAGTGGATCCGGTGACCGGGGCCCCGGCCGCGGTCGTCGCCGCCGCGCCTGGCGCCACACCGGCACGCGAGGTCTCGTTCGAGGGCGTCGTCGACGGCGTGCGCACGGTGCCGCCGGGCGCAGTTGCGTTGCCTGCGCCTGCGCCTGCGCCGGCGGAGGCGCGGCGATGAAGGTGATCCTGCGCTGGTTGCTGGACCTGTGGCTGCGCTTCACGCGTACGCTCGACTGGCCGTTGCTGGCGGCGCTGGTGGCGCTGATGGGCATCGGGCTGGCGGTGCTGCACAGCGCCAGCGGCAAGAACATGGCGATGGTCGGCTCCCAGGCCGGGCGCTACGCCGTGGGTCTGGGCGCGATGTGGCTGCTGTCGCGGATTCCGGCCGTGCAGTTGCGACGCTTCACGCCGCTGGCCTATGCCGCCTCGCTGCTGCCGTTGATCGCGGTGCTGTTCTTGGGCACCGGGCGCAGCGGCCAGCACTGGCTCAACCTGGGCGTGTTCTATGTGCAGCCGGCCGAGTTGATGAAGCTCTCGCTGCCGATGATGGCGGCTTGGTGGCTGGGACAGCAGCCCACGCCGCCGCGACTGGGCGCGATCGCGGTTGCGGCCGCGATCATCGGCTTGCCCACCGGCCTGGTGCTGCTGCAGCCCGATCTGGGCACCGCGGTCCTGGTCGCCTCGGGCGGCGCGTTCGCGCTGTACCTGGCGGGCCTGTCGTGGTGGTGGTTCGTCGGCGGCGCCGCGGTCGCCGCGGTGGGCGCGCCCGCGGCCTGGTTCTGGTACCTGCAGCCCTACCAGAAGGACCGCATCCTGACCTTCCTCGATCCCGAGTCTGACCCGCTGGGCACGGGCTGGAACATCATCCAGTCGCGGATCGCCATCGGCTCGGGCGGCTTGACCGGGCAGGGCTGGGGCGACGGTTCGCAATCCCATCTCAACTACGTGCCCGAGCACACGACCGACTTCGTGTTCGCGGTGCTCAGCGAGGAGTTCGGCTGGCTCGGGGTCGTGGTCGTACTGGCGCTCTACCTGTTCGTGATCGGTCGCTGCCTGTGGATCGCCAGCCAGGCGCGCGACGGCTTCTCGCGGCTGCTGGTCGGCAGCCTGGGCCTGGCGATGTCGGTGTACGTGGTCGTCAACGGCGGCATGATCTCGGGCCTGCTGCCGGTGGTCGGGGTGCCGATGCCGCTGCTCAGTTTCGGCGGGACCGCCGCGGTGTCGCTGCTTGCCGGCTTCGGCGTGGTGATGGCGGTGCAGGCGAGCGGCCTGCGGCGACGCTGACCGCGTCACAACGATGGCGGCGATGCAGTGTTGGCGTTGCGTGCACGCGTGCTACCCTCGCCGCCGATGAGCCGACGCCCGTTCTTCCGACTCTCCCTGGCCGCGCTGCCATTCGCATTGGCGGCCTGCGCGACGCCTGCCAATCACGCCGATGCCCAGGCCGACGACTATCACGCGGTCACGCCGCTGGCCGAGCCCGGACGCCCGGAAGGTGCGCTGCTGCCTTCGGTGCCGCAGCCGCCGGAACGGCCGGTCGCGCCGCCATCGGTGACCGACCCGGCGATCCCGCGCGCCCAGCGCGTGGAGAATTTCGTCCAGTATACGGCCACGACCTACGGGGTCGATCCGGCGCGCATCCGCGCCGCGCTGGCGCAGGCCCAGGTCCAGCAGAAGATCCTCGATGCGATCAGCCGCCCGGCCGAGGCCGTGCGGCCCTGGCGCGATTACCGGCCGATCTTCATCAACCCCGCGCGCATCGATGGCGGCGTGGCGTTCTATCGCGACAACCGCGAAGCGCTCGAGCGCGTGGCCGCCGACAGCGGCGTGCCGGCCGAGTACATCGTCGCGATCATCGGCGTGGAAACCAGCTACGGTCGGGTGACCGGCAACTGGAAAGTGCTCGACGCGCTCTACACTCTGGCGTTCGATTACCCGCCGCGCGCGCCGTTCTTCGCTGGCGAACTGGCGCAGCTGTTCGCGTTGCAGAAGGCCGAGCCGCAGCTTGAGATCGGCGAGCTCAAGGGCAGCTATGCCGGCGCGATGGGCATGGGGCAGTTCATGCCGTCGAGCTACCGGCTGTGGGCCAAGGACGGTGATGGCGACGGCCGTCGCGACCTGTTGACCCACAAGCCCGACGTGTTCGCCTCGATCGCCAACTACTTCGTCGTACACGGTTGGCAGCGCGGCGGGCCGGTGGTCGCGCGCGCGCAGCGCGCCGATGGCGCCGCCGACTTCAAGCCCGAGAACTGGGAGCCGGTGTATCCGCTGGCCGATCTTGCCGCGCGCGGCTACACGCCGCTCCCCGGCGAGCCCACCGCCGAGGGCGGCACGCTGCTGTCGCTGGACGGCGAGGCGGGCGCCGAGTACTGGCTGGCCTACCGCAACTTCTACGTGATCACCCGCTACAACCGCTCGCCGATGTACTCGCTGTCGGTGCACCAGCTGGCGCAGGCGATCCGGGCGGGGGTCGGTCCGTGATCCGCTGGCTGCTGCCGGCGGCCGCCCTGCTGATGCTCGCCGGCTGCGCGGGCGCGCCCAAGAAGCCAGTGGCCGCCTCCGGCGGCGAGCGGGTCGGCACGCCGGCGAGTGCCGCATCGTCTGCGCATGGCGCACGTCGGGTGTCGCCGTACGCGCCGGCGCAGGAGGATCCCCGGACCCGCGGGCACTACACCGCAGGCGGCCTTTACAAGCCCGGTGTCCCCGACAGCCTGCCCGACTACCTGCCCAACGTCGATGCGATTCCCGAGCCGGAGGTCGTCGACCTGCCGCGTTCGGAGATCGGCAACCGCAGCCCCTACCAGGTGCTCGGAAAGACCTACCGCGTGCTCGACGACCACAGCGAATTCGTTGAGACCGGCACCGCCTCGTACTACGGCGCCAAGTTCCATGGCCGGCTGACCTCCAATCGCGAGGTCTATGACATGTACGCGTTCACCGCGGCGCACAAGTCGCTGCCGCTGCCCAGCTTTGCGCGGGTGACCAACCTCGACACCGGACAGTCGGTGGTGGTGCGGGTCAACGATCGCGGCCCGTTCCATGACGGTCGCGTCGTCGACCTGAGCTATGCCGCCGCGGTGAAGATCGGCATCCATCCGGCCGGCACCGGCCGGGTCGAAGTCCGCGCGCTGAGCCCGGGCGAGAACGCACGCCACGACTACCGCGCCGTTGCACAGGCGCCCACGGCCGCACCCGCTGCCACGGTCGCTACGGCCACGCCGCGCCCGGCAGCGCCGCAGGCGGCGAGCACGATCGATGCCATCGTCGAGGCCCTGCCGATCGCCAGCGCGCGTGCCGGCGAGCGCCCCGCGCCGCTGCCGCAGCCCAGCGCGGCGGACGGGCGGTTCAACATGTATCAGAACGGCAAGGTCATGACCGCCGACGATTTCGATGCCTGGCTCGCCGCGCGCGGGCTCAAGCTCGAGAACGGACGCCAGGTTCCGATCAACGGCGCCGTTGCGGCCGCGACCGTGCCCGCAGCAGCGCCGGTCCCGGCCACCGCTGCGCCGACGCCCGCGCCCACGCATGCGGCCGCAGCGCCGGTGTCGGGCGGCGTCACGCTGCAGGTCGCGGCGTTCGGTGCCCGGGCCAATGCCGAACGGGCGCTCGCCACGCTGCGTGGCGCCGGCATCGGTGCAGCCCAGCTCGAGGACGGCACCGCCGCCGGCAAGCCGGTCTGGCGCCTGCGCGTGGGCCCGGTCGAGGCCGCGCGTGTCGCCGAGATGACCTCACGTGTCGCCGGGCTCGGCTTCGGTGCGCCGACCGTCGTGCGCGACTGAGTATTTCCCATTTTCCCCGCCTGCCGTCGCGGCGGGCATTCCGGAGTTCCGTTGCAGATGAAAGTGCCTGTCGTCGTTTCGCGCATGCTGCTGGCCGCCATGGCCACCGCGGTGGTCGGCCTTGCGGTCGCCCAGGACCCCGCGCCGCGGCCGACACCTGCACCGGCGCCTGCGCCGGCCGCCGCCGGCGAGGGAGGCGCTGCCCTCAGCGATGCGC
The DNA here is from genome assembly GCF_014192745.1 of Luteimonas sp. RC10. Taxonomy (GTDB): domain Bacteria; phylum Pseudomonadota; class Gammaproteobacteria; order Xanthomonadales; family Xanthomonadaceae; genus Luteimonas. The sequence continues at coordinate 39,171 of NZ_JACHYJ010000010.1, forward strand.
TGCCCACACCGCCGCCGCCGGAGGTGACCGGTACGGCCTGGGTGCTGATGGACTATGCGACCGGTCAGGTCCTGGCTGGCGAGAATGCCGACCAGCGCGTGGAGCCGGCCAGCATCACCAAGGTGATGACCAGCTACGTGATCGCCGCCGAGATGGCGGCCGGCAAGGTCAAGCCGGACGATCAGGTGCTGATGAGCGAGAACGCCTGGCGCAAGGGCGGCGCGGGCACCGACGGCAGCTACAGCGGCTTTCCGGTGAACCAGCGCGCGCCGCTGCTGGACATGGAGATCGGCATGGTCGTGCAGTCGGGCAACGACGCCGCGATCGCGCTGGCCGAGCACGTGGCCGGCAGCGAGGAGGCGTTCGCCCAGCTGATGAACGCCTATGCCGAACGCATCGGCATGAAGAACACCCACTTCACCAATGCCACCGGCCTGTCCGGCCCGGAGCATTACTCGACCGCGCACGACCTGGCGATCCTGGGCCGCGCGATGGTGCGCGACTATCCCGAGGAATACGCGCACAACAAGATCAAGGAATTCACGGTCGGGCCGATCACCCAGCACAACCGCAACCGGCTGCTGTGGCGCGACGACAGCGTGGACGGCATCAAGACCGGTCACCACTCCGGCGCCGGCTATTGCCTGATGGCCTCGGCGCTGCGCGGCGACCAGCGGCTGATCTCGGTCGTCATGGGCTCGACGAGCGAGGCCCAGCGCGCCACCGATTCGCTGGCGTTGCTCAACTGGGGGTTCCGCTTCTTCGAGACCCACGCGGTCTACGACGCCCAGAAGGCGGTCTCCACGCAGAAGGTCTGGAAGGGCAAGGCCGACGAGGTGCAGTTGGGCGTGGCCGAGCCGATGCTGGTCAGCATGCCGCGCGGCAAGTACGCGCAGCTCAAGCCGTCGATGGACATCCCCGAGACCCTGGTCGCGCCGATCGAGAAGGGCCAGCAGATCGGCACGGTGCGCGTCGTCCTCGACGGCAAGGTTATTGCGCAGCGTCCGCTGGTCGCGCTCGAGGCAGTCGAGGAGGCCGGCTTCTTCAAGCGGCTGTGGCACGAATTCCTGATGTGGTGGAACTCCTGAGTCCACTTGATCGCTAAAGAGGCCGGCAAATGCCGGCCTTTTTTGGCTTCGAAGCCGGATAAAACCGGGGTCAGAGTGCAATTTCGCTACGCGAAATTGCACTCTGACCCCGGTTTTGCGGGCGGGGCTCGCACCGCCATCGCTTGGGTTCGGCCCCAGCAGCCCCGATAATCCGTCGATGGACATCAAATCAGACAATCCCGAGCACGGCTTCCAGTTCCCGGGCGTGTTCGAACTCACCGCGATGGGCGCCGCCGATGCCGGCCTGGAGACCGAACTGCCGCGACTGCTCGGCGATGCCGGCGTGGCCGTGCTGCACGAGACGGTGAACACCCGCGCCTCGAGCGGTGGGCGCTACGTGTCGGTGCGCCTGAGCATCCGCGCCGAGACGCGTGCGCAGTACGACGCGGCGCACGAGGCCTTGCGCGCGCATCCCGAGGTCAAGTGGACGCTGTGACCCACTCGCAATCCAGGTGCAGGGCGTCCCGCGCGTGAACCGGCAGTTGCTCTATCGCAGCGGGCAGCTGTACGAGTTCACCGCGTCCGACATGCGCGCGTTGTTGCAGCACGCCCGCCAGGCCAATGCGCCGCGCGGCGTCGGCGGCCTGCTGGCACTGCGCGACGGCTTGTTCATGCAATTGCTGGAGGGCCCGGCCCCCGTGGTCGATGCGCTGTTTTCACGGATCGCTGCCGATCCCCGGCATTGCGAAGTCCGCCTGCTGGTGCGCGCCGAGCGCGCCGCGCCGCTGCTGCCGGACTGCCCGATGGCCTGGGCCGAGGCGCCGCCCGAAGACGGCGAGGCGCTGGCGTTCGCCGAGCTCCAGACCGACCACCGCGCGCTGGCCCAACTCGAGCGGGCCGGCGACGACCCGGTTGCCAGGACCCTGTGCGCGTTCCTGGACGGGGCGTCCGTGCCGCGGGGCGGGCTGGTGCCGGCGTTCGCGGGAGGGTGGGCATGACCGACGCGTCGTCGCCGCTGCCTGCGTCCGTGCGCCGGCTCGGGCGCCAGGCCTATATCCCGGTCTGGCAGGCCATGCAGCGCTTCACCGATGCCCGCGACGCGAGCACCGACGATGAGCTGTGGGTCGTCGAGCACGACCCGGTGTTCACTCTCGGCCAGGCCGGCAAGCCCGAGCACGTACTGGCGCCGGGCGACATTCCGGTCGTCCAGGTCGACCGCGGCGGACAGGTGACCTATCACGGCCCCGGCCAACTGGTGGTCTACCCGCTGCTGGATCTGCCGCGGCTGAAGGTCGGCGTGCGCGAGTACGTCTGCCGGATCGAGCAGGCGGTCATCGACACGTTGGCCGACTGGAACATCGAGGCGGTGCGCCGCGAAGGCGCGCCCGGCGTCTATGTCGCCGGCGCCAAGATCGCCGCGCTCGGCATCCGCGTCCGGCGCGGTCGCACCTTCCATGGCCTTGCATTCAACGTCGCGATGGACCTCGAACCGTTCCAGCGGATCAATCCCTGCGGCTACCAGGGCCTGCAGGTGGTCTCGCTGGCCGATCTGGGCGGCAGTGCCTCGACCGACGCGGTCGCGCCGGTGTTGCTGGCGCATTTGGCGCAGCAGTTCGGCCTGGTTCTGTCGGACGCGCCGGCTCCGGCGCTTCCCGAGGCCGTGCCGCTGCCCCGCTGACACGCAGCGTCTCCTGCCTGCGGCAGACACTGCGGGGGCAGGGGCCTACAATGGCGGTCCGATCCGCGCAATGCCTTCGCCATGACCCAGACCGCCGACAAATCGATTCCGCTGCAGGTGGTGTCCGCGCCGCCGGCATCGCTGGAGACCGGCGTCAAGCAGGTGGCTGGCGACAAGATCGCCCGTTCGCCGGTGCAGTTCGCGCAGGCGCCGGTGCTGCGCAAGCCCTCGTGGATCCGCGTGCGCATCCCGTCCAACGGCGCGGTCGCTGCGCTCAAGTCGAAGCTGCGCGAGAACCGGCTGGTCACGGTCTGCGAAGAAGCCAGCTGCCCGAACATCCATGAGTGCTTCGGCCACGGCACCGCGACGTTCATGATCCTGGGCGAGGTCTGCACCCGCCGTTGCTCCTTCTGCGACGTCGCCCACGGCCGGCCCAAGCCGCCGGATGCTTCGGAGCCGCGGAACCTGGCGAACACGATCGCCGACATGGGGCTGAAGTACGTGGTGATCACCTCGGTCGACCGCGACGACCTGCGCGACGGCGGGGCCCAGCATTTCGTCGACTGCATCCGCGAAGTCCGCGCGCAGTCGCCGCACATCCGCATCGAGATCCTCACGCCCGACTTCCGCGGCAAGGGCCGCATGGAGCGCGCGCTGGAGATCCTGCGGACCGATCCGCCGGACGTGTTCAACCACAATGTGGAGACCGTGCCGGACCTGTATCGCAATGTCCGGCCCGGCGCCGACTACCAGTGGTCGCTGACCCTGCTGCAGAAGTTCAAGGCCCAGCACCCGGACGTGTCGACCAAGTCGGGCATCATGCTCGGCCTGGGCGAGACCATGGAGCAGGTGCAGGGCACGCTGCGCGACCTGCGCGCGCACGACGTGGACATGGTCACCATCGGGCAGTATCTGCAGCCCTCCGCGCACCACCATCCCGTGCTGCGCTACTGGACCCCCGACGAGTTCAAGGCCCTCGAGGATTACGGCATGGCGCTGGGTTTCAGCCACGTCGCCTCCGGCCCGCTGGTGCGCTCGTCCTACCACGCCGATCGCCAGGCGATGGAAGCCGGCGTCGCCGCCTGAGCCATGCCCGGCTCGCGGCGCCGAGCCTGACGAACGGGTGAACGCCGGCCCCCGGCGGGGCGCAGCGTGTCCGCAACACAACGAATCGCGCGTCCGGCTTGCATCGGACATGCAACTTTCGGCACTGTCATCACGTCTATTCACGCGACAGGCTCGACGACCTGTCCATGATTTCCCGAACCCGCAGCGCAGGACACCGAATGAAAGCTTCCCGTGTCGTTTCCGGCTCACTGATCGCCCTGGCGCTGGCGGTGCCGTTGGCGCTGATGGCCAGGCCCGACGCCATCGCCGAGGTCCCGGCGACGCCGAACGTGGACCAGGTCGCGGCGTCCAAGCTCGTCTACGGGTTGCTGTCCGACAGTCGCTACGCCTACCGGCCGCGTCCGCTCGATGCGGGCATGTCAAGCGAGATCTTCGACCGGTACTTCGAGAATCTGGATCCGGGCAAGGTCTTCTTCACCCAGCAGGACATCACGCGCTTCGAGGCGTTGCGGCCGAAGATGGGCGCGGCGGTGCGCGACGGCGACATCGCGCCGGCGCTGGAGATCTTCGCACTGTTCAAGACCCGCGTCGCCGAGCGCACCGCGCAGGCCCGCAACCTGCTGTCGCAGGACATTTTCGACTTCAGCGGTAACGACCGCTGGGAATACGACCGCAAGGACGCTGCGTGGGCGGCCGACGGCGCCGAGCTCGACGCGCTGTGGCGGCAGTCGGTGCGCAACGACTGGCTGCGCCTGAAGCTGGCCGGCAAGCAGCCTGACGAGATCCGCAAGACGCTCGATCGGCGCTATCTCAACCAGGCGAACACGGTCGCCGCGTACAACGACGAGGACGCGTTCAGCAGCTTCCTCAACGCCTACACCGGCGTCATCGATCCGCACACCGACTACTTCAACCCGCGCGCCGCGCGTCTGTTCAACCAGAGCATGTCGCTGTCGCTCGAAGGCATCGGTGCGCAGCTGCAGAAGCAGGACGATGTGGTGGTGATCCGCGAGGTCATCGCCGGTGGCCCGGCGGCGCTGAGCAACCGCTTCAAGCCCGGCGATCGCATCGTCGGCGTCGGCCAGGGCACCAACGGGCCGATGGAGGACGTGATCGGCTGGCGCATCGACGACGTGGTCGAGAAGATCAAGGGCCCCAAGGACACCCAGGTGCGCCTGGATGTGATCCCCGCCGAGGCCACGCTCGACAGCGAGCCGGTGCGCATCACGCTCACCCGCGCCCGCGTGCGCCTGGAAGAGCAGGCCGCGAAGGCCGAGACGCTGACGCTGCCGGCGACTGAGGGCGGTGTCGACAAGCGCATCGGCGTGATCAAGCTGCCGGCGTTCTATCAGGACTTCGAAGGGCGTCGCAGCCGCAACGGCGAGTACGCGTCGGCGACGCGCGATGTGGCCCGCCTGCTCGAGCAGTTCAAGCAAGAGAAGGTCGACGGCGTGGTGCTGGACCTGCGCAACAACGGCGGTGGATCGTTGAACGAGGCGGTCGAACTGACCGGTCTGTTCATCGACCAGGGCCCGGTGGTGCAGGTGCGCGAGTCGGGCGGCCGTGTCGGCGTGCAGGCCGATCGCGATCCCGGCGTCGCCTGGGACGGCCCGCTGGCGGTGCTGATCAACCGCGGTTCGGCCTCGGCCTCGGAAATCGTCGCCGGCGCCATCCAGGACTACGGGCGGGGCCTGATCATCGGCGAGACCACGTTCGGCAAGGGCACGGTGCAGAACCTGGTTGATCTGGACCGGTGGCCGGCCAACGAGAACAAGCGCTACGGGCAGGTCAAGCTGACGATCGCGCAGTTCTTCCTGCCGGGTGGCAGCAGCACCCAGAACAAGGGTGTCGAGCCGGACATCCACTTCCCGGTGACGGTGGATGCCACCGAGTTCGGCGAGAGCACCTACGACAACGCCCTGCCGTGGTCGCGTATCGCCGCCGTGCCGCACACCCAGTACGGCAACTTCGGCGAACTGCTGCCGCAGCTCGAACAGCTCCACGACACCCGCGTCGCCACCGACAAGGAATTCCAGTGGTGGGCCGAGGACATCGCCGAGTTCCGGGCCGAGCGCGAGAAGAAGTGGGTCTCGCTCAACGAGGCTGAGCGGCGCGCCGAGCGCGATCGCCAGACCGCCAAGCGCGCGCAGCGCCAGGAAGAGCGCAAGGCGCTGGGCCTGGAGCTCGATCCGCTGGCCGAGGACTCCGACGACGACGGCCTGCAGGCGAGCGAGCGTGCGATCGCGCAGCAGGCCCGTCTGGAGAAGGCGGCCGAGGAGCGTCCGGACCCGTTGCTGCGCGAGGCCTCGGCGATCCTGGCCGATGCCGTGCGGCTGCTCAACAACGACCGCAAGCTCTCGGCCTCGGTGCTGCCCGAATCGACCGGCCCTGGCCGCTGGGCGCGCTGAGCCACGCTCGCAACCGGTTCCAGAAAGCCGCCGCGCCCTGTCGCGGCGGTTTTTTTTGCTCCGGCGCTGGCAGCGGGTTGCCCGTGCGAAACGACGCCGCGATGGAGAACGCGTCCCACGACGCGTGCATTGGCGCGTAAGCCGCGACAGGCGGATGCCTGTCGCCGTCGGTGCACCGGATGCACAGGTCCAGTGACCGGGCGCTGCTGGTGCGTGCAGAGGTTGGCATCACGCCCTGCAACACCGCCATTCCAGCCATGCAACGGGCGCCGGGCGTAGAATCTGCGGCCCGCTGATGCGGGTCTTCCCCCTTTCTCGGAACTGCCCCCATGAGCAACGCGTCCAGTGCGCGTCCGGCGTCGGTATTGGCCATCGGCCTGGCGTTGACGGCCGTCTATCTGGTCTGGGGCTCGACCTATCTGGCGATCCGCTTCGCGCTCGAAGGTGGCTATCCGCCGCTGCTGATGGCCGGTACGCGCTTCATCGCCGCCGGTGCGCTGATGTACGCGGTGCTGCGCCTGCGCGGTGTGCCGGCGCCCACGCGCGCCCAGTGGCCGAACGTGATCGTGATGGGCGTGCTGCTGCTGGGCCTGGGCAATGGCATGGTCTGCATCGCCGAGCAGAGCGTGTCGTCGGGACTGGCTGCGGTCGCGGTGGCGTCGGTGCCGATTTGGGTGGCGCTGTTCTCGGTCATGCGCGGCGAGCGGCCCGGCCCGATCGAATGGGCGGGCCTGGCGATCGGTTTCGTCGGCGTGCTGTGGCTCAACGCCGGCAGTTCGCTGACCTCGACGCCCGCCGGGCTGATCGCGCTGCTGATCGCGCCGCTGGCCTGGGCCTTCGGCTCGGTCTGGAGCCGCGGCCGTGACCTGCCGTCGCCGTTCATGGCCGCGGCCGCGCAGATGCTCGCCGGCGGCGTGCTGATCCTTGCCACGGGCCTGTTGCTGGGTGAACGGCTGGACGTGCCGCCGACGCCCAAGGGCCACCTCGCGCTCGCCTACCTGGCGTCGTTCGGCTCGATCGTCGGCTTCACCGCCTACGTGTGGCTGCTGCACAACGTGCGCCCGACGCTGGCCAGCAGCTACGCCTACGTCAATCCAGCGATCGCCGTGGTGCTCGGCGCCTGGCTGGCCGCCGAGCGGTTCACTGCGCACGATCTGGGCGCGATGGCGGTGATCCTGGCGGCGGTGGTGGCGATCACGCTGGGCCGCGCGCGCAAGGCGCCCGCGCCGGTCGCAGCTGGAGACGAGGCATGAACGACGCGGTGCAGGCCCGTCGCGGCACCTGGATCGCCGCCGCGGCCTTCGTGATCTGGGGGCTGATGCCGATGTACTGGCATCTGCTGCGCGAGGTGCCGTCGCTGCAGATCGTGCTGCACCGGGCGATCTGGTGCGCGATCCTCGTGGCCGCGTGGCTGACGCTGCGCCATGGACGCGGTTGGCTGCGCGAGACCATCGCCCAGCCGCGCCTGGCCGGCATGCTGGCGCTGTCGGGTGTGTTGATCGCCGGCAACTGGAGCCTGTACGTGTGGGCGGTCAACAGCGGCCACGTGGTCGAGGCAAGCCTGGGCTACTTCATCAACCCGTTGCTCAACGTGGTCATCGGCGTGCTGTTCCTGCGCGAGCGGCTGTCGCGTCCGCAGTGGATCGCTGTGGTGCTGGCGGCCTGCGGTGTGCTGTGGCTGACCTTCAACTACGGCAGCTTTCCGTGGATCGCGCTATGCCTGGCCGGCTCGTTCGCGCTGTACGGCCTGATCCGCAAGTTCGCGGCAGTCGAGGCGGTCAAGGGCCTGGGGGTGGAGAACCTGTTCGTGTTCGGGCCGGCGCTGCTCGCGCTGGCCTGGCTGGAACTGCGCGGCGGTGGCGGCTTCTTCTCGTTGCGCTGGGGCGGCGTCACCGACGTGCTGCTGGTGATGGGCGGCGCGCTGACCGCGATCCCGCTGATCTGCTTCGCCTATGCCGTGCGGCGCGTGCCGCTGACGGTGGTCGGGCTGATGCAGTACATCGGCCCGACGCTGCAGCTGCTGCTGGGCGTGTTCTTCTTCGGCGAGCCGTTCGGCGCTGACCGCGCTGCCGGCTTCGCCTTCATCTGGGCGGGATTGGCGGTGTTCGCGGTCGACGGTTACCTGCAGGCGCGTCGGCGCATTGTTGCGCAGCAGGCCTGACTGCGCGGGCCCTGGCTTGCGTCCGGCGTCCGAGGCGCGACCTCTGGCACAGTGACGCGATGTCCTGTTCCGATACGACTGCAGTCACGGGCCCTGCCGCCGTTCCGCGCAAACCGGCCGGCCATGCCGCCGTCGTGCTCGCCGCCGGCGGTAGCACGCGGCTGGGCTTTCCCAAGCAACTGCTGTGTCGTGCGGGCGAGCCGCTGGTCGCCCGTGCGGTGCGGCTCGCGGCAGGCACCGCGCCCGACCGGTTGGTGGTGATGCTGGGCGGGCATCGCGACGCGGTCGCCGCCGCCCTGACGTCCGCCCCCGGCGAGCGCTGCGATGTGCCCGCTTGGCACACGGGGCTTGCCGCGAGCCTGGCCGCGGCGGCGCGTGCGCTGCAGGGGCATGCCGGGCCGGTGCTGGTGGTTGCTGTCGATCAGCCGGCGCTCGAGGCGACGCATCTGCGTGCGCTGCTCGACGGCGCGGCGACGGCGCCGTCGCGCTGCGCGGCGACACTGCACGGCGATCGTCCGGGCATTCCGGCGGTGCTGTCGCCGGCGTTGTTCGCGCAGGTGGAAGCGCTGCGCGGCGATCGGGGCTTTGGCGGGTTGCTTGCGGCGCTGCCACAGGCCGCGCTGTTCCGGCTGGAGGCGCCGGCGTTGCAGCGCGATCTCGACACGCCTGAGGCTGTCCGGCAGGCGCAGGCCGACGGCCTGCTGGACCGCGACCGCTGAGTGCGCCCCGTCGCGCGATGCCGTACTAGCGCGTCGCCACCAGCCAGGCGACGACGGCGCTGCCGACGATCGCCACCGCGATCGCGGCCTGACGCCAGCGCGCCGCGCGTCGCCGGTAGCGCGCGATGCGTTCGGCGTTGAGCGCATTGGCACGCTCGATCCATGGCGCGGTCTCGCGCTCGGCGCGGGCATAGATGGCCTCGGCGCGGTCAGGGGCGGCCTCGGCCTGCAGCGCTGCGTCCTCATAACGCTCGAACGCGCGGGCCTGCAGCGCCTGGATCTCGCGCAGCAGGTCCGCATTCGACAGCGTAGTCGGGTCGCTGCCGCTCATCCGGCGCGCAGCGCGGTGGTCACCGGCAGTTGCGCCGCGCGTACTGCCGGGAACAGGCCGCCGACGAAGCCGATCGCCAACGCCCACTTCAGCCCGCCCCACAACAGCGCAGGCGTGACCCGGAACTCGAAGGTCATCTGACCGACGCCGCCGGCAAGCGTCGAGGCACCGTAGCCGTCGAACAGCAGCCAGGCGATCGCGCCGCCGAGCAGTCCGCCCAGCAAGGCCAGCAACATCGTTTCGAGCATGACCGCGACCACGACCGGCAGGCCGCGGAAGCCGATCGCGCGCAGCGTCGCGATCTCGCGCGCGCGCGCCGCGACCGTGGCGAACATCGTGTTGAGCGCGCCGAACACCGCGCCGACCGCCATGATCGAGCCCACCACGATGCCGATGACGCGCAGCACCTTGGACATGCCCTCCGACTGCTTGGCGAAGTAGTCCAGCGTGGTACTGACCTCGACCTGGGTGCGCGGATCGGCATCGAGGCCGGCCTTGAAGGCGTTGAAGGCACCCGGATCGGTCAACCGCGCAGTGATCGATGCACGCGTCGAACCGCGGCGGTAGGTGGTGGCGACGACCTCGGCATCGGCCCAGATCTCCGAGTCGGTCGCATCGCCCGCCTCGAACGCACCGACCACCTGCCAGGTGTCGCTGCCCAGTCGGACCGACTGCCCCGGATCGAGCCCGGCGAACTGCTTGCGTGCGCCCTTGCCGACCACCAGCTCGCGCTTGCCGGTCTCGAACATCCGGCCCTCGACGATCCGCAGCTTCGGCCGTACCTGGAAGGCCATGTCGCCGACGCCACGGAACTGCACGCTGCCGTCCTCGTCCGGCGCGCCACCGCGGAGCGGCAGCGTCGCGGCGACGACCAGCTCGGGCGAGGCCAGCGGCCGACCGTCGGCGCTGCGGGCGATCTGCGGCGCTTGCACGACCGTGCTGATCGTCGCGCGGTCGAGGGTGGACATCACCTCGGCGACCGAGCCGCCGCGCAGCACGATCGCATTGGTGGCATCGCCGGTGCCGCCGACGGTCTGCCGGTAGCCCTCGGCCATCGACAGCAGGGCGACCAGGACGGCGACCACGCCGGCGATCCCGATCACCACGACTGACGAGGCGCCCAGTCGCTGGCCGAGCGTGCTGATGCCGACCTGGCTGACCGACGCCGCCTGGCGCCCGCCGTGGCTGAGCATCATCCACAGCGCAACCGCGAGCGCGGCGGCGAGCAGCACATACCACGGCGCCAGGATCCAGACGACAAGCGCGACGACCAGGGCCGCGACCAGACCGGCGTTCTGCAACAGGGTTTTGAGCAACGGATGCATGGCGGTCTCCTCAGCGGCCCGCGAGGGCATCGACGATGTTCAGGCGCATCGCGCGCAGCGCCGGCAGCGCGCCGACGACCAGGCCGATCGCGGCCATCAGGCCCAGCCCCAGAAGCCAGCTGCGCCATTCGATCCCCGGCAGGCGGATCATGTCGCCGGCCACGAGGTTGAGCACCGCGCTGGCCGCCGCCGCCAGGCCCAGGCCGAGCACGCCGCCAAAGACCACCAGCACCATCGATTCGGCCAGCACCAGCATCAGCACACTGGGGCTGGAAAAGCCGATGGTCTTGAGCACCGCCAGTTCCGAGGTGCGTTCGCGCACCGCCTGCGCCATCGTGTTGCCGGTCAGCAGCAACAGGGTGAAGAACACCGCGCCCATGATCGCGCTGACGATCATGCCGATGTCGGCCATCTGCTTGAGCTGCGAGGCGATCGCCGCGCCTTCGGTCATCGTGCGGGTTTCGTGGGGCGAGTTGGCCGACAGCGCATCGATCGCCTTGGCCGCGCGATCGGCGCGGCGCACGTCCGATACCCGGCTGACATACCAGCCCACCTCGTTGTCCACGTACGGCGTGGACTCGGCGTAGTAGTCGTAGTGCATCAGCAGCATCTGGTCGTTGAATCCGCCCTGCTTGCCGCCGCGATTGCGCAGCACGCCGACGATGTCGAACGACCAGTTCATCGAGCCGTCGCTGTTGGGGAAGATCGACGATTGCAGCGGGATGCGGTCGCCGACCTTCCAGTCGAAGCGTTGCATCAGCTTCTCGCCGACCAGGATGCCGGTGCGCGTGTTCGCGAACGCATCGCGCTCGGCCTGTGCGACCTCGATCTCGGGGTACAGGTCGAGGTAGTTGGGTGCGACCGCGAAGCTGAAGATCTGGTTGCGCGGCCCCTGGTAGGTACCGCCGAACCAACTGGCGTAGGTGACCGCCTCGATGTTGTCGACCAGTTCGATGCGCTTGCCCAGTGCCTTGGGCAGCGTCTCGATGAACGACAGCCGCGATGCGGTCTGCAGGCGCTGCGCGCCGTCGGCGTTCTTGCCCAGCTGCGCGAACGCCACCCGGATGCCGTCGAGCAGGCCGAACAGCAGGAAGGCGGCGACGATCGACGCCACGGTGAGCGCGGTGCGGGTCTTGCGGCGCATCAGCGCGGCCCAGACCAGATGCAGGTATTTCATGGGATGTCCTGCCGGTGGAGTTCAGGAATTCGGTATCGCAGCGAGTCGGCGCTTCTCCTTCCCCCGCACGCGGGGGAAGGCCGGGATGGGGGCGAGGCCTCGGATCGCGGAGAAGTGCGTGCCGCACAATGCGTGCGCGTGTTCTTCGTCGAATTGATCGTTGCCCCCACCCAACCCTCCCCCGCAGGCGGGGGAGGGCTTTCAGATCACGCCGCTGCCGCGTGTTCGTCGACCAGCGTGCCCTTGTCCAGATGCAGCGTGTGGCTGGCGTACTCGGCGGCCTTCGGGTCGTGGGTGACCATGACGATGGTCTTGCCGTGTTCGCGGTTGAGCGTCTGCAGCAGGCCCAGGATGTCCTCGGCCGATTGCCGGTCGAGATCGCCGGTGGGCTCGTCGCAGATCAGCAGCGTCGGGTCGGAGACGATCGCGCGCGCGATCGCCACGCGCTGTTGCTGGCCGCCCGACAGCTCGTTGGGCTTGTGCGAGGTGCGGTCCGACAGCCCGACCAGGGTCAATGCGATCTGCGCGTTGCGCTTGCGCTGCGCGCCCGAGAGTCTGGTCAGCAGCAGCGGCAGCTCGACGTTCTTCTGCGCGCTCAGTGCCGGCATCAGGTTGTAGAACTGGAACACGTAGCCGACGTTGCGGCTGCGCCAACTCGACAGTTGTCCGCCGCCCATGCGGTCGATGCGTTCGCCGTTGACGGCGATCTCGCCGCCGGTGGGCGTGTCGAGCCCGCCGATCAGATTCAGCAGCGTGGTCTTGCCCGAGCCCGAGGGGCCCATCAGCGCGACGAAATCGCCTTCGGCGATATCGAGATCGACGCCGTGCAGCACCTCGACCCGCTCGGGGCCGCGCTGGTAGGACTTGGTGAGATTGCGGATCGACACCAGTGCCATCGTCATTCCCCTTTCGTGATCTGGACCTGCGGTGCTGCGCAGTGGGCGCAGCGTGTTGTGACCGATCGCGCCATCCGCGCGAACGCGCGTTGCAGTGGATCAGCCCTTGACCCGGACGCGGCTGCCGTCGGCGAGTGCGTCGGGGGCATCGACCACCAGCACCTCGCCGGGCGTCACCCCGGATGCGATCTCGACATTGCCGCCGATGCGCTGGCCCGGTTCGACGGCGCGCTGGCGCACGACGTCGCCGTCGACCACGAACACCACCTGGGCACCGTCGCGCTCGGCCAGCACGGTCGCCGGCACACGCGACCGCCGCGGCCCATCGGCGTCCTGGGTCGGGCGCGCCTGTTCGAGGAAGCTCACCGTCGCGCCCATGTCCGGCACGATGCGCGCGTCCTTGGCGTCGAGCGCGATGCGTACCTTCACCGTCGCCTTGCCGCGGTCGGCGGTCGGCACGATCGCGATCACGCTGCCGGGGATCTTCCAGTCGGGATAGGCGTTGAGCGTGGTCTCGACCGGCATGCCCGGCGACACCCGGCCGATGTACGACTCGCCGACATCGACTTCGACCTCGAGCGAGTCCATGTCGACGATGGTGCCGATGCCGGTGCGGGTGAAGCCACCGCCGGCCGACAACGGCGAGACGATTTCGCCCGGCTGCGCGGCCTTGGCGATGACCACGCCGGCGAACGGTGCGCGGACCAGGGTGTCGTCGACGCCGATCGTGGAGATCCGCAACTGCTCGTCGGCGACGTTGGCGTTGCGGCGCGCGGTGGCCAGCTGCGCACGCAGGGCATCGCGCTGGGCGACCGCCTGTTCGTACTGCGCCTTGGACACCAGTTGCTGGCCGACCAGCGCCTGCAGACGCTCGGCATTGGCGGCGGCCTCGGTCAGCTGCGCCTGCACGCCGGCGACCTGGCTGCGCGCGGCCTCGAGCTGCGCGGCCGACAGATCGCGCCGGGCATCGGCGTCGATCGGATCGAGGGTGGCGAGGATCTCGTCGGCCTGCACGTGCTGGCCTTCCTCGATCCGCACTTCGCGCACGCGGCCGGTGATCTTGGCCGAGACGGTCGCCATCCGGCGGGCGACGACGTAGCCGCTGGCATCAAGCACCGAGCCGCCGGCGCTGCCCGGCGCGCTGGGCGCGGCCACCACCGTGGTCTCGACCTCGATCGCGCGCGGCGCCAGCAGCCAGGCTGCGAGCAGCAGGACGATCGCGACCACAGCGGCGATGCCCAGCCCGATCCACAGGCGGCGACGCGACGGCGGCGGCGGGGCGCTGCGGTCGATGCGGAGTTCCTTGAGCAGGTCTGCGTTCGTGTTCATCGAAGCCTGGACGGGAGAACTGCGGCCAGTGTGACCGCGGGGGACGAGGGTTTCCAATCTGCCGGCGGCCAAGGCCGGTGGGCGGGTGCGCCGCATCGGCACAGTCTGCCGCCGCCCATAGCCCGGGAGCACGTGACAGCTGTCAGGCGATCGTACTGACGTTTGCGCCTGCTGCCACGCGGGTCCAGCGCCAAGACTGGCGGCTCCCGGCCCGAAGGAGACGCGATGATGTCCATGCCTGCGATCGCCCACTCGCCCACACCCGCCGCCGCCGAGCCGCTCGCGCGTTTGCGCGGTGTCGTGCGCACCCGCGGGCGCGTCCGTGTGCTCGATGGCGTGGACCTGGCGGTGCCGCCCGGCCAGGTCACCGCGCTGCTCGGGGTCAACGGTGCGGGCAAGTCCACGACCCTCGACGTTCTGCTCGGCCTGCAACCTGCCGACCGGGGCGAGGCCCGGTTGTTCGGCCGCCCGCCCACCGACCCGGACGCACGATGGCGGATCGGCGTGATGCTGCAACAGGCGCAATTGCCGGAACGGCTGCAGGTCGGCGAACTGCTGGCACTGGTGCGCAGCTGGTATCCGGCGCCGCGCAGCCTGCCGGACTGCGTCGCCCTGGCCGGGCTCGAGGGGCTGCTGTCGCGGCGCTATGGTCGACTGTCGGGCGGGCAGCAACGCCGTGTGCAGTTCGCGCTCGCGCTGTGCGGCCGTCCGCAATTGCTGTTCCTCGACGAACCGACGACCGGTCTGGACTATGACGCTCGACGGCAGGTCTGGCAGGCGGTCCGCGCCCTGGTGGCCGGCGGGGCGGGCGTGTTGCTGACCACGCACGACATGGCCGAGGCCGAGGCGTTGGCCGATCGCGTCGTGGTACTGGCCGCCGGGTGTGTCTGTGTCACCGGCAGCGTCGATGCGGTGCGGGCGCGGGTCGCGCAACGGCACGTGGCCTGCGACAGCGCGCTGCCGGAAGGCGAGATCGCGACCTGGCCGGGTGTGGTATCGGTGGCCCGGACGGCAGGGCGTTTGGCGATCGTGACCGACGATGCCGACGCGGTGGTGCGCAGACTGCTGCAGGCCGATCCGCAGGCCGGCGGGCTCGAGGTCCGCCGCGCGGACCTGGCCGAGGCGCTGACGGCTGGACCTGGGCAGCCCCTGGCGGGAGCAGGCGCATGAGCGCGCAGACACGGATCGGCGCGTCGGCCGGGCGGGCCCGGGTCGTACGCGCAGTGGCGCAGACGGTGCGCTGCGAACTGCTGCGGCTGCTGCGCGAGCCGATGTACGTGCTGCCCACCTTGCTGTTTCCTGCCGCGTTCTACGCGATGTTCGGACTCGTGCTCGGCGGCAACCGGGGCAGTGCCGAGGCCGCCCGCTATCTGCTGGCGACGTACGGCGTGTTCGGTGCGATGGGCGCGGGCCTGTTCGGGTGTTCGGTGACGCTGGCGATCGACCGCGAGCGCGGGTTCTTCGCGTTGCAGCGTGCGCTGCCGGCCCCCGGCGGCGCCTGGCTGGTGGCGCGTGCCGCGATCGCGCTGCTGTTCTCGCTGGTCATCGTGCTGGAGCTGGCGGCGCTGGCGACGGCGTTCGGCGGTGTATCGCTGGCGCCGGCGCAATGGGCGCAACTGTGGACCGTCACCGTGCTCGGCGCGCTGCCGTTCTGCGCGATCGGCCTGCTGCTGGGCAGCGTCGCCAGCGCTAATGCCGCGCCGGCCTGGGCGAACGTGCTGTTCCTGCCGATGGCCTTCCTGTCGGGTCTGTGGCTGCCGCTGTCGATGCTGCCCGACGCGCTCGCGCAGCTGGCGCCGCTGTGGCCGGCCTATCACCACGGCCAGCTCGCGCTCGCGGTGCTGGGCGCAGATGCCGGGGGCGCCGCTGGCGGGCACGTCGCGGTGCTGGCGACGACGACGGTGGTCTGCGCGGGGCTTGCGCTGCGCCGGCTGGCGCGGGTGGGCTGAGCGCATGGACGCAGATCGCCTGCCGCCCGTGGGGCCGGTTACGCTGGCGGCCGTGAGCGCCCACACGCCAGACCCGATTCCGCTTCGTCCCATCGCCGGGCTGCGCCCGGCGCCCGATTCGGTGCTCGGGATGGCTCTGCGCCAGGGCCGGCCGGCATGGAGCGAAGGCATCCACGCGCTGTGGTCGGTCTGGGTGTTCGTGGTGCCGATGTTCTCGCAGCGCGGCTACGACCTGCGCTGGCTGTTGTTGACCCTGCTGTCGTATCCGATATTCCTGGCGCTGTTCGTCGGTGCGCTGGTCCTGCCACCGCGCCGCGCGCCCTGGTGCGCGGCGGCGATGATCGCGATGTGCTTAGGCCTGTTGCCTTGGTACGTCTCGGGCTTGAGTTACTTCGTGTTCGGCTGCGTCTTTCTCGGCACGCTGTCGCGTGGGTCGGTGTGGCGCTATGCCCTGGTGCTGGCGGCGCTCAACGCGGTGTT
Organism: Luteimonas sp. RC10; assembly: GCF_014192745.1. Lineage (GTDB taxonomy): Bacteria > Pseudomonadota > Gammaproteobacteria > Xanthomonadales > Xanthomonadaceae > Luteimonas. The sequence goes on from NZ_JACHYJ010000010.1 coordinate 55,741, forward strand.
GCTGGTGTGGGCGCGCTGGCTCGGCTATCCGTGGACGGCACTGGCCTGGATGCCGCTCACCACCGGGGTGATCGGCATGCTGGTGCATGTCGACCGCCTGCGGCATGCGCAGGATGCGGCACTGCGGCTGTCGCACGACGAGGTCCGGCGCCTGGCCGCGGTTGCCGAGCGCGAGCGCATCGGGCGCGACCTGCACGACCTGCTCGGGCATACGCTGTCGATGGTCGCGCTGAAGGCCGATCTCGCGTCGCGGCTGGTCGACCGCGATCCCGATGGCGCCCGCCGCGAGATCGGCGAGGTCGGCGGCATCGCACGCGATGCGCTCGCGCAGGTGCGCCAGGCGGTCAGCGGCATCCGCGCCGCCGGGCTCGCCGCCGAGCTCGCATCGTCGCGCTTGCTGCTCGAGACCGATGGGATCGCGTTCGACTACGTGCTCGACGACCACGTCGCCGGCGCAGGCCTGCCGCCCGAGGTGGAAACGGCCTTGGCGATGACGCTGCGCGAGGCCGTCATGAATCTGCAGCGCCACGCCGGCGCGCGTACCGCGCAGGCGACGTTCTCGCGAGAAGGTGATGCGATCCGCCTGCAGGTGGTCGATGACGGCCGCGGCGGTGCGATCGTGCCGGGCAATGGCCTGTCGGGCATGCGCGAGCGCATCGAAGCGCTCGGCGGCCGTCTGCATGTCGAAGGCGGCGCCCAAGGCACCCGCGTCGATGCGCGCGTCCCGCTGCAGCCCGTCCCGGCATGGTCGCCTGGGACGCGCCTGCGCGCCGGGGCCTGCTAACGTCGCGCCATGCCGCGCATGCCCACCGCCGACGCGCCGTTGCGCATCCTCATCGCCGAGGACCAGGCGATGCTGCGCGGTGCGCTGGCCGCGCTGCTCGATCTGGAACCGGACCTGGCGGTCGTTGGTGCGGTGGGGGATGGCGAATCGGCGTGGCGCGCGCTGCAGCGCCTTGCCCCGGACGTGCTGGTGGCCGACATCGAGATGCCGGGCCTCACCGGCCTGGAGCTTGCGCAGCGCATCCAGCGCCATGGCTTGCCGGTGCGCGTGGTCATCGTCACCACGTTCGCGCGCTCGGGCTACCTCCGCCGCGCGCTCGATGCCGGCGTCGGCGGTTATCTGCTCAAGGATGCGCCGCCCGAGCAACTCGCCCAGGCCCTGCGCCGTGTCCACGACGGCGGCCGCGCGATCGATCCGCAACTCGCGCTCGAGGCCTGGAGCGAACCCGATCCGCTGAGTGAGCGCGAACGCCAGGCCCTGCGGCTTGCCGGTGAGGGTCTGGATGCGACCCAGATCGCGGCGCGGCTGCAGCTCTCCCATGGCACCGTGCGCAACTACCTGTCGGAGGCGATCGGCAAGCTCGGCGCCGGCAATCGCATCGAGGCCTATCGGCTCGCACGCCAGAAGGGCTGGCTGTAGCGCCAGCTCCATGCGGCTGTGCGCGGCGGCGGCGGGCTGCTAGCCTCGGTTGCCCGTGCCCCCCTGTGCACGCCTGCCGGAAGGCCCTGTGATCCGATCCTCGATGCCGCTGGGCGGCCGTGTCGTCGCCCTCATCGCATTGCTGTGGTACCTGTTCGGGCTGTTGCTGCTGATGCTGCGGTTGGCCACGCTGCCGGCGCAGACCGAGGTCGCCACGACCGCGCTCCCGATGTGGTTCGATCTCGTCTCCGGCCTGGCCGTGGTCGCCGGGACGTCCGGCTCGGTCGCGCTGTTGCTGGCCCGACGCTGGGCGGTGCCGATGCTGCTGGCGGCCTTCGTCGCGGTCGCCGTGTTGGTTGCTGCCGGCCTGGCGCTGCAACCCGCACTGTTTCCCACCGGGCCTGCGATGCCGGTGCTGCTGGTGCTGGTGGTCGGTTCGATCTGGCTGTTCGCCCGCTCGGCCGCACGGCGCGGCTGGCTGCGCTGACGACGCGACGTTGCCGCCGCGCCGTCGGCCCGGCGGTGCCTTAGCCGCAGCGCGCCTGCAGCATCGCCCAGGCCGCGCGCAGGCCCAGTGCCTCGCCGCCCTGCGGATGGCCCGGACGGCTGCTGTCGTTCCAGGCGTAGGTGTCCAGGTGCGCCCAGGGGAGGTCGCCGGGCACGAAGCGCTCCAGGTACAGCGCCGCGGTGACGCTGCCGGCCATGCGCGAGCCGGCGTTGGCGATGTCGGCGATGCCGCTGGTCAGATAGCGCAGGTACGGCCGCCACAGCGGCATGCGCCAGACCGGGTCGCGGGTGGCCTCGCCGCCGGCGATCCAGGCGGCGGCCAGCGCGTCGTCGTTGGCGAACAGCGCCGGCAGGTCGGGGCCCAGCGCGATGCGCGCCGCCCCGGTCAAGGTGGCGAAATCGAGCAGCGTGTCGGGCGACTGCTCGGCCGCATACGCGAGTGCGTCGCACAGCACCAGACGGCCCTCGGCATCGGTGTTGTCGATCTCCACGCTCAGGCCCTTGCGCGTGGCGATGACCTCACCCGGACGCAATGCATCGGGACCGATCGCGTTCTCGACCGCCGGCACCAGCAGCGTGATCCGCAGCGGCAACCGACGCGCCATGACCAGTTCGGCCAGTGCGATCGCGTGTGCCGCGCCGCCCATGTCCTTCTTCATGTTGCGCATGCCGTCGGCCGGCTTGATGTCCAGCCCGCCGGTGTCGAAGCACACGCCCTTGCCGACGATCGCCACATGCGGATGCGAGGCGTCACCCCACTGCAGGTGCAACAGGCGCGGTGCGCGGTGCGAGGCACGGCCCACGGCATGGATGGCCGGAAAGTTCCGTGCCAGCAAGGCGTCGCCGACGATGCTCTCGAACGTGGCGCCGTGGGCAGCGGCGATGTCGCCGACCACCGCTTCCATCTGTTCGGGCCCCATGTCTTCGGTCGGCGTGTTGACCAGGTCGCGCACGCGCGCGGTCGCGGCGATCAGGTCGACGATCGCCGGGTCCGGCTCGACCGCCAGGCGCGCCGGCTTGCGCGCGGTGGCCTTGTAGCGGGTGAAGCGATACGCGCCCAGGCCCCAGCCCAGCTGCAGCGCATCGGGGGCGTCGTGGCCGACCGGGTGCCAGTCACCTTCGGGCAGGCCGTAGACGGCATGCGCATAGCTGTCAGGGTCGTGCGCATCGCCGATGCCGATCACCGCGCCGGCCAGGCCGTCGTCGCCGGGCAGCAGGGTCAAGGCACCCGCGGCGCCGTCGAATGCCTGGGCATCGAGCCAATGGCCGATGGCGGCCGGCTGGCTGTCGCGCCAGGCGGCGTAGTGCTTGCGCGAGACGATGTGCAGTGGGCGGGCATCGCGCGCATCGGCGGCGAAGATGTCGGTGATGTTGTGGGTCATGAACGGGTCCGGTCAGGCGTCGTCGGCGGCGGTCGGCACGGTGTCGAGCCAGTCGGCGAGTGCGGTGAGGGTGTCGAATTGGAGATCGGGCGTCAGCTCGGGGTGCTCCCAGCGGCGGCCTTCGCGGTTGATCCAGCAACTGCGCAGCCCCGCGCGTGCGGCACCGGCGACGTCCATCTCGATGTGGTCGCCGACATGCAGCACGTCGCCGTGCGCGCAGCCCAGCCGCGTACAGGCGGCATGGAAGATGCTCGCTTCCGGCTTCGCCGCGCCGTGCTCGCGCGCGGCCAGCTTGAACTTGAACAGATGCGACAGGCCGATGTGTTCGATGTCGGCATTGCCGTTGGTCAGTGCCGCCATCGGCACGCGCGCGGCGATCCGTGCCAGCGCATCGAGGCTGTCGGGATAGAACTCGATGCGGTTGCGCTCGGCGTGGAACACCCGATAGGCCGCGTCGAGCAGGCCGACATCGCCGCCGCTGTCGCGCAGCGCGTGCTCGATCGTGAGCTGGCGCAGGGCCTCGACATCGTGCGCCAGGTGCGCGTTGTCGGCGAACACCTGCGCGCGCAACGCGCGCATGCGTTCGATCGGGTAGCGCTCGGCGGTCGCCGGGCTGTGTTCGCGCAGGAAGGCGTCGAGCGCCTGTTCGATGCGGGTGCCGATCGGTGCGAACGGCCACACGGTGTCGTCGAGATCGATGGTGATGGCGCGGATGGGAAATCGCATGCGGCCATTGTAGCGGGCGCGCTCAGGCGAGCAGCCGCGCCCAGCCCTCGAAGCCCTCCACGCGCCGGAGCACCAGCTTCACACATACCAGCAACGGCACCGCCAGCAGCAGGCCGACGATGCCCCACATCCAGCCGAACAACAGCAGTGCCAGCACCAGCATCAATGGCGACAACGCCATCCGCCGGCCCAGCACGATCGGAGTGACGAACTGGCCCTCAAGCGTATGCAAGGCCAGATAGATCGCCGCCGGAATCACCGGCGCCCAGGCCGGGGTCGGCCAGGTGCCCTCATAACTGACGAAGCCCATCAGCAGCATCAGCAGCACGCCGATCAGCGGACCGACATAGGGGGCGAAATTCAACAGCGCAACGACCGTTCCCCACAGCAGCGCATCCTGCAGGGGCAGCCCCATCCACAGCAGAATGCCGGCAAACAGCGCGCCCAGCAGCGTGTTGATGATCGAGATGGTCAGGACGTAGCGGGAGATCTCGCGCTCGATCGACTGCAGGATGTCGACCGTGAGCTTACGGCGCTGCCGGTCGGGCAGCAGAGCGATCGCATTGCGTTGCAGGTTCTCGCCATAGACCATGAAAAAGAAGGTCAGCAGCACCACTGCCAGTACCGAGGCCAGCATGCGCGGCGTGGCGACGAGCGTCCGCCACGAGCTGTCGTCCTGGATCCGCACCACCTGCACGCGACGCTGTGGGCGGTCCTCGGTCGCACGCGCGAAGGTTTCCGCCGCCCGGTTCGCCTGCTGCACCGGCTGGGTCATCTGCTTCAGGCGCGGCGCCAGCGCCCGCAGCTGTTTGGGCGCCTGCTGCACCCATTCGCTGGCCGGCCCGTAGAGCTGGGTGCCGAGCAGCCCGGTGGCAGTGAGCCCGGCGGTCAGCACCAGCAGGGCGCCGAGGAAACGTGGGATCCACAGCCGACGCAGGCCGCGCAGCACGGGATTGCCGACCAGCGCGAAGAACATCGCCAGCAGCACCGGCAGGATCACGCCTTGCGCGGCCCACAGCGTGGCGAGCACCACCAGCGTGGTCAGCACCACCAGCGCAGTCGATGCGCGTGGACGGGGAGCGACAGGCGTGGGCACCGGCGGCGGTGCATCCTCCGGCGGAGGCGGCGTGGTCGGGGTGCTCATCGAAGGAAAGGGCGCGTCGGGGACGCGCTCAGCGTCCGGATTCCGAGATTTCGGTGGCCGCCTCGGCAGGTCGGGGCTGGGCGTCGTAGGTGGGCTCGGGGCGACGGCGGTCGGCGCGAGGGGACGGGACCGATACGGTCACGGTGTCGTCTGCGCCGGTCGCGACATGGGCCGATGCGGCGGCAGGATCGACGGGTGGGGCCGTCGCAGCAGCGCCTGCGGTGGGCGATGCCGCCTCGGTGGCGGCGTCGGCTGCGGCGTCTTCGGAGGCGTCGGCGGCTTCGGCCGCCTGCTTGGCACTGACCGCGGCGATCGTCGCCTGGATCGACGACGCCAGGCCCGACAGCGCGCTGATCATCTGCAACGACTTCGGCCCGCCGATCTTGCCCAGCCGCCGCAGCGCCCGCTTGGGCTGCGAGACGCCCATCGCGAATCCGCCGATCAGGCCGGCAATCACGATCCGGGACGGCGTCCAGGCCTCGCGCCAGCTCGAACGCAACGCGGCGTGGCGGTCGAGGGTCTGCACCACGCGCCCATCGACCAGCGCCTCGGCACGTTCGACCCGTGTCTTGAGCCCTTCGAAGTTCATGGCGTCCTCGATTGCTGCGTTGGCCGCGGGGGCGGGGTGGCCTCGTCGTCCTCGTCTGGGGTGCTTTCGGAGAACAGTCCCAGCCGCGTCAACTGGCGCCGGGTCGCGTGCATGCCGGCATGATCGAAGAACACCGAGACCCGCCAGGCCGCCAGCGCGGTCACCAACAGGCTGATGGCCATCGCGATCGAGATCGAGGCCAGCCACGACAGGCCCCAGGATTGCAGCAACGCGATCGCGGCGCCCATGGCCAGCAGCCAGGCCGAGGCGCCGAACACCACGGAGACTGCCGACCATGCCAGGGCCCGCCCCAGTGCGCTGCGGGCCAGGGCGAAGTCGGCCGAGACCAGCTTGCGCAGGGCGCGCCCGGTATCGAGTCCCGAGCCCAGCGTCTCCTTGGCCGCCGCGCGGACGCGGCGGACGCTCTCATCCAGGTTCGGTACCTCGCCGGGCGCGCGGGTTGCGCTGCCGGCCGGTTGCCCCTCGCGCGGGTCTTCCCCGGTCACGCGCTCGGTCATGTCGATCCGCGATTACTTGGTACGGGCGAGCTTGGCGATGATCCAGCCCGCCGCGAACGCCGTGCCGAACGCGGCGATGGGACGCTCGCGGATCAGGTCGGCGGCACTGTCGATCAGATCGCGGCCCTTCTCCATGAGCAGGTCGGCCTGTTCCTTCGCTGCGGCGGTACCTTCCTCGACGGCGGCCAGCCCGGCAGAGGCCGAGCCGGCGAGATCGGCCTTGACGCTGGCCTTGCCGAGCTTGAGCTCCTCGCCCGCGACACCGGCCGCATTCTTGACGGCCGAGGTCGCGTCACGCGCAGCCTGCGCCAGGTGGTTACCGGCTTCGCCGAGATTGGACTTCACCGCTTCGGTCGAGGTGGGGCTCATGTTCGCTCACTCCTGTGTGGGACGTGCCGTGCGGATGCGCACGGCGCGGATGGGGTCAACGCATGATCACGTTGTAGATGCGTCCGCCGCGTGAAATGCGCATGGCCAGATCGGTCGGACGGTTGGCCAGCGAATCGCGGAATCCGGCGAGGTCGCGGAACTCGCCACTGTTGGCTGCCAGGATCAGGTCGCCTTCGCGCAGGCCATTTTCGAACGCCCGGCTGCCCGGTGCCACCTTTTCGATGCGCACACCGCCGATGCGGTTGTTCTGGCGACGGATCGCCTCGGGCAGGTCGGCCAGGGTCGCGCCGGCCAGGCGCGGATCGAAGCTTGCGCCGTCGCGGGGCAATGCGCGCAGGCGGGTGTCGATCTTCAGCGGCTTGCCGTCGCGCAGCACCTCCAGCGTGACCGGCGCATCGAGCGTCTGCAGGCCCTGGAAGTTGCGCAGGGCCTCGCTGTTGTCGATGCGCTGTCCGTTGGCGGCGATCACCACATCGCCCGTCCGTAGCCCGGCGTCGGCGGCCGGCGAGCCGCCGTAGACGCGCGTGACCACCGCGCCGCGCGGGGTCTCCAGGCCCAGGCCTTGCGCGATGCGCGCATCCACGGTCTGGGTGTCGACGCCGAGCGTGCCGCGCTGCACGCTGCCGGTGGTCGCCAGCTGGGTCATCACGTTGCGCGCCAGACCGATCGGGATCGCGAACCCCAAGCCGATGTTGCCGGCCATGCTGCCCTGGGTGTTGAAGCTGGCGGTGTTGATGCCGACCAGTTCGCCGCGCAGGTTGACCAGCGCGCCGCCCGAGTTGCCGGGATTGATCGACGCGTCGGTCTGGATGAAGTTCTGGAAGCCCACGCCCGGCACGTTGCTGCGCTCGACCGCCGAGACGATGCCTGAGGTCACGGTCTGGCCGAATCCGAATGGGTTGCCGACCGCGACCACGAAATCGCCGACCTGCAGATTGCTGTCCTGCGCCAGCGGGATCGCGGTCAGGCCCGAGGCCTTGACCCGCATCAGCGCCACGTCGGTGTCGACGTCCGAGCCGATGAACTCGGCCTCGAGCGTGCGCCCGTCCGACAGCGTCACCGAAACATCGTCGGCGCCTTCGATGACGTGGTGGTTGGTGAGCACGTAGCCCTGCGCGGCATCGACGATGACACCCGAGCCCAACGATTCGTTGATACGTTCCTGCGACAGCTCGGGGAACATCCGGCGGAAGAAGGGATCGTTGCCGAACGGGCTCACCCGCACGCGCTGCTTGGTGTGCACCGAGACCACCGAGGGCGTGACCTGGCGCAGCATCGGCGCCAGCGACGGCAGCGGCTGGCCATCGACGGCGGCGGGCAGGGCGACCATCGGCACCGCGGCGGTGCCAGGTGGCGTCGCCGCCGCAGGCTGCTGCAGCGCGTCGCGCATCGCAGTGGCGGCGAAGCCGCCGAATGCGGCGGCAAGGGTCAGGGCGAGAAGCGTGGTCTTGGCTCGCATGGCGGTGGCATCCCCTGTCGGCGTGGCCGTGGCGGAACGAATCGGGTCGGAGATCGAACGTAGTGGCTGCGGCGGCGTTGCTCAAGCGTCTGCAAGACCGGCGGCGGCCAGCGCCCGCGCAGTGTCGCTGCATTCGCTTGAATCGGTGTTGAAGTCCGCATTCATGCGTCCGCCGTTGCGCGCCACCCGATCAGGTCGGGCGCCCTGCCAGTGCGGCGACCAGGCATGGCCACCAAGGCCCGCCACCCATGGCGCGCCGCTACTCGACCGCAGCTGCGCGCGTTACATTGCCGAGTGCGGGCGATGGGCCCGTACGCACAGGACGGGGGCAGCAGCATGGGCAAGGACAAGGGGAAAGCCGCCGGACGCGCCGGCGACGTGGTCGCTGTCGTGCGCAAGCGGGTCCGCACGGCTGCCGCATCGGTCGAGACCGCCGCCCGGCAGGCCGAGGCGGCCGTGGCGGACGGCGCGCGCACGCTGGGCGATCGCGCCAGCCGCATCGTGGCCAAGGCCGCCGATGCGGTGAGTCGGCGCGTGGCCGCAGCGCGCGAGACGCTGGAGAGCGCGCAATCGGCCGCCGCGTCCGAAATCGCCGTGCTCAAGCGCAAGGGCGTCGGACGGACCGCGACCGAGCGTGCAGCTGCGAAGACGCGTTCGGTAGACGCCGCCAAGAAGACGGCTGCGCGTCCGGGCGCCAAGCCGGCAGCCAAGACCGCCGTTCGCAAGGTCGCCAAGAAGGCCGCCCGGCAGCTCACCGACGCCGGCAACGTCGTCAAGAAGGCGGCGAAGAAGACCGCCAAGACAGCGACCAAGAAGACCGCCAAAAAGGTGACCAAGAAGGCGACCAAGAAGACCGCCGGCGCGACGACGACCCAGGCAGCGCGTACCGGCACGGCGGCCAAGGCCCCGCGCAAGTCGGTCGCCAAGACGCGTTAGGCACTCGCGCGTCGGTTTTGCTGGACGCCCTGCGGCGCGGCGCAGGCCGCACCGAACGGGCTGCTCGACCGCCATGCCGTGACGGCATGGCGGCGATGGCTCAGGCGACCGCCTGGCTCAGATCCGCGATCCGGTAGCCGGCGCCGGTGATCGTGTGCAACAGCTGGACCGGCTGGTCGCGATCGATGATCTTGCGCAGGTTGTACAGGTGGCTGCGCAGGGTGTCGGAGTCGGGCAGGCTCAGCCCCCAGATCTCCTGTTCGATCTCCCGGCGGGTCACGACCCGTGGCGCTTCGCGCATCAGGATGGTCAGAATCTTCATCGCGATCGGCGCGAGATTGAGCTCGCGTCCGCCGCGCTGGACACGCAGCGAGACCGGGTCCAGCCGCAGGTCGCCGACCTCCAGCACCGCAGCGCCGACCTCGCGGCGATCGCGGCGGATCAGCGCTCGGATCCGGGCCTCGAGTTCCTTGATGTCGAACGGCTTGGTCAGGTAGTCGTCCGCGCCGGCCTCCAGGCCCTCGATCTTCTCCTCCAGCGAGTCGCGCGCGGTCAGCATCAGGATCGGGGTCGCATTGCGGCCGTCCGCACGCAGGCGGCGGCACACCTCGATGCCACCCAGGCGCGGCAGCATCAGGTCCAGCACGATGACGTCGAACGGATTTTCGGAGGCGATGTTGTAGGCGTCCAGGCCGTCGGCGGCATAGTCCACTTCGAACCCACGGCTTTCCAGATACTCGCCGACCGGCTCGGAAATATTGCGGTTGTCCTCGACCAGAAGGACGAGGCCTCCGGGGCTGTGATGCGCCATCCAACGAACTCCGACTGCAGTTAAGGTCCGCGAAGGTCGCATCAAATCGGTGCAGGTCCGGTGAACGCGGCGGCGCCCCGGTCAGGCGGTCGTGCAGCGTCGTCAGGCGACCGCGGCCGCGGCCGTTTCGGTCCGATCGCGGCCGCCGCGCTTGGCCGCATACATCGCCGAATCCGCGCGGCGCAGCAGGGCCGCGGTGTCCCGGTCGAGCGGGTGCAAGGCACTCACGCCGGCGCTCAGGGTGACCTGGAGGCCGGCGATGCCCAGCGCACTGCCGATGTCCTGCAGTGAGACGCGGAGCACGTCGATGCGGGTCTGCGCATGCACCGGCTCGGCGCCGGGCAGGATGGCCAGGAATTCCTCGCCGCCCATGCGCGCGATGTGGTCGGCATCCCGGAAGGCGTGTCGCAACGCGCGGGCCACATGACGCAGGACACGATCGCCGGTCTCGTGGCCATGGACATCGTTGATGCGCTTGAAGTGGTCGACGTCGAGGAAGGCGATCGTCAGTGGTGTGCGGGTATCGCGCGCATCGGCCATGCACTGCTCGAGTCGTTCCAGCGCGGCACGCCGGTTGGGCAGGCCGGTCAGGGCATCGGTCTGCGCGAGCATGCGCATCTCGTCGCGTTGTCGACGCAAGCGGCCCAGGCGCAGTGTCAGGGTCATGCTGCAGGTCAGGGCCAGCCAGCCGCCGGCCAGCATGAACGCCTCGACTTTCCACAGCGCCAGCGCATCGGGCCAGGCCGCCTGCAGGCCGGCGATCGGCAGGAACGGGATGACGCCGGCCAGCAGCAGCAAGCCGTCGCCGCGGCGCTGCGTCAGTGCGGTCAGTGCCGCGATCGCGAACGCCAGACACAGCAGATAGAAACCCAGCTCGATCGCAACCGAGAGGCCCGCCACTGCCTGCACCGGCAGCCAGGGGACCACGACGGCCATCGCGATCAGGCCGCGCGCGCCCCACGTGGCGGCGCGGTCGAGCCGTGGGTGTCGTCGTCGCAGGCCCGACTGGCGCAGCAAGGCGCTGGTGGTCAGTCCGGCCATGCCCAGCCCCAGCCCGACCAGGGCCTGCACGGTCATGCCGGCCACCGGAAGCCAGGGCCGGGGCCAGGCCCACAAGCCGGACAGCAACGCCTGCCACAGTGCGAACAGCGATGCGGCAACTGCATAACTGGCGAATGCACGCTCGCGGGTGGCGAAGAACGCCAGCAGTGCCGAGACCAGCAAGGTCAGCACCACGGCGATCGACGCGATGCGGACCGCGAAGCGGGCGATGTCGGCTCGCTGGATCGGCGCTGGCTCGCCCAACTGGACGATCGGCCGCCACAGCGGCAGCGCGTTGTCGTCGAAGCCGACCTCGATCGGCGCGGTGTCACCCGCCTCGGGCACGATCACTGCACCGACCCCGGCGCGGAACCGCGAATCCAGCGATCGGGCGTCTTCGGGCGAGCCACAACGGATGCGCGTGCCGTGCCGGATGTCGACCGAGCCGGCGAAGGTGTTCATGACCACCACGGCCTGCGGCGCGCCGGACCAGCCGCCCTCGGGGGCCGGCAGGCGCAGTGCGACATGCGGCCCGGTGTGCGCATGGTCGCAAGTCTGTGAGGCCTCGACCGCCGTCGTCGGCTGGCCCGTGACCACAGGGGCATCGTCATGCCACCCGACGCAGGCTGCCAGCGACAGCACGCCTGCACAGATCGTCAGCAGCCCCGCCTTGCGCATCCCCGATCCTGCCTTCATGCCTGCCTCGTCCACCGCTTCGCGTCGAAGCAGCCCCTGCGCCTTCCCAAGGAAGGGACGACATGGTACGGGATGGGCGGGATCAGCCGTCGTCCGAGTTGGCGTACCCTGTCGCGCCCCGCCGGATCCGCACGATGGGTACGCGCGCCATCGTCCACCTCCTGCTCCACGCCGCCGTGCCGGCGCTGCTGGCCTGGATGTTCTGGCGCAAGCGGTTCCTGCACGCCTGGGGCCTGCTGTTGCTCGGCTGGCTGATCGATCTCGATCATCTGGTCGCCGACCCGGTGTATCAGCCCGATCGCTGCAGCATCGGATTCCATCCATTGCACACCGCGCCTGCGGTCGCGCTCTACGGCGTCCTGGTGGTGCCGCGGCGCACGCGGCTGCTGGCGATCGGTCTGCTGGTGCACATCGCGCTCGATGCGATCGACTGTGTGTGGATGCGTCACGGCTGACAAGGGTCGGGCCGCGGCCAGCGGCGATTCAACGAAACACTGGTAGCGTGGGCCGTCGCCCTCGGGCGTAAAACGGGACCTGCGCCATGCGCACTTCGATGCTGACCTGGCTGCTTGCGGCCACACTGGCGCCGCCGTTGGCCCATGCCAGCGATGGACGCGCCGACCTGCGCCTGCCCGAAACGCCGATGTTCACCGGCGAGGCCGCCTTCGGCGAGGGCGAATACACCGGGCCGCGCACCGCGACGCCGGCCTGGCGTCAGCGCCACGACGACGCCCTGGTGCGGCGCGGCGGTTGCCCGACGGCGCCCGACTGCCAGGAGCGCGCGGTCACCGGCAGCGTCAGCACCGGCATCGGCCATTCCTCGCGCGGAGGCACCAGTCACTGGAACGCCGCCGATCTGAATCTGTGCCGCGAGCGCGAAGGCGAGGCAGGCGGCACCGTGAATCTCAATCTGCGCGTGGCGCGCTCGGACGGTCCGATGGGCTACCGCGGCCTGGGCCTGCTGCCCGGCGACGGGATGTACGACGCGTTCGACACGCCATTCGGGCCGACCTGGCGCGACATCCACGACCCGTGGCCGGCCGGGCGGACGCGCTCGGGCTCGTGGACCGAGGGGCGTCGGCCCTGGCGCTGAGCGTGCCGCGCTCGAGCCGCGCCACATTGCATCGCGCTCACATCCGCCTGCCTACATTGGCTCGGCGCCATCCGGCGCGATGCAGCGAAGTGGAGGCGAAACGATGACGATGAAGATTCCCCAGGGCGCGATGATCGTGGTGGCCAACGGGGGCGCGGCGCGCGTGTTCACCAACGTCGGCGAGGCTGGCACGCTAGCCTTGCGCCAGGAAGCGTTGCTCGAAGGCATGAACCTCGACGACGATGGCCCGGCCGGCGCGATGCCTGCAGAGTCGAGCGCATCGCAGCTCGACGAGGCCACATTCGCCAAGCAGCTGGCCCTGGGGCTCAACGAAGGCGCGCTGAAGAACAAGTTCACCGATCTGGTGCTGATCGCCGACCCGCACACGCTGGGACGGGTGCGTCCGTTGCTGCACAAGGAGACCACCCAGCGCCTGGTCGCGGATCTGGCCAAGGACTACACCAACCTGCCGCTCGACGCGATCGAGCGTGCATTGTCTTGAGCCGGAGCGGCTGATCATGGCCTGGACCACCCGTTATTCCGCCGACGCGCCCACGCGCGACGACATCGATGCGACGACAGGCGTGCTCGCCCTCGAGTTCGGAACCAACTGGTGCGGCCACTGCCAGGCCGCGCAGCCACTGCTGCGCGCTGCGATCGAGCGGCGTCCGGATCTTGCCCACATCAAGGTCGAAGACGGCAAGGGCCGGCCGCTGGGCCGCAGCTTCGGCGTGAAACTGTGGCCGACCCTGGTCGTGCTGCGCAACGGCGTCGAGGTCGCGCGGGTCACCCGGCCCGATTCGGTTGAGGACGTGGAGGCTGCGCTCGCCGCATCCGACTGAGTCGAGCGGTCAGCGTGGTGCCCGCTTGCGCGGCAGCGACCGGAACCGCGAGACATGCGGATGGTCCGGCACGGCCCAGCGCCAGGGGCGGTCGGCGGCGCGACGGATGCCGATACGCGGCGTGGCGATGGGCGCATCAGGCGGCGGCGTACCGTCGTCGCCGATCCACAGGCGAGCGCGGCGCGAGGTCAGGTCCAGCCCGCCATCCGCGCCCGAGACCCCGAAGGCCTGGGCCAGACGTCCCGGCCCTGAGGCGAGCAAGGTCGGGGCGGCGGTGCCGCGTGCGGCGGCCATCTGGGGCAGGCCGAGCAACGGCTCGGCCGCGCGCAGCAGCACGCCATGGCCGCAACGGTCGCCGCACACTGCGTTGATCGCCCAGTGGATGCCATAGATGAAGTACGCGTACAGATGGCCGGGCGGTCCGAACATCACTTGGTTACGTGGCGTGGGGCCACGGAACGAATGGGCCGCTTCATCCTCGGCGCCGCAGTAGGCCTCGACCTCGACGATGCGAGCCTGGCGGCCATCGCGGGCCACCAGGCACTTGTTGAGCAGGTCCGGGGCGACGCTGCGGGCGTCGCGCGCGTAGAACGATCGGGGCAGGGGACGCATGGGGCGAGCTTGCCGCTGCCGGCATCGCCGGCGCGCGAAGCCGGGCCGGTCAGCCCTCGAACGGCTGCACGGAGGTGACGCGCAGGCGCAGGACGCCGCCGGGCGTCGGCCAGTCGATGCACTGTCCGATCGACAGGCCGAGCAGCGCGGCGCCGACCGGTGCGAGCACCGAGACGTGGCCCTTGGCGACATCGGCCTCCTGGGGATACACCAGGGTGAGGTGGCGCGGCGCACCGTCGGCGTCCTCGCACTCGACGACCGTGTGCATGCGCACGACATCGGGGGGCATGGCGTCGGGGGGCAGCACCTCGGCGCGGTCGAGCTCGCGCTGGAGCAGTTCGGCCGTCGGGTGGTTGCGCAGCGCGGGCGACTGCAGCATGGCTTCGAGCCGCGCCAGGTCGATGCTGGACACAGTGATCGCCGGCGTGGCGCCAGCATCGGACGGCGGCAGGCCGCTGCGGGGAAGCGTGGACATCAGGTTCTCCATCAAGAAGGGCCGGCAACGGGCGTGCCGGCAAGACACAGACGAAAGGCGACGCCCTCGCGTCGCCCCGGGGTCGATTGTGCCCCGCCGCGCGCGTGCTGGCGATCCCACCCCTGTCCCAGTGGGTGCACCGGTTGGCGTTCGTGCAGATAGTGCAGTCCATCGACGGGCTGCACACCGGGCCCTCATCGGGCGACATTCATGATGCGTTGTCGCCGGTCACCCCGGTCGTCGCTTCTCCTTGACTGAAGGCCGCCATGACGCCGATCCGCTATCTGCTGCGCCACTGCGCGGCTTCGCTCGACTGGACCCTGCTCGACGCCGGCTCCGGACGGACGCTTTCGCACCACCCCACGCGCGATGCCGCGTTCCGGCAACTGGCGAGCGACGCCTCGGTGCTGCTGTGCGGCGCCATTGTGCGCATCCACAGCGTGGATGGCGGTTTTGAGGGCGAACGCGTGGTCCCTGCGATTGCGCCGGCATCGCCGCTTCCCCGGCGCGAGCCCGACGCCTGTTGGCAGCCGCGGGCGCCTGCGATGGCGTGACGCGCCGTCGGCAGGCGGCTCGGCACAGGATCGCGTCAGGCCGGTCGCGGCGGATCCTGCGGGCGGGTGGGCGACGGTGGATCGCGCTGCGGCTGCGGGTCGCGTTCGGGATCGCCCGGCGTCGGCACAGGCGGATCGATCGGCCGGTCGGGCATCGGGTCATGCATCGGATGCGGTGCCGAGCCGGGCACATCACCGTCGGGCATCGGGGCATCCTGCGGATCTGGCGTGCGCTGCATGTCGTCATCCTCGTTGAAGAGCGCACGACCCTGGCCCGCGGCGCGGGGGCAGCACGTGAAGATCGGCGCGGTCGCTTCACGCGGCCATGGAGAGAATGCACGCATGTCCAGCCGACAACCCGCGCCGGTGGCGCCCGGTCCGAGCGATGCGTAGGTTCGTACAGGCCTTTGGCGATGCGCCGTGGCCGCCGGCG
Source organism: Luteimonas sp. RC10 (assembly GCF_014192745.1). Taxonomy (GTDB): domain Bacteria; phylum Pseudomonadota; class Gammaproteobacteria; order Xanthomonadales; family Xanthomonadaceae; genus Luteimonas. The sequence goes on from NZ_JACHYJ010000010.1 coordinate 71,372, forward strand.
CTGCCCGGCAACGTGGGCGAGACGTTGTCGGCCACCCCGCCGCGCTACAACATCGGCAAACGACGTCCGGCCGCGGTGATCTTCGATCGCGGCGACGGTGCGGTCGTCGAGGACTTCGACTGGGGCCTGGTGCCGCGCTGGTCGGCGTTGCCCGAGACGCCCTACACCACGGTGACCGCGCGGCTGGCGCGGGCCCCGCGCAGCCGGATCTTCCGCCGGCCCTGGGAGACCCGGCGCTGCGTGGTGCCGATGAACGGCTACTACAAATGGGACCGCAGCGGCGAGACGCCGGTGCCGTACTTCATCCAGGCGCAGGACGGTGAGCCGTTGTTCGCTGCCGGGCTGTGGGACCACTGGGCCAAGGACACGCCCGAGCTGTATACGTTCGCGGTGCTGACCCATCCCAACCCGGCGATCCCGGCGCCGCTGGTGCCCGACGGTCCGGTGTTCATGCCTGCTGCGGCGATCGGCGACTGGCTGGCCGGCCCGCCCGCGGCGCTGCGCTTTCTGGAGACCATGCCGCAGCCATTGCTGGAGGCCTATCCGGTCTCGCGGCGCATCCGCAGCCCCGATGTCGACGATTACACGCTGCTCGAGCCCGCGCCGCACGCGCGCCAGGACGACGAGACGGACGGCGACTGGCTGGCGCACGCCTTCGACGAAGAAGACGACGACTGACGCGCAGCCGCAGCGCCAGTGGCGGCGCGGATCAGAAGCGCTTGCCGGTCACCGGGTCGCGACGCGGGTCGGGCACGGCGTGCATGCGCTCGAGCGTCTTCGCATCGGGCGCGCTGCGCTGGATGTCCCAGTCCTGGCCGCGGGGGTAGGCGCCGACGACGCAGAACGCCGCATCGGCCCGCACGCAGCAGTGGCCGGTGCCGACCGGCAGCAGCAGCGCATCGCCCGCGCCGACCTCGACGATCGTGCCGTCGGGGCCGCCGAGCATCAGCGTGGCGGTCCCGGCTGCCACGCCGAGTACCTCGTGGGCGCTGGAATGGAAGTGGTGGTAGTCGTAGACCCCGCCGCGCCAGTCGGGCGGCCAGCCGTTGGCCGAGAAGCGGGCTTCGAAAGCCGCGGCGTCGAAGGGCGCATCGGTCGCCATGCGCAGGCCACGGTAGATCCGCACCGCAAGCCGGGGATTGTTCGGCATCCAGTCGTTGCGACTCAGGGTCAGGCGTTCCTCATGCATGGGGCGGGGACAGCGGGTGGGGGCCCGCACCATAGGTCGATCCCCGTCGAAGCGCCGCGACGACGGCGTGCGCCCGTCACCCCGGCAACGCGACGTGCAAGGGCACGGCGCTGTCCCAGCGCGCGCGCCCACCCAGCGCTGCCAGTTCGACCAGGACCGCAGCCCCGACGACCTCGGCGCCCTGCGCCCGCGCCAGGGCGTAGGCCGCACGCAGCGTGCCGCCGGTCGCCAGCACATCGTCGACCAGGACCACGCGCGCACCGGGAGGCAACGCGTCGGCATGCATCTCCAGCCGGTCCTGGCCGTATTCGAGCGCGTAATCGTGGTGCAGCACGCGCGCGGGCAGCTTGCCCGGCTTGCGCACCGGCACGAAGCCGGTGCCCAGCGCCTGCGCGAGCGCGGCGGCAAAGATGAAACCGCGCGATTCGATGCCCACGAACGCGGTCGGCGGCGTGTCGCGCCACGGCGCGGCCATCGCCTCGATCGCAGCGGCGAAGGCGGCACCCTCGGCCAGCACCGGGGTGATGTCCTTGAAGACGATGCCGGGCTTGGGGAAATCGGGGATCTCGCGGATCAGGGTCGACCAGTGCGGCATCGAAGGGGGCTCGAGCAAGGGGCGGGGATGATCACCGCAATCGTGCCGCCGACACAATGTTCACCGCGCCGGGCGTATTGGCCGGGATTTCCTGCGGAGCGCGTATGCCCGTCCCCGGTCCCTCACTTGCCGCCTGCGGCCTCGTCCTGGCCGCCATGTTGTGCGCCGCGCCTGCGCAGGCGCGCACGGTCTGGCGCTGCGTGCGCGACGGCACGGTGAGCCTGTCGACAGCGCCCGAGCCCGGATCGAAGTGCGAGGCCCGCCAGATCGCCGACGATGCGGTGCAGACGCCGAACCTGTGGGGTGCGATGGGGGTGTTCAGCGGTGTGCTGTACGAGCGCGAGCAGGACGGGCAACGGGTCTACGGCACGCGTCGGTTGCCGGGCGCGCGCGAGTATCTGCGCTTCACTGCCCACACGCCACCGGGCGAGCCCGCGCACGAGGGCCTGGGCGCGGTGGGGGCGCCCAGGCTGCAGCCGCATTCGGCGGTGTTCGCGGCGGCTGCGAAGGCCTATGGCTTGGACGAGGCCTGGCTGCGCGCGATCGCGCATGCCGAGAGCGGCTTCGATGCCGACGCGGTGTCGCCCAAGGGCGCGCGCGGGGTGATGCAACTGATGCCGGACGTGATCGCGGACTATGGCGTTGTCGATCCGCACGCGCCCACCGAATCGATCCGCGCCGGCGCGCGGCATCTGCGTGCCTTGCTGCGCCGCTACGACGACGATCGCACGCTGGCGCTGGCCGCCTACAACGCCGGGATCGGCGCGGTGACGCGTTATGGCGGCGTGCCGCCTTACCCCGAGACGCAGGCCTACATCGCGAAAGTGCAGGCGCTGTACGTGCGCTATCGGGCGGCGATGGGCCGCCCGGTCGAGCGCCCGGCGCTCTGACCTGCCGCCCGCAGGCCGCGATTGTGCGGCCTGCGGGCCGGTGACGGGCATCAGATTTGCGGCGACGCCGCCGCGCTCACCCTTCGCGCGGCGCCAGCCGGATCAGTCGGCCGTCCTTGCCATCCTCGATGACCCACAACGCGCCGTCGGGGCCTTGTTCAACGCCGCGGATGCGCGCGCGCATCGCAAAGCGTTCGGCCTCGCGCGCGCTGTCGCCGTCGATCTCAACGCGCACGAGCGTCTGGCCCGACAGGCCGCCGATGAAGGCGTTGCCGGTCCACGCCGGGAACAGCGTGCCCGAATAGAACATCAGGCTTGAGGGCGAAATCACCGGCGTCCAGGTGATCGCCGGCTTCTCGAACTCGGGGCGGGTGTCATGGTCGGGGATCGGCCGACCGTCGTAGTGGTTGCCGTTGGAGACGATCGGATAGCCGTAGTTCGCGCCGCGCTTGACCAGGTTCAGTTCGTCGCCGCCGGCCGGGCCCATCTCGCTGTTCCACAGCCGGCCCTGGGCATCGAAGGCGATGCCCAGCGGATTGCGATGGCCGAGCGACCAGACCTGCGCCGCGACGCCGCCCTGGTCGACGAACGGATTGTCGGCCGGCACGCGGCCGTCGTCCTCGAGCCGCAGGATCTTGCCCAGGTTGGAGGCCATGTCCTGCGAGGGATCGAACTTCTGCCGCTCGCCGGACGAGATCCACAGCTTGCCGTTCCCGTCGAACGCGAGGCGATGGCCGTAATGGCCGTTGCCCGAGACCTTGGGCACCTGGCGCCAGATCACCTCGACGTCTTCGAGCGTGCCGGCCTCGGCGTCCAGACGTCCGCGCGCCACCGCCGCGCCGCGGCCGCCATCGCCGTCTTCGGCATAGCTCAGGTAGATCAGGCCGTTCTGCGCGAACTGCGGGTGCGGCTCGACATCGCCCAGGCCGCCTTGGCCCGCGTACGCGACGTCCGGCACACCGGTGATCTCGCGCGCCTGCCCGTCGGGCAGCGTCACCAGCTTCAGCGTCCCGGCCTTCTCGGTCACCAGCAGGCGGCCATCGGGCAGGAAGGCCAGCGCCCACGGTTCGTCGAAGCTGGCAACCGCGGTACTCGCGAACGGCAGGCCCTCGATCGCGTCCGCGCCAACGGTGTCGCGCTCGGTCTGTTCGCCACTCGACGCTGGCGCTGACGTCGGTGCGGTGTTGGCGGCGGTGCCATCGCAGCCGATCGTCAACAACAGCGAGGCGGCGAGCGGGGCGAGCGCGAGCAGTCGTGGCATGCGGGTCTCCAGGAAACAATCGGGGAAAACCCGAGTGTGGCATACGTCCGCGTGCGGGCTGATAACGCGGCGAATCCGCTGTGGTTCGTAAATATTGTGTTTTTGTTCAGTCGGCGGCATCGCATTGCGATGTGTCTGAGTTCGGGCGGCGCCACACTGAAAGCCCATCGTGGCGGGGCTGGCGGTGCAGCGTTCACCATTCGGGAACATCGGTTTACCCGGCATCGCCGAGCGTGTGGTTAAGGGGCCGTAATCAGGTGGGATTCAGATGTCGGGGCGGTTCATTTCGGCGCAGGCAGGGTAGGGACCGTGCGGTATCCACTGACGAGGATGAAAGACCCCCGCGCCCACTTCCCCAAAGAAACGCAGGAGAGACCATGATGAAGAATGCTCGCAAGCCGCTGATCGCCGCCATTGCTCTGGGTGCCGCGATGGCCATGCCGATGGCATTCGCGCAGGATCCGACCGCGGAGCAGGCGCCGCCGACCACTGAGGCGACCACGCAGGACTATGCGCAGGATGCGACGGCCGAGGCGCCGCAGGCGCAGCAGGGCCAGGTCACCTGGGCCGATCTGGACACCGACGGTGACGGCCGTCTGAGCCAGACCGAGGCCGCCGGCCTCGAGGGCCTGGCGCAGGTCTTCAGTGACGTCGATGCCGACGGCGATGGCTTCATCACGCCTGAGGAGTACCGCAACTACGTCAACGCCCAGACCTCGGGTGCGGGCGCCAGCGAGAACTGAGTTACGCCCCTCGCAGGCCGCGGTATCCGCGGCCTGCAGTCCAGACCAAAGCGGTCCCCTTCGGGACCGCTTTTTTCTGGCACGGGATCCTTATTCACTCGAAGTCGGGTTGCAAACGTTCCCAGCAGCGGACTGGCGGCCGGTGGCCGCGTCAGCGCGCCATGGGTGAGCCCGCTCTGTTTGCGCGGCATGCCGCGCGAGCGGGCGAACGCCCGGCGTGCTACGCCGGGCCGGACCGATCCGCGAAGCGGAGCGGGCGCGCGCCCGAGGCAAGGCAGGGTGAGCATGGATGGCGTGCGCGGCACTGCGGCGCCTCCATGCGAAGGCCACGCGTGCTTCGCGTGGCCGGACCGCGAAGCGGCCTTGCCGAGGGAAGAGCGGCTTCCGGGCGGCAGGCCGCTGCCCATTCGAAGTAGAAACTCCTATCTCGCTTTCGCGAGTCGATCCCCTCAGCGATCTCCGCGACGAAGGGTGATGGCGGCCGGCATAATGCGCCGATGACCCAAGGCATCCGACTGGTCGGCTTCGATGCCGACGACACGCTCTGGCGCAGCCAGGACTACTTCGACGACGCGCAGCTGGAGTTCGAGCGAATCGTCGGGCGCTATGTGGACCTGGCCGATGGTCGTGTCGCCGAAGCGCTGTACGCGGTCGAGACCGCCAACATCGCAGTGTTCGGCTACGGCGTGAAGGGCATGGCGCTGTCGATGATCGAATCGGCGACCCAGATCACTGGCGGGCGGATCGCCGCAGCCGATCTGCATCGCATCGTCGAGATGGCCAAGGCGATGTTGCGACACCCGGTCGAGCTGCTGCCCGGCATCCGCGACGCGGTCGCGGCGGTCGCCGAACGCTTCGATGTGGTGCTGATCACCAAGGGCGATCTGTTCCACCAGGAAGCCAAGGTGCGCGACTCGGGGCTGTCGGACCTGTTCGGCCGCATCGAGATCGTCAGCGAGAAGGATGCGGCGACTTATGCACGCGTGCTGGGCGAGTTCGACGTCGACGCGCAGGCCTTCCTGATGGTGGGCAACTCGCTGCGCTCGGACATCGCGCCGGTCCTGGCCCTCGGCGGCTGGGGTGTGTACATGCCCTACCGGACGACCTGGGTGCACGAGACGCAGGCCGACATCGTCGAAGGCAGCGAGCGCATGCGCGAAGTCGCCACGCCGGACCGCCTGCCCGAGGCGGTGGTTGAACTGGCGGCGCAGGCGATCGCGCTGGGTTGAGCGCCAGAAACGCGTTGAGCGCGCGTAACCGTTTCCAATTTGAATGCGCTGTTTACGCGGCGTGGCTGCATCGGTGCGACGCGGGAAATATTGCACGACGATTCATTTCGGGCACGGCATGTTGGGGGCACAGGCCGCCGCGGTGGTGGCCGCGTCGCAGGAGAGTCCGATGACATCCAACACTCTGACCCGCTGGATGTGGCCGGCCGCGTTGGCCACCGGCCTGGCCACGACCTTCGCAGTACCGACGCCGGCCCGGGCCAGCGACGACCTCGTGCAGGTGATCGTGGACATTGCCGACGTCGTGATGCGTGGTGACACCGCCTACGACCGGCGCGGCGGCTATGGCTACGACGATCGCCTGCGCGTGTCCTACGATCGCCACGGCCGGCCGGTGTACTACCGCACTGCGCCGCGCAGCCATGGTCGCCCTCATCATGGTCCGCCGCGCTATGCCGCCGAGCGCCATCGCCACCACGAGCGTGCGCGCGGCAGGACCGAATGCGACCGCCGCGGCCGCTGCACGACGCACTACTACGATCCGCGCGAGGACCGGGGGCGTCGAGGCGGGTGGCGCTGAGGACGCGATCGGGCGTCCACCCAGCCGAATGTCAGTCCAGCGAATCGCCGCCTTCGGGCGGCGATTCGCGTTTCGGGATCGCCGCAGGGGCGTGCGCGACGATGCGGCGGCGTCGCCGAGACTGCGATCAGTCGGCGCGGTGCCGGGTGTCGTCGTTGCGCGGCACGTTGCGCAGGCTGTTCTCGGCGTCCTGGCCGACGCGCGTGGCGACGTGGTCGAGCGCGATCCAGTAGGCCCCCAGTCCCAATGCGATGACGCCGGCCGCGATGCCCCAGCGCAGCATGCGCGGCGCGCGCGTGGTGGTTCGATGCGGCTCCATCTTCCGGGTGTCCTCGCTTGCGGGGTTGGGCTATCGTCGGCCTCTGCGCGTCGCGGCGGCGTCGAAGCCGCGATGGGATCCGACCTGGTTCTGCCCCGAGTAATTGCCCGATGCGTCCGCTATCCGCTGCCGTATGCCTGTCGTGTCTGCTGTTGGCTGCCGTCGTGTCTCCGGCATCGGCCCAGGACGGCGCCGTGCCTACCGACGCTGCTGCGGCCGGCGAAGACACCGTGCCCGATCCCGGGACCGGCGATGCCTGGCTCGACACCTGGCTTGAGGATGTCGATCTGTATGCGGCGCGCTACCGGGACGCGTTCGTCGATGAGGTCGCGCGTTACCAGGTCGCGCCGCGGGCGCTGGTCGAACAACTGCTCGACGAGGCGGGCATGCGTGCCGGCGATGTCTATTTCGCCTGTGCCGTGGGCCGGGCGTTGGGTCGGCCCTGTCGCGAGATCGCCGCACACTGGCGACGCGATCGCAGCGGCGGCTGGGTCGGCGTGCTCGAGCGCCTGGGCGTGGCGCAGGGCGGCGAGCCGATCGTGCGGGTCAAGCGTGGCCTGGTGGCGAGCTATGACCGCTGGGCGCGGCCGATCCAGCTCGATGCGTCCCTGCGACGGGCGTTTCCCGACCGCGAGCCCTGATGACCGCCGGCGCGCAATCTGCGCGCGCCGGCGGCGACTTCAGCCGATCGCCAGCGTCTTGTTCTTGCGCTCGGCCAGGCGCTTTTCCAGGTAATGGATGTTCTGACCACCCGCGTGGAACCCCTGGTCGCGCATGATCCGCTGCTGCAGCGGGATGTTGGTCTTGATGCCGTCGACCACCATCTCCGACAGCGCCACCCGCATCCGGCAGATCGCCTGCTCGCGGTCGGCGCCGTGCACGATCAGCTTGCCGATCATCGAGTCGTAGTTCGGCGGGACCGCATAGCCCTCGTAGACGTGCGTGTCGACCCGCACGCCCGGGCCGCCGGGCGCGTGGAAATGCAGGATCGTGCCGGGCGAGGGCAGGAAGCTTTCGGGGTCTTCGGCGTTGATGCGACATTCGATCGCGTGGCCGGTCAGCACCACGTCCTCCTGGCGGATCGACAGCTTGTGGCCCGAGGCGATCATCAGCTGCTCGCGCACCAGATCGATGCCGGTCACCATCTCGGTCACCGGATGCTCGACCTGGATGCGGGTGTTCATTTCGATGAAGTAGAAGCGGCCGTTCTCGTACAGGAACTCGAACGTGCCCGCGCCGCGATAGCCGATGCGGATGCAGGCGTCCACGCAGACCTTGCCGATCTGTGCGCGCGCCTCGGGCGTGATGCCCGGCGCCGGCGCTTCCTCGACGACCTTCTGGTGCCGGCGCTGCATCGAGCAATCGCGCTCGCCCAGATGGATCGCGCCGCCCTGGCCGTCGGCCAGCACCTGGATCTCCACGTGGCGCGGGTTCTCCAGGAACTTCTCCATGTAGACCATGTCGTTGCCGAACGCGGCCTTGGCTTCCTGCTTGGTCGTGGCGATCGCGTTGACCAGCGCGGCCTCGGTGTGCACCACGCGCATGCCGCGCCCGCCGCCGCCGCCGGCCGCCTTGACGATGACCGGATAGCCGATTTCGCGGGCGATCTTGACGTTGGTCGCCGGGTCGTCGCCGAGCGGGCCGCCGGAACCGGGCACGCAGGGCACGCCGGCCTCCTTCATCGCGCGGATCGCCTCGACCTTGTCGCCCATCAAGCGGATGGTCTCGGCCTTCGGGCCGATGAACACGAAGCCCGACTGCTCGACGCGTTCGGCGAAGTCGGCGTTCTCACTGAGGAAACCGTAGCCAGGGTGGATTGCCTGGGCGTCGGTGACCTCGGCGGCGGCGATGATCGCCGGCATGTCGAGATAGCTGCGGTTGGACGGTGGCGGGCCGATGCAGACCGACTCATCGGCCATGGCCACATGCTTGAGGTTGCGGTCGACGGTGGAATGCACTGCGACCGTGCGGATGCCGAGCGTATGGCACGCGCGCAGGATGCGCAGCGCGATCTCGCCCCGGTTGGCGATGACGACTTTTTCAAGCATCGGGGCGGCCTCAGCCGATCACGAACAACGGCTGATCGAACTCGACCGGCTGGCCGCTTTCGCACAGGATCGCGACGACCGTGCCCGAGGTCTCGGCCTCGATCGGATTGAACATCTTCATCGCCTCGATGATGCCCAGCGTGTCGCCGGCCTTGACCTGCTGGCCGACCGACACGAACGGCGGCTTGTCCGGTGCGGGCGAGGCGTAGAACGTGCCGACCATCGGCGACTTGGTGACCTGGCCGGGCGGCAGGTCGTCGCCGGCCTTGGGCGTGCCGCCGGTGGCGGCGTCGACCGGGGAGCTCATCGGCATCACCGGCTCGGGCGCGCGCGCGGCGGGAGCCGGGGCCGGGGCATAGGCCACCGGCGCGGCCGCGACCGAGGTGCGCGACAGGCGGACCGATTCCTCGCCTTCCTTGATCTCGATTTCGGTCAGGTTGGACTCCTCGAGCAGGTCGATGAGCTTCTTGATCTTTCTCAGGTCCATGGCGGGCCTCGTGGTTGTCGGCGGAATGGCGGACAGGCTTACAGCGCGCGTAGCTGCTGCAACTGTCCGATGCGAAGACGGGTGTGGTCGATCAGGCACGTCAGGCGGGCGTCGTTGCGACCGCTGCCGCCGATGGCGAGGGCGAAGATGGCGTCGCAATCCCGGGCGCGGAAGCGCTGCCAGGCAGCGTGTGCGTCCGCGAGCGCGGCGGCCGCAGCGTCGCAGGCGCCGCCGCATCCGTCGGGATCGGCCATCGCGGCGACGGCGGCGGCCTGGGCCCGCTCGAGCTCGGCGTCCAGGCGCGTGTACTCGGCGGACATGCACAGCGCAGCGGTGTCGGTCGACAGCGGCGCGACGCAATCGGCCTCGGTCAGCGGGTCGGCCGAGGCCGCCAGCGGCCAGGCCGCCGCGATGCCTGCCAGCCACCAGGCGGAGACGGGACCGCGGCGCGTCATGCGACCGGCTCCAGCCTGCGCAGCGCAGCATCGAGCGCGTAGCGGTAGCTGTCGGCACCGAAACCGCAGACCACGCCGATCGCCAGGTCACTGAAATAACTGGTGTGCCGGAACGGCTCGCGACGGTGGGGATTGGACAGGTGGATCTCGATGAACGGGATCGCGACCGCGGCCAGGGCGTCGCGCAGCGCGACCGAGGTATGGGTGAAGGCCGCGGGGTTGAGCAGGATCATCGCCGTGCCGTCGGCCCGGGCCGCCTGGACGCGGTCGACGAGCACATGCTCGGCATTCGACTGCAGGCTCTCGAGCGTGTGGCCGGCCGCGGCCGCGCCCTCGCGCAACATCGTGTCGATGTCGGCGAGCGTCGCATGGCCATAGACCTCCGGCTCGCGCGTGCCGAGCAGATTGAGGTTGGGACCATGCAGGACGAGGATCGACGCCATCGGGCACCGGGTACGGGAGGTGCGCGAAGTCTGCGGGATGTCTCCATAGCTGTCCAGTTCGCAGACGTTCGGCGATTTTAAACGGCCGTTTGATTTTCCCGCTCAGCGCGTCGCCCAGTCCTCGGTCTCTCCGTGCGCGAACGGGCCGATCCGCTGTTTGCGCACCCGGCCCTGTGCATCGATCAGCACGGTATAGGGCAGCACCCCGCGCGGGTTGCCCAGGCGCACACCGGCATCGGCCGGGCCGGGCGCGTCGATCGCAATCGGGTAGGTCACCGGGATGCGCGCCAGGAACGCCTGTACGGCGTCGGCGTCGTCGAGCGCGATACCGAGCACTTGCACGCCATCTGCGCCCTGTTCGCGGGCGAAGCGCTCGAGTTCGGGCATTTCCTCGATGCAGGGGGCGCACCAACTGGCCCAGAGGTTCACCAGCACCGGGCGCCCGGCATAGGCGTCGGGCAGTGGCAGGCGGCTGCCGTCGAGCAATGCGATCTCGAAGCGGGGGACCGGCTCGCCGCGCCGGGCCATGGTCACGCCGGTGGGCGGCGGCTCCGCGGCGGCGACCAAGGCATCGTTGTACAGGCGCTGGCCGGCCTCGGTGCCGAGCAGTGGACCCGGGCCGGAGACGAACAGGCTGGCGAGCACGCCCAGTCCGCCGGCCACGAGGGCGACCGCGACGATCCCAAGGGTGCCACCAAGCCGCTTCACTGCGGGGCACCCGCGCGTTCGAGTGCGCCGGTCACGACCGCCTCGCTCAGCAGCGCCGGCAGCACCTCGCCTTCGCCGCCGCCCCGTGGGTAGACCACATAGAGCGGTACACCGACCGCACCGTGCGCCTCGAGGAATGCGCCGATCTGCGGATCGACGTTGGTCCAGTCGCCCACCATGTAGGTCGCACCCGCGCGCGCCAGGGCCTCGCGGAACGGCGGCTGCGACAGCACGCGGCGCTCGTTGGCCTTGCAGGTCACACACCAGTCGGCGGTCATATTGACGAACACCGGCGTGCCGGCCTCGCGCAGCGTCTGCAGGCGCTGCGCCGAGTACGCGATCTCATCGTCCGTGTCGGCGGCGATTGCGCGGGGCGTGTCGGCCTGCGCATTGCGGACTGCGTAGGCAGCCGGCAGCAGCGACACCACCAGCAGCGCCAGCGCCAGTGCGCGCGAGATTCCGCCACCAGTCCAGCGACGGCGTTCGAACCACCACAGCGCGAGTGCGAACAACACCAAGCCGGCGAGCAGCAACGTCATCGCGTTCACGCCCGCCTGCCGTCCGAACACCCACAGCAGCCAAAGGGCCGTGAGGTACATGGGGAATGCCAGCGCTTGCTTGAACGTCTCCATCCACGCGCCGGGCTTGGGCAGGCGGTCGGCGAGCGCCGGCACCAGCCCGATCAGCAGGAACGGCAGTGCCAGGCCCAGACCGAGCATCAGGAACACCGCCAGCGCCAGCGCGGCGGGCGCAGCGAATGCGTAGGCCAGCGCCCCGCCCATGAACGGCGCGATGCAGGGGCTCGCGACCACGCAGGCCAGGACACCGGTGAAGAAGTCGCCACTGGGCCCGGTGCGTGCGGCCAGCGCCTGGCCGAGGTTGCCGACCCGGCCGCCGAGCGTGAACACGCCCGACAGGCTCAGCCCGACCGCGAACATCAGGTACACCAGGGCGGCCACGAACCAGGGCTGCTGCAACTGGAAGCCCCAGCCCAGTGCTTGGCCGGCGGCGCGCAGCGCCAGCACCAGCAGGCCGACCGCGGCGAACGCGACCAGCACGCCGGCCGTGTACCACAGCGCATGCGCCCGGGCCCGCGCACGGCTGCCGCCGCTCTGGGCCAGGCCCAGCACCTTCAACGACAGGATCGGCAGTACGCAGGGCATCAGATTCAGCACCAGGCCGCCGAGCAATGCCAGGACGAGCGCCGCCAGCAGGCTGGTGCGCGGCGTGGTGGGCGGGCGGGTGCGCGCGGCGTTGTCGGCGACCGCATCGCTGCCGGCCGCGACCGCGACGGCGCCATCCGGGGCGGCCTCAGGCGAGCGCGGTGTGGTGGCATTGGCGTCGGCAGGTGCCGGCGCGGCGTCGGCGGTGCCTGCTGGAGCGGCTTCAGGCGTGGACGTGTCGGGCGCGGTCGCAGCGGTCGTCATCGTGCCGGCAGGCAACGTCACCTGCACACGACGCGTCATCGGCGGGTAGCAGATGCCATCGGTCTGGCAGCCCTGGAAAGTCGCCACCACCTCGACCTCGGCGGCATCGGGCCGGCTGCGCAGCACCGGCAGCGGCACGTCGACCTGGTCGAAGTACACGGTCACCGCGCCGAAATGATCGTCGTGATGCGCCTTGCCGGCGGGCCAGCGCGGCTCGCCGGCGCGGATGCCTGCCGCGCCCTCGACCGTGAAGCGGTTGCGGTCCTGATAGAGGTAATAGCCAGGCGCCGGGGTGAAGCGCATCAGGAGGGTATTGCCGTCCTGCGCGATCGCCTCGAACGCGAACGCGCGCTCGGCAGGCAACGCATCGCCCGTCCCCGACAGCGCCCGCCCCAACGCCGCAAAACCGGGGTCAGCGTCGCTTGTTGCCGCAGGCGCCGTCGCGTCAGGGCGCGAGAAAAGCGACGCTGACCCCGGTTTTGCGGGGGGCAGGGCGACCTGGAGGGTACGGGTCTGCGGGGGGTAGCAGATGCCGGCGTCGGCGCAGCCCTGGTACTTGACCTGCAGTGCGACGCGGCGCGTGTCGGCGCTGGGGTGTCCGTCCAGCGTCGCGACCAGGCGATCGCGGTAGGTCTCGACTTCGCCGAAGAACTCGTCGACGTGGCGGTGGCCGTCGGGTAGGGTCAGCGTGGTGGCCCCGAAGCTGCCGTCGGCCACCTGGGCCGCGGTGCGGTGGCGATACAGGTAGTAACCGTCTGCGATTTTCCAGCGGATCTCGATGCGGTCGTGCGCGACCGCTGTGGCCGAAAGCGCCAGGGCCTCGTCGACCGGCAGCACATCGTCGAAGTCGACGGCGGCGACAGGCGCCACCGCGCCCAACAACGTGGCCGCGAGCAGGCCATACCAGGGGCGACAGGCCTGGCGGCGGAGGTGCGCAGCCTGGGTCAGGAACGAGGCGGAGAAGAACGTACGCATCGCGGCAGTATCGCAGGCCGCCCCTTGCGCTGCCCAACCGGGATTTCAGTCCGCCTCGCCGGTCTCGATCGGTGCGGTCTCGTCATCGACCCACCGCAGGTAATCGGTGAGCCCGCCGGCGACCGGCAGCGCGACAAGCGCAGGGGTGTCATAAGGATGCAGCGCCCGCAGCCGTTCGGTCAGCGCTTCCAGCCGGTCGGCCGTCGTCTTGATCACCAGCAGGACCTCGGCATCGCTCTGGACCTGGCCCTGCCAGCGATAGATCGAGGTCACGCCCGGCACCAGATTCACGCAGGCGGCCAGCCGGGCTTCGACCAGCGCGCGGGCGATGTGCTGGGCCGTGGCGTTGTCGGGGCAGGTGTTCAGGCAAGTCAGAACAGGCATTTAGCCAAGGTATCGGCTCAGCGCCCAATGTGCACGCGGTGTGCACAACTTCGGCGCGACGCTGCGCCGGCCCGTTGGGGATGGTCTATCCCGCCGGTGGGCAGTTCACGCGTTCAACGATTAGTGAACTCGCCGGTATACTTAACTTTCCTTCCCCTACGCTGTCTTGGCGGTCCCCATGCGCCTTCGCTCGTCTTTCGTCCTCGCTGCCGGTCTCATGCTGGCCGCGCCGCTTGCCGCCCAGGCGGCCTCTCCCATCGATGTCGGCGTCGGCGTCTCGGCCACGCGCGAGAACGAGACCACCGTGGTCGCGACCGCGGCCTGGATGCCGGAGTGGCGGCGCACCGCCCACGGCGTCCTGCGCTGGGAGCTGGGTGCGATCTACGTCCGGGCCCGCGACAACACCCGTTTCGATCTCGACGAGGATGTCGGTGTCGTCCACGGCGGCGCCCGCTACGAGCGCGACAACGGATTCACCGCCGGCTTCGGCGTCGGCGCGCAGATCGGCCAGACCGATGCGCTGTCGGGCAATCCGCAGTTCGTCAGCACCATCGGCTGGCGCTGGCAGCGCTTCTCGCTGCTGGCCCGGCACATCTCCAACGCCAGCATCAAGCAGCCCAACGACGGCGAGACCATGCTGGTCGCCGCCTGGCGCTTCCGCTGAGCCACCGCCAGCGTGTCTGCCTGCCCCGGCCCTGTGCCGGGGCAGTGCGTCTGGGCGATCTGATGATTTTTCTGCGCGCCCCCTTGTAAAGCCGGCACGCGCACCCATCTCCCCTCGCGTCCCGGGTTGCCGGGGTGCGTGCGCCGCGCGTTCTAGCAGTCCCCAAGGGCGAGTGCTAGAATTCGGGCCCGTTTTCTTCACAATCAATCACTTAGAGAGGGTTGGAATGAGCAATCTCAAGCCGCTGTACGACCGCGTCGTGGTCAAGCCCGTCGAGGCCGAAGAGAAGACTGCCGGCGGCATCCTGATCCCGGACAACGCCAAGGAAAAGCCCACCAAGGGCGAAGTCGTCGCCGTCGGCGAGGGCAAGGCCCTGGACAACGGCAGCGTGCGCGCGCCGAAGGTCAAGGTCGGCGACATCGTGATCTACGGTCAGTACTCGGGCAGCGCCTACAAGGCTGAAGGCATCGAATACAAGATCGTGAAGGAAGACGACATCCTCGCGATCGTCGGCTGATCGAAAGCTAAGGACGTCAAGGCGTTCGCGAGCGGGCAATCGAGGCGTCAGCGCCCACCCCGTTCCTTGCGACTCAGCTGTGTCCTGCGCGTTTCCAAATTCCTAATCCCCTATCCCAATTCCGGAGTTTTCAATGGCTGCTAAGGAAATCCGCTTCGGCGAAGACGCACGCTCCAAGATGGTGCGCGGCGTCAACGTGCTCGCCAACGCCGTCAAGGCGACCCTCGGCCCGAAGGGCCGCAACGTCGTGCTCGAGAAGAGCTTCGGCGCGCCGACGATCACCAAGGACGGCGTGTCCGTCGCCAAGGAGATCGAACTGGCCGACAAGTTCGAGAACATGGGCGCGCAGATGGTCAAGGAGGTCGCCTCCAAGACGTCCGACAACGCCGGTGACGGCACCACGACCGCGACCGTGCTCGCCCAGGCGTTCATCCGCGAGGGCTCGAAGGCCGTCGCCGCCGGCATGAACCCGATGGACCTCAAGCGCGGTATCGACAAGGCCGTGCAGGCCGCCGTCGCCGAGCTCAAGAAGCTGTCCAAGCCGACGGCCGACGACAAGGCGATCGCCCAGGTCGGTACGATCTCGGCCAACTCCGACGAGTCGATCGGCACGATCATCGCCGACGCGATGAAGAAGGTCGGCAAGGAAGGCGTGATCACGGTCGAGGAAGGCTCGGGCCTGGAGAACGAACTCGACGTCGTCGAGGGCATGCAGTTCGACCGCGGCTACCTGTCGCCGTACTTCGTCAACAACCAGCAGTCGCAGACCGCCGACCTCGACGATCCGTTCATCCTGCTGCACGACAAGAAGATCTCCAACGTCCGTGACCTGCTGCCCGTCCTCGAAGGCGTGGCCAAGGCCGGCAAGCCGCTGCTGATCGTCGCCGAGGAAGTCGAGGGCGAGGCCCTGGCCACGCTCGTCGTCAACACCATCCGCGGCATCGTCAAGGTCGTGGCCGTCAAGGCCCCGGGCTTCGGCGACCGTCGCAAGGCGATGCTCGAAGACATGGCCGTGCTGACCGGCGGCACCGTGATCTCCGAGGAAGTGGGTCTGTCGCTCGAGAAGGCGACGATCAACGACCTGGGCCGCGCCAAGAAGGTGCAGGTCTCCAAGGAGAACACCACGATCATCGACGGCGCCGGCGACACCGGTTCGATCGAGTCGCGCATCAAGCAGATCAAGGCGCAGATCGAGGAGACCTCCTCGGACTACGACCGCGAGAAGCTGCAGGAGCGCGTGGCCAAGCTGGCCGGCGGCGTTGCGGTGATCAAGGTCGGCGCGTCGACCGAGATCGAAATGAAGGAAAAGAAGGCCCGCGTCGAAGACGCCCTGCACGCCACGCGCGCAGCGGTCGAGGAAGGCGTGGTCCCGGGCGGCGGCGTCGCGCTGATCCGCGCGCTGGCTGCGATCTCCGACCTGAAGGGTGCCAACGAAGACCAGAATCACGGCATCGCGATCGCACTGCGTGCGATGGAAGCCCCGCTGCGCGAGATCGTGACCAACGCCGGCGAAGAGCCGTCGGTCATCGTCAACAACGTCAAGGGCGGCACCGGTAACTACGGTTACAACGCTGCCAATGGGGAGTACGGCGACATGGTCGAGTTCGGCATCCTGGATCCGACCAAGGTCACCCGCACCGCGCTGCAGAACGCCGCGTCGATCGCCGGTCTGATGATCACGACCGAAGCGATGGTCGCCGAGCTGCCGAAGAAGGACGAGCCGGCGATGCCGCCGGGCGGTGGCATGGGCGGCATGGGCGGTATGGATTTCTGATCCAGCCCTCCGCTTGACCGCAACACCCAGGACCCCCGCGCAAGCGGGGGTCTTGTTTTTTGTGACAGGCGGGCGCCGGGGCGGCCTGTTCTCGGTGCGCGTGATGGGCACTGGATGGATGGCGGGCGGGGCCTGCCGGGGCATCGACCCATCCTGTGAGGCGCGACGCGATCAGCGCAGGCGTCGCGCCTGCGCCATGCTGAGCCGCGTGCTGAACGATCGGGTGGGGCTGCCGAGGCGTGTTCGGCGCCGTCACCGATCATCGGCGATGCTGTCGCCATGACGACCACGCCTGCCTCCTGGATCCGCGCGCACCGGCGAGGGCTGCGCCTGGGCGTGGTCCTGCTCGTGGTGCTGTACCTGCTGTACCTGATCACCGCCAACGTGCTGCTCAACAGCGCGCTCGGCGAACGCCTGGTCAATCGCAAGCCCGAGCGCTATCACGCGCAGTGGTCCTGGGCGATGAGCCTGTACCCCGGGCACATCCACGCGCGCGATGTGGTGATGGGCGGACATGCCCGCACCAACCTGTGGACGGCCGCCACGCCGCGTGCCAATGGCCGGATCAAGCTGTTGCCGCTGCTGTGGCACGAGGTCGCGTTCGGCACCATCCGCGCGCAGGACGTCTCGGTGCATGTCGCGCGTACGCCGCACGACATGCCGACCACCCAGCGTCCGGGACGCAAGCCCTGGACGCTGCGCTTCGATGCGATCACCACGCCGAGCCTGTTGCGTTTCGACTTCTACGAGGCGCAGGTGACCGGGCACGGCGACGCGAAGTTCGTGTTCGAAAAACAGCTGGAGGGCGGGCCGATGGAGGTCGGGCGCTCGACGTTGCACATGCCCGATGCGACCCTGCAGGTCGGGGGCGTGGAACTGCTGCGCAAGGGCACGCTGGACTTCGAGATCGCGATGCCCGGCCATATCCGCGAGCAGGCGCAGGGCGTGGAGAAGTTGGTGCTGGTCGATCTGCGGCTGTGGGTGGACGGCCCGGCGCCGGGTGTCGATCTGGTGGCCCACAACGACAATGCGTTACCGATCGGGACAGCCGCGACATCCGGCAAGTTGCGTGCCGACCTGCAGTTGCAGCGCGGCGTGCTGATGCCCGGCAGCCGGCTCGACTGGTCGGCGCCGGTGTTCTCGCGCGGCGCCAACGGCGCGCCGCTGCGCCATCCGCTCGGCGTGGCGCTGCGCACCGCGCCCGATACGATCGCGCTCGCGGCGCGGGTGCCGGCGCCGGCGACCAGCACGCCTTGGCTACGCGCCGACCTGCACGTCGACGACCGCCGGATCGGGCCGGGCGACTGGCTCCGTCCTCTTCGTGCACTCGGCGGGACCGTCGAGACGCAGTGGCCGGCGGTCCCGCTGCGCTGGGTCGATGTGCTGCTCGACGATGTCGACTGGCTGTCCTTCGACGGCCGGGCTGACGTCGATGCCGCGCTCGCCCTGCAGCAGGGCCGTTTGCGGCCCGGGAGCCGGATCGACGTGCGCGACGCACGCGTGCGCGCCCGCGTGCTCGACAACCGGCTCGAGGGCGCCGCGCATGCCGCGATGCGCATGCAAGAGGCCGAGAACGATGCGCCGCGGACCACCATCGCGATCGAGATGGACCGCTTCACCTTGGCGCCCGAGGCCTCGCCCGAACGCATCGATCTGCGCGGGCGCGACCTGCGCCTGGAGCTCGCGTCCAGCGGTCCGCTGGCCGAATTCCACGAGCACCTGGACGCGCGGCTGCGGTTCGACGATGCCCAGGTGCCGGATCTGCGCAGCTTCAACCGCTATCTGCCTGGGGACAGCGCACGGCTGCTGGGCGGCAGTGGGCAGGCGAGTGGCGATCTGCGTCTGGACAATGCCGGCGAGATGGCCAGCGGACGGCTGCAGGTGCGCGGCAGCGGTGTCCGGCTCGCGCTCGGGCCCTCGCGGCTGACCGGCGATGTCGCGCTCGACAGCCACCTGACGCGGGCACAGAAGGTGGGGCGCCATTACACGATCGACTCGGTGGCCGCGCGCCTGGATGGCGTGCGCCTGGAGGGCGAGGCGAGCCAGGCGGCTGCCCCGTGGTGGGCACGCCTGGCGCTCGAGCAGGGCACGCTGCAGTGGAAGGAGCCGTTCGAGGTGGCGGGTCACGGCCAAGTCGACATGCGCGACATCAGCGTGCTGCTGGGCCTGTTCGCCGAGCGGCGGGTGCTGCCGCGCTGGATCGGCAACCTGGTCGACGCCGGCCAGGTCCATGCGACGGGCGACTTGCGCATGCGCAACAAGGAACTGGTGTTAGATCACATCGAGGCGAGCAACGACCGCGTCGACCTGAAGGCCAAGCTGCGGATCGACGACGGCCGTCCGGCCGGCGATCTGTACGCGCGCTGGGGGGTGCTGGGCCTGGGCGTGGAGCTGCAGGGTGGCGAGCGCACGCTGCATATCGCAGGCGCGCGCGATTGGTACGAGGGGCGGCCGCCGTTGCTGCCCAGGTCCGCCCGTTGAGGGGATGGTCGCAGATGCAACCGTCGCATCGCCCGGAACGACGTGCTATCAATGCCCCCATGAACCGCGTCGCCGCTTTCTATCGTTGGTATTGGTTTCCCACGCCCCCGGCGGTGGAAGGCCTGCGCGTACCCTGACGATCTCGGTTCACACGCATCCCCGAAAGCCGCCAGCGACCCTGGCGGCTTTTTTCATGCCCGCACTTACGCTCCCATCCAGGATGTTCCGCATGCCCCCCGATACCGACGACCTGCGTATCCGCGACCTGCAGCCGCTCACGCCCCCGATGCAGTTGTTGGCCGAACTGCCCTGCGAGGAGGCGATGTCGTCGACCGTCGCCGAGGCCCGCGCGGCCTGCCACGCCATCCTCCACGGTCATGACGACCGGCTGATCGTCGTCGTCGGCCCGTGTTCGATCCACGATCCGGTCGCGGCGATGGACTACGCGCAGCGGCTGCGTGCGCTGCGCGACACGCACGGCGATGCGCTGGAGCTGGTCATGCGCGTGTACTTCGAGAAGCCGCGCACGACGATCGGCTGGAAGGGGCTGATCAACGACCCCGATCTCGACGGCAGTTTCCGCATCGACCGCGGGCTGCGGCTCGCGCGCAGCCTGCTGCGCGATGTCAACGCCCTTGGGCTGCCGGCCGGCGTGGAGTTCCTCGACATCATCAGTCCGCAGTACCTGGCCGACCTCGTCGCCTGGGGCGCGATCGGTGCCCGCACCACCGAGAGCCAGGTGCATCGCGAGATGGCGTCGGGGCTGTCGTGCCCGGTCGGCTTCAAGAACGGCACCGGCGGCGATGTGCGCATCGCGGTCGATGCGGTCGGCGCCGCGTCGCACCCGCATCATTTCCTTGCCGTGGGCAAGGATGGGCGCTGCGCGATCGCCGCCACCGCCGGTAACCCGGATTGCCATGTGATCCTGCGCGGCGGCGTTCGCCCCAACTACGACGCGGCCAGCGTCGAGGCCGCCGCCCAGGTGCTCGTCGGCAACGGCCTGCGTCCGGCACTGATGGTCGACGCCAGCCATGCCAACAGCGGCAAGAATCCGGACAACCAGCCCGCAGTGATCGCCGACATCGCCGACCGCATTGCGGGCGGCGAACGGCGCGTCGTGGGGACGATGATCGAAAGCCATCTGGTTGCCGGCAAGCAGGCGCTCGGCCCCGGCCGGGCACTGACCTACGGCCAGAGCATCACCGACGGCTGCATCGACTGGGCAACGACGGTCGACGTGCTCGACCGGCTGGCCGATGCGGTCCGGACCCGCCGGAGCCGGGCCGACGCGCAGGCGGCGTGACCATTGCCGGGGGGCGGTGGCGCAGCCGCGCGTGGTGCGCTCAGGCCGCGCTGCCGGCCGCCATGCCCGATGCCCAGGCCCACTGGAAGTTGTAGCCGCCCAGCCAGCCGGTCACATCGAGCACCTCGCCGACGAAGTACAGCCCTGGCACATGCCGTGATTCGAGCGTGCGCGAAGACACCGCCTGGGTGTCGACGCCGCCGAGCGTGACCTCGGCGGTGCGGTAGCCCTCGGTGCCGCTGGCGACCAGCGGCCAGGCCTGCAGCAGCGCCGCGGTGTCGTGCAGCTGCGCCGGGGTGTACTGCCGCATCGGCCGGCTCGCCAGCCACACCTCGCATAGCCGCTGTGCGAAGCGGCGCGGCATGACCTCGGCCAGCACCGTGCGCAGTTCCGACGCCGGGCGCTCGGCCTGTTGTGCCTGCAGCCACGCCAGCGCGTCGCGGCCCGGCAGCAGGTCCAGGCGCAGGTCGTCGCCGGGCTGCCAGTAGGAAGAGATCTGCAGGATCGCCGGGCCGCTGAGGCCGCGATGGGTGATCAGCATGCGGTTGCGGAACGCGGCGCCGTTGCAACTGGCTTCGACATCGAGCGCGACGCCCGACAGCTCGGCCAGGCGTTCCTGGTGCTTGCCGCTGAGGGTCAGCGGCACCAGCCCGGCCCGCGTGGGCAGCAGGGCATGCCCGAATGCGCGTGCGATCTCGTAGCCGAATCCGCTCGCGCCCAGGCTCGGGATCGACAGCCCGCCGGTCGCCACGATCAAGGACGCGCACTGCAGCGTGCCGATCGCGGTCTCGAGCCGGAAGCCGCCCTCGACGGCCCGCGGCAGTTGCACCGCGCAATGCGTGCGGACCTGCACGCCGACCGCCTGCGCCTCGTCGAGCAGCATGCGCACGATCTGCTTCGAGGCGCCATCGCAGAACAACTGCCCGAGTTCCTTCTCGTGCCAGGCGATGCCATGGCGGTCGACCAGATCGATGAAGTCCTGCGGCGTGTAACGCGCCAGCGCGGACTTGCAGAAGTGCGGGTTCGACGACAGGTACTGCGCCGGCGTGGTGCCGGTGTTGGTGAAGTTGCAGTGGCCGCCGCCCGACATCAGGATCTTCTTGCCGACCTTGTTGGCGTGGTCGAGCACCAGCACGTGGCGACCGCGCTGACCGGCCGCGATCGCGGCCATCAGTCCGGCCGCGCCCGCCCCCAGGACGATCACGTCCGGATTCTGGCGGGGTGGGGAGGCGACGACGGCATCGGGCATCGGGACGGCACGGCGGTGAGCGGGGGCGCAGTCTAGGCCGTCTGCCGCCTCGATGCCTCCGCGGTGGGTCGGGCGTGGTCTCTGCATGGCGCTCACATGGCCCTGAATAGGCTGCGCCATCTTCCTCGATGATGCAGCCATGGATCTCAAGAGCGGCTATCCGTTCTGGGCCGTCCGCAACGGCCTGATGCATGCCTTTCCCAAGCTCGACCGAGACCTGCGCTGCGACGTGTTGGTGCTCGGCGGCGGGATCACCGGTGCGCTGATCGCCGACGAACTGGTCGCGCACGGGCACGACGTCGTGGTGCTCGAGCAGCGCGATGTCGCCTGGGGCAGCAGCGCGGCGAGCACCGCCCTGCTGCAATACGAGATCGACACGCACCTGGTGGACCTGGCACAGCGTTACGGCGAGGACGACGCGGCGCTGGCCTATCGCGCCTGTGGCGAGGCGATCGACCTGCTCGCCGGCATCGCCCGCGAGGTGCGCGATGTCGACTTCGAGCGCACCGGCAGCCTCTACTACGCCAGCCGGCAGCACGACGTTCCGGCGCTGCGGGACGAGTACGTCGCGCGTCGCCGGCACGGGTTCGATATCGAGTATCTCGACGAGCCCACGGTGCAGGCGCGCTACGGCTTCCAGGCACCGGCCGCGCTGCTCAGCGCGCAGGCCGCCCAGGTCGATCCCTACCGCTTCGCCTCGCGATTGCTGGCGCGGCTGGCCCGGCGCGGTGCCGGTGTCTACGACCGCAGCACGATCGTGGACCTGCAGGCGCGCAGCCGCGACGTGCTCGCAACGACCGATGCCGGCGCCCAGGTCCGCGCCCGCCATGTCGTCGTCGCGGCCGGCTACGCCAGCCAGCACTGGCTGCCCAAACGGGTGGCGCGCAATCGCAGCAGCTACGCCTTTGTCACCGATCCCCTGGACGACGACCTGCCCGAGCGGCTGGCGCGGTTGCTGGTCTGGGAAACCGCGCGACCCTACCTGTACCTGCGCACGACCGGCGACCGTCGCTTGCTGATCGGCGGCGAGGACGACAGTA
Organism: Luteimonas sp. RC10; assembly: GCF_014192745.1. Lineage (GTDB taxonomy): Bacteria > Pseudomonadota > Gammaproteobacteria > Xanthomonadales > Xanthomonadaceae > Luteimonas. Next base: position 94,133 of record NZ_JACHYJ010000010.1, read on the forward strand.
TCGACGTGCCGGCCCGCCGCGATGCGCGCGTCGACAAGAAGGCACGCCGGTTGATGAAGCGGGTCCATGCGCTCTGGCCCGAGCTCGACCTGCAACCGACCTTCGCCTGGGCCGGCACGTTTGCCGAAACCGAGGATGGCCTGCCGTTCTTCGGTCCGCATCCAGCGACCGGGCCGCGTGTGCACTACGCGATGGCCTACGGTGGCAACGGCATCACCTATTCGATGCTCGGTGCCGGCCTGTTACGCGCCGGCATCGAGCGTCGCCGGCATCCACTGACCCGGCTGTTCGCGTTCGACCGCCTCGACCGCTGACGGCGCGCCGCATCCGCATTTGCCTGCGCATGGATAATCGGTGCGATGACCGCGCCCGCACTCTGGCACCTGTACCTGCTCGAATGCCGCGACGGCAGCTGGTACGCCGGCATCACCAACGATCTCGACGCGCGGTTCAAAGCGCATGCGGCCGGTCGCGGCGCGAAGTACACGCGCGGCAACCCACCGGTGCGCATCCTCGCCAGTCGCGTCTATCCCGACCGCGCCAGCGCCTCGCGCGCCGAATGGCAACTCAAGCGCCAGCCCCGCGCGCGCAAGCTGGCTTGGCTGCAGGCGCAGCCCGAGGCCTGACCTGGCACGCGGTCCGGTCTGTTGCGCGACCTGCGGCAGGCCAGCGTTCGCTGCCTCAGCGCGTCGCGCGCATGTCGCCGGTGTCGAGCCAGCGCTGGTGCCAGGACAGCGCCTCGGGCAACAGATGCGGCGTGTGCTTGCCGTAGCTCTCGCGCAGCGCGCGCGCGAAGTAGTCCTCGAGCGCGTCGCGATAGTCCGGATGCGCGCAGCGGTCGATCAGCACCCGCGCGCGCTGCTTGGGCGAGAGCCCGCGCAGATCGGCCAGGCCGTACTCGGTGACCACGATCGACACATCGTGCTCGGTGTGGTCGACGTGGCTGACCATCGGCACGATCGACGAGATCGTGCCGTTCTTGGCCGTGCTCGGGCTCATGAAGATCGACAGGAAGCCGTTGCGGGCGAAGTCGCCCGAGCCGCCGATGCCGTTCTGCATGCGGCTGCCCATGATGTGGGTCGAGTTGACGTTGCCGTAGATGTCGACCTCGACCATGCCGTTCATGCCGATGCAGCCCAGCCGGCGGACGAGTTCGGGATGGTTGGAAATCTCCTGGGTGCGCAGCACGATGCGTTCGCGGAAGAAGCCGAGGTTGGCCTCGAAGCGCAGGCTGGCCTCCGGGCTCAGCGCAAATCCTGTGCACGAGGCGCTGCGCAGCACGCCGGATTCGAGCAGATCGAGCATGCCGTCCTGGATGACCTCGGTGAACGCGGTCAGGTCGCGGAAGCCGCTGTCGGCAAGGTTGGCGAGCACCGCATTGGGGATGTTGCCCACACCCGACTGCAGCGGCAGCAGCCCCTTGGGCAGCCGGCCCTTGGCGACCTCGTGCTGCAGGAACTCGACCAGGAACGCGGCGATGCGCTGGCTGGCCTCATCGGGCGGGTTGAATGGGCTGTTGCGGTCGGGGGCCGCGGTGCGCACGATCGCGACGATCTTGTCCGGGTCGCAGCGCAGTGCGGTGTCGCCGATGCGATCGTCGGCGTGTTCGAGCGGGATCGGGCGGCGCTGCGGCGGCAGCGCGGTGCCGTAGTAGATGTCGTGCATGCCTTCGAGCGCGAGCGGCTGCACCTCGTTGACCTCGACGATCACGCGCTTGGCCAGGTCCAACCAGGTCTTGCTGTTGCCGACCGAGGTCGACGGCACGATGGTGCCGTCCTCGCGGATCGCCACCGCCTCGATCACCGCCACGTCGATGTCGCCGTAGAAACCGAACCACGCATGCTGGGCGACGTGGCTCAGGTGTGCGTCGATATAGGCCAGGCTGCCGTCGTTGATGCGGCGGCGCGCCTCCGGATCGCTCTGGAACGGCAGGCGCAACGCGATGCCGTCGACCTTGGCCAGTGCGCCGTCGAGCTCGGGCGCGGTCGAGGCGCCGGTCAGCAGTCGGATCTGGAACGGCTGCCCCGCGGCATGGACCTGCTCGATGCGTGCGGCCAGCGCCACCGGCACCGCCTTGGGATAGCCCGAGCCGGTGAAGCCGCTCATTGCGACGGTCTGGCCCGGTTCGATCAGCGCGGCTGCCTGCTCGGGCGTGACGATGCGGCTGCGCAGGGCGGCGTTGCGGATACGGTCTTCGGTCATGACGGGCACAGGGGGACGTGAAGTCCCGATTATCGCGTGGGCAGCCGGATCGTGCAGGGCCCGCGCGGCGGCGCGTGCGCTCGCTATAGTCGTGCCCCCGTCCGTTCCCGGATTCGCCATGTCCTCGCCCGTCGCCCGCACCTCGCTTCCCGCCGTCGCCTGCGCCGCAGGCGGCACCGGCGGCCATCTGTTTCCGGCCGAGGCGCTGGCGCGGGAGCTGCAGCGGCGCGGGCATCCGGTGGTGATCTACACCGAGCGCCGCGGCGCGGCCTACACCCAGGCGCTGGCTGGGCTCGACCATGTCGTGCTGCCGGCGCGCAGCCTCGAAGGCGGCGTCACCGGCAAGTTCGCCGCCGGGCTCACGATCCTGCGTGCGGCCTGGCAGGCGCGCCGCGACATGCGCCGGCGCGGCGTCGGCCTGCTGGTGGGCTTCGGCGGCTATCCCAGCTTCGCGCCCGCACTCGCGGCCCGAAGCCTGGGCTGCCCGCTGCTGCTGCACGAGCAGGGCGCGCGGTTGAGCCTGGCCAACCAGAAACTGCTGCGGCTGGCCGCCGGCGTGGCGACCTCGTTCCCGGCGACCGCCGGACTCGACGGCTTCGATCCGGCGCGCGTCGTCGACACCGGCAATCCGGTGCGCGCCGCGATCCTGGCTGCACGTGGCGACTACCCTGCGCTCGGCGGCGATGCGCCGCTGCGGCTGCTGGTCGTGGGCGGCAGCCAGAGTGCGCGGGTGTTCGGCGAGGTCGTGCCGCCTGCACTGCTGCGGCTGCCCGAGACGATGCGGCGCCGGCTGCACGTCTCGCTGCAGATGAAGGGCGAGGGCGTTGACGAAGTCGAGGCGACGCTGCGCGCGGCGGGTATCGAGGCGACCGTGCGGCCATTCTTCGACGACATGGGCGTACGGCTGCGCGATGCACATCTCGTCGTCACCCGCGCCGGTGCGACAACCGCTGCCGACCTGCTGACCGTCGGCCGCCCCGCGGTGATGGTCCCGATTCCGCAGGGCGGCTCGCGCGACGAGCAGCGCCGCAATGCCGAGGCGCTGGCCGCCGCGGGTGTGGGCTGGTGCATGCCCGAGGCCGAGCTGAGCGCCGAGCGGCTCACCGCGTTGCTCGAAGAGGCCTTCGCGTCACCGACGGTGCTGCCCGCTGCGGCACGCGCGGCTGCCGTGCTCGGGCGACCCGACGCCGCGTCGGCGCTCGCCGATCTCGTCCAGACGACGCTGGGCCTTGCGCGTGACAGCGGCCCGCGGGACGCCCATTCCGCGGCCTGAGACTGAATGCGCGCGGGTTGGTGAACCGGCCAGTATCGTTTTGCACTGCAGCGTGCATCCCGTCGACCAGTCTTCCAATATCGCCCCGCACCCGACGTGGGGGAGGGAGCAAGCCCGTAACCGGTTCGCCGGAAGCGGGCTTTTTTTTTGGTTCTTCGCCGACATCCGGGGAAACCTGTTTCTCTTCGCTCGATCAGGGGCTCCTCTTCGGAGCGCGCGTCGCGCCAGCCGGGGACTGCTCCCCGGCTCGGTCAGCCATCCATGGCTGACTCGCCGCCGCGGGCCATCCCTGGCCCGCTATCGCAATCCCCGACTAGCACGACGCACTGAGGCTGACAGTGCGCAACTTCTTCCAGCGGGCGACTTTGCGTCCACCCGAAGTGGGGTTGCACATGTCTATGCGGCGGGCTAACGACTGGCGACCGCGTCAAGCGCGCCAGGGGTGAGCCCGCTTCAGCTCGCGCGCCTCAGAAAGACTTAGCTTGGCTCGTCTTACCGGTCGCGGAGTGAGCGTGTCCTGTTTCGCACCGGCGGCCGCTGTCATGATGATGGGATGACCGACGATCCCCGTGCAGCGCTCGATGCGCATGTCGCCCGCCTGTTGGCCCGCCTGCCAGATGAGGTACACGCCGACCCCGCGGCGATGGCGCGGCTGCGTCCCGTCGCGGTCGCCAGCGACCTCGCGATCGATGTGCTGCAGCGCCAGCCCGACCTGCTAGCGCAACTGCTGGCCGACGACGGCGACACGTCGCCCACACTACCGTCGCTGGAGGCGGGCAATCGCAATGACTGGCCGATGCTGCTGCGGCGCTACCGCCTGGCCTGCTCGACACGGCTGATCTGGCGCGACGTGCATGGACTGGATGATGTCGAAGCGACGCTCGCTGGCAGCACCCAGTTGGCCGAGACCTGCCTGCAGGTCGCGCTGGGCGCGCTCGAACAGGATTTCGCCAGCCGCCACGGCGTCGTGCGCGACAGCGAAGGCCGCGCGGTGCGCCTGGTGGTGTTCGGGCTCGGCAAGCTCGGCGGCGGCGAGTTGAACTTCAGCTCCGACATCGATCTGGTCTACGGCTTCGAAGCGGCGGGCGAGAGCGACGGCGCGCGGTCGTTGGCGGCCGAGGACTACTTCACCCGGCTGGGCCAGCAACTGGCGCGGTTGCTCGACGAGATCACCGGCGACGGCTTCTGCCATCGCGTCGACCTGCGCTTGCGGCCGTTCGGCAACGCGGGCCGGATCGCGCTGAGCTTCGCGGCGATGGAGCAGTACTTCCAGCGCGAGGGCCGCGACTGGGAACGTTACGCCTGGCAGAAGGCGCGGCCCGTGGCCGGCGACCTCGCCGCAGGTGCGCGTTTCCTCGACCTCTTGCGGCCGTTCGTCTACCGCCGTTATCTCGACTTCGGTGCGCTCGACGGCCTGCGGCAGATGAAGGACATGATCGCGGCCGAGGTCGCGCGTCGGGAACTGGCCGACGACATCAAGCGCGGCGACGGCGGCATCCGCGAAGTCGAGTTCCTGGCCCAGGCGCTGCAATTGATCCGGGGTGGGCGCGAGCCGGCATTGCGCGAACGACGGTTGTTGCCGGCACTGCGGGCGCTGCATGCGGCCGGGCAGTTGTCCGACGAGGCGCTGACGCGGTTGCAGGCGGCCTACCTGTTCCTGCGCCGCGTCGAGAACCGCTTGCAGATGCTGCGCGATGCGCAAACCCATCTGCTGCCGGCCGATCCGCTCGACCGGCTGCGGATCGCGTCCGGCCTGGGCCATGCCGACTGGGCGGCGCTCGAGGCGGATCTGCGGCGCGAGCGCGGCCACGTCGCGCACGAGTTCGATGCGCTGCTGGCGGTACGCAGCAAGCAGCGCCGCGTCGACACCGACAGCGATCTGGCGACCTGGTGGCGCGCGCTGCCCGATGGCGGCGATGCGCAGACGCTGGCCGAGGCCGGCTTTGCCGATGCGCGCGAGGTCGCCGAGGCACTGCGCGACTTCGCCCGCTCGCCGAGCGTGCGCGACCTGTCGGACAACGCACGCGCGCGGCTCGACCGGCTGATGCCGGTGTTGCTGCAGGCCTCCGCGCCGGCGGATCGGCCGCTGCAGGCGGTGCGCCGCCTGTTGGCGCTGCTGCACAATATCCTGCGACGTGCCAGCTACCTGGCCCTGCTCGATGAGCAGCCCGCAGCGCTGGCACGGCTGGTGGAGGCGGTGACCCGCAGCGCGTTTCTCGCCGAGCGCCTCGCCGCGCATCCGCTGCTGCTCGACGAACTGCTCGACGCCCGGGTCGAGGGTCCACTGCCCGAGCGCGAGGGTCTGGCGACCCAGTGCAATCGCGTGCTGCAGCAGCGCGATCTGGAATCGGCGTTGCTCGCGCTCAACGAGATCCGCCAGCAATTGAGCTTCCGGATCGCATTGGCCACGCTCGATCGCAGGCTCGATCCGCCGACCGCGACCCGGCAACTGGCATGGCTGGCCGACGCGGTGGTCGCGGTGGTGCTCGCGCTGGCGATGCGCGAACTCGAACGCGCCCATGGTCGGCTGCCCGACGCCCGTTTCGTGGTGGTCGGCTACGGCAGCCTGGGCGGCGAGGAACTGGGGTTCGGCTCGGATCTCGACCTGGTCTTCCTCTACGACGCGCCCGCCGACGCTCAGTCCGATGGCGCCCGGCCGCTCGATGCCCAGCGCTGGGCGGCGCGTTTGGCGCAGAAGATCGTTGCGCTGCTGGGCACGGTCACCGGCGGCGGCCGACTCTACGACGTCGACGTGCGCCTGCGCCCGGACGGCGGCAAAGGGCTGCTGGTCTCGTCGCTGGCCAGCTACGCGGAGTACCAGCGCGAGCGTGCGTGGACCTGGGAACACCAGGCGCTGGTGCGTGCGCGGGTGGTCGCGGGCGATGCGTCGACGCGCGAGGCGTTCGAGGCTGTCCGCAACGACACGCTGGCCCGGCCTCGCGAGCCCGCGGCGCTGCGGGAGGAGATCGCCGCGATGCGCCGGCGCATGCGCGGCGAGCTCGACCGTTCGACTGCCGACCGGTTCGACCTCAAGCAGGGCGAGGGCGGGTTGGTGGATCTGGAGTTCCTGGCCCAGTCGCTGGTCCTGCAGGGCGCGGCGACGCACCCCGGGCTGCTCGCGCCCCGGGCCACCCCGGCGTTACTCGAGGCCGCAGCGGCGGCGGGCCTGTTGCCGGCCGACCAGTGTCAGTCGCTTCGCCAAAGCCATGCCTGCCTGCTGGACGCGGCGCTGGCCTGCATGCTCGACCGACGGCCGCGCATCACATCGGTCTCGCCTGCCCTGGCATCGGCTCGGGAGACGATCGCAGGCATCGCCGGCTGGGCCTGATCTTCATCGTGGATTCGCCTGAGGAGGCGCAGGATTGGCCATCTTAAGCCGGTCCCCCAGCGGCGACCCAGCTATCCGCCTAGGTGAACGATCCCTGTCCACAAAGCCCTGGACGTTCCACGGCCAGAACACTCGGGAACTTCCGGCGGCCTTAGCAGTCATATCTGGAGACTGCTACCATCCTTCCATGAGCACGCAGACCATGACCCACGCCCTGGTTGCCAACAGCCTGCCGATCCCCAGCCCGCTCGGTTCGCTCGATGCCTATATCGGCGCCGTGCACCAGATTCCGGTGCTGACGGTCGAAGAGGAGCAGGCGCTGGCGCAGCGGTATCGCGATCACGACGATCTCGATGCCGCGCGCGAGCTGGTCCATTCGCACCTGCGCTTCGTCGTTCATGTGGCCCGCGGTTACAACGGCTACGGGCTGCCGCTGGGCGACCTGATCCAGGAAGGCAACATCGGCCTGATGAAGGCCGTCAAGCGCTTCGATCCGGACGTCGGTGTGCGGCTGGTGAGCTTTGCCGTGCACTGGATCCGCGCCGAGATGCATGAGTTCATCCTCAAGAACTGGCGCATCGTGAAGGTCGCCACGACCAAGGCCCAGCGCAAGCTGTTCTTCAACCTGCGCAAGAGCAAGACCCGGCTGGGCTGGCTCAACGCCGAAGAAGTGCGCACCGTCGCTGCCGACCTCAACGTCTCCGAGCGCGAAGTACTGGAGATGGAGTCGCGCCTGTCGGGCCGCGACATCGGCTTCGATGCGCCCACTGGCGAGGACGACGACAACGCGCCGCCGGCGCCGGTCGCCTACCTCGTCGCGCAGGACGAAGATCCGGCGCAGGCGTACGAGCGCAGCGACAGTGAGGCCGACCAACTCGAACTGCTGCGCGAAGGCATGGCCAAGCTCGACGCCCGCTCGCGCGACATCATCCGTCGCCGCTGGCTCGACGACGAGCACAAGGTGACGCTGCAGGAACTGGCCGACGAGTACGGCGTGTCCGCCGAGCGCATCCGCCAGGTCGAGGCCAACGCGCTGAAGAAGATGAAGGCGTTGTTCGCGGCCTGAGTCTTGCCGCCATCGTTGGATGTGGATCAACGGCCCGCGCAAGCGGGCCGTTTCTGTTTGAATTCATATTTCGATGGTTCAAGGAGCGACACCATGAAACCGCGTTGGCTCGACGCCGCCGCCGGCCTTGCGTTGGGCACGGGGCTTCTCTATGCCTGTGGTCACTACTACCGACAAAGCCTGCTCGGAGAACTGGGTCTTAGCGTGGAACAGTTCGCCAAGGGCGGCGACGCGCTGATCCTTTTTGGATTCCATGCGGGTGTCTTCGGCGGGATCGAGTACATGTTTGTCGGAGTCGTGGTGATGTATGTGCTCCTCGTTGCGATCGGCACGTGGGCGCTGATCGGCGCGATCCCGTGGTTCCGTGTCAGGTTGCGGGCCAAGCGAATCCAACGGCTCAGGCACCCAGCTCGCCGTCGAATACGGCGACGCCATATCGAGGCGATGCCCGCGTTCAAGACGATCGACAAGTTCGCATCTGCGGTCCCTGCTGTCGCGTTCTTGTTTCTGGCGATTCTGCTGGCGCTGATCTGCGCCGAGTCGATGGGACGAAAGCACGGACGCGACGTGATCGCCGACTTCGATGGACAAGCCCGCGCCATTCTGAGGTTGCGCAATGGTGCGCGGCTCCACGTCGGGCGAGTGCTCGTCTGCGACGAAACGACCTGCGCCTATCTGATGCGCGGCGGGGTGTTGATTCTTCGTCGCGATCAGATCGTCAGTGCGAGTATCCCGCGCCGGCCCTGAGTGACGTCACCACTTGAACAGCACCAGGCTCAATGCCAGGGCGGCCATGCCGGCGACCAGGCCGTAGACGGTCTCGTGGCCCTTGGCGTAGCGCTTGGCGGCAGGCAGCAGTTCGTCGAGTGCGAGGAAGACCATGACGCCGGCGATGAGGCCGAATACGGTGCCGAACACCGGTTCGGAAAGGAACGGGCGCAGCAGGGCGTAGCCGATCAGCGCACCCAGCGGCTCGGCCAGGCCCGACAGCAGGCAGGCCAGGAAAGCGTAGGTCTTGTTGTTGGTCGCGAAGTACACCGGCACCGCGATCGCGATGCCTTCGGGGATGTTGTGGATCGCGATGGCGAACGCCAACGGCAGGCCGACGCCGGGGTTCTCCAGCGTCGCGAAGAACGTCGCCAGGCCTTCGGGAAAGTTGTGCGCGGTGATCGCGATGGCTGTCAGCAAGCCGACGCGTTTGACGTAGCTGGCGTTGTGCTCGCGGAAGTAGGGGTCGTCGACTTCGAGGCGCTCATGCGGGTTGGGCACCAGCTTGTCGATGGCCACGATGAAGAGCAGGCCACCGAGGAACGCGAACGTCCCCCAGGTGAAACCGAGCTGCGGACCGTAGGCGTCCGTGAAGGCGAGGATCGACTTGTCGAGGATCTCGGTCAGCGACACGTACACCATGGCGCCGGCCGCGAATGCGAGCCCGAATGCGAGCAGGCGTGCATTGGGTTGCTTGGCGAAGATCACCAGCAGACTGCCCAGGCCGGTGGCCAGGCCCGCGGCGGTGGTGACCGCGAGTGCGATCAGGAAGTGCTGGCTGGAGATGTCGAGCATGGAGATGGCCGGATCGAAGAGGCTCAGTCCGGCGCCGTGTCTGGCGTCGACGGATGAGCGGCCATGCTATCCGAAGCCTGCAGCGAACGGTCCTGCACCGGCGCTTCGGGACCGACTTCCGGTGCCGGCCCGAAGATGATCCGCGCCGCGCGCCGGTGGGTCCAATAGGCGAGCGTCCAGTTCAGCAGCACCACGACGCGGTTGCGGAAGCCGATCAGGAAAAACACGTGGGCGACCAGCCAGAACCACCAGGCGGGCGCGCCCGACAGCTTGATCCGCCCCAGGTGGGCGACGCCGGCCATGCGGCCGATCGTGGCGAGGTTGCCGTAGTCGCGATAGGCGAACGCGGTCCTGGGCTGGCCGCGCAGGTCGGCGAGCAGGTTGGCGGCGGCGTGTTCACCCATCTGCTTGGCCGCGGGCGCCACGCCCGGCACCGGGCGCCCGTTGTTCTCAACGGCGACCATGTCGCCGATGGCATAGATCTCGGGATGGCCGGGCACGGTGAGGTCGGGGGCCACCTGCACGCGGCCGGCGCGATCGCGCGGCACGTCCAGCAGCGCGCCCAGTGGCGAGGCCGCGACGCCAGCGGCCCAGATCACGGTCCGGGCGGCGATGCGACGCTCGCCGATTCGATAGCCGTCGGCATCGATCTCGGCGACCGGCTCGCCCGTGAGCACTTCGACGCCGAGCTTTTCCAACTGGCGACGGGCCTTGGCCGACAGGTTCTCGGGGAACGAGGCGAGCACGCGCGGCCCGGCTTCGATCAACCGAACCTTGGCCAGCGCCGGATCGATATGCCGGAACTCGCTACGCAGGGTGTGGCGCGCGATTTCGGCCAGCGTCCCGGCCAGTTCGACGCCAGTCGGGCCGCCGCCGACGATCGCGAAGCTCAGCCACGCGGCGCGGGCGTCGGGATCGGTTTCGGCCTCGGCGCGCTCGAACGCCAACAGCATGCGGCGGCGCAGATGCAGCGCGTCGTCGAGCGTCTTCAGGCCTGGCGCGTGCGGCGCCCAGCGGTCGTTGCCGAAATAGGCATGGGTGGCGCCGGCCGCGAGGATCAGGCGGTCGTAGCCCAGCGTCATGCCACCATCGAGGGTGAGCGTGCGGGCCTCGGGGTCGATGCCTTCGACCTCGGCCATGCGCACCTCGACATTGCGCTGTCGCCGCAGGATGTGGCGCAGCGGCGCGGCGATGTCCGGTGCCGACAGTCCGGCCGTGGCGACCTGGTAGAGCAACGGCTGGAACAGGTGATGATTGCCGCGGTCGATCAGGGTGATGCGCACAGGCGCGCGCGCCAGGGCGCGCGTGGCCCAGAGCCCGGCAAAGCCGCCGCCGACGATGACGACGCGGGGAAGGTCGGAAGCGGCGGGCATCGCGGCCTCTCGAAGCGGGGGACGCTTCGATTCTAGGTCGAACGCCGTGCACGGACGATCGTGCTCGGTCGCGCCTCGAACCGCCCGTTCACCCGACACCGGGTCAGAGTGCAATTTTCAAGGCATCGGGGCCAGGGTCGACTTTGATTCGCCGCCGCCCGATGGCGGCGGTAAGTATTCGACTCTGACCCCGGTTTTGACCCCGGTTTTGATCGCGCTAGCTGTGATCTCTCAGTAGGTTGTTCACCCGGGGCATCTCTGGAAGATGGGGGTTACCAAGCCAACCCATGCTCCAGGAGCCCCGGATGAACC
>NZ_JACHYJ010000011.1 GCF_014192745.1 Luteimonas sp. RC10
AGCCGCAGGCTCTACTCGACCCTACGTCTTGGGCGGGAGGCCTTGCTCAGACGCTGGCCGATGGAACCCATCAGCCAATGGCTGGCCCGCCTACATGTACTGCCTGGGCACGTGCTGCAACAGATGCTGTTGAGCTAGAAACGTGGGGATACCTCAGGGTCAGAGTGCAATTTCGCGAGGCGAAATTGCACTCTGACCCCGGTTCTCGGTGTTGCGAGCAGGCAAGCAAAGCGGGCGCCCCAGGGCGCGCTCGATCGTGCAGCTTGGCGGGCACGATGCGCCGCCGCGACGCCGGTTGCAGTAGAGTGCCCGCGGTCCACCGCAGAGCAATCAGATGAGCGTCCAACCCGGCCCCAATCTCGTCGGCATCACTGGCATCGCCCGCCGCCTGGTCATGGACGGTGCGCTGGACGAAGCGGCCGCGCGTGAGGCACTGGACAAGGCGACGGCGGCGCGACGCAATGTCGCAGGCTACCTGCGCGAGCACAAGTTGGTCAGCGCGGCGCAGATGGCAGCGGCCTTGTCGGTGGAGTTCGGCATGCCGCTGTTCGACCCGGCGGCGATGGCGCCGCAGGCGAGCGCGGTCAAGCTGGTCAGCGAGGAACTGCTCAACAAGCATGCGGTGCTGCCGCTGTTCCAGCGCGGTCCGCGCCTGTTCGTGGGGACCGCCGATCCGACCAATACCCTGGCGCTGGACGACATCAAGTTCCAGACCAACCTCACGGTCGAGCCGATCCTGGTCGACGAGGACAGCATCCGCCGCACGCTGGAACAGTGGCTGTCGAGCTCCGATTCGCTGGCCGGTGCGCTCGACGATGCCGAGGGCCTCGAGAGCCTGGACGTGGGCGGCGACGAGGACGGCGGCCGGATCGAGAACGTCGTCGACGGCAAGGACGATGCGCCGATCGTGCGGTTCGTCAACAAGGTGCTGGTCGATGCGATCAAACGCGGCGCCTCGGACATCCATTTCGAGCCTTACGAGACCGACTACCGCGTGCGGCTGCGCGTGGACGGCATGCTCAAGCTCGCGGCCAAGGTCCCGGTCAAGCTCAACCAGCGCATCGCCGCGCGTCTGAAGGTGATGGCGCAGCTCGACATCGCCGAGAAGCGCGCACCGCAGGACGGGCGCATCAAGTTGAATCTGTCCAAGACGCGGCAGATCGACTTCCGCGTCAGCACGCTGCCGACGCTGTTCGGCGAAAAGGTGGTGCTGCGTATTCTCGATGCCAGCGCCGCGAAGCTGGGCATCGACAAGCTGGGCTACGAGCCGGACCAGCAGACGCTGTTCCTGGATGCGATCCACAAGCCCTACGGCATGGTGCTGGTCACCGGCCCCACGGGCTCGGGCAAGACGGTGTCGCTGTACACGGCGCTCGGCATCCTCAACGACGAGACCCGCAACATCTCCACGGTCGAGGACCCGGTCGAGATCCGCCTGCCGGGCGTGAACCAGGTGCAGCAGAACGAGCGCCGGGGCATGACGTTCGCCGCGGCGCTGCGCGCGTTCCTGCGTCAGGACCCGGACGTGATCATGGTCGGCGAGATCCGCGACCTGGAAACGGCGGAGATCGGCATCAAGGCCGCGCAGACCGGTCACATGGTGCTCTCGACGCTGCACACCAACGACGCGCCGCAGACGATCGCGCGCCTGATGAACATGGGCATCGCGCCGTACAACATCGTCAGCTCGGTGACGCTGGTGATCGCCCAGCGCCTGGCGCGCCGGCTGTGCCCGCGCTGCAAGCAGCGCGTCGCGCTGCCCGATCATGCCCTGCTCGCCGAGGGCTTCACCGAAGAGCAGGTCCGCGCCGGCATCGAGATCTACGAGCCGGTCGGCTGCGACGAGTGCACCAATGGCTATCGCGGGCGCGTGGGCGTGTACCAGGTGATGCCGATGAGCGAACAGATCCAGACCATCGTGCTGCAAGGTGGCAATGCGATGCAGATCGCAGAAGCCGCGCAGCGTGCCGGGGTGAAGGACCTGCGCCAGTCGGCCCTGGAGAAAGCCCGCCAGGGCCTGACCAGCCTGGCCGAGATCAACCGCGTCACCAAGGACTGACCCGTCCGCGGCCCCCTTGACGTCGAGCGCCAGGGGCCGGTTTTCGCTACCATGCGGCCATCCGTCCGGCGAGGGACACGCCGACCCCTGGGGAACGTTCCATGTCGACCTCACGTACCGCGGCCCGCAAGACTGTCCGCGCTTCGAACGCGACGCCGGCGCAAGCCGGGGTGACGCTGCGCCTGTTCGCCTGGGAGGGCACGGACAAGCGCGGCATCAAGATGAAGGGCGAGCAGCAGTCCAAGAGCGCCAATCTGTTGCGCGCCGAACTGCGCCGCCAGGGCATCCAGCCGACGCTGGTGCAGCCCAAGCGCCAGCCGCTGTTCGGCGGCGCCGGCAAGGCGATCTCGGCGCGCGACATCGCGATCTTCAGCCGCCAGACCGCGACGATGATGAAGTCCGGCGTGCCGGTGGTGCAGGCGCTGGAGATCATCGGCAACGGCCAGAAGAACCCGCGCATGAAGCAGATGGTTGACGGCATCCGCGTCGACATCGAGGGCGGCGCGTCGATCTTCGAGGCGCTGAGCAAGTATCCGGTGCAGTTCGACGAGCTCTACCGCAACCTGGTGCGCGCGGGCGAATCGGCCGGTGCGCTGGAAACTGTGCTCGACACGATCGCCTCGTACAAGGAGAGCATCGAGTCAATCAAGGGCAAGATCAAGAAGGCGCTGTTCTACCCAGTCGCGATCATCGGCGTGGCGATCCTGGTCTGCGCGATCCTGATGGTGTTCGTCGTGCCGACCTTCCGCGAGACCTTCGAGAGCTTCGGCACCGACCTGCCGGCGTTCACCGAGCTGGTGTTCGGCATCTCGGCGATGATGGTGAAGTGGTGGTGGCTGATCGCGATCGTGGTGTTCGCATCCGCCTTCGGCTTCATGTTCGCGTTCAAGCGCTCTCCGGCACTGCAACACGGCGTGGACCGCACGCTGCTGCGCCTGCCGGTCGTCGGCCGCGTGCTGCACAACTCGTCGATCGCGCGCTTCGCGCGCACGCTGGGCGTGACCTTCAAGGCCGGCGTGCCGCTGGTGGAGGCGCTGGACTCGGTGGCCGGCGCGACCGGCAGCTCGGTCTACGAGCACGCGGTGCTGCGCATGCGCGACGACGTGGCCGTGGGCTACCAGCTCAACATGGCGATGCGGCAGACGGCCCTGTTTCCGCACATGGTGGTGCAGATGACCGCGATCGGCGAGGAGGCGGGTGCCCTGGACACGATGCTGTTCAAGGTGGCCGAGTTCTACGAAGAAGAGGTCAACAATGCCGTCGATGCGATCTCGAGCCTGATCGAGCCGTTCGTGATGGTCATCATCGGCACCCTGGTCGGCGCGATCGTGATTGCGATGTACCTGCCGATCTTCAAACTCGCGATGGCGGCGACCGGCTGACGCATGGCTTTTCTCGATCACAACCCGGCCCTGGGCTATCCCCTCGCCGCCGGCCTCGGCCTGCTGGTGGGCAGCTTCCTCAACGTGGTGATCCTGCGTCTGCCCAGGCGCCTGGAATGGCAGTGGAAGCGCGACAGCCGCGAGATCCTCGGCGAACCCGACCTCTACGATCCACCGCCACCAGGCATCGTCGTCGAGCGTTCGCATTGCCCGCATTGCGGGCACCAGCTGTCGTGGTACGAGAACATCCCGGTGGTCAGCTGGCTGGCGCTGCGCGGGCGCTGCCGCAGCTGCAAGGCGCCGATCTCGGTGCAGTACCCGGCGATCGAGCTGCTGACGATGCTGCTGTTCGCGGCCTGCGTGTGGCGGTTCGGCTTTGGCTGGCAGGGCTTCGGCGCGCTGGTGCTGACCGGATTCCTGATCGCGCTGTCGGGCATCGATGCGCGCACCCAGTTGCTCCCCGATTCGCTGACCCTGCCATTGATGTGGCTGGGGCTCATCGCCAGCCTCGACAACCTGTACATGCCGGCCAAGCCCGCGCTGCTGGGCGCGGTGGTCGGCTACGCCAGCCTGTGGTCAGTGTGGTGGCTGTTCAAGCAGGCGACCGGCAAGGAGGGCATGGGCCACGGCGACTTCAAGCTCTTGGCTGCGCTCGGCGCCTGGTGCGGGCTGGCTGGGCTGCTGCCGATCATCCTGCTGTCGGCGGTGACCGGCGCAATCGTCGGCTCGATCATTCTCGCGGTGCGCGGGCGTGACCGGGCCACGCCGATCCCGTTCGGGCCGTACCTGGCGGTCGCCGGCTGGGTGACCTTCATGTGGGGTCACGACCTGACCGCGTTCTACCTGCGCGTGTCCGGGCTGCAGTAGCGCACCGCCACGATGGGCGCGTTGGTCATCGGTCTCACCGGCGGCATCGCCTCGGGCAAGTCCGCGGCCACGGCGGCGTTCGAGGCGCGCGGCATCGTCGTCGCCGACGCCGACCTCGCCGCGCATGCGGCGGTCGCACGCGGCAGCGAAGGCCTAGCAGAGGTCGTCGCGGCCTTCGGCCCCGACGCCCTGGCCGCCGACGGCAGCCTGGATCGCCCTGCGATGCGGCGACGGATCTTCGCCGACCCCGACGCCCGTAAGCGCCTAGAGGCGATCCTCCATCCGCGCATCCGGCTCGCCCTGCAGACCGCTTGCGAGGCGGCCACCGGTCCGTATGTGATCGCAGCGATCCCACTGCTCGCCGAAGGTGGACGCGCCCACTACCCGTGGCTCGATCGCGTGCTGGTGATCGACGTGCCGGTGGCGGTCCAATTGGCCCGCCTGCTCCGCCGCGACGGCATCGACGAAACGCTGGCCCAGGAGATGATCGCCGCCCAGGCGACCCGCGAGGCGCGCCTGGCGATCGCCGACGACGTCATCGTCAACGACGGCAGCCTGGCCGACCTGGACGCCCGCATCGGCGAGCTCGACACCCGCTACCGCGCCCTCGCTGCGGCGCGCGCCGGGGGATTGGCGGCGGGCTGATCGACGACGCCTGGTGGCGCTGCACGCTGCAGGGCCACCGCAACCCTCTGCCCCCACCCGGTGCCTTCGGCACCGACCTCCCCCGCACGCGGGGGAGGCGAATCCAGCACGCAGCGTGCGGCCAAATCCCGCGCGCGGATACTGCTCTACTCCTTCCCCCGCGTGCGGGGGAAGGTTGGGATGGGGGCCGCTTTCCCGCGACAAGCCCCGCCCCCACCCGGCGCCAAAGGCGCCGGCCTCCCCCGCACGCGGGGGAGGCGACCCGACACGCGGCGCGCAGGCAAACCCCGCACACGCGGACACTGCTTTGCTCCTTCCCCCGCACGCGGGGGAAGGTTGGGATGGGGGCGCCTTTCCCGCGACAATCCCCGCCCCACCCGGCGCCGTCGGCACCGGCCTCCCCCGCAGGCGGGGGAGGCGACTCCAGCACACAGCGCGCGGCCAACCCCGCGCGCGGAGACACTGCTTTGCTCCTTCCCCCGTTCTACGGGGCATTGCGCCCTTCACGGGTGGAAGGCTGGGATGGGGGCGCTTTCCGCGGCAAGCCCCGCCCCCACCCGGCGCCAGGGCGCCGGCCTCCCCCGCAAGCAGGGGAGGCGACTCCAGCACACAGCGCACGGCCAACCCCGCGCGCGGAGACACTGCTTTGCTCCTTCCCCCGTTCTACGGGGCATTGCGCCCTTCACGGGTGGAAGGTTGGGATGGGGCCGCTTCTCAGGCGATCCCGGGCCAGAGGCTGCGGATGGCGGCGATGCCTTGTGCGCCGTGGCGTCGGGCGGTTTGGATATCGGCGGGGGTCATGCCGCCGATGGCGTAGATCGGCAGGGCGCTGTGTTCGCGCAGGCTGGCGAAGGCCGGCCAGCCGATGCCGGACTGGCCGGGGTGAGTGGCAGTCTCCGAGACGGGGCCCAGCACGACGAAGTCGCAGCCCAGGCGGGCGGCGTGGGCGAGGTCGTCGGCGTCGTGGCAGGAGGCGGCGAGCGGCAGGTCGGGGACGATCGGGCGTGTCGCGTGGTCGCGCAACGCAGCGGCCTTGAGATGCAGGCCGACGCCTGCAGCCTGGGCCAGCGTCGGCGGGCCGTTGAACAGCAGTCCGGCGCCGCGCCGGCGGCAGCGTGTGGCGGCCTCGGTGAGCAGGCGGCCCTGCCGGTCCGGATCGATGCCCGGCAGGCGCAGTTGCACCCGGCGGATGCCGTTGCGCAAGGCGTCGTCGAGGCAGCGTAGCCAGGCGGCATCGTCGTCGCCGGGCGGCGGGGTGACGAGGTAGCGATCGGGGGCCTGCAGCGCGGCCACGACAGGCAGGTCGGCGGGCGGCATCGAGTAGCGACCGAGCTTGTCTGGCGCGACCCAGGTCAAGGCCTGGCCTTCGCGGCCCTTGGGGCTGCCGTGCCAGTGGGCGACATGGCGGACGTCGAGCCGCAGGCGTTTGCTGGGGTAGCGCTGGGGCACCACCATCAGCGGCGCGCCGACGACGACCTGGATGCCGAGCTCTTCGTCAAGTTCGCGCGCCAGCGCCGCTTCCGGGGTCTCGCCCGGCTCGCATTTGCCGCCGGGAAACTCCCACAAGCCCGGCATGTCGCGACCCGGCGTGCGCCGGGACAGCAGGATGCGGCCGCGCTTGTCGGTGATCACCCCAGCAACGACTTCGACGACGCGCTCGCTCATGCCTCTGGATTTGGCGGACAGGGGGTCGAGATTAGGCAGGCGACGGCGGCTTGCCAAGCGGTCGAGGCGGCTGGTCTCGCCGGGGCATGTCAGCCTCGACGCCCGGCATGGACCGCTGGCACATCGAAATCTGCGACGGATCCACCGCGATCGCCTGCCCTGCCCCACGCGGCAGCCGAGCCCAGGGCCCGGCGACGCGACGCGCCAATCTGCCGAGTGCGCGTCCGGCGGGCGCTGGCACCGGCCCCGCGCGATGGCGGGGCCGGACAGGTCAGCTCAGCTGACCGTGGCAGTGCTT
The DNA here is from genome assembly GCF_014192745.1 of Luteimonas sp. RC10. GTDB lineage: Bacteria > Pseudomonadota > Gammaproteobacteria > Xanthomonadales > Xanthomonadaceae > Luteimonas. The sequence goes on from NZ_JACHYJ010000011.1 coordinate 6,917, forward strand.
GTACTTCTTGCCGCTGCCGCAGGGGCAGGGATCGTTGCGGCCGACCTTGGCGCCGTCGCGGACGATCTGGGCCTGCGGCCCGGCCGCCTCGGCCTGGGCGGCGCGCACGTCCTCGGCTTCCTCGTCGGCGCCGTAGCCGCCGGCATCGGCATGCTGGAACTGGGCCTGGTTGAGCTTGGCCTCGACCTGGCGGCGTTCCTCGGCCTCGAGCGCGGCGATCTCGTCCTCGCTGCGCACACGCACGCGCGCGAGCATCGTCACGACCTCGTGCTTGACCTTGTCGAGCATCTCGGAGAACAGCTCGAACGCTTCGCGCTTGTACTCCTGCTTGGGCTGCTTCTGCGCGTAACCGCGCAGGTGGATGCCCTGGCGCAGGTAGTCCATGCGCGCCAGATGCTCCTTCCAGCCCTGGTCGAGCACGTTGAGCATGATGTGCTTCTCAAGCATGCGCATGGTCTCGCCGCCCAGCTGCGCTTCCTTGTCGGCGAACAGTGCATCGACCGACTGCTGCACATGCTCGGCGATCTGCTCGGCGTCGAGCTCGTCGCGGGCCTTGGCCAGCGACACCAGCTCCAGGCGCAGGCCGAACTCGCGCTCGATCTCGGCCTCCAGGCCCGGCAGGTCCCACTGCTCGTCGATCGACTGCGGTGGCACGTAGCGGCCGACGATGCCGGCAACGACGTCGGCGCGGATGCCGTCGACGTTCTCCTTGACGCTCTCGGCGTCGAGCAGTTCGTCGCGCTGGCCGTAGATCACCTTGCGCTGGTCGTTGTTGACGTCGTCGAAGTCGAGCAGGTTCTTGCGGATGTCGAAGTTGTGGGCCTCGACCTTGCGCTGCGCGTTGGCGATCTGACGGGTCACCAGCGGGCTTTCGATGATGTCGTCTTCCTGCAGGCCCATCCGCGCCATGACCTTCTGCACCCAGTCGGCGGCGAAGATGCGCATCAGATTGTCTTCGAGCGACAGGTAGAAGCGCGAGGAACCCGGGTCGCCCTGGCGACCGGAGCGGCCGCGCAGCTGGTTGTCGATACGCCGCGATTCGTGGCGCTCGGTGCCGATGATGTGCAGGCCGCCGGCAGCCACGACCGCGTCGTGGCGTTGCTGCCACTCCGCGCGCAGGCGTGCCTTGGTGGCGTCGTCGACCGGCACGCCGGATTCGGCCTCGAGCACCGCGAGCTCGGTCTCGAGCGAGCCGCCGAGCACGATGTCGGTGCCGCGGCCGGCCATGTTGGTGGCGATGGTCACCGCGCCCGGACGACCGGCCTGGGCGACGATCTGCGCTTCGCGCTCGTGCTGCTTGGCGTTGAGCACTTCGTGCGCGATGCCTTCCTTGCGCAGGTGCTCGCTGAGCAGTTCGGAGACCTCGATCGAGGTCGTGCCGACCAGCACCGGCTGGCCGCGTTCGTGCGCGGCCTGGATCTCGCGCGCCACGGCGCGGTACTTGCCGGCGCGATTGAGGAACACCGCATCCGGCGCGTCCTTGCGGATCATCGGCCGATGGGTCGGGATCACCACGACCTCCAGGCCGTAGATGCTCTCGAACTCGAAGGCCTCGGTATCGGCCGTGCCGGTCATGCCCGAGAGCTTGCCGTACATGCGGAACAGGTTCTGGAAGGTGATGCTGGCCAGCGTCTGGTTCTCGCGCTGGACCGGCACGCCTTCCTTCGCCTCGACCGCCTGGTGCAGGCCGTCGGACCAGCGACGGCCCGGCAGCGTACGGCCGGTGAATTCGTCGACGATGATGACCTCGCCGTCGCGGACGATGTAGTGATCGTCGCGCTGATAGATCGCGTGCGCACGCAGGCCCGCATTGAGGTGGTGCACGACGTGGATGTTCTGCGGCGCGTAGAGGCTTTCGTCTTCGCCGAGAATGCCAGCACCGCGCAGCAGCGCTTCGGCGTGCTCCTGGCCCTCCTCCGAGAGGTGGACCTGCTTGGCCTTCTCGTCGACCCAGAAATCGCCCTCGCCGTCCTCGGCCTCCTGGCGGATCAGCGACGGGACGATCCGGTTGACCTTGATGTAGAGCTCGGGGGAATCGTCGGCCGGGCCGGAGATGATCAGCGGCGTGCGCGCCTCGTCGATCAGGATCGAGTCGACTTCGTCGATGATCGCGTAGTTGAGCGTGCGCTGGTAGCGGTCGGCCTTCGACAGCGCCATGTTGTCGCGCAGGTAATCGAAGCCGAACTCGTTGTTGGTGCCGTAGGTGATGTCGGCGCGGTAGGCCTCGCGCTTGGCCTCGCCGTGCGGCATGCCCGGCCAGATGACGCCGACCGACAGACCCAACCAGTTGTAGAGCTTGCCCATCTGCGCCGCGTCGCGGCGGGCCAGGTAGTCGTTGACGGTGACGACGTGGACGCCCTTGCCCTCGAGTGCGTTGAGGTAGGTCGGCAGCGTGCCGACCAGGGTCTTGCCTTCGCCGGTGCGCATCTCGGCGATCTTGCCCATGTGCAGGACCATGCCGCCGATCAGCTGGACGTCGTAGGGACGCATGCCCAGCACGCGCTTGCTGGCCTCGCGACAGACCGCGAAGGCCTCAGGCAGCAGCTTGTCGAGCGTCTCGCCGTTGGCGATGCGCTGCTTGAACTCCGGGGTCTTGGCCTGCAGGGCGTCGTCGGACAGCGCCTCCATCTGCGGCTCAAGCGCGTTGATCTTGACGACGATCTTCTCGAGCTGTTTGACGAAGCGGTCGTTGCGACTGCCGAAGACACTGGTGAGCAAGCGATTGAGCATTGGAGTACCGAAGTCTGGAATCGGAGCGCGGGACCGAGGCGGATTCCCCAGAAGCCGCAAACAGAAAAGGGCGCCAGGCGCCCTTTGATGGCAACGCGCATTGTAGCTCGGGGCGAGGAGGCGCGTTTGCAAGCCACTGGCTTGCGCGTCGACGAGCGCCGGAGCGGCTGTGCCGCGCAGGGCCGGAACGAGGAGGCGCGTTTGCAAGCCACCGGCTTGCGCGTCGACGAGCGCCTGAGCGGCTGTGCCCGCGCTTTAGCCCTCCCCCGCCTGCGGGGGAGGGTTGGGTGGGGGCGGCCGCAGGGCAATGTCGCGGCCTTCCGCCTTGACCGCCAAAGCTCATGCCCCCACCCGACGCCTACGGCGTCGACCTCCCCCGCACGCGGGGGAGGTGCGGCCGTCCTGCGACCTTGCGAGCCCCGGCCCGGCGGCTGCGCCGCACGTCAGCCTTTCTCCGCAAGCGGGGAGGTGCGGCGTCTTGCGACTTCGCGAGCGCCGGAGCGGCTGTGCTGCGCTTTAGCCCTCCCCCGCCTGCGGGGGAGGGTTGGGTGGGGGCGGCCGCAGGGCGATGTCGCAGCCTTCCGCCTTGACCGCCCAAGCCCATGCCCCCACCCGACGCCTACGGCGTCGACCTCCCCCGCAAGCGGGGGAGGTGCGGCCGTCCTGCGACCTTGCGAGCCCCGGCCCGGCGGCTACGCCGCGCATCAGTCCTCCCCCGCAAGTGGGGGAGGTGAGGCGTTCTGCAACCTCGCAGGCGCCCGGCCCGGAGCGACTGTGCCGCGCTTTAGCCCTCCCCCGCCTGCGGGGGAGGGTTGGGTGGGGGCGGGCCCCAACCGGTTACTGCCGGCTCACGCCCATGGCGCCGAGGAACTTGCGCGGGTTCTGCACCTGCCCGTTCTCCCAGACTTCGAAATGCACATGAGCGCCAGTCGAACGGCCGGTCGAGCCGGCCTTGGCGATCTCGTCGCCGATGCGCACCAGATCGCCGACTTTCACCACGTTGCGCGAGTTGTGGGCGTAGCGGGTGACGTAGCCGTTGCCGTGGTCGACCTCGACGACGTTGCCGTAGCCGCGGCGCACGCCCGAGTAGCTGACCACGCCATCGGCGACGGTCATCACCGGATCGCCGGTGCGCGCGTCGAAGTCGATGCCCTTGTGGAACTGGCCGCCGCGACCGAAGGGGTCGGCCCGGTAGCCGTAGGACGAGGTCACGAAGCTGCGGCCCACCGGCGAGCGCGACGGCAGCGCGTCGCGCTGGAGCTTGCGGTCGAGCAACAGGGCTTCGAGCACCGAGAGCTGCTGGCCGGAATGGCTCAGGTCGCCTTCGAGCGCCTCCAGGCCACCGAGCAGCTTGCCGGCCGGCATGTCCTGGGCCGGCTCGGGACCGCCGACGCCCACGGTCCGGTCGAAGTCGAACTCGCCGTCCTCCATGCCGGCGCCGCGGGCAAGCCGGTCGCCAAGCGCGTTGAGGCGGTTGGCCTGGGCCTGCAGTTCGCTGAGTCGGGCGGCGAGCGCATTGACCTCGCGCTGTGCCTCGCGGCGGGTCTCATCCAGGCTGCGCTCGTGCGCAGCGGCCACGCCGTGCAGGCGGGCGATCTCGGCCGAGTTCATCGCCCCGGCGGCGCACATGCCGGTCGCGGCGACCACGATCGCCATCGAGACCGGCCGGCGACGGGCCAGGATGCGGGCCCTGCGGGCCACCTGTGCGGCAACGCCGCGCATATCATTCAACAAGGTTTTGACGGTCATGGTGCCAATGTCTGATTTCCGGTCCAGATCCAAGCCATCCCGCATCGGAGCCCCGACCGCCGCGCTGGACGCGGCCCTGGATGGCACGTCGGCCGATCCGATCCGCCGGGCCATATGGCTCGACGCGTTGGATCGCCGCCTCGTTCCCCTGCTGCCGCCGGCACTGGCGCCGCATGCGCGGCTGGCCAATGTCGATCGCCGCAGGCTGGTGTTCCTCGTCGATTCGCCCATCTGGCACGCCAGGCTGCGCCTGTCGGCCGATACGCTGCTCGACGCTGCCCGCTCCATCGGACTGGATGTCGACGACATCGTCGTCAGGACGTCGACCCAACCCCTGCGACCCGCACCCCCGGAGGTCCGCGGTGCGCTGGCCACCCCGCCGTCGGCGGTCGCACGCGACACGCTGCGGTCGGTTCTGGCCTCGCTCCGACCGCCGGAAGGCGGCAAGGATGAGGAGGTGTGAAGTCTGTGGGTCCCGCCTGCCCCCTTCATCGGCATCAAGGCCAGGTGAAGGAGAGGGGGCATGCTACCGGGCATCGCCATCTGGGGCGTTAACCAGAAGCTAACTTTTCAGAAAGCCAAGGTTAAAATTTCGTTAGTCAAAGCGCCCGACCTGAACGCTGACGATCGGAATCGCGATCCGCGCGTGCCGACGGTGCTGCAGGTCGGTCCTCGCGTTGGGACGTACTCGGACCATCGCCCGAAGCGGGCGGTCGATATCGGGTCGCAGCATGCGACCGGGCGATTCAGGCAGCGACCGGGGCGCCGTAGGCCACCGGGGCCGCATCGTCCTCGGCAAAACTGACGATTTCCCAGGCCGAGCGGGTCTCGAGCAGCGCGCGCACGAGCTTGTTGTTCAGCGCATGCCCGGACTTGTAGCCCTTGAACAGGCCCAGGATCGGATGGCCGGCCAGATAGAGGTCGCCGACCGCGTCGAGGATCTTGTGGCGCACGAACTCGTTGGCATAGCGCAGGCCATCGTCGTTGAGCACGCGGAACTCGTCGAGCACGATGGCGTTGTCCATCGAACCGCCCAGCCCCAGGTTGCGCTCGCGCATGTACTCCAGGTCGCGCATGAACCCGAAGGTGCGGGCGCGGCTGACCTCGCGGATGTAGGCCTCGGTCGAGAACTCCACCTCGGCCCGCGACTGCGCCAGCGGGATGGCCGGGTGGTCGAAGGCGATGGTGAAATCCAGGCGGAAGCCGTCATAAGGCTCGAATCGCGCGATCTTGTCGCCCTCGCGCACTTCGATCGGCGCCAGGATCCGGATGAAACGCTTGGGCGCGGCCTGCTCGACCACGCCTGCCGACTGCAGCAGGAACACGAACGGCCCCGACGAGCCGTCCATGATCGGCACCTCGGCCGCGGACAGCTCGACGTACAGATTGTCCACGCCGAGCCCGGCGAGTGCGGACATCAGGTGTTCGACCGTCTGCACGTGGGCCGTGCCCAGGCTCAGGCCGGTACACAGCGTGGTCTCGGTGACGAGCCCGCCCTGGGCGGGAATGTCGACCACGGGGTCGAGATCGACACGCCGGAAGACGATGCCGGTATCCGGGGCGGCCGGGCGCAGGGTCAGGAACACTTTCTCGCCGCTGTGCAGGCCGACGCCCGTTGCGCGGATCACGTTCTTGATGGTGCGTTGGCGGGGCATCGAAAGTCCGGGGGAAAGAAGCGCCAGCCGCGGACGCGGCAGGCAACCAAGGCAGATTATCACGGAGACCGCTGAACCTGAACGAAGCGATTCGAGGCGGTCAAGATGCATCCGGGACCGGAATCCGGCATGCAGGCCGACGCGATGCGCCGGCGGAAACAACGGACAACAAACCGGCCCGCCGGGCGTACCCGGCGGGCCAAAACGGCGCGCTGCGGACAACAGCGCGCCGATGCTTGCGAGGACAACACACTGCGCGCCGCCGCACCGGGCAAGTGCGATGCGGGCACAGAAACCGGCGTCAGTCGGCTCGACCCCGACAGGCCGGGCCGGCCTGCGCGGTGTCGGTCGACGACGCCATCGGCCGGCTCAGTCGGCCTGCCGACGCAGGAACGCCGGAATGTCCAGGTAGCTGCTGTCGCTGCCGAAATCGGCGACCTTCGGCGCATCGCCCGTATCGCTGCGTGCGGCGCCCTGCCCGGCCGAGCGCGACGCGGTCGACGCCGCCGCACCGCCGTTGCCGCGCAGCGAGGCCGCGATGCTGTGCCCCGGGCTGTACGGGGCCACGGCGTCGCCGTCGTCGATCAACAGGCCGGTGGTGCCGTCGCGGACGCCACGCTGGTTGTTGCTGATCAACTGCACCTGCGGCTTGCCGCGACCGGCGCTGTCGTGCCCGGTGCCACGTGCCGGCGCCCGGTTGAGGCCGGTGGCGACCACGGTCACGCGGACTTCGTCCTGCATGTCCGGGTCGAGGACGGTGCCGATGACGATGGTCGCGTCCTCGCTGGCGAAGTTCTCGACCGTGCGGCCGACCTCGTCGAACTCGGCCATCGTGAAGTCGGCGCCGGCGGTGATGTTGACCAGGATGCCGTTGGCGCCGGCCAGGTTGACGTCGTCGAGCAGCGGGTTCTGGATCGCGGCCTCGGCGGCGGCCTGCGCGCGATCGTCGCCACGGGCCAGGCCCGTGCCCATCATCGCCAGGCCCATTTCGGCCATGACGGTGCGCACGTCGGCGAAGTCGACGTTGATCAGGCCCGGACGCACGATCAGGTCGGCGATGCCCTGCACCGCGCCCAGCAGCACGTCGTTGGCGGCCCGGAATGCCTGGATCATCGTGGCGTTGCGGCCGAGCACGGTGATCAGTTTTTCATTGGGGATGGTGATCAGCGAGTCGCAGTGCGCCGACATCTCCTCGATGCCCTTGAGCGCGACCTGCATGCGCCGGCGGCCCTCGAACGGGAACGGCTTGGTGACCACGGCCACCGTCAGGATGCCCATTTCCTTGGCGAGCTGGGCCACGACCGGCGCCGCACCGGTACCGGTGCCGCCGCCCATGCCGGCGGTGATGAACACCATGTCGGCGCCCTGCAGCGCGTCCATGATGATCTCGCGGTCCTCGAGTGCGGCCTGGCGACCGACTTCGGGGTTGGCGCCTGCGCCCAGGCCCTTGGTGACGCTGCTGCCGAGCTGCAGCTGCAGCTTGGCGCCGCAATTCTTGATTGCCTGCGCGTCGGTATTGGCGGTGATGAATTCCACGCCATCGACGCTGTTGTTGACCATGTGCGCGACCGCGTTGCCGCCGCCACCGCCCACGCCGATGACCTTGATCACCGCGTTTGGAGCCATCTTCTCGACCAATTCGAAATGTGCCATGTCCGTTGTCCTCGGTTTGGAGCCGTGATTGGTGATGCGCGATGCGCGATTCGAAACTGCCGAATCCCGTGTCTCACACCGCCATCCGGTATTTATGTTGTTGTCGAATGTGCTGGTTACCGCTTACCGCTGTCTTCGTCGCCGCCCTGCCCTCTGCCCTTCTTTGTCGCTTTTTGAAACGCCCATTGCGCAAGACGCAGCGCGTGACGGGTTCGTCAGAACTCGCCGTTGAACCACGTCTTGAGTTTCTTCAGCAGCCCGCCCGCGCGCCCGGCGGAGATCACCGGGCGTCGGGGGTGCTCGATCTGGCTGCCCATCAGCAGCAGTCCCACGCCGCTGGCGTGCACCGGATTGCCGACGACCTCACCCAGGCCGGTGACGTGCTGGGGAATCCCCACGCGCACCGGCATCTGCAGCATTTCCTCGGCCAGTTCGACGACGCCTTCCATCTTCGCCGCGCCACCGGTGAGCACCATGCCGGCGCGCACATGCTGCTCGAAGCCCGAGCGGCGCAGTTCGGCCTGCACCATCTCGAAGATCTCCTCGTAGCGCGCCTGCACCGCTTGCGCCAGCGACTGGCGCGGCAGCCGCCGCGGCGGCCGGTCGCCGACGCTGGGTACCTGGATCGATTCTTCGCTGGTCGCCAGCTGCGCCAGCGCGCAGGCGTAACGGACCTTGATCTGCTCGGCTTCCGGGGTCGGCGTGCGCAGCATGTGCGCGATGTCCTCGGTGACCTTGTCGCCGGCGATCGGCAGCGATGCGGTGTGGCAGATCGCGCCCTGCACGAACACCGCCAGGTCGGTGGTGCCCGCACCCATGTCCACCAGCACCACGCCCAGCTCGCGCTCATCGGAGGTCAGCACTGCGGTGCTGGACGCCAGCGACGACAGGATCAGGTCGTCGATCTGCAGGCCGCAGCGCTGCACGCACTTGCTGATGTTGGCCGCGGCCGACTGCGCGCACACTACCAGGTGCGCATGCACCTCCAGGCGCACGCCGGTCATGCCGACCGGATTGCGGATGCCTTCCTGCGAGTCGTCGAGCACGTACTCGCGCGGGATCGCATGCAGAATCTTCTGGTCGGCCGGAATCGCGACGGCCTTGGCCGCGTCGAGCACGCGATCGAGATCCGACCAGGTCACTTCGTTGTCGCGGATCGGCACGATGCCCGGCGAGTTGCGGCACTGCACGTGGTTGCCGGAGATCGAGGCGTAGACCGAGCGGATCTCGCAGCCGGCCATCAGCTCGGCTTCTTCGACCGCGCGCTGGATCGACTGCACCGTCGACTCGATGTCCACGACCACGCCGCGCTTGAGCCCGCGCGACTCGTGGCTACCGATCCCGATCACCTCGATCGGGTTGCCGGGCGAATACTCGCCGACCAGCGCCACCACTTTCGAGGTGCCGATGTCCAGTCCGACGATGAGGGTCTTGTCGCCTTTGCGGTTCATGAGAGGCCGTGAGTCGTGAGTCGTGAGTCGTGATGCGCGGGCATGCCTGCCGCGCGTAGCGCCAATGCCGGAGATCCGCCGGAGGCGGCTGCCGGCGCGTTGCCCGCGGCCCCGGAGTCGGCGCTCGGCGTCCCCCAGACCAGGGCGAAGCCGTTGGTGTAGCGCAGGTCGGCGCGTGCCAGCGGCTCGGCGCGGTTGGCGACCAAGCGCGGCAGCATCCGGGCGAAGCGCGCCAGACGCGGCACCGCGTCCTGGCTGCCGACCAGCACCTCGGTGCCGCTGGACAGGTGGATCAGCCAACTGCCGCGCGCGTCGAGCACGACGCCTTCGATCTGCTGGCCCGAAGGCCGGAACAGCTCGCGTGCCTCGTTGTAGAGCGCGACGACCTCGTTGGCGCGCGCGTCGGGACCATCGAAGCGCGGCATCGCGCCCGGCACCTCGACGCCTTCGGCCGAGAACAGCCGGCCGCGGGTCGACAGCAGCCGATCCTCGCCCCAGCGTGCGAACGGGACATGCTCGCCGATACGTACTTCCAGCACATCGGGCCAGTGCTTGCGCACCTCGACCCCGGCGACCCAGGGCAGGCGCGCGACATCGCGCCGTGCCTGCGCCAGATCCACCGCGAAGAAGCCGCGCTGTGCGTGCGGCAGCACCGTCTCGCGCACGCGGGCGACATCGACCTGCTCGAGGCCGTCGTTGATCCGCAGCACGCGCAGCGGCCAGCGCTCGGCGCCGATCCAGCCCTGCATCACGGCGACGACGGGCAACGCCACCAGCGCCAGCGCCAGCAGCCAGGCCAGGATCCGCGTCGTGGTGGCGAGCGCCTGGTTCATCGCGCGGCCGCCTCCGGCAACAGCGTCGATTCGAGCACGCACCAGCACAGCGCGGCATAGTCCAGGCCCAGCTGCGCGGCGGCCTTGGGCACCAGCGAATGGCTGGTCATGCCCGGTGCGGTGTTCACTTCCAGCAGATGCAGCGCGCCGGTGGCGCGATCGCGCATCACGTCGACGCGGCCCCAGCCGCTGCAGCCGGCGGCGACGAACGCCTCCACCGCCAGCGCGCCGAGCCGCACCTCGTCGTCGCCGTCCTGGCCCGGGCACAGATAGCGGGTGTCGTCGGAGACGTACTTGGCCTCGTAGTCGTACCACGCACCCTTGGGCACGATGCGGATCGACGGCAGCGCGCGCGGGCCCTCGCCGGCATCGAGAATGCCGACCGTGAGCTCGTCGCCCTCGATCATCTGCTCCATCAGCAGCTCGCCGGGGTAGCGCGCAGCCAGGGCGACCGCGGCATCGAGGTCGGCATCGGCGAAGACCCGGCTGACGCCGACGCTCGAGCCTTCCTTCGACGGCTTGACGATGACCGGCAGACCGAGCTCGCGCGCCGCGGCGTGCACGTCCTCACCGGCTGCGATGCGGCGATAGCGCGGCGTCGGCAGGCCCAGGCTCAGCCACACCTGCTTGGTGCGGATCTTGTCCATGGTCAGCGCCGAGCCGAGCACGCGCGAGCCGGTGTAAGGCACGCCGAAGGCGTCGAGCAGGCCCTGCACCACGCCGTTCTCGCCATCGCCGCCATGCAGGATGTTGAAGACGCGGTCGAAGCGGCCGGCAACGATCGCCTCGGCAAGCGCGGGCACGCCATCGACCGCGTGCGCGTCGACACCGCGCGAGCGCAGCGCGTCGAGCACGCCCTGTCCGGACTGTAGCGAGACCTCGCGCTCCGAACCAGGACCGCCGAGCAGCACGGCGACCCGGCCGAACGCGGCCGGATCGGTGATGCGCGGCGCGGGCACGATCGCGCTCATGCGGTCACCTCCGCAAAGCCGCCCTGGGCCAGCCGCTGCACGGTCGCGCCGATGTCGCCGGCGCCCATCATCAGCAACAGGTCGCCGTCGCGCAGCACGTCGGGCAGCACGTCGATCAGGTCGTCCGCGGCGTTGACGACCACCGGCTCGATGCGGCCGCGTGCACGGATCGCACGCGCCAGTGTCTTGGCGTCGGCGCCGGCGATCGGCGCCTCGCCGGCCGGATAGACCTCGGTCAGCACCAGCGCGTCGACATCCGACAACACGCCGGCGAAATCGTCGAACAGCGCGCGGGTGCGGCTGTAGCGGTGCGGCTGGAATGCGACCACCAGCCGGCGATCGCCCCAGCCACCGCGTGCGGCGGCAAACACCGCGGCCAGTTCGCGCGGATGGTGGCCATAGTCGTCGACCAGTTGCACCCGGGCGCCGGTCGGCGTGACCACTTCGCCGAGCAGATTGAAGCGGCGGCCGATGCCCTCGAAGCGACCCAGTGCGGCGACGATCGCCTCGGGCGCGACGCCGAGCTGCCAGCCCACCGCAGCGGCGGCCAGTGCGTTGAGCACGTTGTGGCGGCCGGGCAAGGCCAGCCGGGCTTCGACGCGCACGTTCTCAGGCAGGCACAGCGTGAACTGCATCGCCGCGCCGTCCTGGCGGATGTTCTCGGCGCGCACGTCCGCCTCGTCCGACAGGCCGTAGGTCATCATGTGCCGCGGCACGCTCTGCGCGAGCCGGGCGACTTCGGGATCGTCGATGCACAGCACCGACAGTCCGTAGAACGGCAGCCGGTGCAGAAACTCGGTGAAGGCCTCCTGGACGCGGGCGAAATCGCCGCCGTAGTTCTCCAGGTGGTCGGCATCGATATTGGTGACGATCGCGACCAGCGGGTTGAGCCGCAGGAAGCTGCCGTCGCTCTCGTCGGCCTCGGCAACCAGCCAGTCGCCGCTGCCCAGCCGGGCATTGGCGCCGGCGGCGAGCAACTGCCCGCCGACGACGAAGGTCGGGTCCAGGCCGCCCTCGGCGAGCACGCTGGCGGTCAGCGAAGTCGTGGTGGTCTTGCCATGGGTGCCGGCGACCGCGATGCCGCGGCGGAAGCGCATCAACTCGGCGAGCATTTCGGCGCGCGGCACGATCGGGATGCGCTGGGCGCGCGCCTCCATCAGCTCCGGGTTGTCGGCGCGGATCGCGCTGGACACGACGATACAGTCGGTGCCCAGCACGTTGGCTGCCGCGTGGCCGCGGTGCACGGTCGCGCCCAGACGGGCGAGCCGGCGGGTCGCCGCGCTGTCAGCGGTGTCCGAACCCGAGACCTTGTAGCCGAGCGTGACCAGCACCTCGGCGATGCCGCTCATGCCGGTGCCGCCGATGCCGACGAAATGCACGCGCGAGAAGACCTTCGCGAAGTCTTCCTTCGACAGGCCGCGGGTCTGGTGCAGGCGACGGATCATGCGTGGCTCCTGCCGCCGAAGCTCGGCTCGACGCGCTGCTGCAGGCGGCTGGTGCCACGCTTGGCGGTCGCCGGCGGCACGGGCAGCGGCGGTTGATGGGTGGGGGGCATCGGGCCGGCCGGCGCCGGCGCCGGCGCGGCGGCATCGCCGCGCAGCCGGGCGACCTGGCGCTGGGCGCGGTCGAGTTCGTAGGACACGCGCAGCAGCAGGCCGAACGCGACGCAGGTCATCATCACGCTCGAGCCGCCCGAGGACACCAGCGGCAGCGTCAGGCCCTTGGTCGGCAGCAGGCCGAGGTTCACGCCGATCGAAACCAGGCTCTGCAGGCCGATCATCAACGCGACACCGAACGCGCAGTAGCCGGCGAAGTGACGGCGCATCTCCACGCACTTCAGCCCCACCCACAGCGCGCGGCCGACCAGTGCGACGAACAGGCCGACGACCAGGCACACGCCCAAAAAGCCCAGCTCCTCGGCCAACACCGAGAAGATGAAGTCGGTATGCGCCTCGGGCAGATAGGAGAGCTTCTGCACCGATGCGCCCAGGCCGACGCCGGAGAACTCGCCGCGACCGACCGCCATCAGCGCATTGCTGAGCTGGTAGCCCGCACCCAGCTGGTCTTCCCAGGGGTTCATGAACGAGGTGATGCGGCGCAGCCGGTAAGGCTCCATGACCGCGACCGCGACCACCGCCGGCAGCAGCAGCAGCACCGGCAGCATCATGCGCTTGAGGTGGCCGCCGCCGAGCACGAGCATGCCGGCGGTCACGCCCAGCAGCAGCATCGACGAGCCGAAGTCGGGCTGCAGCAGCAGCAGGCCGACCAGCACCACGGCCACGCCGATCGGCTTGAGCATCGCGCCCCAGGTGGCATTGACCTCGTCGCGGAACCGCACCAGGTAGCTGGCCAGCCAGACGATGTAGATGACCTTGACCGCCTCGACCACCTGGAAGTTGGAAATGCCCAGGTTGATCCAGCGGTGCGCGCCGTTGACCGAACGCCCCAGCCCCGGCACGAACACCAGCAGCAGCAGGCCCGCGCACATCAGCAGCACGAAGCGATCGTACTTCTCGATGGTCTTGAGCTCGGTACGCATCACCGCGAACGCCAGGCCCAGGCCTAAGCCAATGAACATGAAGTGGCGGCTGAGGAAGTAGTAACGCCCCACCCCCATGTCCTCGCCGACGGCGATCGAGCTCGACGCGACCATGATCACGCCCAGGGTCGCGATCGCGACCATGATCCCGACCAGCCACGGGTCGAACCGACCGTGGATCTCGTCGAGCCGGGTCGCTTGGCGGGCGCCGACGCTGTCGTGGAGTGCGGTGTCGTGGACGCGGGCCATCAGCGCACCTTCAACGTGGCGAGACCGACGAGGACCAGGATCACCGAGATGATCCAGAAGCGGACGATCACCCGCGGCTCGGGCCAGCCCTTGAGCTCGAAGTGATGGTGGATCGGCGCCATGCGGAACACGCGCTTGCCGGTCAGCTTGAAGCTGGCCACCTGGATCATCACCGACAGCGTCTCGATGACGAAGATGCCGCCCATGATCACCAGCACCAGTTCCTGGCGCACGATCACGGCCATCGTGCCGAGCACCGCGCCGAGCGCGAGCGCGCCGATGTCGCCCATGAACACCATCGCCGGATAGGTGTTGAACCACAGAAAGCCCAGGCCCGCGCCGGCGATCGCCGCGCAGATGATCACCAGTTCGCCGGCGCCGGGCACCTGCGGGATCTGCAGATAGTTGGAGAACACCGCGTTGCCCGAGGCGTAGGCGAACACGCCCAGGCCGCAGGCGACCAGCACCGTGGGCATGATCGCCAGCCCATCGAGGCCGTCGGTCAGATTGACTGCGTTGGAGAAGCCGACGATCCAGAAGTAGGCGATCGCCACGAAGCTGATACCGGCCAGCGGCAGCGCGATCGACTTGAACAGCGGCAGATAGAACGTGGTCGCCGCCGGCACGTCCGCGTACAGATACAGATACAGGCCGGCGGCGAGACCGAACACCGACTGCAGCAGGTACTTCCAACGGGACTTCAGCCCATTGGGATCGCGGTGCACGATCTTGATCCAGTCGTCGTACCAGCCGATCGCGCCGAACGCGACCATCACCGCCATCACCAGCCAGACGTACTTGTTGCGCAGGTCGCCCCACAGCAGCACCGCCGCCAGCACGGTGATCAGGATCATCGCACCGCCCATCGTCGGCGTGCCGGCCTTGGAGAAGTGCGTCTGCGGACCGTCCTGGCGGATCGGCTGGCCGCCCTTGTACTGCGCCAGCTTGCGGATCACCGCCGGGCCCAGCCACAACGACAGCGACAGCGAGGTCAGCGCCGCCAGGATGCCGCGGAAGGTGAGGTATTCGAACAGACCGAAGAAGTCCTCGAACCCCTGCAGCCAGCGGGCGAGTTCAAGCAGCATCGTGGGTTCCTTGCGCGTCGAGCAGCGCGGCGACCGTCCGGTCCATCGCGCTGCCTCGCGATCCCTTGACCAGGATCGTGATGGCCGGTCGGTCGTCCGTGGAAGACCGCGTGTCGTGTGTCGCGCTGGCCGCGCCCAGGTCGCGGACCAGCGCCTGGGCCAGGACAGCGTGGGTGTCGAAGCGCTGCGCGCCGTCGCCGAAGGCGTCGGCCGCGTGCGCGGCCAACGGGCCGAGTGCGTAGAGCGCAGCGATGCCGGCGGCCTTGGCGCGCAGCCCGGCCTGGGCATGCATCGCGGCGCCGTCGGCGCCGAGTTCGCGCATGTCGCCCAGCACCAGCCAGCGCGTGCCCGGCGTGCTCGCCAGGGTGTCGATCGCGGCGTGCAGCGAGCCGGGATTGGCGTTGTAGCTGTCGTCGATCAGGGCCGCACCGCTGGACAGACGATGGCGCGCCAACCGGCCGGACACCGCCTGCGCCGCTTCCAGCCCCTCGACGATCGTCGCCAGCGGCACGCCGGCAGCCAGCGCGATCGCGGCCGCGGCGAGCGCATTGCGCACATTGTGGCGGCCGACCAGCGGCAGCGCGACCGGTGCCTCGCCGGCGGGCGTGATCAGTTGGAAGCGGGTGCCGGCCTCGCCGGGACGAATGGCGCGGGCGACCACGTCGGCGGTGGCCTCGATGCCGAAGCGCAGCAGGCGACGCCCGTGGGCACGCTCGGCGAAGTACGGCGCAAACGCGTCGTCGGCATTGATCACCGCAGTGCCGTCGGCGGGCAGCGCGTCGTAGACCGCGGCTTTGGTGTCGGCGATGCCCAGCAGGCTGCCCATGCGCTCCAGGTGCGCGGGCGCGACGTTGTTGACCAGGGCAATGCGCGGGCGCGCGATCGCGGTCAGGTAAGCGATGTCGCCCGGCTGCCCGGCGCCCATTTCGTAGACGGCGAACACGGCATCCTCGGGCGCATCGAGGATCGACAGCGGCAGGCCGATCTCGTTGTTGAGGTTGCCGGGGTTGAAGCAGGTCGCGGCATGCCGGCGCAGGATCTCGACCGTCAGCTGCTTGACGCTGGTCTTGCCGTTGCTGCCGGTGATCGCGACGACCTGCGCGACCCGCACACGCTGGACCGCCGTGGCCAGCGCGCCGAGCGCGACCTGCGGGTCGGCAACGACGATCTGCGGCAGCGCCAGGTCGAGCGGACGGGCGACGAGCGCGGCGCGCACGCCCAGCTCGGCAGCGCGCGCGACGTGCGCGTGGCCATCGAAGTTCTCGCCGCGCAGCGCGACGAACAAGCGTGCGCGCGCGTCCGCGGCGTCGAGCCGGCGGGTGTCGGTGACGACCGCCTCGATCTGCACGTCGTCGTCGGCGCCCTGCAGACGGCCGTTGACCAGCGCGGCGATCCGGGCGAGCGACAGCGGCGTCATCGTGCGCTCTCCGTCCCGCGCGCGGCCAGCGCTGCCTGCGCGACCTGCCGGTCGTCGAAGGGATGCTGCACGCCGTCGATCTCCTGATAGGGCTCGTGGCCCTTGCCGGCGATCAGCACGATGTCGCCGGGCTCGGCCTCGGCGATCGCCTGCGCGATCGCGCGGCCGCGGTCGCGCTGCACGCGGACCGTGTCGGCGCGTTCGAAACCGGCGAGGATGTCGGCGACGATGGCATCGCCATTCTCGCGGCGCGGATTGTCGTCGGTGACGATCACCCGGTCGGCATGGGCCTCGGCGATCGCCGCCATCTGCGCGCGCTTGCCGGTGTCGCGTTCGCCGCCGCAGCCGAACACGCAGGTCAGTCGGCCGCGCAGATGACCGCGCAGCGACTGCAGCGCCTGCTGCAGTGGATCGGGCTTGTGCGAATAGTCGACGACCACCAGCGGCTGCGTGTCGCCACCGCCGAAGCGGTTCATGCGGCCGGCGATGGGCTGCAACACGCCGAGCGCGCGCACGATCTGCGCCGGCGCCTGGCCGAGCGCGGCGAGCACGCCGGCGACGGCCAGCAGGTTGTCGACGTTGAAGCGGCCCAGCAGCGACGAGCGCACCACCAGCCGTTCGCCACCGATGCGCAGCGAGAACGCGATGCCATCAGCATCGAGCGCGACATCGGCCGCGGCGATGTCGGCATCGGCCGCGCCGGCGGCGCTGACGCGGATCGCGCGCACGGCAGTATCGAGCCGAGCCGGCAGCGTGGCACCGAACGGATCGTCGACATTGATCACCGCGGCCTTGAGGCCGGGGCGCACGAACAGCTTGGCCTTGGCCTCGCCGTAGCCGGCCATGTCGCCGTGGTAGTCGAGGTGGTCGCGGGTGAGGTTGGTGAACACCGCGACATCGAAATGCACCGCATCGACGCGGCCCTGGTCGAGCGCGTGCGAGCTGACTTCCATTGCCACTGCCTGCGCACCGTCATCGCGCAACTGCGCCAGCAACGCATGGGTCTGCAGCACCAGCGGCGTGGTGAAGCCGGTCGGGGCGACCGCGCCGTGCAAGCCGGCGCCGAGCGTGCCGATGGTGCCGGCGCGTGTGCCCGATGCCTCCAGCGCCTGCGCCAGCAGCTGCACCGTGGAGGTCTTGCCGCTGGTGCCGGTGACGCCGACCATCGTCATCGCCCGCGAGGGCTGACCGTGGAAAGTGTCGGCCATCGTGCCCATGCGGTCGCGCAGGCCGGCCACGGCGATCGCATCGGCCGGCAGCGTCTCGATCTCGGCCGGGACCGGCGGCTCGAACAGCACCGCGCTGGCGCCTGCGGCCTTGGCCTGGGCGGCGAAATGCAGACCGTGCGTGCCGAAGCCGCCGATCGCGACGAAGGCATCGCCCGGCCGCAGCGCACGGCTGTCCTGCACCAGGCCGGTGATGACGGTATCGGCCGGCACGGTGGCGACGTCGGGCAGCAGGTCGGACAACGGCATCGCGCGGCTCATCGCGGCGTCCCCGTCGGCGTCTGCGCGGCGGCCGGCGGCGTGCGCCCGTGCTCGCGCGCCAGCTTGGCCTCGTTGGCGGCCTGCGCGGCCAGCCAGGTCTCGATGTCGTCGGGCGGCACGTCCATCAGCCGCAATGCGCCGTCCATGACCCGCTTGAACACCGGCGCGGACACGTAGCCGCCGCCGTAGGTCGAGCCGCCCTTGGAGGTATCGGGATCGTCGATGACCACGACCATCGCAAAGCGCGGGTCGGCCACCGGCACCAGGCCGGCGAAGAACGCGAGATAGCGGCGGGCGTAACCGCCGCCGCTGGCCTTGCGCGCGGTGCCCGACTTGCCGGCGACGTGATAGCCCAGGATCGCCGCACGCGTACCGGTGCCGCCGGGCTCGGTGACCGTCTGCATCATCCGCACCACTTCGTCAGCGACCTTCGCCGACAGCACCTGGCGCGGCTCGCCGGCGCCGCCCTTGACGAAGGTCGGCGGCAGCGCGCGGCCGTGGTTGCCCAGCGTGGCGTAGGCATGCGCGATCTGCATCGGCGTCACCGACAGGCCATAGCCGTAGGACATGCCCTGCTTGCTGGTGCCGCTCCAGCGCGAAGGGTCCGGGAACAGGCCGGCGGCCTCGCCGGGGAAGCCGCTGCCGGTGCTGCGGCCGTAGCCGAAGCTGCGCACGAAATCGTAGAAGTACTGGCTGTCGAGCTTGTGCACGACCATCGCCGAGCCCACGTTTGAGCTCTTGGTGATGATGCCGGTGGTGTCGAGCACGCCGTAGTTGCGGAAGTCGCTGGTCTTGAAGCGCCCGTTGGGAATCCAGCCCGGGCTGGTGTTGAAGGTGCTGGTCGGGGTGATGACGCCCTTTTCCAGGGCCGCGGCGATCGTGATCGGCTTCATCGTCGAGCCGGGCTCGAGCAGGTCGGTCACCGCGCGGTTGCGGTGGGCGTCGCGGTTTTCGCCGGTCACGCGGTTGTTGTTGTAGGTCGGCAGGTTGGCCATCGCCAGCACCTCGCCGGTCGCCACTTCGAGGATCACGATCGAACCGGCGCTGGCGCCGGTTTCCTCGATCGCGCGCCGCAGCTCGCGATGGGCCAGGAACTGGATGCGCCGGTCGATGCTCAGCACCAGGTCCTTGCCCGGCTCGGCGGCGCGGACCAGGTTCACGTGCTCGACGATGCGGCCGTGCCGGTCACGGATCACGTTCTGCGCGCCGGGCGTGCCGGTCAGCCAATCGTCGAACGCCAGTTCGATGCCTTCCTGGCCGCGGTCGTCGATGTTGGTGAAGCCGAGCACGTGCGAGACCGCCTCGCCCTGCGGGTAGAAGCGGCGGTACTCGCGCTGAGAGAACACGCCCGGAATGCCGAGGTCGAGCACGCGCTTGGCGGTCGACGGACTGATCCGGCGATGGCGCGGCACATACATGAACTCCTTGTCGGCCCGCTGCGAGACCGCACGCGACAGTTCCTCGAGCGGCAGGCCGGTGGCCTCGGCCAGCTCGGGCAGGCGGTCGGGATGCTTGCTCAGTTCCTGCGGATTGATCCACAGCGACTCGACCGGCGAGGAGATCGCCAGCGGTTCGCCGTTGCGGTCGGTGATCATGCCGCGCGAGGCCGGGATCGGGATTTCGCGGCGGAAGCGCGCGTCGGCCTTCTGCTGATAGAAGGCGTTGTCGATCAGTTGCAGGTCGACCGCGCGGCCGACCAGCGCGACGGCGCCCAGGCCCAGCGCACCGCCGACCAGCATCAGCCGCAGGCGCAGGTCGAACTGCGCGCGCTTGCGCGGCTTCTTGGCGTGGCCGTCGCCGGCCTTGATGAACTTGCCGAGCTTCATGGCCGCACCACCACGATTTCGGCGGTCTCGGGGAAGCGCATGCCCAAGCGCTCGCGCGCGACCTGGTCGACGCGGTTGCTCATTGCCCAGGTGGCCTGCTCGAGCTGCAGGCGGCCGAAATCGACGTTGAGCTCGTCGCGCGCGCGCTCCAGGCGAGTCAGCTGGATATACAGCTGGCGGTAGTCGTGGCGCGCGTGCACCACGCCGATCGCGGTGATCACGTTGGCGGCCAGCAGCAGGGCGACGACGAGGTGACGCAGCTTCATGCGGCCTCCCCGTGCACGGCCGGCAGCTTCTCGGCCACGCGCAGCACGGCGCTGCGTGCGCGCGGGTTGTCGTGCAACTCGGCGGCGTCGGCCTTGGTGGCATCGGCGACGATGCGCAGCGCCGGCACGAAGGCCTGCGCTTCGGGCAGGCGGCGATTGCCGGCCGGTGCCTTGGCGTGACGCGCGATGAAGCGCTTGACGATGCGGTCTTCGAGCGAATGGAAGCTGATCACCGCCAGCCGTCCGCCCGGCGCCAGCGCGTCGAGCGCGGCATCCAGGCCCGTTTCGAGATCGGCCAGTTCGCGGTTGACGTGAATCCGGATCGCCTGGAACGAGCGCGTCGCCGGATGGGTCTCGCGCTGGCCGCGCTGGGGCTTGGCGCGTGGCACGTTCGCGGCGATGACCGCCGCCAGGTCCGCGGTGCGCTCGAACGGCGCCTGCGCGCGCCGGGCGACGAGCGCGCGCGCGATGCGCCGGCTCATGCGCTCCTCGCCATAGGTCCACAGCACGTCGGCGATCTCCGCCTCGGCGGCATGCGCCAGCCACTGCGCGGCGCTTTCGCCCGTGTCGGGATCCATGCGCATGTCCAGCGGGCCGTCCTTGCCGAAGCTGAAGCCGCGATCGGCGACATCGAGCTGCGGTGACGACACGCCCAGGTCGAACAGCACGCCATCGAGCGGCGCCTGCGCCACGGCCTCCCAATCCGACAGCGCCGCAAAGCTGCCGCGGCGGATGGCCACGCGCGCGTCGGCGCCGAAGCGCGCCTGGGCCACTGCGATCGCGTCGGGATCCTTGTCCATCAGCAGCAGTCGACCTCCGGGGCCAAGGCGTTCGAGGACGCCGCCGGCGTGACCGCCGCGTCCGAACGTGCCGTCCAGGTACCGCCCGTCTTCACGTACACGCAGGCCCTCGAGGACTTGCGCATACAACACCGGGAGGTGGCCGGACGTGGCATCCGCACCACCGCCCGTCACAACTGCAGTCCGACCAGGTCGTCACCGTCCATGTCCGCGTCGCTGAGCGTCTGCCGGATCTGGGCCTGGTGCGCCTGCTCGCTCCAGAGTTCGAATTTGTCCCCCATGCCCACCAGCACCGCCTTGCGCTCGATGCCGACGGTCGTGCGTTGGCTGGCGGGGATGCTGATGCGGCCGTTGCCGTCGGGCTCGACGACCATCGCCGCGCCGACCAGCTTGAGCTGGAGGGTACGGTTGGTGGAGCGGGTGCGCGGCAACGCGTTGATCTTGTCGCGGACGCCTTCCCACACCTTGTACGGGTAGAGATAGAGGCTGCCGGCGTCGAAGGGGTTGTAGGTCAGTACCAGGCGGTTGTCGCACTCACGCGCGACGACGTCCCGATAGGCGGTGGGAATCGCCAGTCGGCCCTTGTCGTCGATGGTGATGGCGGTTTCGCCCTGGAACACGTCCGTCCTACCTCGTGGCGCCCGTCTTAGGCGGGCTTGTGCGCCGGAAAACCACGAAATCCCAGGTTTCCCCACGTGTCGCCACCTTAGGAGTGCGTCTACGGGTTGTCAACAGCTTTGTACGGCGCTTTTCACCTGTCCGGTCAATGACTTGCGGCACTCTTCAGAGACTTGTTCAAGCTTTATCCACAACCATCTGTTTCGTCTCAAATTTTGAGAATGCGTCACTTTTGGACCTGAACGGCACCGTCACGCGGCCTTTACGGAATCGTCATGTTGCAATGCAGCAGATGCAGGGTGAACTGAGCGGTGCGACGGGTTGACGCGCGGGAATGCCACCTGCGCATCCGACGAAGGCCCGCCCCCACCCGCGCGCGAGGCGCGCGACCTCCCCCGCCATGCGGAGGAGGTGATCGGAACTCGCGGCGCGGCGGAGGCGACTGGAGCGCTCGGCGCGCCGGCGAAACGACCGGGAACAAGCAGTGCCGCTCTGCTCCCTCCCCCGCCTGCGGGGGAGGGCTGGGGTGGGGGCGGCCGCCTCGACGCGCTCAGCCCTTACCCGTCGTCTACGGCGCAGACCTCCCCGCAGCGCGGGGGAGGTGACTGGAGCGCTCGGCGCGCCGGCGAAACGACCGGGAACAAGCAGTGCCGCTCCGCTCCCTCCCCCGCCTGCGGGGGAGGGCTGGGGTGGGGGCGGACGCTCGCAGGATCGGGGCCTTCCTCTCTCACTGCGTTCCATCACACCGCAACCTTGACGCGCGCGTTGCATCTCGACCAACGCAGCCCGTCCAGCCCAGAGCACGCGCCGACCTCCCCTGCGCTGCAGGGGAGATCAGCCGCGTCTCAAAAGGGGGCGGAGCCGGCCTGTAAGCCGGGTTCTGTCGTGGACAGTCATTCCTCTAGGCGCATCGTCACCGATACGCTCGAGCAACCTACCCGGACCCGACGCGGGCCGCGTCATGAGGTCCCTATTTGGTCTTGCTCCCGGTGGGGTTTGCCGTGCCGGCCTGTTACCAGGCTCGCGGTGCGCTCTTACCGCACCATTTCACCCTTGCCCGCACCTGGCCGTCCGGAGACGACCGGGCCGCTGGCGGTATCTTTCTGTTGCACTTTCCGTCGACTCGCGCCGCCCAGGCGTTACCTGGCACCGTGCCCTGTGGAGCCCGGACTTTCCTCGGCGCCGATCTCCACCGAAGTGAAGGCCGACGACGCGACTGTCCGGCCGACTCCGCCGGCGCGCATTGTCGCACGCCGCTCCGGGCGTGGCAGCCTTGACCAGTGCGATCGCCATCAACGCCGCGCGTCCATGCAGCTTGTCGCCTGCACAGCACCCGGCGATGCCAGCTCAGTCGCGCTCGACCCGGTCCAGCATTGCCAGCATGGCGGCGCGGAACTGCGGCGAGAACGACGCGTCGTTGTGGCCGCGCTCGGGCACGATTTCCAGGCGCTTGTCCTGGGCCGGCAGCGGCACCGCGTCGAACAGCGCCTGCGAAAACCGCGGTGCGGTGACGACATCGCGTTCGCCGACAACGAACAGCACCGGCTCGTCCAGCCGCTTGGCGACCTCGAGGTTGCCGGCCTGCTGCAACGCCGGTGCGATGTCGAAGCGGCGTACCGTCAGCCGCGTCCAGAACCCAGAACGCGCGCGCATCGCCGCGGCCCAGTCCTCGGCCGTGGTCATCGAGCTTTCGAGCACCAGCCCATCGAGCGTGCGCGCATCGGCGACATGGCCGGCGAGGAAGCTCCCCAACGATTGCCCGTGCACGATCAGCGGCCGGCCCGACGCCGCGGTGTCGCTGCGCAGCGCGTCGTAGACCTGCAGGGCATCGGCCTGCAGCGCGGCGATCGTCGGCGTGCCGGTGCTGCCGCCGTAGCCGCGGTGGTCGACCAGCACCAGGTCCACCGGCAAGGCGTCGTAGACCCGCAGCGCGTACTTGGCATACAGACCGATGCGATAGCCGTTGCCGCCGAAGTACAGCACCGTCGCCCGGGCATCGGGCCGCTGCAACCGCAGTTGATACAGCGAAGCGCCGTCGGGCGTTGCGATCCGCGTCTCGGTCGCGGTGTATGCAGGGTACTCGGCACGCAGCGCGGCGAGGTCGGTGGGCGGTGCCGGCATCGGCCGGACAAGATGCGATTCCTGCACGCGCAAGGCACAACCGGCCAGCACGAGACAGCACACGACGGTCGCCAGACGGCGTAGGGGTCGAGACATGCGAACAGCATCCTTGCAATGGATGCCGTTCGACCCGCTCAGGCGTCGAGAGTTCCCTGCCCGTACAACGCCTTGCGCGGCGCGCCGCTGAGCTCGGCAGCGACCTTGGCGGCGGTCGACGGCGGCAGGTGACGCGCGAGCGCGGCGTAGAGCCGCCGGCCCTCCGCCAGCGCCGCGTCCTCGGACGCAGGGGCGCCTTCGACGAGCACGACGAATTCGCCCTTGCGCTGGTCGGCATCGGCGACGACGCGCGCGTGCAAGGTCGCCAGGTCGCCGTCGAGCACGGTCTCGAACAACTTGGTCAGCTCGCGCGCAACGACCGCGCGGCGCGCGGGACCGAATGCCGCGACGGCATCGGCGAGCATCGCGTCGATCCGGTGCGAGGATTCGTAGAACAGCAAGGTGCGCGGTTCGGCGGCGAGCGCCTGCAGCCGCTCGCGGCGCGCGCCGGCCTTCGCCGGCAGGAAGCCCTCGAACACGAAGCGGTCGCTGGGCAGGCCGGCCACGCTCAGCGCGGCGATCAGCGCGCTGGCCCCCGGCACCGGCGACACCCGCAAGCCGGCCGCACGCGCGGCCGCGACCAGCCGAAAGCCCGGATCGCTGACCAGCGGGGTGCCGGCATCGCTGACCAGCGCCAGCGTCTCGCCACCGCGCAGGCGTTCCACCAGACGCGCCGCCAGCCCGTCCTCGTTGTGCTCGTGCAGCGCGACCAGCGGCCGCTCGATGCCGAAATGACCGAGCAGCTGGCGGGTGTGCCGGGTGTCCTCGGCGCAGATCGCATCGACATCGCGCAGCACCTGCTGCGCGCGGGGCGACAGGTCGCCGAGATTGCCGATCGGCGTGGCGACGACGTGCAGGACGCCCGGCGCGGGCGTGGGGCGGGCGGATGCAGTCATCGTCTCCACAGCGGAACGCTAGAATGCGGCCATTATCCCGCAGCGGAACCGCGACATGACAGCAACCCAGGCCCAGACCGCGCACGCGACCCCGCGCGTCCTCCGTCCCGGCAGCGCCACCCGCCCGATGGTGGCCGTGGCTCTGGTGGCGCTGATCGCCGGGTGCGCGACCGTGCGCACCACCGGCACCGCCGGGCCCGGCGGGGGCGACGTCGCCCCCGCCGAGCCGGGACGCTGGCAGTTCGACGACGCCCGCCCGCCCGCCGAGTCCGATGGCTACCGCCCGCCGCGCAAGCTCGCGGTGCTGCTGCCGATGAGCGGCGCGCTGGCAACCGCGGCCGGCCCGGTCCGCGACGGCCTGCTGGCCGGCTACTACGGCGAGCGTCGCACGCGGCCGGAACTGGCCTTCTACGACACCGCCGGCACCCCGGCCGGCGCCGCTGGTGCCTATGCCCGCGCGGTCGCCGAGGGCGCCGACCAGATCGTCGGGCCGCTGGGCCGCGACGAGGTCGACGCGGTCATGCAGTCGGCGCCGGCGGTGCCGCTGCTCGCGCTCAACCGCGGCGCGACCACACCGCCCGAGAACTCGGCGGCGTTCTCGCTGGCACCGGAGGACGAAGGCGATGCGGCCGCGCAGTACCTGCTGAACCGCAACGCGCGCAATGTGCTGGTGCTCAGCAATGGCGACGACAATGCGCGGCGCAGCGTCGACGCGCTGCGCGCACGCCTGACCCAGGCCGGCGGCAACATCGTCGGCACGATCGCGGTCGTCGGCGACACGCCGGTCGACCAGACCGCTGCCTTCCGCAACGCGGTGACCGCCGGTGCGGGCGTGGACGCGGTGTTCCTCGCGATCCGCGGCAACCAGGCGCGCGTGATCGCGCCGCAGCTGTCGGTTGCCGGGCTCGGCAGTCGGTTGCGCCTGGGCACCTCGCAGCTCACCGCAGGCACCGGCAAGCCGGAAGAAGACCAGATCCTGGACGGCATCGTGTTCCCGACCGAAAGCTGGTCGACCGGGGCCAGCGCGCGCTCGCTGCCGCCGCAGGCGACGATCGCCCGCGACCTGCCGACCGCGCGCGGCGGCGCGGCGCGGCTGTTCGCGTTCGGCTTCGATGCCTGGCTGCTGAGCGGCTACCTCGAACACCTGAGCCGCAATGCCGAGGCCGGGATCGGCGGCGCCACCGGCATGCTGCGCATCGGCCCCGGTGGCCAGGTCGTGCGCCAGCCGGCGTGGGCGACCTGGCGCGACGGTCGCGTGGTCGCGCAGGCGGACGCCGGCGGTTGAACGATCGCCGCAGCGACGGCCAGGCCGCCGAGCGGGCGGCACTGGCCCACCTGCAGGCGGCCGGACTGACCCTGCTGGCCGCCAACGTCGGCTATCGCGGCGGCGAACTGGACCTGGTCATGCGCGATACGCGCGGTGCGACTGCAACGGTCGTGTTCGTCGAGGTGCGACATCGTCGCAACCTGCGCTTCGGCGGCGGCGCGGCCTCGATCGATGCCGGCAAGCGCCGCCGGCTCGTGCTGGCGGCGCAGCTGTTCCTGTCGCGCCAGCCCCGGCTGCGTGACCTGCCCTGTCGCTTCGATGTCGTCGAAACCAGCGGCGATGTCGCCGCGCCGACGCTGCGTTGGATCGAGGACGCGTTCCGCGCGGACGATTGAGCGTCTGCTGGCGACGTGCACGCGGCGTTTGTCGACGCGCGCATCTGCCGCCGCATGACCATCGCCTGGACCCATGCCAGATCAGGGTCCGATGCGCATCCGGTGGTGCCGCATGCGAAGATCGGCACGGGGCACTACAGGGGATTCAGGGATGAGGCGATCGATCGCCAGCTGCGTGCTGGCCTGCCTGCTGTTCACCACTGCGATGGGCAGCGCGTCCGCCCAGGACGCGACGCCACCGGCGGTCGGCAGCCTGCCGCCACCGTTGCTCGGCAAGGACCGCGCGGGCCGCGACGTCGATCTCGCCGCGCTGCGCGGCAAGGTCGTGATCGTGACCTTCTGGGCCTCCTGGTGTCCGCCCTGCCGCAAGGAACTGCCGGTGCTGGGGCAGTTCCAGCGCGTGGTGGGCCGCGATGCGCTCGAGGTCATCGCGGTCAACTACAAGGAACCGCGCGCCGAGTTCAACAACGTGGTCCGCCAGAACCGCGACATCGACCTGACCTGGATTGCCGACCCGCGCGGCCGCATCAGTGATCTGTACGGCGTGCGGACGCTGCCGCACATGTTCATGCTCGATCGCGAAGGCCGCGTGGCCTTCACCCATCGCGGCTACAGCGAGCAATCCCTGCCCGGCATCATCGACGAAGTGCTGAGCCTGCTGCCCGAGGAGGTGCGCACGCGCCCGGTACCCGACACCGCAGCGCGCTGAGTCAGCCGGGGAAATGGTCCCAGCCGGCACGCGCCGGCGTCCAGGCGACCCCATCGCCGGTGTGCGCAACGACGCCGTCGCCGGCCACGATGTGCCCGATCCGGGTGACCGGCGTGCCGCTGGCGCATGCGACCGCGTCGATCGCCGCGCGCGCATGCGCGGGGGCGGTGAAACACAGCTCGTAATCGTCGCCGCCCGCGGCCTGCAGCGCACGCCGCTGTTCGGGATCGGCGATCGCGCGCCGCAGCGCCTCGGAGGCCGGCAGCGCATCGACATCGATCTGCGCGCCCACCCCACTTCCCCGGCAGACATGGCCGAGGTCGGCCAGCAGACCGTCGGACACATCGATCGCGGCATGCGCATGTGCCGCCAGCGCCCCGCCCAGCGCAAGCCGCGGGTCCGGGCGATCGAGCCGACGACGCAGTTCGACATTGCGCGCCCCGCCCTGCGTCCACTGCGCAAGTGCGGCTGCCGCATCGCCCAGGGTGCCGCTGACCCAGACGTCGTCGCCGACCCGGGCGCTGTCGCGCCGCAGCGCCTGGCCGGGCGCAACAAGGCCGTGCACCGTGACGCAGACCGACAGCGGGCCGCGCGTGGTGTCGCCGCCGACCAGCGCGACCGCATGCGGACGCGCCAGCGCGTCGAAGCCGTCGAGGAAGGCATCGATCCAGGCGGCATCGGGGGTCGGCAGCGACAGCGA
Organism: Luteimonas sp. RC10; assembly: GCF_014192745.1. GTDB lineage: Bacteria > Pseudomonadota > Gammaproteobacteria > Xanthomonadales > Xanthomonadaceae > Luteimonas. Next base: position 34,430 of record NZ_JACHYJ010000011.1, read on the forward strand.
CAAGGTGCACCAGGCCGGGCGTGCGCCCATCGCGGCCAGGTCCGACAGATTGACCGCCAGCGCCTTCCAGCCGATGTCGGCGGCGCCGGTGTCGTCTGGAAAATGCACGCCACTATTGAGCGTGTCCATCGCGACCACGAGCTGCGCGCCCGGTTCGGGCGCCAGCAGCGCGGCATCGTCACCGATGCCCAGCACCACATCGCCCCGCTGCACCACGCGGGCGCGGATGCGGTCGATCAGCGCGAATTCGCCGGCCATCGGTGCGCGGGCGCGATGACGCTCAGCGGCCGCGCAAGGCCCCGACCTCGGGCGCGCGCCACTGCGCGGCGGCGCGGTCGAGTACGCCGTTGACGTAGGTGTGGCCGTGCTCGGAACCGAAGCGCTTGACCGTGCGCAGGGCCTCATCGATGACCACGCGATAGGGCACGTCGACGCGGTGCTGCAGCTCGTAGGCGGCAATGCGCAGCATCGCGCGCTCGATCGGGTCGACCTCGTCGATCTCGCGGTCGAGGAACGGCGCCAGCGCGGCGTCGAGCTCGCGGTAGCGGCTGCCCACGCCGTGCACCAGATCCTCGAAGTACGCCAGATCGGCGACTTCCTTGGCCTGTTCGTGCGCGAACTGCGCGACGATCTCGCGCGCCTGCGCGCCCGACATCTGCATCGCGTAGATGGCCTGCAGCGCGCGGCGGCGCGCGCGCGAGCGCAGCACCGGGTCGACGCCATGGGGTTTGCGGGTCTGGGTCATCCGATCTTGTCCAGCAGGTTGCTCATTTCGATGGCGACCAGCGCCGCCTCCTCGCCCTTGTTGCCGTGGCTGCCGCCGGCCCGCTTCTCGGCATCGGCGTAGTCCTCGACCGCGAGCACGCCGTTGGCGACCGGCACGCCGGCATCGAGCGCGACGCGCATCAGCGCATCGCTGCAGCCGTCGGCCACCTGCTCGTAGTGCCGGGTGTCGCCGCGCACCACGCAGCCCAGCGCCAGCAGCGCGGCGTGGCCGCCGGCCGTGGCGAGGCGCGCGCAGGCCAGCGGAATCTCCCAGGCGCCGGGCACGCGCACCACATCGACCGCAGCCTCGGCGACGCCGTGGTCGGCGAACGCCTTGCGCGCGCCGGCGACGAGCGCGTCGGTGATCTTGGGATTCCAGCGGCTGGCGACGATCGCGTAGCGCGCGCCGGCCGGGGCGCGCAGGTCGCCTTCGATGTGGCTCATGGGCATGGGGTCTCGCTCAGGCCGGCCAGTTTAGCGCGCGTCATGCCGGAACGGTCTCCACGACCTCCAGCCCGTAGCCGGCCAGGCCGATCTGCCGGCGCGGCGTGCCCAGCACGCGCAGCCGGCCCAGGCCCAGGTCGGCGAGGATCTGCGCGCCAGCGCCGTTGCGCCGCCACTGCCCCACATCCTTGTCCTTGCCCGGCGGACGCACGACCGGCTCCTGCCGCAGCCGTGCCAGCAGGCCGTCGGCATCGCGCGGCGCCGACAGCACGACCATCACACCCTGGCCCTCGGCCGCGATCGCGCGCAGCGCGTCGGTGGCGGCGACGCCGAAATCGTCGCGGCGCCAGTGCAGCAGATCGGCCAGCGGGTTCTCGACCTGGACACGGACCAGCGTCGGGGTCGCCGCATCGGGCGTACCGCGGACCAGCGCGAAATGCAGTTCGTGCGCGATCCGGTCGCGGTAGGTCACCAGCCGGAACGGGCCGAACTCGGTGTCGATGTCGCGCTCGTCGATGCGCTCGACGGTGCGTTCGGTGCTCAGGCGGTAGGCGATCAGGTCGGCGATCGAGCCCATCTTCAGCCCGTGCTCGCGTGCGAACGCCTCCAGCTCAGGGCGGCGGGCCATGCTGCCGTCCGGGTTGAGGATCTCCACCAGCACGCCCGCCGGCTCCAGTCCTGCCAGCATCGCCAGGTCCACGCCGGCCTCGGTGTGGCCGGCGCGCGTCAGCACGCCGCCGGGCTGGGCGATCAGCGGGAAGATGTGGCCGGGCTGGTGCAGGTCCTCGGGCCGCGCATTCGGGCGGACCGCGGTGCGAATGGTATGCGCGCGGTCGTGCGCCGAGATGCCGGTGGTCACGCCCTCGGCAGCCTCGATGCTGACCGTGAAGTTGGTCTGGAACTGCGCGGTGTTGGCCCGCACCATCGGCGCCAGCCCCAACTGGGCCGCGCGGTCCGCGGTCAGCGGCAGGCAGACCAGACCGCGGCCGTGGGTGACCATGAAGTTGATGTCGGCCGGCCGGACCAGTTCGGCGGCCATGATGAGGTCGCCCTCGTTCTCGCGGTCTTCGTCGTCGACAACGACGACCATCCGGCCGGCACGGATCTCTTCGAGCAGTTCGGGAATCGGCGCGAAGTTCATGCGCGCGCTCCTGGCGGCACCACGCCACTGGCGAGCAGGCGCTCGACATAGCGCGCCACCAGGTCCACTTCGAGATTGACCGCCTCACCCACCGCGGTGGCGCCGAACGCGGTGTGCGCCACGGTGTGCGGCACCAGGGCCACTTCGAAGCCGTCGGCATCGACCGCGTTGACCGTCAGACTGACGCCGTCGACGCAGATCGAGCCCTTGTGCGCGACGTAGCGCAGCAATGCCGCCGGCGCCTCAAAGCGCCAGCGCTGCGCGCGGGCGTCGTCGTGCACCGAGGCCACGCGGCCGATGCCATCGACATGCCCGCTGACCAGATGTCCGCCGAGCCGGTCGGTCGGGCGCATCGCGCGTTCGAGGTTCAGCGGGCGGCCCGCGGCCAGCGCACCGAGCGTGGTCAGTGCCAGCGTCTCGGTCGAGGCATCCGCCTCGAAGTGCGCGTCGTCGTGCGCGACGACCGTGAGGCAGACGCCGTTGACCGCGATGCTCTCGCCCAGCGTCACGTCCGCGAACGGCAGCGTGCCGACCGCGATGCGCAGCCGCGCGTCGCCGCCGCGGGCCTCGTTGGAAACCAGGCGTCCGACGCCTTCGATCAATCCGGTGAACATGTCGCTGCCTCCGTCCGTGCGGATCGCCCGCACGGTGTGCCGAATGGGAACGGTTCGGGACGCGACAGCGCGCGCGGCCACAGGCCACGCAGGACGTCGTCTTCTTGCATCCGGACTATGACCGTCGGCCCCGGACTTCGACCGGGTCTGCTGACCTGCCGGGCCGATGCGATGATCTCGCACGTCGCCGGCAGCGCTCGCGGGCTCGCGCGTCGCCGCGCCTACCGCCGGTGGGGACTTCCACCCCGCCCTGAAGACATTCGATTGGATGCCGGACGGGCCGGCGCGGGCATTCTAGCAGCGCCGTGCCCGTCACCCCGCCCCGCTTGGCGGGACGCTTCATTGCACCGAGTCTGGATTCACGCGTTTGTGTGAGCGCGCCGGCCGATGCCACACCCAGGCAGCCACCACACTCGGGGGCCGTGGATCGGGGCGGCGGGCTCAGCCGACGGTGGCCGGGCGCAGCCGCAGCCGGAGGTCGTCGCCAACGTGCGCGACCTCGACCGTCTCCAACTGCAGCCGTTGCGCCATCGCATCGATGCCCAGGCCGTCGAACAGCGGCCGGGCGCGCTCGCCGAGCAGCACCGGGGCGACATAGAGCAGCAGTTCGTCGACCAGGCCCGCCCGCAGCAACGCGCCCGAGAGCACTGCGCCGGCCTCGACCTGGACCTCGTTGATGCCGCGGGCGGCCAGCAGCGTCAGCGCCGCCGCCAGGTCCAGCCGGCCGTCGCGCTGCGGCACCGCGGCGTGTTCGCAGCCAAGATCCGCGGGCACCGCGGCATCGGCGGCGTGCAGATAGAGCGTGGGCGCGGCCGCGTCGCGGACCTGTCGGCGCGACAGCGAAGCGAGCCCGGCATCGAGCACGACGCGCAGCGGCGGCAAGAACGGCGCCGCATCCTCGAGCCGCACGGTGAGCGCCGGGTCGTCGGCGAGCACGGTCCCGCTGCCGGTCAGGATCGCGCCGCTGCGCGCACGCCAGCGCATGACGTCGGCGCGCGACTGCGGACCGCTGATCCACTTCGACGTGCCGTCGGCCATTGCCGTGCGCCCGTCGAGGCTGCAGGCGAGCTTGACCCGGACCCACGGGCGGCCGCGCTCGACACACGACAGAAAGCCCACGTTGAGCGCGCGCGCCTGCGCTTCCAGCAGGCCGGCCTGGACCGCGATCCCGGCCGCGCGCAGCCGGGCGAAGCCGGCGCCGTCGACCTGCGGGAACGGGTCGCGCATCGCCGCGACCACGCGCGCCACGCCGGCCTCGATCAAGGCATCGGCGCAGGGCCCGGTGCTGCCGACGTGCGCGCACGGTTCGAGGGTGACATAGGCGGTGGCCCCCCGTGCCCGCTCACCGGCGGCCTGCAGCGCGACCACCTCGGCGTGCGCCCCCCCCTTGCGCGCATGCCAGCCTTCGCCGACGACCGCACCGCCTTGCACCAACACGCAGCCGACCATCGGATTGGGCCGTGCCGTCCAGGCGCCACGCTCGGCCAGCGCCAGTGCGTGCGCCATGTGGCGGTGGTCGTCGGTATCGAAGTCGGTCATACGCAGCATTTCCAGATGATCAGGGGACTTGCGCCATGTGCTTGAGCGCACGCCTGCGCTACTCGCCATCGGCCGGCGCGCAATTCGGATCCCGCCAACCGCGCGCTCGCGCGGCCGGTCAGCGCTTGCGCGCGCCGCGACCGGGCGGGAGGGTCTCTCCGCCGAGCAGCGGCAGTTGCGCATCGGCCGGCAGGTCGCGTTCGAGCCGGTCGAGTTCCTCACGGAAATCGGCCACGTCCTCGAACGCCCGGTAGACCGAGGCGAAACGCACGAAGCCGACATGGTCGAGCTTGCGCAGTTCGGCGATGACGAATTCACCGACCCGTCGCGACGACACCTCGCGCTCGGCGGTCATGCGCAACTGGTGCACCACCGCCCGCACCGTGGCCTCGATCTGCTCCTCCGAAACGGGCCGCTTGTGCAGCGCGCGATCCATGCTCAGGCGCAACTTGCGCGCATCGAACGGCTCGCGCCGGCCGTCGCCCTTGATGATCGCCGGCAGCTTGAGCTCGATCGTCTCGAGCGTGCTGAACCGCTCGCCGCAGGCCTCGCACTCGCGACGCCGACGGATTGTCGCGCCGTCCTCGGACGCACGCGAATCGATCACCCGGGTGTCGATGTGCTGGCAGAAGGGGCAGTGCATGGCGCTAGACCAGCCCTGAGGCGCTGACAGCAGCCTTTTTATCGACCATCCAAGCCGCATCTCGCGCAGCCTGGAACTCTCCCTCATTGATCGCTCTAGTCAGCGCTTCGCAGTCATCTGTGGCTTCGGGCAAAAATGCCGACACGTAAAAGCTGAGCTTGGGCGCGCTTGCCTTCTCCAGCATCATGTTTGCCCGTTCGGTGTTGCCCGCCTCAAGCAAGCTCAGGTGGCGCGTCATCGCGTCGGTCAGCTCGACAATCCGCTCGAGCCGAGCAAGCTTGAATGCGCGCGATGTCTCGACCCGCTGATGCTTGTTGTTCAAGCGGGTCACCCACAACGACACCAGGCCGCCGAACAATGCGCCCCACGCGCCACCAACAATGGCTTGCGTGAGGCTCATGTCAGCCGTAGACCGGGTACTTGGCGCACTGCGCGGCGACCTTCTCGCGCACCGCGGCGATGACAGTGTCGTCGGCCGGTGCGTCGAGCACGTCGCAGATCCAGTGGGCCAGGTCGGTGCAGTCGGCCTCGGTGTAGCCGCGCGTGGTCACCGCCGGCGTGCCCAGGCGCAGGCCCGAGGTCACGAACGGCTTGCGCGGGTCGTTGGGCACGGAGTTCTTGTTGACCGTGATGTGGGCGCGGCCCAGGGCTTCTTCGGCCTCCTTGCCACTGACGTCCTTGCCGATCATGTCGACGAGCATCAGGTGGTTCTCGGTGCCGCCGGAGACGATCTTGTAGCCGCGCTCGATGATCACCTTCGCCATCGCCTGCGCGTTCTTCACCACCTGCTGCTGGTAGGTCTTGAACGCCGGATCCAGCGCCTCCTTGAACGCGACCCCCTTGGCGGCGATCACGTGCATCAGCGGACCGCCCTGGATGCCGGGGAACACGATCGACTGCAGCTTCTTGGTCATGTCGTCGAACGCGTCGCCGGCGCCTTCGCGGCTGGCGACGATGATGCCGCCGCGCGGACCGCGCAGCGTCTTGTGCGTGGTCGAGGTCACGACATGTGCATGCGGGAGCGGGCTCGGGTAGACCCCGGCTGCGACCAGGCCCGCGACATGGGCCATGTCGACGAACAGCAGCGCGCCGACCTTGTCGGCGATCGCGCGGAAGCGCGCCCAGTCGATCTTCTGCGAATACGCCGAGAACCCGGCGACGACCATCTTGGGCTTGTGCTCGAGCGCGAGCCGCTCGACCTCGTCGTAGTCGATCAGCCCGGCATCGTCGACGCCGTACTGCACCGCGTCGAACAGCTTGCCCGAGGCATTGACCTTGGCGCCGTGGGTCAGATGGCCGCCGTGCGCCAGGCTCATGCCCAGGATCTTGTCGCCGGGCTGCAGCAGCGCGAAGTAGACCGCCTGGTTGGCCTGCGAGCCCGAATGCGGCTGCACGTTGGCATAGTCGGCATCGAACAACTGCTTGAGCCGATCGATCGCCAGCTGCTCGGCGACGTCGACGTACTCGCAGCCGCCGTAGTAGCGCTTGCCCGGATAGCCCTCGGCGTACTTGTTGGTCAGCTGGCTGCCCTGGGCGGCCATGACCAGCGCGCTGCAGTAGTTCTCCGATGCGATCAGCTCGACGTGATCCTCCTGCCGGCGGACCTCCGCGGCGATGGCCTGGGCGAGTTCGGGATCGAAGCTGTCGAGACGGGCGTCGCGCGGGAACATCGAGGACTCCAGGGATCGGGCGTGGCCGGCCATTGTAGCCGTCCGCGCGCGCCGCAGCCCGGCCCGCCGCCCGGCCCCGGCCCTGCAGTCGTCTTGCACGCCGTCGTCGGGCACGCCCGGCGGGGTGCGAGCGCGTACCGAGTTCTCAGATCGGAGCCGCTCCCCGCACGGGCACGACGGTGGTCTCGACGCTGGCCGCCGCGGACGCGCCCCTTGGGATGCGGGCTATAATCGCGGGCATTCTTCTCCCGCCTGACGCCGCCCGACCGGGCCCCGGCGCGGGCAGGCGCAACCGGAGCCCCCATGTCCTCGCAATACATCTACACCATGAACCGCGTGTCCAAGGTGGTCCCGCCGAAGCGGCAGATCATCAAGGACATCTCGCTGTCGTTCTATCCCGGCGCCAAGATCGGCCTGCTGGGCCTCAACGGCGCCGGCAAATCGACGGTGCTCAAGATCATGGCCGGCGTGGACACCGACTTCGAGGGCGAGGCCCGCCCGCAGCCCGGCATCAAGGTCGGCTACCTGGAGCAGGAGCCGCGCCTGAACCCCGAGCAGACGGTGCGCGAAGCGGTCGAGGAAGGCGTCGGTGAGGTGCTGCAGGCCCAGGCCGCGCTTGAGGCGGTCTACGCCGCCTACGCCGAGGAAGGCGCCGATTTCGACGCGCTCGCCAAGGAACAGGAGCGCCTGGAGGCGATCCTGGCCGCCGGGGACGCGCATACGCTGGAGAACCAGCTCGACGTCGCCGCCGATGCGCTGCGCCTGCCGCCGTGGGACGCGAAGATCGGCAATCTCTCGGGCGGCGAAAAGCGCCGCGTGGCGCTGTGCCGCCTGCTGCTGCAGAAGCCGGACATGCTGCTGCTCGACGAACCGACCAACCATCTCGACGCCGAGTCGGTGGAGTGGCTGGAGCAGTTCCTGGCCCGCTACACCGGCACCGTGGTGGCGGTCACCCACGATCGCTACTTCCTCGACAACGCTGCCGAGTGGATCCTCGAGCTCGACCGTGGCCGCGGCATTCCGTGGAAGGGCAACTACACCGACTGGTTGACGCAGAAGGACGAGCGCCTGAAGCAGGAAGAGAACCAGGAAAAGGCACGCCAGAAGGCGATCCAGAAGGAACTCGAGTGGTCGCGGCAGAACGCCAAGGGCGGCCGCTCCAAGGGCAAGGCGCGCCTGGCCCGCCTGGAAGAACTGCAGTCGCAGGACTACCAGAAGCGCAACGAGACCAACGAGATCTTCATTCCGCCGGGTGAGCGCCTGGGCAACTCGGTGATGGAGTTCAAGAACGTCAGCAAGAAGTTCGGCGACCGGCTGCTGATCGACAACCTGTCGATGATCGTGCCGCCGGGCGCGATCGTCGGCATCATCGGCCCCAACGGCGCCGGCAAGTCGACGTTGTTCAAGATGATCACCGGGCAGGAGAAGCCGGACTCGGGCGAGATCATCGTCGGGCCGACGGTGCAGCTGTCCTACGTCGACCAGAGCCGCGACAAGCTCGAAGGCAACCACAACGTCTTCCAGGAAATCGCCGGCGGCCTGGACATCCTCAACATCAACGGCGTGGAGATCCAGTCGCGCGCCTACATCGGCCGCTTCAACTTCAAGGGCCAGGACCAGCAGAAGCTGGTCGGCTCGCTGTCGGGTGGTGAGCGTGGCCGTCTGCACATGGCCAAGACGCTGCTGCAGGGTGGCAACGTGCTGCTGCTCGACGAACCGTCGAACGACCTGGACATCGAAACGCTGCGCGCGCTGGAAGACGCGCTGCTGGAGTTCCCGGGCAACACGTTCGTGATCTCGCACGACCGCTGGTTCCTCGACCGCATCGCCACGCACATCCTCGCGTTCGAGGGCGACAGCCACGTCGAGTTCTTCCAGGGCAACTACCGCGAGTACGAGGAAGACAAGAAGCGCCGCCTCGGCGACGACGCCGGTCCCAAGCGCCTGCGGTTCAAGGCGCTGAAGTGACCTGTGGGGACCCGCGCACCGCGGGTCCCGATCCGGCCATGACGCCGCCCCATCGCATCCACATCTTCGGCGCGTCCGGCAGCGGGACCACCACGCTGGGCGCCGCACTGGCCGCACGCCTTGCGCTGCCGCACGTGGATGTCGACGAGGTCTACTGGAAGCCGACCGACCCGCCTTATACCGAGAAGGCGACGCCAGACGAGCTCATCGCGGCGATCGAACAACGTCTGGCCGGTCATGACGGATGGATCCTGACCGGTTCGCTGGTGAGCTGGGGAAGCAGTCTCGTCGCGCGATGCACATTGGCCGTTTTCCTCTCGCTCGACGACACCGAGCGCATGCATCGCCTCCTCGCCCGCGAACGGACCCGCTACGGCGACCGCATCGCACCTGGCGGCGATATGGTCGACCACCATCGCGCCTTCATGGACTGGGCCGCCCAGTACGAGACGGGCGGCCCGGAGATCCGCAGCCGGGCGATGCACGACCGCTGGCGGCAAACCCTGCACTGCCCGGTCATGACGCTCGACAGCCGGCAGTCGCCCCAGGCGCTGGCCGATGCGATCATCGCCCGACTCCCAAAACCGGGGTCAGAATCGATTTTTCCCTGACCCCGTCCCCACACGCCCATCGGCGCACACTGCCATGAAATTCGACTCTGACCCCGGTTTTCCATGACGATCCAGACGCCTGATGAGCTCGAAGGCCTGCGGCGCACAGGTGCGTTGGTCGCCGGCATCCTGTCCACGATGCGGGATCAGGCGATCGCGGGCGTCACGCCGCGCGCGCTCGATGCGGTCGGCGCCCAGATGCTGCGCGCCGCCGGCGCGCAGTCGGCGCCGGTGCTGACCTACGGCTTTCCGGCGGCGACCTGCATCAGCGTCAATCGGGTGGTCGCACACGGCATCCCGAGCGAAACGCCGCTGTGCGACGGCGACCTGGTCAACATCGATGTCTCGGCCGAGCTCGATGGCTTCTTCGCCGACACCGGGGCGAGCTTCGTCGTCGGCGCCGCCAGTGCGGCCCAGCAACGTCTGCTCGATGCGGCCCGCGAGGCGCGCGATGTGGCGATCGCCCAGTTGCGTGCGGGCGGACTGATCAACAGTATCGGCCGGACCATCGAGATGGTCGCCGCGCGTCGCGGCTTCCGGGTCATCCGCGACCTGCAGAGCCACGGCGTCGGACGCGCGCTGCACGAGGAACCGGGCTCGATTCCGGGCTACTACGACCGACGCGACACCCGCCGACTGCACGCCGGCATGGTGATCACCGTCGAGCCGTTCCTGGCCACGCACAGCACCCGCACCGATGCGCTCGACGACGGCTGGTCGCTGGTCTGCCCGAAGGGCGTCGGCGCGCAGTTCGAGCACACGGTCGTGGTCACCCACGACGCCCCGATCATCGTCACCTGAGGACCGCCATGCCCCGCTCCTTCATGCAGGCGCTGCGCGCGCGCTGGCAGACCGCCGAGACCCTGGTCTGCGTGGGGCTCGACCCCGAACCCACGAAGTTTCCCGCACGGTTCTCCAGCGATCCGGACGCGGTGTTCGCCTTCTGTCGCGACATCGCCGATGCGACGGCGGAGTTCGCCTGCGCGTTCAAACCGCAGATCGCGCACTTCGCCGCGCTCGGCGCCGAGGACGCGCTGCAGCGGCTGATCGCGCATCTGCATGCCGAGCATCCGGACGTGCCGGTGATCCTCGATGCCAAGCGTGGCGACATCGGCAGCACCGCCCAGCATTACGTGGGCGAGGCCTTCGGGCGCTACGCCGCCGATGCGGTCACGGTGAATCCGTATCTGGGGCGCGACTCGGTGCAGCCGTTTCTCGATCGCGAAGACAAGGGGGTGGTGATCCTGTGCCGCACCTCCAATCCGGGCGCCACCGACCTGCAGGACCTGCCGGTCGCGCACGGCGGCGCCACGCGTCCGCTGTATCAGCACGTCGCCGAGACCATCGCGCGCGACTGGAATGCGCATGGCAACTGCGCCCTGGTCGTTGGCGCGACCTGGCCGGCGCAATTGCGCGAGGTCCGGGCGATCGTCGGCGACCTGCCGTTCCTGGTGCCCGGCGTCGGCGCACAGGGCGGCGATGTCGAGGCGGTCGTGACCCACGCCAGGACCGCCGACGGCACCGGGCTGATGGTCAGCTCCTCGCGCGCGATCCTCTACGCGTCGAGCGGCGACGACTACGCCGAGGCCGCGGCGCGGAGCGCGCGTCAGTTGCGCGACCAGATCCGCAGCGTCCGCTGATCGCGCGGCGTCAGCCCGCCGACACGACCAGGACCACAGCGAGGACCACAAGACCGACCGCCACAGACGCACCGGCGACATACAGCGCAAGCCCGACCGCACCGCGCAACAGCGCGTTCCACCACGGCAGGCCGTCGAAACTGCGGATCAGGCTGTAGAGGAACCAGCCCAGCGCCAGTCGCGTCGCCCACAGTTCCGCGTGCGGGAACACCCCACGCAACGCGATGCCGATCGACCAAAGCAGGAATGTCTGTGCGGTCAGGAATGCGGTGACCGTCAGCCACTCGGGATAGTTCAGCCGCGCGGCACGCCAGAACGCCAGCTTCAAGGCGGCCGCTTCGAGCGGCACCAGCAGCAGGGTCACGATGCTCAGATTCGCCGCCGCCCACGTGCCGAGCCCACGCAGCAGTGCCACTGCCCGTTCGGCGTTGTCGGGCGCGGCGGGTTGGGCACCGATGGCGGCCTGCGCGCCGGCATTGAAGTCGGCCATCGTGCCTGTCCCCGGCAACAGGCGGTTGAGCAGCACCACCAGCGCGGCCGTAGACACCAACAGCCACAGCGGCTTGGCGTACCCGGCGCGCCGGCCGGCCAGATAGTCACCAATCACCCTGCCGGGCCGCAGCAGCAGCCAGACCAGCGTGTGCACGATGCCGTGCTCGAGGCTGAAGACGTCCTGGCGCAGCGCGTCGCCGATGAAGCGCCAGTCGATGCGCTGCCCGTCCACCTTCCCGCATTGCGGACACACCGCGCCCATGTCCATGGATCGTGGCATCTGCGGCTGCCGATCCTCCTTCGCTTGCTGCATGCATCCCCCTGCGCTGCGTCGCGTGCGCGGAAGTATCGCATCCGGACAGGCCGGCAATGCGACCGGCGCGATCCGTCAGTCCAGCGTCTTGGCCACCCCGAACACCTGGCGCAGATAGCTCAGATAGCCGGGATCGTCGCACATGCTCTTGCCCGGCGAATCGCTGAGCTTGGCCACCGGCTGGCCGTTGCAGCGGACCATCTTGATAACGATGTTCAGCGGCGTCGGGCCGAGGTCGTTGGTCAGGTGCGTGCCCACCCCGAACGCGACCTGGCAGCGGCCGCGGAAGTGGTCGTGGAGCCGCATCACTTTGGCAAAATCCAGGCCGTCACTGAAGACCAGGGTCTTGCTCGCCGGATCGACGCGGTTGTGCTGGAAATGCGCAAGCATGCGGTCGCCCCAGACGAACGGGTCGCCCGAATCGTGGCGCACGCCGTCGAAAAGCTTGCAGAAGTACATGTCGAAATCGCGCAGGAACGCGTCCAGACCGACCACGTCCGACAGCGCGATGCCCAGGTCGCCGCGATACTCGTGCGCCCAGGCCTCGAGCGCCGCGACCTGCGAGTCGCGCAGCCGCGGCCCGAGCGCCTGGAACGCCTGCAGGTACTCGTGCGCCATCGTGCCCAGCGGCGTCATGCCGTAGCGGCGCGCGAAATCGACGTTGCTGGTGCCGACGAACTGCGCACCCAGTGCGTCGCGCAACAACGGCAGCATGTGGCCGTGCCACTGCCGCGAGTAGCGGCGCCGCGTGCCGTAGTCGGCGACCTTGCAATCGTCGAAGCCGGGCGTATCGCGCAACAGCGCAGCCTTCGCCTGCAACCGGCGCTCGCCCTCGGCGAAATCCGGCGCCGAGGTGTTGCGAAACCAGACCTCGTTGACGATCGCCAGCAGCGGCACTTCGAACAGGATCGTGTGCAGCCAGGGGCCACGGATGTCGAGTTCGATCTCGCCCGGCACCGATGCCGACGGCCGCAACTCGATGTACTTGCGGTCGAGCCGGAACAGCCCGAGGAAGTCGGCGAAGTCGGGCTTGATGAAGCGCAGCCCGCGCACATAGGCCAGTTCGTCATCGGTGAAGCGCAGCGCGCACAGCGCGTCGATCTCCTGCTCGATCTGGTCCAGATAGCGCGCCAGGTCGATGCCCGGCGTCCTGCACTTGAACCGATACTCGACGTGCGCACCGGGGTGCTGGTGCAGCACCGCCTGCATCATCGTGAACTTGTACAGGTCGGTGTCGAGCAGGGACTGGATGATCGGCATGGGGAGGTCCGCGAAAAGAGCCCGGCTAGCCTAGCGCGTGGGCCGTGGCGAAAGCGCCTGCACCGGTCACCTGTGGCAGAACGCTTCGACCCAGCGGCTACAGCCGGCGCAGCACGGCCAGCGGGAAGCGCAGCCAGATCGCCAGCCACACGCCGACCCGCTGCACGAGACGCCGGCGCGGCGCCTCGAAGCGGCGGAAGTAGCGCCACAGGCCCCGGTGCTTGTGCCACTCGACGAACAGCGGCCGCGCGCGACTGGACACGCCGCGCACGTGCAGCACCGCGACATCATTGGCCACCGCGACCGTGGCGCCCGCCTCGCGGGCACGACGGCACAGGTCGAGATCTTCGGCATGCAGCCGGTAGCCGGTGTCGAAGCCATCGATGCGGTCGAACAGCGTGCGCGGCAGCAGCATCAGCGCGCCCGACACCGCGGCCACGCGCTGCAGCGGCTGCGGCTCGCGCGGCAGCGAGAGATCGCGAGCAGAAGCGGTTCGCAGCATCGCGACGAAATCGGGATCCCGCCGCCGGGCGGCTGGATCGGCCACGCCGTCCTCGCCGAGCAGTTCGCTGCCCAGCAGACACTCACCATCGAGCGCGTCCGCATGCGCGCGGAGCCGCGTCAGCGTGTCCACCTCGACCAGGCAATCCGGATTGACGAAGGCAATCCATGGCGCGTCGGCATCGCGCGCGCCCTGGTTGCACGCGACCGCGAAGCCGGGATTGTCGGGGTTGCCGATGAAGTGCACGCGTGGATCGAGCGAGGCGTGCCGCTGCACGATCGCCAAGGTCTCGTCGATCGAGCCGTTGTCGACGACGCGGATCTGCGCCACGCCATCGGCCTCGCGCAGACGACGCAGGCAGGCGTCGATGGTGCTCGCGCTCTGGTGGGTGACGACGACCGCGACCACATCGGCCGCAGGCGCAAGGGGCGACGATGCAGTCATCGTGAGGGGGCGCCGTGCTCGGTTTGCGTGACCGATGCGTCACCGGGCAACGGCGTGTCGACCGGATCTCCGGACGCAGCAAGTTGGGCTGAAGTCACGTCATCGCCTGCAGGCCCATCGCCCATGACAGCGAGATCGTGCGCGGCGAACAATCCCTGCTGGGTCGGTGCGTTTTCGAGCGCCGCATAGTGGCGCTGCAGCTGCGCGCGACAGACGTGCAGCGGGTCATTCATCAGATAGGTCGCCAGCCGCGCATGCCAGGCGGGCCAGCGGGCCGCGAGCGCATCCATGTCGCCCTCGCGCGGGCCGCCCTCGCCGCCGCGTGCGACGAACGCCGTCTCGCACAGCGCGTTGCGCCAGCCTAAACCGGCCATGCGCAGCGACAGGTCGATCAGCGCGGCGTACCAGGAGCCGTAACTCGCGGTATCCAGCCCGCCGGCCTTGCGCCGGGCGTTGCCGCGCAGCAGCACCGCGTGGTCGATCGCGGCCGGCAGTTCGGGATGCAACGGCGGCAACTGCTGGCAGGCACGTGCGAGGCGCAGCGGATCGTCCGGCACCGGCGCGATCTCGCCGATGCGGGGCCATGAAGCGGCCTCGCCAGCATTGCACCAGGGCGTCGCGGTCGCGATCGAGGCATCGCGCGCGAAGCACGCAGCCAACTCGACCAGCCAGCCGGGCAGCGGCACGGCATCGGGCGCGAGCACGACGACATCGGCATCGCCGCAGGCGCGCAGCACGTCGTCCAGGTGCGCGACCTCGCCGACCCCGCGCTGACGGCAGGTGTAGTCGGCCTGCAACGGGGTGCTGGCCAGCCAGCGCTGCACGATCTGCGCGCCGCGCGGCCCGATGCGCGCATCGTCGGCCAGCCACACCTGCGTGCCGGCAGGCGTGCCGGCGTCGAGCGCGGCCAGGCAGGCGTCGAGCGCATCGTCGTCGTGCCCGACCGGCAGCAACACCACCGGCAACGCCGTCATCGGCGCGCGTCCCCCGTCATGTCAGTTGCGCGGCTGCAGCGGCTGCAACGCGCGGAAGCGGCGGCCGTACTCGTCGGTCAGCTCCCGCGCTTCCTGCGGATTGCGCACGATCGTCGGCGTCAGCAGCACGATGACCTCGCTGCGGCTCGTGCCAGACCGCTGCTGCCCGAAGAGTCCTCCGATGACAGGAATACGACTCAGGCCCGGCAGTCCGGTCGAAGATTTACCAACCTCGTCTCGAATCAGCCCGGCAAGCATGACGGTGTCACCGGCCTGCACAGCGGCTTCGGTCTTCAGTCGTCGTGTATCGATGCGCACATTGCCCTGTGCATCCGCGGTGCTTTGCGGCCCGGGCGAACTGACTTCTTGCACGATATCGAGGAACACCATGCCATCGCGGGTCACGCGAGGGCGGACCTTCAGGATCGTGCCGGTCTCCAGGTACTGCACGTTGGTATAGCTGTTGTCGCCGAGAATCGGATTGACGCTGGTCGTGGAGATCGGAATGCTCGCACCGACGTTGAACTCCGCCATCGCGTTGTTGCGTACGAACACCGACGGTGACTGCAGGATCTGGACATCGGTCACTTCGTCCAGCGCACTGATGACAGCGGCGGCGTCATTCTTGAACAACGTCCACGAAACATTAGGGTTGTCGCCACGGATGTCGATTGCTCCACCCAGGGTGCTCCACTTGCGTGGGAGGGCGGGATTGTCGCGCAACGAAAGGCTCGGTAGGCCAGCCAAAGAGGCTGCATTCTCGATGTACCAATTGACTCCGTAGCGCAGATCACCGCTCAGCGTCACCTCCACCACCTGCGCCTCGATATGCACCTGCGCCGGCATCACGTCGAGCCGTTCGACGACATCGCGGATCGATCGCCACGCCGCCGGCGTCGTGCGCACGAGCAGCGTGTTGGTCTCGTCGACTGCAGACACGCCGACGCGATCGCCGCCGACCTCCAGGGTCACGCTGCTGGGTCCGTCCTGACGCTCGTCGAGCTGCATCTGGCCGATGTCGCCGCCACTGCCACCGCCACCACGCATGCCGCCGCGGCCGCCGCCCATGCCTGAGTTGCTGCCCAGGCCACCGGCGCTTGAATCGAGCCCACCACGGCCGCCCGATGAGCTCCCATCCACGCCACCGCTGCGCAGCGTGTTGCCGCTCAGGCCCGGCATCAACGAGGCGCTGTCCTGACCGCTGCTGCCACCACTGCCGCCGAAGACTTCCGACAGTCGCTGCGCGAGCTCGCGCGCCTTGATGAATTTCAGTTCGAGCGAGAACAACCGCGGCTCCTGGCCGGCGTTGTCGATGCGCTCGAGCCACTGCTGGATCTCGCCCAGGTAATCGGCCTGCGGCGTGATCACCAGCACTGCGTTCGCACCTTCAAGGGGCATGAAGCGGAACATGCCTGCGACCGGCGATTCGCTGTCCTGGCCGAACACCTTCTCTAGATCGGCGACTACCTGCGTGGCCTTGCCCGACTGCAGCGGGAACACGCCGACCGACATGCCCGACAGCCAATCGACGTCGAAGATCTCGATCGTGCGCAGGTAGTTGTCGAGTTCGGAGCGGCTGCCCGAGATCGTGATGACATTGCGTGCGTTGTCGGCGCCGACGATCGCGTTCGGGCGCGCGTAAGGCTCGAGCACCTTTTCCATCTCGGTCGCGGAGATGTAGCGCAGCGGCACCGTGCGCACTTCGAAGCCGCGCGCGGCCCCGGTGCCGCCGGTGCGCGGCGCGACCGTGCCGGTGGCGAGCGCGGTGTCGGCCGGCACGATGTTGTAGCGGCCGTCGCTGTAGATCATCCGGGCGTTGTTCCAGCCCAGCACCATTTCCAGCAGGCTCAGCGCCTGCGCCGCGCTCACCGGCTTGGGCGTGGCCAACGTGACCGTGCCTTGCACTTCCGGCGCGATGACGTAGTTCTGGCCGAGCATGTCGCCGAGGATCGCCTTGGCGACCGCATGCACCGATTCGCCCTCGAAATTGAACGACGCCTGCCCGGTGGTGCCACTGCCGAGCGTCGGCGGCGGCGCGGCCGCAGCGCCGCGATTGATCACCGTGCCGCTGCCGCGACGGATCTGCGGACGCGGGCGGTCGTCATCGTCGACCAGCGACTGCACGCGTGGCCCGTCGGCGACGCCCGTGGCATCGGCCTCCACCCCTTGGCGCAGATCGGCATCGCGCCGAACGGTCGGCGGCGGCGCCGTGGCGCAGCCGGCGAGCAGCGCGATGCAGATGCCGATCGCGAGCGTCCTGGACGGAAGGGCGGGAGTCATCGAAAGAGGCTTCATCGACTGGAGTCTACGGATCCTGGACGGGGGTGGGCGACGGCTGCGGCGCGGGCGACGGCCGAGCTGGCTGCTGTTGCTGTTGTTGCTGTTCCTGGCGCAGGCGCGCGCGCCGCTCCTCGATCCGGCGACGGATCGCCTCGACCTGCGCCTCCGCCGTCGCGGCGACGTCGTTGCCGGCCGTCTGCGCACCGCCTGATGGTGCGCGGTTGCGCGCAGCGTTCCGGGCCTGGGCGCGCCCGGCATCGCCGGCCTGCGGAATGTCGGGCGGCGGCGGATCGGTCGCGGGCGGCGGCCGGCGCAGCGGCATCTGCACAGCGCGGTCCTGCGCGACCGGCGTCGTCATCGGGGTCGGCGGCTGGCCGCCGGTGCCGTCGAACACGCGCAGTTCCAGCGTGCGCGGACCCTCGGGGCCGTTGAACACGACGCTGCGCGCGTCCACGCTGCCAAGCACCCAGCCGGGCGTGGTCGGCGGCGCCTCGCCGATGCGCAGGCGGATCGACTCGCCGCCCCCGCTGGGCTGCAGGATCGCCATCGCGAAATCGGGCGTCAGCAGCACGCTGGTCAACACGAAGTCGAAGCCCGGCGCGGCCTCGCCGCCTTCGTCCTGCGGGTCGATGAAGAAGGGATGCGGTTTGCGATCGGCCGAGAACAGCGGCCGCGCCGCGATCTCCCCGTACTGCGACAGCGGTGGCTGGGGCGCGACATCCGGCATCGCCGGCGCGGTCACCGCCGACGGGTCGCCCTCGTCCTCGCGCTGGCCGATGCGCCCGCCCAGCCCGGCCAAGGTCAGCACCAGGAACAGCAGCGCCCACGCCGCGACGGCGCCGATCAGCCAGGTCCGGGGATTGAGCCGATCAACCCGCATCGGTCGCCGCCTCCGCGCTGGGCGCCGCCGCAGGTGCGGATGGACCCGGCAACACATAGCCCGACAGATCGAAGCTCACGTCGACGCCGCCGCTGGCGGCGCCCGCGGCCAGCGTGTGCCGCTGGCTGAGAATGTTGAGGTTGTCGACGAACAGCCGGGGCGTGCCCGCTTCGAGCGAATGCAGCACCGCGGCAAGCTCCGGCATGCCGCAGCGCAGCCGCACCTGCACGGTCGCACGCGGGTAGCGGTCGTTGCGGCCGCCAGCCAACGGCGAACGGTTGCTGATCGCGCAACTGCGGTTGCCGGGACTGGCTTCGAGCACCGCATTCTCGAGCCGCTGCACCAGGGCCGCCGTCGCCAGCTCCACGCTCGACTGCGGCATGAAGCCGGGCGCCGCGGCCATCGCCTCGCGCGCGCGCTCGAGTTCGGCGCGGACCTGCGGCGCCTGCTCGAGTTCGCGGCGGATGCGCAGTTCGCGCTCCTGCAGCGCGTCGATGCGCGCGCCCAGGTCCTGCATCGGCTGCGTCCACCAAGGGTGCAGCAGCACCAGGTAAGCGAGCAGCAGCGCGCCCAGCAGCAGACCCAGCGCCAGCCAGCGGTCGCGCGCGGGCACCGGACTATCGGGCATCGTCGGCACGGGCGGCCTCCTGCGGTGGCGGCGCGGTGGGCGCGGGCGGTGGTGCGAGTTCGGCGGTCAGCGTGAAGCGGTCCGAGCGCGTCCGCGGGTCGTTCTGCAACGCCCCGGCGAGCGCCGGTGAATGCCACAGCGGTGACCCCTCCAGTTGCCCGACCAGCGCCGAGGCCTCGGTGCTCAGGCCGATCAGCAGAATCCGGTTGCCCTCGATCGCCGCCTTCTCCAGCGAGGTGCTGTCGGGCAGCCGCCGGCTCAGTTCGTCGAGGACCGCGACCGTGGTGGGCCGCGCAGCGCGCTGGGCCTGCAGAAACGCCATGCCCTCGCGCAGGTCGGCCAGTTGCTGGCGCTGCGCGGACGCAGCGCGCGCGCGGATCGCCTCGGCTTCGACCTTCTCCTGCAAGGCATCGGCCGCGGCGGCGCGGTTCTCGCGCATCTGCCACAGGCCGGCCACCGTCAGCAGCACGGCGATCGCAGCGAGCAGCCATTGCAGCCGGCGCTGAGGATCTTCGCGTCGACGTCGGCGTTCTGCGTCGATCAGGTCGACCCCGAGCGGGCGGTCGCCCTCGGCCAGGTCGATGCCGGCGAGCGTCGGCGCCAAGCTGCCGAGCGCCGCGAGCTCGGCTTCGATCGTCGCCCGCGGCACCACCACCAGTTCGACCTCGAGTTGGCCGTCGCCTCGACGCCCCAGAAGACGATGCCCATGCCGCACGTCACCGGCGGCGAACGGCGTCTGCCGGTCGATCTCGAAGCCCAGCACGTCGTGCAGGCGATCGGCGGCGGCTTCGGGCAACAGCATGCGTCTGCGCAATCCTGCCTGGGCCGGCAGCAGCAGCCAGCGCGGCGTTCCGGCCAGGCGATCGCCCAGCAATGTCGCCAGCGGATCGCCAGCGCGCCCTGCCAGTTCGGCAAGCGGCACCTGCGCCAGCTCACGCGTGTCGCGCGCTTCATGCAGGACCAGTCGCAGGCTCTCGCCCTGCGGCTGCAGCAGGAGGCGGCGGCCGGACAGTCCGAACAGTTCGCGCACGCGCGGCGGCAACCAGGCCGCGAGCGCGGTGCGCCACCACGCCAAGGCGCTGCGGACGCGGGCCCAGGTTCGCCCGTCCGGGCGCCAGCCGCGGCGCGGCAGCGCGGACGCGCCCGGTGATGCGGGTGTTGCGGACATCATCGCGGTGAAGCTCCCTCCTCCCAACGCAGCACGCTGTATGCCGTGCCCGGTACGGCGCCAGCGCCGGTCCTGACCACTGCCCGCAACCGCGCGCTCCGCCCCCCTTCGAGCCGCGCACGGCTGTCGATACTATACGTGCCGCTGCCGCCGCCCAGCACCGCCTCGGCAAGCAGTGCACCGGTGGCCGCGCGCGCGGCCAGAATCGGATCGGCATCGACGCCCATCGCCTGCAGCACCACCGCATCGGCGAATTGCGGATCGGGCGACGGCAGACGGCCGTAGATGGTCAGGTGCGGCGCCACCGCCTCGAACAGCGCCGGCGTCATCCCGAGCACCTGCTGGACCTCGGCCACGGTCTCGAACGGCGCGTTCTTGGCGCCATAGGCGCGTCCCTGCGCCGCGTACTCGGCGCGTTCGGCGCCGCCCACCGGCTGCACCAGGTCGTCCTCGTCGCGCCAGTCGACGATCGCCCCAGCCACCTGGGCTGCCACGTCAGGGTCGGCGCCCACCGCGTGCAGCAGCGCAGTCAGCAAGTCGCTGCCGGCCACGTTGAGATCGACCTTGCCGGTCTCGTCGACGATCCGGATCTCCACCGCCATGTCGTGGAACTGCCAGGCGTAGGGTCGCCCGTCGGGCTGCCAGCGCAGCGCCGGGTCCGGCAACGCGAGCCGCATCAGCGCGTATTCGAGCCCGGCACGCGCGGCGGCATCGCCCACGGTGCCGCGTGCCAGCACGCGCCCCTGCTGGTTCTCGATGCGTGCGGTGAGTGCGAAGGCGCCGACCAGCGCCGACAGCAGCACGATCAGCCACAGCACCAACAGCAGCGCCGCGCCCCGGCTTCGGCTCATGGCAAGGCTTCCTGTGCAGGTTGCCCGCTGCCCTGCGGCAAAGTGACGACCAGCAGCGGCCAGGCGCCATCGCGTTCGGTCTC
This sequence comes from Luteimonas sp. RC10, assembly GCF_014192745.1. GTDB lineage: Bacteria > Pseudomonadota > Gammaproteobacteria > Xanthomonadales > Xanthomonadaceae > Luteimonas. The sequence goes on from NZ_JACHYJ010000011.1 coordinate 55,340, forward strand.
GATTGCGATCTCGACCTGCAACGGCAGGGTCGCCGGCCCCCAGCGCTCGCCCCATTCGCCAAGCGCACCGGTCGCATCGAACCCGCGATAGCGCAGGCGCAGTGCGGTCAGGTCGTCGATCAACGGTTCGGGCGGGCGCGGCGCGGCCTCTTCGATCGTGCGTCCACCCAGCACCATCGCGAACGCCGCGGTCAGGCGCTGCGGCTTGCCGTCGTCATCGACCGCGAGGTCATGCAGATGCGGCCCGCCCTGCCCCAGGTAGTCCGGCAGGTCGGCGACGAAGCGCAGCCGCTGCGACTCGCCGACAAAGCGCACAGGCTCGCCGGTGGTCTCGTCGACCTCGAAGCCGATCGGCAACGCCGACGCGATCCGGCGGCGCAGGAAGCCTTCGACTGCGCGCATGCGCTCGCTGCGCTGTGCCAGCGTCTCGCCGCGTTCGACGGTCGCGGTGGCCGCGCGCAGCGTGGTCAGCGCGAGCGCGAGGCCGGCGGCCAGCAACGCGGTCGCCACCAGCACTTCGATCAGCGTGAAGCCGCGAACCGGACGGCTCATGGCACCCCCGTGCCGGCCGGGTCGGACGTATGCAGCCGCAGTGTACGTACCTGCAAGCGCTCGCGCGGGCCGGCCTCGCCCCAGTCCATCGCCAGCGTCAGTTCGTACACCTGCGGGCCGCCCTGCGCGAGCGGCGCGGCGGGCGGCAGGTCAGGATCGACGTACGGCGCGATTGCGAGCGTCCAGCGGTAGCGGCCGTCCTCGAAGTCGCCATTGGTCTGGCCCGGCACGACCGGGAACGACAGGCCGACGCCGTCGAGCAGCGAACGTGCATGCAATGCAGCGCGCCCGGCATCGGCCGCCCAGCGAACCTGCCGGGTGCCGTTGGACAACGTGCCCAGCAACAGCATCAGGCCCAACCCCAGCACCGCGAAGGCCACGATGACCTCGATCAGCGTGTAGCCGGCCTGGCCGCGTCCTGCGCCCGGGCGATTCATTGCTCGCCTCGGCCCAGCCGGACTTCGCCGGTCAGCCAGGCGACATCGACCTGCCAGGCCGCGCCGCGCAGCATCACCCGGATGCGGCCGCCAGTGGCCGCACCGTCGGCGAAGAACACGATCGCGCCCTCGCTGTTCGAGGTCTGCAATTCGCGTGCGCCGGTGAATTCGACATCGAGCCTGGCCGGGATCTCGCCATGCCGGCCGTTGGGCGCCCGCCAGGTGCGCGCCTGGGGATCGAGCACGAAGCGCTGCGGCTCACCGGTCGCGATCGCCTGGGCCCGCGTGTAGCGCAACTGCGCGGCCAGCTCCTTGGCGGTCGACTGTAGCGCGATGCGATCGAAGCCGCCGCTCATCGCGGCCGCGGCGAGCACGCCGGTCACCGCGATCAGACCGACGACCAGCAGGACCTCCAGCAGCGAAAAGCCGCGCTGGCATCCCGGCGCCGCGCGGCCAGGCGGCGGCTGCGGCGCTGGCGGTCGCGGCCGCCGCAGGATCATTCGTAGCGGATATCGGCGTTGACGCTGTCGCCGCCAGGCTTGCGATCGGCGCCGAAGCTGACGATCTCGAAGGGCTGGCCATCGCCCGGCGCGCGGAATTCGTAGGGCGTGTTCCAAGGGTCGCGCAGTTCGCCTTCCTTCGCGTAAGGCCCGAGCCAGCCACTGGCATCGCCGGGTTGGACGACCAGGTCGTTCAGGGCGTTGGGCAAGCGGCCGGTGTCCATCTCGAACTGATGGACCTTTTCGGCCAGGGTCTGCACCTGGGCCTTGGCCAGGTTGACCCGGGCGCGGTCGCCGCCGCCCAGGATGCGGCTCGCGGCGAACGCGACGATGCCGCCGATCAGCACGACGACCAGGATGATCTCGATCAGGCTGAAACCGCCCTGTGCCGTCTTGCGGACCCCGCGACGCGATCGGAGGGAGTGGTGCATGGGACGCTGCCTCGTCTTGGGATCGAGTCCGGATTGTATGCCGCACGGACGACCGACCGGGAAGCCCGGCTCGGGCACGCTCGACGGCTGAGGCCCGGCCGCCCCATCTAGTTGTAAATGATTCGCATTTGATATCATCGCCGCTGCCGCCCTGTCCGACGCCCGCAATGCCCACCCCCGCTCCCCTGACCGCCCGCGCCCAGCGCGACCGGACGCCGATCGCCGTCCGCCTGGATGTGCTGTGCCGCATTCTGGTTGCGGTGCCCGGCAACTATGCAGCCACGGCCTTAACCGTCGTAGCGATCGCGCGATTGTTGCCCGGCGGTGCGCTGTCGGCGGCGGTGACCGCCACGCTGCTGTCGTTCGCATTGTTCGCGGCCGGTGTGATGGCCACATTCGCTGCGCGCGACGGCCTGCGCGCCGGCCTGTGGCTGGCCGGCATTGCGGCCGTGGCGGGCGCGGTCGTCGCGCTGACCGGAGCGCCGGCATGAGTCGTGGCTTCCGCCAGTCGCAGGCCTGGCTGCACACCTGGAGCGGGCTGCTGGTGGGCTGGGTGCTCTATGCGATGTTCCTGACCGGCACCAGTGCGTACTGGCGCGAAGAGATCACCCGCTGGATGACGCCCGAACTGGGCGCGCCGGTCGAGGCCGCGACCGCCACTCGCCAGGCGCTGGCGTGGCTTGAAACCCACGCCCAGGGCGCAGACGCGTGGACCGTCCAGTTGCCCGGGCCGCGCACCACCGGCACCCAGGTGTCGTGGCGCATGCCAGGGCAGTCGTTCCGCGAGGCCTACGCCTCGCGCACCTGGCTGGACGCCGACGGCCACGCGGTCGCGGTCCGCGACACCCGCGGCGGCGATTTCTTCTACCGGCTGCATTTCGACATGCATTACATGCCGGTGCTGTGGGGGCGCTGGCTGGCCGGCATCTGCGCGATGTTCATGCTGGTGGCGATCGTCAGCGGCGTGGTCACGCACCGCAAGATCTTCGCCGACTTCTTCACTTTCCGCCGCGGCAAGGGCCAGCGCAGTTGGCTCGACGGCCACAACGCATTGGCGGTGCTGGCGCTGCCGTTCCACCTGATGATCACCTACACCGGCCTGATCACGCTGATGGCGCTGTACATGCCGTTCGGTATCGATGCCCGCTATGCCGACGAGCAGGCGTTCTATGCCGAACTGTTCCCGCAGGCACCGACCGTCGAGCGCAGTGGCACGCCGGCGCCACTGGGCGACATCGAGGCGATGCGCGTGCGCGCAGCCGCCGACTGGCAGCCCGACCGCGTCGACACGCTGCGCATCGACCTGCCCGGCGATGCCGCCGCGCAGGTCGTGGCCTCGCGCAGTACCGATGCGCGCATCGTCTACGACTACGAGTCGATGGCGTTTTCGGGCACCAGCGGCGCGCTCGTCTGGCGCACGCCGCCACAGGGCGCGGCCGCCGACACGCGCGATGGCATGGTCGGGCTGCATGCAGCGCGCTTCGCCCCGATGACCATGCGTTGGCTGTTCTTCCTGTCGAGCCTGGCCGGCACGCTGATGGTCGCCAGCGGGCTGGTGCTGTGGACGGTGAAGCGACGCGCGCAACTGCCGGACCCGTCACGCCCGCACGTCGGTTTCCGGCTGGTCGAATCGCTCAACATCGGCTTCGTCGCCGGCCTGCCTGCCGCGATGGCAGTCTTTTTCTGGGCCAACCGGCTGCTGCCCACCGGCATGGCCGAACGCGCGCAGTGGGAGATCCACCTGTTCTTCCTGTTCTGGCTGGCGTGCGTGCTGCACGCCTGCGTGCGGCGGCCGGTCGCGGCCTGGCGCGAGCAACTGGCAGTCGGTGCCCTGCTGTTCGCGACGCTGCCGGTCTACAACCTGGTCGCGACGCAGCATGGGCTGTTCGCCAGCCTCGCCGCCGGCGACACCGCGATGGCGACGATGGACATCGGCCTGCTGGTGCTGGGTGCCGCGCTGGGCTGGGCGGCCTGGGCGGTCGATCGCCACGCGCGGCGCGCCCCCGTGCGACCGCCACGGCGTGCGCGCGTCGGCGATGCGCAGGTGCCGGCATGAGCGCGGTACTGGTCGTGCTGGCCATCGTGCTCGCGGCCGCCGGTTTCGCCGCGCTGGCGCTGGCGATGGACCGCCACCACGCCGCGGTGATCGGCGGCACGCCGACGCCGGCGCGCCGACGCGCTTTGCGCTGGACAGGCGGCCTCGCGCTGGCACTCGCGGCCTGGTGCTGCGTGCACATCTGGGGTGCGGCGCAGGCCGCCGTCGGCCTGTGGGGTGTGGCGAGCGCGGGCGCGGCGACCGTGCTGCTGTGGCTGCGCTGGCGCGAGCCTGCGCGTGCTGCGCAGCCGCGCAGCGCGCGGTGATCGACGCCGCGTGCGTCGGTGGAGACCGCGTAGAGGTCAGGGACGTGGTGATCGGCTGCTTCGGCCCCCTCACGACGGACGGTTGCTTACCCGATGACGCTGGTCAAGTCGTAGATCGGCACCAGTACTGCCAGGATCACGACCATCACCACCAGTGCCAGCAGCATCGTGATTGCCGGCACCAGGGCCGCGAGCATGCGGTCGAGCGACTGCCCGGTCTGTTGGTCGAAGGTATCGGCGGTGCGCATCAGCATCGCATCGAGTGCGCCCGATTCTTCGCCGACCTGGACCATCTGGATCGCCAGCCGCGGAAAGCGCCCGCCGCGTGAGAGTGCGGTCGACAGCCCGACGCCGTTCTTTACTTCCGCCGCCGCGGCCTCGACATCGGCCGCGAGCGCCAGGTTGCCCAACACATTGCGGCCGATGCCCAGCGCCGTGATCAACGGCACGCCGTTGCGCAACAGCGTGCCCAGCGTCCGCGCCAGCCGCGCGGTTTCGATGCGCGCGGCCAGCGGGCCGGCCAGCCGGCGCTCGAGCAGCCAGGCATCGAGACGCGCGCGGAATCGGGCATCGCGCAACTTCAGCGCGAAGGCATAGGCCGCCAGCACCGGCACGATCAGCAGCACGATCCACCAGTCACGCACGAAGCTGCCGACGCCGAGCACCAGACGCGTGAACACCGGCAATTCGGCATCGAGACTGTCGTACATCGCCGCGAACTGCGGCACAACATAGCCCAGCAGGAACATCAGCGAAGCGCCGACCATGACGATCAGGATCGCGGGATAAATCAGCGCGTTGATCACCCGGCCGCGCAAGGCGCGCGCGCGTTCGAGATAGTCAGCCAGCCGCTGCAGCGTGTCCTCCAGGCTGCCGCCGGCCTCGCCCGCACGCACCATGTTCACGTACAGCCGCGAGAACGTGCCGTGCTGCCGCTCGAGCGCCGTCGACAGCGACACGCCGCCACGCACCGCATCGCGCAGTTCGGTGATCGTGCGCTTGGCCTCCGGTTCCTCGGGCAGATCGAGCAGGATCGTCAGTGCGCGATCGAGCGGTTGCCCGGCATGCAGCAAGGTCGCCAGTTGCTGGGTGAACTGCACCAGGCGCTGCCCGGAGAACGGCTTGGGCTTGAACGCCGTCCGCCAATCGCCGAGCCCGCGCGCCTCGCTCGCCGGACGCGCCTCCACCGGCAGGTGCCCCTGCTCCTGCAGGCGCAGCGCGACCTCGGCCTCGCTGGCGGCATCCATGGTGCCGTCGAGCACTTCGCCGCGAGCGTTGAGGGCCTTGTAGCGGTAGAGGGTCATTGCAGCGTGCTGGGAGCGTGGCGGTGCGTGGTTCGCGCGTCTTGCGGCATCATGCCTCCTCGGTCACCCGCAGCACTTCCTCGATCGTCGTCAGCCCGCGCAGGGCCTTGGCGATGCCGTCCTCGTACATCGTGCGCATGCCGGCGCGGCGCGCGAGGTCCTCGAGCTCGCCCATACCCGCATGACGCATCACCGCGCGCCGGATCTCGTCGTTCATGACCAGGAACTCGACGATCGTCGTGCGCCCCAGATAGCCGGTCGGCGCCGCGGCCGACGGGCCCGGGCGGTAGAGGTGGATCTCGCCCTCGGGCTGATGGCGGCGCAGTTCGAAGCGCTCGATCTCCTCGGGCGAGGCGGCATAGCGCACTGCATGCGTCGGCTCGAGCCGGCGCACCAGGCGCTGGGCCAGGATGCCGTTGACCGTCGAGGTCAGCAGGTAGTCCTCCACGCCCATGTCGAGCATGCGGGTGATGCCGCCGGCGGCATTGTTGGTGTGCAGCGTGCTGAGCACCAGGTGTCCGGTCAGTGCCGACTGGATCGCGATGCGCGCGGTTTCAAGGTCGCGCATCTCGCCGATCATGATGATGTCCGGATCCTGGCGCACGATCGAGCGCAGCGCATTGGCGAAGTCCAGGCCGATCTGCGGCTTGGCCTGGATCTGGTTGATGCCTTCGATCTGGTACTCGACCGGGTCCTCGACCGTGATGATCTTCACGTCCGGCGTGTTGAGCTGCGAGAGCGCAGTGTAGAGCGTCGTCGTCTTGCCCGAGCCGGTCGGACCGGTCACCAGCAGGATGCCGTGCGGCTGGTCGAGCACCTTCTGGAACTGCGGCAGGAATTCGCCGTCGAAGCCCAGCCGCTGGAAGTCGAACACCACCGTCTCGCGGTCGAGCAGGCGCATCACCACACTCTCACCATGCGCGGTCGGCACGCTGCTCACGCGCAGGTCGAGCTCCTTGCCCTGCACGCGCAGCATGATGCGTCCGTCCTGCGGCAAGCGACGCTCGGCGATGTTGAGCCGGGCCATGATCTTGATGCGGCTGATGACCGCCGCCGTCAGATTGACCGGCGGGCTCTCGCCGTCGATCAGCACGCCGTCGACGCGGTAGCGGACCTTGAGCCGGCTCTCGAACGGTTCGATGTGGATGTCGGAGGCACGCAGTTCCACCGCGCGCTGGATCACCAGATTGACCAGCCGGATCACCGGCGCCTCGGACGCCAGATCGCGCAGGTGCTCGACATCGTCGACGTCGCCGCCGCCCTCGCCGTCGGCCGACTCGACGATCGTGCCCATCGCGCTGCGACCCTGGCCATGCCAGCGCTCGATCGCATCGTCGATCTCCGACCGCAGGCCCACCGCCGGCACCGGCTCGCGCCCGGCCGCCAAGCGCACGGCATCGAGCGCATAGGCATCAAAGGGATCGGACATCCACAGGCGCAGGCGGCCGTCCTGTTCGCCGATCGGCAATACATGGAACTGGCGCAGGAAGCGCACCGACAGCGGCGTCGCGCCTTCGGCAGTTTCGGGCGGTTCGTCAGGCAGCTCGCGCCCGGCCAGCAGCGGTAGCTCGAACTCCGCAGCGCAGGCTTCGGCATGGTCGCGCTCGGACACCAGGCCCAGCCGGCCCAGCAGCCCCAGCAGGCTGCCCCCCGCCTCGGCGTGCAAGCGTTGCGCACGGGCGAGATCGACGTCCTTGAGCCGGCCGTTGTCGCGCAGCCGCGCGATGACCCGCAGCTCCGGCGCAGCGGACGACGCTTCGGACCCCTCCAGCACGGCATTCACCAGACACGACCCCAGCGGCGATGGACCGGGCGACTGTAGCAGTTCGCTCGCAGCCGGGGCTCAGCGCGGTGCGTCGTCCCGCGCCGGACGGTGCAGATCGTCGGGCGGCGGATCCTCACCGACCTGAGGCGTCGGCGAGCGCCGATCGCCGTCCGTCGAGTTCGGCACGTAGTAGCCGACGCGCTCGAAGAACCGGCGGTAGAAGCCGGCATCCTGCACGGTGCTGCTGGCCACGCGCACCAGCGAATCCTCGCGACTGCCGATCGGCACCGACAACGAACCGAGCGCCCCGACGCCGAGGCTCGCCGAGTTGGAACTCTTGCGCAGCACGTAGCGGTCGAGCAGCGCGCTGACGAACAACAGCGTCCGGTCGCTGCCGCGCGGCACACACGACACACGCACCGACAGCTGGGTGTGCACCTCGTCCTCGGGCTGGAAGTTCTTGGTCGCCTCGACCGCGTCGTCCCCTGCCTTGCCGACTGCGTAGCCCTGCCCCAGCAGCGCCAAGCGCGCGGCGCTGCAGGCCTGGGCCGGTGGCAGATCGTAGGTGCGCGAATAGATGTCGTCGGCGTCGAACGATTCGCCCATGAACGGCACATCCTCGCGCGCGTTGCGCCCGCAGCCGACCAGCAACGCAGCGGCCAACGGCAACAGGACCAGGGCGGGCAACAGACGGAGGCGAACCATCACAGGCGTATCGATTGGACGAGCCGCGAATGATAACGGCGGTGGCCATCCGCACTGTCGACGCCACCTGCACAGTTCATCGTTCAGCAGGCCGTGCCCAACCGCTCCGGCTCAGTGCAGCGCCGGGGCCGGGTCATTGCGCGTGCGCCGCTCGGCCTCGAGCCAGTCCAGATGCGCGGCGAGCGTGCGACCGGCCGCCTGCGCCTCCGCGCACGCGGCCGCATCGAGCACCTTGGAGACCGACAGCCGGGTCCGCACCCCGGCCCGCCCCTGCACCGCGGCGGTGTGACGCAGCATCGCCAGCAACATTGCGGCGCTCGGCGTGCTCGCCACCGGGCGACCGGCGAGCACCATCGTCCATTCGCCGTCCTCCAGCGTCGCCCCGGCGAGTACGCGGCCATCGCCGTCGCGCAGCTGCGCATGGATCGGCGTGCCCTGCGCGCGGCGGGCAGCTTTCTCGACCTGGGAACGGCGCGGACCGGAAGGTTTGGACATGGCGACCTGGGCAGGGAACCTGGCGCGACAGTATCCCAGATGCCGCCTGTACCGCTCGGCCCCGCCCGCCACCCGCACCGCGCAGAACCGGGGTCAGAGTGCAATTTCGTGAGACGAAATTGCACTCTGACCCCGGCTTTTCCTGGCCATCCAAAGTGGAAAGCCCAGGCCCGCATTCGATTTGGGAGAACGGCCGCAAGAAAAAGCCCGCGGCTGGCCGCGGGCTTCAATGGACACGACCGCACCCGCGTCCTTGCGGGTGCGGCGGCGGTCTTACACCCCCGGCGTGGTGAACTTGGCCTGCAGGGTCACGTTGCTGTAGGCGCGCGTGCCGGCGAGCTTGATGTAGTAAACGCCCGCGGCCGGCCGGTTGATCCGGACGGTCTCGGTGTTGCCCGGACGCGTCGAGTTCCAGGTCCCGGTCTGCGCCGGCGCCTCGTCGAGGCTGACATGGAGCGAGACGTCGCCGCTGCCACCGCTGGTGGTGATCGTCAGCGCGCCGGTCACACCGGCCGGCACTTCGATCGAGTACAGCGTCTCACTGCCCGCCGTGCCCGCCAGACTACGCATCGGCACGCCATTGCCGATCGGCGTCGAATCCGGTGCGCAGGTCTCGACCTCGGGATCGCACGGCGGCTCGATGGCCTTCATCACCGCGGCGCCGGCATTGACGATGCCCGGGCCGATCGGCTGGCTGGTCGACGGTGCCACCGTGAAGGGCGTGACGGTGCGCTTGAGCACATCGAGCACTTCCTCCGGGGTGAGCAGCGGCAGCTCGGCGGCCAGGCGTGCGCCCTGCATCAGTGCGACCACGCCGGCGACATGCGGCGAGGCCTGCGAGGTGCCGGCGGTGCCGTAGGTCGGCGCGCCGGTGATGCTGGCCAGCGGCGTGGGGGTCGTCGTGCTCGGATTCTTGGCTTGCCACACGAAGCCGTCTTCGATCTGCGTGCCCGAGCTGCCGTCGTTAGTGTAGACGCCGCCCCCCGGAGCCGAAATATCGATGCCGGTGCCGTAGTTGGAATAGTACGCACGGCGACTGGTGATGCCGTTGGACGCGACGGCAATCGCACCCGGGCAGTTGGCCGGCGAGAAGTTCGCCACATCGGCATTGCTGTTACCCGCGGCGATCACCACGGTCGCGCCAAGCGCATTCGCCTGCGCGATGGCGTCGGCCTCGGCTGCCGAACAGGCGCCGCTGCCGCCCAGGCTCAGGTTGATGACCTGCGCGGGGTTGGCATTGGCCGGCACGCCGTCCACATCACCGCCGGCCGCCCAGATGATGGCGTCGACGATGTCCGAATCGTAGCCGCCGCAATGGCCAAGCACGCGGACCGGCAGGATCTTGGCCCCATAGGCGACACCGGTGACCGCAATGCCATTATCGGTGCGCTGCGCGCCTGCGGTGCCGGCGACGTGGGTGCCATGCCAACTGCTGTTGCGCTGCTGGCAGGTTTCCGCACCGGGGTAGCCGATTGTCCAGTCACCCAGGTCCCAACCGCCCGCGACGCGGTCATCGGTGGCGCGACCCGACACGAACGCATCGGAGATGAAGTCGTAGCCGGCATCGCCGAGCGAGCTGTCGATGTCGGGATGCTCGGTAATGCCGGTATCGAGCACCGCGATCGTGATGCCGTCGCCGTCGGTGAGGTCCCAGGCGGCCGGCGCGTTGATACCGCCGCGGTTGGGACCGCCGTCGCCGGTCACCGTGCCGTCGGGTGCGAGCATGTGCCACTGCCATTCCAGACCCGGATCGTTGGGCACGTAGGCCGCCTGCGGCTGGACCGCCGCGATCTGGCGCAGACGGTCAGGCGCGACCGACTTGACGTTCGGATCGGCGGCGATCTGTCGCATCAGGGCTTCGGCCGAGACGCGGTCCACGCCCTGGGCCAGGCGCATGACCTGGTGCCCGGTCGCGAGCGTGCGCAGGTACTGCACGTTGTTCGCCTTGGCGGCGCCGCGCACGATGCCCGAGCGAGCGAGTGCCGTCCGGACGCCGGCCACCGCCGCCTGCTGGTCCTGCCGCTCCCGCGCGCCGTCCCGGTACTCGACGATGAAACGCCGGATCGGGGTCGCGTCCGATTGCTGCAATGGCGCCTCGGTCCCCGCCTTGTCGGCCGGGCGCTGGGTCTTGCCCGCATGGACGGCGCCGGTGGCGAGCACCGCACCGACCGCGATGGCCAGGGCGCTGGGGATGATGCTGTTCTTCATTTTGGACCCTCGTTGGAGTATTGGACCTCGGAAGCGTCGGCACGACAGCACAGGGCCACCATCCCGACGGACGTCGCATGGATGGCATCGAGCAGCCCCGATGCCATCGAACCGCGGACCGGCAGGCAGCCCACCGGTCCTTGCGGGATTACCAGCCGAAGCCGGCACCCAGACCCACGGATTTCTCATCGCCGCTGAGTGCGCCGCCCACGGTGATCGTGGCGCGCTCGCTGATCGCACGCTGGTAGCCGAGCGACAGCGCACTTTCGCCGCCCTGGAAACCGACACCGACGCCGACCCGGTTCTGGGTACGGATGCCGGCGGCGCTGGTGGCCATGTTCAACATCGCCGCCCCCATCGCGCCCTGACGGTCGATGCGGCGGTCGGTGTCGTAGAACCGACGATCGACATCGCCCTTGAACGTCTCGAAGTTGTCGTTCCAGGCGGCGAACTTCTGGTCGGTGTAGGCCTTGGAGGTGGCCACCGCCTGTGTCGCTGTGGTGTCGGCGTAGGCCTTGGCTTCGGTAACACCGGCATTGACCTGGCCGACGTTGGCGGCGTCGGTCGCGGCAGTACCGGCCGCGACGTTGGTGATCTGACGCTCGCTGCCCGCGCTGCCGACCGAGACCGTGTTGGCGCGGTCTGCGACCGAGCCCTGTCCCAGTGCGACCGCACCTTCCGCAGTGACCGATGCGCCCTGCCCCAGCGCCGTACCCGAAGCCGCACTCACGCTCGCCCCCTCACCGACGGCCACTGCATTGGTCGCCTCGGCGGTGATCGTCGTGTTGGCGCCGAGCGCCGTGCTGCCGTCCGCATACACCTTGGCGTTGCCGCCGATCGCGGTGTCGTTGGGGCCGTGCGCGTAGGCATCGCCGCCCACCGCCACGCCGTTCTGGCCACCGGTCTGTGCACCGTCGCCGACCGCGACCCCGTTGGAGCCGTCGGCGATCGTCGCAGGCGTATCGCCACCCACCGCCACTTGGTCGTTGGTGCCGGCGCCCGACTCGATCACCGTCTCGACCTGGCCCACGCGCGTCTTGAGCTCGGTGATCTGGTTGTCGAGTGCAGCGAAGGTGTCGCCGATCGAGGTGTAGTTGGCACCCTGGATCGCGTAGCTCGGCATGCTCAACGTGCCGGCGGCCGTCATCGTGACACCGCCGCCGAAGATGTCGGCCGCCGATTGCATCGCGTCCTGCAGCTTGCCGCCGACGCCATCGGACATGCTGCGCAACTGCGCGAGGTTCACGGCATCGGTGTCCTCGGTGCCGGCGGCGACATTGGTGATTTGGCGCTCATTGCCTGCCGAGCCGACCGACACGCTGTCCTCGCGATTGGCCACCGAGTTCGCACCCAGCGCGACGCTGTTGTCGGCCGACGCCCCGGCCAGGAAGCCGATTGCCGTCGAATCGACGCCGCTGGCCGAACTGCCGCTGCCCAGCGCCGACGCGCCGTCCGCGGTCGCATACGCCAACGTGCCGAGCGAGGTCGCCTGCGCACCGGTCGCCTCGGCCAGCGTACCGACCGCGGTCGCGCCGACATCCGTTGCCCAGGCGCCATTGCCCAGCGCAGTCGACGCCACACCGCTGGCCTCGGTCGTCTGCAGGATCAGACCCGGGAAGCCGATCAGAAGGTCGCCGTAATCGGCGATGCCGCCCACCGCCAAGCCGTAGTCACCGCTGGCCACGCTGCCGTAGCCCACCGCGGTCGCGAAGCCGCCCGTTGCCTCAGAGAACGCGCCCAGTGCGCTCGATCCGTCCGTGACGGCACTGCTGCTGTAGCCCAGTGCGGTCGACTGCGCGCCCGTCGCACTGGCCGCCGCGCCCGTCGCGGTGCTGAATGCACCGAGCGCCTGTGCACCCGCGCCAAAGGCCGATGCACCCACTTCGCTGGCGGTCGTCGTCTGGTCGAGTACGACATTACCGTCCTCGTCTTCGTAGTACAGCCAGCCGCCGACGGACGTGCTCGAATCGCCCTCCGCAAGCGCGTTGTAGCCCGATGCCGTCGCGTACTGACCGCTCGCGGTCGCGCCGCTGCCGAAGGCCGAAGACCCAACACCCGACGCATAGGTCGTCGAGCCCATCGCGGTCGCATAGTCCGCTTCGGCAATCGCATTCGAGCCCGCCGCGATCGCGTCCTCACCCTCGACATACGCCTCGCCGTCGCCGGTGGCTCGGAAGTAGCGACCCGCGAGCAGGGCGCCGTCCGCGGCGGCGTTGAGCTGCGCGAGATTCACCGCATCGGTGTCCTCGGTGCCCGCCGCGACATTGGTGATCTGACGCTCGCTGCCCTCCGAGCCGACCGACACGCTGCCCTCTCGATCGGCGACCGAATTCGCGCCCAGCGCGACGCTGTTATCAGCCAATGCGAGCGCATTGAATCCCAGTGCAGTACTGTCGTCGCCTTCAGCCGTGGTGTAGTAGCCCACCGCAGTGGCGCGATCGCCGCTGCCCCAGGACTGCGCGCCTACCGCAGTCGAGGTCTCGGCCTGCGCATAGGCGAAGTAGCCCAGCGCCGTCGCGCCTACCCCGTCGGCCTGCGCCAGGGCACCGATCGCGGTGGTGTAGTTACTCCACGCGCCCGATCCCGAGCCAAACGCGGAGGCAGCCGTGCCAGCCGCTTCGGCCGGGACCAGGAAGCCCAAGCCGGGCACCAGATCTCCCATGCCGCCAACCGCCGTACTGCCAGCACCGCTGGCGACAGCGCCCCAGCCGACCGCCGTGGCGTACTGATTCGATGCCTCTGTCGCATATCCGAGTGCAGTGGCACCTCGACCGCTCGCGACGCTGAACCCACCGTTCGCGACGCTGTAGTCGCCCGCAGCCTCACTCGAATAGCCGGTCGCCGTGGATTGCAAACCGCTGGCACTTGAGGCTGCACCAGTGGCCGTGCTGAATCCGCCAGTCGCCTGCGCGCCTGCACCGAACGCCGAATCACCGACTTCAATGGCCATTGTCGTCTTGTCGAGCACGACGTCGCCGTTCTCATCCTCGTAGTACAACCAGCCACCAACCGCGGTGCTCGAATCGCCGTCGGCCACCGCGTTGTAGCCCGACGCCGTCGCGTACTGGCCGCTCGCGCTCGCGCCGCTGCCGAAGGCCGAGGACCCGACGCCCGAGGCGTAGGTCGTCGAACCGACCGCGGTCGAGTAGTCCGCCTCGGCGATTGCGTTGGAGCCCGAAGCCGTCGCATCCTCGCCCTCGGCATAGGCCTCGCCGTCGCCGGTCGCGCGGAAGTACTGGTTGTAGGCCGTCGCTTCCTGCAGCTGACTCACGTTCACCGCGTCGGTTTCTTCTGTACCGGCCGCAACATTGGTGATCTGGCGCTCATTGCCCTCGCTACCTACCGACACGGTGTTGGCCCGGTCGGCTTCCGAACCCTGGCCCAATGCCACGCTGCCCTCTGCCAAGGCGGTCGAGTCGGAACCGAGCGCCAGGCTGTTCTCACCTGCGGCAGTAGAGAAGTTGCCCAATGCCGTGCTGTTATCGCCGCTGGCCCACGCGGCGCCACCGACGGCCGTGGAGAAGTCGCCCGAGGCTTCGGTGGGGAAGAGATTGAACAATCCCGCGCCACCACCGATCGCGACACTGTTGGCGCCGCTGGCAACCGAGAAGGAACCAATGGCCGTGGAATCGGCGGACGTTGCGACCGCCGCGTAGCCGAGTGCGGTCGACTGGCTGCCCGATGCCGTCGCGACGGCACCAAAAGCGGCAGCCATATCGCCGCTGGCGGTGGCACCTACACCGACCGCACTCCCAGCGAACCCGCTGGCTTCCGCGCTCGCACCCACAGCGGTGCCGGCCACGCCAGCGCTGGTGGCCGAGGTTTCGACTGGCTGCCCGCCGAGGGTCAGCAGCGGCTCGCCATCCTCGTCGACCGCATTACCGCCGATAGCCACACTCGCCGCGCCACCGGCCTCGGCACCTGCGCCGAACGCCGCGCTGTTCTGGCCGCTGGCAACGGCATTGAAGCCAACCGCTGTCGCGTTGTCGGCAAGCGCAAACGCCCCGCTGCCGAAGGCTGACGCCCCTTGCGCCAGCGCTTGCGCCGCCGAACCGACCGCGGTCGAGTAATCACCATCGGCGGCCGCCCCCGCACCCGCCGCAACCGACTCCTCGCCCGTCACATAGGCCTCGTCGTCGCCGGTCGCCTTGAAGTATCGGTTGTAAGCGGTCGCGTCTTCGAGCTGTGCCAGATTGACCGCGTCGGTCTCTTCCGTACCGGCCGCCACGTTGGTGATCTGGCGCTCGTCGCCCGCCGAACCGACCGACACGCTGTTCTCGCGGTCCGCCACCGAGTTCGCGCCCAAGGCCACACTGTTGTCGGCCGATGCACCGGCCAAGAAGCCGATCGCCGTCGAATCGACGCCACTGGCCGAACTGCCGCTCCCCAGCGCCGACGCGCCGTCCGCGGTCGCGTACGCCAGCGTGCCGAGCGAGGTCGCCTGCACACCGGTCGCTTCGGCCAGCGTACCGACCGCGGTCGCGCCCACATCCGTTGCCCACGCGCCATTGCCCAGCGCGGTCGACGCCACACCGCTGGCCTCGGTCGTCTGCAGGATGAAGCCGGGGAAGCCGATCAGCAGGTCGCCATAATCGGCGATGCCACCCACCGCCAGGCCATAGTCACCGCTGGCCACGCTGCCGTAGCCCACCGCGGTCGCGAAGCCGCCGGTCGCTTCCGAGAATGCACCCAGCGCGCTCGACCCATCCGTGACGGCACTGCTGCTGTAGCCCAGTGCGGTCGACTGCGCGCCCATCGCACTGGCCGCCGCGCCGGTCGCGGTGCTGAATGCACCGAGCGCCTGCGCACCCGCGCCAAAGGCCGATGCACCCACTTCGCTGGCGGTCGTCGTCTGGTCGAGCACGACCTCACCATCCTCGTTCTCGTAGTACAGCCAGCCGCCGACGGCCGTGCTCGAGTCACCCTCCGCAAGCGCGTTGTAGCCCGACGCTGTTGCGTACTGACCGCTCGCGCTGGCACCGCTGCCGAAGGCCGAAGACCCGACGCCGGAGGCGTAGGTGGTCGAACCGACCGCGGTCGAATAATCCGCTTCGGCAATTGCGTTCGAGCCCGACGCGGTTGCATCTTCGCCCTCGGCGTAGGCCTCGCCGTCACCGGTCGCGCGGAAGTACTGGTTGTAGGCCGTCGCTTCCTGCAGCTGGCCCAGGTTCACAGCGTCGGTCGCCTCGGTACCTTCGGCCACATTGGTGATCTGACGCTCATTGCCTTCCGAGCCGACAGAAACGCTGTCTTCGCGATCTGCGATCGAATCCGCACCCAAGGCAACGCTGTTGGCCGCGCCTGCTTCGGCGAAATTGCCAAGCGCAGTGCTGTTGTTCCCCCCTGCCCACGCCGAACCACCGACCGCGGTCGAGTAGTCACCCGAGGCCTCGGCCGGTATCAGCCCGAGCAGTGCGCCACCCACCGCGACACTGTTGATGCCGGACGCCGTCGCGGCCTGGCCCACTGCAGTGCTGTAGTCACCCGACGCAGTACTGTCGGAACCGACAGCCAGCGCGTTGGAGCCGCTCGCAGTACTGAAATTGCCGACCGACGTGCTGTTGAAGCCCGACGCCGTCGCATACCCGCCGAGCGCGGTCGCATAGTTGCTGGTGGCTTCTGCACCGAAGCCGAAAGCCGCGGCTGTCGTGCCGTCCGCAACACTCTCGGCGCCGACCGCGGTCGCGCCGTCACCGGTCGCGGCCGCATAGAAGCCGACCGCCGTCGATTCGACGCCGTCGGCTTCTGCCAGCGCGCCGGACGCCAAGCTGCCATCGCCACTGGCGACCGCACCGGCGCCAGTGGCGGTGGCCAGTTCGCCCGATGCCAGGCTCTCAGCGCCCACTGCGACCGCGTATTCGCCCGATGCCTCGGCCAATGCGCCAGCCGCCAACGCATGGCTCGCACTGGCTACGGCATTGAAGCCGGTCGCCGTCGCATTGTCCGCAAGCGCGAACGCCCCGCTACCAAACGCCGAAGCGCCCTGCGCCGATGCCAACGCCGATTCGCCGGCCGCGGTTGCATAGTCGCCGTCCGCATACGCAGCGTTATCGCTGTCCTCACCGCCCGACGCGGCGAAGTACTTGTTGTACTGGGTCGCTTCCTCGAGCTGCGCGACGTTGACCGCGTCGGTACCCTCACTACCCGCCGCAACATTGGTGATCTGCCGCTCGCTGCCAGCGGCGCCAACCGACACGCTATCCGCCCGGTCGGCCACCGAGTTCGCACCCAACGCGACGCTGTTGTCGGCCGACGCGCCGGCCAGGAAGCCGATCGCCGTCGAGTCGACGCCGCTGGCCGAACTGCCGCTGCCCAGCGCCGACGCGCCGTCCGCGGTTGCGTACGCCAGCGTGCCAAGCGAGGTCGCCTGCACACCGGTCGCCTCGGCCAGCGTACCGACCGCGGTCGCGCCCACATCCGTTGCCCAGGCGCCATTGCCCAGCGCGGTCGACGCCACACCACTGGCCTCGGTCGTCTGCAGGATGAAGCCGGGGAAGCCGATCAGCAGGTCGCCGTAATCGGCGATGCCACCGACCGCCAGGCCGTAGTCGCCGCTGGCCACGCTGCCGTAGCCCACCGCCGTGGCAAAGCCGCCGGTCGCCTCGGAGAACGCGCCCAGCGCACTCGATCCGTCCGTGGCCGCGCTGCTGCTGTAGCCCACAGCGGTCGATTGCGCGCCCGTCGCGTTGGCTGCTGCACCGGTCGCGGTGCTGAACTCACCAAGTGCCTGCGCGCCTGCGCCCAATGCCGATGCACCGACTTCGCTGGCGGTCGTCGTCTGGTCGAGCACGACATTGCCGTCCTCGTCCTCGTAGTACAGAACGCCACCGACGGCCGTGCTCGAGTCGCCTTCGGCGACCGCGTTGTAACCCGACGCCGTCGCGTACTGGCCGCTCGCGCTCGCGCCGCTACCGAAGGCGGAAGACCCGACGCCGGAGGCGTAGGTGGTCGAACCGACCGCAGTCGAATAGTCCGCTTCGGCGATCGCGTTTGAGCCCGACGCGGTCGCGTCTTCGCCTTCGGCGTAGGCTTCGCCGTCACCGGTGGCGCGGAAGTACTGGTTGTAGGCCGTCGCTTCCTGCAACTGGCCCAGGTTCACGGCGTCGGTCGTCTCCGTGCCATCGGCGACGTTGGTGATCTGGCGCTCAGCACCTTCCGAACCCACGGAGACGCTGTCCTCGCGATCGGCCACCGAGTTCGCACCCAGCGCGACGCTGTTGTCTGCCGACGCCACGGCGCCGGTGCCGAGCGCGGTCGCAGCGACGCCGGCGGCATCGCTGGCATTGCCGACGGCAGTCGCTTCCTGCGCGCTCGCCGACGCCAGCGCACCGACTGCGGTCGACCACTCACCGGTCGCCGATGCCTGGAAGCCGAGTGCGGCCGACAGGCCGCCGCTGGCGACGCTTTCGGCACCGATTGCGCTCGCGTAATCGCCCGAGGCATCGCTGCCATAGCCCACCGCTGTGGCTTCGAGTCCGGCTGCGCTGCTCTCCGCACCGATGGCGACGCTACCATCGCCGCCGGCCGTCGCATCCGAGCCTGCAGCGAAGGCGACATCGCCGTCGGCAGCCGCCGCACCTTCGCCGGTCCCCGCGACGTACTGCGCGGTTACATCCGCGACGGCGGCAACGGCATCGAGCTGCGCACGGTTGACGGCATCGGTGGCCTCTACGCCCGCGGCCACGTTGACGATCTGGCGCTCCTCGCCTTCGGCGCCTACGGACACCGTATTGGCGCGGTTCGCACGCGAATTGGCACCCAGCGCGACACTGTCGTTGGCGATCGCGCGTGCATTCGCACCGAGTGCGAGCGCCTGGAGGGCGGTGGCGCGCGCCGACGCGCCGAAGGCACCCGATGCGAACCCGGTGGCGACCGTCTGCGTGCCCACGGCGGTGGACGTCACGCCGCCCGCCTGTGCCGCGCCGCCGATGGCAACCGCCCCCACCGCAGCGTACGCGTCCCCCGGCACGATGCATTCGTAGGTCACACCGCCAACCGTGCATTCGGCGAGCTCGCCGATGGCGACCTGCGCCCAGGCAGCGGGCATGGCGGCCAGCAGCGCCAGCGCCAGCAGCGCGGGGCGTGCACTCCGACCGACGGTGATGGTCGCGCCGACACCGTCGCCGGTCGCCAGTTCGGAGGCGACGACGATCTGGCCGAGCGACTTGTTCCACACCTTGCGATAGATCCGGTTCATACGGCTTCCCCTCGGAGTGCTTGTTGGTCTGATGGAATACGGGCGAAAAAAAAGCCGCAGGTCGACGATCGACCGAGCGGCTTTGGGATGGAATTCAGTGGGGCTGGGAACCCGCGCCGGACGCGGACACGCGCTTGGCAGCGCGCAATTCATGAATGGCGAGTGTACGCAACTTGAATCGTCCCCAAACGACCGACCGGATGCCGACTCTCTCCAGACTGACGCGCCGCGTCAAGGGGCACTGCCGCAGGAGGTCAATACGGTGACGAAGGGTGCTTTTTGCTGACGATTTGTGCTCGCCTCTACGTCGGCACGGCACGCGGCTTCAACCCAATGAATTGATTGGGTTTTCTCACAGCCAATTGCAGATTCGGAGGCAGCCCCCGCTGCTAGTTGATAGCGGGAAGGCGGACACGACGACGGGACCCAGCCGTCTGGCCAGGTCCCGATGGGGACGGATTTGCGCGGAAGTGACGAATCGCGTCAGTTCAGGCCAAGGACCTGCGCGCGTTGTGGAACATCCGCATCCATGGGCTGGCGTCCGACCAATCGGCCGGCGCCCAGCTGAAGTTGACCGCGCGCGGGGTGCGCTCGGGGTGCGGCATCAGGATCGTCGCGCGTCCGTCGTCCGAGCACAGCCCGGCGATCGCATCCTGCGAGCCGTTGGGATTGGCGGGATAGCGCACCGCCGGCGTGCCATCGCCCTCGATATAGCGCAGTGCCACGCGCGCCGAAGAGCGCGCCTGCGCATCGTCGAACTGCACGCGCCCTTCGCCATGCGAGATCGCGACGGGGATCCGCGATCCGGTCATGTCGGCGAGGAACAGCGACGGCGATTCGACGACCTCGAGCAGGCCGACCCGGCCCTCGAAGCGCTCGCTGCGGTTGCGCAGCAGGCGCGGCCAGTGCGCTGCGCCCGGAATGATCGCCTTGAGCTGGGAGAGCATCTGGCAGCCATTGCACACGCCCAGCGAGAAGGTATCGCCGCGCTCGAAGAACGCTGCGAACGCGTCACGCAACTGGGCCCGCTCGAGCACCGAGGTGGCCCAGCCACGCCCTGCACCGAGCACGTCGCCGTAGCTGAAGCCGCCACAGGCCGCCAGGCCCTGCATGGTCGCCAGGTCCACGCGTCCTTCGATGAGGTCGCTCATATGGACGTCGATCGCAGCAAATCCAGCACGATCGAAGGCCGCGGCCATCTCGATCTGGCCGTTGACGCCCTGCTCGCGCAGGATCGCCACACGCGGACGCGCACCGGTGACGATCGAGGGCACCGACGCCGGATCGAAGGTGAGCACGGGACGCAAGCCGGGTGCGGCGAAGTCGCGCGCGGACGCCCTCTCCTCGTCGGCGCACTCGGGGTTGTCGCGCAGTGCCTGCATCGCATGCGTCACCGACCACCACGCGTCGAACAGCGCCTCCCACTTCCACTCGGCCAACGCGTCCTCGCCATCGACGACACGGATCGTCGGCGAGGACGTGGGCCGGGCGATGCGCTGCGCGCATTCGATCAGACCGTGCCGTTCGACCAGATCGGCGAATTCGGCCCGGTTCTCCGACGCGATCTGCACCACCGCGCCCAACTCCTCGGAGAACAGCGTGCGCACGGCATCGCGGTGACGCGCCTCGCCCCAGCCTTCCAGATCGATGTCCAGCCCCTGCCGCGAGCAGAACGCCATCTCGCACAGGGCGGCGAATGCGCCGCCGTCGGAACGGTCGTGGTAGGCCAGCAGCAGGCCGGCCTCGCGCGCCTCGCAGATCAGCTCGAAGAACGCCTTCAATCGGGCCGGATCGTCGACGTCCGGGCACGGCCCGCCGAACGCATCGAAACACTGCGCCAGCACCGAGCCGCCAAGCCGCTGCTTGCCCGCGCCGAGGCCAATCAGCCACAGCTCGCTGCCCGGCGCGCGCGCCAGCAGCGGGGTCAGCTGCGTGCGCACGTCCGGCACCGGCGCGAATGCGCTGACGATCAACGAGACCGGTGAGACGACCTTGTGGGTCACGTTGTCGGCGCTTTGCGACGGGGCGCTCGACGACACGGAAGCGCCGGCGGTGTCCTGCCACTGCGCCTGCATCGACAGCGAGTCCTTGCCGACCGGGATCGACAGGTCGAGCGCCGGACACAACTCCATCGCGACCGCACGCACGGCATCGAACAAACGCGCGTCCTCGCCAGGGTGACCGGCGGCCGCCATCCAGTTGGCGGACAGCTTGACCCGGTGGAGCGTCTCCACCGGTGCCGCGCACAGGTTGGTGATCGCCTCGCCAACGGCCATGCGCGCCGCGGCGGCGGCGTCGATCAGCGCCAGGGGCGTGCGCTCGCCGATCGCCATCGCCTCACCGGTGAAGCCATCGAAGTCCGACAGGGTGATCGCGCAGTCGGCCACCGGCAGCTGCCACGGGCCGACCATCTGGTCGCGTGCGGTCAGCCCCCCGACCGAGCGATCGCCGATCGTGACCAGGAACTGCTTGGCCGCGACGGTCGGATGCGCGAGCACGCGCAGGCCGGCTTCGTGCAGGTCGATGCTGCGGGTATCCACGGCCGGCCAGCGATGCGGCGCCAGCCGTGTGCTGTCGCGGTGCATCTTCGGCGCCTTACCGAACAGCACGTCCATCGGCAGGTCGATCGGGTGCTGCGACGCATTGCCGCCGCTTGCGGCCTCGCCCCCTTCCGCCCTTCGGGCACCTTCCCCCGCATGCGGGGGAAGCGATTGCGGCAGCACGCCATAACCGACGGTCAGGTGTTCTTCGGCCGTCGCCACACCGACGACTGCGAACGGGCAGCGCTCGCGCGCGCAGATCGCAGTGAACTCGTCGACCCGGTCCTGCGGAATGCCCAGGACGTAACGCTCCTGCGACTCGTTGCACCACAGCTGCATCGGCGACAGCGACGGGTCGTCACTGGGGACGCGATCCAGATCGATGATGCCGCCCACACCCGAGTCGTGCAGCAGCTCGGGAATCGCATTCGACAGGCCGCCCGCGCCGACATCATGGAACCACAGGATCGGATTGCGCTCACCCAGTGCGACGCAGCGGTCGATCACTTCCTGGCAGCGCCGCTCCATCTCGGGGTTGTCGCGCTGTACCGAGGCGAAATCCAGGTCCTCGGCGCTCTCGCCCGAGGCCACGGAGCTGGCGGCGCCGCCGCCCAGTCCGATCAGCATCGCCGGCCCGCCCAGCACCACGACCGCATCGCCGGGCGAAAGACGCTTTTTCTCGACCATCGTGCGATCGATCGCGCCCAGGCCGCCAGCCAGCATGATCGGCTTGTCGTAGCCGCGCTGCAGGCCGTCGTCGCCCTCGGCGAGTTCGAAACTGCGGAAATAGCCGAGCAGGTTGGGCCGGCCGAATTCGTTGTTGAACGCCGCGCCACCGAGCGGCCCGTCGAGCATGATCTCCAGCGCCGGCGCCATGCGCGGGTTGAGCGCACGCACGCCCTCCCACGGCTGCGGCAACGTCGGAATGCGCAGATGCGACACCGTAAAACCGGTCAGGCCCGCCTTCGGCTTGCCGCCGCGTCCGGTCGCGCCCTCGTCACGGATCTCACCGCCCGCGCCGGTCGCCGCACCGGCGAACGGCGAGATCGCCGTCGGGTGGTTATGGGTTTCGACCTTGATGCAGAACGCGCTGTCGAGCAACGGCTCGCTGCGGTACTCGAACGACACCGGATCGGGTCGGAAGCGGCGCGCCGGATAGCCTTCCACCACCGCAGCGTTATCGCTGTAGGCCGACAGCGTGTGCTCGGGCGTCTGCGCATGCGTATGGCGGATCATCCGGAACAGCGACTGCGGCTGCGCCTCGCCATCGATGGTCCACGTGGCATTGAAGATCTTGTGCCGGCAGTGCTCGGAATTGGCCTGCGCGAACATCATCAATTCGACATCCGAAGGCGCACGCCCGAGCACACCGAAGCGCTCGCGCAGGTAGGCGATCTCGTCGTCTGCCAGCGCCAGGCCCAGCCGCGCATTCGCCGCCTCGAGCTCGTCGAGCGGGATGCGCTCGAGCACGCCACGCTGCGGCACGGTGAACAGCGCCTGCGCCGCATCGACGTCATCGAGCAACGACTCGGTCATCGGGTCGTGCAGCAGCTTGTCCACCGCAGCGCGCTCTGCAGCCGAATCGGCCCAGCCGAGCAGATCGATGCGCAGGCCGCGCTCGACGCGGTGGATCGGCAGCCCGGCACCGCGCAGCAGTTCGCCGGCCTTGCTCGCCCAGGGCGACATCGTGCCCAGCCGCGGCGACACGATGCGCGACACCGTACCCGGTGCGCGCGCAGGTCCCGGACCGGCATCGACTTCGAGCAGGCGACGCAGCGTAGCGTCGTCCGGCGTGCGGCCCGGTTCGGCCTCGACGAAGTAGACGTGCCAGGCATCGGCGACGCGCAGCGCCGGCGAGACCGCTTGCAGACGCGCTTCAAGCCGCTCGCGTCGGAACGGCGACAGGGCCTGCTGGCCCTCAAGGACGATCATGTCCGGGCAAACCGTGATTCAGGGCCGCCCATTGTAGCCAATGGCCGGGCCTGCCGCCCGGCCATGCACTGACGGTCGGCTCAGCGGCCGCCGGCGGCGCCGGCCAGGCGTTGCAGCGCGGCGAGCAACTGGTCGGGCGGCATGTAGCCCGGCATCTGGGTGCCGTCCTCGGCCACGATCATCGGGGTGCCGGTCAGGCCCACGCGCTGGCCCAGCGCGTAATGCGCCGCCACCGGATTGGCGCAGGGTTGGGAGGTCACCCGGCGACCGGCTTTGGCATCGGTCAGCGCCTTGCGGCGATCGGCCGCGCACCACACCGACTCCATCAGCCGGAAATCCTCGCTGCCCGGCCCCATGCGCGGATAGGCCAGGTATTCGATCGCAATGCCGCGCTTGTTGTACTCGGCGATGTCGTCGTGCAGACGGCGGCAGTACCCGCATTCGACGTCGGTGAAGACCGATACGGTGTACTTGGGGTTGGCCGGCGCGAAGATGATCCGCTGCTCCTCGGGCACCTCCGACAGCAAGCGCTTGCGCAACTGCGACAGCCCGGACTGGCTCAGGTCGCGCTTCTCCTGTGCATCGAACAGGCTGCCCTGCAGGACGTAACGGCCATCATTGCTGACGTAGAGCACCTGCCCGGCGACGATCACTTCCTGGAACCCCGGCAGCGGCGCGTCGTGGATGCTCTCGATCGAGACCTGCGGGTTGATCGACAGGATCGCATTGCGCGCGATCGCGGCCGGCGTGCCCGGGGGCGGCGGCGGGACATTGGCGGCGGCGCTCGCAGCCGAGGTCGGCGCGACCGGATTGGCCGCCGCATCAGGGGTGCTCGTGCCCTGGGCACAGGCGGACAGGCTGAAGGCGCTCAACAGGGCGAACAGGTATCGCTTCATCGCATCGGGCTACCGCGGACGGAGAAACTCCAGGACCGGCGATTCTGGCACGAAGCCGGGACCGGAACGCCCCCGACCGCTTTCACTGGCCCGTTCTCGTTCACGGCGGCGGGCAGGCGCATGAGGCTGGGGCTGGGCGCGGTGCGCGGATGCTGGGCGCGCCTTCCCGGACCAGGGTCGGTGGCGCCAGGACAAACGTTCGGACGCACTGTGGCGACGGCGATAGGTTGCGAAGCGCATGGAGATCCGCGCTGCCCCCACCCGGCGCCGATGGCGCCGACCTCCCCCGCAAGCGGGGGAGGGACTCGCAGCGACTGCGCCAGACGCGACGCCCTGCCCTGCATCACTTCCAACACGCGACCCACACGCGGGCGGCGATCTCCCGCAGCGATCGTGTTCGGCCCCTTCCCCCGCACCGCGGGGCATTGCACCCTTCAGGGGTGGAAGGCTGGGATGGAGGCGCATTTTGCGGCAAGCCCAAGGCGCCGACCTCCTCGCGGGGAGGGCAGTGAGACCACCGGGCACGCTGTTCCCTTCCGCCGCACGCGAGGCGGTCGCGCATGCGCGGTCGGCGTCGGATTGGTGTCGGCTATTTGTTTCGGCGCACGCCCGGCCCCGCGCAGCGCGCGGGGCGTTCGCCCCCGCGCGGTCGGCGTCGGATTAGTGTCGGCTATTTGTTTCGGCGCACGCCCGGCCCCGCGCAGCGCGCGGGGCGTTCGCCAAGCCCGCGCGGCAGTGCCGCGCAAGCGGGCTTGGCTCACCCCCTAGGATGGTGGGTGGCGTGGAGGCGTTTGAGGTGTTCGCGGGCGACGAGGGTGTAGATCTGGGTCGTCGACAGGGAACTGTGACCGAGCAGCATCTGCAGTGCGCGCAGGTCGGCGCCATGGTTGAGCAGGTGGGTCGCGAAGCTGTGGCGCAGGCCGTGCGGGCTGATGCGGGCAGGGTCGATGCCTGCGACCGCCGCATAGCGCTTGACCAGACCCCAGAACTGCTGCCGGGTCAGCGGCAGGCGCCGCGCGGTCAGGAACAGGGGCGTGCCGCCCTGGGCGTCGGCCGGCAGCGGCTTGCCGCCGGCCAGCACCGGGCGGGCCTCGGCCAGATACCGCTGCAACCAGTGCTGCGCCTCCTCGCCCAGCGGCACCAGGCGGGTGCGCTCGCCCTTGCCGGTGACCCGCAGTGCGCCCTGGCGCAGATTGACGCCATTGGCCGGCAGACCGGTCAGTTCGCTGACCCGCAGACCGCAGGCGTACATCAACTCGAGCATCGTGCGGTCGCGCAGGCCATCGGCGGCGGTCACATCCGGTGCGGCGAGCAAGGCCTCGATCTGCGATTCGCCCAAGGCCTTGGGTAGCGGGCGCGGCAACTTCGGCGGTTCGAGCAAGGCGGTCGGGTCGTCGGCACGGCCATGCCGGCGCTGCCGGTCCGCGTAGAACGCACGTAGCGCCGACAACAGCCGCGCGTTGCTGCGCGGCGACCAGCCATGGCGTGTGCGCCATGCCAGGTAGTCGAACAGCGCGGCACGGTCGGCGTTGGCGATACCGCCGTCACGACCATCGCGCCAGCGCGCGAGCCCTTCGAGGTCACGCCGGTAGGCCGAACCGGTCTGCGCGGCGATGCCGGTCTGCGCCCAGAACGCGTCGAGAAACCCTTCGATCGCAGCGCGGTCATCGTCGCGCAACGGCGGCAGGCCGACCACGAGGGCGCGGCGTTCGGCAGGTGTGGCGGTCGTCGACGTCATCATGCGCAGCTTAGAGCCTGGTCGCCCGGCCCGGCACCGTCGGCCTGGATTGGCGGTCCGCACGTAGACGTCATTGCCGTGCGCCCGCAGCGCAACGCCCGGCGCTGCCGCTATCCTGTCGCGATGTCCGCATCGCCCTCCCGCCCCGCCCTCCCTGCCCGTCCATTCATTGGCTGGCGGCTGCTGGCGCTGGTCTACGATCTGTGGCCGGCGCTCGCCTTGTGGCTGCTGCTGTCGGCCCTGTTCACCGCGGGCTATACGTTCGCCGGCCATCACGACCCGCACGAGAACATCGCACCGATGAGCGCACTGCAGTGGCTGCTGTGGCTGTGCTGCTGGCTGGCGACCGGCGCCTATGCGGTCGTGAGCTGGCGGCACGGCGGCCAGACACTGGGCATGCGGCCCTGGCGCATCCGCGTGCGCGGGCCCGATGGCGGCCAGCCGACGTCGCGCGCGTTGTGGCTGCGTTTCGCGATCGGGACGGTGTCGCTGCTGGCCGGCGGCCTGGGGTTCTGGTGGGCCTGGCTCGATCGCGACCGCCTGACCTGGCACGACCGGGCGAGCGGCACGCGGATCGTGCGCGACCCCAAGCGGTCAGCGCGCTAGAACGACCTGCGCGAGCCAGTGCACGGCGGGCGCCGCCAAGCACGCCGCACGCCGAAGACTGGCCTTACGACTGAAGTCGGCGCGTAGCCCGTCAGGCGCCGCGTCGGCGGAACAGCAGCCAGGACACCAGCAGCATCACGCTGGGTGGCAGCAGGTAGGCCAGGCGGAAATCGATCCGGTAGACCGCGGCGAACTTCACCACCTGCATCTGCATGAGCCAGAAGCCGAGCGCGAACACCACGCCGATGAAGAGCCGCTTGCCGGCATTGCCGCTGCGCAACGAGCCGAACGCGAACGGAATCGCCGCCAGGCACAGCGCGAGCACATTGAGCGGGTAGAACCAGCGCCCCCAGTAATGCTCCTCGAACTCGCCGGCGTCGAGCTGGTTGCGCTTGCGATACTCGATACCCGCGCGCAGTTCGCTGGCCGGCATGTAGCGCGGCCGCCAGATGCTGCTGGCGCTGGCCGCCAACGTGGAGGCGTCCAGTTGCGAGGCCCAATGCTCCTCGAGTGCCTCGGTCCGGGTCACTGCGCGCGGCTCGAACCAGGTGCGCTGCACGTCGCGCAGCAGCCAGCCGTCGGCGCCATGCTCGGCAGTCTTGGCGTGCGCCACCGATTCGAGGCGGCCATCGCTCGCGAACTCGAACAGGCGCACGTCCTGCAACTGGATCCGGCTGCCGCCCGCCTCGGCGACCTCGCTGCCGTTCTGCGCATTGAGAAAGGTGTCGCCCTCGCGCGCCCACAGGCCAGAGTACCGGCCGACCACCATGTTGTTCGAGCGCTGCGCCGATTTCATGCTGTCGGCACTGCGCTGGGCCATCGGCCCCAGGGTTTCGCCATTGACCACCATCAGCGCGGTCAGCACCAGCAGCGGCAAGGCGACCGAGACGGCCAGACGCGTCCGCGACAGGCCCAGCGCGCGCATGGCGATCAGTTCCGACGTCGCGGCCAGTTGCCCAAGTCCCATCAGCGACCCGATCACCGCCGCCGTCGGGAACATCACATAGGCCCGGCGCGGCAGTGTCTGCAGGATGTAGGCCACCGCCGACATATAGGTGTAATCGCCCTGTCCGACCGCGCCGATCTCGTTGACGCCGGCCATCAGCGCATCCAGCCCGACCAGCACCACCCAGGTCGCGAACACCGCGATGGTGACCATGCGGGCGACGTAGAGATCATGGATCCGCACCCACGGCCTCATCGCGCACGCCTCCACTTCGGCGCGACCACACGGCCATCGCGGAAGTACAGCCAGGCGCCGAAGCCCAGCAACGGCAGCACCAGCCACCACAAACCCAGGGCGACCGGAATCCGGCCCTCGCCGACCCAGTCGGCCCCCAGCATCATCAGATTCATGCCCATGACGTAGGCCAGAAAGCCCATCATCATCCGGCCGTAGCGGGCCTGGCGCGGCGGACTGCGGGCCAGCGGCACGGCGAGCAGTGCGAAGGCCAGCGCCAACAGCGGCGGCGCCAGCCGGAAATGCAATTGCGCGCGGGCCTCGCGGCGGTCGTCGCCGAGCAGTGTCAGCGTGGGTTGCAGCGTCGGGTCGTCGGCATCGGCGCCCAGATCGGCCGCCGGCAACCGGATCTCGTTGCTGGCATAGCGCATCAGCCGGTAATCGAGCCCGGCATCGAGCGGGCCTTCGACGCGGAAGCCCTCGTCCAGCCGCAGGAAGCGCCCGGCCGCCTCGACGCTCAGCTCGCCGCTCAGGGCCGTGGTCACGTCCATGCGTCCATCGTCCTGGCGATAGACGAACACCCGACCCAGGCGGCTGCCGTCGTCGGACATCGCGTTGACGTACACCACGCCGTTGCCGCCGGGGAACTCGACGAACCGGCCGGCCTCCAGCCCCGAGACCAGCAGGCTGCGCTGTCCGGCTTCGATCATCTGCTGCGAGTAGGCGCGGGCCCACGGCCCCAGCCAGAGCGAGCAAGCGCCGATGAACAGCGTCATCGGCACCACGACCAGCGCCAGCGGCCGCAACAGCCGCACCGGGCCGACCCCGACCGAGGTCAGCACCGGCATCTCCGAGTCGCGGTACAGGCGCCCGAACGCCAGCATCAGGCCGAGCATCAGGCCCAGCGGCAGGATCAACGGCAGGTAATTGACGACCTGCAGGCCCAACTGGGCCAGCATCAGGCCGGCCGGCACCCGGCCGCGCGCGATGTCGCCGAGCACATCGGCGAACACCCCACCGAGGCTGACGATCATCAGCACCACCAGCGCCGCGAAGGTCGCCTGGGCAAATTCGCGGAACAGGTAGCGGTCGAGCTTCGGCATCGGGCGCGGGGGCTTTGCTTTAGACTTGGGGGTTCGTCCAGCCGCGCCTTCACGACGCATCTGCGATGGCGAGCCTGTCACAGGCCACGCCCGCTGGACCGTGAAGTGTACCGATCACCCCATGGAATCTGGTTGATGACCCTCGAATTCTCCCTGAACCGCGACGCGCCCCCCACTTTGTCGAGCGACTGCCTGGTCGTCGGCGTCTTCGCCGACGGTCCGCTGTCGGGCGCGGCGGCCGCCCTCGACACCGCCAGCGGCGGTCGCCTGTCGGCGCTCGCCCAGCGCGGCGACCTGCCCGGCAAGCCCGGGCGCACCACGCTGCTGCACGACCTGCCCGGCGTGACCGCACCGCGGGTGCTGGCCGTCGGCCTGGGCGAGCGCGCCAAGTTCGGCGCCCCCCAGTACCTGCGCGCCGTCGGCGATGCGGTCCGCGCACTCAAGGACGGCACGGTCGCTAACGCGGCACTGGCACTGGCCGACCTCGAGGTCGCCGGCCACGACGCCGCGTGGACGATCCGCCAGGCGGTGATCGCCGCCGATCACGCTGCCTATCGCTATGTCGCCACGCTGGGCGCGCGCAACAAGAAGCGCGAGCCGGCGAAGCTGACCTCGATCACCATCGTCGGCGACGACGACCACGCGCTGGCACAGGGCAAGGCGATCGCGGCCGGCGTGAAGTTCGCGCGCGAACTGGGCAACCTGCCGCCGAACGTCTGCAACCCGGCCTACCTCGCCGAGCAGGCGCGCACGTTTGCCGACCGCTTCGACAAGGCCTCGTGCGAAGTGCTCGACGAAGCGCAGATGGAAGCGCTGGGCATGGGCTCGCTGCTGGCCGTCGCCCGCGGCTCGGCCAACCGGCCTCGCCTGGTCGTGCTGAGCTGGAAGAACGGTGGCGACGCCAAGCCCTATGTCCTGGTCGGCAAGGGCATCACCTTCGACACTGGCGGCGTCAACCTCAAGACGCAAGGCGGCATCGAGGAAATGAAGTTCGACATGTGCGGCGCGGCGACGGTCATGGGCACGTTCGTGTCCGCGGTCGGCCTGGACCTGCCGATCAATCTGCATGTCGTGGTGCCGGCGGTCGAGAACGCGATCGACGGCAACAGCTATCGCCCGTCCGACGTGATCACCAGCATGTCGGGCAAGACGATCGAGGTCGGCAATACCGACGCCGAGGGCCGACTGATCCTGTGCGACGCGCTGACCTATGCCGAGCGCTTCGAGCCGGCTGCCCTGGTCGATGTCGCCACGCTGACCGGTGCGTGCATGGTCGCGCTCGGCACGCAGGCCACCGGCCTGATGAGCAAGCACGACGATCTGGCCGCCGAGCTGCTGGCCGCCGGCGAACACGTCTTCGACCGCGCCTGGCGCCTGCCGCTGTGGGACGAGTACCAGTCGATGCTCGATTCCAACTTCGCCGACGTCTACAACATCGGCGGACGCTGGGGCGGTGCGATCACGGCCGGCTGCTTCCTCTCGCGCTTCACCGAAGGACAGCGCTGGGCCCACCTGGACATCGCCGGCAGCGCCAGCGGCAGCGGCAAGATGGCCTACGCCACCGGCCGCCCCGTCGGCCTGCTGTCGCAGTGGTTGCTCGATCGCGCCGCCGCCTGAAAACCGGGGTCAGAGTGCAATTTCGCAAGGCGAAATCTGCACTCTGACCCCGCGTTCGAATTGCACTCTGACCCCGGTTTAGCCCGCTCGCCTGATCCCTGCTCGAGACGACCTCTTTCCCTGCCTCTTCCATGCGCGCCGACTTCTATCTGATCGCCAAGCCCCGTTTCCGCGACGAGCCGCTCCGGCTGGTCTGCGAACTGGTACGCAAGGCCTATGCCGCGCAGCAGTGGACGCTGGTGCTGGCGCGCGACATGGCGCAAGCCGAGATGCTCGACGACATGCTCTGGGATATGGGCGAAGACGACTACATCCCGCACCAGATCGCCGGCACCGACGAGGAAGACGACGAGGCGCCGGTACTGATCGCAGCGCCCGACGCCGACACCCCGATGCGCGCGTTGGTCATCAATCTGCGCGACGCCGCGGTTGATGGCGGCTTCGAACGCGTGCTCGAAGTCGTCCCCGCCGACGACTCGGCCCGCGAACCTCTGCGCGAGCGCTGGCGCCACTACAAGGCCGCCGGACTCGAGGTCTCCAAGCACGACATGTGAGGGGACGGCCGAACACCGCGAACGGCCTCGGCAGTCGAGCCATGCGTCCCGCCCCGCTCCGGACACCCGCGCTCCCATCCCGTATCACCCATCACGAATCACGGCGCTCCCACCATGCCTCTCGCCCCCAGCTACGATCCCGGTTCCTTCGAAGCCCGCCTGTATGCCGAGTGGGAGGCCGGCGGCGTGTTCGCGCCGCAGGGTGACGGCCCGGCTTACACGATCCTGCTGCCGCCGCCCAACGTCACCGGCACGCTGCACATGGGACATGCGTTCCAGCACACGCTGCAGGACGCCCTGGTGCGCTATCACCGGATGCGCGGCTACCGCACGCTGTGGCAGATGGGCACCGACCACGCCGGCATCGCGACCGAGATGGTGGTCTCGCGCAACCTCAAGCTCGCCGGCAGCAGCGAGACCCGCGATTCGCTGGGGCGCGAGCGCTTCATCGAGAAGGTGTGGGAATGGAAGGCCGAGTCGGGCGGCACGATCGAGCGCCAGATGCGCAGACTGGGGGCCTCGGGCGACTGGTCGCGCACGACGTTCACGATGGACCCGCAACCGTCGCAGGCCGTGGTCGAGGCCTTCGTGCGCCTGCACGAGCAGGGCCTGATCTATCGCGGCCAGCGCCTGGTCAACTGGGATCCGGTGCTCAAGACCGCGATCTCGGACCTCGAAGTCGTCAGCGAAGAGGAAGACGGCTTCCTGTGGGAAATCCGCTATCCGCTGGCCGATGGCGCGACCTACGAACACGTCGAGACCGACACCGACGGCAACGAGACGCTGCGTGAGACGCGCGACCACTTGGTCGTGGCCACCACGCGCCCGGAAACGATGCTCGGCGACACCGCGGTGATGGTGCACCCGGAGGATCCGCGCTACGCAGCCCTGATCGGCAAGGCCGTCGCGCTGCCGCTGACCGGCCGCACGATCCCGGTGATCGGCGACGCCTATGTCGACCGCGCATTCGGTACCGGCGTGGTCAAGGTGACCCCGGCGCACGACTTCAACGACTACCAGGTCGGCCAGCGCCACGGCCTGCCGACGATCAATCTGTTCACGCCCGAGGCCGCGCTCAACGATGCCGCGCCCGAGCGCTTCCGCGGCCTGGACCGCTTCGAGGCGCGCAAGGCGGTGCTCGCCGAACTCGAAGCCGACGGGCTGATGCTGGAGGCCCGCCCGCACAAGTTGCAGGTGCCGCGCGGCGACCGCACCGGTCAGGTCATCGAGCCGTATCTGACCGATCAATGGTTCGTCGCGATGGACGGCCTGGCCGAGCGTGGCCTGGCGCTCGTCGAGAGCGGCGCGGTCAAGTTCGTGCCGCCGAACTGGACCAACACCTACCGCCACTGGATGGAGAACATCCAGGACTGGTGCATCAGCCGCCAGCTGTGGTGGGGCCACCGCATCCCGGCGTGGTACGACGCCGACGGCAACATCTACGTCGCGCGCACCGAAGCGGAGGCGCGCGAGAAGGCGGGCCTGGGGCCGGACGTGGCGCTGAACCAGGACAGCGACGTGCTCGAGACCTGGTTCTCGTCGGGCCTGTGGCCGATCGGCACGATGGGCTGGCCGGACGCGGCGGCAATGGACGCGCGCGGCTTCGCGCACTTCGTGCCGTCGAGCGTGCTGGTGACCGGCTTCGACATCATCTTCTTCTGGGTCGCGCGGATGATCATGCTGACCGATCACCTGGTCGGCCAGGTGCCGTTCCGCGATGTCTACATGACCGGTCTGGTCCGCGACAAAGACGGTCAGAAGATGTCCAAGTCCAAGGGCAACGTGCTCGACCCGCTGGACATCATCGACGGCATCGCGATCGAGGATCTGGTCGCCAAGCGCACCACCGGGCTGATGAAGCCCAAGGATGCGCCGAAGATCGAAAAGGCCACGCGCAAGGAATTCCCCGACGGCATCGCCGCGCACGGCGCCGATCCGCTGCGCTTCACGATGGCCGCGCTCGCGGGCCCTGGTCGCGACATCAAGTTCGATCTCGGCCGCGCGGAAGGCTACAAGAACTTCTGCAACAAGCTGTGGAATGCCACCCGCTTCGTGCTGATGAACACCGAGGGCTTCGACGCTGCCACGGCCGATACCGCCTGGCCGGTGACCGACACCGAGAAGTGGATCCTGTCGCGACTGGACCAGGCCGCCAACGAAGCCCGTACGCATTTCGAGAGCTACCGTTTCGACCTGCTCGCGCAGACGCTCTACGAGTTCGCCTGGAACCAGTTCTGCGACTGGTTCGTCGAGCTCGCCAAGCCCGCGCTGCTGGGCACCGACCAGGCGGCCGCCGACAGCACCCGCCGCACCCTGCTGCACGTGCTCGAATCGCTGCTGCGACTGCTGCATCCGCTGATCCCGTTCGTCACCGAGGAACTGTGGCGCCAGGTCGCACCGCGGCTGGGCATCGCGGACACGACGATCTCGCTGCGTCCGTATCCGCAGGCCGACGCGCAGTCCGTGGCCGCGTACTCGAAGGCCGACGCCGATGTCGAATGGCTCAAGCAGATGGTCAGCGCACTGCGCCGCATCCGCAGCGAACTGGGCGTTTCACCGTCGCGCCAGATCGTGCTGCTGACTCGGGAAGACCACCCGCTGTCGACCGAGCGGCTGCGCCGCTTCGACTCGCAGCTGCGGTCCCTCGTCCGCCTCGAGCGCATCGACCGCCTCGAAGGCGACCCGCCGCCGGCAGCCACGGCCCTGGTCGGCGAGTTCGCGTTGTACGTCCCGCTCGAAGGTCTGGTCGACCTCGATGCCGAGCGCACGCGCCTGGACAAGGAGCTCAAGCGCGTCGAAGGCGAACTGGCCAAATGCCACGGCAAGCTGTCGAACGAGACCTTCGTCAAGAACGCGCCGATGACGGTGGTCGAACAGGAGCGTCAGCGCCTGGCCGACTGGACCGCGCAACGCGACGCCCTTGCCGCACAGCGCGCCCGCCTGTGACCACGCAGCGCTAGCTGTGTAAAGCCAGCACGTTGTTCACAGGCATCGGAATTCTGGAGATAGGCGGCTTGTAGTCGAGGCTGGCATGCGGACGATGCCAGTTGTAGGTA
>NZ_JACHYJ010000012.1 GCF_014192745.1 Luteimonas sp. RC10
GCACGACGCCGGGTGGCGGCACGACGACGAGCCCGCCGGACGAAGAGGACGTGACGCTCGAGACCACGCCGTCGCTGACGGTGGTCAAGACCGCGAGCACGCCGAGCGGCAACACTGCCGGCAGCACCATCGCCTATTCGTTCCTGGTGACCAACACCGGCAACGTGACGATTGCCAACATCGCGATCGACGACGACAAGCTCGACGCCGCGGCCGTGTGCCCGGTGACGACGCTGGCGCCGGGTGCGAGCACGACCTGCACCGGCACGCACACGATCACGCAAGCGGAAGTCGACGCCGGCGAAGTGCTCAACACCGCGACCGCGACCGGCACGACGCCGGGCGGCGGCACGACGACGAGCCCGCCGGACGAGGAAGACGTCACCATCGAGCGCAACCCCGGCATGGCGACCAACAAGGCGCTGGCCGGCAACGCCGACGAGGATGGCAGCGGCACCGTCACCCTCGGCGACACGCTGACCTACACCATCACCGCGACCAATACCGGCACGGTCAGCCTGGGCAATGTGGAGGTGCGCGACGACCGCATCACGCCGTCGAGCCTGGTCTGCGCGAGCCTGGCCCCCGGTGCGAGCTGCGTGCTGACGGGCACCTATGTGGTGACCCAGGCCGACGTGAATGCCGGCCAGGTGGTCAACACCGCCGTCATCACCACCGATGAACCGGCGGTCTGCCCGGCCGGCGATACCTCCGCGGCCTGTCAGCCGTCGGTCACCATCGACGTGACGCCGTACGAGATCGTGGCCAACGACGACAGCTATGGCCCGGTCAACGGTGCCACCGGCAATCCGTCGGTCGGCAATGTGCTGGACAACGACACGCTCAATGGCGTGCCGGCGACCATCGACACGGTGACGATCACGCTTGGCACGCTGCCCACGGGCATCGTGGTGGATCCGTCGACGGGTGTGGTCGGCGTTGCGCCGGGCACCCCGGCGAGCAGCTACACCTTCGACTACACGATCTGCGAGGTGCTCAACCCGGCCAACTGCGACACCGCGACGGTGACCGTGGTGGTCGAGGCGGCCGAGATCGTGGCCAACGACGACAGCTATGGCCCGGTCAACGGCGCCACCGGCAATCCGTCGGTCGGCAATGTGCTGGACAACGACACGCTCAATGGCGTGCCGGCGACCATCGACACGGCGACGATCACGCTTGGCACGCTGCCCACGGGCATCGTGGTCGATCCCTCGACGGGCGTGGTCGGCGTCGCGCCGGGCACCCCGGCAGGCACGTACACCTTCGACTACACGATCTGCGAAGTGCTCAATCCGTCCAACTGCGACACCGCGACGGTGACCGTGGTGGTCGAGGCGGCCGAGATCGTGGCCAACGACGACAACTACGGCCCGGTCAACGGTGCCACCGGCAATCCGTCGGTCGGCAACATCCTGGACAACGACACGCTCAACGGCGTGCCGGCAACCATCGACACGGTGAAGATCACCGTCGGCGAGCTGCGTGTGGGCGTCGTGGTGGATCCGTCGACGGGCGTGGTCGGCGTCGCGCCGGGCACCCCGGCAGGCACGTACACCTTCGAGTACACGATCTGCGAGTTGCTCAACCCCGACAACTGTGACACCGCGACGGTGACGGTGGTGGTCGAGGCGGCCGAGATCGTGGCCAACGACGACAGCTACGGCCCGGTCAACGGCGCCACCGGCGATCCGTCGGTCGGCAATGTGCTGGACAACGACACGCTCAACGGCGTGCCGGCAACCCTGGACACGGTGACGATCACGGTCGGCACGCTGCCCACGGGCATCGTGGTGGATCCGTCGACGGGTGTGGTCGGCGTCTCGCCGGGCACCCCGGCGGGCAGCTACACCTTCGAGTACACGATCTGCGAAGTGCTCAATCCGTCCAACTGCGACACCGCGACGGTGACGGTGGTGGTCGAGGCAGCCGAGATCGTGGCCACCGACGACAGCTATGGCCCGGTCAACGGTGCCACCGGCGATCCGTCGGTCGGCAATGTGCTGGACAACGACACGCTCAACGGCGTGCCGGCAACGCCGGACACGGTGACGATCACGGTCGGCACGTTGCCCCCGGGCATCGTGGTGGATCCCTCGACGGGCGTGGTCGGCGTCGCGCCGGGCACCCCGGCGGGCAGCTACACCTTCGAGTACACGATCTGTGAGGTCCTCAACCCCGACAACTGCGACACCGCGACGGTGACGGTGGACGTCGAGGCGGCCGAGATCGTGGCCACCGACGACAACTACGGCCCGGTCAACGGTGCCACGGGCGATCCGTCGGTCGGCAACGTGCTGGACAACGACACGCTCAATGGCGTGCCGGCGACCCCGGACACGGTGACGATCACGGTCGGCACGCTGCCCACGGGCATCGTGGTGGATCCGTCGACGGGTGTGGTCGGCGTCTCGCCGGGCACCCCGGTAGGCAGCTACACCTTCGAGTACACGATCTGCGAGGTCCTCAACCCCGACAACTGCGACACCGCGACGGTGACGGTGGACGTCGAGGCGGCCGAGATCGTGGCCACCGACGACAACTTCGGCCCGGTCAACGGCGCCACCGGCGATCCGTCGGTCGGCAACGTGCTGGACAACGACACGCTCAACGGCGTGCCGGCGACCATCGACACGGTGACGATCACGGTCGGCACGCTGCCCACGGGCATCGTGGTGGATCCGTCGACGGGTGTGGTCAGCGTCTCGCCGGGCACCCCGGCAGGCAGCTACACCTTCGAGTACACGATCTGCGAGGTGCTCAATCCCGAGAACTGCGATACCGCCAGCGTCACGGTGGTGGTCGAGGCGCCCGAGATCACGGCGGCCGACGACAGCACGACGACCGACCAGAACACGCCGGTCACGATCCCGGTGCTCGACAACGACACCCTCAACGGTGTGCCGGTCGATGCCGACGACGTCACGGTCGTGGAGCTCACGCCGCCTGCGAACGGCAGCATCGTGATCCAGCCCGACGGGACGGTGGTCTACACCCCCAACCCCGGCTTCTCGGGCGACGACAGCTTCGAGTACCGGATCTGCGAGATCACCAACCCGGAGAACTGCGCGACGGCCACGGTGACGGTCACGGTGCGTCCGAACATCGTCGAGGCGATCGATGACGATGCCGGGACTGCGGAGCCGGGCGTGCCGACGCCGGTGGTGGTGGTCGACAACGACACCAGCACGGGGGCGCCGCTCGATCCGGGCTCGGTGACCATCCTGACCCCGCCGCAGCACGGCCAGGTGAGCTGTGCGAACGGCACCTGCAGCTACACGCCGGCGTTCGGCTACAACGGTGAGGACAGCTTCGTGTACCGCGTCTGCGACACCTCCTACCCGGCGCCGGTGTGCGACACCGCGACGGTGACGGTGAAGGTCCAGGGCGAGGCGCCGCTGCGCATTACCAAGACCGCGGCCGTGCGCGAGGTCAAGGTCGGCGATCTGGTGCGCTACACGCTGACGGTGGAGAACGTGAGCAACGCGATGGTGAGCGGGGCGCATGTCCTCGATACGCCGCCGCAGGGCTTCAGCTACGTCGACGGTTCGCTGTCGAGTGGCGACGGCCGGGCGCTGGCGGTGTCGGGCCACAACCCGATCCGCATCTCCAGCCTCGACCTTGCGCCGGGCGACACCATGAGCATCAGCTACCTGCTGCGAGTGGGCGCAGGCATCCGTGCCGGTTCCCACATTAACCAGGCCGTGGCGCAGAGCGAGAGCGGCGTGCCGCTGTCGAACATCGCCACCGCCCAGGTCGGGACCGCGTTCGATCCGCTGCTCGACGACAGCCTGGTGTTCGGCACGGTGTTCGACGATCGCAATGGCGATGGCTGGCAGGCGAGTGCGGTGCTGACCGATGTGCGGGTGCAGGGCGGGTTCGCGCCGGAGGCCTATGTTGCCGGCTCGACCACGATCGACCGCGGCGACGGGCCGCAGCCGGTTGCCGACGCCAGCGCGCCGCTGCTGCACGGGATGGCGCTGGGCACGATCACGGGCCGGCAGTCGGTCGGTGATCCGGTCGAGGCGCACCAGGTGGTCATCCGTCAGCGTCTGCGCTCGGCGACGTTTGCCGGCGACTTCGTGCTCACCAGCGCCCAGGGCGTGACGGTGCGCATGGCGGCCGACGGCAGCACGCAGGTGGAACGCGAGGGCGAGGCGGCCAAGGGTCTGTCCGCGGCCGAGCCGACCGTCACGCGACGTGTGATGCAGGAGGCCGATGGCCTGGTGGTCGAGTATGTGATCGCCAACAGCGGGATCGATGAGCGCGGCATCCCGGGCGTGCGGATTGCGTCGGTGGAAGGTCTGCTGATCGAGACCGACCAGTACGGCCGTTACCACCTGGTCGACGTGCCGGGCGGCAACGCGATGCACGGTCGCAACTTCATCCTGAAGGTGGATCCGTCCACGCTGCCGCCGGGCGCCGAGTTCACGACTGCCAATCCGCTGGTGCGGCGCGTGACGCCGGGTCTGCCGGTGCGCTTCGACTTCGGCGTCAAGTTGCCGGTGATCGAGCTGCAGGCGGGCCGCGAGGCGGTGGAGCTGGAACTGGGCGAAGTGTTTTTCGCCCCGGACAGCAGCGAACTGCGCGAGGCGTATCTGCCGGCGATCGAGGCGATGGCCGGGCAGATCGACCGCTACCGCGGTGGCCGGGTGGTCGTCACCGGTGAGGGCGAGCACGAAGCGCTTGCCTTCGCCCGGGCGGCGGCGGTCCGCGACGCACTGCAATCGCGGGTCGCACCGGACGCGGCAGCTGCGCTGACTGTCGAAATGCGGACGCGGGTCGAAGATCCGCACGCGATGGTGGCCGGCGTCGGTAACGGCGGCGTGTTGCTGGGCACCGTGTTGTTCGACACCGACAAGTCGGCCATCCGGCCGGAGTTCGAAGCGCTGCTCGACGCAGTCGCACAGCGCCTCGAAGCGCTGGGTGGCGGGACGGTCGGCATCGTGGGCCATACCGACGTGCGCGGTTCGCACGCCTACAACGTCGACCTGGGCCTGCGCCGCGCGCAGTCGGTGTTCGATGCGCTCTCGGGACGTCTGAGCCCGCAGGTCCGGGCCAAGACCCGGGTGGAAGCAAGCAGGGATCCGGCCGCTCCTGTCGGGGAGGCGCGGAAGTGAAAGGGGACCGGATCATGAAGAGGAAGCTGCTCGACGCAGCGCTGCTGGCCGCACTGGCCGGCATGGCATCGACGACCGCGGCGGCGCAGAGCGCCCCCGCGGCGCCGACCGCCGATGACGGCGCCGTTGGCGCCGCGACCATGGACTGCGATGCCGACGGCTGCCGCAGCGACGGCGACCTGCTGTTCCGGCTGCGCACGCGCAGCTACGACCAGCCGGTCACCCGCGGCACCAGCGAGGCGTCCTCGTCTCAGGCGCTGCAGCCCGATCGCCGCGTCAGCGTCGCGCTGGAGCAGCTCGGTCGCGCGACCGCGGTGGGCCAGTTCTCGGTGCAGTTGCCCGGTGGCGGCGCCATCTGGGCGACCGAGGACCCCAACCTCGGCCAGCCGGAGCTGTCGGTGTCGGCGCCGACGATGGTGCCGTTCGAGAATGGCCGCATCGTCAAGCCGGTGCGCTTCTTCGCGCGCAGCAACTACATCGACTTCGTCGAGCGGCTGGAGCTGACGCTCTACCGCGCCGCCGATGCCGATCTGATCGAGCCGATCGCGCAGTTCGAACTGCCGCGATCGGCGGTCGCCGATGCCGAGTGGGACGGCACGCTGCCCGCAGGCCGCCAGTACCGGACCGGCGACGAGCTGGTGTACGTGCTGCGCGCCTATGACGCGGCCGGCAACTTCGACGAAACCTTCGTCCAGCGCCTGCAACTGGTGACGCCGGCCGAAGCCGAACGCGGCGCACAGATCCTGCGCCAGAGCACCGAGCGGGGCCTGGGCATGTCGCTGGGCGCCGATCAGGCGGCCGCGCAGGCGCTGGTCGACAACGTGTTCTCGGGCAATGGCCTGCGCCAGCAGAACATCCCGGTCTACGGCTCGCGCGTGCGCATCACCGGCCGCAATCTGCCCGAAGGGCAGGCGCTGCTGATCAATGGCGAGAACTACCCGGTCGATCTGGAACGCAAGTTCGTCGCCGAGTATCTGATGCCGGTCGGTCAGCACCGCTTCGATATCGGGCTGCGTGGCCGCGATGGCGAAGTGTCGGAGCACGCGCTCGATGTCGACGTCAGCGGACGCTATTTCTTCGGCGTCGGTATCGCCGACGTCACCGTCTACCAGAACAAGGCCAGCGGCCCCGGCCGCGAGATGGCGATGGCCGGCCGCGAAGACGACATCCTCAGCGACGGGCGCCTGGCGTTCTACGGCAAGGGCAAGATCGGTGGCAAGTATCTGATCACCGCCCAGGCCGACACCCAGAACCGGCCGCTGAGCGACCTGTTCGATGGCTTCACCTCGGCCGACCCGCAGGACGTGTTCCGGCGGGTCGATCCCGACCTGTACTACCCGACCTACGGCGACGACTCGACGACCTATCGCGACGTCGACACCATGGGCCGGTTCTACGTGCGCATGGACTGGGACAAGAACCAGGCGCTGTGGGGCAATTTCTCGACCGGTTTCACCGGCACCGAGTACGGGCAGTACCAGCGTGCGCTCTACGGTGCCGCGCTGGCCTGGCGCTCGCGCATGGCCAATGCCTGGGGCGATCCTGGGACCGAGCTGCGTGCGTTCGTGTCCGAGGCGCAGACCGCGCCGGGCCACAGCGAGTTCTCCGGTACCGGCGGCAGCCTGTACTACCTGCGCCACACCGACGTGCTGCCGGGCTCGGAGCAGGTCGTGGTCGAGGTCCGCGATCCGACCACCGGTCGTGTCGAGGCACGGACGGTGCTGCTGCGCGGCGCCGACTACGAGATCAACGAGTTGCAGGGCCGGATCATGCTGACCCGCCCGCTCTCGCAGGTCAGCCGCGAAAACCTGCCCACGATCATCCGCGACCAGCCGCTCGACGGGTTCGATGTGCGCATGCTCGTCGATTACGAGTGGGTGCCCAGCGGCTTCGACCCCGACGAGCTCACCGCCGGCCTGCGCGGCAAGCACTGGTTCGGCAATCACGTCGGCGTCGGTGCGACCTGGGTGGATGAAAGCCGGGCGGGTGAAGACTACACGCTGATGTCGGCCGACCTCACGCTGCAGGCCGGCAAGGGCACCTACCTCAAGATCGAGCACAGCCGCACCGAGGCGACCAGCGCGCCGGTGTTCTTCTCCAGCGACGGCGGCCTGACGTTCGGGCAGCTCAATCCGGTCGGCCCGCGCGAAGGCGAAGCCACCGCGGTCGAAGCCCGCGCGAACTTCCGCGAGCTCGGCTGGACCACCAGCGACTGGAGCACCGGTGCGTGGTGGCGTCGCGTGGATGCCGGCTTCTCGGTCGCGCGCTTCGACATCGGTGCCGATGTCGAGGAGTACGGCGCCGAGGTGCTGGGCGAGTTCGGTCGCGACGTCGGCTTCTACGCGCGCTACAGCCGTGCCGAGCGCGGCGCCGAGACCTTGACCCAGGCCCAGGCGGTGACCGAGTGGCGCTTGTCGGATGTCAACGCGCTTGCCGCCGAGATCCGCCGCGTCGAGGAGGGCCGCCTTGGCGGCGATGCGACCGGTGTGCTCGGTGCGCTGCGCTACACGCACCGTTTCGGCACCGCGCTGGATGTCTACGGCACCGCGCAGCTGACGCTCGACGACGACGGCGGCTACGCCGACAACGATGCCTACACCCTGGGCGGCCGCTACAACTTCGCCAACCTGTCGAGCGTGGGCGCCGAAGTCACGACCGGCGATCGCGGCGACGCGGCGCAGATCAACGGCGAGTACCGCCTGACCCCGCAGCACAGCTTCTACGGCGCGTACACCTATTCGACCGACACCACCGAGTACGACCCGCTGTTCAACCGTTCGCAGCAGAACGGCTGGACGCTGGGCCAGCGCTGGCGGCTGTCGAACCAGGTCAACCTGTTCAACGAAAGCCAGTTCCTCAAGTCCCGCTACGAGTCCGGCCTGGCGCATACCTACGGCATGGATTTCTACCCGGCGATCGGCTGGAACCTCGGCCTGACGTTGTCGGACGGCGATCTGACCAACCGCGACGGTGGCCAGATCGACCGGCGCGCGATCAGCGTGTCGGGCGGGCGGACCTCGTCGAGGACGGATTGGCAGAGCAAGATCGAGTGGCGCGAGGACAGCGGCGTGGAGCGGCGGACCCAGTGGGTCACGACCAACCGGGTGCAGCATCGCCTCAACGAAAGCTGGCGCGTCGCCGCCCGCTTCAACTACGCCGATACCCAGGACGACCTGAACCCGGCGGCCAGCGCGAAGTTCATCGAGAGCAATCTCGGCTTCGCCTACCGCCCGTGGGACAGCTCGCGCTGGGGTCTGTTCGGCCGCTACACCTACCTGTACGACCTGGCGACGCTGGGTCAGATCGGCGGTGCGCAGGTCGACCAGAAGTCGCAGGTGCTGTCGCTCGAAGGCGTCTACCGCCTCGACGACCACTGGGAAGTGGCCGGCAAGCTGGCGCGGCGCGAAGGCGAGGCCCGGTACGGTCGCGGCACCGGCGCGTGGTTCGACTCGGCCACGACGTTCGCGGCCACCCAGGTGCGCTACGAGTTGCTGCAGCGTTGGCATGCACTGGCCGAGTACCGCTGGCTCGACGTCGACGATGGCGGCACGCGTCAGGGCTGGATGGTCGGTGTGGACCGCGATATCGGTCGCAACTTCCGGATCGGTGTGGGCTACAACTTCACCGATTTCAGTGACGACCTGACCGACTTCGACTACGACCACCGCGGCGTTTACATCAACTTCGTCGGCAGCTACTGAGCCGATCGCGACCGGCGCACGACGCGCCGGTCGCCCTTGAGGGCCGGCGCGTGGTGGCACGCGCCGGCCTTTGTTTTTCTCTTCAGGGCCAAGCAGCCCACGCCGGCCGAATGCATGCGGCATGCGCAGCCATCTGTCTGCGCCGCCGCGGGCACCGCGCCCAGCGCTCGATTGTCCTGCCGGGCCTATTGCCCGGACGCCTGGCTGCCTGGGTCAGGCCGGCAGTTGCAGGCTCACCCGCAGCCCGCCGCCGTCACGGTTCTGCAGGGCGATCCGCCCACCATGGGCTTCGGCGATCTCGCGTGCCAGTGCCAGCCCAAGGCCAGTGCCGTTGCGCTTGGTCGAGTAGAACGGCAGCAGCGCGTTGGCGAGCACCGCCTCGTTCATGCCGTCGCCGCGATCGAGAACATCGATCCGCCAGCCATCGGGCAGCCGTCGCAGCCGCAGCCGCACCTGATCGGCAGGGGATCCGGATTCGTGCGCGTTGCGCAGCAGGTTGATCAGGCATTGCGCCATCTGCGCGACATCGACACGCACCTGGCCGCCGTCGTCGCCTTCCAGCGTGAACGGCACCTGGTCGCGCAGGCGCGCGAGGAATGTGTGCCAGGGCACCGTTT
Organism: Luteimonas sp. RC10; assembly: GCF_014192745.1. GTDB lineage: Bacteria > Pseudomonadota > Gammaproteobacteria > Xanthomonadales > Xanthomonadaceae > Luteimonas. The sequence goes on from NZ_JACHYJ010000012.1 coordinate 9,439, forward strand.
CGGTGCGCGGCGCTGGCAACTTCGCAAAGCGCGCGTAGTCGCGGATGAATCCCTCGAGGTGGCGTGCGCGCTCCTCGATGGTCGCCAGGGCATCGGGCAGGCGCTCGAGCTGGCCGCGCCGCAGCAGCTCCGCACCCGAGTGCGCGAGCGAGGCGATCGGCGCCAGCGAGTTGTTGAGCTCGTGGCTGATGACCCGGATGACCTTCTTCCAGGTCTGCACTTCCTGTCGGCGCAATTCGGTCGTCAGCCTGCGCAGCAGCACCAGTTCGTGGCGGCGGCCGTTGAGGCGAAACGAACGCCGCGACAGGTGGTAGATGTCCTCCTGGTCCTCCTCGCCGACGCTCAGCAGGCCGTCGCCGCCGCGCAGCAAGGCCTCGCGCAGCGCCGGCGGCGCCTGCGCCGCCAGTGCCTCGAAGCCCTGGCCCTCCAGCCGGCGCCCGTCGCCGAGCAACTGGCGTGCGGCGACATTGCCGAGCACCACGCGCTGCTGCGGATCGAACAGCACCATCGCCACCGGGGTGTTCTGCACCATCGTGTCGAGCAGCAGTTCGCGTTGCACCAGCGCATGGCGCTGCTCGCGCAGCACGTCGCCGAGCCGGTTGTGTGCCGCCACCAGTTCGCCGAGCTCGCCGCCGCCGTCCCAACGGATGCCAAAGCCGTAGTCGCCATCCCGATAGGAGGTGACCGCGCCGGCCAGCGCGCGGAACAGCGCACGCACCGGACCGAGCATCCGCTGCGCTGCCCACAGCAGGCCGGGCAGGCACAGCGCGGCGGCTGCGAGCACCGCCGACCAGGCCGGTAGCCAGCGTGTGAGCCAGGCGGCGAGCAGCGCGACGGCGATCGCGAACAGCGACGCCAGGGCGCCGAGGCGGATCGTCAGCGGCAGCTGGCGTGCAGGCATCAGTCGCGCCGCAGACCCAGGCGGTCCATGCGCCGATACAGCGCCTGGCGCGAGAGCCCGAGGTCGGTGGCCGCCTGCGCCAGTACGCCGCCGGCACGCGCCAGCGCGGCCTCGATCGCCGCGCGGTCCGGCTCGGGCGCACCGGACGCCGGCATGGTGGCTTGTGGCAGCCCCAGCGCGTCGGCGGCGATCGCCGCCTCCTGCGACAACAGCGCGGCGCGCTGGACCGCATTGCGCAACTCGCGCACGTTGCCCGGCCAGCGGTGCGCGAGCAGGGCGCGCTCGGCGGGGCGCGACAGCGACCGGCCGGCCGGCAGGAAGTGCCGCGCCAGCGGCAGGATGTCGTCCGGGCGATCGGCCAGCGCCGGCACCTTGAGCTCGATCGCGTTGAGCCGGTAGTAGAGATCTTCGCGGAAGCGCCCGTCGGCGATCGCCGCGGGCAGATCGGCATTGGTCGCGCTGACCACCCGCACGCGGACCTGGCGCTCGCGGTTGGAGCCGAGCCGCTCGAAGCGCCCGGTCTCGAGCACCCGCAGCAGCTTCATCTGTCCGGCCAGCGGCAGGTTGCCGATCTCGTCGAGGAACAGCGTGCCGCCATCGGCGGCCTCGAACTTGCCTTCGCGCGCCCGATTGGCGCCGGTGTAGGCGCCAGCATCGGCGCCGAACAACTCGGCCTCGATCAGGTCGGCCGGCAACGCGCCGCAGTTGAGCGCGACGAACGGACCGTCGCGGACCGCAGAGTTGGCGTGGATGATCTCGGCGATCTTCTCCTTGCCTGCGCCGTTGGGCCCGGTGACCAGCACCGGCAGTTCCGAGCGCGCGACCTGGACGGCCAGACTGAGCACGCGCTCACTCGCGGCGTCGTCGAAGACCGTGCCGCGCAGGTCGTAGGCATCCTCGAGCGCGTGCCGGTCACGCTGCTCGCGGCTGCGGCGGCGCTCGAGTTCGCGCCGGCTGGCCGACAGTTCCAGCAGATTGGCGACCGTCGCCATCAGCTTGTGGTCGTCCCAGGGTTTGGCCAGGTAGTCGGCCGCGCCGGCCTTCACCAGTCCGACCGCGGACTCGAGGTGCGTCCACGCGGTCAGCAGCACCACCGGCAACTCGGGATGGCGCGCGTGGATCGCCTCGAACAGCGCCGCGCCCTCGTCCCCGGACGTGGTATCGGCGCGGAAGTTCATGTCCTGGATCACCAGGTCGACCGGCTCGCGCGCGAGCGCGGCCAGGCCGGCTTCGGGCGAGTCGGCGTACACCGTGTCGATGTCGTGCAGCGAGAGCAGCACCTCGAGCGCGGTGGCCACCGCGGGGTTGTCGTCGATGATCAGGACGGTGGGCATGGGGGAGCGCTGGGGCCTGTTCGCGAGGGACGCGTCCGGGGAGCCATTCTGGCACTGCCCGGCGCGGTGGAGGTCGGTTCGGTGTCGACCGCTTCACGCACTGCGGGTGGCGACCGCCGGCGGCACCGCCGCTGCGCGTCGCGCCGGGCCGAGGACGGCGAGCTGGCCCAGCAGCCACAGCAGCGCCGCACCGATCGGCAGGTAGGCCAGCGGCAGACGCGCCATCGCGTAGTGCTGCATCAGCCACTGGTTGATCGCGTATGCGGCGAGCATCCCGGGGACCAGGCCGGCCGCGACGATGAGTGCGTTCTCGGCCAGGAAGTGCCGCAGCACGTCGCCGCGGGTTGCGCCGAGCGCGCGGCGAATGCCGATCTGGCGGATCCGCTGCTCGATCCAGTAGCCGGTCAGGCTGGCGATGCCGATCAGCGTGATCAGCGTGACGACCAGGCAGACGGTGCCCAGCAGCCACACTGCCGCGCGCCGGGTATTGAACGCATCCGAGCGCTGGGACTCGTAGTCGACGATGATCGGCGCGATGCCGGTCATCAGCTGCGGGCCGTCCTGGCGCGCGAAGACCGCCTGGATCTGCGCCCGCACCGCTTCGCGCGCGTCCGGCTCGGTGCGGACCGCGAATGCCAGAATCGGCAGGTCCTCGAAGACCCGGTTGGGAATCAGCATCGAGTACTCGGCCTGGCCATCGTCGAGCTCGGAGAGCTGGTAGCGCAGCAGGCGGCGCACGGTGCCGACCACGACATAGCGCGGTTCGCCGGCATCGCTGAGCACGCCGCCGATCGCGTCGCCATCCGGGAACAGCGTGCGTGCCAGCGCCTCGGTCAGGATCGCCGGCACGATGCCGCGGCGCGCGTCGTCGCCGAACAGGCTGCCATCGCGGGCGTAGTCGCCGTCCTCGAAGTCGCGGCCACGCACCAGCTCCAGCCCGAGCGCCGGCACCAGCCCCTCGCCGGCGAAGCCGGTCGCGGTGACGCTGACCTCGGCCGGGCTGTCGAGCGTGAGAGTGAACGTCATCGTCTGGCGCATCGGGATGCCGAGGGTCGGCGCCACCGCACGCACGCCCGGAATCGTCTGCAGCGACTGCTTCAGGGACTGCACGTCCGCGGTGGTCCAGCGCCCCTGTGCCTGGATCAGCTGGTCGACCAGCAGCAGTTGCCCACGCACGATGCCGTCGGGAATCAGCATCGGGCCCACCTGGCGCTGCAGCAGGAACAGCGCATTGGTCAGGATCGCGCAGGCCAGCGCGATCTGCGCGATGACCAGCACCGGCATCAGCCGCTGTCGGTGCAGCACAGAAAGAATCGGCCGCAGGGGCGGGAGGGTGGCCAATCGGATCATCGAAGGCTCCATCAAAGGCTCTTGACCTGCAGCGCGGGTTCGATCCGCGCCGCGCGCCAGGCGGGCAGCAGTCCGACCAGCAGGCCGACCGCGACGGCGAGGCTGAGCAGTCCGGCGTACAGCCCCGGCTGCAGCACGGCCTGTTCGGTATAGCCACGGTCCTGCAGGCGCACGATCCACAGCCCGAACAGGGTCAGTGGCAGCGCCAGCAGGCCGCCGGCCAGGCCCGCCGCCCCGGCTTCGACCAGGCACTGGACGACGACCGTCCGGCGGCTCGCGCCCAGCACCCGGCGCACGCCCAGTTCGCCGCCGCGGCGCAGGAAACGTGCGGCCAGCAATCCGGCGACGTTGACCATGCACAGGCTGAGCAGCCCGAGCGAGAGCCACAGGTTCAATCGCACGCTGTCGGGCACCACGCGGTTGGCCGTCAGCCAGGCGCGCACGCTGTACACCTGCGCTTGCGGTGGGCGCTCGAACGCACCGGTGTCGTGGCGTTGCCGGGCATACCGCTCGAGCGCGGCGCGGAAACCGTCGACCGCCTGCGGTGTCGGCAACTCGGCCCAGAGCTGCAGGAAGCGGCAGGCGCCGATATCGAGCTCGTTGAAGCGGAAGCCCCCGGTCCCGCCGCGATCGCAGTCCTGCGTGCTGATCGGGGTCACGCCGACTGCGAGCGCGCTGTCCAGCGGCAAGAATGCGCGGATCGCCAGTGCCTCGCCCCAGCCCGAATCCGACTCCTGCAGCGCGTAGAAGCCCGGCTGCGGATTCCATTCGGCGCTGATGCCCACGACCCGCACCTGCCCCTGGCCGACGCGGAGCAACTGGCCGGTGCCGTCGGCGCGACCGAACAGCCGCAGGCTGGTGCGTGCGTCGATGATCGCGACCGGGGCGTGATCGCGTGCTTCCTGTTCGGTCCAACTGCGGCCATGCAGCAGCGGCACCCCGAACATCGAGGGCAGGGGGCCGGTCGCGAGCAATGCACGCACCGATTCGCGTCGTGCGTCCTCGCCTTCCAGGGTCAGCGAGGTCGGCACCAGTGCGGTCTGCCGGATGTCGGGTTGGGCATTGGCGATGGCCTGGACGTCGGCCAGCTTCAACAGCCGCGGCGGGGCGCCGACGTCGTCGGCCGCACGTGCGCCTGCGGCCGGCGCCTGGCGCGAATCGACCCAACCCAGGTACAGATGCTGGCTCAGACCCGGCAAGGGATCGGCCGAGAGCATCGACAGCAGGGTCAGCATCGTCATCGTGGCCGCCAGCCCCATGGCCAGGGTTGCGACCGCCAGCCCCATCGTGCGCGGATGTCGCAACAGGCCCCGCACCCCCAACTCGAACGCATACCGCATTCCCATCCTCCTCGATCGCCTCAGGTGCTGCGGGTGGCCACCGCCGGCGGCACCGAGGCGGCGCGCCGCGCCGGCCAGTACACCGCGATCTGTCCGAGCGCCCAGAGCACCAGCGCGCCGGCCGGCAGATACATCAGCGGCAGCCGGCCCAGTTCGTAGCGCGCCATCAGCAACTGGTTGAGGCCATAGGCCAGCAGCATCCCGAGCGCGATGCCCATCGTCGCCAGCAGGAAGTTCTCCACCTGGAAGTAGCGCAGGATCTGGCCGCGGGTCGCGCCGAGTGCACGGCGGATGCCGATCTGCTTGGCGCGCTGCTGCACCCAGAAGCTGGCCAGGCCGATGATGCCCAGTGCGGTGACCACCAGCAGGGCGATGCAGACCACGACCAGCAGCGCCGCCATCGCCCGGTCCTGCCGGTAGTACTGTTCGCGCAGTTCGCTGATGAGGTCCTTGTTGACCGTCACCCGGTTGGGATCGATCCGCTTGAGTGCGGCCTCGGCCGCCTCCAGCACCTCGCGGCGCTGCGCAGGATCGGTCCGGATCAGGTAGTTGAGATTGGGCGAGGCCACGCGGACCGGCAGCAGCATCGTCGCATCGCCCGGCCCGGATCGATCGTTCGGACGCGCCAGCGTCTCGACGACGCCCACGATCGGCATCGGCGCGCTGCCCCAGCTGTAGATGTGCTTGCCCACCGCGTCCTCGCCCGGGAACAGCGCCTGCGCCATGGCGCGGTTGACGATCACCGCGGGCACCTTCGAGTCCTCGCCGCCGGCATCGATGCGTGCCATGTCCACGTACTCTTCGGCGTTGAAGCCGCGGCCGGCGATCAGGCGCAGGCCGAGCGTGTCGAGCAGGTCCTCGCTGCCCAGGTAGGGCGAGGCGATCAGCGTGTTGTTCACCTGGTCGTCGCTGAGCCGGACGCCGCTGGTCGAACTGCTGTTGCCATAGGGGATCTGGGTCGCGGCCGCCACGTGCAGGACCCCCGGCACTGCGCGCAGCGCCGCCAGATCGCGCGCGACATAGGCATTGAGATCGAGCGTCTCGTCCAGGCTGACGCGTGGCATCTGCAGGCGGACAAGTTCGTTCTCCACCGCGCCGCTGGGGCGGGCCATGCGGTCGATGCGACGGTCGATCAGATAGATGGCGTTGCAGATGATCGCGCAGGCGAGCGCGATCTCCATCACGATCAGGGCGGCCGCGGTCTTGTGGCGGCGCAGGGTGGAGAAGATGGGGCGGATGTCCATGCGGGTGTCCGTCGGGTGGGCCGGGGTCAGTTGGATTTGAGCTGGATCGCGGGCATGACCTGGGTCGCTCGCCAGGCGGGGAGCAGGCCGGCCAGCAGCGTGGCGACGATCGACAGCGCGAATGTGGTCAGCAGCATGGTCGGGTCGAGCCGGGCGAGCTCGGCGTAGGTGCTCGGCGCCTGGCGCACAGCCCACAGGCCGCAGAGCGCGACCGCGAGCCCGGCGATGCCGCCGGCGACGCCGATCGTGCCGGCTTCGACCAGGAACTGCGCGAAGATCGCCTTGCGCGAGGCCCCCAGCGAGCGCCGGACGCCGATCTCCGACGCGCGGCGCAGGCTCTTGGCCAGCAGCAGGCCCACCGTGTTGACCAGGCACACCAGCAGGAAACCGAACGCCAGCCAGACCTGCAGGCGCACGTCGCCAGGCACGATCTGGGCATGGTCGAGATGCGCGCGCACATCGCGCAGGCGCACATTCGCCGGCCGCACGAAGCGTCCGGCCTGGCGTTGCTGTTCGGAGTACGCGAGCAGATAGTCGCGATACGCCGCGGCATCGCCTGGCGAATCGAGCTCCACCCAGTACTGCAGCCAGGCGCACGGCGCGTTGCGGGCGTTGGAATCGATGCCGCTCGAATCGCCCCAGCAGCTCATGCTGCCCATGCGCGAGAGCTTGGCGTCCATCGCGGCCGAGAACGGCACGAACACCGATTCCAGCGGCTCGAATCCATCCAGATTGAGGTCCCAGAACCGCGGCGTCGGCCGCCACGGTGCCAGCACACCGATGACCTGGAACGCGTTGCCGTCGATGCGCAGCGTCTTGCCAGTGCTGTCGCCGCCGCCGAACACCTTCTGGTTGGTCTCGGCCGAGATCACCGCCACGCGCGCAGCGTCGGCATCGTCCTGTGCGCTCCAGCCGCGTCCGAACGCCAGCGGCGCGTCGAACATCGGAAAGAACTCGCCAGTGGTGTAGCGCGCGTCGGTGAAGTACGGCGATGCGCCTTCGGGCTCCAGCGCCACGAAGCCACCGCTCATGAAGGCCTGGCGCTTGCCCCGGGCCTCGTGCAACAGCGTCTCGGAATCGAAACGGGTCATGTTGCGCGCCGGCTCGCCGCCGGCCGTGTAGCCGGTCATCGGTTCGGGATCGAGCTGGACATGGAACAGCCGGTCGCTCTTGGCCGGGATGGGGTCGCCCGACAACACGTGGAACACGGTCAGCGTGGTCATGCTCGCGCCGATGCCCAGCGCGATCGCCAGCACCATCAACGCGGTCAACATGCGGTTGCGCCGGAAGCTGCGCACCGCGAGATTGCAGTAGTAACCAAACATGGTGGGATCCTTCAGGCGGCGCGAGTGGCGATGGCGGGGGAGATGGCGGCGGCGCGCAGTGCCGGCCACAGCACGGCGGCCTGCCCGAGCACCCACAGCAGCAGTGCGCAGGCCGGCAGGTAGGCCAGCGGCAGGCGCGGGAGTTCGTAGCGGCCCATCATCAGCTGGTTGAGCGCATAGGCCAGGGCCATGCCCAGGACGACGCCGGTGCTGGTGAGCAGGAAGTTCTCGGCCTGGAAGTGGCGCAGGATCTGCGCTCGGGTCGCCCCCAGCGCGCGGCGCACGCCGATCTGGCGCGTGCGCTGTTGCACCCAGAAGCTCGCCAGACCGACGATGCCGAACGCGGTCACCACCAGCAGCACGATCGAGACGGTCGACAGCAGGCCGATCATCTCGCGATCGTTGCGGAAGTAGTCTGCGCGGATGGCCTCGTAGGCACTGCGGGCAAGGATCAGCCGGTTGGGATCGACCGCCTCGAGGGCATCGACCGCGGCCGCGAGCACCGCGTCGCGGCGGGCCGGATCGGTCACGCGGACGAGATACGAGCCGCCGTTGTTGTAGTGCAGGCGGACCGGCACGAGGAACGAGAACGTGCCCTCACCGTCGCTTGGCGAGGGCCGGGCCAGGGATTCGACAACGCCGACAATGACCAATGGCATCGGCCCGAGGTACATCGTGCGTCCAACCGCCTGTTCGCCGGGAAACAGCCGCTCGGCCATCGAGGCGGTGACGATGGTTGCGCCGCGCACACCTTCGCTGCCATCGAGCGCTTCCACCTCGGCAACGTCCATGTATTCGTCAGGCAGGAAGTCGCGACCCGCGACCAGGCGGATGCCCAGCGTCGCGATGGTGGTTTCATCGGCGTGGTAGCGCGCCGCGTGCAGGGTCGGCTGCGCCTGGTCGGCGGTCAGCGATACCCCGGAGTTGCTGGACGAAAACCGATAGAACGGCAACTGGTTGGTGACCGTGGCCCCGGCAACGCCGGGCACGGCGCGCAGCGCTGCCAGATCCTCGCGTGTCCGCGCGCCGGCGTCGGTCTGCGGCCCGATGCCGCTGAGCCGGATCTGCAGCAGTTCGCGTTCGGCAATGCCGCTGGGGCGGCGGACCGCATCGATGCGCTCGCCGATCAGGAACAACGCGTTGCAGACGATCGCGCAGGTCAGCGCGATCTCCAGCACGATCAGCAGCGCCGCGGTCCGGTGGCGGCGCAGTGACGAGATGATGGGGTGGATGTGCATGGCGGTGACCTGTGGATGCGCGATAGGGGGGGCGGGGCGAGCGCGTGTCACTGCGACTTGAGCTGGATCGCCGGTGCGATCTGCATCGATCGCCAGGCCGGGAGCAGGCCGGCGGCGATGCTGGCCACGAGCGCGAGCACGAACGTGAGCAGCAGCATCGCGCTGTCGAGATGGGCGAGCGCGGCGTAATCGGTCGGGCGCTGGCGCACGGCCCACAGGCCGGCCTGCGCGAGCCCCAGCCCGAGCAGGCCGCCGGCGATCCCGACCGTGCCGCTCTCGACGATCGCCTGCACGAACACGTCGCGGCGCGAAGCGCCAAGCGCGCGACGCACACCGATCTCGCCGCCGCGGCGCAGGAACTTGGCCAGCAGCAGGCCCACGGTGTTGACCAGGCAGACCAGCAGGAAGCCCAGCGCCAGCCACAGCTGCAGACGCACGTCGCCGGGGACGACCTTGCGATGGTCGAGCCAGTCCATCACGCTGCGCAGTCGCACGTTGGCAGGGCGCTCGAACCGCCCCGCCGCCTTCTGCTGCGCGGAATAGTTGGCGAGGTAGGCCTTGAAGGCATCCGCCTGCGCCGGGTTCTCGAGTTCCACCCAGTACTGGATCCAGGTGCAGGGCGCGTTGACAGCCCGGCTGTCGTTGGTCGGCCCGCTACCGAAGCAGTTGCTGCTGCCCGATGTGCCCATCTTCAGGTCGATGGCGGTCGAGAACGGCAGAAACAGGTGCTCCTGGCCGTCGAAGCGGCCGGTGTTGAGATCGTAGAACTTGGGGCGCGGCAACCAGTCGTCGATCACGCCAACGATCCGCAGCGCAGTGCCGTCGACGCGGATCTGTCGGCCGACGCTGTCGGCGCCGCCGAACAGCTTGTCGTTGAGGGTGCGTCCGATCACCGCGACGCGGCCGCGTCCGGCGTCGTCCTGCGCCGTCCAGCCCTGGCCGTGGAGGAAGGGCACATCGAACATCGCAAAGAAGTCGGCCGAGGTGTAGCGCATGGACTCGAGAAACGGGCGAACGGCGCTGTCTTCGGCCTCGATGATCCCGCCGCCCCCGGTCATCATCGCCTGCCGCGTCGCGTGTCCATCGCGCAACAAGGCCTCCGCATCGAAGCGGGTGAGCTGGCTGTCGGGTTCGGCGCCCGGCACGTAGGTGGCCAGCGGCTCGGGATCGAGCTGGACATGGAACAGCCGGTCGCTCTTGCCCGGAATCGGGTCGCCCGACAGCACGTGGAACACCGTCAGCGTGGTCATGCACGCACCGATGCCCAGTGCGAGCGTGATCACCATCAGCGCGGTCAGCACGCGGTTGCGGCGGAAGCTGCGCAGGGCGAGGGTCAGGTAGTAACCGAGCATGGCGGGTCCGTACGTCAGGCGCTGCGAGTGGCGATGGCGGGGGAGATGGCGGCGGCGCGCAACGCCGGGCCCAGAACGGCCGCCTGGCCGAGCAGCCACAGCAGCGCCGCGCCCAGCGGCAGGTACGACAGCGGCAGGCGCGCCAGTTCGAAATGGCGCATCAGCAGCAGGTTGCCGCCATAGGCCAGCGCCATGCCCAAAGCGATGCCCAGACCGGCGAGCAGAAAGTTCTCGAGCTGGAAGTAGCGCAGGATGTCGCCGCGGGTCGCACCGAGCGCGCGGCGCACGCCGATCTGCCGGGTGCGCTGCTGGACCCAGAAGCTGGCGAGCCCGACGATGCCCAAGGCCGTCACCAGCAGCATCGCGGCGATCACGCCGAGCAGCAGCCAGGCCATCGCGCGGTCGCGCTCGAAATAGCGTTCGCGCAGGTCCGACAGCGGACGGCTCTGGTCCAGATCGATCACCGCCTCGGGCACGGCCGCGGCCACTGCGTCGCGCGCGGCGATCGCCAGCCGGGGCAGGTCGAGCGGATCGGCGCGCAATGCGTAGACGCCCGACTGCGCCTCATCGCGCACCGGCACGATCACCGACCACTGCGCGCCGGCAACGCCATTCTCGCTGCGTCCGGGATTGGGGCGGGCGAAGTGCGCCAGCAGGCCGGCGACGCGGAAGTGGTAGTCGCCCATCCAGAATTCGCGGCCGATCGCCGCCTCGCCCGGCCACAGGTGGGCGGCGAAGGCCTCGGTGATCCAGACCTCGGCCTCGGTCGGCAGGAAGTTCTCGATCGGCTGGAAATCCGCCGCCTCGAAGCCCCGACCCTGCGACGGCCGCAGGCCGAGCGTCTCGATCGCATCGGGACCGAAGGTGTAGAAATGTGGCACGCCGCCGAAGTGCCGGCCTTCGGCATCCAGCGTCACGCCGGCGTCGGCGTCGCGGATGCCGAACGGCGTGGCATTGAGCACCCCGGCCGCCTGTACGCCCGGCAGGCCGCGGATCGCCGCCAGCACCCGGGCGTTGACATCGGCGTTGACGCAACCGTCGCAGCCGCGCAGTGCCACGACCGCCAGCGATGGCGCGTCGATGCCGCTGTCGATGCGCATCAGCGCCAGGCGCCCGGCGATCAGGAAGCAGGCATTGCACAGCACCGCGCAGGCGAGCGCGATCTCGAGCACGATCAGGCTCGTGGCGATGCGGTGCCGGCCCAGGGCGGCGACGATCGGTCGGATGTCCATCACCGGGGTCCTCACAGAGACTTGAGTTGCAGGGCCGGTGCGATCCGGCTGGCGCGCAGCGCGGGAAACAGGCCGGCGAGCAGGCTCGCGACGAGCGCGAGCGCGAAGGTCGCTGCGAACATCGACAGGTCCAGCCGCGCTAGGTCGGCGTACTCGACCGGCTGGCGGCGGATCGCCCACAGTCCGAGCAGGGTCAGTCCCCAGCCCAGGACGCCACCGGCCAGCCCGACCATGCCGGCTTCGACCAGACACTGCACGAAGATCTCCCGGCGCGAGGCGCCGAGTGCCCGGCGCACGCCGATCTCGCCGCCGCGGCGCAGGAACTTGGCCAGCAGCAGGCCGACCGTGTTGAACAGGCAGATCGCCAGAAACGCCAACGCCAGCCAGGTCTGCAGCCGGACGTCGCGCGGGACGACGTGGTTGTAGTCCAGCCAGTCCATCAGTCCGAGCACGCGCGCGTTGTCGGCGTGCTGGATCCGGCCCTGTGCTTGCTGCTGCCGTGCATAGGCGGCGACGAAATCGCGATAGCCGGCGGCCTTGTCCGGGGTGTCGAGCTGCACCCACAACTGCAGCCACACGCAGTCGCTGCCCTGCAGATGACCCGGGACCTCGGGCAGCTGCCAGCACGTGAACTGCTGGAAGTGACCGTCGTTGATCTCCAGGCCCGTGGAGAACGGCAAGAAGACATCCTGCGGCGCGGCGTAGAAGCTGGCGGTGTCGCCCTGCGCGAAGTTGCCGCCGGCCAGGCGATAGAACAGCGGCGAGGGCCGCCAGGGCGCAAGCACCCCGACAATGCGCACGTCGGTGTCACGGATGCGCAGCGTCCGCCCGACGCTGTCGCGGCCGCCGAACAGCGTGCGGTTGAGGTCGGCCGAGATCACCGCCACGCGGGCGTGGCCGGTGTCGTCGGCGGCGCTCCAGCCGGCGCCGTAAGCGAACGGGACGTCGAACATCGGAAAGAAGTCGGCATGCGTGGACAGCATCTGGGTCATCAGCTTCGGCCGTCCGGTATCGGGTGCCTGCAGCCGGATCTCGCTTTCGACCATCAGCGCCTGCCGGTCCGCACGGCCGGAGCGCCACAGATCCATCGCGGTGGTGTGATCGAGCATGTCCGGGGGATCGGGACGCATGCGTTCGCCGGGCCTCGGGTCGACCTGCGGATAGAAGAGCGTGCCGCTGCGGCCGGGCAGCGGATCGCCCGACAGCAGGTGCATCACGGTCAGCGTGGTCATCGCCGCGCCGATGCCGACCGCGATCGACAGCACCATCAAGGCCGTCAGCACCTGGTTGCGACCGAAGCTGCGCAGTGCGAGCCGAGCGTAGTAGGCGAACATCGAGCGTGCGTTCGTCAGGTCAGGCCGCGGCGGTCGCGGATTCGCGGCGCAGATCGGTCGCCAGGCCGTCGACGATGTGCACATTGCGCTGCGCGCGCGCGGCGAGCTCGGGATCGTGAGTGACCATGACGATCGTCGTGCCCTGGGCGTGGATCTCCTCGAGCAACTCGAGCACGCTGCGCGCCATCTGCGAGTCGAGGTTGCCGGTCGGTTCGTCGGCCAGCAGCAGGCGCGGACTGCCGGCCAGCGCACGAGCGATCGCCACGCGCTGTTGCTGGCCGCCCGACAGCTCGGCGGGGTAATGCTTCATGCGCGAGGCCAGGCCCACCAGGCCCAGCGCTTCTTCGATCCGCAGCCGGCGCTCGGAGGCTGGCATGCCGCGATAGCGCAGCGGCACGTCGACGTTGTCGAACAGGTTGAGGTCGGGAATCAGGTTGAAGCCCTGGAAGATGAAGCCGATCTTCTCGTTGCGCAGGCGCGAGCGCTGGTTGTCGCCCAGCCCCTGCACATCGACGCCGTCGAGCTTGTAGGTTCCGCTGGTGAAGGTTTCCAGCAGGCCGGCGATGTTGAGGAAGGTCGTCTTGCCCGAACCCGACGGCCCGGTGACGGCGACGAACTCGCCTTCGCGGACGTGCAGGTCGAGCGCGCGCAGCGCATGGGTTTCGACGAGTTCGGTGCGGTAGACCTTGCCGACCTGGTTCATCTGCAACATGGGGCGATCCTTATCTTGGATGGAAGGAGCGGGCCGATGCGGGCCCGGGAAGAATGTCAGCGGCTGATGCGCACCCGTTCGGCGTCGCCGAACAGGTCGCTGCCCGAGACGACGATGCGCTCGCCGGCCTGCAGGCCCGACACGATCTCGACCGCCCCCAGGCTGCTGGCGCCGGCCTGGATCGGACGGCGCACCGCACTGTTGCCGTCGACGACATAGGCGTAGCGGCCACCGGACTGCTCGACGAACGGGCCGCGCTCGACCATCAGCACGTCGCGCCGGGTGTCGAGCAGGATTCGCGCCGACAGCCGCTGGTTCTGGCGCAGGCCGGCGGGCTGGCGTTCGGAGAAGCGCACGCGCGCGGCGACTTCGCCGGCGACGACCTCGGGCGAGACCGCCGAGACCTCGGCCGGGAACACTTCATTGGCGCTGCGGATCTCGGCCGGCATGCCGATCGCCAGGTCGCGTGCGAAGCTCTCGGGCACCTTGATCTCGACTTCGAACACCGACAGATCGACCACGCCCAGCACCGGCGCGTTGGCAGCCACGTTGGTGAACTGGGCCACCTGCACCTGGCCGACCTGGCCATCGAACGGCGCACGCAGCGTCAGCGCCTGGACCTGGCGGCGCGCCTCGGCGACGACGGCTCCCTGACGATCGGCCAGCAACTGCTTGTTGCGCGCGTCCAGCCCGGCGCCCTGGCCTTGCAGGTTGGCGTCCTCGCGCGCCGAGGCCAGGCCGATGTCGGTCTTCTTCAGCGCGTCCTCCGACTTCGCCAGATCGACCTGGGCGACGACGCCGGCCTCGAAGGCGCGCTGGTAGCGCTGCAGATCGCGTTCGGCCGCGGTGCGCTCGATCTGCGCCTGGTCGAGCAGCTTGCGCGCCTCGGCGCGAGCGATCCGCGCATCGAGCGTCGCGCGTTCGGCCTCGGCCTGCAGGCTGGCGAAGGTGGATTCTTCCTGGACCAGCTTGCTGCGCAGTTCCGGACTGTCGATCTCGGCCAGCACCTGGCCCTTCTCGACGCGGTCACCCGCGACCACCTTCAAGGTCACCGTGCCCGGGGCGATCGCGTACAGCGTGGGACTGTTGGCCGAGATCACGCGTCCCTCGGCAGCGATGTCGCGGACCAGGTCGCCACGGGTGACCTCGGCGATCCGCAGCCGGGCCGCGTCGATCGACGTGGCGCCCGATGCCCAGCCGGCGATGAGCCAGGCCAGTGCTGCAATCACTGCGATCGCAGCCGCGGCGATCGCCAGCCAGCGGCGGCGGCGTGCCGGGCGCGCGACATGGACCGTGTCCTGCGCGGAGGTGTCGCGGATACCGCGGCGGACGGGGGACGGGGAGGCGGGTGCGGACATGGACAGGGCACGTTCGGGATCTGCCTGGAATCAAGCAGGGATCGTGCCAATCGTAACAACTTGATTTATTTGCGAATTTCTGCGGCTGCAGGTGTCCGCCGCCCCGTCCGGACGTCCGCCGCGCGGACAACGAGGCGCCCGGATTCCCAAAGGATGTGGGAAAATGAGAATCATTCGCATAAAAGGTACCCGTGTCATGCCGACATGCCCAGGGCCGGTCGCAACCCGGATGACCCGATCCCGATCGCGGCGCCGCGCTGACCGCGGCGCACGCATCCAGCGCGCATGCGCCTTGCTGGGTGCCATTGCGGTGCACGGCATGGTCGTACTGCTGGTGTTCGGGCCGGGCGAGGACCCGCGCCCGACGCCGCCGGCCGATTCGGTGATCGAAGTGAGTGTCCTCCCCGCCGCTGCACCGCCGGTCCCGGTCGAGTCGAGGCGCGCGCCCGCCCCGGTGGCCGAGGCGCGCCGGACACCCGCGCCTGCCGAGTCGCGACTGCCGCCACCGCAGACGCGCGCGGCGCCGTCCGGGCCGCTGCCGTCGCTGGTGGACACCGAGCGTCCGGAACCCGCTGACGTCCCGGCCTCCGCGGTGGTGTCTGCCGTCCCGCCGACGCCGCACGACCAGCAGGCCGCGGCCCCGCCGAGTCCGCCGGCCCCCGCCGCCGAGGCCCAGGCCGGTCGCCGCGACGACCGTTGGGAAGCGCGGGTGATGGCGCGCTTGGCGCGGTACCGGCATTACCCGACCGCGGCGCGGACGCGCGGCGAGGAGGGGGTGGCGATCGTGCGCCTGCGCATGGACCGGGCCGGTCGCGTGCTCTCGGCCGCGCTCGCACGCTCGTCGGGATCGACCCGGCTCGACGCTGCGGCGATCGAGACGTTTCATCGCGCCGCGCCGCTGCCGGCGATTCCTGCCGATCTGCCGGCCCCGATCGAGATCGCGGTGCCGGTCGAGTTCTTCATGCACTGAACGGTGGCGTGGGGGCCTCTGCGCCGGGCCCTGGCCGGCCGCTAGAATGGTGCATTGACTTGCAGGAGCGGGCGGCATGTGCGGAATCGTCGGTGCGATCGCGGATCGTGATGTGGTCCCAGTCCTGGTCGAGGGCCTCAAGCGGCTCGAGTACCGCGGCTACGATTCGGCCGGCATCGCCGTGCTCGACGGTGATGCGGTGCGGCGCGTGCGCCGGACCGGTCGCGTCGCCGAGATGGCCGCCGCCGCGCAAGCCGAGGCGCTGCACGCTTCCTTGGGGATCGGCCACACGCGCTGGGCGACCCACGGTGGCGTCACCGAGCACAACGCGCATCCGCACATCAGCCACGACACGCTGGCGCTGGTGCATAACGGCATCATCGAGAACCACGAGACGCAGCGCGAGCGCCTGACCGCGCTGGGCTACGTGTTCGAGTCGCAGACCGACACCGAGGTCATCGCCCACCTGATCCACCATCACCAGACCCAGGGGCTGGACCTGCTGGCCGCGCTGCAGGCCACGGTCAACGAGCTCGATGGCGCCTACGCGCTGGCGGTGATCGACCGGCGCGACCCCGGCCGCCTGGTCGCCGCCCGGATGGGCTGCCCGTTGCTGGTCGGTCTGGGCGAGGGCGAACAGTTCGTCGCCTCCGACGTCTCGGCGATCCTCCAGGCCACCCGCCGGGTGATCTTCCTCGAAGAGGGCGACACCGCCGAGCTCACCCGTGACGCGGTGCGGATCTTCGACGGCAGCGGGGCCGAGGTGACGCGTCCTGAGCACCTGTCCGACGTTTCGCTGGCGTCGCTGGAGCTGGGGCCGTACCGGCACTTCATGCAGAAGGAGATCCACGAGCAGCCGCGCGCGCTGGGCGACACGCTCGAGGCGATCATCGATGCGGCCGCGTTTGCGCCGGCGCTGTTCGGCGATGCCGACGGCCAGGTGCTGGGCGGGGTCGAGGGCGTGCAGATCCTGGCCTGCGGCACCAGTTTCTATGCCGGCTCGGTCGCGCGTTATTGGATCGAGTCGATCGCCGGTCTGCCGTGCTCGGTCGAGATCGCCAGCGAGTACCGCTACCGCGAGGCAGTGGCCAACCCCAAGCACCTGATCGTGACCATTTCCCAGTCGGGCGAGACGCTCGACACGATGGAGGCGCTCAAGTACGCCAAGTCGCTCGGCCACCGGCATACGCTGTCGATCTGCAATGTGCCCGAGAGCGCGATCCCGCGCGCCAGCAGCCTGGTGTTCTACACCCGCGCCGGCGCCGAGATCGGCGTCGCCTCGACCAAGGCGTTCACGACCCAGCTCGTCGGCCTGTTCGCGCTGGCCGCCACCCTCGGAAAACTGAACGGCCGCGTCGATGCCGCGCAGGAGGCCGACTATATCGAGGCCCTGCGCCATCTGCCGGGCAGCGTGCAGCACGCGCTCAACCTCGAGCCGCAGATCGCCTCGTGGGCCGAGCGCTTCGCGCCCAAGCAGCATGCGCTGTTCCTGGGACGCGGCGTGCATTACCCGATCGCGCTCGAAGGCGCGCTCAAGCTCAAGGAGATCTCCTACATCCACGCCGAGGCCTATCCGGCGGGCGAGCTCAAACACGGTCCGCTGGCGCTGGTCGATGCCGACATGCCGGTCGTGGTGATCGCCCCCAAGGACGGACTGCTGGAGAAGGTGAAGTCCAACATGCAGGAAGTGCGCGCGCGCGGTGGCGAGCTGTTCGTGTTCACCGATGCCGACAGCAACTTCGGTCCGTCCGAGGGTGTGCACGTGATCCGCACCCCGCGCCATGTCGGCGTGCTGAGCCCGATCGTGCACACGATCCCGGTGCAGCTGCTGGCCTACCACACCGCACTGGCGCGCGGCACCGACGTCGACAAGCCGCGCAATCTCGCCAAGTCGGTCACCGTCGAGTAGGCCCTGCGGGCGCCGCCGCCCGGCGGTTGCCGGCCGCGGCGGCACACCCACGCCGGCCTCGCGATCTGTGAAAATGCCGCGGTGAAGACGACGTACTGCCCGCACGGACGCGCCGCTCGATGAGCGATTCGACTCCGCCCTCGCTGTTCTCGGTCGTGCCGGCCGGCGTGTTCGGCCCGCTGGCCTCGGCCAACCGCGAACACTACTGGCTGCTGCTGCACCGGTTGTTCGACGAGTTCTTCGGCCCCGATGCGCCGATGCCGCCCAGCCACGGCTTGCCGCGTCGCGAGATCACCGCCGCAATCGAGCGCTATCTGGTGGCCGACGATCCCTGGGAGGACGAGGACGGGCAGGGCCCGGACACGCCACCGGGCATCCGCGCGCATGGCATCTACGAGCGTTTCCGCAACGCCGGCTGGCTGCGCCAGGAGCGCATCGGCGCACGCGAGATGGTCGCCATGCCGCCGGCGGTCTCGCAGCTGTTGTCGACCCTGGTCGAGTTCGCCGAGCACGGACCGACCTTCGTCTCGGCCAAGGTGCGCTCGATCGAACTGCAGATGCAGCAGGTCGTCGATGGGGCCGGCGCCGGTGACGCCCTCGATGAAGCAGCCGACCAGGCCCGCCGACTGCTGGTCTCGCTGGCGTCGATGAGCCTGCAGGTGCGCGACCTGATGCCCGAGCTCAGCCGCGCCGAGACCACCGCGCAGTTCGCGCGGCAATGGTTCGAGCAGTACGTCTCGCGTTTTTTCATCGGCGACTACGCCGGTCTTCATCGCGCCGACCACCCGCTGGCGCGCCGCAGCTCGATCCTGGCGATGGTGCAGCAGGTCGAGACCGGCCCGCGGCACGAGGCGCTGCGGGCCTGGTACCGCGAGCACCTGGCCGGGGGCGACGATGCCCGTGCGGCGCTGCGGCTCGGGCGCAGCCTGCGCCGCCTGCGCGAGCTCGAGCGCATCGACGAGTACCTCGGCCGGCTCGATGACGACATCCGCCAGGCCAACCGCCGCGCGCTGGCGTTCCTCGACTACCGGCTGCGCGCGCCCGACCGGCTCGACATCCTGCTGCGTCGTGCCTGTTGCGGCGTGCTGACCGCGCCGGCCGAGGCGCTGCGCTTGCCGGTCGCGCCCGGCGCGCTGATGGACGAGACTCGTCTGCGTCCGCCGCGGACCCGCCCGCAGCCGATTCCACGCAGTGCCAATGCCGCGCAGGTGCCGACGCCCGAGCAACTCGCGCGGCTGAGCCTGTTGCGGCGCATGAAGCGTGCGCGGCTGGTCACCGCCGAGGACATGGCCCGCTATGTCGGCCACCACCTGGGTGAAGCCGACAGCGTCGATTCGGCCCGGATGCGCGTGGCCTCGATCGAGGACCTGCGTGCCTACCAGACCCTGCTCACGCTCGCGCTGCGCAGCCAGCGGATCGGCGGCCTGCGCCGCGACGATCCGCTCAGCCGGCTGCTGCGCGGCTTCCGCGTCGAGCTCCTCGATTCCGCCGAACCGCTGGACAACGGCGTCCTGCGCGCGCCGCGCTTCGTCGTCCGCCGGCTCGCGCCCGCTTCCCGGACCCCCGCATGAAACGCAGCTGGAACACCTTGAGCCAACAGTCCAACGGCCTGTACACCGTGCAGGACTTCGAACGCGCGGCGTATCGCCTGGTCACCGAGCAGGTGCTCTACGCCGCCGATCGCACCTCGCGCGTGGCCTACCACCTGGTCGAGGACCATTTCGACGATTTCGTCGGCGCGCTCGCGCCGCTGGGCATCCGGCTGGCGCGCAATCCGCACTACCGCTATCTGGTCGCGCTGCCCGCGCATGGCGAGGGCGTCGCAGTCACGCTGGACGAGACCTTGCTGCTGCTGGTGCTGCGCCAGCGCTATGACGAGGCGATGCGCCAGGGACAGATCGAGGAACACGGCGAGGTCGTCGTCGAACTGCCCGAACTGCAGGAGGCCTACCAGGCACTGGCCGGCCGCCCGATGCCCGACGTCGGCACCTTGCGCACGCTGGCACGCACCTTGCGCCGCTGGGGCCTGGCGCGGCTGGTGGATTCGGACCGCGACGATCCGCAGCCATTCCATCTGGTGGTGCGTCCGGCGATCGTGGAGATCGTCGGCGAACTGTGGCTGCAGCGCCTCGACCAGCACAATCGCGATGACGACGACGGCGCCTCGGACGACAGCGCGCAGGACACGCCGGAGGATGACGATGCAGCTGCTTGAACGCGTCCACCTGGTGCAGTTCTTCCTGTTCGAGGCGCAGACGCTCGAACTCGATGCGACCAGCGCGATCATCGCGCCCAACGGCGCCGGCAAGAGTGCGTTGCTCGACGCGCTGCAGATCGTGCTGCTGGGCGGCGACCGCAGCCGCATCCGCTTCAACGCCCAGGCCGGCGGCAGCGCCCGCGCGCGCACCATCCGCGATTACTGCCTGGGCGTGTACCGCAGTGGCGACGACGGCCGCAAGCGTCGCACCGCAACCACCTATATCAGCCTGGTGTTCCGCGACCAGGAGACCGGTCAGGCGCTGACGGCCGGCATCGCACTGGGCGCCTCCGTCGACGAGCCCGAGCACCGGCTGCACGGCCTGTACCTGCTGCCCGGTGTCGCGCTGGAGCGCGACGACCACCTGGAGCGCATCAAGGGCCGCGAACTGCCGCTGGCCTGGCCGACATTCCGCGAACTGGCTGCGCGCCGCTGCCGCGAGGCAGGCGAGAAGGTCGAGTTGCACACCACCAGCGAGCGCTTCGTCCGCGACCTGCTGTTCCGGCTGCGCGCCGCGCCCGGCGTCCAGCCCGACCTCAACGCCTATCGCAAGGCGTTCCAGAACGCGCTGAACCTGCAGCGGGTCGAGGATGTCGACCTGTTCGTGCGGACGCTGGTCGCCGAAGACCGGCCGACCGACATCGCCCGCTTCCGCGCACTGCTCGAGAGCTTCCGGCAGATCCGCGACAAGATCGAACAGGTCCGCCAGCGCATCGAGTCGGCCGAAGAGGTCGAGCGCCAGTACGGCAAGATCGCCGCACAGGCGGTGCGCGCCGCTTCCTACCGCGCGCTCGCGGCCGAGTACCGCCGCGATCTGCTCGGCGAACAGGTGGAGCAGGCCGAACAGGCGGGTGACGCGGCCCGCCAAGCGCTGGCGGCGGCCCGCGTGCAGTTGCAGGATGCGCGCAGCGAGCGCGAAAGCCTCAAGCACGAACTCGAGCTCGCCCAGCAGCAGCTCCAGGGGAGCCGCGGCTTTGGGGAGCAGGCCTCCTTCGACGAGCTGGCCGAGCGCGACCGCGAGGAGCTGGTCCGCCTCAAGCGTGAACTGGGCACCCAGTTCGCCTATGTGCGCGACCAGTTGCAGGCGGTGCACGGCCTGGGCGTCGCCGAGCTCGATGCGGCTCGGATCGACGCTGCCGTCGCGCCCTGGCGCGATTGGGCCGGCGCGCTGTCCGAACTTGCGCCCGACGCCGCCATCGCGCTGGCGCCCGATCGCTTCCATGCCCAGGCCCTGGAGGCGCTCGCCTCCGCGGCGCCACTGCGCGCCGCCGTCGCCACGCGCGCCCGCGCCGCCCACGAGGCCTGGCAGGCGGCGCGCAGCCGTCGCGACGCACTCAAGGGCAATCAGCAACGTCTGAGCGTCGGCAAGGCCGGTCTGCGCGACGACGTCATGCGGTTGATGAACTATCTGCATGACGCCGGGATCGAGGCGCAGCCGGTCTGCGATCTGGTGCGCGTGCGCGATGCGGCCTGGCAGCCGGCCATCGAAGCCTATCTGCGCAGCCACGTCGAAGCGCTGCTGGTGCCGGCCGGCCAGGAAGAACAGGCGGTGCGCGTGTACCGCGCGCTGCAGGGCGCGCGCGCCGTCTATGGCGTCAAGCTCGCGCTGCCCGGTGCTGCACGCGGACAGCGCGGCGAGCGTCCCGCGGCCGACAGTGTCGCGGCGTTGATCGAGGGTGACGACGCTGATGCGGTCGCATATCTGCGTCGGCAGCTCGGCGATCTGCGCTGCGTGGAGACCGAAGCCGAAGTCGTGCGCAGTCGCCAGGGCCTGACCCGCGACGGCCTGGTGGCCAAGGGCGGCGGGATCGAGCGGCGCCGGTTGCCTGCCGGCTCGGAACTGCGGATCGGCGCCAACGACGGCCGCGAACGCCTGCGGGTGTTGCGCGAAGAACTCGAGGCCGTCGAGCGCGACCTGCGTGAGCGCGAACCCGAGGCGCGTCGTCTCGACGCGCTGCAGCAGGCGTTCGCCCGCTTCGCTGACGCCGGCGAGACCGCCGATGCTCTGCATGCGCAGTTGCTGCAGCATCGCCAGATCGAATCGCGCTACCGCGCCCGCGTGCGCAGCCAGGCCGACGCGGTCGATCCCGACCTGCTGCGTCTGGCCGAGCAGGTGCGGGCGTTGCGCGAGCGGCACGACGAGAACGAGCGCCGGATCGAGGCCCTGATCGGCACCGAGGCCTTGTCGCGCAACGGCGTCGACCAGGCGCAGCGGGTGCTCGAAGGCCTGCAGGCGCAGGAGGCGCTCGTCGCCCAGGCCGCGGTCGATGCCTTCCGCGACGGCGATGTCGATCCGAACCGGGTCGAGCGTCAGCGCGAGGAACTCGACGCCAAGTGGCCCTCGCTCGAGGAGCGCAGCCGGCGCTGCGACGAGCGCGCCCGTGACAGCGACGGTCAGCTCGGCCGCTTGCTGCCCGAGGCCTGGAGCGCATTGGCGCAGTACGCCCGCGACCATGGCCTGAACCTGGATTTCGACGCCAGCGCCTGGCGTCCGGCGCGCAGCCTGCTGCAGCGCGAACTCGCGCAACTGCGCGACACCGACCTGGTGCGCTACCAGGGCGAGGCCGAGCAGGCCTACGCCACCGCGGTCGAGACCTTCCGTGCCAGCGTCGCGTCGGCGCTGTACGACAACTTCAATCGCCTCAAGCAGCAGATCGCCACGCTCAACCGGACCCTGCGCAGCAGCCCGGCGTTCTCCAACAACGAGCGCTATCAGTTCCACTACGAGGTCGTGCCCGAGTTCCGCGACCTGGAGCGCTTCATCCGCCGGGCCGCGGATGTCGGCGGCGAGGACGGCCTGTTCGGCAGCGCCGGCGAAGTGCCGGCCGCGTTCCGCGAGCTGATCGAAGACGGCGCCGCCGCGCGCAGCGCGCAGTCGCCACTCGACGACTACCGGCGGTTCTTCCGCTTCGAGGTGCAGATCCGCCAGGACGATCGCGTGATCGGCTCGCTGAGCGAGCGCATGCGCTCGGGCTCGGGCGGCGAACATCGCGCGCCGCTGTACGTCATCGCCGGCGCCGCGCTCGCCGCGGCCTATGGCAAGAGCGACGTCCACCCCGGCGGCATGGGCCTGATCCTGCTGGATGAGTTCGGCGACAAGATCGATGCCCAGAATGCACGGGCGACGACCAACTATCTGCGCTCGCTCGGTCTGCAGCTCGTGCTCGCCGCGCCCGATACCGCGCAGGGCACGCTCAGCGGCGTGCTCGACAGCTACATCGAGCTGTTCCGCGATGGCGATCTGCTGCAGGTCGAACGGATCGAGGTCAAGGCGGCTGCCCGCGCGCTGTTGCTCAGCGACCAGTTCGACCTGCATCCCGAGCTGCTGGCCGAGGAGACCGCCCGTATCGCGAGCGAGCGCGGCGCGACGTGAGCGCCGCCCGGCGCGTGCTCGAACGGCTGCTGCGCAAGGGCGAGCGGGCACGCCTGCGCGGCCAGTCCGCGCCCGCTTCGTTGCCGATGACGGGCGCGAGTGCGGTCGAGTACCTCGCGCTGTCCACCCTCGCCGAGCAGGAAGACTTCCACGCGCAGATCCGTCTGGCCGAGCGCGACGGCGCGATCTCGGCCCAACGCGACCGCCATCGAGACGACGGGCAACGCCTGCTGCGACTGACGGTGCGCGATCTCGACGTGTTGGCGCAGCACCTGGGAATCGCATTGCTGGACACGCGCATGGCTGAGGCCAGGGCCCGGCTGGACGGGTGGCTGCCACGCTTTCCGGTCATTGCCGAGGTGCTCGACGCCTGGGCGCAGGGCAAGGGGCCAGGCCACGGCCCCGAATCGGCAGTCGACCTGGCCGACGCGGCGCGGGTCGTCGAGGCGCGCCATGCCGATGCCGGCGCCGAACGGATGCTGCGGCGCGAGAGCATCCGTCTGCTGGGCGACAGCAAGCGGCTGGAGGCTCTGACGCCGTGGCTCGCGCTTCTGATCGGCGGTGAGGTGAATGCAAGCGCGCCTGAGCGCGAGCACGTCTGGTCGGCACTCGGCCTGAGGCGCGAACCGCAGCCGATGCTGATCGCCGGGACCGGCACGCTCGTTGTCGACGGCACCGGCTTGCCGTTGGTCCGGCCCTATCTCGGCATCCCGGTCGAACGGCTCGACGCGGTCGTGACCGGGGCGCGATTCCTGCTGACGATCGAGAACCTCGCCAGCTTTCACGATGCGGCAGCCTGCGAGGGGGCCGCAGACGGGCTGCTGGTCTACACCGGGGGGATGCCATCGCCGGCCTGGCGCCGTGCCTGCGCACGGGTGCTGCAGGCATTGCCCGACGACGTGGCTGTCTACCACTGGGGCGATATCGACGAAGGCGGCTTCCGGATTGCGGCCACGCTGGCTGCCGCCATGCGCGAGGTGGGCCGCGCGGTGCGGCCCTGGCTGATGTCGCCGCAGGACCTGGCGCCGGCCGAGATCGAGGCCGCGCGTCGCCCGTCGGCGGCGCAGCACGCCGCCATGCTGCGTTGGGCACAGGCGGCGGGGTGGCCGGATGTCGCCCAAGCGCTGACCGTCCGTCCGCTGCTGCTCGAGCAGGAAGCGTTGGGTGCACGGCTGCCACCGCAAGCGAGCGCGCCGTCTGACACGGGATCGCGACATCTGCATGACAGGGGTGTTGACCCGGTGTGAATTCGGCTTACAATGCGCGCCCCGCAACGCTGTGACGACGCTGAGGTCGGCCAGGGAAGCGGGGACCGGTCGGACTCCTCGGGTTTCACAGGGAGTTGACAGATCGGGAAGCTGCGCTAAGATGTGCGGCTCCTTCGGCGGAAACGAACTTCGGTTCGGG
>NZ_JACHYJ010000013.1 GCF_014192745.1 Luteimonas sp. RC10
TCAGCGCCGATCTTCGTCAGCGCCGCCGTCAGCGTCGTCTTGCCGTGGTCGACGTGACCGATCGTGCCGACATTGACGTGCGGCTTGGTGCGCTCAAACTTACCCTTTGCCATCGTAATAACTCCGTAATTCGTGATTGGTGATTGGTGATCGGTGAAAAGCGGGACCCGTGTTCTCTCGAATCACGGATCCCGCGTCACGAATCACGCTTACTTCTTGGTGACGGTCTCGGCGATGTTCGCCGGCGCTTCCGCGTAGTGGTCGAACTCCATCGTGAAGGTCGCGCGACCCTGCGACATCGAACGCAGCTGCGTGGCGTAACCGAACATCTCGCCCAGCGGGATCATCGCGTTGATGATCTTGCCCGACGGGCTGTCGTCCTGGCCCTGCAGGATGCCGCGACGGCGGCTGACGTCGCCCATCACGTCGCCCAGGTAGTCCTCGGGGCTGACGACCTCGACCTTCATGATCGGCTCGAGCAGCACCGGGCTGGCCTTGTTGAAGCCTTCCTTGAAGCCCATCGAGCCGGCGATCTTGAACGCCATTTCCGACGAGTCGACTTCATGGTACGAGCCGTCGACCAGACGGACCTTGACGTCCACGATCGGGTAGCCGGCCATGATGCCGTTGGCCAGCACTTCCTGGATGCCCTTGTCGACCGCCGGGATGTACTCCTTGGGCACGACGCCGCCGACGATGGCGTTCTCGAACTCGTAACCGGTGCCCGGCTCCTGCGGCGAGATCTCCAGCCACACGTGACCGAACTGGCCCTTACCGCCCGACTGGCGCACGAACTTGCCTTCGGACTTCACCGACTTGCGGATCGTCTCGCGGTAGGCCACCTGCGGCTTGCCGACATTGGCCTCGACGTTGAACTCGCGCTTCATGCGATCGACGATGATGTCCAGATGCAGCTCGCCCATGCCCGAGATGATCGTCTGGCCCGATTCTTCGTCGGTGCGCACGCGGAAGGACGGATCCTCCTGCGCCAGGCGACCGAGCGCCAGGCCCATCTTCTCCTGGTCGGACTTGGTCTTGGGCTCGACCGCCATCGAGATCACCGGCTCGGGGAAGCTCATGCGCTCGAGCACGATCGGCGCGTCCTGCGCGCACAGCGTGTCGCCGGTGGTGACGTCCTTCAGGCCCACCGCCGCGGCGATGTCGCCGGCCAGCACTTCCTTGATCTCTTCGCGGTTGTTGGAGTGCATCTGCAGCAGACGGCCGATGCGCTCCTTCTTGCCTTTGACCGAGTTGTAGACCTGGTCACCGGCGTTGAGCGTGCCCGAGTAGACGCGGAAGAACGTCAGCGAACCCACGAACGGGTCGGTCATGATCTTGAACGCCAGCGCCGAGAACGGGGCCTTGTCGCTCGACTCGCGCGACAGCTCCTTGGTCTCGTCGTCGACGTCCACGCCCTTGACCGCCGGCACGTCGACCGGCGACGGCAGCAGCTTGATGACGCCGTCGAGCATCGCCTGGACGCCCTTGTTCTTGAACGCCGTACCGCAGAACATCGGCACGATCTCGGTCTTGAGCGTGCGCTCGCGCAGGCCGTTGACGATCTCGTCCTCGGACAGCTCACCGCTCTCCAGGTACTTGTCCATCAGCTCTTCGCTGGCTTCGGCGGCCGACTCGACCATGAAGGCACGCGCCTCTTCGGCCTGCGCCTGCAGCTCGGCCGGGATGTCGCGGTACTCGAAGTTCAGACCCTGGGACGCGGTGTCCCAGTGGATCGCCTTCATCTTCAGCAGGTCGACCACGCCCTCGAAGCCGTCCTCGGCACCGATCGGCACCTGCATCGGCACCGGCACCGCACCCAGGCGCGCCTTCAGCTGGTCGCGGACCTTGAGGAAGTTGGCGCCCGTGCGGTCCATCTTGTTGACGAACGCGATGCGCGGCACGTGGTACTTGTTGGCCTGACGCCACACGGTCTCCGACTGCGGCTGCACGCCACCGACCGCGCACAGCACGAACACTGCGCCGTCGAGCACGCGCAGGCTGCGCTCGACCTCGATCGTGAAGTCGACGTGTCCGGGGGTGTCGATGATGTTGAAGCGGTGCTCGGGGAAGGACTTGTCCATGCCCTTCCAGAACGCGGTGGTGGCCGCGGACTGGATCGTGATGCCACGCTCCTGCTCCTGCTCCATCCAGTCCATGGTCGCGGCGCCGTCGTGCACCTCGCCGATCTTGTGGCTCTTGCCCGTATAGAACAGGATGCGCTCGGAAGTGGTCGTCTTGCCGGCATCGATGTGAGCCATGATGCCGAAGTTGCGGTAGCGTTCGATGGGAGTCGTGCGAGCCACGTCAGTATTCTCGTTTGGATGGAAGGACCCGACAGAGCCTGGGCGCCTTCGCGATGAAATCGCTTGAATGGACGAATGCCGCCTTGCGGCGGCTTGTCGGTCCTGCGTGCGGTCGATGACCGCCTGGAGGCACCTGAAATGGTGCCAGCGGGCCCCGGGTTCAACCGGAGCCCGCGGGTCCGCTTACCAGCGGTAGTGCGCGAACGCCTTGTTGGCGTCGGCCATGCGGTGGGTCTCTTCACGCTTCTTGATCGCGCCGCCCCGGTTCTCGGAGGCGTCGATCAGCTCGGCGGCGAGCTTGCGCGGCATGCTGTTCTCGCCGCGCTTGCGCGCCGACTCGATCAGCCAGCGCATCGCCAGCGCCATGCGACGCGAGGCACGCACTTCGACCGGCACCTGGTAGGTCGCGCCGCCGACACGGCGGGACTTGACCTCGACGGCCGGCGAAACGTTGCCCAGCGCCTTCTCGACCAGCTCGAGCGCTTCGGGGTTCTTCTCGCCGATGACGTCCATCGCACCGTAGACGATCTTCTCGGCGACCGACTTCTTGCCGCTCTTCATGACCATGTTGATGAAGCGGGCGATCGTCTCGCTGCCATGCTTCGGGTCGGGCAGCACCGAGCGCTGCGGGGTGTTTCCTTTACGCGACATTCTCTAATCCTCAGCCCTTCGGACGCTTTGCGCCGTACTTCGAACGTGCCTGCTTGCGCTTCGCGACGCCGGCAGCGTCGAGCGAACCGCGAACGGTGTGGTAACGCACACCCGGCAGATCCTTGACGCGACCGCCGCGGATCAGCACCACCGAGTGCTCCTGCAGGTTGTGGCCTTCGCCGCCGATGTACGAGATGACCTCGTAGCCATTGGTCAGGCGGACCTTGGCGACCTTGCGCAGCGCCGAGTTCGGCTTCTTCGGGGTCGTGGTGTAGACGCGGGTGCAGACGCCACGGCGCTGCGGGCAGTTCGCCAGCGCGGGCGAAGTGCTCTTGTAGGTTTCGGGGCTGCGCGACTTCCGCACCAGCTGGTTGATCGTTGCCATCAGTCTCTGGTCTGTGGATCGGGCCGGGGCCCGGTGAAAACGAAGGCAGACGGAACATGCCGTCTGCCAGACGAAAAAGTATAGCCCGCGCTGACGCAACGCGTCAACGCAAGCTCTACTGCCGCCGGCCGCCCACAGGGTCGACCCGGCCTACAACGCGTCCCGTCCGTCCTGGACCGAATACGAGCCGCGTCCTGCGCCTCATTTCGGAGTCTGGGCGGCCCCGAAGGGCCGCCAAAGGTGGGCTATCTTAGCCTGCGTTCTCGTCGCTGTCAGCCACCTGGGACACCGGGGCGTCCTCGAGCATGACCTGATCGGGCGACAGCGCCACCGGCGCCGCCGTCTCGACCACGTCCTCGGCCACCGAACCGCCCGACAGCGTGTCCATCTCGGACTCGGTCAGGCCCGACGCCGCCCGGCGACGCTGGGTGTGGTAGGCCAGGCCGGTACCGGCCGGGATCAGACGACCGACGATCACGTTCTCCTTGAGACCGCGCAGGCTGTCACGCGTGCCGCGCACGGCCGCCTCGGTCAGCACACGGGTGGTCTCCTGGAACGAGGCCGCCGAGATGAACGACTCGGTCGCCAGCGAGGCCTTGGTGATGCCCAGCAGGACCGGATCGAACTTGGCCGGCAGCTCGTTGCGGGCGATCAGCTTGGCGTTGTCCTCGATGACGCGCTGGCGCTCGGCCTGCTCGCCATGGAGGAAGCGGCTGTCGCCGGCATCGGTGATCTCGACCTTGCGCAGCATCTGGCGAACGATCACCTCGATGTGCTTGTCGTTGATCTTCACGCCCTGCAGCCGGTAGACGTCCTGGATTTCCTTGGTCAGGTACGACGCCAGCTCCTCGACGCCCTTCAGGCGCAGGATGTCCTGCGGACTCGGCTCGCCGTCCACCACGGTCTCGCCCTTCTCGACGTGCTCACCCTCGAACACGATGATCTGGCGGTACTTGGGGATCAGCTCCTCGTGGTCTTCGCCGTCGGCACCCTTGATGATCAGGCGCTGCTTGCCCTTGGTGTCCTTGCCGAAGCTGACGATGCCCGACTTCTCGGCCAGGATCGCCGGGTCCTTCGGCTTGCGGGCCTCGAACAGGTCGGCCACGCGCGGCAGACCACCGGTGATGTCGCGGGTCTTGGACGCTTCCTGCGGCACCTTGGTCACCACGTCGCCCACGCCGACGGCATCGCCGTCCTGCAGGTTGACGATCGAGCGCGGCGGCAGCAGGTACTGCGCCGGCAGGTCGGTGCCCGGGATGTTGAGGTCGTTGCCGGCCTTGTCGACGATCCGCACGATCGGACGCAGGTCCTTGCCCTGCGAGCCGCGGCGCTTGGGATCGGTGATCTCGCGCGACGCCAGGCCGGTCAGTTCGTCGGTCTTCTCGATGACGGTGACGCCCTCGACGAAGTCCACGAAGCGGATGAAACCCGCCACTTCCGACACGATCGGGTGGTTGTGCGGATCCCAGTTCGCAACCGTCTGGCCGGCCTTGATCGCATCGCCGTCACGGACGGTGATCATCGCGCCGTAGGGCAGCTTGTAGCGCTCGCGCTCGCGGCCATGGCCGTCGAGCACCGACAGCTCGCCCGAACGCGAGACCGCGACCAGGTTGCCGCTCTCGTGGGTCACGAACTTGAGGTTGTTGAACTTGATCGAGCCGGTGGTCTTGACCGTCACGTTGTCGATGGCGGCCGCACGCGACGCCGCACCACCGATGTGGAACGTGCGCATCGTCAGCTGGGTACCCGGCTCGCCGATCGACTGCGCGGCGACCACGCCCACGGCCTCGCCCTGGTTGACCAGGTGGCCACGGCCCAGGTCGCGGCCGTAGCAGCTCGAGCACACGCCGAACGCGCTTTCGCAGGTGATCGTGGAGCGGACCTTGATCGACTGCACACCGGCCTCTTCCAGACGCACGACCCACTGCTCGTCGAGCAGCGTGTTGCGCGTGACGATCGGATCCTCGTCGTTGCCCGGCAGGAACACGTCCTCGGCCACGACACGACCCAGCACGCGGTCGCGCAGCGGCTCGACCACGTCGCCGCCTTCCACGATCGGGGTCATGGTCAGGCCGTCGAGCGTGCCGCAGTCGACCTCGGTGATCACCACGTCCTGGGCCACGTCGACCAGGCGACGGGTCAGGTAACCGGAGTTCGCGGTCTTGAGCGCGGTGTCGGCCAGACCCTTACGGGCACCGTGCGTGGAGTTGAAGTACTCCTGCACGTTCAGGCCTTCGCGGAAGTTCGCGATGATCGGCGTCTCGATGATCGAACCGTCCGGCTTGGCCATCAGGCCGCGCATACCGGCCAGCTGACGGATCTGCGCCTGGCTACCACGCGCGCCGGAGTCGGCCATGATGTACAGCGAGTTCATCGACTTCTGCGCGACCGTCTCGCCCTTGGCGTTGGTCACGTGGTCGGTGCCGATCGCGTCCATCATCGCCTTGGCGATGCGCTCGTTGGTGCGCGACCAGATGTCGACGACCTTGTTGTAGCGCTCGCCGGCGGTGACCAGACCCGACTGGTACTGCTGCTGGATCTCCAGCACCTCGGTCTCGGCTTCGGCCAGGATGCCCTTCTTCTCGTTGGGGATCGTCATGTCGTTGATGCCGATCGACACGCCGGCACGGGTCGCGTTGCCGAAGCCGGTGTACATCAGCTTGTCGGCGAACACGACCGTGTCCTTGAGGCCCAGACGACGGTAGCAGGCGTTGATCAGCCGGCTGATGTTCTTCTTGTTGAGCTCGACGTTGGCCAGCTCGAACGGCAGGCCGTCGGGCATGATCTCCAGCAGCAGCGCACGACCCACGGTCGTTTCGACGATCGAGGTCACCTTCTCGCGCGAGCCATCCTCGCCGATCACGGTCTGGTTGATGCGGACACGGATCTTGGCGTGCAGGCCGGCGGCCTTGTTGTCGAACGCGCGACGCACTTCGGCGATGTTGGCGAACACCATGCCCTCGCCCGGGATGTTCTCCAGCGCACGGGTCATGTAGTACAGGCCGAGCACGACGTCCTGCGACGGCACGATGATCGGCTCACCGTTGGCCGGCGAGAGGATGTTGTTGGACGCCATCATCAGCGCACGCGCTTCGAGCTGGGCCTCGAGGCTCAGCGGGACGTGCACGGCCATCTGGTCGCCGTCGAAGTCGGCGTTGAACGCGGTACACACCAGCGGGTGCAGCTGGATCGCCTTGCCTTCGATCAGCACCGGCTCGAACGCCTGGATGCCCAGGCGGTGCAGCGTCGGCGCACGGTTGAGCATGACCGGGTGCTCGCGGATGACTTCCTCGAGGATGTCCCAGACTTCCGCCTCTTCGCGCTCGACCAGCTTCTTGGCCGCCTTGATCGTCGTGGCCAGGCCACGGCGCTGCAGCTTGGCGAAGATGAAGGGCTTGAACAGCTCCAGCGCCATCTTCTTCGGCAGGCCGCACTCGTGCAGGCGCAGCGTCGGGCCGACCACGATGACCGAACGGCCCGAGTAGTCGACGCGCTTGCCCAGCAGGTTCTGGCGGAACCGGCCCTGCTTGCCCTTGATCATGTCGGCCAGCGACTTGAGCGGGCGCTTGTTGGTACCGGTGATGGCACGGCCGCGACGGCCGTTGTCCATCAGCGCATCGACCGATTCCTGCAGCATGCGCTTCTCGTTACGCACGATGATGTCGGGCGCATTGAGTTCGAGCAGACGACGCAGGCGGTTGTTGCGGTTGATGACGCGGCGGTACAGATCGTTGAGATCCGAGGTCGCGAAGCGGCCGCCGTCCAGCGGCACCAGCGGGCGCAGATCCGGCGGCAGCACCGGCAGCACGGTCATGATCATCCACTCGGGACGGTTGCCCGAATCGATGAACGCCTCGACCAGCTTGATGCGCTTGGTCAGACGCTTGAGCTTGGTCTCCGAGCCGGTCGCGGCGATCTCTTCCTTCAGGCGGGCCATCTCGGCCTGCAGGTCGATCGTGCGCAGCAGGTCGAACACCGCCTCGGCGCCCATCGCGGCGTCGAAGTCGTCGCCGTGCTCCTGGCGCATCTGCAGGAACTGCTCTTCGTTGAGCAGCTGGCCGCGCTCGAGCGGGGTCAGGCCCGGCTCGGTGACGACGAACGCCTCGAAGTACAGGATGCGCTCGATGTCGCGCAGGGTCATGTCCAGCATCAGGCCGATGCGCGAGGGCAGCGACTTGAGGAACCAGATATGGGCAACCGGCGAGGCCAGGTCGATGTGGCCCATGCGCTCGCGGCGCACCTTGGCCAGCGTGACCTCGGTGCCGCACTTCTCGCACACCACGCCACGGTGCTTCATGCGCTTGTACTTGCCGCACAGGCACTCGTAGTCCTTGATCGGACCGAAGATCGCCGCGCAGAACAGGCCGTCACGCTCGGGCTTGAACGTACGGTAGTTGATCGTCTCGGGCTTCTTCACTTCGCCGAACGACCACGAACGGATCAGGTCGGGCGAGGCCAGCGCGATCTTGATCGCGTCGAAGTCCGGGATCTGGCGCTGCTGGTTGAAGAGGTTGAGCAGGTCTTTCATGTCTTTACTCCGGGAATGGGGAACCTGGGGCGGGATGGATCGTTGTCGCGCGCGGCGCGCTCACATGCGCCGCGCGACGAGACGCCCTGCCTCAGTGCTCCTCCAGCTCCATGTTGATCGCCAGCGAGCGGATTTCCTTGACCAGCACGTTGAACGACTCGGGCATGCCGGCGACCATCTCGTGCTCGCCGTCGACGATGTTCTTGTACATCTGGTTGCGGCCCTGCACGTCGTCGGACTTCACCGTCAGCATTTCCTGCAGGGTGTAGGCCGCGCCGTAGGCTTCCAGCGCCCAGACTTCCATCTCGCCGAACCGCTGACCGCCGAACTGCGCCTTGCCGCCCAGCGGCTGCTGGGTGACGAGCGAGTACGGACCGGTCGAGCGCGCGTGCATCTTGTCGTCGACCAGGTGGTTGAGCTTGAGCATGTGCATGTAGCCCACGGTCACCTCGCGCTCGAACGCTTCACCGGTGCGGCCGTCGAACAGGCGGGTCTGGCCGCTGGTCGGCAGGTCCGCCAGTTCCAGCATCGCCTTGATCTCCGACTCGGCGGCGCCGTCGAACACCGGGGTCGCCATCGGCACGCCGTCGGTCAGGTTGCCGGCCAGCGTCAACAGTTCCTCATCGCTGAACTGCGACAGGTCGACGCGCTGTGCGGCCACCGACTTGTCGTGGTTGTAGATCTGGTCGAGGAACGCACGCAGCTCGTTGACCTTGGCCTGCGCATCGAGCATCCGCTGGATCTTCTCGCCCAGGCCCTTGGCCGCCAGGCCCAGGTGGACTTCGAGGATCTGGCCGATGTTCATACGCGACGGCACGCCCAGCGGGTTGAGCACGATGTCGACGGTGTTGCCGTTGGCCATGTAGGGCATGTCCTGCACCGGCACGATGGTCGACACGACACCCTTGTTGCCGTGACGGCCGGCCATCTTGTCGCCCGGCTGGATGCGGCGCTTCACGGCCAGATAGACCTTGACCATCTTCAGCACGCCCGGCGCGAGGTCGTCGCCCTGGGTGATCTTGCCGCGCTTGTCGGCGAACCGGCGCTCGAATTCCTTCTGGTGCGCGTCGATCTGCTTCTGCGCGCGCTCGATCGCGTCGGCCGCGTCCTCGTCCTTCATGCGGATCTGGAACCAGTCGGACTTCTTCAGGCCGTCGAGCACCAGCGAGGACACCGTGTCGCCCTTCTTCAGGCCCGGACCGCCATTGGCGACCTTGCCCTGGATCTGCGAGCGCAGACGCGCGTAGATCGCCGACTCGAGGATGCGGAACTGGTCGTCGAAGTCCTTCTTGACGCGCTTGATCTCGGACTCTTCGATCTGCTTGGCGCGCTTGTCCTTCTCGATGCCGTCGCGGGTGAAGACCTGCACGTCGATGACGGTGCCGTCCATGCCCGGCGGCACGCGCAGCGAGCTGTCCTTCACGTCGGAGGCCTTCTCACCGAAGATCGCGCGCAGCAGCTTCTCTTCCGGCGTCAGCTGGCTCTCGCCCTTCGGCGTGACCTTGCCGACCAGGATGTCGCCGGCGCGCACTTCGGCACCGATGTACACCACGCCCGACTCGTCGAGACGGTTGAGCGCGTTCTCCGACACGTTCGGGATGTCGGCGGAGATCTCCTCCGGTCCCAGCTTGGTGTCGCGGGCGACCGCGGTCAGCTCTTCGATGTGGATCGTCGTGTAGCGGTCTTCCTTGACGACGCGCTCCGACAGCAGGATCGAGTCTTCGAAGTTGTAACCGTTCCACGGCATGAACGCGACGAGCATGTTCTGGCCCAGCGCCAGCTCGCCGATGTCGGTCGAAGGACCGTCGGCCAGCACGTCGCCGCGCGCGACCACGTCGCCCACGTTCACCAGCGGACGCTGGTTGATGCAGGTGTTCTGGTTGGAGCGCGTGTACTTGATCAGGTTGTAGATGTCGACGCCGGCATCGTGCTCGCCGGAGATCTCGTCCTCATTGACCTTGACCACGACGCGACCGGCGTCGATCTGCTCGATCACGCCGCCACGGCGGGCGTTCACGGTCACACCCGAGTCGCGCGCCACGGCGCGCTCGATGCCGGTCCCGACCAGGGGCTTTTGCGCACGCAGCGTCGGCACGGCCTGGCGCTGCATGTTGGCGCCCATCAGTGCGCGGTTGGCGTCGTCATGCTCGAGGAACGGCACCAGCGCCGCGGCGACCGACACGGTCTGCATCGGCGAGACGTCCATGTAATGGATCTCGGCCGGCGGCTTGAGCAGCGACTCGCCCTGGAAGCGGCAGTCGACGAACTGCTGCGTCATCACGCCGTTCTCGTCCTGGACGGCGTTGGCCTGCGCGATGACGTAGTCGTTCTCTTCGATCGCCGACAGGTACTCGATCTCGTCGGTGACGCGGCTGTCGACGACCTTGCGGTACGGGGTCTCGAGGAAGCCGTACTTGTTGGTGCGCGCGAACGTCGCCAGCGAGTTGATCAGGCCGATGTTCGGGCCTTCCGGGGTTTCGATGGTGCACACGCGGCCGTAATGGGTCGGATGCACGTCGCGCACTTCGAAGCCGGCGCGCTCGCGGGTCAGACCGCCCGGGCCCAGCGCCGAGACGCGACGCTTGTGCGTGACTTCCGACAGCGGGTTGTTCTGGTCCATGAACTGCGACAGCTGCGAGGAGCCGAAGAACTCCTTGACCGCGGCCGCGACCGGCTTGGCGTTGATCAGCTCCTGCGGGGTCAGGCCATCGGCCTCGGCCATCGTCAGGCGCTCGCGCACGGCGCGCTCGACGCGGACCAGGCCCACGCGGAACACGTTCTCGGCCATTTCACCGACCGAGCGCACACGGCGGTTGCCCAGGTGGTCGATGTCGTCGACCACGCCGCGACCGTTGCGGATCTCGGTCAGCACGCGGATCACATCGAGGATGTCGGAGGTCTGGCCGTACTGCTCGCGCAGCTTGACCGAGTCCTCGTCCTTGCGCTCGGCAAAGTAGCGCGCGTCGTAGAGCACCGGCGCACCGGTGACTTCCTTGCGGCCCAGACGGCGGTTGAACTTCATCCGGCCCACGCCCGACAGGTCGTAGCGCTCGAAGGTGAAGAACAGGTTGTGGAACAGGTTCTGCGCGGCGTCCTTGGTCGGCGGCTCGCCGGGACGCATCATGCGGTAGATCTCGACCAGCGCGTCGAGCTGGGTCTTGGTCGAGTCGATGCGCAGGGTGTTGGACAGGTACGGACCGCGATCGAGGTCGTTGACCCAGATCGTGCCGATGGTCTCGATACCGGCCTTGCGCAGCGCCTCGAGGGTCTCGAGCGAGATCTCATCGTTGGCGGTGGCGACCAGCTCGCCGGTCGACGGGTCGATGACGTCATGCGACAGGATCTGACCGACCAGGTAGTCGTCCGGCACCGCCAGCGCGGTGATGCCCGAGGCCTGGAGCTGCTTGACGTGGCGCGCGGTGATGCGCTTGCCGGCCTCGACGATGACCTTCTCGCCGTCGAGCAGGTCGTAGTTCAACGTCTCGCCGCGCAGACGCTCCGACACCAGCTCCAGCTGCACACCCTCGCCCTCGGGCAGGATGTGGTAGCTGTTGATCTCGAAGAACTCGTTGAGCATTTCTTCGTTGTTGTAGCCGAGCGCGCGCAGCAGCACCGACACCGGCAGCTTGCGGCGGCGGTCGATACGGGTGAACAGCGCGTCCTTCGGGTCGAACTCGAAGTCCAGCCACGAGCCGCGGTAGGGAATGATGCGGGCCGAGTACAGCAGCTTGCCCGAGCTGTGGGTCTTGCCGCGGTCGTGATCGAAGAACACGCCCGGCGAGCGGTGCAACTGCGAGACGATGACGCGCTCGGTGCCGTTGATGATGAAGGTGCCGTTGTCGGTCATGAGCGGGATCTCGCCCATGTAGACCTCCTGCTCCTTCACGTACTTGATGGCCTTGCTCGACGACTCGCGGTCGTAGATCACCAGCCGCACGGTCACGCGCAGCGGGGCGCCGTAGCTCAGGCCACGGTTGCGACATTCACGCTCGTCGAACCCCGGTTCGCCGAGCTTGTAGCCGACGTACTCCAGCGCGGCATAGCCGTTGTAGCTGACGATCGGGAACACGGATTTGAGTGCGGCGTGCAGGCCGCGGTCCTCGCGCTTGGCGGGGTCGCGGTCGGCCTGCAGGAACTCGCGATAGGAGTCGACCTGGATGGCCAGCAGGAACGGCACCTCGAGAATCTGCCGGCGCTTGCCGAAGTTCTTGC
The DNA here is from genome assembly GCF_014192745.1 of Luteimonas sp. RC10. GTDB lineage: Bacteria > Pseudomonadota > Gammaproteobacteria > Xanthomonadales > Xanthomonadaceae > Luteimonas. The sequence goes on from NZ_JACHYJ010000013.1 coordinate 12,080, forward strand.
GGATGCGCTTCTTCTCGGTGAACGAGTAGTTCGCCTGGTGCGGGGTCGACTGGAGCTGGGACGTCGTCATGGGGAGTACGCCTCGATGGATCGGTGGACCGACTGGCGATCCGGGAACATGAGTTGCCACTGGGTAGTCGCTGGTATTGCCGGCACCAGCACGCCTTCTCCCGCTACTACCCACTGACAACTGCGTCGTTGTCTGTTCAGGCCGTCCGGTTTCCGGAACGACCAAGGGCCGGGAGCTTTCGCCCCCGGCCCCGGCGCATCGTCAGCATGTGCTGCGATGCCATGGTGCCGCTTACTTGATCTCGACGGTCGCGCCAGCGGCTTCGAGATCCTTCTTGATCTTCTCGGCTTCTTCCTTGGTCGCGCCTTCCTTGATCTCCTTCGGCGCACCTTCGACCAGGTCCTTGGCTTCCTTCAGGCCCAGGCCGGTGATGGCGCGGACGACCTTGATCGACTCGACCTTCTTGTCGCCGGCAGCCTTCAGGATGACGGTGAACTCGGTCTGCTCTTCGGCAGCGGCGGCCGGGCCGGCAGCGGCGGCGGCAGCGGCGACCGGGGCGGCAGCGGAGACGCCGAACTTCTCTTCGATGGCCTTGACCAGCTCCATCACTTCCATCAGGGACTTCTCGGCGATGGCGTCGACGATCTGCTCAGTGGTAAGGGACATTGTGATTACCTTTGAAAAGTTTTCTGGGATTGGGTTCGTTGGACCAGCAGGTCGGGCTTACGCCGTCGCTTCGGTCGCGCTTTCGGCAGCAGCTTCGGCCGGCGCGTCCTCGCCACCGCCCTGCTTGTCGCCGACGGCCTTGACGGCGCGGGCGAACATCGCGGCGGGCTCGGAGAGCACGCGGGCCAGCATGGACAGCGCCTGCTCGAGCGTCGGCAGCGACGCCAGCACGTCGACATGGCTGGCCGGATACAGCTGGCCTTCCACGACGACCAGCTTGGGCAGCAGCTTGTCGTTGGTCTTGGCGAATTCCTTGATCAGGCGACCGGCAGCGCCGGGCTCCTCGGTCGAGAACGCGTACAGCAGCGGGCCGGACAGCGAGTCCTTGGCGCACTCGTACTCGGTACCTTCCACGGCACGCGCGGCCAGGGTGTTCTTGACAACACGCAAGTACACACCGGTCTCACGAGCCTTCTTGCGCATCGCGGTCAGCTGACTGACCGAGGTGCCCAGGTACTCGACGGCGATCAGGGAGTGGGCGTTCGCGGCGACCTGTGCCAGCTCGGCGACAACTTCCTGCTTCTGGGACAGATTGAGAGCCATTCATCACTCCTCGTTGTGAACTCCGCTCACGGCTCCTGCCGCTTGCGGTCCTGAGCGGCCCCCGTCCCTGGGAGACCGGGGATGCGCGAAGCATCCCGGTGGTGGCCTTTCCTGCCTGGCTGGACGCATGTCGAACCAGAAAACTCCAGAAAGGGCATCACCATCTGCGCAGGCCCTCTGGTGAGGACACCTCGGGATTAAGCGCTCTCGATCCTCGGTGGCGGCGATTCCTTGCCAATTGGGCGCATCCGATGCCCGTCGCCACGTCGATCCAGACCGCGCCTGCGGTCTTTGACGGCGCCGCGCAGGACAACAGGTCCGTCGCGATGCCCCCAAAAGTGGCGTCGCCCCGCGGACGGGGCGACGCGCGATATCACCGATCGATCAGCGCGCGATGCTCAGCGTGGACTGGTCGACGATCACGCCCGGACCCATCGTCGAGCTGAGCGAGATCTTCTGCAGGTACTGGCCCTTGGCGGTGGCCGGCTTGGCCTTGACCAGGTCGGCCAGCAGCGCCTGCAGGTTTTCCTTGAGCTTGTCGGCGTCGAAGTCGGCCTTGCCGATCGTGCAATGGATGATGCCGGCCTTGTCGGTGCGGTAGCGGACCTGGCCGCCCTTAGCGTTCTTGACCGCCTCGCCCGGGTTCGGCGACACCGTGCCGACCTTCGGGTTGGGCATCAGGCCGCGCGGGCCGAGCAGCGTGCCGAGCTTGCCGACGACGCGCATCGCGTCCGGGGTCGCGATCACGACGTCGTAGTTGATGTCGCCGGCCTGCATCTTCTCGGCCAGGTCGTCCATGCCGACGGCGTCGGCACCGGCGGCCAGCGCCTCGTCGGCCTTGGCACCTGCCGGGGCGAACACCGCGACGCGGACGCTCTTGCCGGTGCCGGCGGGCAGCACGGTCGAACCGCGGACCTGCTGGTCGGACTTGCGCGCATCGACGCCCAGGCGGACGGCGACGTCCACGGCCTCGGCGAACTTGGCGTTGCTGTTGTCCTTGACGATCTTCAGCGCGTCATCGATGCCGTAGCTCTTGCCCGGCTGCACCGCGGCCTGCAGCCGCTTCTGTCGCTTGGTCTGTGCCATGGTCTCAGCCCTCCACCGTCAGGCCCATCGAACGGGCCGAGCCCGCGATGGTGCGCACTGCTGCATCCAGATCCGCTGCGGTCAGATCCGGCTCCTTCGCCTTGGCGATGTCCTCGAGCTGGGCACGCGTGACCTTGCCCACCTTCTCGGTGTTGGGACGCTTGGAGCCCGAGCTCACGCCCGCCGCCTTCTTCAGCAGCACCGTGGCCGGCGTGCTCTTGGTGATGAAGGTGAACGTACGGTCGGAGTACGCGGTGATGATGACCGGGGTCGGCAGACCCGGCTCGAGCTTGGAGGTCGCTGCGTTGAACGCCTTGCAGAACTCCATGATGTTCAGGCCACGCTGACCCAGCGCGGGACCGACCGGCGGCGAGGGGTTGGCCTGACCGGCCTTCACCTGCAGCTTGATGTAACCGACGACTTTCTTTGCCATTGTGTGCTCTCCGGGTGCGAACGCCTGGTGCTCAGGCTCCCCATCGGGCCGGGAAAATCACGTGTCCCGGCTTCACGTTGTCCATCCGCGACAAAGGCCGCCCATGCGGCGGCCTGTGCGCTTGCCCGGCTCGACCGGACAGTGAGCCGTGCACTATAGCAGGGTTTCGCGCGCCCGTCACATCCGGGCGCGACGCGGGTCAGGCCTTCTCGACCTGACCGAATTCCAGCTCGACCGGGGTCGAGCGGCCGAAGATCAGCACGGCGACGCGCAGCCGGCTCTTCTCGTAGTTGACTTCCTCGACGACGCCGTTGAAGTCGTTGAACGGGCCATCGATGACGCGGACCATCTGACCGGCCTCGAACAGCACCTTCGGACGCGGCTTCTCGACGCCTTCCTGAACGCGATCGAGAATCGCGGCGGCCTCTTCGTCCCGGATCGGCAGCGGGCGGTCGGCGGTGCCGCCGATGAAGCCCATCACCTTCGGGGTCTCCTTGACCAGGTGCCAGCTTTCGTTGTCCATGCGCGGGATGCCGCCCTCGTCCGAGGTCAGGATCTGCACCAGGACGTAGCCGGGGAAGAACTTGCGCTCGGAACGGCGCTTCTGGCCGGAGCGCATTTCGATCACTTCCTCGGTCGGCACCAGGACATCGCCGAAACGGTCCTGCATGCCGGTCCGCGCGATGCGATCGCGCAGCGCCTGCGCCACCGACTTCTCGAAGCCGGAATAGGCATGCACGACGTACCAGCGCTTGACGCCTTCGGTTTCCATCAGGTTCGTTACTCCGTCACTGCCGCAGGATGAGCTGGATGAGCCACTGGATCACCCGGTCGAAACCGGCCAGGACCAGGCTGATGAGGATCACCGCGACGATGACGATCCAGGTCAGGCGCATCGCCTCCTGGCGCGTCGGCCAGACCACCTTGCGCATCTCGAAACGGGTTTCCGAGAAGAACTCGCGGGTCTGATGGCCTTTGCCGGTGGTCAGGAAGACCGCCGCGGCGCCGACGACGCACAGGCCGACGATGATGCTGCGCACGGGCGTGGCCATCTGCGCCTGGAACCAGTAGAAGGCGAAGACGCCGGCGACGACCAGCAGCGCGGCCGCGGCGTACTTGGCGAAATCCGCGGAGGATGCGCCTTTCGAATGTTCCACTCTGCTGTTCAAGTCCCGGCGACTCATCGGTTGCGACTGCTCGTTTGGCAGGCCAGGCCGCGCTGCGCCAGGGCCCGTGCGGAAAAGACTCCGCAAAAATGGCACGCCAGGAGGGACTCGAACCCCCAACCTGCGGTTTTGGAGACCGCTGCTCTGCCAATTGAGCTACTGGCGTGTGGCTGTTGAAACACGTCGCCCAGGATACCCCTTAGACGACGAAGGCGGACCGGGTTGCCGGCCCGCCTTTGAATCGTCACCCCCGCGAGGCGAGAGTGATCCGGCGCCGCGCGCGACAGGCGCGCGGGCCGTGGACTTACTTGAGGATCTTGGCCACCACGCCGGCGCCGACGGTCCGGCCGCCTTCGCGGATCGCGAAGCGCAGACCTTCGTCCATCGCCACCGGGTTG
>NZ_JACHYJ010000014.1 GCF_014192745.1 Luteimonas sp. RC10
CCGTCAGCGACGGCGTGGTCTCGAGCGTCACGTCCTCTTCGTCCGGCGGGCTCGTCGTCGTGCCGCCGCCCGGCGTCGTGCCGGTCGCGGTCGCGATGTTGAGCACTTCGCCGGCGTCGACTTCCGCCTGCGTGATCGTGTGCGTGCCGGTGCAGGTCGTGCTCGCACCCGGGGCCAGCGTCGTCACCGGGCACACAGCCACGGCGTCGAGCTGAGCATCGTCGATCGCGATATTGGCAATCGTCACGTTGCCGGTGTTGGTCACCAGGAACGAATAGGCAATGGTGCTGCCTGCGGTGTTGCCGCTCGGCGTGCCCGCGGTCTTGACCACCGTCAGCGACGGCGTGGTCTCGAGCGTCACGTCCTCTTCGTCCGGCGGGCTCGTCGTCGTGCCGCCACCCGGCGTCGTGCCGGTCGCGGTCGCGGTGTTGAGCACTTCGCCGGCATCGACTTCCGCCTGCGTGATCGTGTGCGTGCCGGTGCAGGTCGTGCTCGCACCTGGCGCCAGCGTCGTCACCGGGCACACGGCCACGGCGTCGAGCTGGGCATCGTCGATCGCGACATTCGTGATCGTCACGTTGCCGGTGTTGGTCACCAGGAACGAATAGGCGATGGTGCTGCCGGCGGTATTGCCGCTCGGCGTGCCCGCGGTCTTGACGACCGTCAGCGACGGGTCCGGCGTCTCGGTGGGAATCTCGATCGACGGCTGGCAGACGGCAGCGGTCGAACCGGCCGGACAGACCTGGGGCGTGTCGGGCGTGGTGACCGTCGCGGTATTGGTGATCGAGCCCGCATCCGCATCGGCCTGGGTCACCGTGTAGGTGCCCACCAGGGCGCAGCTGTCACCCACTGTCAGCGGTGCGCAGGTGATGCTGTCGGGCGTGATGCGCGCGTCGGCCACCGTCACGGTGGGCAGCGTGACGTTGCCACTGTTGGTGACCGTCACGGTGTAGGTCAGCACATCGCCCACGGCCACCGGGCCGGCCGGCGTCGCGCCATTGACCGCCGTCAATGCCTTGGTCGAGGTGACCGCCGGCTCGACGTCGATCAGCGTGGTTTCGTCGCAGTCGTTACCCGCCACCGCACAGTCGATGCCATTGACCGTAACCGAGTTGACGATCTGGTTGACCGTGGCCGGCGTGCCGACATCGATCTGCACCACGAACGAGAACACGGTGCTCTGACCGGCCAGCACATTGCGCGACTCGGTGTTGACGCAGTTGGCGCCGGTGCAGGTGAAGTCGTCCGCCGTCGCGCCATGCAGGGTGTTGGCCGGCACGGTCTCGACGACGTCGCCCGCGAACACGGTCGCGGCCTGGGTGCCGCCGACGTGGCGGACCTCGATCGCATAGCCCAGCAGGTCGCCCGGCGCGGCCGATTCGCCCGCAGCAACCGGCAGGCCGTTGCGGGTGATCGAGGCCAGCGTCTTGGTGACCTGCAACTGCGCGGGCGCGATGGTCGGGAAGCTGCACGAGGCAAGGTCGCGGCCTGCCCCGCTGGCCGATGCGCCGACTTGCGACATCGTGCCGTTGGTCAGATCCATTGCGTAGTAGGCGCCGGTGGTGTTGACGACCACGTAGAGCAAGCCGTCTGCGCCGAACGCCGCGCCTGCGTAGTTCACCCCCGACGGTGCGCCGGTGAAGGTCTGCTGGCGGGTCGCGGTGCCCGCGTCGACGTCGACGCGATACAGATCATTGCCGGCCACCAGCCAGCCCACGCCCGCATTGTCGAACGCGATGTCGCCCGAACCGAAGTCGCTCGGCGCCACGTCGTAGGTCAGGGTGCTCTGCCCGCCGAGCCGATAGCCGTAGTCGCCGTCGCGCTCGATACGGTACATCTGCGCCGTCGCCCCAGCGCCTGCGCGGGTCGCGGCCGTGATCAGATAGCCCACGCCGGCCTGGGTCATGCCCGCACGCGGCAGATTGGCGTTGATCGTCACGCCAGTGCGATACCAGCCGGGGCTGGTGGGATGGGTCGGATCATAGGCCCAGATCGTGTTGCCGCCCGCCTGGTGGAACAGCAGACGGGTCCGACCGGTCGGATCGACCATCAGCGCATTGAGGTCACCGGGGATCGCGAAGTCCAGACCGGCAACACGGCTGTCGGCGGCCGATCCTGGCGAGTACTGATAGATGCCGACGCCGTTGACGATGTTGAAGAAACCGCCATCTGTCGGACAGAACCCGATCTCCTCGGCCGACGGGACGACCGGGCCGATCACATTGGCTTCCGCCTCGCCCTCGACATCCTGGGGCAAGGGCACGGTCTGGGCGTTGTGGCGCACCGAGACGACGTTGCGGATGAACTCGCCAGTCGGCGTCGCGGTATCGACGCGCACGCGGAACGACATCTGTGCCGATTGGGTAGGCGAGAGCATGCCGCCGGCCGAGCCGGTGGCACCGGTACCGATCCGGAACACGACGCGGTTGTTGACGGCATCGAACTCGGCGATGTCGTCGCCCGCCGCATCGGACATGCTGCCGGTGGCCGCATCGGCCGCATTGGTGAGCACCCGCAACGAACCGGGCACATAGCGGGTGTTGGCCGGAATCGGGTCGGTGACGACCACGTTGGTCGCGCCGTCCTGACCATTGTTGGTGAACGAGACGATGTACTCGACCTCTTCGCCCTGGCGGACTTCGCTGGTCGGCCCGAGCCCCTCGCCTGAGGGCACGCGACGCGCCTGCTTGGTCAGCGAGGTGACAAGGTCAGGGAAGAAGATGTCGGTCGCGAAGACCAGTGCATGCGGGAAGTAGGCGTCGCCGGTGCTGGTGAACTGCAGCGTCGCGCCGGTGGCGCCGTTGCGCAGACGCGGGCGGCTGGCGTTGGCAGCTGTGTTGGAGATGTCGACCAGCTTCAGATCGACGGCGAACTGGTTGACGTAGTCGGGATTCTTGGCGGTATAGCGCTGGCCCAGACGGCTGATTCCGCCGTTCCAGAAGTTGTTGGCCGGGTTCAGCGCATCGCTGAGCGCACCGGCATTGAGCACATCCGAGCCGGAGAGCCGGAACTGGTCGCCGGTGATGCCGCCGTCGCCTTCCCACACGAGCGCGCCCATGTAGGCAGTGAACTCGCCGCTTTGCGGGGTCAGCAGGCCGGTGACCGTGACGGACTGCGGGCTGCCGTTAGAGACATAGCCGGCATCGCCGTCGAACACCATCAGGCGCCGATAGGGCTTGCTGTCGTGCTCGTAGAGCACGATCAGCGCCCAACCGCCGTAGTTGCCCAGGCTGCCGCCGTTGTTGTTGCCGCCTACGTCCGAAGTCAATCCGCCCGCGGCATAGGTGCCTCCACCCGCAGCCGCCACCAGCGCGGTGACATCGCGATAGGCGGTATACGGACGGCTGCCCGGGTCGCCCTGGCTGGGGAAGGTATTGAGGTCGCTGGCGGTGATCGCCTGATAGCCGCGGGTCGGGGTCCGGAACTGCAGCGTGGCGCGAGCCGCGTTGTTCTCGGTCGATCGGCCGCCCCAGTAGAGGCCGGCCGAGAGCACGCGTGCACCGCTGGGCAGGCTCAGGGTCGCGGTCGAGGAGTTCTGCGGCACGCCGGCAGGCAACTGGCTGCCGTCGACGTTGACGAACCGCATCGCCATGTTGGAGCCGTTGTTGAGGCCGGTGTTGGACTGGTCGCAGCTGGCGCAGGTCAACAGCGCGTTGCCGATCATCTCGACGTCGCCGCGCGCATTGAAGCTGTGCCGCTCGTTGAGCTGCGCCTGTGCCACGCCTTGCGCGAGCAGCAGGACGCAGATGGCCATCAGCCATCGTGCCCGCCCCGTCAACACGCGGCGGATCCCCGCCACGATCCGGTTGTTCGTCTGCCCATCTTGCTGGCTCATGCCCTGCCCCTTCGCTCTTCGTTCGGTCCGCGACCGCAACCCGCGGTCTCGTCGCTGCCAGGCGCGCGCTCATGCGCCGACATGCACGAACGGAAGGCGCAGGCCTTCCGCCGCGATGTCGGCGGCAGATCGCACGGTTGTTTGGCGCCGCACGCGGCGCACCCCTGGACAACGGGCGGCATTAGACGGCAAGGCGCGCGGAGATACACGCACGCTTGCTCACCATTTATTTCACGGAAAACTCACATCGCTGAGTAGGGCGCCGCGGCACGCGGCCGTGCGGCCTCGATCGGCAGGCTCCGCCGCTTAAACGATGTCGATCGCAGCGCCGTTGCAGCCCTGCGGATGGCGGCGCCGATCGCGCGCCTGCGCGGCCGCCGCGCCATGCGGGCGGCCGTGCACCGGATCAGCGGGGGCGCTTGACCGGGCGCGCCCAGCCTTCGATCAGGCTTTGCCGTGCCCGGGCAACGGCAAGCTTGCCGTCGGGCACATCGGCGGTGATCACCGAGCCGGCGGCGGTCGTGGCGTCATGGCCGATGCGCACCGGCGCGACCAGCGCGGCGTTGGAGCCGATGAACGCACGGTCGCCGATGACGGTCTTGGACTTGTTCGCGCCGTCGTAGTTGCAGGTGATCGTGCCGGCACCGATATTGCTGCCGGCCCCGACCTCGGCGTCGCCCAGGTAGGTCAGATGGTTGGCCTTGCTGCCGACGCCAAGGGTCGCGTTCTTGGTCTCGACAAAGTTGCCCACGTGCACGCCGTCGGCGAGCACGGTGCCCGGGCGGAGCCGTGCGAATGGACCGATCGTGACGGCGCCCTCGGCACGCACGCCGTCCAGATCGCAATGCGCACGGACCTCGGTGCCTTCGCCCAGGCGCACGTCGCGCAGCCGGCAGAAGGGCCCAATGCGCACGCCCTCGCCCAGTTCGACGCGGCCCTCGAACACCACGTCGACGTCGATTTCGACGTCCGGCGCGACGATCACCTCGCCGCGGATATCCACGCGCGCGGGATCCGCGAAACGCGCGCCCTGCAGGCACAGCGCCCGCACCGCACGCAGCTGCCAAGCGCGCTCGAGCTGGGCCAGCTGCCAGGGATCATTGGCGCCTTCGGCCTCGAGCGGGTCATCGACCATGATGATCTGCGCGGCGCTGTACTCGTCGGCAGCCATCGCGAACACATCGGTGAGGTAGTACTCGCCCTGCACATTGTCCGACGACAGCCGCGCGAGCCAGGACTTGAGTGCGGTCGCCTCGGCCGCGAGGATGCCGGTATTGACCAGGCCGATCCGGCGCTGCTCTTCATCGGCGTCCTTGTGCTCGACGATCGCACCGACATGGCCCTCGGGATCGCGCACGATGCGGCCGTAGCCGGTCGGGTCCTCGAGTTCGGCCGCCAGCACCGCCAGCCGGCCCTCGACCGCGACCAGCCTGCGCAGGGTCTGCGCGCGCAGCAGCGGCACATCGCCGTAGAGTACGAGCACCTGCGCCCCGTCAGGCACCGCGTCCATCGCCTGGCGGACCGCATGCCCGGTGCCCAGTTGCTCGCGCTGCTCGGCCCATTGCAGATCGGTCTGGTCGGCGAAGGCCGCCCGCACCTGATCGCCGCGGTGCCCGTACACGATGTGGATGCCCGCGGGCTCAAGTTCGCGCGCCGCCGCGACCACGTGCCAGAGCATCGGCCTGCCGGCGATCTTCTGCAGCACCTTGGGCAGCGAGGACTTCATGCGTTTGCCCTCGCCAGCAGCGAGGATGACGACGTGCAGCGGAGCGGTCATGGCGTTCGAAACTTGGCGGGGGTTCGATGATAATCGACGCCCGTGCCTCCAGGACCTGCGATGTTCCGTTCCCGAGCCGCCGCAATTGCGGGGGCGCCGCAACGCTGGGCGGCGCTGGCCTGGGCCGCCGGCCCTGTCCTCGTCGCGATCGGCATCACCGCCCACGGCCTGTGGGCGCAGTTGCCCTGGGAGCGCTTCGCACTCGCCCTGGCGCTGGCGTTGACCGCCACGGCCTTGGCTTGGCCGGCCGTGCGCTGGCTTCGCTGGCGCTGGGCATCGGCCCTGGTCGCAGTCTCGAGCGGCGCACTGCTCCTGTTCGCGGGCCCCAGGCCGGTGTTCGCAGTGGCATTGCTCGCGCTTGCGGCAATGGCGACCGGGCTGCGCTGGGTGCCGGCACGGCTTCCGGGGCGCGCCGCCGTCGCAGCCATCCTCGGCTATGCAGCGATCACCGGCGTCACGGGCTGGCTGCTCGCGCTGCCGATCCACCACGCGCCGGTGTGGCTGGTCGTACTGGCGGCACTCGTCGTGCTCGGCCGCAAGGCGCTCGTTGCCGAGCTGCGCGCATCCGCGAGCGCGTGGCGCGACGCTGCCGCCGAGCATCCCCGCGCCTTGGCATGGGCCGTGATGCTGCTGGGGCTGGCATCGACAGGCACATGGTTGCCGACGATGCAGATGGATGACCTCACCTACCATCTCAATCTGCCCGCGCAGTTGGCCTTGCATGCGCACTACCAAGCTGCGCCCCAACATGGTGTCTGGGCGTTCGCACCGTGGTTGGGCGATATCGGCCAGGGCATTGCTTGGCTGATCGCCGGGCAGGAAGCACGCGGCGCGCTCAACGCGTTCTGGCTCATCGCCGCGGCCTTGGCCTTGGGCGGCTGCGCGCGAGCACTGGGCGCAACGCCACTGGAGCGCAACGCGGCAATCGCACTGTTCGCGAGCTTTCCGCCCCTGGTCTGGCTGACCGCCGGCATGCAGACCGAACTGCCAGCGATGGCGGTGCTGTTCGCGTTGTGCACAGTGCTCGCCCATCGCGAGAACGACGGACCGCGGCTGATGGCGGCCGCACTGCTGCTGGCGGCGCTCACTGCACTCAAGCCGATCCATGCGCTCTCGGCATTGCCGCTGCTGGTGTGGGCGAGCATGCGAGGCCTGCCGCGCGCCAGCGCACAGCACTGGTTGATGGCGCTCGCAGCCGGCCTGTTGGTCGCCGGCTCGAGTTACGCCAACGCCTGGTGGCACACCGGCAACCCGGTGCTGCCGCTGTTCAATGCGGTGTTCCAATCGCCATTCCATCCTCCGGAGAACATGGGCGACGACCGCTGGCACGCAGGGCTTGGCCTCGCCCTGCCCTGGCAGCTCACGTTCGCCAGCAGCCGCTACGTCGAGGCCTGGGATGGCGGCACCGGCTTTCTGCTGATCGGACTGGCCGGCGCCTGGCTGCTCACGCTTGGACGGCATGCGACACGGGGGTTCGCGCTCGCGGTCGCTGGCGTCGCCTTGCTGCCGTTGCTGCCGATGCAGTACGCGCGCTATGCCTATCCAGGCATCGCGCTGCTGATCGTCGCCTGCCTGCCCGGCAGGCGCGCCCAGGTCGGCGACCGGGCCTGGCGCTGGGGCATCGTTGCGCTGTGCACGCTGAACCTCGCGTTCCAGGCCAACGCGGGATGGACCCACCACAGCGCCGCACTCAAGCGCACGCTGCGCGCACCGGGGGATGCCTCGGCGGTACTGCCGCACTACGTCGCCGAGCGGACGCTGATTGCCGGGCTCCCCGACGACGACGGCATCGTGCTGGCCACCGATCCCCAGCGCGGCTACATCGCAGAACTCGCCGGTCGCGGACGGCTGATGTCGCTGCACGCACCGACGCTCGCTGCCGCGCGGCTGGCCGCCGACGCCGATCCGTCCGGCGAGGCGTGGCGACGGCTGCTCACTGACACCGATGCGCGCTGGATCCTGGTCACCGAGGCCGACGCGTCCCCGGCCCTGCGCGCCGGTCTGGCCGCAAGCGGTGCGGTCCATGTCCGCAGCCTCAACGGCATCGCGCTGTGGCGGCGCGGGCAGGAGTGATCGTGCGATGGGCTTGAAGCGACAGGGCGGCAGTTACCTGCTGATCGGCGGCTTGCAGTGGCTGCTCGACTGGGCGGTGATGGTCGCGCTCAGTCAGGCCGGACTGCCGGTCCGCCAGGCCAATGTGGTCGGCCGGATCTGCGGCGCCTTGATGGGGTTCTGGTTGAACGGGCGCTTCACTTTCGGCGCCGATGGCCATGGTCCCAATCGGGCGCAGTTGCTGCGCTTCGTGGTGATGTGGGGGGTGATGACGGTGCTCAGCACCTGGGCGATCGGCCACATCGACGACTATCTGGGCCGGCACTGGGCGTGGCTTGCCAAGCCGCTGGTCGAGGCCGCGCTGGGCGCACTCGGTTTCGTGATCTCGCGGCAGTGGGTGTACAAGCGCTAGCTGCGCGTCGGATCCCAGGCACGTCTGCAACGAAAAACGCCGGCGCGAGGGCCGGCGTCTTCGAACGAATGACCCGCGAAGCGGCTCAGTGCTTGAGCGTCTTGCGCAGGCGCTCGAGTGCCTGCAGCTGGACGACCGCTTCGGCCAGCTTCTGCTGCGCCTCGGCCACGTCCATCGCCTCGCCGCGGCCGGCAAGCACACGCTCGGCTTCGTCCTTGGCCGCCTTGACCGCTGCCTCGTCGATGTCGTCGGCGCGGATCGCGGTATCGGCCAGGATCGTCACGACCTGGGGCTGCACCTCGAGGATGCCGCCGCCGATCGCGAAATCGAGCACTTCGCCATTGGGCTGGGTGACCACGACCTTGCCGGGCTTGAGACGGGTGATCAACGGCGCGTGGCGCGGCGCGATGCCGAGCTCGCCCAGCTCCCCGGTGGCGACGACCAGGGTCGCCTCGCCGTGGAAGATCTCGGCCTCTGCACTGACGATGTCGCAACGGATGGTGCTCATGGGCTTGGCTCGCTTTGCTCGCTCAACTTACGTACGTGATGCGGGATCGGTGAAGGCGAGCATTGTTCGCCACGCACCGACCCCGATTCACCGAAGATCGCCGCTTAGGCGGCGATCTTCTTCGCCTTCTCGACGGCCTCGTCGATGCTGCCGACCATGTAGAACGCCTGCTCGGGCAGGTGATCGTACTCGCCGTCGACGATGCCCTTGAAGCCGCGGATCGTCTCCTTGAGCGGGACGTACTTGCCCGGCGAGCCGGTGAACACTTCGGCGACGTGGAACGGCTGCGAGAAGAAGCGCTCGATCTTGCGCGCGCGCGACACCGCCTGCTTGTCTTCTTCCGACAGTTCGTCCATGCCCAGGATCGCGATGATGTCCTTGAGCTCCTTGTACTTCTGCAGCGTGGACTGCACGCGCTGCGCGGTCTCGTAGTGCTCGTTGCCGATGACGTTGGGGTCCATCTGGCGGCTGGTCGAGTCCAGCGGATCGACCGCCGGATAGATGCCCAGCGAGGCGATGTTGCGGCTCAGCGTCACCGTCGAGTCGAGGTGGGCGAACGTCGTCGCCGGCGACGGGTCGGTCAGGTCGTCCGCGGGCACGTAGACGGCCTGGATCGAGGTGATCGAACCGGACTTGGTCGAGGTGATGCGCTCCTGCAGCACGCCCATTTCCTCGGCGAGCGTCGGCTGGTAACCCACGGCCGACGGCATGCGGCCCAGCAGCGCCGACACTTCGGTACCGGCCAGCGTGTAGCGGTAGATGTTGTCGACGAACAGCAGCACGTCCTTGCCCTTGCCGCTCTCGTCCTTCTCGTCGCGGAAGTACTCGGCCATCGTCAGGCCGGTCAGCGCGACGCGCAGACGGTTGCCCGGCGGCTCATTCATCTGGCCGTAGACCATCGCCACCTTGTCGAGGACGTTGGAGTCCTTCATCTCGTGGTAGAAGTCGTTGCCCTCACGGGTGCGCTCGCCCACGCCGGCGAACACCGACAGGCCTTCGTGCGCCTTGGCGATGTTGTTGATCAGTTCCATCATGTTGACGGTCTTGCCCACGCCGGCGCCGCCGAACAGGCCGACCTTGCCGCCCTTGGCGAACGGGCACATCAGATCGATGACCTTGATGCCGGTCTCGAGCAGCTCGGTGGTCGAGGCCTGGTCCTCGTACGAGGGTGCCGCACGGTGGATTTCCCAGTGGTCGGAGGCCTGCACATCGCCGGCTTCGTCGATCGGGCGACCCAGCACGTCCATGATCCGGCCCAGGGTGCCGGTGCCGACCGGCACCGCGATGCCGCGACCGGTATTGACGGCGACCAGGTTGCGCTTCAGGCCGTCGGTGGAACCGAGCGCGATCGCGCGCACGATGCCGTCGCCGAGCTGCTGCTGCACTTCCAGCGTGATCTGGGTCCCGTCGACCTTCAGTGCGTCGTAGACCTTCGGTACCTCGTTGCGCGCGAACTCGACGTCGACGACGGCGCCGATGATCTGAACGATCTTGCCCTGACTCATGATGAGAACCTCTAGCTCTGAAATTTTCTGAGCGAACGCGTCGCTGCTTGTTTGGGAAGTCCGCACATCGATGTGCGGGCTGTTGCGAAGGGACTCGCGTTACACCGCTGCCGCACCGCCGACGATCTCGGAGATTTCCTGCGTGATCGCCGCCTGGCGGGCCTTGTTGTAGACCAGGTTCAGGGTGTCGATCAGCTTGGTCGCGTTGTCGCTGGCGGCCTTCATCGCCACCATGCGCGCCGCGTGCTCGGAGGCCACGTTCTCCATCACCGCCTGATAGACCAGCGATTCGATGTAGCGGGTGAGCACGTGGCCGAGCACCGACTCGGCATCCGGCTCGTAGATGTAATCCCAGTCGTGCTTGACGACCTTCGTCTCCGAGGCCGGCAGCGGCAGCAGCTGATCGAAGCTGGCCTTCTGGGTCATCGTGTTGACGAAATGGTTGTAGGCCAGGAACACCCGGTCCAGGCGGCCGTCGGTGTAGCCGTCGAGCATCACCTTGATGATGCCGACCAGCTGTTCGACTTCCGGGGTGTCGCCGATGTGGGTCACGCTGGCGAGCATGTCGACCTTCAGACGGCGGAAGAACACCGTCGCCTTCTGGCCGATCGTCACCACGTCGACCTGCACGCCCTTGTCCTGCCACTGGCGGATCTCGCCGAGCAGCTTGCGGAACAGGTTGTTGTTCAGGCCGCCGGCCAGGCCGCGGTCCGAAGAGACGACGATGTAGCCGACCCGCTTGATCTCGCGCTCGACCAGGTAGGGGTGCTGGAACTCGGAGCTGGCCTGCGCCAGGTGCCCGATCAGCTGCCGCATGGCATTGGCGTACGGGCGCGAGGACCGCATGCGGTCCTGCGCCTTGCGGATCTTCGATGCGGAGACCATCTCCAGCGCGCGCGTCACCTTACGGGTGTTCTGCACGCTCTTGATCTTGGTCTTGATTTCCCGTCCACCAGCCATTTAGCTCGCTCCGCTTGCGGTGATTCGTGATTGGGGCATCGCGACTCGAAGCGAATCGCGCACCGTCACGCACCTGTTGTTGCTGTTACGCATCACCTATCGCGCATCACCCGCCCCGCCGGCTCAGAACGAGCCGGTGGCCTTGAACTCGCTGATGCCCTTCTTGAACGCTGCCTCGATCTCGTCGTTCCAGCCGCCCGAGGCGTTGATCTTCTCGATCAGCGCGCCGTCGGTGTTGTCGAAGTGGGCATGCAGGCCTTCTTCGAACGCCAGGATCTTGGAGACCGGCACGTCGTCGAGGTAGCCCTCATTGACGGCGTAGATCGACAGCGCCTGGTGGGCGATCGACATCGGCCGGTACTGCTTCTGCTTCATCAGCTCGGTGACGCGCTGGCCGCGCTCGAGCTGCTTGCGGGTCGCCTCGTCGAGGTCGGAGGCGAACTGCGCGAACGCCGCCAGCTCGCGGTACTGCGCCAGCGAGATGCGGATGCCGCCCGAGAGCTTCTTGATGATCTTGGTCTGCGCCGAGCCGCCGACGCGCGAGACCGAGATACCTGCGTTCACGGCCGGGCGGATGCCGGCGTTGAACAGGTCGGTCTCCAGGAAGATCTGGCCGTCGGTGATCGAGATCACGTTGGTCGGCACGAACGCGGACACGTCGCCGGCCTGGGTCTCGATGATCGGCAGCGCGGTCAGCGAGCCGGTCTGGCCCTTGACCTCGCCATTGGTGAACTTCTCGACGTACTCCTCGGACACGCGCGCGGCGCGCTCGAGCAGACGCGAGTGCAGGTAGAACACGTCGCCCGGATAGGCTTCGCGGCCCGGCGGACGCTTGAGCAGCAGCGAAATCTGGCGGTAGGCCACCGCCTGCTTGGACAGATCGTCATAGACGATCAGCGCGTCCTGGCCGCGGTCCATGAAGTACTCGCCCATCGTGCAGCCCGAGTAGGCGCTGATGTACTGCATCGCGGCCGACTCGGACGCGGTCGCAGCAACGACGATCGTGTGCGCCAGCGCGCCGTTCTCTTCGAGGCGACGCACGATGTTGGCGACGGTCGAGGCCTTCTGGCCGATCGCCACGTACACGCACTTGATGCCGGTGTTCTTCTGGTTGATCACCGCGTCGATCGCCATCGCGGTCTTGCCGGTCTGGCGGTCGCCGATGACCAGCTCGCGCTGGCCACGGCCGATCGGAATCATCGCGTCGACCGACTTGTAGCCGGTCTGCACCGGCTGGTCGACCGACTTGCGCCAGATCACGCCCGGCGCCACGCGCTCGACCGGCGCGCTGAGCTTGGCGTCGATCGGGCCCTTGCCGTCGATCGGCTCGCCGAGCGCGTTGACCACGCGGCCCAGCAGCTCCGGACCGACCGGCACTTCGAGGATGCGACCGGTGGTCTTGGCCACGTCGCCTTCGCGCAGGTGCTCGTAGTCGCCCAGCACCACCGCACCGACCGAATCGCGCTCGAGGTTGAGCGCCAGCGCGAAGGTGTCGTTGGGCAGTTCGATCATCTCGCCCTGCATCACGTCGGCCAGGCCGTGCAGACGCACGATGCCGTCGGACACGCTGGTGACCGTGCCTTCGTTGCGCGACTCGGCGGACAGCTTGACCTTCTCGATGCGGGACTTGATCAGCTCGCTGATCTCGGAGGGATTGAGGTGCGTGGTAGCCATCGGGGATTCCCTTGTGTCGGCGTCGCCGCCGGCGTTGCAATTGAAATTCGTGTCAGTGCGCCAGCGCGGACTGCAGGCGCGCCAGCTTGCCCTTCAGCGAGCCGTCGATCACCACATCGCCCGCCGCGATCACCGCGCCGCCGATCAGCGAGTCGTCGACCGCGGTCTCGACCTGGACCTCGCGACCGAAGCGGCGCTTGAGCGCGCTGCGGATCTGCTCGACCTCGGTGTCGGGCAGCGCGGTGGCCGAGGTGATCTTGGCCAGCACCACGTGTTCGGCCTCGGCGCGCAGTTGCTCGTAGAGTCCGGCGATCTCGGGCAGCTGCGGCAGCCGGCCGTTCTCGGCCAGCAGCGCCAGGAACGAGGCGAACGCCTCGTCCGCACCCTCGGGGGCGAGCAGCGCGACGGCATCGGCATGCGCCAGCGCCGGGTGACCCAGCACCGTGGCGGCCTGCGGATCGGCGGCGATGCGCGCCGAGAACGCCAGCGCGTCCGACCACGGTGCAAACCGGCCGGCGTCGCGCGCGATCGCGAACGCGGCGCGGGCATAGGGACGGGCGATCGTCAGCGTCATCGTGTCGGCCTCAGATCTCGGCAGCGAGTTCGTCGAGCAGCGCCTTGTGGGCGTCGGCATCGATCTCGCGCTTGAGCAGGCGCTCGGCGCCGGTCACCGCCAGCAGCGAGACCTGGCGACGCAGATCCTCACGGGCCCGGGTGGCCGATGCCTGGAGCTCGGCGTCGAACAGTGCCTTCTGACGCAGACCCTCGGTCACGGCTTCGGCCTTGGCGGCATCGACGATCTGGTTGGCGCGCTGGTGCGCCTGTTCGATGATCTCATTGGCCTTCGCACGCGCGGCCTTGAGTTCCTCGTTGGCGGTTTCCTGCGCCTGCGCGAGCGCGCGCTGGCTGTTGTCGGCGGCGGCCAGGCCTTCGGCGATCTTCTTCTGGCGCTCTTCGATGGCATTGAGCAACGGCGGCCAGATCTTGGTCGCGATCAGCCAGATCA
This sequence comes from Luteimonas sp. RC10, assembly GCF_014192745.1. Taxonomy (GTDB): domain Bacteria; phylum Pseudomonadota; class Gammaproteobacteria; order Xanthomonadales; family Xanthomonadaceae; genus Luteimonas. The sequence goes on from NZ_JACHYJ010000014.1 coordinate 13,730, forward strand.
GGGCGGCGAACGCAATCGCCTGTGCAATTAGGGTCAGACCGATATTCATGGGCTTGTGGCTGCCTGTCGTGAAGGGTCGGGCATGCATGCATGCCCGCTGTCATCGCCGATGCGGCCGTAGACCGGCCGCATCGGAAAGCGCCTGCGCTCGTCCGGATCAGCCGGCGATCTGGGCGGCGATCGGGCCGACGAACGGCGAAGCGAACGCGAACAGCAGGCCGACGGCGACCGAGATGATGAACGCGGCGTCGATCAGGCCGGCGGTGATGAACATGCGGACCTGCAGCACCGGGATCAGCTCGGGCTGACGCGCGGCCGACTCGAGGAACTTGCCGGCCATGATGGCCAGGCCCAGACCTGCGCCCAGCGCGGCCAGGCCGATCATGATGCCGACGGCCAGAACGGTCGAAGCCTGGATCTGGGCAAACGAGGTCAGTGCGATTTCCATTGTTTTCTCCGGAACGGATTGCTTGTTAAGGGTGGAACTGGGATTGAGACAAATGGTGGAACGAAACCGGGTGCCGCCCGCCGATCAGTGGCTGTCCTCGGCGAGGCTGAGGTAGACGATCGACAGCATCATGAAGATGAAGGCCTGCAGCGGGATGACCAGCAGGTGGAACAGCATCCAGCCCAGACCCAGCACGCCGCCACCGAGCATGCCCAGCAGGCCGGCGCCGCCCAGCACCCAGATCAGCAGGAACACGATCTCGCCGCCGAACATGTTGCCGAACAGTCGCATCGCCAGCGAGATCGGCTTGCTCAGCCACTCGACGATGTTGAGGATCAGGTTGAACGGCACCATCCACTTGCCGAACGGCGCGGTCAGGAACTCCTTGGTCAGCCCGCCCAGGCCCTTGGAGCGCAGCGCGAAGAAGACCGTCAGGAAGAACACGCTGATCGACAGGCCCAGCGTCGCATTGACGTCGGCGGTCGGTACCGGCTTCCAGTAGTGCACGCCGGCCAGTTCGAGCGGCTTGGCGATGAAGTCTGCCGGAATCATCTTCAGCAGGTTCATCAGCAGGATCCAGAAGAACAGCGTGATCGCGATCGGCGTCACCAGCTTGCTGGTGCCGTGATACGTGTCGCGCGCCTGCTTGTCGACGAACTCCAGGCAGATCTCGACGAACGCCTGCCACTTGCCCGGCACGCCGGACGTGGCCTTGCGCGTGGCCATCCAGAACATCAGCACCATCAGGCCGCCCATCAGCAGCGCGGTGATCAGCGTGTCCAGGTGCAACGTCCAGAAGCCGCCCTCGCCGGTCGAGACCGTGAGGTTCTGCAGGTGATGCTGGATGTAGCTGGTTGGGGTCAGTTCCGAATCAGCCGCCATAAGATCGAAGACCTGCCTGTGTTTGAAATTCAGTGCCCAAGTGTCAGGAACCGGCCGGAGGCCGGGCCATCGCCAGCAATTGCGCGAAGAGCGCGACGATGACCCCGGCGAGCATCGGAACCGGCGGCAAGCCCACCATCCCTGTGCCCAGCAGCAACACGGCCACCACCACGACCCACTTCAGCGCCATTCCCGCCAGCAGCCGCGCAAGCGCGCCTGCCGAAGGATTGACCCCGCCCCCCAGCGCAATCACGCTCGACAGCCAGCCGCCGATCGCGATCGCCGCGCCGCCCAGTACAGCCGCCAGCGCCCAGGCGCCACCCTTTGCAAGGAAGGCCAGGGCCGTCACCGCGACCGCCACCGCCTGCCAGACGAGTGCGCGCTGTGCCAGCCGCCGACCGACAGCGACGGATGTCAACACATCAGGATCCTGGGCATCTGAGGGACACGGAACGCGTCGAAACGGCCCCGTCGAGCCGCAAAAGTATAGCAGCGGAGCCATTTGACCCACAACCGGCGAAGGTCCCGCTCCCGGCCGGGGACCAACGCCGGCAAATGCCCGGCCCCATTCATAATTTTCTTGGCAACCGCGCGGAACTTGTGCCGGTCGGCCGGGTCCGACCTACCGTGCCCGATCTGCCGTACTTTCCTCGTCGGTCGTGTCCGCAGATCGCCACCCGAGCCCTGGCCCGCCGCCGGGGCTCTTTTTTTGGTTCATCGCTGAATACCGGGGAAGGCTGCGCGGATCTTGAGGAAGAAATACGCCTGATCCCGGTAGCCGTAGGCACGACGCTTGATGACCTTGA
>NZ_JACHYJ010000015.1:2500-5087 GCF_014192745.1 Luteimonas sp. RC10
ATACTCCTGACCGACCGATAGTGAACCAGTACCGTGAGGGAAAGGCGAAAAGAACCCCGGAGAGGGGAGTGAAATAGACCCTGAAACCGTGTGCGTACAAGCAGTCGGAGCCCGTAAGGGTGACGGCGTACCTTTTGTATAATGGGTCAGCGACTTATTGTTCGTGGCAAGCTTAACCGTATAGGGGAGGCGAAGGGAAACCGAGTCTGATAAGGGCGCATAGTCGCGGGTAATAGACCCGAAACCGGGTGATCTAGTCATGCCCAGGGTGAAGGTTGAGTAACATCAACTGGAGGCCCGAACCCACTCCCGTTGCAAAGGTAGGGGATGAGGTGTGATTAGGAGTGAAAAGCTAATCGAACCCGGAGATAGCTGGTTCTCCTCGAAAGCTATTTAGGTAGCGCCTCATGTGAATCTTCCTGGGGGTAGAGCACTGTTATGGCTAGGGGGTCATTGCGACTTACCAAACCATTGCAAACTCCGAATACCAGGACAGACTGCATGGGAGACACACGGCGGGTGCTAACGTCCGTCGTGAAAAGGGAAACAACCCAGACCCACAGCTAAGGTCCCAAATTATCACTAAGTGGGAAACGATGTGGAAAGGCACAGACAGCCAGGAGGTTGGCTTAGAAGCAGCCACCCTTTAAAGAAAGCGTAATAGCTCACTGGTCGAGTCGGTCTGCGCGGAAGATTTAACGGGGCTAAGTGATAAACCGAAGCTTGGGGTGCACAACTTGTTGTGCGCGGTAGAGGAGCGTTCCGTAAGCCGTCGAAGGCGGATTGAGAAGTCCGTTGGAGGTATCGGAAGTGCGAATGCTGACATGAGTAACGATAATGAGGGTGAAAAGCCCTCACGCCGAAAGCCCAAGGTTTCCTTGCGCAACGTTAATCGACGCAGGGTGAGTCGGCCCCTAAGGCGAGGCAGAAATGCGTAGTCGATGGGAAGCTGGTTAATATTCCAGCACCTCGCATAAGTGCGATGGGGGGACGGAGAAGGTTAGGTCTACCAGGCGTTGGTTGTCCTGGAGAAAGGCGGTAGGAGTGGGTCTTAGGCAAATCCGGGACCCTTTAACTCCGAGCACCGAGACGAGCTCATTAGAGCGAAGTGACTGATACCACGCTTCCAGGAAAAGCCCCTAAGCTTCAGCTTATGCAGACCGTACCGTAAACCGACACAGGTGGGTAGGAAGAGAATTCTCAGGCGCTTGAGAGAACTCGGGTGAAGGAACTAGGCAACATAGCACCGTAACTTCGGGAGAAGGTGCGCCCTTGATCGTGGCTCGTGCGAGCTAGAGCGATCGAGGGCCGCAGTGACCAGGCCGCTGCGACTGTTTATCAAAAACACAGGACTCTGCAAACACGAAAGTGGACGTATAGGGTCTGACGCCTGCCCGGTGCCGGAAGGTTAATTGATGGGGTCAGCCGCAAGGCGAAGCTCTTGATCGAAGCCCCGGTAAACGGCGGCCGTAACTATAACGGTCCTAAGGTAGCGAAATTCCTTGTCGGGTAAGTTCCGACCTGCACGAATGGCGTAACGATGGCGGCGCTGTCTCCACCCGAGACTCAGTGAAATTGAAATCGCTGTGAAGATGCAGCGTTCCCGTGGCAAGACGGAAAGACCCCGTGAACCTTTACTATAGCTTTACACTGAACGTTGAGTTCGTCTGTGTAGGATAGGTGGGAGGCTATGAAACTGTGGCGCTAGCTGCAGCGGAGCCAACCTTGAAATACCACCCTGTCGTGCTTGACGTTCTAACCTAGGTCCGTTATCCGGATCGGGGACCGTGTATGGTGGGTAGTTTGACTGGGGCGGTCTCCTCCCAAAGAGTAACGGAGGAGCTCGAAGGTACGCTCAGCGCGGTCGGACATCGCGCACTGTGTGCAAAGGCATAAGCGTGCTTGACTGCAAGATCGACGGATCAAGCAGGTACGAAAGTAGGACTTAGTGATCCGGTGGTTCTGTATGGAAGGGCCATCGCTCAACGGATAAAAGGTACTCCGGGGATAACAGGCTGATACCGCCCAAGAGTTCATATCGACGGCGGTGTTTGGCACCTCGATGTCGGCTCATCACATCCTGGGGCTGTAGTCGGTCCCAAGGGTATGGCTGTTCGCCATTTAAAGTGGTACGCGAGCTGGGTTCAGAACGTCGTGAGACAGTTCGGTCCCTATCTGCCATGGGCGTTGGAGATTTGAGAGGGGCTGCTCCTAGTACGAGAGGACCGGAGTGGACGAACCTCTGGTGTTCCGGTTGTCACGCCAGTGGCACTGCCGGGTAGCTATGTTCGGAAGCGATAACCGCTGAAAGCATCTAAGCGGGAAGCGCGCCTCAAGATGAGATCTCCCGGGAGCTTGACTCCCCTGAAGGAACCATCAAGACCAGGTGGTTGATAGGCTGGGTGTGTAAGTACAGCAATGTATTGAGCTAACCAGTACTAATGATCCGTGTGGCTTGACCATATAACCTCAAGTTGCTTCGCAACCCGAAGCATCCTTGGCCCTACGACACGTACAGTCGTCATAAAATGTTCGCTACTTCCCAACCTCTGAGAGCGTGAGCGCCGGTATGGCGAGTCCCTCGCAT
>NZ_JACHYJ010000016.1 GCF_014192745.1 Luteimonas sp. RC10
GGTTCTTCGCGGATTAGCGTGGAGCCATTCTTGTCCGCCGCTACCCTTGAAGCCTGATTTCAGGGCTCAAGGGCAGATGCATGTTGGACCGGAAGACGATTGAGAAGCTGGGCGGCTGGGAAGGCTATCGCGTCGAGCGGATTGCGTGGCCCGAGGACGGCAGTCGGACCGTCACGATCTGCCTCAAGCCATCAGCACGCACGATGTACTGCGAGCACTGCGGAAGCCGGTGCCGGCAGATCCATGAGACGACCGTGCGTCGGGTACGGGATCTGCCACTCATGGCACTTCAGGTGAGGCTGGTGGTGCCGCGCCGGCGGGTGTGGTGCGAGCAGTGCGGCGGTCCTCGGCTCGAGAAGCTGAGTTGGCTGGGGCGTTACCAGCGAGTCACCGACCGGCTGGCCGAGGCGGTCAGCCAGTTGCTTGAGTCCAGCACCATCGTGGCTGTAGCCCGCTTTTTCCAGTTGGGCTGGCACACGGTCAAGACGCTGGACAAGGCCCGGTTGCGGCAGGCCGTTCAGGAGCCCGACTGGAGCCAGATCCACTATCTGGCGATGGATGAGTTCGCCCTGCATAAGGGCCATCGCTATGCCACCGTGGTGGTCGATCCGATCCGTCGCCAGGTCCTGTGGGTCGGCAACGGCCGCTCCCGCGAGACCGTGCGGGCTTTCTTCGAGCAACTCCCTGCCGGCGTTGCCGCGCAGATCCGGGCCGTGGCCATCGACATGACCACGGCCTATGAGCTGGAGATCCAGGCCCACTGTCCCAACGCCGAGATCGTCTACGACCTGTTCCATGTTGTGGCCAAGTACGGCCGCGAGGTGATCGACCGGGTGCGGGTGGATCAGGCCAACCAACTGCGCCACGACAAGCCGGCCCGCCGGGTCATCAAGTCCAGCCGCTGGCTCCTGCTACGCAATCGCGAAAGCCTGGATCGCCGCCAGTCGGTGAAGCTGGACGAATTGCTCGAAGCCAACCGGCCATTGCTCACTGCCTATCTCATGCGTGACGAGCTCAAACGCCTGTGGTTCTACCGACGTCCCGGCTATGCCCAGTGGGCCTGGGAGCACTGGTTGGAACAGGCCCAAAGCAGCGGAATCGCCGCGCTCTCGCTGTTCGCACAACGGCTCAAAGCCTACCTGCATGGGATCCTGTCCCGTTGCCGGCATCCGCTCAACACCAGCATCGTCGAGGGCATCAACAACACCATCAAGGTCATCAAGCGTCGTGCCTACGGCTACCGGGATCAGGCGTATTTCTTCCTCAAGATCCGCGCAGCCTTCCCCGGTATTCAGCGATGAACC
>NZ_JACHYJ010000017.1 GCF_014192745.1 Luteimonas sp. RC10
CTGAGGTATCCCCACATTTTCCTGAGCTAGATCAGGAGGTTGCGTTCGGGAGAGATGGAAACAAGTGCGCGCATGGCGCAGTCTTCAAGGTGACTAAGCCAGAGAAGGACTGCGAGCCATGCGCGCCAGCGAAGTATTGCAGAGGTGTCTGGGGGATGCACTGGGTCCGATGCATGCCTTGCGTGCGCGGGCGTTGTTGAAGGCGGTGGAAGCGCTGAGCTCGGGCTGGCGACTGACGCTGATGGACTTGGCGCGATGCTGGCCGGGAGCCAAGCGGGTGAGTGCCCCGCTCAAAGCGGCAGATCGCTTGTTGGGCAATCGGCATCTGCAAGCCGAATGTCTGTCGCTGCATACCGCGATGGCGCGTTGGTTGTTGCGAGGAGAGCGGCCGTTGATCGTGATCGACTGGAGCGATCTGAAGGCCGATAAATCCTGGTGTTTGCTCCGGGCCGCCGTTCCCGTCGGAGGCAGGACACTGACCTTGCTTGACCGGGTATACCCGGGCGATGAGCAAGGTTCTCCCCGTGCCGAACAGCAGTTCCTGCAACAGTTGCAGGCGCTAATTCCTGAAGGGATACGCCCGATTCTGATCACCGATGCAGGCTTCCGCACGCCGTGGTTCCGGGCGGTGCAGGCGCAGGGCTGGAGTTGGGTTGGCCGCCTGCGTGGCACGACGTTGGTCAAGCCGGCCGAGGAAAATCGACCGGCACAATGGGTTCCGTGCCGGTCCCTTTGGCAGCTTGCGCAAAGCAAGCCGCGCGAACTGGACCTGATGCACATCAATCGGAGCAATCCACTGGTTTGCCGTCTGGTGATCCACGGCAAGACCCCTCGCGGGCGCAAGCACTACAGCCGACGCCACCGAACCCAAGTCGCACGCAACTCGCATAGCCGCAAAGCGGCGGCAGGCGTGCGAGAGCCATGGCTGATCATCGCCTCACCGGATCTGACCGAAGCCAAAGCCAACCAACTGGCTGAACTGTATGCGCGTCGCATGCAGATCGAAGGCAGCTTCCGAGATCTCAAGTCACACCGCTACGGTGC